>NZ_JAVDYG010000001.1:0-1480265 GCF_031458325.1 Nocardioides marmoribigeumensis
CGACCTGCTGGTCGCCGGCCCGACGGCGTACGACGCCGCCAGGGTCGCGAACCAGCAGAAGCTGTGCGCGATCTCGGCGGAGTGGAACAGCGGCTCGTCGTACGCCGGACGCGTCGCCCACCTGACCGGGACCCCCGGCGGGCTCAACGGGTCGGCGTACCTGCGACCCGGCACCGAGGCGACCGACGACGGGGTGCGCGACTCGCTGACCGGCGCCAAGGGCAGCGACTGGTTCCTGCTCAACCGCACCGGCGGGACGCTCGACTCCTCCGACCGCTCCGGCCCGGAGATCGGGAGCGACCTGTAGGGGCTCAGTCGAGCAGCGCGCGCACGTCGTCGGCGTCGAGGATGCCGCCGGCGTCGCCCGTGCCGTCGACGACCTGGCTGAACAGCGCCTGCTTGCGCGCCTTGAGCTCCATCACCTTCTCCTCGATGGTGTCGGTGGCGACGAGGCGGTAGACGATCACGGGCTTGTCCTGGCCGATGCGGTGCGCGCGGTCCACCGCCTGGGCCTCGACGGCGGGGTTCCACCACGGGTCGAGGACGAAGACGTAGTCGGCCTCGGTCAGGGTCAGCCCCACGCCCCCGGCCTTGAGGCTGATCAGGAACACCGCGGCGTCACCCTGCTTGAACCCCGAGACGATCTCGCCCCGCTTGCGCGACCGACCGTCGAGGTAGGAGGAGGCGATGCCCTCGGCGTCGAGCCGCGCCCGGACCCGGGAGAGGAAGGAGGTGAACTGGCTGAACACCAGCGCCCGGTGGCCCTCGGCGGTGATCTCCTGCAGGTGGTCGACGAGCACGTCGAGCTTGGCCGAGCCCACCGCGTCGTGGGCCGGGTCGATCAGCGAGGCGTCGAGGCTCAGCTGGCGCAGCCGGGTCAGCGAGCGCAGGATCGCGATGCGCTTGCGGTCGAAGTCGCCGAGCAGGCCCAGCACCTCCTGGCGCTCACGCTGCAGGTGGGTCTGGTAGATCCGGCGATGCTTGGGCGTGAGCTCGACCTCGAGCACCTGCTCCTGCTTGGGCGGCAGGTCGGAGGCGACCAGGTCCTTGGTGCGCCGCAGCAGGAACGGCGCCACCCGGCGCCGGAAGCGGTCGAGGGCGGCGGTGTCGCCCTCCTTCTCGACCGGGTCGGCGACCTGCTCGACGAAGCGCCGCGGGTGGGGATAGAGCCCGGGCGCCACGATCGCCAGCAGCGACCACAGCTCGAGCAGGCGGTTCTCCATCGGCGTGCCGGTCAGGGCCAGGCGGAACGGCACGTCGAAGCGCCGGATGCCCTGGTGGGTCTTGGACTGGTGGTTCTTGACCGTCTGCGCCTCGTCGAGCACCAGACCGCCCCACGGCAGCGCGAGGTAGTCGTCGACCTCCAGCCGCAGCAGGGTGTAGGAGGTCACGACCAGGTCGGCGCCCGCGTGCACCTCGGCCAGCGACTCGCCCCGCCTCGAGCGTGACGAGGTGACCGTGCGGACCACGAGCCCCGGCGTGAACGTCGCGGCCTCGTGGGCCCAGGTGGACACCACGCTCGTCGGGGCCACGACGAGGAACGGGCCCGGACTGCCCTCGCGCCGCGCGTGCGCGACCAGCGCCAGCGTCTGCAGCGTCTTGCCCAGCCCCATGTCGTCGGCCAGGATGCCGCCGAGCCCGAGGCGCCACAGCAGCGCGAGCCAGCGGAACCCCTCGAGCTGGTAGGACCGCAGCGTCGCCGCGACGCCGTCGGGAGACACCTCGGGCAGGGTGTCGAGGTCGCGCAGCTGACGGGCGGCGGCCTGCCACTGGCGCACCCAGGCACCCGCCTGCTCGTCGACCACCCCGACCTCGTCGAGCTCCTCCCACAGGCCGAGGTCGCTGCTGTGCAGGCGCACGACGTCGTCGGGCTGCTCGCGCAGCTCGCGCGCCTCCATCACCAGGTCGTAGAGTCCGGCCAGCTCGGGGGTGTCGAGCCGCAGGTGGGTGCCGTTCTTGAGGACGATGCGCTCCTGACCGTTGGTCATCGCCTCGATCAGCGTGGCCAGGCCGAGGAAGTGGCTGCCGATGGAGATGACCACCTCGAGGTCGAGCCAGTCGGTGCGTGGCGAGGTCCCCGCCGCCGCTCCGCCGGACTCGTCCCCGCGCGGCACGAACCGCACCTCGGGACGCTCGGTGGCCTCCTGGAAGTGGGGCCTCACCCCGGTCTCGTCGATCTCGACCTGGCCGGACTGCTCCAGCGGGACGAGCACCTCGTCGTGGAACCCCACCGCCTGGTAGCCGGTGAACGTGCGCGCCGGCTCGAGCCCGAGCGGGCGACGTCCCTCGACGCACATCAGGAGGGCCATGTCGTCGGTGAGGTCGAGGTCGTCGAGCACCGCCCGCTCCTTGACCAGGTCGCGCAGCCCGCGGTGACCGCGGGTCTCGCCGAGGCCGTAGACCCGGTCGTCGCCGCCGTCGGGGTCGCCGATCCGGTAGCGCCACTCCCAGGAGGCCTCGACCTGGTCGGCCGCACGCCACCGCACCCGCAGCGCGAGCCGGGGCGGCACCTGCGCCGGCACCGTCACCGATGCGTCCGCCGAGGCGACCGGCAGCTGCCGGGCGAGCCGCGGCAGCCCCTCGGCGAGCAGGTCACCGGCACGATCGCCGGGCACGCGGAGCCCCTCGTCGGCGGCCAGGAGCCGCCGCGCGCGGGGACCCAGTGGCCGCGCCAGCGGGCCCACCACGACCGCCCAGTGCGGCCCGTCGCGGCCGGCGGAGGAGCCCTCGAGCCGTTGCCACAGCGCCACGCCGTGCCCGTCCTCGCCGAGCGGCTCCACGGCCTCGCCGGAGTGCCACTGCCCCTCCCACGCGACGCCGAGGTGGAGGGTCACGTCGGAGGCGTCCACCCGGCGTACGTCCGCGGCGACGGTGAGCGGGGAGGGGGCGAGACCGACCGAGGCGAGGTCGCCCGCCGGGACCAGCTCGACGCCCACGTCGACCGCCTCGGCGAGCAGGCGCCACACCCCGCTGCCGAACGCCGAGAGGGAGAGGTAGGGCTCGCCGCCGTAGTAGCCGCGGCCGCTGTCGCTTCGGTGCAGCGCGAGCAGCCGGTCGAGGACCGAGACCTGCTGCTGGGGCAGGTCGGCGCGCCGGGCGAGGCTGCGCAGGTCGGTCCAGGCCGCACCGGAGCGCACCCAGCGGTCGCGGGCGCTGCGCAGGAGCGGGCGCAGGCGCAGGTCGCCGCGCGAGACCGTGGTCGCCCACCGGCTGCGCGAGGACAGCACGTCGACCTGGAGCCCGAGCCGACCCGAGGGCGGCTCGTCGTGCTGCTCCTCCAGCTCGAGCAGCACGCTCTCCAGGCGGCGCTCCCAGGCCTGCCCGGTCTCGCCCTCCACGTCACGGGCGAGGACCACCACCGCGGCCGCGTGCTTGCACATGCGGACGACCGGGCACGTGCAGCGCGCGTCGACCCACAGGTCGCGCGGGTGGTCCACGACCGTGACGTGGACGTGGTAAGGCACCGCGGAGCTGCCCTCGACGTGACCCTCGAGCAGCACGAGGTCGGCGGTGCCGGTCGACGACGTCCACGACCGGACCCGGCCCGTGCGGGCGTAGTCCTCCCCACGGGCGAGGGTGCCGGCCCCGAAGGCACGGCGCAGGTAGGCGTCGTCCAGGGCGTCGAAGAGCGTCATCAGGGCGAACCTACGAGGTCGCACCGACAGACGTGGGTGAGGCCCGGCTCCACCTGGAGCCGGGCCTCACCGATGAGTGGTGGCGTCCGGGTCGGCATCGTCACAAGACCGACCGGTCAGCTGCCCACGTCTCGTCGGCGCTGAGCAGGACCGCGACCGGGGATCGCGACGCCGACGACGGCGAAGCGACCGGTCCCCCGATTGTCCCGCCGACGCCTATGTCCCCCAAGTCCGCCGGTCCAAACCAGTCCCTCGGATCCACGGTCCGGGACCGGACCATTGGGGAGGACGTTTGTCCCCGCGGCTTTCCGGGCACCCTCAGGATGCCGCGCCCGTGTCCGCACGGGTCCCCCTACGAGCCGTTGAGCCCCTCTCGGGTGGGCTCGAGGCCGTGCGGTGGGACCGACCGGGCTGCTCGGCTCGGGTGAACGGCCGGTGACCTCTCGGGGGCGAGTTCGTGCTGACCCGTCACCTCCGGCCGTCCCGCCCCGTTGACGTCGTGTGAGCCTTCCTGACCCCTTCCGTCACGGTGTCGCCTCCGGCGACCCCACCCCGCACCAGGTCGTCCTGTGGACCCGGGTGACCCCCACCGAGGCCGCGCAGCCGGGCTCGGGCGCCGGTCCGCAGGTGCGGGTCCGCTGGCAGGTCGCGCGCGACGCGCGCTTCACCCGCGTCGTCTCCTCCGGCTCCCAGACGACCGGCCCGGCCCGCGACCACACCGTCAAGGTCGACGCGGGCGGCCTCAGCCCGGCGACGACGTACTTCTACCGCTTCTCCTACGACGGCGTGCACAGCCCCGTCGGCCGCACCCGGACCGCCCCCGCCCACGACGCCGACAACGCCCGCCTCCGCTTCGGGGTCGCCTCCTGCGCCAACTGGCAGGCCGGCTGGTTCTCGGCCTACCGCCACCTCGCCGACCGCGACGACCTGGAGTTCGTGCTCCACCTGGGCGACTACGTCTACGAGTACGGCCCCGGGGAGTACGGCATGGGCATCGGCAACGTCGACGTGCGCCGGCACGACCCGCCGCACGAGATGGTGACGCTGGCCGACTACCGGCGCCGCCACGCGCAGTACAAGACCGACCCCGACCTGCGCCGCCTCCACGCGAGGCACCCCTTCGTCCTCACCTGGGACGACCACGAGCGGATGGACAACTCGTGGAGGGCTGGTGGGGTCAACCACGACGCGAGCGAGGGCAGCTTCGCCGCACGGTCGGCCGCGGCGTACAAGGCGTACGACGAGTGGATGCCGGTGCGGCTCTCGGGCACCAGCGCGCTCGGTGACGGCACGCGGATCCACCGGCGCCTGACCTTCGGCCGGCTCGCCCAGCTCTCCCTGCTGGACCTGCGCACCTACCGCGACGAGCAGGTGGCGCTGCCGGTCGACTCCCCCACGCTGGACGACCCAGGACGCACGATCACCGGGGACGCCCAGATGAGCTGGCTCAAGCGCACCCTCGACGACCAGCACTGCCTGTGGCGCCTGGTCGGCAACCCGGTGATGATCGCGCCCGTCCGAGCCCCCTCGCTCTACTCCGGCCTGCTGGACAAGGTCAACCAGGCGACCAACGGCACGGTCCCGCTCCCGACCGACGGGCCGCCGTACAACACCGACCAGTGGGACGGCTACACCGCCGACCGCAAGGAGCTCTACCAGCACCTGCGCGACCAGGGCGTCAACAACGCGGTCTTCCTCACCGGCGACATCCACTCCTCCTGGGCGTGCGACCTGCCCGTGGACGCGGCCGCCTACCGGCTCACCGGTGGCAGCGTCGGCACGGAGTTCGTGTGCACGAGCGTCACCAGCAACAACCTCAAGGACATCACCGGCACGCCGCCGCGCACGAGCAGCCTCGCGGTCGAGGCCGCGGTGACCACGGCCAACCCGCACGTGAAGTTCCTGAACTTCGACGACCACGGCTACGCGGTCGTCGACATCACCCGCCGGCGCCTGCAGGTGGACTACTTCAAGATCAGCGCGCGCGACGACCGGAAGGCGACCTCGACCCGGATGGCCAGCTGGGCGACGACGGTGAACAGCAACAAGGTCCACGCGGTGAGCACGGGGGTGCAGGGCTGATGTGCACCTCCGAGACCTTTTTCCCCGAGGTGGACCTGACCCGCCGGTCCCTGCTGCAGGTCACCGCCGCCTCCGGCGCGGCCCTGGCGTTCTCCTCCGCGCTCGAGCAGCCCGCCGCAGCCGCGACGACCCGCAAGCGCGTCTACGTGCTGGTCGTCGACGGGTGCAAGCCGGGCGAGATCACGCCCGGGGCCACGCCGGTGCTGGCCGCCCTGCGGGACGGCGGGCGCAACTACCCCGCGGCCCGGTCGCTGCCGGTGATGGAGACCATCCCCAACCACGTGATGATGATGACCGGCGTCCGGCCCGACCGCACGGGCGTGCCGGCCAACTCGATCCTCGACCGCCGGACCGGTGCGGTCCGCACGATGGAGCGGGCCTCCGACCTGCGGTTCCCGACCGTGATCGAGCGGCTCAACGCCGCCGGCTACCGCACCGGCACGGTGCTGTCGAAGACCTACCTGTACGGCGTCTTCGGCGACCGGGCCACGCACCGCTGGGAGCCCTCGCCGGTCGTCCCGGTCAGCGGTCACGCCCCCGACCAGTTCACGATGGACGCGGCGCTGGCGATGGTGCAGCAGCTCGACCCGCACCTGATGTTCGTCAACCTCGGCGACGTCGACCGCTTCGGGCACAGCGACCTGTCCCAGTGGGGCGGCCTCGACCTGCGTGCCGCCCGCCGGCTCGCGCTGGCCGACACCGACCACCAGGTCGGGCGCTTCGTCGACCTGCTGAGGTCCTCCGGTCGCTGGCAGGACTCGGTGGTGGTCGTGCTCGCCGACCACTCGATGGACTGGTCCGACCCCGACGACTACATCGACCTCGCCTCGGTGTTCGAGGGCGACCCGGCGCTCGCGGGCAAGGTGCAGGTGGCCGACAACGGGGGCGCCGACCTGTGCTACTGGACCGGCCCGGCGACCGGTCGCGACGACGCCGTCGCCCGGATGCGCCGGCTCGCGCTGGCCACCGACGGCGTCCTGTCGGCCCACTCCCCCGCGTCGCTACGGCTCGGCCCCGAGGCCGGTGACCTGGTGGTCTTCTGCCGCGCCGGACGGCGCTTTTCCGCCGCCCCCGGCCCGGACGCCAACCCGATCCCCGGCAACCACGGTCACCCCGCCACGGAGCCCATCCCGTTCTTCGTCGGCGGCGGCTCGCCGCTGGTGCGCCGGCGTACCTCCTCGTCGCTGGTGGCCCACACGATGGACGTCGCCCCGACGGTCGGCGAGGTGTTCGGACTGGGCGCCCCGAAGGGCGGCTACGACGGCACGTCCCGGCTCTGACCGGGGACCAGTTTCACTAGGGCCCTAGTGACACTGGCACTTCCCGAGCGAAACTTCGCTCGGGAAGCGACAAGTTCACTAGGTCCCTAGTGAAACCGAACGGTCAGCGGTTGCGCCGCCAGATCGCGAGGTTGAGCGCGGTCGCGAACCCGCACCACGCGGCGTACGGCGCGAGCGCGGCCCCGGCGCGCCGGTCGCGGCGCGCCGCCTCCCGCAGCAGGACGACGTTGGCGGTGTTGAGCAGCCCGAGGACCCCGAGCCCGCCGGCCGGGCTGCGGGCGGTGAAGAACGCCCAGTTCCAGCCGGCGTTGGCGACCAGGTCCGCCCCGGTGACCGCGAGCATGCGGCGGCGGTCCGGCCCCGGCGGCGAGGCGGCGGCCGCGCGGCCGGTCGCCCAGGCGATGGAGGCGTAGAGCGGGGTCCACACGAGCGGGAACGCGACCGGCGGTGGCTGCCACGAGGGCTTGTCGAGGGAGCGGTACCACTCGCTGTCCGGCTTCGTCCCGAGCGACCCGACGACGGCCGCGGCCGTGGTCATCGCTCCGGTGGCGAGGGAGGGCCTCACCGCGGCTCCAGCACGACGACCGGGATCTCCCGGTCGGTCCACGCCTGGTAGGTCGCGAAGTCGGCGTAGAGGTCGAGCAGCCGGGGCCACAGCTCCGCGCGCTCCGACGGCGAGGCCGTGTGCGCGCGCACCGGGATGCGCTCCCCTCGGACCTGGACGACCGCGTCGGGGTTCGCCTGCAGGTTGCGGTGCCAGATCGGGTCCGTCGCCCGGCCGCCCTGCGAGGCGACCAGCACGATGCGGGATCCGTCGCGCAGGAAGAGCAGCGGCGTCGTGCGCGTCAGCCCGGTCCTGCGGCCGGTGTGCTCGAGCAGGCACACCGGCACCGGCTTGCGGAACCCGGAGCCGATGCGCCAGGTGCCGCCGACGCGGCCGTTGGTGCGGCGGTAGACCCACACGTTGGCCTTGGAGGCGCGCTTGATCACCCGGCCGACCAGGGGGCTGTCGAGGGCCTCCGGCTTCCTGGCCGGGTCCATCAGGCGGCTCAAGCGCGCCGGTCCTTGCGGCTCAGCTTGGGCAGCTGGGTGGCGCCGCCGTGCAGCACGTTGATCAGCGTCGCCATCGTCTGCTCGGCCTTCTCGGTGCGGTCGAAGGTGGTCAGCGCGATCGCGGGCTTCATCCGCTGCCGCGCGATCGCCTTGGCGTAGGTGAACTCCTTGAGCCCGTCGGGCCCGTGGATGCGCCCGAAGCCCGACTCGCCGATGCCCCCGAACGGCAGCTCGGGGATGCCCGCGAACGAGATCACACCGTTGATCGCGGTCATGCCGGACCGGATGCGCGCGGCGAGGTCCATCCCCTTCTTGCGGGAGAACACCGTCGCGCCCAGGCCGTACGACGTGTGGTTGGCCAGGGCGACCGCCTCGTCGTTGGAGCGCACCTTGGCCACCGTGACCGTCGGGGCGAAGGTCTCGGCGGTGACGGCCAACGAGTCCTCGGGCACGTCGACCAGCACGGTCGGCTGGATGTAGCGGCCCTGGACGGCCTCCGGGCCCCCGACGACCGCACGTCCGCCGCGGGCGATCGCGTCCTCGATGTGGCGGCGCGCGACGTCGACCTGGCCAGGGAGGGTCATCGGCCCGATCTTGGCCGACGGGTCACCACCGGCGTGCAGCTCGCGGGCGCGACGGGTCAGCTCGGAGAGGAACTCGTCGTAGACCTTCTCGTGGACGTAGACCCGCTCCACGCCGGTGCAGGTCTGGCCGGCGTTGGCGAAGGCACCCCACGCAGCGGCGTCGGCCGCCGCCACGACGTCGGCGTCGTCGGCCACGATCAGCGCGTCCTTGCCCCCGGCCTCGATGAGCACCGGGGTCAGGGTCTCGGCGCAGGCGGCCATGATCGTGCGCCCCGTGGCCGGGGAGCCGGTGAACGCCAGCTTGTCGACACCGGCCCGGCACAGGGCCGCACCGGTCTCGCCGTAGCCCGTGACGACCTGGAAGAGGCCCTGGTCGGGGACCACCTCGGAGAGCGCGTCGGCGAGCCACACCCCGACCCCGGGGGTCAGCTCGCTGGGCTTGAACACGACCGCGTTGCCGGCCGCCAGCGCGTAGGCGATGGACCCCATCGGGGTGAAGACCGGGTAGTTCCAGGGCCCGATCACGCCGATGACCCCGAGCGGGAGGTACTCCACCGTCGCGGCCTGGTTGGCCATCAGCAGACCGCTGGAGACCTTGCGGCGGCCCAGCACCTTGTCGGCGTGCTTGGCGGCCCAGGCCAGGTGGTCGACGGCCAGCGCGACCTCGAGCATGGCGTCGCCGTGTGGCTTGCCGGTCTCCTGGTGGACGACCTCGGCGAGCTGGGCGGCCCGGCGGGCGAGCACGCCGCGCCACTTGTCGAGCACGTCGCGACGGTTGGCGAAGCCCAGGTCGGACCACCACTGCGCCCACTCCCGGGCGGTGGCGACGGCGGCGCGGACGTCGTCGGCGTCGTGGACGTGGTGGATCCCGACCACGTCACCGGTGACCGGGCTGGTCACCTCGAGCTTGTCGGGCACGGTGGCGGTCATGCGAGCGCTCCTTCACGAGGGGTGGCGGGGGCCGGGGCCCCACCGCGAATGAGGTCGGCGGCCTTCTCGCCGACCATGACCGACGGGGCGTTGGTGTTGCCCCGGGGGACGACCGGCATGACGGAGGCGTCGACGACGCGGAGGCCCTCGATGCCGTGCACCCGCAGCTCGGGGTCGACGACGGCGTTCTCGCCGGTGCCCATCGCGCAGGTGCCGACCGGGTGGTAGAGCGTCTGGGTCTGCTCCCGGATGTGGGCCACGAGGTCCTCGTCGGTCGGGTCGGCCCGTCCGGGCAGGAACGGCGCTGCGATGTGCTTGGCGAGCGGCCCGGACTGCACCGTCTCGAGGCAGCGGCGGATGCCGGCGACCATCGCGTCGAGGTCGGCCTGGTCGTCGAAGTACGCCGGGTCGATGTCGGGGTGCCACGTCGGGTCGGCCGAGCGCAGCCGCAGCCGGCCGCGGCTGAAGACGTTGACCAGCGTCGGGGCGACGGTGACCTTGCGGGTGGTCGCCTCGTGCAGCGCGTTGTCCCAGAAGCCCGACGGCGCCACGTGGATCTGCAGGTCGGGCGCCTCGAGCCCGTCGCGGCTGCGGAAGAACGCGCCGCCCTCGCCCACGTTGCTCACCAGCGGGCCGGTGCCGGTGGCCTTGGCCCGCAGGAAGTTCGCGAGGGTGTTGAACTGGATGAGGTCGCTGGCGTCCTTGGTGTGCCACACCACCGGGGTGGCCGGGTGGTCGTGGAGGTTCTCCCCCACCCCGGGCAGGTGCTGCACCACGTCGATGCCGTGCTCGCCCAGGTGCTGGGCGGGGCCGATCCCGGAGAGCATGAGCAGCTGCGGGCTGTTGACCGCACCGCCGGAGAGGATCACCTCCCCCTCGGCGTACGCCGTGACGACCTCCGCACCGCGGCGGTAGCGGACCCCGACGGCGCGGCCGCCCTCGACCACGACCTTCTCGACCAGCGCGTCGGTGCGCACGACGAGGTTGGACCGGTCGGCGGCGGGCTCGAGGTAGGCCTTGTACGTCGACCAGCGGCGGCCCTTCCTGCACGTCACCTGGTAGAGCCCGGCCCCCTCCTGCTCGGCCCCGTTGAAGTCGTCGGTGCGGGCGAACCCGGCCTGGACGGCGGAGTCGAGCCACGCGTGGGTGAGCGGGTGGGTGTAGCGGCGGTCCTCGACGCTGAGCGGGCCGTCCTGGCCGTGGTAGGGCCCGCCGAGCCGGCTGTTGCCCTCGGCGCGCTTGAAGTAGGGCAGCACGTCGTCGTAGCCCCAGCCGGTGGCCCCGTGCGCGTCGCGCCAGCCGTCGTAGTCGGCGCGGTTGCCGCGGATGTAGATCATCGCGTTCATCGACGAGCAGCCGCCGAGGGCCTTCATCCGCGGCCAGTAGGCCCGGCGCCGGTTGAGCTGCTTCTGCTCACCGGTCTGGTAGTTCCAGTCCCACTTGGTCTTGAACAGCCCGGCGAACGCGACGGGGACGTTGATCTCGTCCGCGTCGGGTGGTGGGCCGGCCTCGAGCAGCAGGACGGTGGTGCGGGGGTCCTCGCTCAGGCGGGCGGCGACCACTGCCCCCGAGCTGCCGGCCCCGACGACGACGTAGTCGTAAGTCTCTTTCGCCATTCGGCGAACGTAGTCCGGTGTGGGGGCCGTCACAAGGAAGCGGCCAGGCGTCTCACCGCTGGTCGTCGAGGACACCGGTCGCGGTGATCGCGTCCCAGATCTGCTCCCGCTTGTCCTCCTGGAGCTTGGCGTAGATGTGCCGGCTGTCGCGCCAGACCGGGATGCCGTCGAGCACGGCGTCGCAGATCGGGGCGTTGGGGCAGAAGATCGGGTTGAGGTCGACCCGGTGGATGTTCTTCCGGGTCTCGGCGTTGACCAGGTAGGCCGAGTCGAGCGCGGAGTCGGTCCGCGCGATCGGCACGCGGCACTGGGCGACGTCCTTGGCGCCGGACAGGCAGGCCATCGGGTTGGCGTCCTCCGGCGGGAGCCACAGGCTCTGCTCGACGACCGTGGGGATCCCGAGCTCGTCGAGCCGGGCCAGGGCCTTGTCGGTGCTCTCCACCAGGAGCCGGCCGTTGTCGTCGACCGGCTTGCCCTCGAGCGAGTCGGTCAGCGTGCCGTCGAAGAGCTTGGCGCTGCGGTCCTGCTGGATCAGCAGGAGCAGGTCGATCGGCTCCTTCTCGACGATCGTGTCCCAGAAGCCCGATCGCAGCCGCTCGCAGCGCTCGCGGACCGGGACCGGGGAGACGAGGTTGAAGACGCCGGGCGGCCAGGCGCAGGCGTCGAGGCTGAGCATCGTGAGGTTGAAGTGCTTCTCGTGCGCCAGCATCCGCAGGGTCGGCTCCATCTCGCGGGCCTGGCTGTCGCCGAGCACGAAGACGTGGGGCCCGTCCTCGCCGGTGACCAGCCGGCACGGGTCGAGGTCGCGGGGGCGGCACTCGCGCACCGGCGCCTCGCGATAGCTGGTCAGCCGGGCGTAGTCGAGCTCGGGCGGCGGCCCCGTCGTGTTGTCCGGGCCAGACTCGAGCAGGCCGTTGCCCTTGAGCGCCACCGGCTGGGTGGCCGCCATGACGGGGGGCACGACGAGCAGCGCGGTCACCAGGCTGGCCGCGAGCCCGGCGAGCACCGCGGGGAGCCGCCGGCTCGGGGCCAGCCGGCGCGAGCGGATCGGCGTCTCGAGCATGGTGTACGACGCCGCGGCGACCGCGGTGCTCAGCGCCACGACGAGCAGCGCGAACTGCCACGCGGGCGGGTCGATCGCCTGCCCGAGCAGGACGATGATCGGCCAGTGCCAGAGGTAGGTGCCGTAGGAGATCTTGCCGAGGTAGACCACCGGGGGGAACGTGAAGGGCCGCGCCGCGACGTGCACCTGCTCACCGGACAGGCCGCCGACGAGCAGCAGCGCCCCGACCGTGGACGCCAGCCCGCGCCAGGAGGGGCTGAGGTCGAGCCACGAACCGGCGAGCACGACCACGATCACGGCTCCGGCCAGCGTCGCCGGCACCGCCCCGGGCATCCCCTGTCGTCCCGCGGCCCGCCGCCGGTGCAGCCACAGGGCGAGCAGCACCCCGGCCAGCAGCTGGTAGAAGCGCGTCTCCGTGCCGTAGTAGGCGTGGTTGGCGTCCTGCGGTGCCCACCAGCGCTGCAGCGCGACCGAGGCGACCAGGAGCGCGCCGAGCACGACCGGGGTCGCGTGGCGCCAGCGCCGGTCCACGCGGTGCAGCACCAGCAGGAGGACCGGGAAGAGGAAGTAGAACTGCTCCTCGATCGACAGCGACCAGAAGTGCAGGAACAGGCTGGAGTCGACGACCGTGGAGCCGAAGTAGTCGTTGCTCTGGGCCATGAAGTGCCAGTTGGCGTAGTACAGCAGGGCGGCTCGCGCGTCTCCTGCCATCGGGCCGCGGTCGGCCGCCGACAGCACGAGCACGCCGACCAGCGAGACCACCACCACGAGCACGACCGCGGCCGGCAGCAGGCGGCGCACCCGCCGGTCGTAGAACCGCACCAGGTCGAGGTGCCCGCGGTCCGCCAGCTCGCCGTACAGGATGGTCGAGACCAGGAAGCCGGACAGCACGAAGAACAGATCGACGCCGATGAACCCGCCGTCGGCCCAGGACAGTCCCGCGTGGAAGAGGACGACGAGGTAGACCGCGAGCGTCCGGGCCCCGTCGAGGGCGGGTCGGTAGCTCCACGTCACGCCGCGAGGCTAGACGATCGCCCAGCCACGCAGGCGGATGGGGCTCCTGCCCGGCGCGCACCGGACGTAGGGTGGAGCCCGTGGCTGAGCTCGCGCAGATCCGCAGGGAACACGTCCACCGGTCGGTCGCGGAGTACGACCCGGCCAACCCGCTCGGCGAGCACCGCCTCGTCCAGGGCCACCAGGAGTACGACGCCGCCACGGTCGTGCTCGACGCCTACTGGCTGGCCACCGGCGCCAACCTCGAGGCGGACGGCGAGATGCTCACCGACCGCGACTGCGCGCTGCTCCTGCGAGGCCTCGGCTTCGAGGTCCAGGGGCCCTCGCTCCCGCCGGTCCGCTGGACCAACGCGGCCACGGTCGGCACCGACCACTCCCACGCCACCTGGGCGCTGGCGGCCCGCGAGCGGCTCGAGGAGGCGGCCCGCGTCTATCGCTCCGTCGTGACCGTCGCCGAGCTCGCCGACTTCGTCCAGCGCCGCTCCCAGATCCGGTCGGCCGCGGCCAGCACCAGCTGGCTCGGTGACGTGCTCGGGCGGGTGGCGACGGGGTGCGCCGACCGCGCCGAGCCGTTCCTGTCCTCGCTCTGCGTCGACGCCCGCGGCCGCGTCGGTGCGTCCTACGCCACCTCGCTGCGGGTCCTGCGCGGCGTCACCCCCGAGGACGTCGACGCCCAGTCGGCGCAGGAGCGGCTCGACTGCCACCGGCACTTCGGCGCCGAGCTGCCCGAGGACGGCGGCCGGCCGACCGTGTTCCTCGCGACCCCGGCACCGCGCGAGCGGGCCGCGCGCGAGCCGCGCGCGCCGAGGGCCGCGACCGCGAGGGCGACGACCACCCGGTCCTCGACCCGCACCGCGACCCCCAAGGCCGCTCCCCCGCCGCCCAAGCCGCTGGCGACGTGCCCCGTGCACTTCACCGTGCTGCCGCCCAGCGGCATCTGCGACTACTGCGACTGAGCGCGGCGACCCACGACCCGTGAGGCCGACCAGGCCCGGCCCGCGCGGGTCCACGCCCACCAGGCGGGCACGCCGACGCCGAACGACGCCAGCAGCGCGAGCGGCTCGCTGACCTCCTCGATCGGCGGGTAGACCTCCCAGTGCAGCAGGTAGACCCACAGCGACGACGCCGCCAGCACCCCGGTGACCCCCAGCAACCGCGCGGGCAGCCGCACCTGGGGGGCGGCGAGGAGCAGGAGGACCCCGCCGACCACCACGCCCTCGCGGACGTGGTCGCCGAAGAACCCGACCGTCGCGACCAGGGTCACGGCCGTGGTCGCCAGGCGCAGCCTCGTGGTGGTGGAGCGCCCGACGAGCCACCCCAGCAGGAGGAACGTCCAGACGTAGGGGATCGAGTAGCGCTGCGGGTTGTCGGCGGTCCAGCCGATGGTCGACCAGCGCGCGGCCAGCGTCAGCGCGACCAGCGTGAGCGGGACGGCGTACGCGTGCCGTCGCTCCAGGCAGCCCACGGCCGGGACGGCGAGGAGGGCAGCGGTCCCCACCAGGCCCCAGCAGATCGCCTCGACGAACCACATCCGCCACTGGTCGGTCCAGCGGTCGGCGCCGAACAGGTTGTTGAGCCCGGCCACGGTCGCCCAGTCGT
The DNA here is from genome assembly GCF_031458325.1 of Nocardioides marmoribigeumensis. Taxonomy (NCBI): domain Bacteria; kingdom Bacillati; phylum Actinomycetota; class Actinomycetes; order Propionibacteriales; family Nocardioidaceae; genus Nocardioides; species Nocardioides marmoribigeumensis. The sequence continues at coordinate 14,857 of NZ_JAVDYG010000001.1, forward strand.
AGGTCCCCCGGGTCGCCGCGTCGACGCCCATGACCAGCACGCCGGGCACGGCGATGCCGCGCAGGGTGCGGCCGATGCGGCGCAGGCGCTCGCGGGTGCCGGGGGCCGGCAGCTGGAAGCGCACCAGGCTGAGGCCGGCCAGCACGAGCAGGGTGTGGGCACCGCCGGGCAGCGCCCACAGGTCGGTGTGGCTGCCGACCACGAGCACGATCGCCACCGCCCGCAGCACGAGCGAGGTGTCCACCAGCGCCCAGCGCTCGGTCGAGGTGCGGGCGGGGCGAGCCGCCTCGAGGCCGGCCGCCAGCTCCTCGGCCGACAGGCTCGCCCAGCCAGTCGGGACGTCCTCCAGCAGCCGGCCGAGCCGCACGCTCGCCTCGACGTAGGACAGCGAGTCGCCGCCCAGGTCGACGAACGACTGGTCGCGGCGGGCGTCGGGGCGGCCCAGCACCAGGGCGTACGTCGACCGGATGCGCTCGGCGAGGTCCTCGCCCGTGGCCTCGTGGTCGTCGAGGCCGGCGAGGAGGGCGCGGAGCGGTGCGTCGTCGCGCTTGCCGTTGGCGCCGATCGGGAGGTCGTCGACCGGCACGACGCGCAGGGCGTGGGCGGGCAGCCCGAGCTCCCCGAGGACCCGGTCACGCGCGGGGGCCGCGCCCGACCGCACGAGGACCGCGAGGCCGTCGGCGTGCTCGAGCACGCGCGCCTCGACGCCGGAGTCGGCGAGCCGGCGCTCGACCTCGTCGAGGTCCACGCGCAGGCCGAGCACCTTGGCGAACCGCGCGAGCCGCCCGACCACGCGGAACAGCCCGTCCTCGTCCTGCACGCCGAGGTCGCCGGTGCGCAGCTCGTGGACGTCGCGCCCTCGGGCCAGGTCGACCGGCGCGGTGGCATAGCCGAGCATCACGTTGGGGCCCTCGTAGACCAGCTCGCCGACGCCGTCCTCCGCACCCTCGACGGGCTCGAGGCGCAGCGTCCCTCCGGGGACCGGCACGCCGATCGTGTCGGGCCGGTCCGCGGCGAGGTGCGGAGGCAGCCAGGCCATGCGCGCGGTCGCCTCGGTCTGGCCGTACATCACGACGAACGACGGCAGCCTGCCCGCCCAGTGGCGCACGTCGTCCGGCGCCATGCGGCCGCCGGCCACCGTGGCGTAGCGCAGGGACGCCGGCAGGCGGTCGGCGCAGCCGGAGGACGTCAGCAGGTCGAAGGTGTGGGGCACCCCGGCGAACGACGTCACGCCGTGCTCGGCCGCCCGCTCCCACAGGCAGCAGCGGGTGACCGACTCGTCGGTGAGGACGACCGACGCGCCCACGAGGAGGTGGCTGGTCAGCACGGAGAGGCCGTAGGAGTAGTGCAGCGGCAGGGTGCTCAGCGCGACGTCGTCGGCGGTGAGGCGCAGGTAGTCGGCGATCGCCTCACCGTTGCTGCGCACGTTGCCGTGGGAGAGGCGCACGAGCTTGGCGGACCCGGTCGTGCCGCTGGTGCTGAGCAGCAGCGCGAGGTCGGGGTGGACGTCGTACGACCCCGGCGGCCAGGCGGACAGCAGCCGGTCCCGCTGGGCGGGGGCGTCGGCCGGGAGCAGCAGGACCGCGCGCCCCGCACGCCAGGCACCGAGCAGCGAGACCACGCCGTCGACGTCGCGGGACGCCACGACCGCCTCGACCCCGGGCCCGTGGCCCAGCGCCCGGGCGCGCTCCTCGACGAGGTCGTCGAGCTCGGCGTAGGAGACCCGGCGCTCCCCCTCGACCAGCGCGGTGCGGCCCGGGTGCGCGTCCGCGGTGACCCCCAGGCCGAGGGGGTCCAGCGACACCCGGCGGTCGAGCGCCTCCCGGTGGTCGAGCGCCTCCCGGTGGTCGAGCCTGTCGAGACCACCCCGTGACGCCAGCGTCACGCCGGGCTCTCCGCGCGCTCCTCGCCGTCCACGACCGGGTCGACGGGGTAGGCACCGACCGCACCCTCGACCGCGACGCCGACGCGGTCACCGACGGCGGGGATCGCCCGGCCGGTCACGCGTGAGACGACGACACCGTCGGCAGGCGCGTCGAGACGCACGCGGACGCTGGCGTCGTGCCCGTAGAACGACACCTCCTCCACCGCCCCGCGCGTCACGCCGTCGGCGGCCTCGGGGCGCAGCACCACCTGCTCGGGGCGTACGACGAGCCGCACCTCCCCCTTGACCGGCGCCAGCAGGGGCAGCTCACCCAGCATGCTGAGCGCCCGCTCCCCGGTCGCCGTGCCGGACACGAGGTTGGCGCCCCCGACGAACAGCGCGACGTCGACGTCGTGGGGGGCGCGGTAGAGCTCCACCGGCGAGGACACCTGGGCCACGCGGCCGACCCGCATCACCGCGACCTGGTCGGCCAGCGAGAGCGCCTCGTTCTGGTCGTGGGTGACCAGCAGGCCGGTCGCGCCGGCGTGCCGCAGCACCCGGACCACCGCGCGGCCGGCCGACTCCCGCAGCGCGGTGTCGAGGGAGGAGAAGGGCTCGTCGAGCAGCACCACGCCGGGCCGGGGCGCGAGCGCACGGGCGACGGCGACCCGCTGCTGCTGACCGCCGGAGAGCTCCGAGGGGTAGGCCGTCGCGACCCGGTGCGGCAGCTCGGCCAGGTCGAGCATCTCGCGCAGCCGCGCCTCGGTGCGGTCCTTGCGCGCGAGCCCGAACAGGATGTTGCCGCGCACGTCGAGGTGCGGGAACAGCGCGCCCTCCTGCGCGACGTAGCCCACGCCGCGCTTCTGCGGCGCGACCGTGACCCCGTCACCCGCCACCAGCCGGTCGCCGATGCGGATCTCGCCGCTGTCGAGCCGCAGGAAGCCGGCGACGAGCCGCAACAGGGTGGTCTTGCCGCAGCCGGACGCCCCGAGCACGGCCGTGATGCTGCCGTCCGGCACGGTCAGGTCGACCGCCTCGAGCACGCGGGTGCTGCCGAAGGACTTGGTCACGCCGCTGATCTCGACCTTGCTCACGCGTCCACCGCCTTCGCTCCGCTCGGCGGCGGAGCCACGCGTGACTTGTTGGTTCGCTCGCTTCGCTCGTTCACGCTTCACCACCTCGCACGAGGCCACGTCGGGCCTGCATCCCCAGGAATATTGTCGCCGGGACAGAAACTGCCACCAGCAGGAGCGCGTAGGGCGCCGCGGCGGCGTACCTCGCCGACGACGAGGCGCTCCAGAACTCCGTGGCCAGCGTCGTCGTGCCGGTGGGTGCCAGGAGCAGCGTGGCGGTGAGCTCGGTCGAGACCGCGAGGAACACCAGCGCAGCGCCGGCCCCGAGCCCGGGTCGCAGCAGCGGCAGGGTCACGCGCGCCATCGCCTGCAGCGGGTGGAGCCCCAGGGACCTGGCCACGTCGCTCAGCACCGGCGGCGCCTGCTCCAGGGACGCGCGCACGCTGACGATCGCGCGCGGCAGGAACAGCGTCGCGTAGGCGAGCACCAGCACCGGCATCGTCTGGTAGAGCGCCGGCACGACCCGGATCGACACGGCCACCAGCGCGAGCGCGACGACGATGCCGGGCAGCGCGTGCGCGGAGTAGGTCGCCCGCTCGACCACCAGCGAGACCGGGCTCGGGTGCCGCACGACCAGCCAGCAGACCGGGACGGCGGCCACCACGGTCACCGCGGCGGCCAGGGCGGCGAGGCTCATCGTGCTGACCGCGGCGTGCGCCACCTGGTCGACGGGGAACGCACGGGATGACCCCACGACCAGCCAGTGGACCAGGGCGTAGCCGGGCACGCCCAGGGCGAGCACGACCAGCCCGGTCAGCCCGGCCAGCACCGGGACGGTGGACCGCCCGAGGTCGACGGGTACGGCGTCGCGCGCGGACCCCGCGCCCACCCGGGCGACGGGCCCCCGGCCGCGGACGACCACCTCGAGCGCGAGCAGGACCAGGCAGCTCGAGACGAGCACGCCGGCGAGGACCGTGCCGGGAGCGGAGTTGAACGCCGAGCGGTACTGGTCGTAGATCGCCGTGGTGAAGGTCGGGAACCGCAGCATCTGCAGGGCGCCGAACTCGGCGAGCGTGTGCAGCCCGACCAGCAGGGCTCCCCCTGCCACCGCGGAGCGCAGCAACGGCAGCGTGACCCGGCGGAACGCCTGCCAGCGGCTCAGCCCGAGGGCCTGCGCCGACTCGACCAGTGCGGGGTCCAGGCCGCGCAGGGTGGCGACCACGGGCAGGTAGACCAGCGGGTAGTAGGACAGCGAGACCACCGTGACCGCCCCGAGGTAGGACTGCACGCTGCTCGTGGTCGAGATCCACGCATAGCTGTTGACGAACGCCGGCACGGCCAGCGGCGCGACGAGCAGGGCGTGCCACCCGAGCTTGCCCGGCAGGTCCGTCGACTCGACCAGCCAGGCGGTCGCGGTGCCGAGGACCGTGCTGATCGTCACCACGCCGAGCAGCAGCCCGACGGTGTTGCGCAGGAGCTCGGCGACGCGGGGGCGCGCGAGCAGCTCCCAGGTCGCCGACGGGCCGAGGTCGACGGCGTACCAGACGACGTAGCCGATCGGGACCAGCGCGCCGCACGCGATGACGGCACCGAGCACCACCAGCGGCCACGGGGGCCGGGTGGTGCCGCTGCGGAGGGGACGCGCGGGCGTCGCCTCCGGTGCCGTCGTCACGCTCACAGGAAGCCGGCCCCCTCCATCAGCTTGACGACCTCGGGGCCGTTGAGGTCGGAGACGTCGACCTCGGGCGGGTCGAGGTCGGCCAGGCCCTTGACGCCGCGGCCGAGGTCGACCTGCGGGTTGAGGGTGTACTCCAGGGCGTAGGAGTCGGCGATGACCTGCTGGCCCTCTTTGCTCGTCAGGTAGTTGACGAACCTCTGCGCGTCGGCCTGGTGGTCGGAGCCCTTGAGGACGCCGGCGCCCGAGACGCTCACGAACGCGCCGGGGTCCTGGTGGCCGAAGAAGTGGAGCCGGGAGTGGTCGCTGTTCTCGCCCGACTCCTCCTGGTCGCGGTACCAGTAGTAGTGGTAGATGATCCCGGTCTCCACGTCGCCCTCGTTGACCGACTGGAGCACGACGTTGTTGCCGTCGTACACCTCGCCGTTGGCCTTGAGCCCGGCCAGCCACTGCTTGGTCCTGGCCTCGCCCTCGAGGTGGAGCACCGCGCTGACGATCGCCTGGAAGTCGGCGCCGGTGGGCGAGAACGCCACCTTGCCCTTCCACTCCGGCTCGGCCAGGTCCATCAGGCTCGTGGGCAGGTCGGCCGGCTTGACCTGGTCGGTGTTGTAGACCAGCACCGTCGAGCGGGCGGCGAAGCCGGTCCAGGTGCCGTCGGAGGGGCGGTACTGCGCCGGGATGTTGTCCAGCGTCTTCTGGTCGAGCTTGGTCAGCAGGCCCTTGGACTGCACGAGCGACATCGCCGGGGAGTTCTCGGTGAGGAAGACGTCGGCCGGCGAGGCCTTGCCCTCGGCGACCAGCTGGTTGGCCAGCCCGAGGTCGTCGCTGTTGCGCAGCTCGACCTTGAGCCCGGTCTTCTCCTCGAACTTCTTGGCGACGACGCTGATCAGCTCCTCGTGCTGGGCGTTGTAGATCACCAGGTCCGCGTCGTCACCACCGCCGCACGCGGCGAGCGCGGGCGAGCAGAGCACGGCGGCCACGAGGCCGATGAGGGCGGAGCGACGTCGCACGTGGATCCTTCCGAGGTCAGAAAAGCCGGGGACATTAGGTATGCCTAACCTTAGCGGCCGGCTCCTTGGCTCGCACCGCGACCTGGCTCACACGGGTGGTTGGTGCCCCTACGTGCGGATTCGTCGGGATGGGGACCAGTCGTGGACCGGAGTCCCGCCCCGCCGGACCCGACGCCCCTGGGCCGCGACTCCCCCACAGCCGTACGTTCCGGACGTTGGGAGCCATTCAGACTTTTCTCAGGGGGCGGATCATGCAGATCCGACAGCGTCTCGTCCTGCTCGTCTCGGTGCTGCTGGCAGCACTGCTCGTCCCCCTCGCCGGTCCGGCGAACGCCGCGGCGTACGACCCCGGCACCCTGGGCGGCTACGTCTACGACACCTCGGACTACACCGGGCTGTCCGGCGTCACCGTGCAGCTCTACAACAGCAGCCAGACGCCGGTCACCACCCACATGACCGCGTCGGACGGGTCCTACGAGTTCGCCGGCCTCGCGGACGGCACCTACTACGTCGGTGTGCCGAACCCTGCGGGCCACGTGGCCTCGTGGGCCTACAGCTCGACGACCCTGGCGGGGGCGGACGCCCTGGCCGTGGACTCCTTCTCCGGCGCCTACGCCGAGATCTACCTCGATCCCACGCCCACGGGCATCAAGGGCAGGATCACCGCCCCGAACGACGCCCCCGTCGACGGGGCGTCGGTGACGGTCTACCAGCAGAGCGGCAGCAGCTGGTACGACTACGACTACGCCACCACCGACAGCAACGGCGACTACTCGGTCGACCTGCCCTCCGGCACCTACCGCGTCGGCGCGTCCGCGTCCGGCTACACCGAGACCTTCTACACCAACGCGGAGACCGTCGGCGCGGGCACCGACGTGAGCGTCACCCAGGGCAACCAGACGACCGCGGACGTCAAGCTGCTGGCAGGTGCCTCGGTCAGCGGCACCGTCACCTCCGGCAGCGCGCTGCAGGGCGTCACCGTCGAGGCCTGGAAGTACTTCCCCGACTCCGACTACTGGGACCAGGTGGGCACCCCTGCGACCACGAACGCCAGCGGCGTCTACACCCTCACCGGCCTCAGCTCCGGCACCTACGCGGTGAAGTTCAGCAAGACCGGCTACGTCCCCGAGTTCTGGAACGACCAGCGCACCCTGGACACCGCGACCACGTTCACCCTCACCACCGGGCAGGCCAAGACCGGGGTGAGCGCTGCCCTGGTGCAGTCGCACAAGCTCAGCGGCACCGTCACCGGGTCCGGCGGGGCCGGCGCGGTGCAGAACGTCTCCGTCACGCTCTACGACGCGGCCACCGGCACCTCCGTGGACTACGCGAGCACCGACGCCACCGGCAAGTACTTCTTCGACGTCGCCCCCGGCACCTACAAGGTCGACTTCTACGCCTCGGGCTACCTCGAGGAGTACTGGCAGGACAAGGACACCCTCGAGACCGCGACCACCGTCACCGTCGGCTCGACCGACGTGACCACCATCAGCCCGACCCTCAACAAGCCCGGCAAGATCCACGGCACCGTGTCCGGCCCCTCCGGCACCGTGACCGGGGCGACGGTCAGCCTCTACCGCAAGGGCTCCGCCTACCCCGACGACACCACCACGAGCGGTGCGGGCGGGGCCTACACCTTCAGCAACATCGACCCGGGCACCTACACCGTCGGCTTCGCCGGCAGCGGCCTCGCACCGGAGTTCCACAACAACGTCTACGACCTCTACGACGCCACCTTCGTCACCGTCGCCAAGGACAGCGACACCGCGATCAACGCCACGTTGGCCGGCGCGCTCCCCGTCAAGGGCAAGGTGACGAGCCTGGCCGGCGCCGCGATCCCCGGCGTGCAGGTCAGCGTGGAGCGCAAGATGCACCGCACGGACGGCACGGCGTACTTCTCCGAGCTCACCTCCACCACCACGGCCGCCGACGGCACCTACACGGCCGGCGTCTCGCCGGGTGAGTACCGCGTGGAGTTCACCAAGCCCGGCTACCGCGACGAGTACTTCGGCGAGACCCCCGTGGCGACGCGCGCCACCCGCTTCACGCTCGTGGCGGGCGGGAGCAAGACCGGCGTCAACGACGTGCTCGACCGGTGGGGCGTCGCGACCGGCACGGTGACCGGCACGGGCGGCACGCCGATCAGCGGCGCCGACGTGTCGGCCTGGGTGTTCCAGGACTACAGCAACAGCTGGAGCTTCTGGGCCTCCGCCGACACCGACGCCGCCGGCAAGTACACCTTCACCAACATCCGCAGCGACAAGGTGCGCCTGCGGTTCAGCGCCCCCGGCTACACCACCGAGTACTACGCCGACGCCGCCAACCTCGAGGCCGGCAAGGAGGTCGCCACCCCGCTCAACGGCACCGGCACCGCCAACGCCGCCCTGGTCGCGCCGCCCCGCAAGCTGAGCGGCAAGGTCACGACCGGCGGCTCCACCGCGCTGGACGGTGCGGACGTCACCGTCGAGCGCAGGGTCGTGCTGCCCGACCGCACGCGTTGGGACTACGTCGACTCGGCGACGACCGACGCCGGCGGCCTGTGGAACCTCAGCGTCGCGCCCGGCACCTACCGGGTCGTCTACTCCGCCGCCGGCAAGGTCCCCGAGTGGTGGAACGGAGCCCGGTCGGCGGACAACGCCACCCCGGTGACCGTCACGACTGCCGACGTCCCCAACCTCAACGAGAACCTCGACGGCGCCGGGGCGATCAGCGGCAAGGTCACCGATGGCCTCGGCAACGTCGGTGACGCCGAGGTCACGCTCTACCGTCCGCGTGGGCCGCTGCACCCCAACGAGTGGGTGGAGACCGACTACACCGGCACCGACACGGACGGGACCTACTCCTTCCCCGACCTCGGGGGCGGGCCCTACCGGCTCGGGTTCGACGCCTCCGGCCACAAGAGCGAGTTCTACAACAACGCGGCCACGGTGGGGGCGGCTGCCACGGTCACCGTGACCGACGGCGCGACCTCCACGGTCAACGACGTGCTGGCGCCCTTCCCGAAGGTCTCCGGCACCGTCCGCCGGCCGGACAACAGCCCCGCCTCGAGCGCGTTCGTCTCGATCTACCGCAGGACCACTGCCGGCGGGACGACGTCCTTCGACGAGGTCGAGAACCTCATGGCCGACGCCAGCGGCGCCTGGAGCTACCGGGTGCCCGCCGGCAGCTACGTCGTCTGCGCCTTCACCTACGGCCTGCCCTTCGAGTGCCGCAACGACAAGGCGGTCCCGGAGGCGGGCATCGTGACGGCGGTGTCCACGGCCGACGTCACCGGCCTGGACGTCACCCTCAACAACCCCGGCAAGATCCACGGCACGCTGTCCGAGGACGGCACCGGGAAGAAGCTGTCGGAGGGCTACATCGAGCCCTACGTCAGCACCCCGGCCGGCTGGGTGAGGCTGAGCCGCTCGGCGTACACCAGCGACACGGGCACCTACACCCTCGACCTGATGCTGCCCGGGACCTACCGCCTCGGCTTCAGGGCCGCGGGTCACGCCGACGAGTTCTACCTCGACAAGACCACCGTGGCGACCGCGACCGACGTGCCCGTGACCGCGGGCGGCGACGCGACTGCCAACGGCTCGCTGGCCAAGCGGGGCACGGTGAGCGGCCGGGTCCTCGGCACCAACGGCAAGCCCGCAGAGGACGCCAGCGTCTACGCCGTGCGGAAGGCGACGGACGGCACCTACAGCTCCTACGCCGGCTACGGCTACACCGACGCCGACGGCAAGTACCTCTTCGACCTGCCGCCGGGCACCTACAAGCTGCAGTACGCCACCTCGGACAACCGGGTCTCGGAGTACTACAACAACGCCGCCACGGCAGCCGCCGCCCAGACGGTGACCGTCGGGACCGCCGCCGTGACCCTGTCCGACGTCCTGCTGGGCGACGGCGCCTCGATCTCGGGCACGGTGGGCTTCCCCACCGCCCCCGAGGGCTGGGCCTCGACCGTCGTGGTCCGCAACGCCTCGACCGGTGACCTGGTCGGGATCGACTCGGTGACCACCACCTCGCCCGTCTACCGCATCGACTCGCTCGCCGCCGGCAGCTACCGGGTCGAGTTCGCCCGGGGCGTCTACGGCACCAACACCGAGCTCGCCGAGGGGCAGTTCTGGCAGGCCAAGTCGGAGAGCGCCGGCGTCGGGTCGGCCACGCCCATCACGCTGACGGCGACGCAGCAGAAGACCGCTGTCAACGCCACCCTCGTCCGGGGCGGCACCGTGACCGGGTCCCTGCGGTCGTCCACCGTCCCGGGCCACGCTCTCGCGGGCTGCGTCGTGACGGCGTACACGTCCACCGGCAAGTTCGCCGAGCGCACCGGCTACAGCAAGGAGGACGGCACGTTCCGGGTCACCGGCCTGACCACCGGCGGCTACCTGCTCCGGGTGGCCGGCGGCGAGTGCGGGGCGGGCTCCCGCTACTACGACGGCGACGGCACGCTCGGGGTCACCCCCGGCGACGCCGCGGCCAAGGCCATGACCAGGGGCGCCAACGTCGCCCTGGGCACGGTGTCGGTCCCGGCGGCCCCGGCCCTGCAGAACACCGCCGCGCCGACCGTCACCGGCACGGCCAAGGTCGGGTCGACCCTCACCGCCAAGCCCGGCACCTGGTCGCAGTCCGGGACGACCTTCGCCTACCAGTGGCTGCGGGGCACGACCGCCATCACCGGCGCGACCGCCTCGACCTACAAGCCGACCGCCACCGACGTGGGCAAGCAGCTGCGGGTCAGGGTGACCGCGAGCAAGGCCGGCTTCTCCTCGTCGTCCGCCCAGTCGGCGCTCACCGCAGCCGTGGCCAAGGGCACGCTGACCTGTGGCACGCCGACGGTGTCGGGCACGGTCAAGGTCGGCAAGACCCTGACCGGCGCGCCGAGCAGCTGCACGCCGGCCGCGACCGCGGCCTACGCGTGGCTGCGCGACGGGGTGGTGATCACCGGCAAGACGGCCAAGACCTACACGCTGGTCTCGGCCGACAAGGGACACCAGATCCAGTTCCGGGTCAAGTGGACCAAGGCCGGCTACAACACCGCCACCAGGCTCTCGGCCAAGACGGTCAAGGTGTCCTGAGGCTTCTGTCGGACCCTCCGCCTATCTTCGACCCACCGCGTCAGGGGGACGCGGTGAGGTGGAGGGGGTCGCAGGTGAGCAGGAGCGAGGCACGCAGGGCACGGGCCGAGGTGCGATGGGGCCACGGTCGGCGGCTGGTCGTCGTCGACCTGGAGAACATCGCGGGCGGGCCGTGCCAGACCGAGGACTGCGCCGCCTGGGTGCGGCGCCGCCTGGCCGACGCGGGGGCCCTGCGCCCCGGCGACCACGTGACGGTGGCGGTCGACGAGGGCGCGCTGCCCTCGGTGGTGTGGGTCTGGCAGGGCTCGGTGTGCCGGTGGGGGCACGGCCGCGACGGGGCCGACCTGGCCCTCGTCGAGGAGCTGGGCCAGCGGGTCCACGAGCGCTTCGACGAGGTCGTCCTGGCCAGCGGCGACGGGCTCTTCGCCGACACCGTGGCCGCCCTCGTCGCGCGCGGGGTGCGCGTGACGGTGGCGGCCCACGGCACCTCGCTGAGCCGTCGTCTGGCCACCGTCGCCAGCGACCTGCTCCTGCTCAGCCCCGGCTCCACGGCCGCAGCGTGAGTCCTCACGGACGGTTGCGGCCGTGCTTGTCGTGGGCCTCGACCCACTCCTCGGCCACGACCGCCGACCCGAGCGAGAGCTCCCCCGCCAGCACCGTGGCCGCCATGATCTCGGCGAGCTTGAGCACCTTGCCCGAGCCGTAGCAGCCCAGCACCTCCAGGCACTCGCGCTGCGTCGCCAGACCGGTGCCGCCGCCGTACGTCGCGATGATGAGGCTGGGCAGGGTGACCGAGGCGTAGAAGTCGCCGTTGGGCAGGAGCTCGGAGAAGCCGTAGAGCGCCGAGGACTCCGCGACGTTGGCGACGTCCTGGCCGGTCGCGATGAACATCGCGGTGAGCCCGTTGGCGGAGTGGTTGCCGTTGTTGTTGGTCACCGACATGATCGAGCCGAGCTGGCCGCGCATGCGGGCGGCGTAGAGCTTGTCGGTCGAGACGTGCATCTGCTCCTCGACCAGTGCGGCGGGGAGCGTGATCTCGGCGACCACCCGCTTGCCACGCGTGTGGAGCATGTTGACCACGGAGGTCTTCTTGTCGGTGGCGAACTGCCCCTCGAGCAGGAAGTGCAGCTCGCGGGGGTAGTTCTGCTTGATCCACGCGCAGGCGGCGAAGGTCGCCTTGCCGGTCATGTTCTGCCCGGCCGCGTCCCCGGTGGAGTAGTTGAAGCGGGTGTAGAGCAGCTTGGAGACCGAGAAGCGCTGGATGTCGAGGAGCTTGCCGGAGCTGGTCGTCTCCTCGGCGGCGGCGGCGATCGAGTCGAAGTTCTCCTCCAGCCACGCGGCGAAGTCGCGGGCCTCGCGCGCGCTCTCGAAGCTGAAGACCGGCGCGCGTTGCATGCGGTCGTCGAGCACGGTCGTGCGGATGCCCCCGGCCTCGCGGCACAGCTTCATGCCCCGGTTGTACGACGCGACGAGGGTGCCCTCGGTCGTCGCCAGCGGCACGAGGAACTCCCCCTGGGCGTGCTCGCCGTCGACCAGCAACGGACCGGCCACGCCGATCGGGACCTGGGCGACGCCGAGGAAGTGCTCGACGTTGCCGGGCAGCGTGGTGGGGTCCAGGGAGTACGACGCGACGTGCTCGAGCGGGCTGTCGGTGTGCTCGCGCACGTGGCGCTGGCGGCCCTCGATCGCCGTGGGTGCGTAGTCGTCGTCCTCGCGGGGGATCCTCAGGTCCGTCATGGTGAGGAGGATGACAGGTCCCCGCGACCTGCGTGCCCAGCCGCTCCGTGACGTCGTCCGGCGGCACTCGTTGGACCTGTCGACCGACTCTCGGGACCGGAGGACCACCCCATGCGACGCCCACTCAGGCTCACCACCGTCCTGGCCACCGCGGCCCTCGCCGCCGCCGGAGCCGTCGTCGGCACCGCGCCGTCGGAGGCGATCGTCGGCGGCTCGTCGGTGAAGGACGGCGGCTACCGCTTCATGGCGTCGGTCCAGGACGCCGACGGCCACTTCTGCGGCGGGTCGGTCATCACCTCCCGCTGGGTGCTCACCGCGGCGCACTGCATGACCGAGCAGGACGGCTCGACGACCAGGCCCGGGACCCTCCGCGTCGTGGTCGGACGCACCGACCTCAGCCAGACCTCGAAGGGCCAGACCCTCCGGGTGGACCGGGTCCGGGTCCACCCGAGGTACGCCGCCACCGGCACCCACGACGTCGCCCTGCTCCACACCACCCGCGCGATGAGGGTGCCGGCGATCAGGCTGGTGAGCACGACGAACAACCGGCTCGAGCGGGACGGCGCCCGGGTGACGGTGGCCGGCTGGGGCTCCGAGGCCTTCGGCCTCCCCTTCGGTCCGTCGCGGATGAAGGCCGTGCGCCTCAGCGTCGTCGCCGACGGGAAGTGCACGCTCAACTCGCTCACCGGCTTCCACCCCGCAACCGAGATCTGCGCCGACGCGCTCGGCGGCGACTCCTGCCAGGGCGACTCCGGCGGCCCCCTCTTCGGCACGCTCGCCGACGGCCGGCGCGTCCAGGTCGGCGTGGTGTCCTACGGCGTCGGCTGCGCGACGCCGGGCTTCCCCGGGGTCTACGCCGAGGTGAACAACCCCTCGACGCACGGGTTCCTCACCCGCGTCGCCGGGCTCTGACCCCGGTCCGGGTCAGGACTGCGCGGCGCTGGGGCGCAGGGTCGCGGCGGCACGGGGCCGGGGTGCCCGCTCCGCCGCGGGCCGGCGCGGCACCAGGAGCGCGACGAGGGCACCGGCGAGCGCCGCCGCGGCACCGACGAGGAAGCACAGCCGGAACGCGCCCTCCGCGGGGATCGCGACGCCGCCACCGAGGCTGACCGTGTCGCTGGTGAGGATGGCCGCCATCACTGCCCCGGCCACCGTCGTGCCCACCGACCGCATGAGCGCGTTGACGCCCACCCCGGAGCCGGCCTCGTGGGCCGGGACGTTGTCGAGGATCAGCGTGGGCATCGCGGCGTAGCCGATCCCGACGCCGGCCGAGGCGACCAGCGAGGCGACCATCAGCTGCCAGGGGGCGGCCATCAGTGCCAGCGCGACGACGTACCCCGCACTGATGACGGCCGCGCCGACGGCCAGCGTGACCCGCGCGCCGACGGTGGTGATGAGCCGGCTCGAGACCGGCGCGAAGAGCATCATCATCAGGCCGCCGGGAGCCATCCACAGCCCGGCCTGCAGGATCGTCTGGCCCAGCCCGAAGCCGGTCTCGGCCGGCATCTCCAGCAGCTGGGGGACGACGATGGCCTGCGCCATCATCCCGAAGCCGATGAGCACGGCGGCGAGGTTGGTGAACAGCACCGGGCGTCGCACGGTGGTCCGCAGGTCGACCAGCGGGTCGTCGTGCCGCAGCTCGTGGACCGTCCAGGCGGCGAGGACCAGCACGCCGCCCACGACCGCGCCGAGGGTGCGTCCGTGCGCCCAGCCCCAGTCCGAGCCCTTGCTCACGCCGATGAGCACCGAGCTGAGCCCGACCGCGAGGCCCGCGACGCCGACCAGGTCCAGGCGGCCGGGGTGCTCGTCGTGGATGCCGGGGACGACCAGCGCGGTGAGCGCGAGGATCACGGCCGCCAGGACCGCGGAGAGCCAGAACAGGCCGTGCCAGGAGTAGTCCTCGGCGATCCACGCCGAGAGCGGGAGACCGAGGGCGCCGCCGACGCCCAGCGTCGCGCTCACCGCGGCCACGGCCCCGGCCCGCCTCTCCGGCGGGGCGACCTCGCGCACCAGGCTGATCGCGACCGGGACGTAGCCCATCGCCATGCCCTGCAGGGCGCGGCCGACCAGGAACGGTGCGAGCGAGCTGGACAGCGCCGCGACCGTCGAGCCGACCACGAGCACGCCGGCCGAGACGACCAGGACCTTCTTCTTGCCGTACATGTCGGCCAGGCGGCCGGAGACCGGCATGGTGACGGCGGCCGCCAGGAGGGTCGCGGTGACCGCCCACGAAGCGCTGCCCGGGTCGGTGCCGAGCAGGCGGGGCAGCTCGCTCTGGATCGGGATGACCAGTGACTGCATGAGGGACCCCGACAGGCTGCCCAGGCACAGGACGGCGATGACCAGGCCTGGACCGGCCAGGCGACCCACCGGTGGGGTGGGGAGGTCGGTCGGGGCAGGGAGGGACGAGGTCACGGAGGTCCTTCGCGCACGGGGATTGTGTAGCCTACACAGTTCAGTTGTGTAGGCTACACGCCATCCCTCGTCCCCTCACTGTGAGGACCGGCACATGGCTACGCCCCGCCCGCTCCCGGACGAGCCCGGCTGGCAGCTCGCCTCGGCGCTGTCGCGCCTCGACCGCGCCCAGCGCGCCGCCGAGGCCGGTGCCACCCTCGGCATCGCCGACTCGCGGTTGATGTGGCTGTTCTCCGACCACGCCCCGCGCACGCTCAAGCAGGTCTCCGACGACCTGGGGCTCGAGCAGTCCACCGTCAACCGTCAGGCCAACGCCGCCCTCGCCGCCGGCCTGCTGCGTCGCTTCCGCGAGCCCGGCCGACCCGCCCAGCTGGTCGAGGCGACCCCCGAGGGGCTCACCACCTTCGCCCAGGACCTCGACGGTCACCTCGGGCGGCTCGAGTCCGCCCTCGCCTCCCTCCCCGAGCACTGTCGCGAGGAGTTCCCCGCGCTGCTGGGCGCCTTCGTCGAGGCGTACGCCGCCGCGATCGGCCCTGCCGCCGGCGAGCCCCGCGAGGCCTGAGGCCTGGCCCCCGGCGGTCAGGCGAACAGCGCCTCGCCGTACCTCAGGACCACGACGAGGGCGAGGAGGAGCAGCCAGACGGCCAGCGCGAACACGTCCAGGCGGAGGCGCACCGCCTTCTCCAACGCAGCCTGCGCGCCGGCGGGCAACGGCAGGTGGCCCTCGAGGACGTTGATCCGGGTGAGCTCGAAGAAGACGAAGGTCGTGGCGACGGTGACGAGCATGCACCAGGGGCACAGCGCGCCGATGTCGACCATCGCCTGCTCGAAGAGCCAGTAGGCGAAGGCGAAGCCGATCAGGTAGAACATCTGCGCCGTGAGCATGAACCAGCGGGGGAACCGGACGCCCGCGAGCCCGGCCACCGCGACCGTGATCACCACCGGCTCGCTCATCAGCCCGAGGAACGCGTTGGGGAAGCCCAGCACGGAGGCCTGCCACGAGCCGGCGACCGTGCCGCAGCTGATCACCGCGTTGATGTTGCAGCTCAGGTCGAGGCCGGGGTTCTCGGCCAGCCGGATCGCGTCGGTCGCGAGGACGAACGACGCCACCAGGCTGGCGAGGGAGGCCACCAGCATCGTGACCCAGACGCCCGTGTGCCGGCGTCGGCGCAGCGACGCCGACCCGGCGGGGGTGTCGAGCAGGTCGGTGCTCACCCGTTGCTCCCGGCGGCCTGGTCGACCGCGCGCTTCAGGGCGCCCGGGGTGAAGACGTCGGCGAGGTCCTTGCCGTCCACCCGGACCGTGGGCGTCGACTCGATGCCGGCGTCGAAGGCGTCCTGGGTGAACTTCTGCACCCAGGGCTCGAACTCCCGCTTGGTGAAGCGGTCCACCACGGCCGTCGGCACCCCGGCCGTGCGGGCCAGCTCGGCGATCTGGTCGTCGGTCAGCCCCGTCGATCCCTCCTGTGGCTGGTGGGCGTAGAGCGACTGGTTGAGCGCCCAGACGTGCTCCGGCGAGCCGTCGGCCACGGTGGCCACGGCGTTCGCCGCGCGGGTGGAGTACTTCGTGCCCTGGGAGGCGCGGTCGAGGAAGGCGATGGGCCTGAGCTCGACCCGGACCTTGCCGTCCTCGATCATCTGGTCGAGGTCCTTGCCCTGGGTCGCCTCGAACTTGCCGCACGCCGGGCACATGTAGTCGAGGTAGATGGTGACGGTGACCGGCGCGCCCGGGTCGCCGACCGGGATGGAGCCGTCCTTCACGCTCGCGGGGACCACGACCTTGCCCGAGGGACTCGCCGTGCTGTCCGTCGACTGCGAGGCCTGGTGGACCGCGAAGGCGATCGCGCCGACCAGGACGAGGACCACCAGGCCCCCGACCAGGGTCACGATGCGCCGTGTGCGGGCCTCCCGCCGGGCGGTCTCGGCCTTGAGGCGCCGCAGCTCCTGGCTCCTGGTGCGGGACTTGTTGCTCATCGTCCACCCTTCGCGCGACGCGCCCTTGCCGACGTCCTCACGGTAGCCGTGCCCCCTGGCGGAATACGGGTGGGGGGTATACGGTTGCACTCGACCGATACCCCACGTGGGTATCCTGTCCATGAGGCCACGACCAGCACCGAGGAGACACGATGAGCACCAGCGAGTACCAGGTCACCGGCATGACGTGCGGCCACTGCGAGATGTCGGTCCGCGAGGAGGTCGAGACGCTCCCCGGCGTGCAGGCCGTCGAGGTCAGCCACCAGACCGGCCGGCTGGTCGTCACCTCGACCGGGCCGCTCGACGACGACGCCGTGATCGCGGCGGTCGACGAGGCCGGCTACCAGGCAGTGCCACAGCGATGAACACCGCTGCGCGTCTCGGGTGGTACGCCGGCGGGCTGGCCGTGGCGTTCGGGGGTGCGTTCGCCGCCGCGGACGCCGTGGTCCCCCAGAGCACCGTGGACCGGTGGACCGAGCAGGCCCAGGGGCACGAGATGGGCAGCGAGACGAGCATGGATCCCGACGCGGGGCACGGTGGGCACGGCGCCGCCGGGTCCACGACCTCAGCGGCGGTCCGCGGCGTGAGGAGCGCCCAGGACGGTTACCTGCTCGGTCCCGTCACCGCACCTGGCCGCGCCGGCGAGGCCGGCCGGCTGTCGTTCCGACTCCTCGACGACCGCGGCCAGCCGCTCACCGACTACGTCACCGAGCACGGCAAGGAGCTGCACCTGATCGTCGTACGCACGGACGGGGCGCAGTTCCGCCACGTCCACCCGAGGAGGGACGCGCGCGGCACCTGGTCGCTCCCCTGGAGCTGGGACGCCGCCGGCACCTACCGGGTCTATGCCGACTTCGTCCCCGCGTCCGCCCCGCACGGGGACGCGGTCACCCTGACCCGCACCGTCGAGGTGGCGGGCGCGTTCACCCCCGTCGCCGCCACGCCGTCGCGCACGGCGACCGTCGACGGCTTCACCGTGGAGCTGTCCGGGGACCTGGTCGCGGGCACGTCCTCCCCGCTGACGCTGACCGTCTCGCGCGAGGGGCGGCCGGTGACCACCTTGCAGCCCTACCTCGGGGCGTTCGGGCACCTGGTCGCCCTGCGCCAGGGTGACCTGGCCTACCTCCACGTCCACCCCGAGGGCCACGAGCCCAGCGCCGGGCAGACCTCCGGGCCGGACGTGGCGTTCATGGCCGAGGTCCCGACCCCGGGCCGCTACCTGCTCCACCTGGACTTCCGCGTCGACGGCACGGTCCACTCCGCCCCCTTCGTGGTCGACACCACCCCAGCGAGGACACCATGACCGCCTCACCCACCCGGCCCGCAGCAAGGGGCGACGGCATCGAGCTCGAGATCGGCGGCATGACCTGCGCCTCCTGCGCGATGCGCATCGAGAAGAAGCTCAACAAGCTCGACGGCGTGACCGCGACGGTCAACTACGCCACCGAGAAGGCCCAGGTCCACGTCCCCGAGGGGCTCGACCCGCAGACGCTGATCGCGGAGGTGGCCAAGGCCGGCTACACCGCCACGCTGCCCCGCCCCGCCGCGGCCGAGCCCTCCGACGAGGAGGAGCGGCCCGACACCGAGCTGGTCGCACTGCGCCAACGGCTGGTCGGTTCCGTGGTGCTGGCGGTGCCGGTGATCGCGATGTCGATGGCACCGGCGCTCCAGTTCGACTACTGGCAGTGGGCGTCGCTGACCCTCGCCGCACCGGTCGTGGTGTGGGCGGCCTGGCCGTTCCACAAGGCCGCCTGGGCCAACCTGCGTCACGGCACCGCCACGATGGACACGCTGGTGTCGATGGGCACCCTGGCCGCGTTCGTGTGGTCGCTCTACGCCCTGTTCCTCGGCGAGGCCGGCACCCCCGGCATGACCCACCCGTTCGAGCTGACGGTCGAGCCGACCGACGGCGCGTCCAACATCTACTTCGAGGTCGCGGCCGGCGTGACCATGTTCCTGCTGGGCGGGCGCTACTTCGAGAAGCGGTCCAAGCGGCGTGCCGGGGCGGCGCTGCGCGCGCTGCTCGAGCTGGGCGCCAAGGACGTCGCCGTCCTGCGCGACGGGGTCGAGGCCCGCATCCCGACCGGCGAGCTCGCCGTGGGCGACGAGTTCGTCGTACGCCCCGGGGAGAAGATCGCCACCGACGGCGTGGTCGCCGCGGGCACCTCCGCGGTCGACGCCTCCATGCTCACCGGCGAGTCCGTCCCGGTCGAGGTGCGCGAGGGCGACGCGGTCACCGGCGCCACCGTCAACGCCGGCGGACGCCTGGTCGTGCGGGCGACGCGCGTCGGCTCCGACACCCAGCTGGCGCAGATGGCGAGACTGGTCGAGGACGCCCAGTCGGGCAAGGCCCAGGTGCAGCGGCTCGCCGACCGGGTCTCGGGGATCTTCGTCCCCGTCGTCATCGGCATCGCCGTGGTCACGCTCGGGGCGTGGCTCGGCGCCGGGTTCCCGGCCACCGCCGCCTTCACCGCCGCGGTCGCGGTCCTCATCATCGCCTGCCCGTGCGCGCTGGGCCTGGCCACGCCGACCGCCCTCCTGGTCGGCACCGGCCGGGGCGCGCAGCTGGGCATCCTGATCAAGGGCCCCGAGGTGCTCGAGTCCACGCGCAGGGTCGACACCGTCGTCCTCGACAAGACCGGCACCGTCACGACCGGCCGGATGGCGCTGGTCGAGGCGGTCGCCGCCGACGGCGTACGCCGGGAGGAGCTGCTGCGGCTGGCCGGCGCCCTCGAGGCCGCCTCCGAGCACCCCATCGCCCAGGCGATCGCACGGGGTGCCGCCGAGGAGGTCGGCCCGCTGCCGACACCGGAGGACTTCGCCAACCTCGAGGGCAGGGGCGTCCAGGGCGTCGTCGGCGGGCACGCGGTCCTGGTGGGGCGCGAGTCGCTGCTCGAGGACTGGTCGCAGCACCTCGACGCCGACCTCGCCCGGGCCAAGGCGCGCGCCGAGGCACAGGGCCGGACCGCAGTGGCGGTCGGCTGGGACGGCGCCGCCCGCGGCGTGCTCGTCGTCGCCGACCAGGTGAAGCCGACCAGCCGTGAGGCGATCGCGCAGCTGCGGTCCCTGGGACTGACCCCGGTGCTGCTCACCGGCGACCACCGCACCGTCGCCGAGCAGATCGCCGCAGAGGTGGGGATCACCGAGGTCATCGCCGAGGTCCTGCCCCAGGACAAGGTCGACGTGGTCTCGCGGCTCCAGGCGGAGGGCAAGGTCGTCGCCATGGTCGGCGACGGCGTCAACGACGCCGCCGCCCTGGCCCAGGCCGACCTGGGCCTGGCGATGGGCACCGGCACCGACGTGGCCATCGAGGCCGCCGACCTCACCCTGGTGCGCGGCGACCTGCGCAGCGCCGCCGACGCGATCCGCCTGTCCCGCAGGACGCTCGGGACGATCAGGACCAACCTGTTCTGGGCGTTCGGCTACAACGTGGCCGCGATCCCGCTGGCCGCCCTCGGCCTGCTCAACCCGATGCTCGCCGGCGCGGCGATGGCGTTCTCCAGCGTCTTCGTCGTCGGCAACAGCCTGCGGCTGCGCTCCTTCCGGAGCCGTGCCTCGGACTCCCAGGCCGTCGTGGCCGCCCCTGTGCCCCGCCCCGCCCAGCCCGTAGACGCCTGACCCGTTCCGGAAGAGAGACCTCCATGACCACCGCTCACCCGCACCACGGCTACATCTCCGACAAGGCCCGCTACCTCGCGCGGCTCAAGCGCATCGAGGGCCAGGCCCGCGGCATCCACCGGATGGTCGAGGAGGAGAAGTACTGCATCGACATCCTCACCCAGGTCAGCGCGCTCACCAAGGCGCTGGAGTCGGTCGCCCTCGGGCTGCTCGACGACCACCTGCGCCACTGCGTGCTGGACGCGGCGGTCGAGGGCGGCCCGGCGGCCGAGGAGAAGCTCAAGGAAGCCTCGGACGCGATCGCCCGCCTGGTGCGCTCCTGACGGCTCAGGCGCGCGTCGCGCCGTACCCCAGCACCGCGGCCAGACCGAGCGCGCTGCGCTGCGCGTAGGCGCTGCGCCACAGGCCACCGTGAGCGGCGGCGTAGGCCTCGTCCTGCCAGGGGTGCTCGTGCGCCGGGCCCCCGCCGGTGTGCAGGTCGTGCACCAGGAGCGCGGCCATCAGCACGTTGGAGGTCGCCGGCTCGAAGACCTCGACGCCGAAGCGGTGGGCGCCGGCGTACGCCGCGGCGAGCGCGCGGTTCTTCACCACCGAGCGGGTGCGGGTCGGCGGCGCGACGTTCATCGAGACCAGGCCGCCGTCGCGGCGCGCGACCGTGGCCCGCCAGCGCTGGAGCCGCTTGGCGAGGGCGTAGTTCGGCCCCTGCTGCGGCACCAGGGAGTCGTTGACGCCCGGTGAGGTGCCCGGGACGTACTGCCGCTGCAGCAGCCGCCCGCCGCTGAGCGTGCGGAGCGGCCGCGCGAGCGTCTTCGCCCGGCCCGAGCGGCCGTCGTACGCCGCGGTGGCATGGTCGACCGCCTCGCCGGGGACGACGAAGACGTCGGTGGGGGTGGCCAGGAAGGCGAGCGCGAGGTCGTCGTGCGAGCGGGCGAGGCGGGTGGTGAGCTCGTCCACGGCCACCGAGAGGCGCGCGAAGGCACCGCCGTCGGCGTAGACGTAGTTGCCCAGCACGAGCCGGCCGGGCTGCTCCCCCAGCCACCGCTCGAGCGCGGGTACGCCGGCCAGCAGGTCCACGCCTGCCACCTCGTCGAGGGCACCGTCGTGCCCCTGCGGCACGGGCACGACGAGGGTCCCGGCACCGTCCTGCGCGAGGGCGACCAGCCGCTTCCAGACCTCGGGCCGGTCGAGGTCGACGGCCGCGACGCGTGCGCCCCACCGCAGCAGGGAGGGCAGCGGACCCATCTCGGCCCCGGCGCCGAGCACCGCCACCGTGTGGCCCTCGAGGCGCAGCCACTCCGGGTGCTCGAGGACGAGGTCCACCGACTCGACCACGCTGGGCTCGACCACGCCGTCCGCGAGCCAGTCCTCCAGCCGCCGCCGGATCTCCGGCCCGCGCAGCCGCTGCCCGCGGTAGGGCAGCACCAGCTCCTCGACCCGATCCCCCGTGCCCTCGACCTCCACGGCGTCCAGCTGCTCACCGTCGTCGGGCCAGTCGGCGAGGCTCACCTCGCCGCCGGGCGCCGCGACCCGCATGCGGTCTCTGACCGAGTCCAGGCCGGCACGGGCGAGGGAGGTCGCCTGCTCCGGCCCGGACAGCCCGGCCTCGACCAGGCGGCGGTAGTGGGTGAGGTAGCCCGAGCGCCAGGCGGTCTCCCGCTCGGCGGCCGCCGCCCCGGTGGGGTCGACGGGCCGCAGCGCGTCGGCGACCACCGCGCGTCCCACGTCGGAGGTGCTGCGTCGTCCCTGCGCGTCGGCCGGGAAGACCACGCCCTGCTCGTCCTCAGCCATCCACCTATCGTCCAGGACCGGCCTGGCCGTCGGAAGGGCCCGCGAGCCGGGAGCGCAGCTCGACCTTCTGGATCTTGCCGGTGCTGGTCTTGGGCAGGTCGCCGTAGTGGACCGCCTTGGGCGTCTTGAAGCCGGGGAGGTGCTCCCGGGCGAAGGCGATCAGCGACTCCGGGTCCTCGCTGGCACCAGGGCGCAGGGTCACGAAGGCGACGGGCACCTCGCCCCAGCGCTCGTGCGCCATCGCGACCACGGCGACCTCCGCGACGTCGGGGTGGCGCTGGAGCACCTGCTCCACCTCGATCGAGGAGACGTTCTCCCCGCCCGAGATGATGATGTCCTTCGACCGGTCGCGCAGCTCGAGGTAGGAGTCGGGGTGCATGACGGCCAGGTCGCCAGTGCGGAACCACCCTCCTCCGAAGGCTCGCTCCGTCGCCTCCGGGTCCCGGTAGTAGCCCGCCGCCACCGTGTTGCCGCGCACCACCACCTCGCCCATGGTGCGGGCATCGGCGGGCACGTCGTGGCCCTGGTCGTCGACCACTCGCACGGGGACGCCGGCGATGTTGCAGTTGCCCTGGCGCGCCTTGAACGCGGCCTGCTCGCGGATGCTCGCCGACGCCAGCTCGGCCGGGAACTCGCACACGAGCGACGGCCCGTAGGTCTCGGTGAGCCCGTAGTAGTGGGTGACGTCCATGCCCAGCTCGGCGAGGGCCCCGAGCAGGGTCGGCGACGGCGGCGCTCCCCCGGTGCCCACGCGCACCGGGCGGCCGGCTCGGGCGGAGGGGTGGGCGGCGATGTCGTGCAGCACCGTGGGAGCAGCGTTGAAGCCGGTGATCGCCTCGGTGTCCAGCAGCCGCCAGACCTCGCCGGCATCCGGGCGAGGGAGGCAGACGTGGGTGCCGCCGGCGGCGGTGACTGCCCAGACGAAGGCCCAGCCGTTGCAGTGGAACATCGGCAGCGTCCACAGGTGCCGGGTGTCGGCGCCCAGCCGGCCGTGCGCCACCATCGCCAGCGCCTGCTGGTGGGCTCCCCGGTGCAGGTAGACCACGCCGCGGGGGCGCCCGGTGGTGCCCGAGGTGTAGTTGATCGAGAGCAGGTCGTCCTCGTCAGCGGTGTGCCAGCTGCTCGGCTCGGTGAGCGCGAGCTCCTCACCGAGCTCGTCGAAGCCGAGCAGGGCGCACGAGACCTGCAGGTCGCGAGCCAGGTCCGCGCAGTCCGGGTGCACCAGCAGCAGCGAGGCTCCGCTGTGGTCGATGATCCAGCTCAGCTCCGCGGCCGTCAGCCTGGTGTTGAGCGGCACGAGCACCGCGCCCGCACCGGGGACCGCGAAGTGCGCGTCGAGCATGCCTGCCGAGTTGGGCGCCAGCACCGCGACCCGGTCACCCCGCTGCACCCGGTGGGCTCGCAGCGCCGCCACCGTGCGGGCGAGGCGGTCCGCCCACTGGCCGTAGGTGAGCCGGAGGTCGCCGTCGACCACCGCCGGGCGGTCCCGGAAGACGGTCGCGGCTCGCTCGAGGAAGTGGAGCGGGGAGAGCGCCAGGTGGTGGGCGCTGGTCATCGCGCCCGGTATCGGGTCGGGGAGGAGGCATCGCCCATCGGACGATCGTAGCGACCGCGACGCGGCCCGACGGCGCTCACACCGCCCGGTCCCGCCGGTCGGCGGGTCATCCCAGCCAGGGCAGGACCAGCCGGGCGAGAGCCCGTGCGTGCAGCAGCAGCCCGCACACCAGGGTCACCGCAGCGACACCCAGCTGCGCGCGGGTGGGCTGCTACTCCCAGAGCACGGGCGGGCCGGACGACGCGCTCGCGCGGCCGGTGCCGACACAGGCGCCGGCCCGGTCCCCGCAGGGGGAACCGGGCCGGCCTGCTCATCGACGACGCCGCAACCGTCAGCTGCAGCCGCTGGTGCTGCCGCAGCCCTCGCACACGTAGCACGAGCCGGCGGGCCGCATCTTGGTGCCGCAGGTGAAGCAGAGCGGGCTGTCGACCGCGGTGCCGGTGATCTTCTCCATCAGCTCGGCGCTGGTGTGGGCGCCCTCGGGCGCCGGCTTGGCCGCCGGGGCCTCGACGTCGACCGTCGCGGACAGCTCGGGTGCCTTGTCGGCCTCCGCGCCGTGGTCCTTGAGGGCCTCGACCTCGCTGACCTCCTCCACCTCCGGGAGCGGCTCGTAGGAGCCGGTCTCGAGCTGGCGCTTGCGCTCCTCCGCGGAGTAGATGCCGAGCATCGAGCGCTCGTCGAAGGGCAGGTAGTCCAGCGCCAGACGGCGGAAGATGTAGTCCATGATCGACTGCGCCATCCGCACGTCGGCGTCGTCGGTCATGCCCGACGGCTCGAAGCGCAGGTTGGTGAACTTCGCGACGTAGGTCTCCAGCGGCACGCCGTACTGCAGGCCGATCGAGACCGCGATCGAGAAGGCGTCCATCACGCCGGCCAGGGTCGAGCCCTGCTTGCCGAGCTTGAGGAAGATCTCGCCGAGCTCGCCGTCCTCGTGCGCCCCCGAGGTCATGTAGCCCTCGGCGCCGCCCACGGTGAACGACGTGGTGCGGCTCGCGCGGCTCTTGGGCAGGCGCTTGCGGAACGGCTTGTGGACCTCGACGACCCGGGCCTCGGGCTCCGCCTTGTCGGCCGGCTCGGTCTTGGCCTTGGCGTCGGCCAGGGGCTGGCCGACCTTGCAGTTGTCGCGGTAGACCGCGGTCGCCTTGAGGCCGAGCTTCCATGACTGGAGGTAGATGTCCTCAATCTCCTCCACCGTGGCGGTCTCCGGCAGGTTGACCGTCTTGGAGATCGCACCGGAGAGGAACGGCTGGCAGGCCGCCATCATCCGCACGTGGCCCATCGGGGCCAGCGCCCGCGCACCCATGGCGCAGTCGAAGACCTCGTAGTGCTCCTGGCGCAGGCCGGGGGCGTCGATGACGTGGCCGTGCTCGGCGATGTACTCGACGATCGCCTCGACCTGCTCCTCCTGGTAGCCCATCTTGCGCAGGGCCCGGGGCACGGTCTGGTTGACGATCTGCATCGAGCCGCCGCCGACGAGCTTCTTGAACTTCACCAGCGAGAAGTCGGGCTCGATGCCGGTGGTGTCGCAGTCCATCATGAAGCCGATGGTGCCGGTGGGTGCGAGCACCGAGGCCTGCGCGTTGCGGAAGCCGTTGCGCTCACCGAGGCGCATCACCTCGGCCCACGCCTTCGTCGCGAGCTCGTGGACCTGGTGGTCGCCGGAGTGGATCGTGCGCACCGAGTCGTTGGCGGCCTGGTGCTTGCGCATGACCCGCTTGTGGGCGTCGGCGTTGCGGGCGTAGCCGGCGTAGGGACCGACCACCGCGGCGAGCTCGGCGGACCGCTTGTAGGAGGTGCCGGTCATCAGGCTGGTGATCGCCGCGGCCATCGCCCGGCCGCCGTCGGAGTCGTAGCCCAGGCCCATCGCCATCAGCAGCGCGCCGAGGTTGGCGTAGCCGATGCCGAGCTGGCGGTAGTCGACGGTGGTCTTGCCGATCGACTCGGTCGGGAAGTCCGCGAAGCAGATCGAGATGTCCATCGCGGTGATGATCAGCTCGACGGCCTTGGCGAACAGCGGCGCGTCGAAGGTGTCGTCGTCCTTGAGGAACTTGAGCAGGTTGAGCGAGGCCAGGTTGCACGAGGAGTTGTCCAGCGACATGTACTCCGAGCAGGGGTTGGAGGCGGTGATGCGGCCGGTCTCGGGGTTGGTGTGCCAGTCGTTGATCGTGTCGTCGTACTGCAGGCCCGGGTCGGCGCACTCCCACGCCGCCACCGCGATCTTGCGGAACAGCTCGCGGGCGTCGACCTGCTCGATCGACTCGCCGGTCATGCGGGCGCGCAGGTCGAACGACGTGCCGTTCTCCACCGCACGCATGAACTCGTCGGAGACGCGGACCGAGTTGTTGGCGTTCTGGTACTGCACGGAGGTGATGTCGCGGCCGCCCAGGTCCATGTCGAACCCGGCGTCGCGCAGCGCGCGGATCTTGTTCTCCTCGCGCGCCTTGGTCTCGACGAACTCCTCGATGTCGGGGTGGTCCACGTCGAGGACGACCATCTTGGCCGCGCGGCGGGTCGCGCCGCCGGACTTGATCGTGCCGGCGGAGGCGTCGGCACCACGCATGAAGGAGACCGGGCCCGACGCGGTGCCACCGGAGGAGAGCAGCTCCTTGGAGGAGCGGATGCGGGAGAGGTTGAGGCCGGCACCGGAGCCGCCCTTGAAGATGAAGCCCTCCTCCTTGTACCAGTTGAGGATCGAGTCCATCGAGTCGTCGACCGAGAGGATGAAGCACGCGGAGACCTGCTGCGGGGCAGGCGTGCCGACGTTGAACCACACCGGGGAGTTGAACGAGAAGTACTGGTGCAGCAGCAGCCAGGTGAGCTCGTGCTCGAACAGCTCGGCCTCGGCCAGGCTGGTGAAGTAGCCGTGGGCCTCCCCGCCCTCGCGGTACTTGTGCACCACGCGGTCGATCAGCTGACGCAGGCTGGACTCGCGCTCGTCGGTGCCGACCGCGCCGCGGAAGTACTTCGTGGTGACGATCGTCGAGGCGTTGACGGACCAGAACTCGGGGAACTCGACGTTGCGCTGCTCGAAGACCGCCTCTCCGGTCTTCCAGTTGGTCTGCACGACGTCGCGACGCTCCCAGGTCACCTCGTCGTAGGGGTGCACGCCCTCGGTGCTGAACACCCGCTCGATCTTGATGCCTGACTTGCGTGCGCCGCGCTGCTTGGCGGGGCTGTTCACCGTCTCTGTCATGCCGTTGTCCCTCTCCGTTGATGGAACCGTGGTGGCTGTCTGCTCATTCCGGTCGTGCTGTCGTGCTGTGGTGCTCTGGTCGTGCGGTGGGGAGAAGCAGGTGGTACACCCCGGCGCGCCGCTTCCCCACGACGCGCCAGGGTGGTCTCAGGTGGGCGCCCCGGCCGCGTGGAGCGGGTCGCCGCAGGCACGGGAGCGCAGCTCGGCGATCTCGGACTCGAAGTCGTCGGCGGACTCGAAGGCGCGGTAGACGCTGGCGAAGCGGAGGTAGGCCACCTCGTCCAGGGCGCTGAGCGGCTCGAGGATCGCCATCCCCACCTCGTGGGCAGGCACCTCGGCCCAGCCCGCGCCGCGCAGGGCCTCCTCGACGCGCTGCCCGAGCCGGGCCAGCTGGTCCTCGGTGACCGGGCGCCCCTTGCAGGCCTTGCGCACCCCCGCGATCGCCTTGTCGCGGGTGAACGGCTCGGTGGCTCCGGAGCGCTTGACCACCACGAGCTGCATCTGCTCGACGGTGCTGAAGCGGCGGGCGCACTCCGAGCACGTGCGCCGGCGGCGGATCGCGCCGCCGTCCTCGCTGACCCGGCTGTCGAGGACCCTGGTGTCGGTGTGGCGGCAGAACGGACAGTGCATCGGAGGCCTCCTCCCGGGGGACGGGTGACGGGGTGCTGACGGCTGCTGACGGGGTGGCGCGGGGCGGGGGTCTCGGCCTGCTCCCCTCCCCTGCCTGTGGACGGAGGTGTGTGGAACGTGGGGAGAACTGGCCAGATCATGTGGAGTAGTAACCACTATCTGTGGAGAACTACAGCCGTGTAACTACTAGATGTGGGGGAGAACGTACGCCCAGTTGCGGACGGGCGCAACCCTCCTCGCAGATCGGGCCTGTCGCGTGTCGCGAGCGGCCTCGCACGACACCGCGCACGGCACATCGCACGGCACAATGACCCGGTGCCTCGCAAGCCCGCCCACGTCCCACGCCACCGCCGCGGCGTCACCCGCGCAGCGCTCGTGACGGCCACCGCGGTCCTGGTCGCGATCACGCTGGTCCAGGTGGTCGGGGTCGCCCACTTCGCCGAGGCCGCGCTGACCGGACGACCCACCAGCTGGCTGCCCGCCGCGGTCGCCCTGGTCGGCGGGGGGCTGGGCGCCGCCCTCACCCTCGCTACCGTCCAGGCGCTGGTCCTGGACCTGAGGACGCGGAGCGCCCGCAGTCGGCAGGATGCCTCCCGTGACCCCCTCTCCCCCGGCCCCTCCGCATCCGTCCCGACCCAGCGCCCCGGCCCGGCCGCTCCTGCGGCACCCGCAGGCGCTCGCAGCCGCGCGGGCGTACACCGCGCTGGCCCTGGTTGACACCCGGCTGGCCGGCCACGCCGACCCGTCGGTGCGCCGGTGGCGCAGGCTCACCAAGCCGCTGCTCATGCCGGCGCTGGCGAGCGCCTTCTCGCTGGCGACCCCCCAGGAGGCCTCCGTGCTGCGCCGCGGGACCCTCGTCGCCCAGGCCCTGTCCGGGGCCGGGGACGTCGCCCTCCTCGGCCAGGGCGAGCGGGCCTTCCTCGCCGGCCTGGGGTCGTTCTTCGGTGCCCACATCGCCTACGTCACCGCCTTCGCCAGCAGGGCGCGCCCCCGGCACGACCGCAGCCACCTGACCGGCACGAAGGCCGCGGCCGCCACGTTCGCGACCCTGGGGCCGGCGTTGGCCTGGGCCGCGGGACGCCGCGCACCCGCACTCCGCGCGCCGGTCGTGGCGTACGCCGGGATCCTGTCGTCGATGGTCGCCACCTCCTCCCGCCTGGGCGACGACGTCGCACCGAGCGCGCGCCGCACCGTGGTCGTCGGCACGGCGACCTTCCTCGCCTCTGACGCGACCATCGCGCTGCGCCGATTCGTGCTGAGCTCACCGACCCCGCGGTCGGACGCCGTGGTCATGGCGACCTACACCGCCGGACAGGGCCTCATCGCCGCCGGCGTGGCAGCCGCCCTGAGGGGGCACGGCCCCGGTGGGCCCTCGTGAGGGGCCGCCGTGGAGCGGGGCACGTGCGAGGGCCCCGCTCCACGGCCTGCCCGTGCCACCGACCCGGGTCGAGGGAGCCGGTGGCGGATCGGGGGTCCCGGGCTCGTCAGCCCCGCGGGACCGCCAGGACCTGACCCTCGGTGAGGGTCGCGTCCGGGAGCGAGTTGAGCCGCTCGATCGTGTAGACCATGTCGCGGACCTCGCCGGGCTCGGCGATCGTCGCGGCGATCCCCCACAGCGTCTGCCCCCGCTCCACCTCGACCGTGCGGATGGGCTGCGGGTCGCCCGCCTCGCGCGTCGCGAAGGACGCGCCACCCGCCGCGAGCAGGCCGAGGACCACCATCACGGTCAGGACCAGCGTGAGCACCAGACGCCCGCGCCGGGTCAGCCGGACCGGGGCCCGGTCGGTCTCCACGGGCCGGACCTGGCGGACCTGGCGGACCTGGCCCACCCGGACCTGCGGGACCGGACGGCTCGCCACCGTGCGGCGGCCTCCTGCGATCACCATCGTGCTCATCGTGTCCTCCTTGCTCTGCGACCCCTGTCGCCTGGCTTCTCGGCGTCAGGAGCAGTCCAACCGCGCCCACCGACATTTCCGTGAAGCTGTCCGTCGAACGCATGTTCGATCGAACATGTGATCGAAGATAGGGGGGCGAGCAGCATCGCGCAAGGGCTGGGCCGAACAGATGTTCGACACCGGGCGGGGAGGGCGGCCCACCACGCCGCCGCGCGCGGTCGACACGCCGCGTTCGAACACGTGTTTGAACTCGGTCGGTCGCTGGGCATAGCGTGGGCCCCGTCATCCCGACACCACACCGGCTTGGAAGGCGGAGCTCATGGAGCGCAAGGAGCGCAGCGCGACGACCCCCTCACGAGGACGCTCCAACGTGAGCGAGCTGCCCGACGGGCCTCCCGACGCCTCGGGGCTCACCCCCCGACAGCAGCGGGTCCTGACCGTGATCCGGGAGTCGCTCCAGACCCGGGGCTATCCGCCGAGCATGCGCGAGATCGGCGAGAAGGTCGGGTTGACCAGCTCCTCCTCGGTCGCCCACCAGCTCCGCACGCTGGAGGACAAGGGCTTCATCCGTCGTGACCCCAACCGGCCCCGCGCGCTGACCGTCGCCGGCCCGGCCGAGCCCGAGGTGCCCGAGGGCGGGATCGACGAGACCGGCATCGACGACGCCCAGCCGACCCCTGCCTACGTCCCGGTCGTCGGGCGCATCGCCGCCGGCGGTCCGATCCTCGCCGAGGAGCGGGTCGAGTCGGTCTTCCCGCTCCCCCGCGAGCTGGTCGGCGAGGGCACGCTGTTCCTCCTCGAGGTGGTGGGCGACTCGATGCTCGACGCTGCCATCTGCAGCGGCGACTACGTCGTGGTGCGCCAGCAGGCCACCGCCGACAACGGCGACATCGTGGCGGCCCTGCTCGACGGCGAGGCCACCGTCAAGACCTTCCAGCGCAAGGACGGCCACGTCTGGCTGCTCCCCCACAACGAGGCCTACGAGCCCATCGACGGCACGCACGC
This sequence comes from Nocardioides marmoribigeumensis, assembly GCF_031458325.1. Taxonomy (NCBI): domain Bacteria; kingdom Bacillati; phylum Actinomycetota; class Actinomycetes; order Propionibacteriales; family Nocardioidaceae; genus Nocardioides; species Nocardioides marmoribigeumensis. Next base: position 45,354 of record NZ_JAVDYG010000001.1, read on the forward strand.
GACGATCCTGGGCAAGGTCACCACCGTCCTGCGTCGGGTCTGAAGGTCCCGCTCCGGACACGGGTTCTGACATAGGCTTGGCGGCGGTCCGCTCCGGACCGCCCCGGCCCGCGCGGCCGGCACCCCGATCCCCGCACCCAGGACGTCTCGTGCCCCCTCTGCGTTCCCGGTTCGCCGCGACCGTCACCGCCCTGGCCCTCGCCACCCCGCTGGGCCTGGCGAGCCTGGCCGCCGGCCCCGCGGACGCAGCGACGACCGCCCAGGTCGGCGTCGGCGTCGGCGCCACCCTGCGTGAGGCGGGCGCCGCGGCCAGTGCCCGCGTCTCCACCTGGAACGCCGGGCGACGCGCCGCCGAGGCGGCCCTCGACCGGGCCCAGCACCGGCTCGCTGCGGGTCGCCCGGCGCCGGCCCGTCCCGTCGGCGACCGATCCGACTTCACCCTCACCCTGCGTGCCCTCAAGGTCGGGCTGCGCTACCTCGACCCCGGCGACCGGGCGGCGGCCCGCTCGGTCCTGGCTCGGCCGTCCCAGGGCGTCAACGACCCCAACGGCGACGGCTACCGCGTCAAGCCCCGGCGCTCCTGCTCCACGCACGTGTGCGTGTGGCGGGTGACCAGCACGTCCGACAAGGCCTCACGTGGCCAGGTCGCCCTCACCAAGCAGGTGATGGAGCACGTCTGGGACCGCATCGTCACCCAGGGCGGCTATCGCGCACCACGCCCCGACCGCGGTCGCGGTGGCGACAACCGGCTCGACGTCTACCTCGCCGACATCGGCGACGACGGCCTGTTCGGCTACTGCGCTCCCGAGGGCATGGCCTCCGGCCGCTCGGCCTCGGGCTACTGCGTCCTGGACAACGACTTCTCCCCCGACCAGTTCGGGGCCAGCCAGACCGTCACGGCCAATCTCGAGGTGACCGCTGCCCACGAGTTCTTCCACGCCGTCCAGTTCGCCTACGACGTCGACGAGGACGACTGGTTCATGGAGGGCACGGCGATGTGGATGGAGGACGAGATCTACACCGACGTCAACGACAACGTCCGCTACCTCCAGGGCAGCCAGCTCACCACCCCGACCCGTTCGCTGGACCAGGCGGCCAACGGCCTGGGCGGGCCCTACGTGTCGTGGATCTTCTGGCGCTACCTCAGCGAGACCTTCGACGACGACGGTGGCACCGGCCTGCCGCTGGTGGTGCGCGACGTCTGGCGTCGGGCGCAGGCCTACACCTGGGCCTACCCCCGCACCTACTCGATGCGCGCGCTCGGCCGGGCGGTCGCCGCGCGCGGCAACAGCCTGGCCAACGTCTTCGCCCGCTTCGGCGAGGCCAACCGTCACCCCCGCGACGCCTACACCGAGGGAGAGCAGCAGCACTACCCGACGGCGCCCGCGGTGAGCCGCTACAGGCTGTCCGGATCGGTCACGAGCACCGGTGAGAAGGTCGCCACGATGGCGCACATGACCAACTACACGGTCGTGCTCCTCCCCGGCTCCGACCTGACCGCCGCCGGGTGGGTGGTGCGCATCCCGGTCAACGCCCCCAGCTACGCGCGCGGCGCTCGCGCCCAGATCTCGGTCGTCGTCGACGACGGCACGGGCGCCGGCAAGCGCACGCGCCGCTGGGTCCCGCTCGACAAGTACGGCAACGGCGTGGCGACCGCCCAGTTCCGCTACGGCCACGTCAGGCGGGTGGAGCTGACCCTGACCAACGCCGGCCAGCGCTACGCCTGCAACCGCGCCACGTTGCTGTCCTGCCAGGGCACCCCGCTGGACAACGGCCTCAAGACCTACTTCCAGGCGACCGTCAGGGAGCGCTGAGCCGCCGCAGCGCCGCCAGCACCGTCGCCTTGTCGGTCGTCGACCACATCGGCGGGAGTGAGCTGCGCAGGAACCCGCTGTATCCCATCCCCTGCAGCCGGGGGTCGAGCACCGCCACCACGCCGCGGTCGGTGGTGGTGCGGATGAGGCGGCCCGACCCCTGCGCCAGCAGCAGGGCGGCGTGGGTGGCCGCCACGCTGAGGAAGCCGTTGCGTCCCGCGCGGTCCGCGGCCTGCTGACGCGCGGACATGAGCGGGTCGTCGGGCCGGGGGAACGGGATCCGGTCGATGATCACCAGCTGGCAGGTGTCGCCGGGCACGTCGAGGCCCTGCCAGAGGCCCAGCGTGCCGAACAGGCACGTGTGGGGGTCGCCGACGAACTGGGCGGTGAGGTCGGGCAGCTGGGCGTCGCCCTGCGCCAGGACCGTGAGGTGCGGAAGCCGCTCGCGGATCGCCTCCGCTGCGGTCTCGGCGGCGCGACGGCTCGAGAACAGTCCGAGCGTGCGTCCCTCCGCGGCGTCCACCAGGTCGGCGATCTCGGCCACCTGGGCCTCGCCGAGCCCGTCCCGGCCCGGCCGCGGGAGGTGCCGCGCGACGTAGAGGATCCCCTGGCGGGGGTAGTCGAACGGTGACCCGACGTCGAGCCCGCGCCAGGGCTGACGCCCGTCCTCGGTCTCGTCCTCGGCCCCGTCTTCCCCGCCGTCCCGGGCGTCGCTGTCGGCGCCGGAGCCGGCCTCGTCGGCCGGGGGCAGGGGGCGGCGCTCGTCGGCCCGGAGCCCGAGACCGGAGGCCACCGCGTCGAAGTCGCCCCCGAGCTTGAGCGTGGCGCTGGTGAACACGACCGTGTTGTCGGCCAGCAGCCCGTCACGCAGCGGCCCCCAGACGTCGAGCGGGGCCACGCTGAGCATGTCGCCGCCCCGCTGGCGCTCACGCTCGGTCTTCCACAGCACATCGCGCGAGGAGCCGGCGGCCATGCGCTCGGCTGCGTCGAAGACCTCCTGGCACCAGGCGCGGGCCTGCTTGGCCGCCGCGGCGTCACCGGAGTCCGGTGACTCCTTGGGGAACGCGGAGACCGCCTCGCGGGCGGCGTCGCGGGTCAGCGCCAGTGCCGTGGCGATGTCGTCGGGCACGGGGTCGAGGCGCGCGGCCCGGCAGGTGGCCAGGGCGTCGGTGAGGGCGTCGGCGGCCTCGTAGAGCTGGTCGACGGCCGCGTCCTCGACGTGGCGCGAGGCCCGCTTGGCCGCCCGCTCGACCTGGGTCGGCGTCAGCTCGTCGGTCGAGGCCTGGGTCACGCGAGAGGCGAGCTCGTGGGCCTCGTCGACCACGACCACGGAGTAGTCGGGGATCATCGGCACGCCGTCGATGGCGTCGATGGCGAGCATCGAGTGGTTGGTGACGATGAGGCGGGAGCGGGCCGCCTTGTCGCGGGCACGCTCGGCGAAGCACTCGTCCCCGAACGAGCACGAGGAGGCGCCCAGGCACTCCCGCGCCGAGACCGACACCTGCCGCCAGACTCGCTCGGCGTGACGCGGGGCGTGGTCGCGGTCACCGGTGCCGCCGCTGCTCGCCTGTTCCTCGACCCACTCGCGCAGCGCCACGACCTCCGAGCCGAGGGAACCCGCCGGGAGGGTCAGCGCCAGCGTGCCCTGGTCGTCGGGCACGCCCTCGCGCACGCGGTGCAGGCAGGCGTAGTTGGACCGGCCCTTGAGCACGGTGAAGGACGGGCGCCCGCCGAGGACCTCCGCGACCGCGTCGGCGAGGGCCGGGAGGTCGCGCTCGACGAGCTGGTGCTGGAGCGCGAGCGTCGCGGTCGCCACCACGACCCGCTCGGGGTGGAGCAGGGCGGGGACGAGGTAGCCCAACGACTTGCCGGTGCCCGTCCCTGCCTGGACCAGGAGGTGGGTGTGGTCACGGATCGCGGCGGCCACGGCCTCGGCCATCGCGACCTGGCCCGGACGCTCCTGGCCGCCGAGACCGGCGACCGCCGCCTCGAGGACCGCGCGCACGGTCGGGGCCTCGGTCGCGGTGCCGGGGTCGGCGACCGGGTCCTCCAGTGGCGCGTCCGGCAGGGGCGCGAGGTCCGGCTCGAGGGCGGGGTCGACTGGCACCGGCACAGGCTAACCAGCCGTGGGGACAACCGTCGTACGCCGTCCCCAGGGCCGGGTGAACCGTCGGCGCGCCGGTCGGACGCCAGGTCAGAACTGGACGGTCGGCGGGGTCTCCTGGCCCGCGGGGGCGTCGTAGAACTCACGCCTGCCCACGCCGGCGACGCCGCTGAAGAACATCCACGGGATGGTCGCGACCGAGGCGTTGAGCTGGGCCGCGGCGTCGTTGTAGAACTGCCGCGCGAACGCCAGCTGGCTCTCGGTGTCGGCCAGCTGCTGCTGGAGCTGGAGGAAGTTGGCCGACGCCTTGAGGTCGGGGTAGGCCTCGGCGACCGCCATCACGTCGACGATGGCCTTGTCCAGGCGCGCCTCCGCAGCGGCCTTGTCCGGCACGCTGCCCGACGTGGTCGCCTGCTGGACGGCGGTGCGGGCCGCGGTGACCTCCTCGAGGACCGACTTCTCGTGCGCGGCGTAGCCCTTGACCGTGTTGACCAGGTTGGGGATCAGGTCGGCGCGCCGGGTGAGCTGGACGTCGATCCCGCCCTCGGCCTCGTCGACCGAGACGTCCTGACGGCGCAGGCGGTTGAACCCGACGACGAAGAAGATGCCGAGCAGCACCAGCACCACGACGACGACCACAGCGACGACCATCGGTCCCCTCCTCCGGGCGGCCGGGCGCCGCCCCACGTGTGTGGGCCCACTCTCTCAGTCCGGTGTGCCCCTCACCAGGAGCCCCCGCCGCCACCACCGCCGCCGCTGAAGCCGCCGCCCCCTCCTCCGCCCGAGGACGAGGACTGCGTGGCCTGGTAGGCGCTGATCGAGGACGAGAGAGAGGACTCGAACGAGCCCAGCCCGCCACCGTCTCCGCCCAGCCAGCCGCCACCGCCGGAGGCGACCGGCAGCCAGGTGGGGTCGGGCGGCGGCTCGCCCATCGCCCGGCGGTACTTCTCCGCCCAGGCGTCCGCGCAGCCGTAGGCCACCGCATAGGGGATGTAGGCGGTGTAGAGCTCCCTCTGGGCGCTGAAGTCGAACCGCACCTCGGACGAGGGTGTCGACAGCAGGCGGCGGAACCCGGCGGAGCGCGCCCACACCTCCCGTCCCTGGGGAGTACGACGGGTGCCGACGCCGGTCGTGAGGAGCCCGGCCCCGCCGATCACCACGGCGAGGAAGGGGAGCGCCACCATCGTGAGGCCGAACGGGTGGGTGACGGCCAGCACGATCCCGACGAGGGCCGCGACGACGACGAGCACCTGGTGGAGCCGCTCGGACCCGGCCGACACGAGGAGCCCGTCGTTGACCGCCCACTGCTTGGTGACGCCGCCGAGCTCCTTCTGCAGCGCCTGGAGGGTCTGGCCGGCGGCGACCGACCCGTCGGCCTCGAAGATCGTGCCCTGGCTGGTGATGCCGAGCCGGTCGGCCACCAGGCGGCTCACCGGGTCGGCCTCCATCCACTGCTGGGGGGTGCCCCGGCCCTCGATGCGCCAGTGCTTGGTGCCAGCGGGCTCGAGCGTGGTGAGGCCGCGCTCGGCCTGGTGCAGCAGGGTCGCGACGAGGGCGTCGCCGGGGACCCGCTCGTGGGCGACGAAGTAGGCCTGGACCGGGCCGAGCCCCTCGGGCGGGGCGTACATGACCGGCCGGCCCGGGTCCTCCTCGGCGGCGCGACCGGCCCACCAGCGGCCGAGCGCGAGGCCGGCGGCGGCGAGCAGGAGCAGGACGCCGAGCCAGAGGGTGGAGCGGCCCAGCACGCCGTCCCACTCGCTCCCCCACGGCACGGTGACGCGGTCGGGCGCGGACAGCGGCAGCTCGGCACGCAGGGCGACGCGGGTGTTGGGCGGGAGCGCGGACGCGGTGACGGTGACCTCGGAGCCCGAGCGCCTGACCTCGCAGGGTCGCTGGCCGTCCCCGACGAGGCAGGCCGTCTCGTCCGGCGCGACGGGCAGCCGGACACGGAGACGGGCGCGGTCGATGTCCATCGGCCACCCCGACGGCAGGAGGTCCCAGACGAAGGCCGAGCCCGCGGACCCGTCGGCGACCCAGGAGCCGCTGCCCGAGGCGGCGTCGCGGGGGCCGAGCGCGCCCGGGACGTCGTACCGGATGGTGTAGACGTGGGTGCCGGTCGGGAGCACCGTGTCGGCGTCGCCGATGCGGGCCACCCGCAGCAGGCGGCTGCGCTGCCAGGACAGCGCGACGGGTTCGTCGTGCCCGTCGCGCGTGACGACGATGTGCCGAGGGACCAGCCGGACGTGGGCGTCGGCGCGGTCCCGGACGTCCCAGTAGCGGAACAGGCCGTGCCGGCCGGGTGGGAAGAACGCGGTGATCGTCTCGGTCGCCCGGAGGACACCGTCGCGCGCCAGCGTGAAGTCGGCCCGGTAGTCGGTGATGCGAACCGGGTCGGGACCGGAGCCGCCCTCCTGCGGGTCCATGGCGGCCAGCCACGGCCAGAGCAGGAGTCCGGCGGTCAGCAGGACCGCGACGACGGTGGCGGGCACCGCCCTGAGCAGACGTGGGACCCCACGCGACGACCCGGCCATGCCCGCACTCTAGGACCCCGCACCGGCCCGGCCGGGTTTGTCGACCCTCACCGCGGGCACGTGTCCGACACAGCCGTGCCGATGCGAAGGAGTCCCTGATGGGCGAGGAGAACGACGAGCCGACCGCCTCCGAGAAGGCGGTCCAGGACCAGCTCGGCGAGGTCTCCACGGACCCGATCGTCCGGGCGACCGAGGACGCCCGTCCCCACGCCTCGCTCGATGCGGCCGAGTCGGCGATGGAAGACCCGTCGGACCACGAGGCCGTGCCGTTCGAGAACGAGGCGTCCAACCCGGCGAGCACCGGCCCCGAGGGGCTCGAGGGCGACTGGGGCGTCAGCAGCGAGCGCACCACGGCCCAGCACCCGCGCACCGACGGGGGCAAGGACGTCTCGCTCGGCCACTTCGGGGGTGCCGACGTCTCCCAGCCGGACTTCGCCGGCCACGAGGGCAACGCCCCCGAGCAGGCCGACGACGACAACCGGACCTGGGACCACGGCAAGCTCGCCACGAGCGGGGAGCCCAAGCCCGCGCCGATCCAGGACGAGAAGCTCCGACGCGAGGGCGGCGAGCCGCCCCCGAAGTAGCCCGGCTCAGACCAGGTAGGGGGCCAGCTCGCCGGCCAGGTCCTCGTTGACCCGGCCGCGCACGACCGTGCCGTCCCCGGTGTGCTCGAGGTGCTCGACCTCGCCGGCGGTGTGGATGCGGTTGAGCAGGTCGCCGCGCTCGTAGGGCAGCAGCGCCTCGAACGCCACCCCCGGTCGCGGCAGGTCGGCCTCGACCGCGGCCAGCGCGGCCTCGATGCCCTCACCGGTCCTGGCCGACACCACGACGCTGTGCGGCTCGGAGGCCCGCAGGCGCGCCAGCACCAGGGGGTCGGCCCGGTCGGCCTTGTTGATCACGACCAGCTCCGGCACCTGGGACGCCTCGATCTCGGCGAACACCTCGCGCACCGCGGCCAGCTGGCCCTCGGGGTCGGCGTGCGACCCGTCGACCACGTGCACGATCAGGTCGGCGTCGGCGACCTCCTCGAGCGTGGACCGGAACGCCTCGACCAGCTGGTGGGGCAGGTGGCGGACGAACCCGACGGTGTCGGAGAGGGTGTAGACCCGCCCGTCGGACGTCGTCGTACGGCGGGTGGTCGGGTCGAGCGTGGCGAACAGCGCGTCCTCGACCAGGACGCCGGCGCCGGTGAGCCGGTTGAGGATCGAGGACTTGCCGGCGTTGGTGTAGCCGGCGATCGCGACCGCGGGGATCGCGTGGCGACGGCGTTCGGCCCGCTTGGTGTCGCGGGTCGTGCGCATGTGCGCCAGCTCCCTGCGCAGCTTGGCGATCTTGGTGTTGATCCGGCGCCGGTCGGTCTCGATCTTGGTCTCACCGGGACCGCGGCCACCGATGCCCGCACCGCCGGCGACGCGGCCACCGGCCTGGCGGGACAGGTTGCCGCCCCAGCCACGCAGGCGCTGCTTCATGTAGCTGAGCTGTGCGAGCTCGACCTGGGCCTGGCCCTCACGCGACTTGGCGTGCTGGGCGAAGATGTCGAGGATCAGGGCGGTCCGGTCGACGACCTTGACCTTGACCTTGTCCTCGAGGTTCCTCAGCTGGCTGGGCGCCAGCTCGCCGTCGCAGATGACCGTGTCGGCCCCGGTGTGCTCGACGATCTCCTTGAGCGCCTCGACCTTGCCGCGGCCGATGAACGTCGCGGGGTCGGGCTTCTGACGGCGCTGGTAGATCGCCTCGAGCACCTCGGACCCAGCGGTCTCGGCGAGGGCGGCGAGCTCGGCCAGGGAGTTCTCGGCGTCCTCGACGCTGCCCTCGGTCCAGACCCCGACGAGCACGACGCGCTCCAGCCGGAGCTGGCGGTACTCGACCTCGGTAATGTCCTCGAGCTCGGTGCGCAGGCCGCCGACGCGCTTGAGCGCGAAGCGGGCCTCGAGGTCCCACTCACCGGTGGTGAGGTCCTCCTCGGGGTCGTCACCGTCGGCGGAGACCCGGTCGTCGGCGTAGCCGGACTCCCAGTCGTCGTCGTCCAGCTCGGTCTGGTCGGTCGGGTCGGTCAGGTGGTCGTCCACGAGGTCGGGCTCGGCCTGCTCGTTGCGCTGCGTCGTCATATGCCTCCAAGGGTCGCACCACCGTCAACGCGTGGCGAGCCAATTACCTTCCGCCACGAGGACCGCGGGCCCGGTCATGAGCACGCGCTCGCCGTCGGCGTCGCGCACCCAGGTGATCTCCAGCCGGCCGCCCGGCACGTCGACGGCGTACGCCGGGGCGTCGCCCGGGGCGCGACCGTCGCGGACCGCGGCCGCGACCATGACCGCGCACGCGCCGGTGCCGCAGGAGCGGGTCTCCCCCGACCCGCGCTCGTGCACGCGCAGCGCCACGTGGCTCTCACCACGGTCGACCACGAGCTCGACGTTGACGCCCTGGGGGTAGGCCCCCTCGTCGTACGCCGGCGGGCTGAGGGGCAGCCCGGGTGCGGACAGCCCGTCGAGCGTCTCGCCGGCGTCGAGGAACGCGACCGCGTGGGGGTTGCCCATCGACACCGTGCGGGCTTCCCAGCGGCGCTCCCCCAGCGCGACCCAGGTCGAGCCGCCCACCACGGGGGCGCCCATGTCGACGGTGACCGGCCCGTCCGGGCCGTCCTCGAACCGCAGCAGCTTGGTGCCGCCCCGCGTCGCGACCGCCAGCGGCTCGTCGTACGACGCCCCGGCGCGAGTCACGAGGTAGCGGCCGAGCACGCGCACCCCGTTGCCGCACATCTCGGACAGCGACCCGTCGGAGTTGCGGTAGTCCATGAACCACTCGGCCTCCTCGCGCGCGGCGACCGCGGCGGGGTCGTCGGTGGCCGTGGTGCGCACGACGCGGATCACCCCGTCGGCGCCGAGGCCGGCGTGGCGGTCGCACAGGGCGCGCACGAGGTCGGGCGACGGCGACCCGAGGGCCCCGTCGTGGTCGGGCAGCAGGACGAAGTCGTTCTCGGTCCCGTGCCCCTTGAGGAACCTCACGCCCTCGCCGCCGCCTCGAGGCCGGCCAGTCCCTTGTCGAAGTCCTTGCCGACGAGCTTGTCCATGTCGAGGAACGGGCCCATCAGGCGCATCAGGAGCGGTCGAGGACCGGTCATCCGCCAGGTCACCCGAGTGGCGTCGCCCTGCGGTTCCAGCAGGAAGGCGGTGACGTTCTTGGAGGCGAAGGGCTTGGTGAACTCCAGGTCCACCTCGACCCGGTCGTCCGAGACGTGGGTGATCTCCATGCTCCCCGCGCCTGCCTTGCGGTTGCCGCTCCACGCGTAGCGCGCGCCCTCGCCCGAGTCGGGCCCGGAGTAGGCGCGGTGCAGCTGCGGGTCGGTGTCCTCCCACGGCGACCAGGCCTTCCACCGGTGGAAGTCGACGAGCTGGGCGCGGACGACGTCGGCGGGAGCGGAGATGGTCCGCTCCCGCTCGACGGTGAAGTTCTTGTCGGCCATGCCAGAAAGGCTAGTCGGTCCTCTCAGAGCGTCCCGAGCATCAGGTCCACCACGACGTAGAGGGACGGACAGGCCGCCGACTAGCCCGACGCGGCTCCTCGCATGGTCGCCCGCACCACCGCGACCGCCGCCGGGAGCGGGTCGGTCCACGGGACCCACGAGATGCGGGGGTCCTTGCGGAACCAGCTCTCCTGCCGCCGCACGAACCGACGGGTGCTCTGCACCGTCGACCGCCGCGCCTCCGCCTCGTCGAACCGGCCGTCGAGCAGGTCGAGCACCTGGGCGTAGCCGAGCGCGGACCGGGCGGTCCGGCCCTCGCGCAGCCCCTCGCCGACGAGCCGCTCGACCTCGGCCACGAGCCCCTGCTCCCACATCCGGTCGACCCGCACGGCGATGCGCTCGTCGAGGGTCGCCCGGTCGCAGTCGAGCCCCACCTGGACGGTCAGCGGGTCGGCGTACTCCAGCCGCGGGAGGCTCGCGCTGAACGGGCGGCCGGTCAGCTGCACCACCTCGAGGGCGCGTACGACGCGGCGGCCGTTGGTCGGCAGGATGCGCTCCGCGGCCTCCGGGTCGGTCCGGGCAAGCTCGGCGTGCAACGCCTCGGGCCCCTCGGCCTCGAGCCGCTCCTCCAGCGCGCGCCGCACCGTGGCGTCGGTCCCGGGGAACTCGAAGCGGTCCACGACCGACCGGGTGTAGAGAGCCGACCCGCCGGCCAGCACCGGGAGCCTCCCCCGCCCGCGGATCTCGGCGACGGCGTCGCGCGCCCACCGCTGGAACTCCGCGACCGACGCCGGCTCCCGCACGTCGAGCACGTCGAGGAGGTGGTGCGGGACCCCTCTCCGCTCCTCCACGGTGAGCTTGGCGGTCCCGATGTCCATCCCGCGGTAGAGCTGCATCGCGTCGGTGTTGACCACCTCGCCGTCGAGCTCCTCGGCCAGGCGCAGCGCCAGCTCGGACTTGCCCACCGCGGTCGGGCCGACGAGGGCCACGACCGGCAGGTGCGAGGAGCCGTCGGACACGCCCGCGATTCTCCCATCGCGCTAGGTTGGGTCGACGTCCAGCACCGAGCTGAAGGAGATCGCGATGGGGTTCCTCAACAAGGCGAAGGCTGCGGCCGAGCTCGCCGTGGACAAGGGCGGCGACAAGGTCGGCGACGCGGTGGACAAGGGTCTGGAGCAGGTCGACAAGCGCACCGGCGGCAAGCACGGCGACCAGCTCGACCAGGCCGGTGACCGGGCCAAGGACTACCTCGACGGTCTCGACGGCAAGGACGACGACATCCGCAACCGGTGAGCCTCCCCCGCTTCCAGGTCGTCCCGGCCGCCTACCTGCTGCTCACCCGACCCGCGGAGCGGGGCACCGCGGTGCTCCTCCAGCTCAGGGGCGCCGGGGCGTCGTACATGCCGCACCACTGGGCCTCCGGGGCCGCCGGCCACGTGGAGTACGGCGAGTCCGTCGCGGTCGCGGCCGCCCGCGAGGCCGAGGAGGAGCTCGGCATCCAGCTCGCGACCGAGGACCTGCGTCCGCTGTGCGCCCTGCAGCGCACCGAGCCCGGCAACCCCGACCCGATCGAGCAGCGGGTGGACTTCTTCCTCACCGCGTCACGGTGGGTCGGCGAGCCGACGGTCCGGGAGCCGGCCAAGTGCGAGCGGCTGGGCTGGTTCACCCTCGACGAGCTGCCGTCGCCGGTCGTGCCGCACGAGGAGCACGTCCTGCGGCTGCTGGCCTCCGGCGACCTCCCGCCCGTGCTGAGCCTCGGTTTCTGAGCCTGCCCGGTCGGGCACGATCCCAGTCGTGAGCGACGAGAAGAAGGACAAGCCGGAGACCACCGAGGACCTCAAGGACTTCCTCAACAACGACCCCGAGGACCTCCCCGAGGCCCAGGTCGACGACATCCCGACCGCGCCCGGCGGAGCGGACGCCGACGTCAACGAGTCCGACGTGGGCCGTGGCGAGGCCGACGACCTCGTCACCCGCGACCAGCCGCTCTCCGCCCAGACCGACGAGGACCAGGTCCCCGACGAGATCCAGAAGCCCGGCGCGGACGCCGACAAGCACGACGACACCGCCGAGGACGAGGAGCCGCAGGAGGACGAGGGCACCGAGGCACCGGACTGACCGGCACCCTCCCCCGACTGTGGTGGACCCCACCGCGGTGACGGTTGCCTGCACCGCGGCTCAGCGGGAGCCTGGAGACAGAGAACGTGGTCTCCATGACCCAGCACCTGAGGCGCCGGAGCGTGTGAGCGGCTCTGCTCCTGGCGGTCACCACGGCGGCCATCGCCCTCCGCACCACCGTGGGCGAGCCCGGTGGTGGCGGTGCGGTGTGGGACCAGCGCAACCTGGTCTGGCGTGACGCGGACGTGCTGGTCGCGGTCACCGTCGCGGAGATCGCGTCCCCGGGCGTCGGACGAGTCCTCGACGAGGCGGCTGTCCTGAAGATCCCCGACGCGGTCGAGGGCCCCCCCTGCCTAGCCGCAGCCGTTGACCGCCGAGAGCGGGGCCGGCACCCCGACGGTCGGCAGTCCCAGCAGGACGCCGGGCGCGGCCAGGCCCTCGCGGGCCCCCCACGCGTCGCCTGAGCGTGTCCGCCGCACGGACCGCACGGGGGCGTCGGAGACCAGGTGGTGCGGGGCGGCGTAGGTCACCTCGACCTCGACGACGTCGCCGGGGCGGACCTGCTCCTCCGGTGCCATGAAGTGCACCAGCCGGTTGTCCCGGGCGCGCCCACTGAGCCGTCGGGTCGCCGCGTCCTTGCGGCCCTCGCCCTCGGCGACCATGAGCTCGACGGTCCGGCCGACCCACTTCTTGTTCTCGGCCCACGCGATGTCCTCGACCAGTGCGACCAGCCGCTCGTACCTCTCCTGCACCACGGCCTTGGGCACCTGGTCCTCGAGGACGGCGGCGGGCGTGCCGGGGCGCTTGGAGTACTGGAAGGTGTAGGCCTGCGCGAAGCGAGCCTCCTCGACCACCCGCAGCGTCTCGGCGAAGTCCTCCTCGGTCTCGCCGGGGAAGCCGACGATGATGTCGGTGCTGATCGCGGCGTCGGGCATCGCGGCGCGGACGCGCTCGAGGATGCCGAGGTACTTCGACTGGCGGTAGGAGCGCCGCATCGCGCGCAGCACCTTGTCGGAGCCGGACTGCAGCGGCATGTGCAGCTGGTGCATCACGTTGGGGGTCTCGGCCATCGCCGCGATCACGTCGTCGGTGAACTCCGCCGGGTGCGGCGAGGTGAACCGCACCCGCTCGAGGCCCTCGACCTGCCCACACGCGCGCAGCAGCTTGCCGAACGCGAGCCGGTCACCGAACTCGACGCCGTAGGCGTTGACGTTCTGCCCCAGCAGCGTGACCTCGCTGACGCCGTCGGCGACGAGCGTCTCGATCTCGGCCAGGATCTCGCCGGGCCGGCGGTCCTTCTCCTTGCCGCGCAGGCTCGGGACGATGCAGAACGTGCAGGTGTTGTTGCAGCCGACGGAGACCGAGACCCACGCGGCGTACGCCGACTCGCGCTTGGTCGGCAGCGTCGACGGGAAGACCTCGAGCGACTCGAGGATCTCGACCTGGGCCTCCTCCTGCACGCGCGCCCGCTCCAGCAGCGTGGGCAGGGAGCCGATGTTGTGGGTGCCGAACACCACGTCGACCCACGGGGCGCGGCGGGTGATCTCGCTGCGGTCCTTCTGCGCCAGGCAGCCACCGACCGCGATCTGCATGCCCGGCCTGCCGGCCTTGACCGGGGCCAGGTGACCCAGGTTGCCGTAGAGCCGGTTGTCGGCGTTCTCCCGCACCGCGCAGGTGTTGAACACGACCACGTCGGCCTGCTCGCCGGCGGGGGTCGCGACGTAGCCGGCGTCCTCCAGCAGCCCGGTGAGGCGCTCGGAGTCGTGGACGTTCATCTGGCACCCGTAGGTGCGGACCTCGTAGGTGCGGGGCTGGGTCTGCGGGCTGCTCATGACCGCACCAGGGTACGTCGGTCATTAGTCGAGGGTCCGCTTGGGCATCGCGTCGTGCCGCGTGCCGAGCCGTGAGAACGTGTGGAGCTCGAAGGGTCGTGCGGCGGGCTGCGAGGCGCGCAGGCACGAGGCCGGCACGACCGCGCTCACCCGGTCGACCCGGGGGCGCCAGGAGACCTGCAACCCCGGGCACCGGGTGCGGGTGGCGACCGGCTTGTCGCTGTCCTCGAGGTCGTTGTCGACGAAGTAGACCCGGGCCACCGTCCGGCCGTCGACCCGCCTGATCGCGATGCGGTCCCAGGCGGAGGTCAGGGGCCAGATCTCGAAGGCGACGAAGGTGCGCGAGGTCAGCTCGCGCACGGTCGTGCTGAAGGTCGCGCGCTCGCGCGTGATCGAGTAGGTCGAGGCCTTCAGGTCGATCACCCTGGGCGCGTCACCCACCTTGTCGGTCACGGTGGCGCGGTTGGGGAGGTCCGCCTGGGCGGCAGGGAGCGTGGAGAGCGCGAGGCCGGCGCTGAGCAGGACGGCCGAGAGCGTGCGTGCTGGCGTCATGCGCGTGACGCTAGCCCGCCCGCAGGCCGCACCGGGCGGGACGGAGGTCCCGCGACTCAGGCGTAGTCGTAGGCGTCCAGCGGGAACCGGCCGGCCTCGCGCAGGGCGTTGAGCGTCGAGGTCGGGCGCAGCAGCGTCGCCTCGCCGTGCTGGTTGAAGTAGTAGCTGTGGGCGCCCTCGCAGGACCCGAGCGCGAACACCGTGTCGGCCACGCGGTCGGTCATCCGCTCGAGGAACTCGTCGTTGGCCTCCTGCGTCACCTCGAACACCGTCGCGCCGCGCTCGCGCATGCCGGTGAAGAGCCGCTCGACGTGCTTCATCTGGCTCTCGATGGTGGTGAAGTAGGACAGGCCGCTGTAGGAGTAGGGGCTGTTGAGCGAGACCAGGTTGGGGAACCCCGGCACGGTCACGCCCTCGTAGGCCTGGAAGCGGTGGTCGCGCCACCACTTCCCGAGGTTGCGCCCCTCGCGGCCGAGGACCTCGAACGCCGGGAAGTTCACGTCCCACAGGTTGAAGCCGGTCGCCAGCACCAGGGTGTCCACGTCGGTGCGCCGGCCGTCGGCCGTGACCAGCCCGCGCTCGTCGACCCGGGCGATCGGCTCGGTCTCGAGCGTGACGTCGGGGCGGGCCAACGTCGGGAACCACTCGTTGGAGAACGTCGGCCGCTTGCAGCCGAAGGAGTACGACGGCGTCAGCCGACGGCGCAGCTCGGGGTCGCGCACCTGGCGGGCCAGGTGGGCCCGGCACATCAGCTCGGCCGCGCGGTTGAACGCCGAGAGGTTCTTGTAGTGCAGGACCCCGCCGACCATGAGCGCCTCGAGCAGCGCGCTGCCGCCCCAGCGGACCAGCCGCTGGGTCAGCGGGAGTGCGGCGAAGACCCGACGGGCCACCGACGGGACGGGGTAGTCGGGCTTGGGCGCGACCCAGATCGGGGTGCGCTGGAAGACCGTGAGGTGCTCGGCGACGCGTGCCAGCTCAGGCACGAGCTGCACGGCGGTGGCGCCGGTGCCGATCACCGCCACCCGCTCCCCCGTCAGGTCGGCGCTGTCGTCCCAGTCGGCGGTGTGGACCAGGCGGCCGGCGAAGGACTCGATCCCCGCGATCTCGGGCAGCCTGGGCTGCGAGAGGAAGCCGGTGGCGGTGAACAGCCAGCGGCCGGAGTGGACCGACCCGTCGGAGGTCGAGACGTGCCAGCGCTGGGCGTCCTCGTCCCACACCGCGGCGCTCACCGAGGTGCCGAACACCATGTGCCGACGCAGGTCGTAGCGCTCGGCGACGTGCTCGGCGTACGCCTTGAGCTCCTTGCCCGGCGCGAAGAGCCGCGTCCAGTGCGGGTTGGGCTCGAAGGAGTAGGAGTACGTCGAGGACGGGATGTCGACCGCGAGTCCCGGGTAGTGGTTGACGTGCCAGGTGCCGCCGAGGTCGTCCTCGCGCTCGAGGATCACCAGGTCGTCGATGCCCAGGCGCTTGAGCTGGATCGCGGCGCCCATGCCGCCGAACCCGGCGCCGACGATGACCGCGTCGTGCATGTCCATGTGGGATACCCCCGGTATCTGAGTGGGCCCACCATAGGGTCTCCCCGTGCCACGCGTCCACGACCTCACCGACGAGATGCTCGCCTTCTGGGCCGAGCGCCACCTGTGCACCGTCACCACGCTGCGCGCCGACGGGCGGCCCCACGTCGTGCCGCTGGGGGTCGCCCTCGACCCGGTCGCGCACGTGGCCTGGGCGATCACCTCGCCCTCCAGCCAGAAGGTCGCCAACCTGCGCCGCGACCCTCGGATCGCGGCCTGCCAGGTGGACCGGGCGCGCTGGGCGACCCTCGAGGGGCGCGCTGAGGTGCGCACCGACGCCGCGTCGGTCGCCGAGGCGGTCGAGAGGTACGCCGGCCGCTACCGCCAGCCGCGGGACAACCCGGACCGCGTGGCCCTGCGCATCGAGCTGGACCGGGTCATCGGGAACGTGTGAGCCCGCGGCCTCCTGCACGTGGCCACGGGCTCACCTGCGCGAGTCCGGACCTACCGAGCTCGCGGATCGAGGATGCGACCCGCCCCGAGATGCGCGTCGCCACCAGACCTTGTGTACCCGGCGCCACAGGCGTGAACCTCACCCCCAGGGGTGCATCAGTGGGCCGGGCTCGACCTCACGCCTCGTCGCTGGAGGTGCTGTAGACGACCCGCTCCTCGACCTCGACGTGACCCTCGTCCTCCAGCGGCGCGAGGGGCTCAGCGGCCGAGGCGTCCGCGCGGAGCGCCTCGCCGACCACGTCGACGGGCGGCTCGACCTCCCGAGCGGGACGGTCGAGGGTGAGCACGACCTCGGGCTCGTGCGCCTGGGGCTCCTCCGCGAGGTCCGGCGCCGCTTGGTCGTGGGTGGGCTGGGCGGTCGGGCGCTCGTCGGCGGCCGCCTGATCCCGGTCGCCGTGCAGGTGCTCGACGACCTGGCGCGGGACCCAGGTGAGGGTCGAGACAGCCAGGTGGACGGGACCGGCGAGCGGACCGGGCAGGTGAGCGGTCACCGACGCCGTCACGGTGTCGGTGAGGTCGATGGCCTTGGACAGCAGCATGGTGCTCCTTCGCGCGGGGTGGACGGGCGCCTGCAACAAGCGGCCCCGTGCACCACGTACCCGTGCCCCGGTCCGGCAAGCCACCCGGAGGGGGGCAATGCCGGGCCGGGGCACGGGGCGGAGACGCTCAGGACAGCGACGGCGTCACTTGGGCTGCATGCGGATGCCGCCGTCGACGCGGATCGTCTCGGCGTTCATGTAGCTGTTGGTCACGACCTCGACCACCATCGAGGCGAGCTGCTCGGGGTCGCCGAGCTTCTTGGGGAACAGCACGCCCTTCTCCAGGTTGGCCTTGAACGCCTCGCTCGCCTCGCCCTCGCCGTAGATCGGGGTGTCGATGAGGCCGGGCGCCACGGTGTTGACCCGCACACCGATCGCCGACAGGTCGCGGGCGATCGGCAGCGTCATGCCGACGACACCGCCCTTGGACGCGGAGTAGGACGCCTGGCCGATCTGGCCGTCGAAGGCGGCGACCGAGGCGAGGTTGACGATCGCTCCGCGCTCGCCGGTATCGTCGAGCGGCTCGGTGCGGCTCATCGCGGTCGCGGCGAGCCGGATCGCGTCGAAGGAGCCGACCAGGTTGATCGCGATGACCTTCTTGAAGGCGTCGAGGTCGGCGGCAGAGTCGTAGCTGCCGTCCTTGCCGACGGTGCGCTGGGCCCACCCGATGCCGGCGCTGTTGACCAGCACCCGCACGGGGCCGAGCTCCTCGGCCTTGTCGACGGCTGCCTTGAGGTCGTCGGTCGAGGTCACGTCGACCTTGACGAACGCGCCGCCGATCTCCTCGGCGACCTTGCCGCCGAGCTCCTCGTTGAGGTCCGCGACGACGACCTTGGCCCCACGGGCGGCCAGCTGGCGGGCGCATGCGGCGCCGATGCCCGAGGCGCCGCCGGTGACGACTGCACTTGCTCCGGTGATGTCCATGGCGGGGAGGCTACTGGTCCCGGGCCGGCTTGGGGGTGACCCACAGCCGGATGACCCCCTCGATCACCACGGTGCCGTCCTGGCGGACGCCCTTGACCCGCACGGGCAGATCGGGGTCCTCGCTGTCCCACTGCTCCTGGTCGGTCTCGGCGATGCAGCGGATGTCGGTGGTCGCCTTGGCGGTGTAGGTGACCTCCATGCCCTTGGGGATCCATCGCTTGTCGCGCGGGATCGTCACCTCGGCCAGCGCCCCCATCGCGGCCTCGAGCCCGTTGCACAGCGCGATCGCGTGCACGGTGCCGAGGTGGTTGTGGACCGCACGGCGCTTGGGGATGACCAGCTCGGCGTAGTTGGGCCTCAGGTCGATGAAGCGCGGCTTGATCGTGGCGAAGTAGGGCGCCTTGCGGGCGAAGGCCAGCGAGAACAGCTGCTGGCCACGCGGCACCTTGGACAGGCCCTGGTACATCTCGAGGACGGACGGCATGCCGCGATGCTACTGGCGAGTAACTAGGCGCGCCAGAGCGCCTGCGTCACGTCCAGTCCTCGGGATCCGGCTCGTCGCCGGCCTGTGCCGCGCCCACCACCTCGCGCACCACCGCGAACGCCAGCCCCGGCGAGTAGCCCTTGCGCCCGAGCAGGCCGACCAGCCGGCGCACCTGGGTCTGTTCGTCGAGGGTGGACATCGAGCGCAGCTTGCGCTGCGCCAGGACACGGGCCGCCTCACGCTCGCTGTCGTCGCTGACGCCCTCGAGCGCCTCGTCGATGACGTCCTGGGCCACGCCCTTGCGCCGCAGCTCGACCCCGAGCGCCCGCCGGGCCAGCCCGCGGCTGGCGTGCCGGGACTGGGTCCACTCGCGGGCGAAGGAGGCATCGTCGACCAGCCCGACCTCCTCGAACCGGTCGAGCAGCGGCCCGGCCACCTCCTCGGGCACCTGGCGCTTGGCCAGCTTGCCGGCCAGCTCGGCGCGGCTGCGTGCCTGGCCGGTCAGCTGGTCGAGCAGGATCTTGCGGGCGACCGCCTCGTGGTCGGCCTCCGGCCCGCGCTCCTCGGCGTCGGCCGGGGCCTCGCGCGGCGGCGGGGTGAAGGGGCGCGAGCCGCGCGAACGGCCCGCTCCCCTGCCACGACCTGCCACGCTCAGAAGGTGACGTTGGTCGGCTCGCCCGGCACGTCGGCCACCTCGTCGGTGAGCTGGGGCCCGACTCCGAGCTTCTCGAGGATCTTCTTCTCCAGCTCGTTGGCCAGGTCGGGGTTGTCCTTGAGGAAGGTGCGGGCGTTCTCCTTGCCCTGGCCGAGCTGGTCGCCCTCGTAGGTGTACCAAGCGCCGGCCTTGCGGACCAGGCCCGCCTCGACACCCACGTCGATCAGGCCACCCTCGCGGCTGATGCCCTTGCCGTACATGATGTCGAACTCGGCCTGCTTGAAGGGCGGGGCGACCTTGTTCTTCACGACCTTGACCCGGGTGCGGTTGCCGACCATGTCGGTGCCGTCCTTGAGGGTCTCGATGCGACGCACGTCGAGGCGGACCGAGGAATAGAACTTCAGCGCCCGGCCACCGGTCGTGGTCTCGGGCGAGCCGAACATCACGCCGATCTTCTCGCGCAGCTGGTTGATGAAGATCGCGGTCGTGCCCGAGTTGTTGAGCGCACCGGTCATCTTGCGCAGCGCCTGGCTCATCAGTCGGGCCTGCAGGCCGACGTGGCTGTCGCCCATCTCGCCCTCGATCTCCGCGCGCGGCACGAGGGCGGCCACGGAGTCGATGACGATGAGCGACAGGGCGCCGGAGCGGATCAGCATGTCGGCGATCTCGAGCGCCTGCTCACCGGAGTCGGGCTGCGAGACCAGGAGGGCGTCGGTGTCGACACCGAGCGCCTGGGCGTAGTCGGGGTCGAGCGCGTGCTCGGCGTCGATGAAGGCGACGATGCCGCCGGCGGCCTGGGCGTTGGCCACCGCGTGGAGGGCGACCGTCGTCTTGCCGGAGGACTCCGGGCCGTAGATCTCCACCACTCGGCCGCGCGGCAGGCCACCGAGACCGAGGGCCACGTCGAGCGAGATCGCACCGGTCGGGATCACCTCCAGCGGCGCGCGGGTCTCGTCACCGAGGCGCATGACCGAGCCCTTGCCGAACTGCTTCTCGATGTTGGCCAGGGCCATGTCCAGGGCCTTGTCGCGGTCTCCCACTGCCATCGCTGTCATCCCGTCTGGAGGTCCGCGCGACCTGTGGCGCGGAGCTGGTGTGCTGTGTCGTGGTCGACCCTAGGAAGCCCCGCCGACAGATTCCGTCGGCGCTCGCGGCCTGGGGAGAAGTCGGGGGTCCCGCCCTCGGGTCGGTGACCTGTTCGCCACCCTAGCCCGAACACGTGTTCGACTCCGGCACCCGCCGATCGGCGTGTCGACGGCTCGGTGCAGGCGGCCGGAGCCCGGGTCGGTCCCGGGTCAGTCCCGGGTCAGTCCCCGGTCCGGGCGGTGCCGCGGGTCGACGGCGTCGAGCCACGCGACGCACCCGTCCGCAGCGGGCAGCGGCGCGCGTGCCACCGCGTCGGCCAGGACACCCTTGAGCCGCTCGAGGTGGGCGGCGAACGACGCGAACACCGCCGCCTGGTCGACCCCTCCCCCGGTCTCGACCCCCGCGTCGAGGTCGGTGACCAGCGCGACCGTGGCGTAGCAGAGTCCCAGCTCGCGGGCCAGGACGGCCTCGGGGTGCCCGGTCATGTTGACCAGCGACCACCCCTGCGCGGCGTAGGACCGCGACTCGGCGCGCGTGGAGAAGCGCGGCCCCTCGATGACCACCATCGTCCCTCCGTCGACGGCGCCGGGCGCCGCGTCGAGGAGGGCCGAGCGCAGCGTCGGGCAGTAGGGGTCGGCGAACGGCGCGTGGGCCGCGCCGCTCTCGACGAAGGTCTGGACCCGGCCGGAGGTGCGGTCGACCAGCTGGTCGGGCACGACCAGCGCCCCTGGTGGGGTGGTCTCCTGCAGGCCGCCGACCGCGCACGGGGCGAGCACCTGCCGGACTCCGAGCGAGGCCAGGGCCCAGAGGTTGGCGCGGTAGTTGATCCGGTGGGGCGGGAACGCGTGGCCGGCACCGTGGCGCGGGAGGAACGCGACCTCCCGGCCACCCACCGAGCCCAGGGCGAGCGGGGCCGACGGGGCGCCGTACGGCGTGTCGACCTCGACCTCGCGCGGCTCGTCGAGGAAGGAGTAGAAGCCGCTGCCGCCGATCACGGCCAGGGTCGGTGAGCTCACGCACGCACCCTAGGAGATCGGCGCGGGCACGGGCCGGACCCGGAGCCGGACCGCCGCGACCAGCACGCCGGCGACGAGCAGTGCGGCGAAGACGTTGAGGACGGCATAGCTGGTCAGGTCGACCACGACCCCGCCGGCCGCCCCGGCGACGGCCGCGCTGAGGTTCATCACCAGGTCGGCCGAGCCCTGCACCCGGGTGCGGTGGGCGATCGGCGTGGCGTCGGTGAGCAGCGTCGAGGCGGCGACCGTGCAGGCGGACCAGCCGACCCCCAGGAGCAGCAGCCCGACCCCGATGACCAGCGAGCCGCCCTCGGGCGACAGGCCGGCCAGCAGGCAGGCCACCAGGAGCAGCACGCCGCCCAGCCCGAGCAGCGGGGTGCGCCCGGCGTGGTCGGCGACCCAGCCCATCGCCGGGGAGAAGAAGTACATGCCGAGCACGTGCACGCTGATCACCAGTCCGATCAGCTCGAGCTCGGCACCGCCGTGGTCCATGTGGAGCGGGGTCATCACCATCACCGCGACCATCACCGCGTGCGAGGCGCTCATCGCCAGGACCGCCCACCCGATCGCCGGGGTGCGCCGGACCAGCTCGAGGAAGCCGGGGACCTCCCCGGCCGGCTCGTCACGCGTCGCCGCGTCCTCGGCCGCCAGGGCGAGCGCGGTCTGCAGCGGGTCGGGGCGCAGCAGGACCAGCCCGACCACGGCCGCCAGGCCGACCACGACCGCGGAGAGGAGGAACGCGCCGGTCAGGCGCGGGAGGCCCAGGTCGACCGCCGCCGCACCGGCAGGTCCGACCAGGTTGGGACCGAGGACCGCGCCGAAGGTGGTCGCCCACATCACGGTCGCCACCGCACGCGCACGGTGGTCGGGCTCGGCGAGGTCGGTCGCGGCGTAGCGGGTCTGGTAGTTGGTCGCACCCGTCGCCCCGAGCAGCAGGCCACCGAGGACGAGGACGGGGTAGGAGCCGACGGCACCTCCCAGCACGCAGGTCAACGCGCCCGCCCCGCCGATCGCGTAGCCCGTGACCATGCCGACCCGCCGGCCGTGGCGGCCCATGAGCCGGGCCAGGAGGTAGGACGCCAGGGCCGTGCCCACGACCTGCGCGGTCTGCACCAGGCCGGCCAGCGCCTCGGAGCCGGAGACGTCGCGGGCCAGGACGGCCGCGACGGCGATGCCGACCGAGATGCCCAGCCCGCCCAGGGCCTGCGAGGCGACCAGGACCCGCAGCGTGCGCCGCTGGAGCTGTGCGACCTCGGGAGGCGTCACCTCTCCGACTCGGGCAGCTCGAGCCGCTCGACCACGGCCCGCCAGACCTGCTTGGGGCTCAGGCCGTCGGCGAGCGCCTGGTCGACCGTGCGCCCGCCCAGCGAGGCCATCACCTGCTGGCTCGACCACACCGGGGCATAGCTCTCCCCCAGGGCGGCGGACATGCGGGCCCAGAACTCGGTGTGCCTCATGGGTCAAGCCTGCCGGAGGCCCTCACGGCCGCATGACCCGGTCGAGCCGGCGCGCGGCGATGCTGATGCCGATCGCGGCCATGACGAGGAGGTAGGCCACCGAGGCGAGGGAGGCCCAGCCCGGGGCCCCGGTCGACAGCTCGCGGACGAGTGCGACGGCGCGGTACATCGGGGTGAGCTCGACCACCCAGCGCAGGGCGTCGGGGTAGGTCGTGACCGGGAAGAAGATGCCCGAGAACAGCACCATCGGCATCATCACGAGCTGGATGTACTCGAAGTCCTGCCACGAGCGCATGAAGGTGGTGAGCGCGAAGCCGACCGCGCTGGTCGCCAGGCTGACCAGGATCGTGGCGGGCAGCGCGAGCACGACCCACCAGGACCCGGCGAGCCCGAGCACGCCCATCGCGGCCAGGAACACCGCGGAGTAGACCGCCCCGCGGGTCGTCGCCCAGGCCAGGTCGCCGCGCACGATGTCGCCGGTGGTCAGCGGGGTCGCGAGCATCGCGTCGTAGACGCGGTCGTACTTCAGCTTGAAGAACACGTTGAACGTGGAGTCGATGATCGCGCCGTTGAGGGCGGTGCTGGCCAGCAGTGCGGGGGCGACGAACTCGGCGTAGGACAGCTCGCGGCCACCGACCTCGAAGCCGCTGACCAGGGCGCCGACACCCACGCCGATGGACGCCAGCCACAGGAAGGGCTCGGCGAGACCCGCCACGAAGAGCTTCCAGATGCGGCGGAAGACGGTGAGGTTGCGCTCGAAGACGGCTGAGGGGCCGCCCGAGACGCGGGCCTGGGCGGTGGGCGTCGTCATCAGACCACCAGCCTGCGGCGCAGCCCGCTCACCGCGAGCAGGTAGCCGACGACCAGCAGCACGACCAGCACGAGCAGGTGGCCCCACAGCACCGGGTCGGCGACGTCGCGGGTGCCGAGGGCGAACCCGCGTGCGGCCTGCACGGCGTGCCAGAGCGGGGAGAGCTTGGCGATCCACTCCACGGCGTCGGGCAGGTTGGACACCGGGAAGAACGCGCCCGAGAACAGGAACAGCGGGAAGATGCCCAGCCGGAACATCAGCCCGAAGTTGCTCTCGCTGTGGACCCGCACGCTGTAGGCGAGGAACAGCGAGGTCGAGGTCGCCCCGGTGAGCACGCCGACGAGCAGCGTGGCGACCACGGCGCCGGTGTCGTCGAAGATGCCGAACGGCACGAGCACGGCGACGAAGACCGTGACCGAGAGCGCCGTGCGGGCGGTGACGTCGGCGATCGCGCCCGCGGCGATCTCGGCCACGCTGATCGGCGTCGCGACCATGGAGTGGTAGGTGCGGTCCCACTTGAGCGCCCCGAGCACGGGCCACAGCGACTCGGCCGCGGAGAACTGCATCGCCGCGGCGCACAGGAGCCCGGGCGCGACGTAGTGGAGGTAGGACTCCCCGCCGAGCCGCGCGGAGGCGCCGGCGCTGGCATCGACGTAGTCGCCGAGCAGCACGCCCATCGCGAGGAGGTAGAGGAAGGGCTGCAGGAACGCCGAGACCACCGACGCGCGCCAGGTGCGGCGGTAGCGGGTGAGGAAGTAGGTGCGCAGGCGCCACACCATGCGCGGGGAGGGCACCAGGCTCTCGCCGCGAGGTGGGGCGGCGGAGCGGGCGGCGGTGAGCGCCATCAGTCGACCAGCGTCCGGCCGGTGAGGCGGAGGAAGACGTCCTCGAGACTCGAGCGGCGCACCAGCGTCGCCGCGGGCTGGAGCCCGGCCTCGTGCACGCGTGCGAGGGTCGCCTCGCCGTCGTGGGTGT
This sequence comes from Nocardioides marmoribigeumensis, assembly GCF_031458325.1. NCBI lineage: Bacteria > Bacillati > Actinomycetota > Actinomycetes > Propionibacteriales > Nocardioidaceae > Nocardioides > Nocardioides marmoribigeumensis. Next base: position 69,739 of record NZ_JAVDYG010000001.1, read on the forward strand.
AGAGCAGCAGCCGGTCGGGCAGCACCTCGACGCGGTCCACCCCCTCGACACTGCCGGCCACCCGCTCGGCGATCGGCGCGTGGTCGCCGACCCCGAACCGCAGCTCGGCCACCTCGCGGGTGCTGTGCGCGCGGATCAGGGCGAGCGGCGCGCCCTCGGCCACGATCAGGCCGCCGTCCATCACCACGAGCCGGTCGCACAGCTGCTCGGCCTCGTCCATGTAGTGGGTGGTGAGCACGAGGGTGACGCCCTGCTCCTTGAGCCGGAACAGGCGCTCCCAGACCACGTGGCGCGCCTGCGGGTCGAGGCCGGTCGTGGGCTCGTCGAGGATCAGCAGGTCGGGTTTGTTGACCAGGGAGCGCGCGATCGAGAGCCGCCGCTTCATGCCGCCGGAGAGGTTGTCGACCTTGGCGTCGCGTCGGTCGGAGAGCTGGACGAAGTCGAGCAGCTCGCCCGCCCGCTCGGCGCAGGTGCGGCGCGAGAGGCCGAAGTAGCGGCCGTAGACGGTGAGGTTCTCCCAGACCGTGAGCTCGTTGTCGAGGGCGTCCTCCTGCGGGCAGACCCCGAGCCGCGCGCGCACCGCGGGACCGTGGGTGGTGGGGTCGAGGCCGAGCACCCGCAGGGTGCCGCCGGTGGGGTCGGAGACCGCGCAGACCATGCGCATCGTCGAGGACTTGCCCGCGCCGTTGGGACCGAGGAAGCCGAACGCCTCGCCCTGCTCGATGCGCACGTCGATGCCGCGCACCGCCTCGAACCCCTCCGCCCCGTCGGTGCCGGCGAACCTCTTGCGCAGCCCGACCGCCTCGACCATCGCGCTGCTGCCGGGAGGGGGCGCCGCGCCTGCGGGTGTGGCCGAGGTGCGGGTCAGGTCGGGCATGGGTCCGAACATAGCTGCGAGCACGGACAGTCCTCACCCCGGTTTCCCCATGTACGACGGCCGGGCCGGCCGGCGGCCGTCGTACGCCCCCGGGACTGTCGGTGCCCTCGGGCAGGATGGTCCCCATGCCGCCAGCCGCGCCCCCGGCCGCGTCCTCCGCCACGGTCACCGACCCGGCCTCGGTCCTCTCCGAGGCCGGCTTCAGCGACGCCACCCGGGCCTGGTTCGAGACCTCGTTCGCCGCCCCGACCCCGGCCCAGGACGGCGCGTGGCGGGCGATCGCGGCGGGTCACAACGCCCTCGTCGTGGCCCCGACCGGGTCCGGCAAGACGCTCAGCGCGTTCCTGTGGTCGATCGACCGGCTGGCCTCCTCGCCCCCGCCCGAGGACAAGCGGCTGCGGTGCCGGGTGCTCTACATCAGCCCGCTCAAGGCGCTGGCGGTCGACGTCGAGCGCAACCTGCGCGCCCCGCTCACCGGCATCCGCCACGCCTCGGCGCGGCTCGGGCTGCCGGAGCCCGACCTGACCGTCGGGGTCAGGTCCGGCGACACCACCGCGGCCGACCGGCGACGGCTCTCCACCACGCCGCCCGACATCCTCATCACCACGCCCGAGTCGCTGTTCCTCATGCTCACCTCCCAGGCGCGCGAGGCCCTGCGCGGCGTCGAGACGGTGGTGCTCGACGAGGTGCACGCGGTGGCCGGCACCAAGCGAGGCGCCCACCTGGCGCTGTCCCTGGAGCGGCTCGACGCCCTGCTCGACCGTCCCGCCCAGCGCATCGGTCTCTCGGCGACGGTCCGACCGATCGAGGAGGTCGCCCGCTTCCTCGGTGGCGGGCACCCGGTCGACATCGTCGCGCCGCCCTCGACCAAGGAGTGGGACCTGCGGGTCGTGGTGCCCGTCGAGGACATGGGCGAGCTGGGCTCGACCGGCGCGGTCGAGCTCGAGGGCTCCGCGGCGGGCTCCGAGCGCCGCACCTCGATCTGGCCCTACGTCGAGGAGCAGGTCGTCGACCTGATCGCCGACCACCGCTCCACCATCGTGTTCGCCAACTCCCGCCGCCTCGCCGAGCGCCTGACCGCGCGCTTCAACGAGATCGCCACCGAGCGTGCCGAGCTCGCCGAGCTCGCAGCGGCGCACGCGGACGAGGCCGGGGGCGCGGCCGTGGATGGGACTGGACCCCCTGGAGCGACGAAGGAGCGGAAGGGGTGGTTGGCCGCGCCGCCGGCCTCGGTAGCGGGCGCCTCCGGGACCACAGCGGGGGCCGAGGCGGTCATCGCCCGCGCCCACCACGGCTCGGTCTCCAAGGAGCAGCGGGCGATCATCGAGGAGGACCTCAAGGCCGGCCGGCTGCCCTGCGTCGTGGCCACGTCGAGCCTCGAGCTCGGCATCGACATGGGCGCGGTCGACCTCGTCGTCCAGATCGAGTCGCCGCCGAGCGTGGCCTCCGCGCTCCAGCGCGTCGGTCGCGCCGGGCACCAGGTCGGCGAGGTCTCCCGCGGCGTGCTCCTGCCCAAGCACCGCGCCGACCTCGTCCACACCGCGGTGGCGGTCGAGCGCATGCGCGCCGGCGCGATCGAGTCGCTGCACGTGCCCACCAACCCGCTCGACGTCCTGGCCCAGCAGGTGGTCGCCACCACGTCGGTCGAGGAGTGGTCGGCCGACGACCTGTTCGCGCTGTGCCGGCGCGCGGCGCCGTACTCCTCCCTGCCGCGGAGCGCCTTCGACGCGACCCTCGACCTGCTGTCGGGGCGCTACCCCTCCGACGAGTTCGCCGAGCTGCGGCCGCGCATCGTGTGGGACCGCGTGGCTGGCACCCTCAGCGCCCGCCCCGGGGCCCAGCGGCTGGCGGTGACCAGCGGCGGCACGATCCCCGACCGCGGCCTGTTCGGGGTCTTCCTCGTCGGCGAGCGAGCCAGCCGGGTGGGCGAGCTCGACGAGGAGATGGTCTACGAGTCCCGGGTCGGCGACGTGTTCGCCCTGGGTGCCTCCAGCTGGCGCATCGAGGACATCACCCACGACCGGGTGCTGGTCTCCCCCGCCCCCGGGGTGCCGGGGCGGCTGCCGTTCTGGAAGGGCGACCAGCTCGGGCGGCCCGCGGAGCTCGGTGCGGCGATCGGGGCGTTCACGCGTGAGCTCGGCGCGCTGGGCCGCGAGGAGGCGCTGCAGCGGTGCCGCGAGGCGGGGCTCGACGACTGGGCCGCGGACAACCTGGTCACGTTCCTCGACGAGCAGCGCGCGGCGACCAACGTGCTGCCCAGCGACCGCACGCTGCTGGTCGAGCGGTTCCGCGACGAGCTCGGCGACTGGCGCCTGGTGCTCCACTCCCCCTTCGGTGCGCAGGTCCACGCCCCGTGGGCGCTCGCGGTGGGGGCGCGACTGGTCGAGCGCTACGGCATCGACGCCCAGGCCCTGCCCTCCGACGACGGCATCGTGCTGCGCGTGCCCGAGACCGACCAGGACCCACCGGGCGCCGAGGTGTTCGCCTTCGACCCCGAGGAGCTCGACGACCTGGTCACCAGCGCGGTCGGTGGCTCGGCGCTGTTCGCCTCACGGTTCCGCGAGTGCGCGGCCCGCGCGCTGCTCCTGCCCCGCCGCAACCCCGGCCGGCGCTCGCCGCTGTGGCAGCAGCGCCAGCGCTCGGCGCAGCTGCTGACCGTCGCCTCGAAGTACCCGTCCTTCCCGATCGTGCTCGAGGCGGTGCGCGAGTGCCTCCAGGACGTCTATGACGTCCCCGCGCTGGTCGGGCTGATGCGCGACCTCGGCGCCCGCAAGGTCAAGGTCGTCGAGGTGGCGACCAGCCAGCCGTCGCCGTTCGCGCGGTCGCTGCTGTTCGGCTACGTCGCGGCCTTCATGTACGAGGGCGACAACCCGCTCGCCGAGCGGCGGGCCGCCGCGCTCTCGCTCGACCAGGGGCTGCTGGCCGAGCTGCTGGGCCGGGCCGAGCTGCGCGAGCTGCTCGACCCCGACGTGCTCGCCGAGCTCGAGCTCGAGCTGCAGCGGCTGGTCGAGGACCGCAAGGCCCGCGACGCCGAGGGCGTGGCCGACCTGCTGCGGCTGCTCGGCCCGCTGAGCACCGACGAGGTCGCGGCGCGCTCGACTGGCGACCCGCTCCCGTGGCTCCAGGCGCTGCGCGAGTCTCGCCGCGTGGTCGTGGTCCGCATGGCCGGCGAGGACCGCTGGGCCGGGGTCGAGGACGTCCCCCGGCTGCGTGACGCCCTGGGTGTGCCCGTGCCTCCCGGCACCCCCGACGCGTTCGTGGAGTCGGTGGCCGACCCGCTGGCCGACCTGGTCGCGCGCCACGCCCGCACCCACGGCCCGTTCACGACCACCGACGTGGCGACGCGCCTGGGCCTCGGTGTGGCCGTCGTGGCGCACACCCTGCAGCGGCTGGCTGCCCAGGGCCGGGTGCTCGAGGGCGAGTTCCGCCCCGCGGGCGCCGGGTCGGAGTGGTGCGACGCCGAGGTGCTGCGGCGGCTGCGGCGGCGCAGCCTCGCCGCGCTGCGCAAGGAGGTCGAGCCGGTCGAGCAGTCGGCCCTCGGCCGCTTCCTGCCGGCGTGGCAGCACGTCCTGTCCCAGTCCGCCCTGGCCGACGGCACCCGCCGGCGTGGCGACCTGCGCGGGGTCGACGGCGTGCTCAGCGTCGTCGACCAGCTGGCCGGCTGCGCCCTGCCCGCCAGCGCGCTGGAGTCGCTCGTGCTGCCCAGCCGCGTGGCCGACTACGCCCCCGCCCACCTCGACGAGCTGATGTCGACCGGCGAGGTCCTCTGGGCGGGTCACGGCACCCTGCCCGGCACCGACGGGTGGGTCTCGCTCCACCTCGCCGACTCCGCCCACCTCACGCTGCCCGACCACGCGGCGTACGACGAGACGCCGGTCCACCGGGCCGTCCTCGACGCGCTCGAGGGAGGCGGCGCCTACTTCTTCCGCCGGCTGGCCGACTCGGTCACCGCGACGCTCGGGGTCGAGGAGGGGCCCACCGACCAGGCCCTCGAGGCGGTGCTGTGGGACCTGTTGTGGGCGGGCCACCTGACCAACGACACCCTCGCCCCCCTCCGCATGCTGACCTCGGGGGGCCGCGGCGCCCACCGGGCCCGACGGCCCGCCCCGCGCGCCCGCACCACGCGACTGGGTGCCACGCGCGGCGGTGGTCCCCGCATGCCCAGCCGCACCGGCCCGCCGACGATGCAGGGCCGCTGGGCGCTGCTGCCCGACCTCGAGCCCGACGCCACCCGGCGGGCCCACGCCTCGGCCGAGGCGCTGCTCGAGCGGCACGGCGTGGTCACCCGGGGAGCCGTCCAGTCCGAGCGGGTGCCGGGCGGGTTCGCGGGCGTCTACAAGGTGCTCTCGGCCTTCGAGGACTCCGGCCGGTGCCGCCGGGGCTACTTCGTCGACGGGCTCGGTGCCGCGCAGTTCGGCGCCTCGGGCGCGGTCGACCGGCTTCGCTCCTTCACCCGCGTCGACGACGGCGAGGAGGCCCCGATCGTGGCCCTGGCCGCGACCGACCCGGCCAACCCCTACGGCGCTGCGCTCCCCTGGCCCGACCGGGCCGCCGACCCGGCCGACCCACGGGGCGGCGAGGGTGCCGGTCACCGGCCGGGCCGCAAGGCGGGCGCCCTGGTCGTGCTGGTCGGCGGGGCGCTCACGCTCTACGTCGAGCGGGGTGGCCGCACCCTGCTCACCTTCACCGACGAGGCCGCGGCGCTCACCGCAGCGGCCCGCGAGCTGGCCGCCGCCGTGCGCCGCGGGGCACTGGGCCGCCTGACCGTCGAGCGCGCCGACGGCGAGCACATCCTGGGCCGCAAGGACCCGCTGCGCGAGGCGCTGGAGGCAGCGGGGTTCATCGTCACGCCACGTGGGTTGCGGCTCCGTGGCTGAGCAGGAGCGCTCCCGTGCCCGAGGGTGACACCGTCTGGCGCACCGGCGTGCACCTCGACGAGGCGCTGACCGGCCGCGTGCTGACCGAGACCGACTTCCGGGTGCCGGCCTTCGCCACGCTCGACCTCTCCGGCCGTGTCGTGACGGGCACCCTCACCCGCGGCAAGCACCTGCTCACCCGCATCGGCGACGAGCACACCCTCCACACCCACCTCAAGATGGAGGGCTCGTGGCACCTCTACTCCCCCGACACCCGGTGGCGGCGTCCCGACCACCAGGCCCGGGTCGTGCTCCGCACCGCCGAGCGGGTGGCCGTCGGGTTCTCCCTCGGCATCACCGAGGTCATCCCGACCAGCGAGGAGCACACGGTCGTGGGGCATCTCGGGCCCGACCTGCTCGGTGACGACTGGGACGAGGACGAGGCGCTGCGGCGGCTGCTGGCCCGACCCGAGCGGCCGGTCGGCGAGGCGCTGCTGGACCAGGGCAACCTCGCCGGCATCGGCAACATGTACAAGTGCGAGATCTGCTTCCTCCAGGGCATCCACCCCCTGCTGCCGGTGGGCGAGGTGCCCGACCTGCCCCGCGTCGTACGCCGGTCCAAGGCAGTGCTGGAGGCCAACAAGCACCGCGCGGAGCAGACCACGACCGGTGACCTGCGCAAGGGCAGGCGGATGTGGGTCTACCGCCGTGAGCGCCAGCCGTGCCTGCGGTGCGGCACGCGCATCGAGGTGGCCGAGCTCGGCGGGCGGGTCACCCACTGGTGCCCGCGGTGCCAACCGGCACCGTGAGCGGGGCCCGGTCGGTCAGGCCGCGGAGGGGACGACGTCGTCGTCGGTGTGGCCGGTGAGGTTGCCCGACACCTCGGCCGACAGCTCGACCCCGGCGATCTCGTCGGCCAGGCGCAGGCCGATGCGGGTCTCCTCGAGGGCCACCGCGTCGGCGACCTCCGACAGGATCTCGGAGAGCGGGGCGTCGAGGGCCGCGCAGATCGAGGCCAGCAGCTCGCTGGAGGCCTCCTTCTGACCGCGCTCGATCTCGCTCATGTAGCCCAGGCTCACCGCGGCCTCGGCGCACAGGTCGCGCAGCGACCGGCCCTGGTCGAGGCGGCGGGCACGGAGCACCTCGCCGAGCAGACGGCGGAAGAGGACCATCGTGTGCCTCCCTCGGTGCTCGGTGGGTGGGTGCGGGGACCCGGCTGACCTGCTCGCCCGCGCAGGGGGGTAACGCTACTCCAGCCCGACAACTTCCCGCGGACGGTCCCGCAACGTCTCGTCCAGCAGCTGCAGGGCCACCCGCACCGTCGCGGCGCGGACCGTGGCGCGGTCCCCCTCGAGCCGGGGCGAGGAGACGATCGTGCCGGCCGGGCCCGCGATGGCCACGTGGACGGTGCCGGCGGGCTTGCCCTCCTGCAGGTCGGGCCCGGCGACCCCGGTGGTGCTGAGGGCGAGGTCGGCGCCGAGGAGCCGGCGCACGCCCTCGGCCATCTGCACCGCGCAGGCCTCGGAGACCACGCCGTCGGTCTCCACGACCTGCCGGGAGACCCCGAGCACGTCGACCTTGACCCGGGTGGCGTAGGAGACGACCCCGCCGACGTACACCGCGGAGGAGCCGGAGACCTCGGTGATCGTCGCGCCGAGCATCCCGCCGGTCAGCGACTCCGCGGTCGCGACGGTGAGACCGGCCTCGACGAGCCGGCGTACGACGTGCTCCGCCGGCGAGGTCATCTCAGGCGGGCTGCTGCTCGCGCCGGGCGCGCACGGTGTCGCGGACGTAGTCGAGCCCCGTGCCGACGGTGAGGAGCACCGCGGCTCCCATCGCCACCACACCGACCCACCAGCCGATGTCGCCGACGAGGTCCCAGCCTCCGTCGAGCATCTTGAGCGGCATGATCAGCAGGCCGAGGGCCAGGGTCTGCACCAGCGTCTTGAGCTTGCCGCCGCGGCCCGCGGGCAGCACGACGCCCTCGCGGATCAGCCAGAAGCGCATCAGCGTGATGCCCCACTCGCGCACCAGCACGACGATCGTGACGGCCCACCACAGCTCGCCGACGATGCTGAGGCCGACGAACGCCATCCCGGTGAGCGCCTTGTCGGCGATGGGGTCGGCGATCTTGCCGAAGTTGGTGACCAGGTCGTGCTTGCGGGCCAGGTCGCCGTCGACCTTGTCGGTGATCATCGCGACGGCGAACAGCCCGTAGGCGACCCACCGCCACCCGGCGGAGCCACCGTCGTCGACCAGCAGCGCCCAGCCGAAGAACGGCACCATCAGGATGCGCAGGGTGGTCAGCGCGTTGGGGACGTTCCAGTTGCTCGCGGAGCTGCCCGTCGTGGCGTCCACGGTGGCACCGTTCTGGCTCATCGGGGTCCCTCCGTCGGGTTCGGGCCCGCCACCCGGGCGACGAGGTCGACCCCATCGTGACCCACGGCGACCGCATCGACCAGGTCACCCACGGCGAGTCCTTCGATGTCGCCGAGGATCGTGGTGGTGCCGTCGACCTCAGGGCCCTGGTGCTCGGCGCGGCCCTCGACCAGCGGCTCGCCGTCCTCGTCGGTGCCGACGTGCTCCAGGAGCACCTGCAGGGTCTCCCCCACCCGGTCCTCGGCCCGCTGGGAGGTGAGCTCCTCGACCAGGTCGGTCAGGTGCTCCACGCGCTCGCGGATCTCGGCGGCGTCGAGCTTGTCCTCGAAGGTCTCGGCCTCGGTGCCGTCCTCGTCGGAGTAGCCGAAGACCCCGACCACGTCGAGGCGGGCCTCGGTCAGGAAGTCGCACAGGGTGGCGAAGTCCTCCTCGCTCTCCCCCGGGAAGCCCACGATGAAGTTGGACCGCACCCCGGCGAGCGGGCTCTGCGCCCGGACGCGGGCGAGCAGGTCGAGGAAGCTGTCGGGGTCCCCGAAACGCCGCATCCGTCGCAGCACGCGCCCGGAGGCGTGCTGGAACGACAGGTCGAAGTAGTCGGCCACCTCGGGCGTCCCGGTGATGGCCTGGATCAGGCCCGGCCGCGTCTCGGCCGGCTGGAGGTAGGACACCCGCACGCGCGCCACCCCGGGCACGGCGGCCAGCTCGGGCAGCAGCGTGTCGAGCAGCGCGAGGTCACCGAGGTCCTTGCCGTAGGACGTGGAGTTCTCGCTGACCAGGAAGAGCTCCCGCACGCCCTGCTCGGCCAGCCAGTGCGCCTCGGCCACCACGTCGGTGGGCCGCCGGGAGACGAACGACCCGCGGAACGACGGGATCGCGCAGAACGAGCAGCGCCGGTCGCAGCCGGAGGCCAGCTTGAGCGGAGCGGTCGGTCCCCCGTCCAGCCGCCGGCGTACGGCGCGTGGTCCGGTCTGCGGGGCCGCGTCGGCCGGGAGGTCGGGGGCGGCGATGGTGTGGCCCGGCACGACGACCGCGCCGGCGGCGGCTCCTCGCTCGGACGGGCTGATCGGCAGCAGCTTGCGGCGGTCGTGCGGCACGTGGGCGGCCGGTGCCGCACCGGCCAGCACCTCACGCAGTCGGGCCGCGATGTCCGGGTAGTGGTCGAACCCCAGCACCGCGTCGGCCTCGGGCAGCGACGAGGCGAGGTCCTCGCCGTACCTCTCGGCCAGGCAGCCGACGGCCACGACGGCCTGCGCCTGGCCGGTCTCCTTGAGGTCGGCGGCGGCGAGGAGGGTGTCGACCGAGTCCTTCTTGGCCACGTCGACGAAGCCGCACGTGTTGACCAGGACGGCGGTGGCGTCCTCGGGCTCGTCGACCAGGCGGAAGCCGCCCGCCTCGAGCAGGCCGGCCAGCTCCTCGCTGTCGACCTCGTTGCGGGCGCAGCCGAGGGTCACCACCGCGACCGGCGTCGGCTCGGTGGTGGTCGGCGGGACGGCGGGTGCGGGGAAGGTGGAGGAAGTCATGCCCTCACGAGGATAGGGCCGACCCGGCCGATCTCAGTCCTCGGCGTTGGGCCGGATGACGTGAGCGGCCGACCCGCGGCGGTCCCATCGCGTGAATCCGGCGTGCTCAGCGGCCTCGGCTGTGTCGAAGTACACGTCGGCCACGACGTGGGTGTAGAACTTCGCGCCCTTCGGGAAGTAGAGCATCGTCGAGGCCTGGCCCTTGATCGGGTAGTTCTTGGGGACCGACCCGTCGATCGGGGCGTACATCGAGCCCGGCCCGGCCGGCCCGTGGATCACCGGCGGCACGTAGGGCTCCTCGTCCTCCGGCTCGGGCTCCGGCTCGGGCTCCGGGGCCTTCGCTGCCACGGGCTCGGGCTCGGGCTCGTATGCCGGGAACACGTCCGCGACCGGCTCCGGCTCGGGGGCAGGCTCCGGCTCGGGCTCGGGAGCGGGCGCCGGCTCGTACGTCGGGAACACGTCCGCGACCGGCTCCGGCCTGCGCGAGGGCTCGGGAGCGGGCGCCGGTTCCGGCTCCGGGAACAGCTCGACGGCCGGCTCGGGCTCCTGGCGCAGCTCGCTGCGACGTCGGCGCACGAAGCCGCCCGATGCGCTGTCGAAGGGGCTGTGCTCGACCCGGGGCGGGGCCGGCTGCTCCTCCGGCTCCGGCGGGGCGACCGCCTCGACATACTCCGGTTCGACGACCGGCTCCGGCTCCGGCTCCGGCTCGGCAACCGGCTCGGGCTCCCGCTCGACGACCGGCTCCGGCTCCGGGTCGGGGAACACCGCGTCGGGGAAGACCTGCTCCTCCTCGGCGTGCGCGGTGCGGTCGGCGGCGAAGAGATCGGCGTCGGAGGCCGGGCTCGGCGGCGGGACCACGACGTCGTCGACCGACGTCAGCGGCGCGCGAGCGCCCCGGTCGTCCCAGGCCTCGGGTCCCCCGTCGGCGGCGCGGTCGGCGGCGAAGAGGTCGTGGTCGGAGCGACTCCCGGAGGCAGGTGCCTCGTCTCCGCGGCGCAGGGCCGTCGGGAACGGGTCCGGCTCCGCCGACGACGGCTCCGCCGACGAGCGCGCGGGCGAGGACGGCGGCGCAGGGGCGGCCCCGGCGACCCGGCGGCCGCCACCGGGCAGCGGCTCCCGGGGCTCCGGCTCGTCGGTGGCGGACGCCTCGCGACCGGCGGCCTCGTCGGCCCAGGTGCGCCAGTTGGCCGCGGCGTCGTCCCACTCGTCCTTGTGGGCCGAGGACTGGGTGCTGGCGCGGACCGGCCTGACCGGACGCGACCACGCCTCCTCCTGCTCCCAGGCGCCGTCCTCGAGGGTCGGGAAGACCGGCTCCTCCGGCGCGGTCCCCGTCTCGACGACCGGCGTGGCCGGGGTGGTGTCCTCCTCCGCGGTCTCCGGCTCGGGGGCGGGGGGCAGCGGCACCTCGACCCACTTCTCGACGCTCACGCGCGTGAGCGAGAGCGCGGCCCCGGCGACGACCCCGAGCACGAAGGCGAGCACCAGCCACGGAGCCAGCTCCTGCGCGACCCAGGTCATGCCGCACCCCCGGTCGGCGCGCCGGCAGCCGGCTCAGCGCCCCCGACAGCGTCGGCGGACTCGGCGGTGGTCGACCCCTTGCGCGAGCGCTTCGACCCCTTGGGGGCCTTGGGCTGCTTGACCTTGGGCGCGCGGGCCGGGGCGACACGGCGTACGCCGACGCGCACGGCGACCAGCCCGACGACGACGCCGAGGGTGAAGGCGACGAGCACGAAGAGGTAGGCCTCGACGACGAACAACCACATCGCCGGTCACTGACCTTCCACGGTGATCGAGCCGCGCTCGTTCTTGGCCCGAGCGGCGGGGGTGCCGCTCTTGTCGATCTCGTACTGCGCGCCGTAGCCGCGGGGCACGAGGCGGTCGGCCGGGGCGCCGGCCTTGCGCATGACGCGGATCATCGCTTGGGCCCGGCGCAGGGTGAGGGTCGGACCGTTGGAGGTCGCCTCGTCGGTGTGGCCGCCGACGTAGACCACGGCGGAGCCGCAGGCGGCGACGAGGCGGCCCGCCTGCCGCACCATCGTCACGCCGGCGGGGGTCAGCCGGTCGGTGCGGCCGACGAACGGGACGCGCTGCTGACGGGTCGCGCGGTTGAGCTTGGCCTCGAGGTTGGTGCAGGCGCGCTCCTCGCGCTTGCTGGCGAAGACCTGCTCGACGGTGACCGCGGCGACCCCGTCGACCTCGGTGAGGAGGTCGCGCACCCGGTCGGCGTCGACGGACGTCGGCACCTTGGCGGTGACGAAGACGCCGTCGGCCTGGAGCTCGACCTTCCTGATCTTCGCGGCCTGAAGGGCGCTCTGGCCCTGCGCCTCGAGGTCGCGCTCGACGCCGGGACCGCCGAGGAACCCGGCTCCGGCGGCGACCAGCGCGGGCACCAGCACGAAGCTCCAGCCGAGCCGGCTGCCGGCGGGGTGACGGGCGAGCTTGCGCTCGGTCACCTTGGACATGGTGTGGCCGGGCGACGCGCCGCCGTGCGGCTCGTCGGCACTCTGCGCACCGGGGTCCATGGGGGGCTCCTGAACGTGGCTCGACCCGCCGGTCAGGGCGACCGGCGGGTCGAAAATACCGCCTGGGTGGGGCGAGTGTGGCGAAAGTGGCGAGTCAGCGGCGGGAGCGCGCCGGCTGGTCGCTCTGGAAGGTGCGCGTCACCGGCTCCTCGGCCGTGCCGAGCATGCCCTGGTCCTTGCCGGCCAGCCGCACCGACACCGCCGACCCGTTGTCGCTGGTGACCGTCACCGGCGGCATGGCCCGCACGTGCTTGGACTGGCCGATGACCAGGTCGCCCTCGAAGACCAGGTTGCCGTCACCGTCACGGACCTCGACGTGCGCCCCGGCGCTGACCGCGGTCACGGTGGTGCCGACCCGCTGGGGACCCGAGGGGGGCACCGGTTGGTCGAAGGAGTTGCGCTGGCTGAGGCCGGCCGACCCGTTGAGGACCGGCGGGGCCTCGGTGAACTCCGTCGGGCCGCTGCCGGCGAACAGGCGGACCATCGCCCAGACCAGCACGAGGACGAGGACGGTGGCGATGAGACCGGTCCAGCTGGCACCGCCGTAGGGGCGCCGCATCTGGCCCCCCATGCCCGTGGCCAGCTCGGCCTCGAAGACCTTGCGGGCGTTGATCGGCGCCTTGGCGTAGCGGGCGTCGAAGACCTCGAGCATCGGCACCGGGTCCTTGCCGAGCACCCGCGCGAGCGTGCGGATGTGACCCCGGGCGTAGAAGTCGCCACCGCACGGCGTGAAGTCGTCGACCTCGATCGACTCGATCACGTGGGGACGGATGCGCGTGCGCTCGGCGAGCTCGTCGACCGAGAGACCCACCCGGGTGCGGGAGGCGGCCAGCTCGGGCCCGATGACGGGGTCGTACGCCGGCTCGGGGACGTAGTCGTCGATCACCAGCGGGCCGACGGGGTCGCCGAGCTTGGCGATCGCGCGGACCTGGGAGCCTGGCTGCTCGACCGGTGTGACGGCCTCGATCACCGAGCGGATCGCGTCGTGGTGACGGGCCTGGCGCAGCGGCGCGACGTCGGCGCGGCCGGGCTCGCGCTCGAGTGCGCGGTCGAGGAAGTCGGTCTCGGTCAGCGCCACGGGCTCGCCGAACTCGGGGTCCTCCTCGAGGGCCTCGGGCTCCGTGTCGGTCTCGGGCTCGACGTGGCGCCGACGACCCCAGCGACGGCCCTCGCGGGCGGCGGTGCCCGACGGCGCCGACGGCTCGGTCGCGGGCTCGGGCTCCTGGACGACGGGGGCGCTCCCCTCGACCGGGATCACCGGGGTCTCGGGGGTGTCGACGACGGTGAGGACCTCGGCACGGTCCTGGGCCAGCGCCGCGATGCGGTCGGGCAGCTCGGCCAGGTGGCTGCCCTCGAGACGGGTCGCGACGCCGAGCGGCACGGCCAGCGCCGCGCCGTACACCTTGCGGTTGAGGACCGCGTGGCGGCGGGCCCGCCCGTCGAGGCCCTCGATGGTGCGCGTGACGTGGACCAGGCTGATCAGGACGCGCCCGTCGCGCAGCAGGCCCTTGCGGGGGTGGACGACGACCCGGTCGATCGCCTCCCACGGAAGGCCGCGCCACTGCGAGCCCAGGCGCAGGCGCACGCCCATCTCGTCGGCGACGAGCAGGGGCGTGCGGGAGTCGAGCAGGCTGTGCAGGAAGACCGCGGCGAAGCCGGCCATCACCAGGCAGAGCAGCCAGTCGAGGGCGTTGCCCCCGGCCCCGGCGCGCCAGAGGTAGGCGATCGCGACCGCGGAGGCCGCGGCGCCGAGCACGGCGGACAGGGCGGCGTTGCGACGGACCTCGACGACCTCGGGGACGTGGGCGGTCTCGGGCGTGCCCGGGCCCTCGTCGCGGGTGAGGTCCTCGGTCTCCTCGACCGGCTGCGCGCTCACTGCTGGCCTCCCAGAGTGCTCATTGCTCTCCCTGCAACGTTGCGATGACCTCGTCGAGGTCGTCCGGCTTGATCAGGACGTCGCGTGCCTTGCTGCCTTCGCTCGGGCCGACCACGCCGCGGCTCTCGAGGATGTCCATCAGGCGACCGGCCTTGGCGAACCCGACCCGCAGCTTGCGCTGCAGCATCGAGGTCGAGCCGAACTGGGTGGACACGACCAGCTCGACGGCTTGGATCACCAGTTCCAGATCATCGCCGATGTCGTCGTCCAGATCGCGCTTCGACGCGGCCGGAGCGGTGACGTCTTCGCGGTAGCTCGGCTCGAGCTGGTCCTTGCAGTGCTTGACCAGGGCGTGGATCTCCGCCTCGGTCACCCAGGAGCCCTGGACGCGCACCGGCTTGGAGGCGCCCATGGGGAGGAAGAGGCCGTCGCCCTGGCCGACCAGCTTCTCCGCGCCGGGCTGGTCGAGGATGACCCGGCTGTCGGCGAGGCTGGACGTGGCGAACGCCAGGCGCGACGGCACGTTGGCCTTGATCAGGCCGGTCACCACGTCGACGCTCGGTCGCTGCGTGGCGAGCACCAGGTGGATGCCCGCGGCGCGCGCGAGCTGGGTGATGCGGACGACCGCGTCCTCCACGTCGCGCGGGGCGACCATCATCAGGTCGGCGAGCTCGTCGACGACCACGAGCAGGTAGGGGTACGGCGACAGCACGCGCTCGCTGCCCGGCGGCACCTGCACCTTGCCCGCACGGACCGCCTTGTTGAAGTCGTCGACGTGACGGAAGCCGAAGTGGGCCAGGTCGTCGTACCTCAGGTCCATCTCGCGGACCACCCAGGCGAGGGCCTCGGCGGCCTTCTTGGGGTTGGTGATGATCGGGGTGATCAGGTGCGGGATGCCTTCGTAGGCGTTGAGCTCGACGCGCTTGGGGTCGACCATGATCATCCGCACCTCGTCGGGCGTGGAGCGCATGAGGATCGAGCTGATCATCGAGTTGATGAAGCTCGACTTGCCGGATCCCGTGGCGCCGGCGACGAGCAGGTGCGGCATCTTGGCGAGGTTGGCCACGACGAAGCCGCCCTCGACGTCCTTGCCGAGCCCCACGATCATCGGGTGGTGGTCGTTGCGGGCGTTGTTGGACCGCAGCACGTCGCCGAGGGAGACGATCTCCTTGTCCACGTTGGGGATCTCGATGCCGATCGCGGACTTGCCCGGGATCGGCGAGAGGATCCGCACGTCGGCGCTGGCCACGGCGTAGGCGATGTTCTTGCCGAGCGCGGTGACCTTCTCGACCTTGACCGCGGGGCCGAGCTCGACCTCGTAGCGCGTGACCGTCGGGCCACGGGTGTAGCCGGTGACCTGGGCGTCGATGTCGAACTGCTCGAGCACCTCGGTGAGCCGACCGACGACCGCGTCGGAGGCCTTCGAGCGGGCCTTGTGGACCGACCCGGGCTTGAGCATCTCGTTGGCCGGGAGGCTGTAGGTGATGTCACCGGAGAGCTCCAGCTGCTCCACGCGGGGAGGCAGCGGCGAGTGGGGAGGTGCGACGACCTCGGCCTCGGCGGCCTTCTCGCCGTCCGCCTCGGGCTCGGCCACGGCGCCCTTGCGGCGGCGCTTGCCGAGCTCGCGGTCGGCGCCGTCGATGAGGACCGGGGAGTCGTAGGGCGCGTCGCCCTCGGGGGCGTCGTCGGCGTCCTCGCTCATCGCGCCGACCCGGCGGCGCGGCCGGCGACGCTGCAGCGGGACGGCCTCGGTGTCCTCGGTGGCCTCGACCTCGGGCTCGGCGTCGGCGTGGCGGCCCAGCGCCAGGTCGCGCAGGTGCGCCAGGCGCGTCGGGATGAGGTAGACCGGCGTCGCGGTCACCACGAGCAGGCCGAACGTGGTCAGCAGCCCCAGGATCGGCACCACCACGAAGGTCGACTGCAGCAGGTCGGTGGCCAGCGAGCCGACCACGAACCCGATCGCTCCCCCGGCGCCCTGCAGGGCCGCGGTGTCGGTGCCCTCCGGGCTGCCGTTGGCCAGGTGCACCAGCCCGAGCAGGCCGAGCACGAGCGCCGACCAGCCGACCACCTGGCGCCCCGCGGGCCCGGTGGCCTCGGGGTTGCGCATGACGACCATGCCCATCACGACCAGCACCAGCGGCACGAACCAGCCCAGCAGGCCGACCGAGCCGTTGACCACGGTGCGCGTGGTGTCCCCCACCTGGCCGGGCAGCCGCCACCAGACCGAGGCGGCGACCACGACCGCGAGCGCCATGAGGAACAGTCCCGCGCCGTCGCGGCGGTGCTCCGGCTCGAGCTCGCGCGCGGAGTGCCCCACCCGTCGTACGACGAGACCGACGGCCTGGGCGAGACCCATCCAGCAGCTGCTCAGCGCGTGCCAGAGGGCGACGAAGATCCGGAAGACCGGGCCGGGTCCGGTGCGGACCGCACGAGGGGGCACGCGCGAGGGGGTGCCGCGGCCCTTGGCGGGGGCCTTGGCGGAGGACCTCGGCGCCGGCTTGCGGGTGGTGCCCTTGGCGGAGGACTTGGCGCCGGAGCGCGTGCGGCCGCCCGAGCCGCTCGGCTTGCGGGAGCCGGAGGAGCGCGAGGCCGGAGGGGAAGACGTGCGGGTGGCCATGGTGGGCACGCTACGGGATCGCCTCACCCGTCACAGGGATCCCACGCCGCCCCAGGCGCCACGTGGCGGGGCTCAGGCGGGGGTCGACCGGCTCGCGCTCAGGTCACGAGCGGCGCGTGCGTGCGTCTGGCCCGGCAGCCGGCGCAGGTCGACGAGCCGGCGCAGCGACGGCACGAGCTCCTCGACGAGGTTCATCTTGTCCAGGCATGCGTCGGCGCCCGCCTCGTCGGCCGCGGACTCGAGCGTGCCGCGGGGGAACGCGGTGAGCATCACCAGGAGGGCGTCGGGCAGGACGGCCCGCAGCCGAGGGAGCGTCTCCAGCCCGTCCATCACGGGCATGGCCGCGTCGACGAGCACCAGGTGCGGGTCGAGCCGGCCCGCCTGGTCGACCGCGTCGGCCCCGTCGCCGGCCTCGCCGACGATGACCCAGCTCGGCTCCTCCTCCAGCACCAGCGAGATGAGGAACCTCAGGTCGGCGGCGTCGTCGACCACGAGCACGCGGAGCTCATCGATCACTCGCATCGCCCTGTCTGCCGACCTGTGCTCCCCCGGTGGCCTGGGGTACGACGTGGTCGGGCTGGTCTGGTGGCGGCCTGGACGGGCCCTCTCGGCGTACGGCGCCCGGCCGGGCACCGCCGGAGGCGACGAGCTGCTGACCGATCCAGGCCCGCGACGCTCGGGACGCCTCGGCCACGAGACTACGACCAAGAGCGGTCCTGCCGAGGTCAAGCGCGGTCTCGGCGGCGACGAGTGTCTGCACGACGGCGTCGTTGATCTCCAGCGCGGCCTGGGCCTCGCGACGGGCCAGCCGCTCCTGGGTGGTGACGTCGTGCACCACCACCATCAGCCGCTCGGGCCCGAGACGGACCACCTGGATGCTCGCCCAGGTGTCGGCCACGGGCATGGTGCAGGCGACCTCCCGCCCGACCTCGCCCGGCGGAGCGTCGGCCAGCATCGCGGCAGCCAGGTCGGGCACCAGCCGGCACAGCACGGGGCCGAGGTCGCGGAAGTCGGGGAGCGGCATCGCCGGGGCGAGCAGGCGGACCGCCGCCGGGTTGATCTCGTGCACCACCCCGTGGCGGTCGGTCTCGGCCAGACCCACCGGACAGACGTGGAAGAACTGCTGGAGGTCGTCCACCTGATCGCCTCGCCTCCCGAGTCGTGCGGTCCCGCACCTGGTCGGTGAGGGAACCGCACCGCCCGGCGCACCGAGAGCACCGGGCCCGCGGCTCACCGTAGACCCGGGCGTCGCGCCCGGACGGCCGCTGCACCGGGCTCGGCCCAACGTGACCCGATGGGACCGGTCGGCCTGGTCCGGGGCGACTACGGCCTGGGACCCAGGGCATGGCCCGGCTGCGCACCCGGGCCGCGCGCCTGCTGCCGCTCGGCGTGCAGCCGGAGCAGGGCCGGCACGAGCGTGGTGGCCATGTCGACCTTGTCCAGACAGGCGTCCGCGCCGCAGCCCACGGCCACCTCGCGCACCTCGGCGACCGGGAAGGCCGTGACCAGCACGATGAGCGCCTGGGGCAGCACCCGACGCAGGTGCGGGAGCGCCTCGAGGCCGTCCATCACCGGCATGCTCATGTCGAGCAGCACCACGTCGGGCCGGGTCTGCTCGGCGCGCACGATCGCCTCGGCGCCGTCCCGTGCCTCGCCGACGACGGTCCACCCGGCCTCGTCCTCGACCAGGAGGCCGATCAGCCACCGCACCTCGCCGGCGTCGTCGACCAGCATCACCCGCACCGGCGGCTCGCAGCCCTGCTGACTGCCCTGCTGGTCGTGCGCCCGCCCGGCGCCACGCCCCTGCTCGGGGACCGAGGGCCCGCTCACCGCTCGTCCATGGTGGAGACGTCGTCCGGACCGCCCTGCCGGCGTACGACGCCCGGCGCGAGGCCGCCCGAGCGGCGGACGTGCTCGCCGATCCGGGTCTGCACCAGGGCACGTGCCTCGGCGACGAGCCGCCGGCCGAACTCGTCGCGGCCCAGGTCGAGCGCCGTCTCGGCGGTGACCAGGCGCTGCGCGAGGGTGTCGGCCAGCTCCCAGCCGATCGCCGCCTCCGAGGTGCCGGCCGACCCGACCTCGGGGGCGGGGTCGCGCTCGACGGAGGTCACGTCGACGAGGGTGACCAGGAAGCGGTTGCCCGAGCGCCGGTAGCCGTCGATGCGCACCAGGCGCCGTCCCCGTGAGGAGGGGCAGCTGACCACCCGGCTCGGCCCCAGCGGGCCGGCAGGCCCGGAGGAGGACCTCTGCGGGCCGCGGCCCTCGCGCCGGATCGTCTCGGCCATGGCGGGGGCGTAGGTCGCGAGCAGCTCGGTCAGGTCGCCGCGCACGCTGAGCGGGCCGCGGGCGCGCCGGTCGCGCAGCAGGGCCGGGCGCGGGGCCTCGGCGGTCACTGCGGCCGCGGCGCTCCCCTCGCCGTCGTGGCCCGCGACGCCCTCGCGGAGCAGCTGGAGCAGCTCGCGAGCGGCGTCGTTCATCAGGGCGGTCGTCCCGTGCCCGTCGAGGTCGACCAGACCCACCCTGGAGTCGCCGACGACGTCGGTCCAGGTCAGCGGCCGTCCCGCGTCGTGCGCGGGGACGCCGACGTCCTCACTCATCGCCCACACCCCTGGGGCGGTCCCCGCTGGTCACTGCACTCCCCCTCCGGCCGGCTCCGAGCGCCGGACGTCGTTGCGGTCTGTCGTCCCGTCGACCCCGGTCGGACCCCACCGTCCGGGTGACGTCCCGGCTGAGCGGGGGCACAAGGGCCAGGACATCTGTCAGCAAGTCAACGACTTCCACGGCAAAATGTCACGAGGGGACACCTGTTCCCTGTGTGCGATCGTCCACACCCCACTGATTCCGTCGTCTCCCGTGTCGCCTGCGTCACGGCGGCCCCAGCCGACCCAGCCGACCCAGCACCGGGCCGCGCCGCATCGTGGACGGGCGACCGGCCGGCGTCACCGTGTGGCTAGCCTCGGCTCGTGCACGCCTGGACCTATTCCTTCGCCACCTGCCCGGGGCTCCCGAGCAGCCGGCAACGGTAGGTCACTGCCTGCGCCGCGCCGCCCACCAACGCCCCTGGTTCCCGCAGGGGCGTTTCGCATGTCGCCGGTTGCGCGGACCCTGCCAGGACCGGGGCCTACCCACAGGAGGAACCCATGGTCGTCGTCATGACGCCCGACGCCACCGACGAGGACGTCCAGCGCGTCGTCGACAAGGTCACAGCCGTCGGCGGTGAGGCCTTCGTCAGCAAGGGCCTGACGCGCACGATCATCGGCCTGGTCGGCGACATCGACTCCTTCCACGGCCTCAACCTGCGCACGCTGCCCGGGGTCGGGGACGTGCAGCGCATCTCCGACCCGTTCAAGCTGGTCAGCCGCCAGCACCACCCCGAGCGCAGCACCGTCTGGGTCGGCGCCCCGGGGCAGCAGGTCCCGATCGGGCCCGACACGTTCACCTTCATCGCCGGCCCGTGCGCCGTCGAGTCGGCCCAGCAGACCCTCGAGGCGGTCGAGATGGCCCGCGCCGCGGGTGCGGTGATGATGCGCGGCGGGGCCTACAAGCCCCGCACCTCGCCATACGCCTTCCAGGGCCTGGGGGTGAAGGGCCTGGAGATCCTCGCGTCGGTCCGCGAGGCCACCGGGATGCCCGTGGTCACCGAGGTGGTCGACGCCCGCGACGTCGCCGTCGTCGCCGAGCACGCCGACATGCTGCAGATCGGCACGCGCAACATGGCCAACTTCGGGCTGCTGCAGGCGGTCGGGCAGGCCGGCAAGCCGGTCCTCCTCAAGCGCGGCATGACCGCGACGATCGAGGAGTGGCTGATGGCGGCGGAGTACATCGCCCAGCGCGGCAACCTCGACGTCGTCCTCTGCGAGCGCGGCATCCGCACCTTCGAGCCCGCGACCCGCAACACCCTCGACATCAGCGCGGTCCCGATCGTGCAGTCCAAGAGCCACCTGCCGGTGATCGTCGACCCGTCCCACGCCGCCGGTGTCAAGGACCTGGTCGTCCCCCTGTCGCGGGCCGCGATCGCGGTCGGGGCCGACGGCGTGATCGTCGACGTCCACCCCCACCCGGAGGAGGCGCTGTGCGACGGGCCCCAGGCGCTCCTCGGCGCCGACCTGCGCAGCCTCGCCCAGGCGGTCCGTCAGCTCCCCCCGACGGTGGGTCGCGTCGACGCCGGGACCGCCCGCCGTTAGCCGCCCGCCCGCCCTCCAGCTGTAGATCGGGGGGCGCGTGGGCACCCTGCGCCCATGAGGCTTCCCAAGCTGTACGCCGACGACCAGGTCCGCGCCGGCCGCCAGATCGCCGGCGACGTCCTGCTGGTGGTCTGGGTGGTCACGTGGTGGCGCATCGCGCAGTCGGTGCACGACGCGACCCTCCAGCTGGCCGGGCCCGGCCGCCAGATGCGCGAGTCCGGCACCGGTCTGGCCGGCAGGATGCGCGACGCCGCGTCGGCCGTCGACGGGACGCCCTTGATCGGCGACAAGCTGCGGGCGCCGTTCGACGGGGCGGGTTCGGCGGCCGACCAGCTGGCGCGGGCGGGCACGGCCCAGGTCCACGCGGTGCAGGACCTCGCCTTCTGGCTGCAGCTGGCGGTGGCGCTGGTCCCGATCCTGCTGGCCTGCGCGTTCTACCTGCCCCTCCGGGTCCGGTTCGTACGACGAGCAGGTGCGGCCCAGCGCTTCGTCGACGCGGCCGAGGACCTCGACCTGTTCGCGCTGCGCGCCCTCGCCAAGCAGCCCATGCACCGGCTGGCGCGGATCAGCGACGACCCGGCCGGGGCGTGGCGCCGTCGTGACGAGGCCGTCGTACGACGACTGGCGGAGCTCGAGCTGAGGACGGTCGGCCTGAAGCCACCACCCGCGTGAGGGCATGATCACCGCATGCGCCTCCTCCTCGGGATCCTGGTCTGCTGCGGCCTCGTCGCGTGCGGGAGCGAGGAGCCGCCGGCCCGCGCCGAGCTGGGCGACCCCGTCGCCCTCTCGGCCGATGTGCGGCTCCTGTGGGAGTCGCCCCACCGGGTCTTCGCCGAGCACCGGACGGCCGACGGGTGGTCGGACCCGGAGGTCGTGCTCGACGACGGCAGTCGCGAGTGCGGCAAGGTGCGTTCGGTCGGGACCGGGTCGGTCGTGGCGGCGACCTTGCTGTGCGACGAGCACTACGCCGAGGACCAGGCGCCGACCGCCAGCGTCGCGCTGCTCTACGACGG
This sequence comes from Nocardioides marmoribigeumensis, assembly GCF_031458325.1. NCBI lineage: Bacteria > Bacillati > Actinomycetota > Actinomycetes > Propionibacteriales > Nocardioidaceae > Nocardioides > Nocardioides marmoribigeumensis. The sequence continues at coordinate 91,583 of NZ_JAVDYG010000001.1, forward strand.
GTCCGAGTGGCACCACCATGACCTGCGGGGCGAGGCCTACCTCGCCCCCGGCCTCTCGCCGGACGGGTCGCACGCCGTGTGGGTCCAGGACGACGAGCTGCTGACCTGGTCGGGCGGCGACTTCGGCACGCGCGCCCTCCCCGACGAGCCGACCCAGGTGGTCACGGTCGAGGACGACGGCGGGCTCGTGCTGGTCTCCCCCGGGCACGCCGAGGGCCGCTGCACCGTGGAGCTCACCACCGAGGGGGCCCGCGCGACCGTCCCGGTCGCGGACGCCGACCTCCTGCTGTGCGACGAGGTGGGCCTCTCGCTCGAGTCCCCGACCGAGCTCCAGGGCGACGTCTCCGGCCAGCCCGGCACGGAGTTCGTCGTACGACGGCAGGGAGGCACGTGGACCCTGGCGGCTCCCCCGCCGGTCACCGCGCCGGGGCTCGAGGTCTACCCCGACGACCCGTCCCGCGCGGTGTGGAACCAGGTCACCGAGAACACCGGCGGCGACCTGGTCGCCGTCGGGTCCCCGGACCGGCAGCACGTGACGGCGCAGCGCTACGACCCGTCCCGACAGCGCTGGACCCGACCGGAGGTCGTGCACGACGCGGGCGCCCCGGTCTGCCGGCGGGACGACCTCGACTCGGGGATCGTGCAGGGCGCCTCGTTCGAGCTGCGCGTGTTCTGCGACGGGAAGCCGGTCGTGCTGCGCAGCCGCACGGGCGAGTCCTGGACCAGCTGAGTCGTCGTGCTCATGCGCGGTCGCCCGGCCCCGGCCGACACTGAGGCATGGCCGTCCCCCTCGCCACGCGCTTCGAGGCCTTCACCCCCGAGCACCTCGGGCTGGTCGTCGGCTTCCTGGTCGGCTGCGTGGTCCTCGCCGTCGTGGGTCGCGCGCATCGCGGCACCCCTGCCGAGCTGCGCTTCCGGCGTACCTTCGCCCTGGTCGTCCCCTGCTTCACGGTGCCGATGCAGGTGCTGCAGCTGCTGCCCGGCGACTTCGACCTGGGCACGTCCCTTCCGCTGCAGCTGTGCGACCTCGCCTGGATGGCGGCGATCGTCGCGCTGTGGACGCGTCACTGGGCGGCGACCGCGCTGGTCTACTTCTGGGGCCTGACCCTGACGGTGCAGGGCATCGTCACGCCGTCGCTGGGCGAGGTCTTCCCGGACCCGCGCTACTTCATGTTCTGGGGCATGCACCTCGCGACCGTGTGGGCGGCGGTCTACCTGACCTTCGGCCTGGGCGTGCGGGTCGACTGGCGCAGCTACCGCCTCGCGGTGGGCGTCACCCTGGTCTGGGCCGTGGGCGTCATCGCGTTCAACGCCGCGACCGGCACCAACTACGGCTACCTCAACCGCAAGCCGGCGGTCGGCAGCCTCCTCGACCTGCTCGGCCCGTGGCCGGGGTACGTCGTCGCGGAGGTCTGCGTCGTCGCAGCCGTCTGGGCGCTGATGACCTTGCCGTGGGTCCGGGCCGAGCGCGCCGACCGGCCCGCGGCCCTCAGAGCTCGGGCTCGGCGACCTGGCTGAGCATGTCAGCGACCAGGAAGGCCAGCTCGAGGGACTGGACGCGGTTGAGCCGCGGGTCGCACACCGACTCGTAGCGGTGGGACAGGTCCTCCTCGAGCAGCGACTCCCCTCCCCCGACGCACTCGGTGACGTTGTCGCCGGTGAGCTCGACGTGCAGCCCGCCGGGCCAGGTGCCGAGCTCGCGGTGGACGTCGAAGAAGCCCTGCACCTCCTCCATCACGTCCTCGAAGCGACGGGTCTTGTAGCCCGAGGACGCCTCGAAGGTGTTGCCGTGCATCGGGTCGCAGACCCAGGCGACCTGGACCCCGGCGGCGGTGACCTTCTCGACCAGCTCGGGCAGGACGGTGCGGATGCGCCCGGCGCCCATGCGCGTGATGAAGGTCAGCCGGCCGGGCTCGTTGAGCGGGTTGAGCCGCTGGGCGAGCGCGATGGCGTCGTCGGGGGTGGTGGTCGGGCCGAGCTTGACCCCGATCGGGTTCTGGATGCGGCTCATCAGCTCCACGTGGGCGCCACCGAGCTGGCGGGTCCGCTCGCCGATCCACAGGAAGTGCGCCGAGACGTCGTAGGGCAGCTCGGTGCGGCTGTCGATGCGGGTCAGGGCGTGCTCGTACTCCAGCACGAGCGCCTCGTGGCTGGAGTGGAAGTCGACCCGGTGGAACTCCTCGGGGTCGGCGCCGATCGCCTTCATGAAGGTCAGCGCGCGGTCGATGTCGCCGGCCATGCGCTCGTAGCGCTTGCCGACCGGCGAGGAGCGCACGAAGTCGGTGTTCCAGGTGTGCACCTGGCGCAGGTCGGCGTAGCCGCCGGTGACGAACGCGCGCACCAGGTTGAGGGTCGCGGCCGAGGAGTTGTAGACGTCGAGCAGGCGCTGGGGGTCGGGCACGCGCGACTCGGTGGTGAAGTCGTAGCCGTTGACCGCGTCGCCGCGGTAGGCCGGCAGCGTGACGCCCTCACGGGTCTCCATGTCGGAGGAGCGCGGCTTGGCGTACTGCCCGGCCAGCCGGCCCACCTTGACCACCGGCACCGACGCGGCGTAGGTGAGGACGACGGCCATCTGCAGCAGCACGCGCAGCTTGGCGCGGACGTTGTCGGCGGTGGCGCCCTCGAGGGTCTCGGCGCAGTCGCCGCCCTGCAGCAGGAAGGCCTCGCCACGGGTCACCGCGGCGAGCTTGGCCTTGAGGTCGTCGCACTCGCCGGCGAAGACCAGCGGCGGGTTGCGACGCAGCCGGTCGACCACGCGGTCGACCTCCGAGGCGTCCGGCCAGGTGGGCTGCTGGGCGGCGCCGAGGTCGTACAGGTCGCGCAGGGAGGGAAGTTCCACGGCCATCAGCGTACTTCGGGGCAAAGGGCGCGTGGACATGGGGACATTTCCGGCACGGGTCACGTAGATTACGGCCGCATGGGGTTGCTGGAGCGCTTCCGCGCCACGGGGGACGAGCAGATCGAGCAGGTCGACTGGACACCGCCGGCGTACGGCGCGTGCCAGTGCGACGGGCACGTCGAGGACGTCCTGGAGCTGCGCATCCCCCTCGCCGACGGCACCGGTGACGTGGCCGTCTGGGCCCTGCTCACCTCCGGCGCGCTGGCCACCGTGCCGGTCGAGCCCGACCTCCAGCAGCTCAGCGACGGCCTCACCCCCCAGGGTCGCGGGCCGTTCCAGTGGCTGCTCACCGCCGGTGAGCGGCTGATGCCCTTCATCGCCGAGGGCGCGACCAGCAAGCTCGAGGACGCGCTGTTCGTCCAGGAGGGCGTCGAGCGCGCGATGTGGCAGCACCGCCGCAAGGAGCTCGCCGTCGGCGCGCCCCGGATGTGCATCAACGGGGTCCAGTGCGCCGTCGTCATGGCGCTGATGAACCTTCGTGCTGCCCACCCGCCGGCCTGAAGAACGCCTCCAGCAGATGCCTCGAGCAGTCGAGCACGAGATTCGACGTGGCATGGGCCCGGCGGGGGCGAGAGCGTGGCGTTCGGACGACCCCGAATCTTCAAGGCGCGCATCCTCTGCAAACAAGCCCTGGTATTACCTGTCCGTCGCCGCTATCAGCCTGGCCCTCGGCCTTCTTTTCAGCCGGATCCCCTTCAACGCCTTTGATCTGCAGATCTATTGGCGGGTCGGAGAGGTCTTCCGTCACGGACCAAACGAAATCTACTCTTTCAGCTATTACGGCCTCGGGCTGACCTATCCCCCATTCGCCGCATTGGTCTTCGCAGGCCTTTCCTACATTCCTTTCGCCGTCGTGACGGTCGCGGCGAAAGTCGTCCAATTTGCGCTATTGGCTGCATGCCTGCACATCTGCGTCCGAGCGACCAGTTGGTCGGTGTGGTGGGTACTTCCGCTCACTCTGGCGGCATCAGCACTCGAACCCATCTACTCCGGCATCATCCTTGGCCAGATCAATCTGCTCCTCCTGGTCCTGATCCTCTGGGACTTGACCCGCCCCAAGGAAACAGCGTGGGCAGGGATTCTTCTGGGATTAGCAATTGGCATCAAGTTGACGCCCGCCATCTTCCTGTTGTACCTCGTCGCCCACCGCGACTACCGCACGGCGATGCGCGCCCTGCTCACCTTCGCGACGACCGTTGTCATCGGATTCGTCGTCGCGCCAGGACCAGCAAACGCGTATTGGACCAAGTACTTGTTCGACACGGAGAGAATCGGTCCCTCCAAAGACACCGACAACCAGTCCATCCGGGGGATGCTCGACCGTCTGGAAGTCGCACATGCCGGGTTGATCTGGGTTCTGGCATGCGGCGCGCTGTGTGCGCTGTACCTCTGGTGGAGCCAAAGGCCGCGACAACGCGCAGACATGCTCCTCGAGATCTCCGGCGTCGGTCTCCTCGGCTGCCTCGTGTCTCCACTTAGCTGGAGTCACCATTGGGCCTGGATCGTCCCTGCAGCGGTGGCCTTCGTGGGCTCGCCGCAATCTCGCGAATCGCAGGTACGTCGCCTGGCCATCGCGAGCGCGGCTTGGCTCCTGTTCCTGCTGCCAGTCGCAAGGTACCGCGCACACATGCCGCAAGACGTGCCAGTGGCGTGGCTGGTCCTGATGGAGAACCTTTACGTGCTGGGGACTTTGATCGCGGTGACCGTATGGGGCGTCATGCGGACGCTGCGACGTCGGCACTGGCTCGCCACGCAAAGGCGAGTCAACTGACCTGCCGAGGTCGCGTCGACCAGACGTCGGCGAGATCCGCCAGCGGGATCAGCCGAAGAACACCTCGGCCTCGGCGTACTCCTCCGGCGAGACGACCTTGAGCTCGCCGGTGCCCTCGATCAGCGGGACGCGCACGATGTCCTTGCCGCGCAGCGCGACCATCGTGCCGAAGTCCTTCTCGGCGACCGCCGTGATCGCGTGGAGCCCGAAGCGGGTGGCCAGCCAGCGGTCGAACGCCGTCGGGGTGCCGCCCCGCTGGACGTGACCGAGCACGACCGCGCGGGCCTCCTTGCCGGTGCGCTGCTCGATCTCGCTGGCCAGTCGGTCGCCGATGCCGCCGAGTCGCACGTGGCCGAAGGCGTCGGTCTCGCCGCTCTGCAGGGTCATGTCGCCGCCGTCGACGGGGACCGCGCCCTCGGAGACGACCACGATCGGGGCGTAGGACTTCTTGAAGCGCTCCTCGACGTAGGCGCAGACCTTGTCGATGTCGAAGGGCTTCTCGGGGATCAGCACGATGTTGGCGCCGCCGGCCATGCCGGCGTGCAGGGCGATCCAGCCGGCGTGGCGGCCCATCACCTCGACGACCAGGACGCGGTGGTGGGACTCGGCGGTGGTGTGGAGGCGGTCGATCGCCTCCATCGCGATGTTGACCGCGGTGTCGAAGCCGAAGGTGAAGTCGGTGCCCGACAGGTCGTTGTCGATCGTCTTGGGGACGCCGACGACGTTGACGCCGAGGTCGGAGAGCTTGGTGGCGACGCCGAGGGTGTCCTCGCCGCCGATCGCCACGAGCGCGTCGACGTGGTTGTCGGCGAGGTTCTGCTTGATCCGCTCGACCCCGCCCTCGACCTTGAACGGGTTGGTCCGCGAGGAGCCGAGCACCGTGCCGCCGCGCGGCAGGATCCCGCGGACCTCGGCCACGCCGAGGGGGCAGGTGACGTTCTCGAGCGGACCGCGCCACCCGTCGCGGAACCCGACGAAGTCGAAGTCGTAGACCTCGACGCCCTTGCGGACCACGGCGCGGATGACGGCGTTGAGGCCGGGGCAGTCCCCGCCTCCGGTGAGTACTCCAACTCGCATGTGGCTCACCGTAGACCCCGGAGGTTGGAACGATCCAGCCCAACCGGGCGGTAACTCTTCACTAGGGTCGCGCCCATGAGCGTTCTCGCCATCGACGCCGGGACGACCGGCGTGACCGCCGTCGTCGTGACCCCCGAAGGCACCATCGCGGCCCGCGGCTACCAGGAGTTCTCCCAGCACTTCCCCCGGCCCGGGTGGGTCGAGCACGCGCCGGAGGAGATCTGGCAGGCGACGATCGAGGCCACGCGCGCCGCGCTCTCGGCGTACGACGAGACGGGCGGTCCGGCGCTCAAGGCGGTCGGCATCACCAACCAGCGCGAGACCGTGGTCCTCTGGGACCGCGAGACGCTCAACGCGCCCCGCCGCGCGATCGTGTGGCAGGACCGGCGCACCGCCGACATCTGCACCCGGCTCAAGGACGAGGGGCACGAGGAGCGGGTCGCGGAGCTGACCGGGCTGCGGCTCGACCCCTACTTCTCCGGCACCAAGTTCCTCTGGCTGGCCGAGCACGAGAAGCACACCTGGGGCATGGTCGAGGACGGCCGCTACGCGGTCGGCACGGTCGACTCCTACCTGATCGCGCGGATGACCCGCGGCACCTGGCACGTCACGGACGTCTCCAACGCCTCGCGGACGCTGCTGTTCGACCTCGAGGCCGGCGACTGGTCCGACGAGCTGACCGACCTGTTCGGCGTGCCCCGCGAGGCGCTGCCCGAGATCGTCCCGTCCTGGGGCGACATCGCGACCACCGACCCCAAGGCGTTCTGCGGGCTGGAGCTCCCGATCGCCGGCATCGCCGGCGACCAGCAGTCGGCGCTGTTCGGCCAGACCTGCTTCGCGGTCGGCGACACCAAGTGCACCTACGGCACCGGGTCGTTCATCCTCACCAACACCGGCACCGAGGTGGTGCGCTCCGACGCGGGCCTGCTCTCGACGGCGGCGTGGAAGTCACCGGAGGGCGAGCTGACCTACGCCCTCGAGGGCGCGATCTTCGTGACCGGCGCGGCCGTGCAGTGGCTGCGCGACGGGCTCCAGATCGTGGGGTCCGCCGCCGAGACCGCCGCCGTCGCCGGCACCGTCGACTCCACCGAGGGCGTCGTCTTCGTGCCCGCCCTGACCGGTCTCGGCGCTCCCGACTGGGACCCGCGCGCCCGGGGCATGATCATCGGCCTCACCCGGGGTACGACGCGTGCGCACCTCGTGCGCGCGACCCTCGAGGCGATCACCTTCGAGGTGCGCGACGTGATCGAGACCCTGCCCGACGACGCGCCGCTCACGAGTCTGACCGTCGACGGCGGCGCGGCGGCCAACGACCTGCTCTGCCAGCTCCAGGCCGACCAGCTCGGGGTCACCGTCGAGCGGCCCGAGATCGTGGAGACGACCGCGCTCGGGGCGGCGTTCCTCGCGGGCCTCGGCACCGGGGTGTGGTCCTCGACCGACGACCTGCGCGAGACCTGGAAGCTCGACCGGGCCTTCGAGCCCGGCGGTGACCGCGAGGCCTCCGACGCCGCCCACCGGCAGTGGCGCGAGGCGGTCGAGCGGGCCAAGGGCTGGGCCTAGTCGTCCAGCCCGGCGAGCTTCTCCCGCGCCTCGTCCAGCTTCTCCCTGGCCGCGTCGACCAGCTCCTCGGTCTCCTCGACCTCCCCCTCGAGCTCGTCGACCCGCGTGGCGGTCTGCTCGGCCTCGGTCTCGACCTCGGCCAGCTGCCGGCGCAGCTCCTCCAGCCGGGACTCCAGGTGGAGCTGCTCGGCCTGGGCGGAGCGGTGGTCCTCCTGCGCGGCCTCGTGCCGCTTGGTCGCCTGCTTGAGCGCCTTCTCGGCCTGCTTGACCCGCTTCTCGGCCTTCTTGCGCTTCTTGGGGTCGACCGGCTCGGGCTGCTTGCTGCGGATGTCGGTGACGGTCGCGCGGGTGCCTTTGGCCGGGGCCGGACGGTCACCCACCCCGCCGAACGACGCCACCCCCGTCGACGTCAGTGGCTGTGCCAGGCACCCGGCGAGCACCTGCTCCGCCGCCTCGGGGTCGGCCAGCGCGGCCTGGAGCGTCGCCGCCACCTGGTCCGCCACGGCGTCGGTCAGTCGGACGCCCTCGTCGTCGGCGAGCTCCCGCGTCTGGGTGACCACAGCCGCGACCACCTGCCGCCGCTGCTTTGACAGCTCGCGCAGCGCGTCGCCCTCGGCGCCGGCCTGGGCCTCGCGCAGGGAGTCGCCGATCGAGAGCACCTGGCGCACGAGGTCCTCGCGCTGCCGCACGAGCTGGTTGACCGCCCACGCCGCGACGGTCGGCCTGCGCAGCGCCTTGACCGAGTCGGCGAGCGGCCGGTCCGAGCCGCGCAGCTCCTTGACCCGGGCGTCGCGCGCAGCGGTGAACTCCTCCACGGGCAGCGCGTAGAGGGCGGTCGCCTCGTCGTCCAGGGCGCCCATCAGAGCTCGTCGTCGAGGCCCTGCTCGATCGCGTAGCGCACGAGCTGGACCCGGTTGTGCAGCTGCAGCTTGCGCAGGGTGTTCTGCACGTGGTTCTGGACGGTGCGGTGCGACAGCACGAGCCGGTCGGCGATCTGCTTGTAGGACAAGCCCTTGGCCACGAGCCGCAGCACCTCGGTCTCCCGGTCGGTCAGGCGCGGCAGGTCGGTGTCGTCGTCCTTGGCCGACCCGCCCTCGGCGAGCCGGCGGTACTCCCCCAGCACGAGGCCGGCCAGCCCCGGGGTGAACACGCTGCCCCCGGCGGCGACCCGGCGTACGGCGTCGATCAGCTCGGCCTTGGACGCCGACTTGACCAGGTAGCCGCTCGCGCCCGCCTTGACCGCCTCGAGCACGTCGCTCTGCTCACCGGAGGCGGAGAGCACGAGGATGCGCACGGTCGGGTCCTCCGCCACGAGCGTCGCGGTGACGTCGACGCCGTTGGGCTCGGGGATGTTGAGGTCGAGCACCACGACCGACGGCCGGGTCGCCCGGGCACGGTTGATCGCCTCGCTGCCGGTGGCCGCGGTGGCGACGATGCTGAGGCCGGCCGCGCTCAGGTCGCGCTCGACCGCGTCGCGCCACATCGGGTGGTCGTCGACCACCATGACCCGCGGCGTCGCCGAGCCGGTGTCGGCGCTCGTGACGTCGTCCGAGGGTGCGCCTTCGGGAACGGTCATCGGTGTCCTCCTGGTCGGTCCGAGTCCTGACGGGGTATGACGAGCTCCCACTCCGTGCCCAGCGACGGCCCGGTCGTGAGCTCGGCACGGCCACCGAGGTCGCGCAGCCGGCCGGCGATCGACTCCGTCACGCCGAGGCGCCCCTGCCCGCGGGCCTCGTCGAGGCGGCCCTCGGGGATGCCGGGTCCGGCGTCACGCACGGTGACGACCACCTCGTGCCCGAGATCCTCGAGCAGCACCCAGGCCGGGGCGTCGGGGCCGACGTGGGCGGCGGTGTTGTCGAGGCAGGCGCGAGCTGCCGAGACGACCTCGTCGACGACGGAGGCGGGCAGCACGACCGGGGTGCCCGGCCCGGTGAAGGTGACCCGTGGGCCGACCGCGGCGGCGAGGGCCTCGCCGAGGTCGACAGGGCCGCTCCGCACGTCCCAGGCGCCGACCCGGACCCCGTCGCCCGCGAGACGGGCGGTCTCCTCGGCGACGGTGCGGGCGTCGTACTGCACGAGGCGGCGGAGCGCCACCTCCTGCTCCCCCGCGAGCCGGCCGAGCTCGGCCATCTCGCCGCCGGCCTCGAGACCGGTCCGCTGGACCAGCGCAAGCACCTGGAGCACCCCGTCGTGGACGACCCGCGCCAGCCGGGCCCGCTCGGTGAGGACGGCGGCGGTGCGCTCGGCCTCGGCGCGGAGCGTGGCGGCCTGACGGACCAGGTCGGCGGCGAAGCCGACGACGACCGCGGCGAGCAGGAGCAGGAAGATGTTGCCCCACGTCGCGCCGCTGGACACGGTGCGGACCGACAGGTCGGCGGCGGAGACCACGAGCGCCACCAGACCGCCCTGCCACCAGCCCCGCCCGACCGACCAGGCGAGCACCGAGGTCATCACCCAGAAGGTCGGCAGGGTCGAGGCGTGGCGCGCGAGCATCGCCTCGGACTGGACGAGCGGGGTCAGGAGCAGCAGCCCGACCGCGACGGCCAGGTCGACGGCGTACCACCGCCAGGTGCGGCGCGCCGGGGTGAGGTAGGCCCAGGAGGCGACCACCGACCAGACGGTCATCACCGCGAGGGCGACCCCGGCGAGCACCGGACGGGAGAACTCGTCGAAGCGCCCCAGGTTGAGGGCGACGGCGTAGGCGAGCACGATCGCGCGCAGCACGACCAGGGCTCGGAAGAGGTTGGCCTCGACGACCGACGCGGCCGACGGGCCCCCGATGCGGACGCTCAGCGCCGGACCCTGCTGGGCCATGGCGTCAGGACACCTTGCGGGCGGAGTCCTCGGAGCCCCCGGCGGTCGACCCCTTCCCGGCGGTCGCGGCCCTCTCCTTGTCGAGCGCCTTGGCGCGGGAGGCGTACATGTCGACGTACTCCTGGCCGGAGAGGTTCATGATCTCGTACATGATCTCGTCGGTCGCCGAGCGCAGGATGAAGCGGTCGTTCTCGAGGCCTTGGTAGCGGCTGAAGTCCAGCGGCTTGCCGAACCGCACCCGCGGGCGCGTCCAGTGGCCGAACTTCTTGCCGGGCGGCGCGACGATGTCGGTGCCGACGACCGCGACCGGGACGACCGGCACGCCGGTCTCGATGGCCAGGCGGGCCACGCCGGTCTTGCCGCGGTAGAGCTTGCCGTCGTGCGAGCGGGTGCCCTCGGGGTAGATGCCGAACATGTCCCCGCCGTGCAGCACGCGCTTGGCCGTGGTCAGGGCGCCGGAGGCGGCGTCACCGCTGGTGCGGTCGATCGGGACCTGGCCGGCGCCGGTGAAGAACATCTTCTGCAGCCAGCCCTTGAAGCCGGGCGTCGTGAAGTACTCCGCCTTCGCCACGAAGGTGACCTTGCGGTCCAGCGTGAGCGGCATGAACAGCCAGTCGGCGTAGGAGAGGTGGTTGCTGGCCAGGATGACCGGCCCCTCCTCGGGGACGTTCTCGATGCCCTCGACCTGCGGTCGGAAGACCAGCTTGAGCACCGGACCCAAGGCGATCCACTTCAGGAACCAGTAGAACAACCCACGCTCCTGTCTGACTCCGTGCTGACACCTCTCGGCCGGGACGGTTCACCCTAGCCTGCCTCTGGGGTGCGTGCGACGATGGCGGGCGTGACCTCACCGTCCTCTCCCACCGCACCGTTCCACGCCTCCGTGCCCGGTGCCGGCGTCGGCGTCCTGCTGGTCCACGGGTTCACCGGCAGCCCGGCCGCGATGCGGCCGTGGGCCGAGGACCTCCACGCCCGCGGCTACTCCGTCTCCCTGCCCCAGCTGCCCGGTCACGGCACGCGGTGGCAGGACCTCCAGGCGACGACGTACGACGACTGGTACGCCGAGGCGGGCACCGCGTTCGCCAAGCTCAAGGCCGAGCACGAGCACGTCGTGCTCTGCGGGCTGTCGATGGGCGGGCTGCTGAGCCTCGCGCTCGCGCAGGAGCACGGCCGCGACATCGCCGGCCTGGTCCTGGTCAACCCCGCGGTCGACAGCAACCGCAAGGACGTCAAGCTCCTGCCGGTGCTCAAGCACGTCGTGCCCGCCTTCCCGGCGATCGGCAACGACATCAAGAAGCCCGGCCAAGAGGAGCAGGCCTACCCGCGCACCCCGCTCAAGGCGGCCGCCTCGCTGTTCAAGGAGATGCCGCGGGTGCGCGAGCGGCTGGCCGAGATCACCCAGCCGCTGCTGATGTTCCGCTCCCGGGTCGACCACGTGCTCGACCCGTCGTCGGGTCGGGCGATCATGTCGCGCGTCTCCTCGCGCGACCTCGAGGAGGTCGTGCTCGAGGAGAGCTACCACGTGGCCACCCTCGACAACGACGCGCCGATGATCTTCGACCGCGCCTCCTCGTTCATCGCCCGCGTGACCTCTTGAGGCCCAGCCCGTGATGCCCGACAACCCCGCCGACCGTGACCCGGACGAGCCCGACGCCCCCCGCGAGGAGCCGGAGCTCGACTTCGAGGCCGAGTTCTCCCGCCTGATCGCCGACTGGGGACCGACCCCCGACGTCGAGGAGGTCCGCAAGGAGGCCCGCCCCTCTCCGCCGCCCGCCTCCTCCGACGACAGCCTCAAGCGACTGCTGCGCCAGGCGTGGCCCGACGAGCAGCCGACCCGTCCGGCCGCCGAGGACGAGGCCCACTTCGAGCCGCCGCCCCCGCCGCCGATCCCCCGTCCCGAGCCCCGCCGGCTCGCCGCCTGGATCGCCCTCTTCGGGGCCCCGATCCTGGGCCTGCTGCTCCTGATCAGCCCGCTCGCCATGCCGTCGTACGTCGGCTATGGGCTGTTCGTGTCGTTCGTCGGCGGCTTCGGCTACCTCGTCTGGACGATGGGCGCCGGCCGTGGCCACGACGGCTGGGACGACGGCGCGCGCCTCTGATCCGCCCCGCGGGGGCGGTCGGTAGTCCAAACTGAGGGGGCCTTATGTCCTCACCTCGGGGGATGTTCGCCCAAATCTGGACAAACGACCTTCTGGTCGAGTAGACGCTGGCCTAGCATTGCCACACTGGGGCCGGAGTATGCGCACTCCGCCCGCTGAATTTTCCTGGGGAGCCCGCATGTCGCCTCGCACCGTCACCGCGTGGCGCCCCCGTGTGCGGCGGGGTGAGCGTGGGGCCGTGGCGGTGGAGTTCGCCCTGGTCGTCCCCCTGCTCCTGCTGATCGTCTTCGGGATCATCCAGTACGGCTTGTACTTCTTCTCGATGCAGGGCGGTTCGGCAGCAGCCCGCGACGCAGCACGCGCGGCTTCCGTCGGCAAGATGGCCACGTGCGCTGAGTTCGTGCCGTGGGTCAAGGCGCGCGTAGGGTCGGCCAACTTCGGCGACGTCATCGACGTCAAGCGGGAGTACCCGGACGGGACGGGGATCGGCAAGCTGGTCAAGGTCACGGTGAGCTTCGACAGCCTCAACCTCCACTTCCCGTTGATCCCGGTCCCAGGGGATGGCGAGGTCTCCACGGTGGCGGACACGCGTGTCGAGTTCGAACCGACCACTCCCGAGGAGTGTTCATGAGGATTCGCTTCCAGCGTCATCGCGAGGACCGAGGAGCCATCGCCGTCATCGTGGCGATCAGCGCCACCCTCCTGTTCGTGCTGGCCGCGATGTCCGTGGACCTCGGCAACGCCTGGGCCCGTGCCCGGCAGTCCCAGAGCCAAGCGGACCTGGCAGCCCTGGCCGGCGGGCAGGAGCTGCCCGCGGGCGACTCAGCACACCAGCTGCAGATCGCACAGGTCGTGGCGGACTACCTCAACGACAACCGCATCAGCAGCGACCAGCCCAACGTCACCGCCAGCGCGCTGCAGGACGGGAACGACGCCAACGGCGAGATCTCCTTCCCCAAGGACACGCAGCTGAAGGTGGTGCCGCCGTTGTCGCAGGTGAACTTCGGCTTCGCCAGCGTGATCGGCGCGAACAACGTCAGCGTGGCGCGCACCGGCACGGTGGAGAAGCGGGCTCTGACCCCGAAGCCCGACAAGATCCTGCCGATGTGGCTGCCGGCCAGCTGTGTCTATGGCCCCGTCGAGGGCGACACCGACCCGCACACCTCACCCTCGGCGAGTCCGACCTACTCCCCTGCCTCGCAGGGCTTCACGGTCAGCACCCGGTTCCACGTCACGAACATCTCGGTGAACACGACCCCCTACGGCACGACCACAGGATCGATCGACGTCACGTTCTCGAACGAGAACACCGTCGCGCAGGGCACACCCGCCGCCCCGCTGAAGGGCGCCGTGATCTTCACCTTCGGTGCCCCCACGGCCTGGGCCGGCAACCCGACCGTCTACCCCGTCAACCTCGCCATCCCGGGCAAGGTCGGCTCCACGCCGGGCACCCAGACCGTGACGATCCCCGGCGTCGGTCCCGAGGTGACCTCGACCGTCGGCAAGTGGGAGGTGTGGGGCGCCCGCAACATCGTCGCCGGCACGCCCGTCCCCGGCACCACCGTCTTCAGCGCTGACCCCGGCCCGGCCTCGGCAACCGTGGGCAGCCAGAGCGAGCCGCTGGTCTTCGAGGTCACAGGTGGAGGTGGCGAGGTCGGCTGTGACGACTCGGAGCGTGGCAACTTCGGCCAGATCGACAGTCCTCGGACGGGTATGACCGCGATGAACAAGGCGTACGGCTACAACATCGCGCTGGGCCTGGACCACAAGCTCAAGGAGTTCGAGCCCAGCCTGGCCCTTCCCGGCGTCGACATCACCCTCAATCCGGAGTGCTACAGCGACGGCAATCCTGGTGGCGCCAAGATCGACAACACGGTGAGAGACGGCAACAACTGCATCTATGTCGAGGCCGGCAACGATCCGCCTTACCTGACCAACGGCCTCCTGTCAGGCATGACCGGAGGACCCGACGGGACGGTCAAGGGTCGCCTCTTCAGCGCGGACACAAGCCCGCTGTGCACGGCCAACGGAGACAAGCGGGCGCCTGCCAAGGCCGACGACGGCCACTTCCAGTGGTCCAAGATCAACCGGGACACCCTCTCCTGTTACCTCAAGCCCGGGGTCACCCTGGCCGACATCGCCAAGGACGGATCCGACTTCGACCTGCTGGACAAGTCGATCGAGGACTCGCCCCGGTTCTTCTACGTCCCGATCGTCTATGCCACCGATCGAACGGACAAGAAGTACATCGCGATCAAGCAGTTCGCCCCGGTCTTCCTCACCGACGAGACCCTGACCAGCGGCGCCACCGCGGACAACGGCGTCCAGATGAACACCGGCGGCACCCAGGTCTTCGCCGTCCAGGTCTTCGCCTTCAACTACAACGCCATCCCGGTCGACCCTGACGGGGAGGACGTGGAGTGGTTCGACGGTGGGCGAGCTGTCGTCCGGCTCGTCGACTGAGGCCCGCCGCTCAGTCGTCGTCGAGGTCGATGTGCTGCGGCTCCGCCGACCGTGGCGTGCTGCCCTGCGAGGAGGCACTGAGATAGAGACTGACTGCCTGGGCAAGTGAGCCGGCGGCAGTCGCCAGGTGCTGCTTGATCTCGGGGCTGGTCTCACGGAAGACGCGGATCGCCTGGCACACGGGGCAGTAGCGGCAGTCCTCCCCGTGGGCGAGGTGCGCGCCGAGGTCACGCACCTGCGCCCCCAGGTCGTCCGCGACCCCGCCGGCGTGCGCCGCGCCGGTGTCGCGGGCCCAGTCCTGCAGCGCCCCGAGGAGCTTGGCTGCCTCCTCGCCGACGGACCCGACCTCGTCGCGATCGTCGCTCATCCCGCCGCTCCCTCAGCGGGACGCAGGCGCACCCGGAGAGAGCCGTCCCGCAGCCGCGCCCCCGCGACCTCGGCGCCGCGGAGGGCGGTCGGGAGCGTCAGCACCCGGCGATAGGAGCCGACCGTGACGATCAGGTCGTCCGCGTGGCGCGCGAGGTCGATGTCGGACCGCGCGGTCAGCGGGAGTGACAGGACGAGCTCGGCGTCCGTCCCGTCGCGCTCGAGGCGGAACGGCTCGGGACCTGTCGGCAGCGCCAACGGGTCGTCGTCGCCGTAGACGTCGTCGCCGAGAGCGAGCAGCGCGGGGACTCCGGTGGGCTCCTCGGCCCGGTAGGCGGAGCGCCACACCGGCAGGTCGGCGAAGGACTCCTCGACCTCCTGGAGGACCACGCGCTGGGCGCGCACCCAGCCCTCGAGCCAGCCGTCCCCCTCCTCACCCGGGAAGACGCGGTTGGCGACGACCCCGTCGACGGCATAGCCGAACAGCGCGAGGGAGGTGTAGGTCCGCCGCGCCTCGGCGAGCACGACGCGTTCGGGGGTCAGCACCAGCCGGACGCTCGCGTTCTTGCCGGTCAGGAGGTCGTGCAGGTCAGCCAGGTCCCGGTGCAGCGCGGCGACCGCCTCGAACACCGCGTCCTGGGGCATGGGGACGCCGGCTGCCCGGCTCAGGACGGGCCGGAGCGCCGAGACCAGCCGTCGGTTGGCCGGGAAGATCCGGTCCATGTACCAGTTGAGGGCCTCGGGCAGCGCCAGGAGCCGCAGAGTCTCGGCCGTGGGCGCGCAGTCGACCACGACCACGTCGTACTCCCCCGACCTGACCTGCCGACGGAGCTCGAGCAGCGCCAGGACCTCCTCGGCGCCGGGCAGGACGGTCAGCTCCTCGGCGCTCATCGGGTCCACCCCGGCGGCATCGAGGACCGAGCGCAGGTAGCCCTGGACCGTCAGCCAGGACTCCTCGAACCGCTGCTGGGTGCTCACGTGCTGCACCCACAGGAGCTCTGCCACCGGGGTCGGGGCGGTGCCGACCGCCACGCCGAAGGCATCGCCCAGGGAGTGGGCGTGGTCGGTGGAGATCACCAGGGTCCGCAACCCACGACGTGCCGCGCCGGCGGCCGTGGCCGCGGCCAGGGTCGTCTTGCCGACGCCCCCCTTGCCGGTGAGGAGGAGGACGCGGACGTCGGCGCCCTGCTGCTCGCTCACGCGGCGGGCAACGACTCGACGCGCTTCTTCAGACCCTTGAGCGCGGTGTCGATGATGACCTTCTCGGCCTTGCGCCGCAGCATGCCGATCATCGGGATGCTCAGGTCGACGGCCAGCTGGTAGGTCACCTTGGTGCCGCTCCCCTGCGGCTCCAGGATGTAGGAGCCGTCGAGGCCGCGCAGCATCTTGCCATCGACCAGCGTCCAGTCGACCCGCTTGTCGCCGTGCCAGTCGTACTTGAGGCTGTAGGCGTCCTTGATCGGGGTGGCCTCGATCTCGAAGTAGACGACCTCGGCCCGACCGTCGGGGAAGGACGAGCGCACCTGCGCCACGTGCATCCCCTGCGCCCACTGCGGATAGGCGGGGAAGTCGGCGATGACGTCCATGATCTGCTCGGCCGGAGCGCCGATGACGATGCTGGAACTGGTCTTGTCGGCCATGGACCGGGACTCCTCGAGCGGTGCTGTGTGGGGCTGGCGAGCGGCCAGCCTACCGAGTGGCGTCGACCGGCCAGTCGCTGCGCTCGCTGCTCGACCACCGTACGATCGCCGACGATGCGTGAGTACTCCTCCCCGCCGCTCGACCGGCCCTACGCGGTGCACGGCCACGAGTCGCTCAACCTGGTCGACGACGTGCTGCGTCGTGCCCAGGAGAGCCCGGACACGGTCGTGGCGTGCCGCCGCGCCGGACGCGGCTGGGAGCCGGTCACGGCACGCGAGCTGGCCGAGGACGTGGAGACCTGGGGGCGGCGCTTCCTGGCGGCGGGGCTCGAGGCGGGTGATCGCGTCGCCCTGCTCTCGCGCACGCGCTACGAGTGGACCGTCGCCGACTTCGCGCTCTGGCTCGTCGGCTGCGTCGGGGTGCCCCTCTACGAGACCTCCTCGGCCGAGCAGATCGCCTATGTCCTGCGCGACAGCGGTGCGCGCACGGTCCTCGTCGAGACCCCGGCCCACGCGGACCTCGTGAGGTCCGCACGCCCCGACCTCCCGGCACTCGAGCACGTCTGGTCCCTCACCCAGGACGCCTCCACGTCGGAGGCCACCGACCCCCTGCCCTCCGTGTCGGCGGTCGAGGCGACTGAAGTCGAGCGCAGACGCGCCGCTGTCGACCACTCGTCCCCCGCGACACTCGTCTACACCTCCGGGAGCACCGGCACCCCGCAGGGCTGCCGCCTCGACCACGGTCAGCTCATCTTCGGCTCGTCGGCGACGGCCGAGGTCCTCCGACCCGTCCTCGAGCGGGACGACGCCTCGACGCTGCTCTTCCTCCCGCTCGCGCACGTGCTCGCGCGGCTGGTGCAGGTCACCGCGATCCGCACGGGCGTTCGGCTCGGTTACGCGACCGACATGCGGACCCTGGTCGACGACCTGGCCGAGTTCCGGCCCACCTTCCTGGTCGGTGTCCCTCGGGTCTTCGAGAAGATCTTCACCGTCTACAGCCAGCGCGCCGCCGCCGACGGCCGCGGGGCGCTGTTCGACCGGGCGACGGACACGGCCATCGCCTACAGCCAGGCGCTGGAGACTCCTCGCGGACCGGGCCGCGTGCTGCGCGCCCGTCACGCCGTCCTCGACCGACTCGTCTACCGCCCGATGCGGGAGGCGCTCGGCGGGCGACTCACCCACGCGATCGCCGGTGGTGCTCCGCTCGGGGACCGGTTGGGCCACGTCTTCCGGGGTGCCGGGATCCCGGTCCTGGAGGGCTACGGACTCACCGAGACGACCGGTGGCACCACGGCAACCGCGCCCGGCGACCACAAGGTGGGCAGGGTCGGCCGCCCGCTTCCCGGGACGTCGGTCAGGGTGAGTGGCGAGGGGGAGCTCCTGGTCCGTGGACCTCACCTCTTCTCCGGCTACTGGCACCAGCAGGAGTCGACCCCGGACCCGATGACCGCGGAGGGGTGGCTGCGGACCGGTGACCTCGGCGAGATCGACGACGAGGGCTTCGTCCGGGTCACCGGCCGCCTGCGCGAGATCCTCGTGACCGCCGGCGGCAAGAACGTCTCCCCTGGCCCCATGGAGGACGCGATCCGTGCGCATCCGCTGGTCGACCACTGCCTCGTGGTCGGGGACGCGAGGCCGTTCGTGGCCGCCCTGGTCACCCTCGACCGCGAGGCGGCCACCGCCTGGGCGCGGTCCCACGGCCGCTCGACCGATCTCGCCTCCCTCGCCGTCGACGACGAACTGCTGTCCGAGCTGCAGGTGGCGGTCGACCGGGCCAACGAGCGGGTCAGCCAGGCGGAGTCGATCCGGCGCTGGGCGGTCGTCCCGGAGACCTGGACCGAGGAGTCCGGGGAGCTGACCCCGAGCCTGAAGCTGAGGCGCCACGTCGTCGTACGCCGCCATCGTGCGGTCGTCGACGACCTCTACCTGCCCTGACGCTGCGACCGAGTGGCCGGTCGGCCGGCTCAGCATCCCCCACGCTGTGCCGTGCGACACGGACCATCGTCCCTACGCCCGGAGGTCACATCCGTATCAATATTCTCATTCGGGTGGCAGGCGCCCGTTCCATGCGGAATTCTGTGGTCTGCGCATCAGGGGGAAACCAGAGCTCCCATGTCCGCTGCACCGGGCATGGCTGACTTGAAGGATCGTGACGTATGGGACGTCGGACCGTCATCTTGATCGTGGCACTCCTCATCGCAGTGGTGGGGAGCGCGATGGTCTTCATCTACGTCCAGGGGGCGGACAAGCGGGCCGAGCAGAAGCAGGACCCGGTCAAGGTCCTCAAGGCCGTGGCCCAGATCGAGCCCGGCGAGTCGCTCGCGAAGGCTCAGGCGGCGGGCAAGCTCAACATCGACACGGTGCCGCGCGAGGACTTCCTCGAGGGCGCCATCACCAGCGTCGGCGACAACGGCACGCTGGTCGCCCTGTCCAGGGTGTTCCCGGGCGAACAGATCACGTTGTCGAAGTTCGGCGCGGTCGGAGAGCAGGACCCTCTGGCGATGCCAGAGGGCCAGTTCGCGATCTCGGTCAACCTGTCGGACACCGGGCGGGTTGCGGGCTTCGTCTCGCCCGGCTCCAACGTGGCAGTCTTCATGAACGGTCCGATCGGTGCGCAGGGTCAGGACGGCACTCGCCTTCTGCTGCCCAAGGTGCAGGTGATCGCGGTCGGAGCCACCACGGTCACGACGTCGACCACGACCGCCGAGTCCGGAACCCAGACGACGGAGACCCTGCCGCGTACGCTGTTCACGCTCGCTGTCGACCAGAAGAAGGCGGAGAAGTTGATGTACGCCTCCACCCACGGAGAGCTGTCCTTCGGCCTCCTGACCGACAAGTCCAAGGTGAGTCCGGACTCGGGCACCACCCAGGCGAACCTCTTCCGGTGATCTGATGCCCATCGTCGTCGAACCCAACGACTCCAACGCCGAGCTGGTGATGACCGTCGCCGGCGTCGGCACCAAGGTCGTCCCCAACCTCGACGAGCTCAAGCGTGCCTTGGCGGAGTCCCCGGAGGAGCACGCCGTCGTGATCGGACCGACGGTCGACCTCGAGGCCGCCGCGTCGCTCGCGGACAACCTCCGAGTCACTCGCCCGGCCGTGAGCGTCATCCTGATGCGCCGGCGGGTGGACACCAGTGTCCTGGCCGAGGCACTCCGCTCCGGCATGCGCGAGGTCGTGGAGGAGCGCGACCTGAGCGGCCTGGGTGAAGCGATCAAGCGCGCCCACCAGGTCTACCGAGCCGTGACTGGTCCCGCCCACAGCGCGTTGGACACCCCCACCGGCAAGCTGGTGACGGTCTTCTCCCCCAAGGGGGGCGTCGGCAAGACGACGATCGCGGCCAACATGGCGGTCGCGCTGACCGCTCGGGACCTGCACGTCTGCCTCGTCGACCTCGACCTGGGCTTCGGTGACATCGCCATCACGCTCCAGCTGTTCCCCGCACGGACGATCGCGGACGCGGTCGCCCTGGAGGACGGGCTGGACTTCGCCGTCCTCGAGCCGCTGCTGACCCCGCATCGGCGCGGCTTCACCACGCTCGTGGCGCCCGTGCAGCCCGATGCCAAGGACTCGATCCCGCCCTCGCTGATCAACAAGATCCTGTCGATCCTCAAGCAGAACTTCGACTGGGTGGTCGTCGACACCTCGCCGGCCTTCGACGAGCACGTCCTGCAGGCCTTCGACGAGACCGACGAGCTGCTCCTCGTCACCACTCTCGACGTGCCCACGCTCAAGAACGTCAAGATCGCCTCCGAGACGCTGGACCTGCTCAACTTCCCCAAGCCGAGGCGGCACCTGGTGCTCAACCGCGCGGACGACAAGGTCGGGCTCTCCTCGGACAAGGTCGAGGCGACCCTCGACATGAAGATCGCCCAAGCGATCCCCACGTCGCCGGAGGTCGCCAACGCCACCAACGCCGGCGAGCCGATCACCGCCTCACAGCCCAAGCACGTCGTCAGCCAGGCGATCAACCGACTGGCCGACGTGATCACCGGCGTCAGCGCCGGCAAGCAGCCCAGCGAGTCCGGCCGACAGGGGTCGGACGGCAAGGGCGACCCCTCGCGCACCGCGACGCCGAAGCGGGGGCTTCTGCGCCGTCAAGGAAGGTAGTCCATGAGCAGTCTCGCCGACCGGCTCGCCGCGGCCTCACGCGACCGGGCCTCCAACGCGCCCAAGAAGAACGACGCGCTCCCTGAAGGCGGAAGCCGGGCAGGCCGTGCCAAGCGGGAGGACACCGACGCCTTCCGCGAGCTGAAGCACACCGTGCACAACCGGCTGCTCACCCAGCTCGGGCCCAAGCTCTACGACGCCGACCTCACCCAGGGTGAGCTCGAGCGCATGGTCCGCGGGGCGCTGCAGGAGGCCATGCAGGACGAGGACATCATCCTCACCCCGGCCGACCGCACCCGCATCGCCCAGGAGATCGCCGACGACATCCTCGGCTACGGCCCGATCGAGCCGTTCCTCCGCGATCCAGACCTGACCGAGGTCATGGTCAACGGCTGCGACGACATCTGGATCGAGCGCGGCGGCCGCCTCCAGCGCGTCGAAGGGCGCTTCAGCGACGAGCAGCACCTGCGCCGCACGATCGACAAGATCGTCTCGCGCATCGGCCGACGCGTCGACGAGTCCAGCCCGATGGTCGACGCTCGCCTCCCCGACGGCTCGCGGGTCAACGCCGTCATCCCTCCGCTGGCGATCGACGGCTCGCTGCTCACCATCCGGAAGTTCTCGGCAGACCCCTACCAGTCCGACGACCTGGTGGCGTTCGGCACCTACACCCAGCGCACGGCCGAGTTCCTGTCGGCCTGCGTCCGCGGCAAGCTCAACATCATCGTGTCGGGCAGCACGGGTGCGGGGAAGACCACGACGCTCAACGTGCTCTCGTCGTTCATCCCCAGCGACGAGCGCATCATCACCATCGAGGACGCCGCCGAGCTCCAGCTGCACCAGGACCACGTCCTCCGGCTCGAGTCGCGCCCGGCCAACATCGAAGGCCGCGGTGCGGTGGACATCCGCGACCTGGTGAAGAACTCACTGCGCATGAGGCCCGACCGGATCGTCGTCGGTGAGGTCCGCGACGCCTCCGCGCTCGACATGCTCCAGGCGATGAACACGGGTCACGACGGCTCGATCTGCACGGTCCACTCCAACGGGCCGCGCGACACGCTCGCACGCGTCGAGACCATGGTGCTGATGGCGGGCATGGACCTGCCGATCAAGGCGATCCGCGAGCAGACCGCTTCCGCGGTCGACCTCATCGTCCACCAAGCGCGACTTCGTGACGGCTCGCGTCGCATCACCCACGTGACCGAGGTGGAGCGGATGGAAGGCGACATCATCACGCTCCAGGACATCTTCCTCTTCGACCACTCGATGGGCCACGACGAGAACGGCCGGAGTCGCGGCTCGCTCAAGGCGACCGGCCTCCGACCCAAGTTCCTCGAGAAGCTGTCCCACCACAACGTGCACGTCGACCCGATGATCTTCGCCCGGGACGGTGGCTGATGTCGCGGAGAGCCACGAGGACCGCGCTCCGATCGGTCCTCGCGGCCGGCGCCGCAGGCGCCCTCCTGCTGCTGGCCGGAGCCCCTGCTCTGGCGGCGACGAGCAGCATCGACTACATCGAGCCGAAGGATGGCGGCCTGCGGGTCGTGGTGTCGCTCGACGACGTGCCGGCGGGGACGACCCCGGACCTCGCCACGGTGACAGCCACTCTCGACGGCGACCCGGTCACGGCGTCGGCCGAGTCGCTCTCCAAAGCGGCCGACAAGGTCGAGCGGACCACGGTGCTCGCCCTCGACGTCAGCGACAGCATGGCCCGGGGCGGACGCTTCGACCAGGCCAAGGCCGCGGCCAAAGCGTTCCTGGCGAACGTCCCCGACGACGTCAATGTCGGGCTCGTGACCTTTGCCGACACTGTGAAGGTCGTCGCCGAGCCCACCACTGACACCGCCACCCTCGACGACGCCATCGACGGCCTGACCCTCTCCCGCGGCACCAGCCTCTATGACGGGGTGATCCAAGCGGTGAAAACCGCCGGATCGAAGGGTTCGCGCAGCGTCCTGCTTCTCTCCGACGGCAACAACACCAACAAGACTCCTCTTGGCGCCGCCACCGCCGCCGCCAAGAAGTCGAAGGTCGTCGTGGACGTCGTCGCGCTGGCACAAGGAGCCGGCACGCCGTTCCTCGAGGAGATCGCGTCCGCTGGTGGCGGTCGCCAGATCGCAGCTGACGACCCCGCAGCCCTGCAGGGGCTCTTCGAGGACCAGGCCAACGCTCTTGCGAGCCAGGTCCTCGTGACGATCAAGGGCGACAAGGCGCTGGCTGGCAAGGAAGGCACCCTCGCAGTCACCCTGCAGGTGGACGGTTCTCCCGTCACGGACGATGCGTTCGTCAGCTTCCCGAAGCCCGAGGTCAAGCCTGGCGGGGGGGAGGCAGCCAGCAAGATCGTGCCGGCCGACACTGGTTTTCTCATCCCCGCCGAAGCCATGTATGCCGGCCTTGCGGCTGCGGCAGTTGCCTTTGCGTTCATCGTCCTCCTCGCCTCCGGAGCGGTCGGTGCCAACAAGCAGCAGGACGCTGTCGACCGGAGCATCGAGGCCTACACGCGCAAGGGCGCGAAGAAGCTCGCCGCCGCCGCCAAGGAGCCTGAGAACCAGTCGGTGACCCAGCAGGCCGTCGCCGGCGTCGAGAAGGCGCTGGAGGGTCAGAAGGGCCTCGAGTCCGCACTCGGCGACCGCCTCGAGGCCGCGGGGATGAGCCTCAAGCCGGCCGAGTGGCTGCTCATGCACATGGGGGTCGCCGTGCTGCTCGCCCTGATCGGGCTCCTGATGACAGGGGGCAACGCGATCTTCATGCTGCTCGGCCTGTTCTTCGGCATCGCAGGCCCATGGTTCTATCTCTCGTTCGCCCGACGTCGCCGGCTCAAGAAGTTCAAGAGCCAGCTGGCCGACACCCTGCAGCTCATGTCAGGTGCACTGTCAGCGGGACTGTCGCTCGCCCAAGGGGTCGACACCGTGGTCCGCGAGGGCAGCGACCCGGTCGCAGGCGAGTTCCGGCGCGCCCTCATGGAGACCCGGCTCGGCGTGGAGATAGAGGACGCCCTCATGGGTGTCGCCGATCGCATGCAGAGCGTCGACTTCGAGTGGGTCGTCATGGCGATCCGGATCCAGCGCGAGGTCGGCGGCAACTTGGCCGAGCTGCTCAACAAGGTGGCTGAGACCATCCGCGAGCGGGAGTACCTCGAGCGACAGGTCCTCACCCTCTCGGCTGAGGGCAGGCTGTCGGTCTGGATCCTGGGTGGCCTCCCCCCTGGCTTCATGGCCTATCTCGCCCTCGCCAACCCGCGGTATCTCAAGCCGATGTACACCAACCCCCTCGGCTGGGCCATGCTCGTCGTGATGAGCGTCCTGCTCACGGCCGGGATCTTCTGGATGCGCAAGCTCGTCAAGGTGGAGGTCTGACGTGGCAACGATTCTCATGATCGCCGGGCTCGTCGCCATCTTCGTCGCCATCTTCCTGAGCCTGACCGCGATCGGCGTGTTCACCAACGAAGCACGAGGCGTGAGCAAGTCGCTCACCGTGATCGAGGCGTTCTCCGCTGCACCGCAGGAGATGCAACGGCAGTTCGAGCCCTCCTTCCAGGACCGTGTCATGGGACCGCTGGTGGACAGGGCCCTGGGCATCGGCAAGAAGCTCACCCCGTCCGACCACAACGACCGCATCCGCCAGAAGCTCGAGATCGCCGGCAACCCGCCGGGGTGGACCGTCGACCGGGTCACCTCGCTGAAATTCATCGGCTTTGTCGCCATGCTGGTGCTGAGCCTGATCATCTCGCTGCTCTTCGGCTTCGGACTGGGCCTCATGCTCGTGTTCTGCATCGGCTTCGCGGTCATCGGCTACATGGGACCGAACATGTACCTCTACCAGAAGGGGTACGACCGGACGAACGCGATGCAACGCGCCATCCCTGACGCCATCGACCTGCTCACCATCTCGGTCGAGTCTGGTCTCGGCTTCGACGCAGCGCTGTCGCAGGTCGCTCGCAACACCGACGGCCCCTTGGCTCAGGAGTTCGCCCGCGTGCTGCAGGAGATGCAGATCGGCATGGGGCGAGGTGCCGCTCTTCGCGCCCTCGGGGAACGAACCAACGTGGAAGAGATCAAGGGGTTCGTCTCGTCGATGGTCCAGGCTGATGCTCTCGGCATCCCGATCGCACAGGTCCTTCGGGTCCAGTCCCGCGAGATCCGGACCAAGCGTCGGCAACGAGCGGAGGAGAAGGCGCAGAAGGTAGCGGTGAAGATCCTGGTCCCCCTGATCTTCTGCATCCTTCCCTGTCTCTTCATCGCGGTCCTCGGACCGGCTGGCATCTCCATGGTCGAGGCGTTCTCGGGTCGCGTCGGGTGACCTCTCTGGGTCGCCTTGGGTTGACCTCGAGGGTCTTCTGCCTCGCCACGATCCTCGGCCTCACCCTGGCGTTTGGCGAGGGTCAGGCCATCCAGGGGACTCTGCTCCTTGCCGTCGTCGGCGGCGCGGCCATCGGCTGTACGCGCTTCACCTGGCTGAGCCCCACCTGGTTGTGCACCTTCGAGTCGACTCTTGCAGGGATTGTCATCGGGCTGACGTTGCCAAATGGGGCCCTTCTCCTGCCTTACATGGCCATCCCGTCGCTCCTCGTCGGCGTGTACGCAGAACGGCGCGCCGTTGTCGTGACCTCCGGCATGGCCACGGCGGGGATGCTGATCACGCTCGTGCTCGGCGACGCAGCGACAACGACCCGGCAAGGGATCGAGGTATCCGCCCCCTGGGTGCTCGCCAGTCTCGGCGTCGGACTTCTGGCCAACTGGATCTACCGTCTTCGTGGAGAATCCACGGCCGACGAGGAGTCCTACGCCTCTGCGCGCCGCCTGCTGAGCCAGCTGCGGACTGTGACACGACGCCTCTCGTCCGGACTCGACCCCGTCTCCATCAGTCAGCAGATGTTGGATGGGTTCGAAGAAGAGCTCGGAGCGGCTCGGTCTGCTGTCTTCATCCTGACCGAAGGTGGCGTGATGTCTCCCCTCGCCTATCGCGGGCACGGAGCGAAGGACGCTATCCGGTCAGACAGCCCCTTGGTTGAGCAAGCCGCCAGGACGCGTCGCCCGGCCGCCGGCGCGCAGGAGTCAGGCATGGCCACTTGCCGGCACCGGTCGGCGCTACCCCTGAGGCTGGGTGATCGCCTGGTCGGGGTAGCCGTAGCGGATGCGTCCGAGGCTCCTACCGAAGACCTCACTGCCCGGCTCATGGCGAGCTTCGACGAGCTGGCTCTCCGACTCGACACTGCACTCGTGTGGGACGAGCTGCGGTCGTTGGCGACGCAGGAGGAGCGTCAGAGACTGGCGCGCGAGATCCATGACGGCGTCGCGCAGGAATTGGCTTCTCTGGGTTACGTGGTCGATGATCTCGCGGCCACAGCGACCAACGACGGTCAGCGAACCCGCCTGCACGGTCTGCGGTCGGAGATCACACGTGTGGTGAACGAGCTTCGGCTGTCGATCTTCGACCTGAGGAGCGAGATCAGCACCTCTGGGGGCCTTGGATCGACGCTCTCGGACTACGTCCGCGCCGTCGGGGCAAGATCCGGCATGACCGTCCACCTGACCCTCGACGAAGGTCCCACCCGCCTTCGCGGAGATGTTGAGGCCGAGCTGCTGCGCATCGCGCAGGAGGCCATCACCAACGCCCGCAAGCACAGCCGGGGCGGCAACCTGTGGGTGGACTGCAGGATCCATCCACCGACGGCCCGCATCACCGTGCAGGACGACGGCGGCGGCCTCGGAGCCGCTCGCCCCGACTCCTACGGCTTGATGATCATGCGGGAGCGGGCCGAGCGAGTCGGGGCTCGGCTCGACATCGGCGAGGAAGTCGCAGAGACGGGCGACAAGGGCACTAGAGTCTCAGTGACGATCGACTGACCCGCTCGGAGGGGGATGACATGACCGAGGACCGTCTCACGGTGCTGCTCGTGGACGACCACGAGCTGATCCGGCAGGGGCTGGCCCGGGCCTTTGAAAGGTCCCCGGACTTCTCCGTCGCCGGCGAAGCAGGCAACGTGGCCGAGGGTCTACGGCTCGCGCGCACCCTTAACCCGAGCGTGATCGTGACTGACGTGCGCATGCCGGACGGCACCGGCCTCGACCTGACCAAGGCGATCCGCGCGGACAATCAGGAGGTCGGCATCGTCGTCCTCACTATGTATGCCGGCGACGAGCAGTTGTTCGGTGCGCTCGAGGCCGGGGCCTCGGCCTTCGTCTCCAAGGACAGTCCGTCCGACGACGTGATCGCGGCAGCTCGCCACGCGAGTGTCTCGCCCCGCAGCTTTGCGGCGGCCGACCTCGCCAGCGCCATGCAGCGCCGGCTTGCGCCCAGCGGTCCTCAGCTCTCTCAGCGCGAGTCCGAGGTCTTGACACTCTTGGCCGAGGGGCTCGGTGTGTCGGGGATCGCCCGCAAGCTCTTCGTGTCGGAGTCGACGGCCAAGACCCACATCTCGAAGATCTACGAGAAGCTCGGGGCCGCCAACCGCGCCCAGGCGATCATGATCGCGGTGCGATCGGGATTGTTGTCCGACCAGATGGGCGATTAGACCCGATCTGCCCGTGCCTCCGAAGGGACCTTGGGTCGTAGCCCGAACGGACTAGGGGCCCACTGGTGGTTCGTCCATTTAGGTAGGGCACTCCACACATTCCGCCGATGCTCTGCTCCCCAGCATGCTGCAATCTAGACCTACCCGTCACCGGGCACGTCACAACTCACACTGGGAGATCCACCATGCTGCAGCACCTCCAGCGCCTCGTGAACCGCAAGGACGAGCAGGGCGCCTCCGCCGTCGAGTACGGCCTCCTCGTCGCCGCCATCGCGGCCCTCATCGTCCTCATCGTGTTCGCCCTCGGCGGGGTGGTGAAGGAAGTCTTCACCAACACGTGCACCTCCATCCAGGCGAGCGCCAACACGACCGCTGCATGCAGCTGAGCCAACTAACGTCACAGCGTCGGTGAGACCACTCATGATCAGTCGCGCTCGTCGACGGCTCGTCGGCCTTGAGCGCGACGAGGCCGGTGCCAGTGCAGTCGAGTACGGGTTGCTCGCAGTCGCTATCGCCGCGCTGATCGTGATCATCGTCTTCGCTCTCGGAGGAGTGGTGCAGGACCTGTTCGACAAGACCTGCAACAGCATCCAGGGAAGCGCGCAGACCGACGCTACGTGCTGAAGCTGAGCCCAAGGAGAACTGATGGGGACGCCCCGAGGGCGTCCCCATCAGCGCTTTTGCGAACATCTTGCTTCGTGAGTTCCACCGCTCATCGAGCCACCTAGCGCCAGGCCCATCGCCGCCGCCTCGGCGTAGACGATGCCGAAGGCCTCGACCTCCAGCCCCCACCAGCGCGCCCTCGACGGCGAGGCGAACACGTCCGCCGCCGCGAGATAGGGCACGACGTCCGGCACCTCTCCGAGCAGATGGACCGAGACACCGAGGACGCGTCGGCGCACCATCCGCTCCAACTTGGCTCGGTCTGGCCCCTCCCCCACGATCACCAGGTGCGAGCCCGGATAGCGTCTCAGGACCTCCGGCCACACGCGCACGAGGTCGACCTGCCCCTTGCGTCGGACCAGCCTGCCCACGCTGGCCACGACGAGAGCGTCCGCCGGAATGCCGAGGACACGACGCACCTCGGAGCCGTCCTGGCCAGGGTGGAACCGCGAGCGGTCCACCTCGGGAGACAGCCGGATGAACTTCTCTCGTGTTGACGCCGGCAGCGCGGGCGCGATCCGACCACGCGTGTACTCGCTGACGTGCGTGAGCACGTCCACGTCGGCCGCGATCCGGCGCAAGGCTGCGCGGGTTCCGGGCAGGGCGGCCCACCACACCTCGTGACCGTGCGTGATTGCGACCTGACGGTGCGCGCCGGCCGAACGCAGGGTGCGAGCCATGAGGCCAAGCGGAGCCGCGGCCCCGTAGACGACCTGGGAGCAACCGTGCTCGCGCAGCGTCGCCACGACCCGTCGGGTCGCGGCCGGTGTCGGCAGCAGCATCGAGCTCGGGTCTCGCACGATGGCGAAGGACTGCTCGGCGTCGTACGCCGACGCGTCCGGGTGCGCGGAGGCATGCACCACCACGCGGTCGGGGGGCAGCTCCCCCACCAGCTGCCGCACGAACGTCTGGATGCCACCCACCCGCGGCGGGAAGTCGTTGGTGACGACCAGGACCTTCCCCTCAGGGTGCAGGAGGTCCGTGAAGGCAGTCACTCGCCGGCTCGCGCGAGGGACGCCGGCAGGCCGAGCCGCTGGAGCACGGTCGGGTGTGTCCCCCACCAGAGCTGCGCCGGCTCCCACGGCGTCGGGTCCGCCACCGAACGCAGAGCCAGTCGCTTCTGCAACGCCTCGAACGCAGGCGCGTCGTGGGTCGCGGCCAGTGACTCGCGGTCGGCGCGCGCCTCGACGGCGCGGCTGGCAGCGTTCTGGAGCGGGCTGGCCACGAACGTCCCCCAGGCCAGCGCTGCGACGAGGGCGAACGCCGCCGACGCGTCGCCGAGGTCGGTCGCGCCTCGTCGGCGCCGGGTGTCCCACACGAGCGCCAGTGCGGCCACCGCCGCCATGGCCCCCACGGCCCCGAGACCTGTCCCCACGAGGACGTCGTGGTTCTTGGCATGGCCGATCTCGTGGGCGACCACAGCCTCCACCTCGTCGGCCGGGGCAGCCTTCAACAGGTTGTCGTAGACGACGAGGCGCTTGCTGCTGCCGATGCCGCTGACGTAGGCGTTGAGCGTCGTCGTACGACGGGACGCGTCCGCGACCAGGACGTCGCCCACCGCAACCCCTTCCCTGCGCGCCAGGTCGAGCAGCGCGGTCCTCTCGGGCCCGGCCGGCATCGGGGTGAAGTGGTTGAACAGCGGCTCCACCACCAGCGGCGTGACGAACGACCCCAGGACGACCAGGGCCGCCGCTCCCAGTCCGGCCGGGACGAACCACCGCCGTGGCCACCTCCGTGCGCACCCGATCAGGAGGAGCACGACGATGGTCAGCCCCACCCACGACACCGCGGTCGAGGTCAGGCGGTCAGCCCACCAGCCCCCGGCCGACTGGGTCGTCAGGCCGTCGGCGAGGGCGCGCCCGCGCAGCTGCCAGGCGATCGGGGTGGTCAGGGCGGTCCGGAGCACCGTGTAGGTCAGCGTCGCGGCGGCGACCCCGAGGACCCACCGCCGTCGCGGCCAGCGATCCCGCAGGCGACGCCCGACCGGTCCGGCCGCGAGCGCGAGCGCCAGCGCCAGGGACAGCCCGGTCGCCAGCAGCGACCGCGGCAGGACGTAGTCGGCGCGGGCCTGGGCTCGTGCCACCTGGGCGCGGGTGAACGCCTCCGACTCCTTCACCGGGCGCAGCGTCCCGTGAGGCACCCAGTGCCACGGCACGAGCACGACCAGGCCGATCACGAGCAGGGCGACAGCTCCCCCGAGCACGAGCCACGCGGCACGACGGTCGAGACGGGTCATGCCAGGGACACCAGGTAGGAGCGCCAGTCCCGGACGAAGGCGCCCTCGCTGGTCCCGAGCACCTGGGAGAAGGCACGGTCGGCGCTGCCGGCGCGCTCGGTGGCGCGGTAGAACCGCAGCAGGTCCTCGGCACCGTAGGTGTCGGCCAGTCGCTTGACGGCGAGCCAGGCGGCTTCGTACCACGCGCCGATCCGCTTGTCCGAGCCGTCGAAGGCGGACGGACCCGGCAGCGTGCGCGGGCCGCCGTTCTCCCTGACCCAGCCGAGGACCTGGCTGGCCAGCCGATCCATCGGGACCGTCGAGCGGCGCAGGGCGATCCAGTCGGCTGTCCCCTCCGAGAGCCACAGCGGCATCTGCGAGGTCGCGGCGCCGAGCGCGACGTGGGCCGACTCGTGACTGATCACGATCTGGCGCCCGTCGTCGGCCAACGGGTCGTAGAGCCGCGGGTTGACGTAGACCTGACCACGCGCGTCGGGGTCACCCGAGCCGTCCGGGGTCGTGGTGACCGCGGCGACCGCACGCGCCTGCTCCGCGGGCAGGCCGGCCGCGAGCTGGAAGACCCGCTGGCTGGGCGCCTCCTGCACCAGCAGCCTGCTGCGCCACTGGGGCAGCGTCTGGCGGACGGTGGTGACAGCCTGCTCGGCGAGGGCCGACAGCCGGCGTGCCGCCGCCTGGGTGGGGGCGGCCACCACCGTGCGCTCCCGGCGTACGACGGCCAGCCGGGTCAGCAGCCACAGCGGCACGTGCTCGGAGCCCACGGTGGTGAACGAGGCGAACTCCTGGTCCTCGCCCTCCCCGGTGAGCACCATCGGGACGGTGAGGAGCGCGTCGCGGCGGTCGACCCCTGGCTGCCGCCAGGACACCTGGACGTCGGCGAGCCACGCGGCCGCGCCGAAGCGGGCCTCCTCGGGCCCTGAGATCGTCGTGCTCGAGGGGGCGAGGTAGCGGAGCCCGACGTCGCGGAGGCCCAGGGCACGCACGTTGGCCGCGGCGGCGACCAGCTCGGCGCGTGCGCTGCCACTGGCACTCGCCACCCGATCGACGGCGGCGGGACGGCTCATCGCCTGCTCGAGGTCGGCGACCAGGTCAGCTGCGCCGTCGTCCCGCAGGTCCTCGGGAGCGACGGACGCGGGCGGCTTGCCCAGGTCGGCCTGGTGCTCAGGTGTGCACCCGACCGTGAGCGGTGCGGTCACGGCAACCAGGACGACGACGGCGCGAGTGCGTCGCGACCGGGGGTGAGGTGGCACGGTTCCCATTGTCGTGGGCACGAGCAAGCCCCCGGCGCGGACGACGCGCCGGGGGCTCGATCTCGTGCTGGAAGGTCTCAGCCGGGGCGGACCGCACCCGCGATCGGCATGGAGCTCACCGAGGTGACCTGCACGCCGGTGCTGGGGTTGGCGGCGTGCACGAGCTGGCCGTTGCCGATGTACATGCCGACGTGGCTGACCGGGCTGTAGTAGAACACCAGGTCACCGGGCTGGAGGGCCTCGATCGACACCGGGGTGCCCGAGCCCATCTGCGCGCTCGACGAGTGCGGCAGCGCCACGCCCGCCTGCGCCCACGCAGCCATCGTCAGGCCGCTGCAGTCGAACGCGTCCGGACCGGCGGCGCCGTACACGTAGGCGTCGCCGACCTGGGCCATCGCGTAGGCGACGGCAGCGGCGGCGCCGCTCGACGCAGCGGGGGCGGCCGGAGCCTGTGCCTCGGCCTCGGCCTCGGCCGCGGCGGCCTCGTCCTTGGCGTCCTTCAGAGCGGCGTACGCGCGGGACAGCGAGGCCTTGACGTCGGCCAGGTGGCGGTTGGTCCGCTGGACCCGCGTGGTGAGGACCCGGACGCGGGTCTCCTGCCTGGTCGAGGCGGCACGCAGCTCCACGAGACGGTCCTGGAGGGAGTCCTCGGTCTCGGGCGCCTCGGCGTCCTCGGTCATCTCGGCCTGCACGTCGTCCAGGGCCTCGGCCGGGTCCGGCGCCGTGGTGACCTCGGAGGCGGCGCTCAGGGCGCGCCCGATCGACGAGCCCTCCTCGTCCTGCATCGCCTGGACGCGGTCCTGCACCTCGACCAGAGCCATGCGGTAGGAGCGGAGCTCCGCGCGGGTGACGGACAGGCTCAAGCGAGCCTTGTACAGAGCCCTGTGGTTCTGCTGGGCGGTCCGTGCCACGGCCTTGCGGTCGTGGCTGATGTGCTCGACCTTGGCTTGCGCCTGGTCGACGTCGTCGGCGAGAGCGGGGGCTGCGGTGAGAATGGTGGCGCCCGTCGCGCCGAGGCAGATCGCCGTCAGGGCGCGGGCAGCGTGATTTCTGCTGGCGTGAGCCACGTCAGCTGTCTCCTTTGTCTGACGCCTACCGGGTTAGCTGACGGGTTCGGGCGGCAAAGAAACCCTACGGAGCAAGCTCCGATTCACCCCAAGGACGTGGGTCCCCGGCTCCGCTCGCACGCTGCCGGGATGGGCGGCGCGCTGCGCGGACTAAGCGCGGCTCCCGCGCCGACGGGTCGTCGACTGGGACAGAAGCCGACAAGCAACATAGGTAAGTCACGTGACCGAGTCCAATCGGCCACGTCACACGTGTCGTGTGTTCCTGCTCACCGTGTGTCATGAACAATGCACTCAGGAGACACCCGTCGGACCAGTCCATGACTCCCGACCGACCCCTTGGACACCCGTGACCCTCACTGACACGGAGGTGGAGAGCCCGCCTTCACCCGATCCTGAGCCGCGCCCGACGCGTCGTTGGATCCTCCAGATCGTGGCCGCGGTCTCGTTCGCAGCTGTCTGGACCATGGCGTGCAACGTCCTGCTGAACTACTGGCGGACCGACGCCTCCTTCCAGCAGCTCGTGGAACGACACGACGTCCAGCGCGTCTTCCTGCTGTCCTCGGTCGTGC
This sequence comes from Nocardioides marmoribigeumensis, assembly GCF_031458325.1. Taxonomy (NCBI): domain Bacteria; kingdom Bacillati; phylum Actinomycetota; class Actinomycetes; order Propionibacteriales; family Nocardioidaceae; genus Nocardioides; species Nocardioides marmoribigeumensis. The sequence continues at coordinate 124,678 of NZ_JAVDYG010000001.1, forward strand.
TGGGGGCGCTCCTCGCGGTGCTGACCGCGCTGACCAACCGCTTGCTCGCCAGCTGCGGCGTGCTGCTGGCGCTCTGCCTGATCGTCGCCGCGGCCGACCACGCCAAGCTCGAGCTCCGGCGCGAGCCGGTCTACCCCTCCGACGTGGCGTTCCTGCGCGAGCCCGGCTTCCTCACCGAGATGGTGAGTCCCCAGTACGTCGCCGTGGGCCTGCTGGGGGCCGCCGGCGTCGTCGTGGGGGCCGCCCTGCTCGGGCGACTCCTCCGGCGATGGTTCCCCCACCCCGACCGGACCCAGCGGCGCCTGTGGCTCGGCTGGCACGCCTCACGCGTCGTGGTCGGTGCCGTCGCCCTCTCGTTCCTCGTCTCCCTGCACGGCTTCAACCACGCGGGCAGCTTCGCCCGTGGCGCCTACGAGAAGGCGGGCGTCCACTGGAAGCCGTGGGCCCAGAGCGCCAACTACAAGCAGAACGGCTTCGTGGCCGGCTTCCTCTACAACATGCCGGTGCCGGCGATGAGGGAGCCGAAGGGATACTCCGCGGCCACGATGCGCGAGATCGCCGCCCGCTACGCGGCGCCGACAGCGTCGGAGTCGGCGGGCGGGTCGACGGTCACCCCCAACGTGGTCGTCGTGCTGAGCGAGGCCTTCTCCGACCCCACCCGGCTCCATCGCGTCCATCTCGAGCGCGATCCCATCCCCTACACGAGGGCCCTGATGGGCCGCACGACCTCCGGCAACATGCTCGCGCAGCTCCTGGGCGGCGGCACGGCCAACATGGAGTTCGAGACGCTGACGGGTCAGTCGCTCTCGCAGTTCCTGCCCCAGATGAACACGCCCTACCAGATGCTCGTGGACAAGATGAAGTCCTACCCGTCGGCGGTGGGCTACGCCAAGCAGCAGGGCCACCCCACGGTCGGCGTGCACCCCTTCATCCCGACGATGTACCGGCGCGACGCGGTCTATCCCGTCCTCGGCTTCGATCGGTTCGTGTCCAAGGACAAGATGGTCCACCGCCGGAGGATCGAGCCGACCAGTCGCTTCATCTCCGACGGAGCGGCGTTCGACGAGGTGCTGGACCAGCTGCGGGACGCCGACGGCCCGGCGTTGGTCAACCTCGTGACGATGCAGAACCACTACCCGATGAAGGGGCAGTATCCCGACCCGATGCCGGTCACCGGCATCACCGGCACGCGCAAGGACCAGCTCGCCAACTACGCCCGCGGGCTGGAGTACTCCGACCGCGCGATGAAGAACTTCCTGGCATCGCTGCGCCAGCTCGACGAGCCGACGACCGTGGTGTTCTTCGGCGACCACCTGCCGTCGTTCTGGGCCGGCTCCAAGGCGATGGCCGAGGAGGGGCTGACCCTTCGGCAGACGCCGTACTTCCTGTGGTCCAACGGCAAGCGGCTGCCGGCTCGCCACGAGGACCTGACCAGCCCGATCTACTTCCTCCCGCTCCTGTGGCAGGAGCTGGGACTCCCGCTGCCGCCGTACTACCGCCTCTTGCTCGAGCTGCACGAGCAGATCCCGGCCATGGAGCAGGGTGAGTACTACCTGCCTGACGGACGGCGCGTCACCGAGAGCGGTCTCCCGCCGGAGGCCAAGCGGCTCCTTCGGGACTACCGCCTGGTGCAGTACGACTTCTCGATCGGGCACCGCTACGCCGTCGACCAGATGTTCCCGCAGACGCACTGAGCGAAGGTCTCACCCGCACGCGGTCTCAGGGCCGGAGGTGGGCGTGACCATTCGCAGACGCGGGACCAGGCCGGACTCAGCGAGGACCGCCAGCGCTCGGCTCTCGTCGTCGTCGAACCCTGCCTCGGGCGGGGGGCCCAGCAAGGCCGTCACCACGCAGTCGTGGCATGCGAGACCGCGCACCACGCACCGGTCACAGTCGATGTGCACCGCCATGTCGGGCTCCTTTCGTCGAGCGAGCACGACGATGACGGGACCCACCGACAAAACGTGGAGAGCGGTGGTCAGGACTCCTGACGCGCGGCCGTGGTCGCCTCGGCTCGGGACACCAGCTCGACCGCGTCGTCCCGACCACACCAGCGGCAGGTGACGCTCTCCACGACCTCGGTGTTGACCTCGGTGTCCTCGATGGCGTGGTCACCGGAGAGGTCGAAGTGCCAGAACTCCGTCGTACGCCGGCTGCGCACGACGTCGAACCGGGTCAGGTTGCCGCACCCGCCACAGCGCCAGCGGCTGGTCGAGTCGGGAAGCATCGGAGGCATCGAGTCTCACTCTTCACGTCGGGGGCGAGGCCGCGCGCCAGCCTACGCGTCGTCGGGTTCGCGATGATCACCCGCGTGGTGGAACGGTTTTGTCGGCCGTCCGACCTACCTTCACAGCCATGACCACGACAGCGGAGCCGACGCCTCAGGGCAGTCGAGGGTGGGAGCGGCAGCTCTCCTTCGACGAGCTAGGCCGGCCGCTGCGCGACGTGACGTTCTGCGTGGTCGACCTCGAGACCACCGGCGCGTCGGTCAAGGCCGGTTGCCGCATCACCGAGATCGGTGCCGTCAAGGTGCGCGGCGGAGAGGTCCTGGGCGAGTTCCAGACCCTGGTCAACCCGGCCGAACCGATCCCGGCGTTCATCTCGGTGCTGACCGGCATCACCGACTCGATGGTGGCCACCAGCCCGCGCATCGAGCAGGTCCTCCCCCAGTTCCTCGAGTTCGCTGCCGGCTGCGTGATGGTCGCCCACAACGCGCCGTTCGACATGGGGTTCCTCCAGCACGCCTGCGCTGAGCAGCAGCGCCCGTGGCCCAAGTTCGAGGTGGTCGACACCGCCGTGCTGGCGCGCCGGATCGTCCGGCGCGACGAGGCACCCAACTGCAAGCTCTCCTCGCTGGCCGTCGTCTTCGGAGCCACGACGACGCCCAACCACCGCGCCCTCTCGGATGCTCGCGCCACGGTCGACGTCCTCCACGGACTGATCGGGCGACTGGGCAACCTCGGGGTCCACACCGTCGAGGAGCTGCGCACCTACACCTCCCGGGTGACCACTGCCCAGCGCCGCAAGCGTCACCTCGCCGAGCACCTCCAGGACGGCCCCGGCGTCTACCTCTTCCGGGACGCGCGCGACCGGGTCCTCTACGTCGGCACCTCCAAGCACGTCCGCACCCGCGTTCGCGGCTACTTCACCGCCTCGGAGACCCGCTCGCGCATGGGCCAGATGGTCAACCTCGCCGAGCGCGTCGAGGGCATCCCCTGCGCCACCCCGCTCGAGGCCCACGTGCGCGAGATCCGCCTCATCGGGCTGCACAAGCCGTCGTTCAACCGCCGCTCACGGCACCCTGAGCGCGTCACCTGGCTCAAGCTCACCAACGAGCCGTGGCCGCGGCTCTCGCTGGTCAAGCGCGTGCTCGACGACGACGCCGACTACCTCGGGCCCTTCCGCTCGCGTCGAGCCGCCGAGGAGGCACTCGACGCGCTCCACGAGGCGTTCCCGCTCCGCCAGTGCACGGGTCGGATGGCGAAGAGGCCCAGCCTTTCCCCTTGTGTGCTGGCCGAGATGGGCAAGTGTCTGTCCCCCTGCGACCGGAGCGTGGACGAGGCGACCTATGCCGAGACCGTCGAAGCGGTTCGCGACACCCTGCGTGCGTGCCCGTCTGCTGTCATCGAGCCGCTGGACGAACGGATGCGGCTGCTGTCGGCCCAGGAGCGGTTCGAGGAGGCCTCCCGCTTCCGCGACCGTCTGACCGCGTTCCTGCGGGGCGCCACTCGATCGCAACGCCTGCACGCCCTGACGCGCTGTCCCGAGATCGTCGCCGCTCGGAGGGAGGACGGCGAGTGGCGGGTGCACGTCATCCGGCACGGTCGACTGGCTGCCGCCGGAGTGATCCCGCGCGGCGCAGATGCCTCCCTCTGGGTCACCCAGCTGTCCGCCTCGGCCGAGACCGTGCTGCCCGGTTTCGGGCCCCTGCCGGCCGCCTCGGCGGAGGAGGCGGAGACGCTCCTGCGGTGGCTGGAGTCCGACGGCGTCCGACTCGTGCACGTCGACGGCGACTGGTCATGCCCCGTGCGTGGCGCCGAGCGCCACACCGCCTCCTACTCCCCCGCGGCTGTGGACCTCGACCCGTTCGGCTGAGTGGTGCCCCGCCCGCGCCGTCATCGCCTACGGTGGCCCTGTGATCACCGCGATCGTCTTCGTCAACGCCGAGGTCAACCGGATCCCCGAGGTGGCCGCCGAGCTGGCCGCTCTCGAGGGCGTGAGTGAGGTCTACTCCGTCACCGGGCAGATCGACCTCATCGTCATGGTGCGCGTCCGCAACCACGAGGACATCGCCAACGTGGTGGCCGACCAGGTCAACAAGGTGCCTGGCGTCACGGCCACCGAGACGCACATCGCCTTCCGGACCTACTCCAGCCACGACCTCGAAGCGGCTTTCTCCCTCGGTCTCGACTGACCCTCCACACGGCTCATTTTCGGCGGACCAACGTCCCTTTTTCCGCCTGATTGTCCGTAAGTTCACTTATCGTGGGTGCGACTCTCACCCCTGTCCTGTCGGGGTGCTTTCTTTGGGGGGCTCGTGAAGCTTCGTGTGACTTCTGCTCTTGCTGCTGGCGTCGTAGCAAGTCTCGCCCTCACCGGGCTGAGCACCGTGAGCGCAGCTGCAGCAACGCCGGGATCTCCCACGGGCTTGAAGCCTTCCGCAGGGGCCAAAGTGGGAGGCTCGCCGACGCTGTCGTGGACTCGCGTGTCTGGCGCCAAAACCTATGAGGTGAAGGTCGCAACCAATGAGTCCTTCACCAGCTCCAGCGTCAAGTACTCCACCACGACGGTGAACCGTCAAGTCGTGCCAAATGTGGCCCTGCCCGTGGGCACGATCTTCTGGGAGGTGCGAGCCAGGAACAGCGACGGCACAAGTGAGTGGAGCACCAATTACTTCGACCACAGCCGCTCAAGTGGTCCAACTCTGATCTCTCCGGCTGATGGCGCCGTTTTGGATCAGCCGGACGACCCGGTGGTCCTCAGCTGGACACCGACCCCTGGCGCTACGAGGTACAGCGTCGAGATCTCGACCGACGAGGCCTTCAGCACCATCCTGAAGACATATACCCCCACGACCTCGTCTGTGCTAGCGGATGCACCAGGTCTCCAGAACACGTATTACTGGCGTGTTCGGGCGGATCTCGGCTCGGGCATCTACACGGAGTTCTCGCCCTATCGTCGTTACGGCACCACCGGCATGGATGCGCCCGAGCTGGTCTCCCCCGGGGCGAGCGGGCTCGAGACCGTGCAGGACGTCGTCCTGGACTGGAAGCCCGTCAAGGGTGCGAAGTCGTACAACCTGCAGGTGAGCACCGACCAGAACTTCAACACGTTCGACCTCCAGGTCCCCAACATCGTCGGTACCAAGTACTCGCCCCCGACAACGCTGGACAACGACCAGTACTACTGGCGGGTGCAACCGGTCAACGCCGCCAACCAGACTCTCGACTGGTCTTCTGTGCCAACGGGCACCTTCCGGCGCAACTGGCCCGACCAGCCGACGTTGGAGTACCCCGGTAGGAGCTTCCAAGCCGGCACCCCGCCGGTGGTCAGGGACCCGATCTACTTCCAGTGGACACCGATGGCTCACGCAAGTCGATACCGGCTCGAGATCGACACCGACACGGACTTCCAGAATCTCTTCGACTCGTGCATCACGCAGACCACGACCTTCGTTCCCAGCGAGCTCAACGACTGTTTCCCTGCGGCAGCAGGGACCTACTACTGGCGCGTGGTCGGCCTCGACGACCCGCGCACCCCCAGCGTCCAGTCGGAGGCGATCTTCTCGCCGATCTGGACGTTCTCCTACGACCCGGACCGTGTCGACATGAGCACGGTCATCCCGCGCGGCGGTGAGTCCGTCACCTTTCCTACGCTGAAGTGGGATCCCGTGAGAGGAGCAGCTTCTTATCGGGTCTACGTGTACAGGACCTCGGACAACGTGGCTGTGGTGAATGGCGCCACGACCTACGCCACGTCCTACACTCCGCGGAAGGCCCTTGAGGCTGGAAAGACCTACCGGTGGTACGCGAAGCCAGTGTCCGTCTCGGGTCGTGTCGGTGCAGGCCTTCTCCCCGCGGCGATGGCCACCTTCAACCTCGTCGACCCAGATGCAGCAACGGCTACGACACCCGAGCCGACGGGACCTGTCGACGGCACCGAGTTCAAGCGATTCCCGACCCTGTCATGGACCCCCGTCGCGGGGGCCGCCACCTACCGGATCGGCGTCCGACTGGCCAATGGAATCTCGGGATTCGCTGATCTCGGCGAGACCTTCGCCTACCCCGAGGGGCAAGACGACTCGACCACCTATCTGCCTTCTGCGACCTACCAGTGGTCCGTGACGGCGTACGACATCGACAACAACGAGTTGACGAGCACGCTGAACCCGCGCACCTTCAAGATCGTCGAGTTCCCCGCGACGCAGGACCAACGCGTGGCGATGAGTGGCCTGGCATCCAACGACAATGCCACGTCCTGTACTGCGGTGCTGGACCAACGGTGCGAGAACACCCGTCAGACGCCGGTGCTGCGCTGGTCTCCGGTCACTGACGCGGGCTTCTACCGAGTGCAGCTCTGGCACGACCGGAACCGAACAAACGCGGTCGCGAACTCAGTTCTGGTCGACCAGCCGATGTACATGCGACCCGCGGAGCTTCCGGACTCACAGGCATCGGATGCCTACTACTGGACAGTCGAGGCCTGCCGCGGTTCGAAGTCCTTCCCCGTCTGTCGGTCCACCGTGCAGTCGCCTGCCCGCTGGGCCTTCAACAAGCTGAGCAATCCGGTCGAAGGCCTGGCTCCGGGTGTGCCAGTCAACGCGACGGGGACACCTGTTGATGCGACCGCGACGGTGCCGACGATCCCTGACGAGATCAACTTCTCCTGGAAGGACTACAAGGCCACGAACTGGGACGACCCTTCCGCATCCGAGATGGACAGCGTCGACGAGAAGGGCCGTCTTGAGGCGAGGACCTATCGAGTCGAGGTGTCGACGACACCGAACTTCTCGACAGTGGTTGAGACTCGTGACGTCGACCAGACCACCTTCACAGCGTTCGCCAGGGCCTACCCCGACGGAGTGCTCTACTGGCGAGTGCGCGCGGTCGACGCTGCCGGCAACCTATTGGCCCCGAGCCCTACCTACAAGGTGATCAAGAAATCGCCAGCACCGATGCTGACCGTCATGCCGAACGGGCGGGCAGTGTCCGGTTCGGAGCCGTTCCGATGGCAGCCGCTCGACTACGCAGCGGGTTACGACATCGAGATCTACAAGAACGACGACACGCTGGGCCAGCCGGCGAACCGCGTCGTCTCGGTGTCGAGCTCGCAGGCCGCACTGGTGCTCAGCACCAACCCCCTGCCAGTGAGCACCTCGCCCTACCGCTGGCGAGTCCGGAAGTACGACGCGAGCGGCAACCGCGCTGCTTGGTCCTCGCTGTCAACATCCGCTGCCCAGTTCACCATCGTCGGCGCCAAGCCGACTCTCCTGAGCCCGTCTGCCAGCGCCTATGTGGCTCCGACGAACAGCTACTTCACCTGGGGAGCCGTGGCTCGGGCGACGAAGTACCGGTTCGAGCGCAGGGCACCCGGTGCCAGCAGCAACGCCGAGAGTGTCACTACTCCTGCCCTCGCCTGGGCTCCCAGTCAGGCGCTCGCTCAGGGAAGTTGGCAGTGGCGAGTTGTCGCCTTGGACGCATCCGGGGCCCAGCTCGGAGCCTCCAGCTGGAGATCCTTCTCGGTCGACACCGTCAGACCGACGGTGACGAGCAAGACGCCGACCGGGAACGTGGCGGTCACGACGAACTTCACGGCGAGGTTCAGCGAGAAGGTCACCAAGGTGTCGACCTCGACCTTCCGGCTCTACCGCAGCGGCACTCCCGACCCGCTGCCGGCGGTCGTGACCCTCAACAGCACGGGCACATCCGCCGTACTGAACCCGTCGGCCAACCTCCGGAAGGGCAAGACCTACTACGTCCGTCTTACTACGGGCATCAAGGACCCCGCTGGCAACAGCCTGGTCGCGACGTCCTGGAAGGTCCTCGGCAAGTAGCCACGACATCACGGGCGGCACACCCACGGGGTGTCCCGCCCGTGCTCGTGCGTCCCCAGCAATACCGTGAGCCAAGACGCGAGACAGCGGCTCGATCACAAGTGGGAGGCGGACACATGTACCGCGACATGCGGGTAGCGGTCGTCGTACCGGCGCACAACGAAGAGCGCCTGATCGGCAAGGTCATCACGACGATGCCGAGCATCGTCGACCACATCGTCATCATCGACGACGCCAGCCCCGACGGAACCTCCGACGCGGTGCGGGCCGTGCACGACCCTCGGGTCGAGCTGATCACCTTGAGGGAGAACCAGGGTGTCGGCGGCGCCATCCTCACCGGCCACACGCGTGCCCTCGACCTGGGAGCGGACGTCGTGGCGATCATGGCCGGCGATGCACAGATGGACCCCGACTTCCTGCCTGCCCTGCTCGACCCCATCGCTGACGGCGAGGCCCAGTTCACCAAAGCCAACCGGTTCTACGGGCCCGGCTCGTTCAAGGGCATGCCGCGCCACCGGATCTTCGGCAACGTGGTGCTGTCGTTCCTGACCAAGGCGGCTTCGGGCTACTGGAACCTGTTCGATCCACAGAACGGCTACACAGCGATCCACCGCAGAGCGCTGGAACGGCTTCCGTTCGAGCGCATCGCGCGGCGCTACGAGTTTGAGAACGACATCTTGATCCAGCTCAACATCCTGAGAGTGCCGGCCCGTGACGTGCCGATCCCCGCGATCTATGGGGAGGAGGTCTCAGGCATGAAGCTCAGCAAGGTGGCGCCCCGGATCCTCCGCCAGCTCTGGCGAGGGTTCTGGCACCGCATGTGGTGGAAGTACGTCCTGCAGTCCTTCTCACCCGTCGCGCTGATGTTCTTCTCCGGGCTCGCGGCCATACTCTTCGGGCTCGCCGTCGGCGTCTTCGTGGTGGTGAACACCCTTGGCCCTCCGGTGGCGAGCCCCGGCACCGTAGTCCTGAGCGTGGTGCCGTTCTTCACCGGCGTCCACCTGCTCATCATGTCCCTCTATCTCGACATCCAGGAGGGCAGCCGGTGAGACCACCCCCGGCAGGAGTCCTGCATCTCAGCCGTCGCGTCCTGGCGATCGGGACGACGGAGCGTCCACTCCGCCGACTCGGCCTCGCTCTCCTCGTGATCCAGGTCTGCTGGCTGTTCGCCGTGCCGCCGTTCGCCGGGGTCGATGAGTTCGACCACACCTATCGGGCTGCTGCCGTGGCGCGGGGAGAGTGGTGGGCGAAACCCAGCGACGCCACGCGGGGCACCGGAGCCCTGGTCAGCACTCCTCGTGACATCGTCGAAGCCGCACACGACGAGTGTGAGCGGCTGCCGTACACCAAGGCCGCCGAATGCCGGCCTTCCTCGGACGCCGACATGGTGCGGATGCCCAGCGGCGCGGGCCGCTACAACCCGATCTTCTACTTCCTGGTCGGCACCGCGGCCCTGCCCTTCAACGGCGTCACCGCTCACTACGTCATGCGCGCTGCCGACCTGGTGCTCTGCTGGCTCGTCGTCATGACTGCGTTCTGGGTGGCGAGCCGCGCCCGCGACCGCTGGCAGCGAGGTTGGCTCTTGCTCGGGGGTGTCCTGGCGATGACCCCGGTCGCCCTCTTCAGCACCGCGATGGTCGCACCCAACGGGCTGGAGATCGCGTGTGGGTTGGCGTTCTGGGTGGCGGTGCTCGACCTCCTCCGTCGCGATGACTCGGAGGCATTGCCCTCCATCGTCCTGGCGGCCTACGCCGTCACCGGCTCGATGCTCCTGCTGCTGCGGTCACTGGGGCCGCTGTGGGCGCTGCTGATCGTGTTGGTGTCCCTCGTCGCGACCCGCCCTCCGCGCGCCCGGCTCAGGAGAGTCATTTGGGGCTCGGCGCCCGCGGCGACCGCGACGGCGGTGCTCGCCCTGAGCGGCCTGGCTTCGGTGGCCTGGACCCGCACACAGGGCTCCTTGACCATTGGCTCGGAGGACGTGGACCCGATCGGACGTCTCGAGCTCTTGGCCCTCGTGCTGAAAGCCAACATCGTCTGGGTGTTCCAAGCCATCGCCGCCTTCCCCACCCGAGTCAACCTCGCGCCGATGCCTGTGTACGTGGCCGGGCTAGGCCTACTTTTCGCCCTGCTCATCCTGATGCGACGCGGTGCGAACCCCCACGTGCGTCGAGCGACGTGGGTGGCGGTGTGGCTCAGCATCCTCGTCCCGTCGGTCATCACCTATCGCACGTACGCCGACTACAGCATCGCGTGGCAGGGTCGCTACACCCTCCCGTTTGCGATCGGGATTGTCCTGCTGGCCGCGTCCACGATGGCCAGCGCCCGCCGCCGGATCCGTCCGGACGCGGCGTTCATCGGACTGATGCTCTTCGTGCTCATGCAGACGCTGGGGCTCAGCACGATGATGGCGCGCGAGCGTCGACTGAGCCCGGGGGTAGCCGACGGCGCCTGGGTGCTGGTGCCGGTCTGGATCGTCACCCTTCTGGTGGCGATCGGGTCGGCCGTGCTGTGGGCCACGGCTGCCGGCCAGGTCCCTGCCTATCGGGAGATCACTGAGGAGCGGCCGCGAGAGCCGCAGGGGGCTGACACGTGATCGCTGCAGATGCGGTGGTGGCCGACTCGGCCACCATCGGCAAGGGCACCAAGGTCTGGGGCCTCGCGCAGGTCCGGGAGGACGCCGTGCTGGGCCGAGACTGCATCGTCGGCCGTGGGGCGTACGTCGGCACGGGCGTCCGCATCGGCGACCGGGTCAAGATCCAGAACCTCGCGCTGGTCTACGAGCCGGCCGAGCTCGAGGACGGCGTGTTCATCGGCCCGGCCGTGGTGCTGACCAACGACGAGTTCCCCCGTGCGGTCTCCCCCGACGGCCGCGCCAAGAGCGCCTCGGACTGGACCGCCGTGGGCGTCACGATCCGTGAGGGCGCCTCGATCGGGGCCCGCTCGGTCTGCGTGGCTCCGGTCACGATCGGCCGATGGGCGATGGTCGGCGCGGGCTCCACCGTGACCAGGGACGTCCCGGACTACGCTCTGGTGGTCGGCTCCCCCGCCCGCCGCATCGGCTGGGTCGGTCCCGCCGGCCGCCGCCTCGAGCAGGAGGACGGCGAGTGGGTCTGCCCGGCGACGGGTGCCCGCTTCGTCGAGCAGGACGGGACGCTGCGCCCGGCCTGACCGGAACGAGAGGTCACCACCTGATGAGCAGGGTCGACGCAGTCCGCGTCGTGATGGGTCCCGACGAGATCGCCGCCGTCACCGCGGTCCTGGAGAGCGGACGGATCGTGGGTGGCCCCGAGGTGGCCGCCTTCGAGCAGGAGTTCGCCGAGGTTGTCGGCGGCCGCACGTGCGTCGCGGTCAACTCCGGCACCAGCGCGCTTCACCTCGGTCTCCTCGCGAGCGGCATCGGACCGGGAGACGAGGTCGTCGTCCCCTCGTTCACGTTCGCCGCCACCGCCAACTCGGTCGCGATGACGGGGGCCACGCCGGTCTTCGCCGACATCGGCCCCGACACGTTCTGCCTCGACCCCGCCTCGGCCGAGAAGGCCGTGACCGAGCGCACCCGCGCGATCATGCCGGTGCACCTCTACGGCCAGACCGCCGAGTGGGACGCGTTCGAGGCCGTCGCCGAGCGTCACGGGCTCCTGCTGCTGGAGGACGCCGCCCAGGCCCACGGCTCGACGTACGACGGGAGGCCGGCCGGCAGCCTCGGCCACGTCGCCGCGTTCAGCTTCTACGCCACCAAGAACATGACCACCGGCGAGGGCGGCATGGTCGTCTGCGCCGACGAGGAGACCGCCCGCAAGGTCCGGCTGCTGCGCAACCAGGGCATGGAGCGCCGCTACGAGAACGAGATCGCCGGCCTCAACAACCGGATGACCGACATCGCCGGCGCAATCGGGCGGGTGCAGCTGCGCAGCCTGGCGGCATGGAACGACCGCCGCCGCGAGATCGCCGCCCGCTACTCCGCCGAGCTCCAGGGCGTGACCGTCCCCTTCGTCCGACCTGGGAGCGACCACGTCTTCCACCAGTACACCCTGCGCGTCGAGCGTCGTGATGACGTCCTGGCCACCCTCCAGGCCGACGGGATCGGGGCCGACGTCTACTACCCGATCCCCAACCACCAGCTCCCGGCCTACGCCACCGACGACGACCTGCCCGAGACGGCCCGGGCGGCGCGTGAGGTGCTGTCCCTGCCGATCCACCCGCGCTTGACCGACGACGAGGTCCAGCGCGTGATCGACTCGGTCAACCAGGCGGTGGCCCGTGGCTGAGCTCCGAGCGGGCCTCATCGGCCTGGGCCAGATGGGCCGGCACCACAGCCGAGTGCTGCGCCAGCTGGCCGGCGTCGACCTCGTCGCGATCGTCGACCCCCACGTGCCGGCCGACCAGCGGCCCGACGACGTCCGGTTCTGCGACAGCATCGAGGAGATGCTCGAGGTCGGCGTCGACCTGTGCGTCGTCGCCACCCCCACCCAGACCCACCTCAGGGTCGGCCTGCAGCTCGCCGCCGCAGGCGTCCACACCATGGTCGAGAAGCCCGTCGCAGCGGACGTCGACGCTGCCGCCACGCTCGCCAAGGCGTTCGCCGACCGCGGACTGGTCGGGTGCGTCGGCCACATCGAGCGGTTCAACCCCTCGCTGCAGGAGCTGCGCAAGCGACTGGCCCACGGCGAGCTCGGCGAGCTCTACCAGGTGGCGACCCGCCGCCAGGGCCCGTTCCCGGCCCGCATCGCCGACGTCGGGGTCATCCTCGACCTCGCGACCCACGACATCGACTCGACCGCGTGGGTGACCGGCCGCTCCTACACCTCCGTCGCCGCCCGCACGGCCCACCGGTCCGGCCGCGAGCACGAGGACCTCGTCGCGGCCGTCGCCGGGCTCGAGGGTGGCGTGGTCGCCAACCACATCGTCAACTGGCTCTCGCCCCTCAAGGAGCGGGTCACGGTCGTCAGCGGCGAGCGCGGCAGCTTCGTCGCCGACACCGTCAGCGCCGACCTGACCTTCTTCGCCAACGGCGTCCAGCCCGTCGCCTGGGACACGATGCAGTCCTTCCAGGGTGTCGTGCAGGGCGACATGATCCGCTACGCCATCGCCAAGCCCGAGCCGCTCGTGGTCGAGCTCCAGGCGTTCCGCGACGCGGTCCTCGGCGAGCGCAACGACGTCGTCACGATGCAGGAGGCCAGCGACGTGGTGCTGGTGGCCACGGCCATGAAGGAGTCCGCACGCATCGGTACTACCCAACAGCTGTAGAGGTGCGGACAAGTGCCGATCCCGGAGGATGACCGAGACGCCGCAGCGACGCGAGTCGTCGCTTTCGTGCTTCCCGTCTTCAACGAGGTGGCAAGTATCGGAGCGTTCCACCTCGCGCTCACCCGCGCTACCGACCGACGCAAAGACCTTCGTTACGAGTTTGTCTACATCGATGACGGGAGCACAGACAGCTCTCTCGCCCACCTGGGAGACATCGCTCGTCGGGACCCGCGAGTCACTGCTGTCTCGCTGTCGCGGAACTTCGGGCATCAGATCGCCATCACGGCAGGGCTGGACATGTGCCAGGACGCCGACGCCGTGGTCATCATGGACACCGATCTACAGGACCCACCCTCTGTTGCGATGCGCCTGATCGAGCGCTGGGAGGCCGGTGCCGAGGTCGTCTACGCCGAGCGGGCCTCCCGTAAGGACGGCGCGATCAAGCGCGCGACCGCCTACGGCTTCTATTGGACGTTGGACCATCTCTCCGAGACCAAGATCCCCCGAAACGTGGGCGACTTCAGACTGATCGACCAACGGGTACTGCAGGAAGTACTCCGCTACCAGGAACGCAACCGCTTTCTACGCGGGATCGTGGCGCAAGTCGGCTTTCGACAAGAAGCAGTCACCTTTGACAGAGATCCCCGTCACGGTGGCCGGACGGGCTATCCCCTGCGCAAGATGTTGCGTCTAGCGGCCGACGGGGTGACCGGCTTCTCGACGGTGCCGCTGCGGCTGATCACTCGCTTGGGCTTCCTCATCTCCCTGCTCAGTCTTATCGGTGCCGTCTACATCCTGGGAGTCAAACTGCTGACGCCCGAGCGGGCCGTGCCCGGATGGGCATTTCTCGGGGTCGGCATCTTCATGCTCGGAGGCATTCAGATCATCATGATGGGGGTCATCGGCAGCTACTTGGGTCGGGTCTACACAGAGGTCCAACAGCGTCCGCTGTATTCCGTCGCTCGGGTCATTCGCGCCGACGTGCCGGAGTAAGCAGGTCTTCCGCGCCGTCGTCAATGAGGGACGTAGACCCTCAACACGGGGGACCACCCGGAGACTGACTTTTGTAGATAGTTCCGACGAAGGTCGATGTCGCAAGCCGCCAGTCCCTGAAGATCCTGGCGAGTGGGGGTGCGCGAAAAGATGATGACTGGCTGTCGCGTTCCCCACGGGTTTCCGTTCTGACAGGCCGAGGCGACTGCGGCCGCTGAACGTCGAGGATTGTCAGAGCCGAACCATGCCTCCCCCACTGGCTCGCCTCCGAGGAGCCAGGTCAGGCCCGCAAGCTCGTCATAGACGATCATCGGGCGACCAGCCACATCGATGCCGTCAAGTGCCTCACGCACGCGGTGCACCCTCGCCGCTTCGGCAGCGCTCACCCGCAGACCCTCGGCCGGGCCCTCGCCTGCGATAGAGGTGTCTGCCTCTGCGAAGCCCGCGGTCCGGTACGGCGCAAGCATGGTCCCCAATGCTCCGGCGACTGCAGCAACTGTCACGGCCCAACCCAGAGCAGAGGCCGCCAGGGTCCACGCGAGCGCTCGTTCCCGCGATCGCGCAAGTTGCAGGGCCAGGCAGGCCACCCAGAAGGGAAAGCCGGCCAGAGCCACGTACAAGACCGGGTTGTTCGACCCAGCTGCCTGCGCAAGCGGGAGCCCACACAGCGCCCAGAGGATCACCGAGTCCTCGAGCCTCATCGGCTGGAAGTCCTGGAGACGGACCGCCATACGACGCGAACGTCTGAGGCTGACGGTTCCAACGGCTGCTACCGCGCACAAGGCCGCCAGCGCCGAGATGAGCGTGTCCAGGCCCGTGGCACCGACCCCCGGGACACCGGCAGTCGAAGGGAAGCAGAGCACCAGCGTCGCGGGTACGCCTAGGAGCGCGATCGCCAGTCCCATCCGTGGTGCACGCTTCGAAGTCGCTCGTTGGAGCCCACCGACGACGATGAGCGGAAGGGCGATCAGCGCCCCCACTGCGCACTGCCGCGCTGCAGTTTGAACATAGAGACCGAGTAACGACAGCGGCGAGTAGTTCTCGCCGGCCAGCATTCTGTTGACCTCGAGCATGGGAGGCACCGCCTCGCCCAAGTGAATGACAGCCACATGTAGTGCTCCCAAGGAAGTGAGAAGCCCTGCGAAGAACCCGAAGGCCACCCGCCGCGTCGCGGCTCGCCGGCCCGCCCTGAGCGAGACGATCACGCACGAGGCGAGCCAGACCACTGCCACGATTCCCGCGGTCCACTTTGCCAATATCAGTACGAGCGCTGCGACTCCGCACGCGACAGCTGGCCACAACCTCACGCGCTCTCCGGGTCCGACACTGACCATGTGCAGGATCGATGCAGCGATGACAGCGGACGCCACGATCGCTGTGTCGTTGTAGCCCGGGCTGAGAGGGGACCAGGCATAGGTCGCGCCTGCGCTTGCCACCACCCACACAGCGACGTTGACCCTGCCAAGTCGTGACAGCTGACAGAGCTCGCGGCAATCTGCCCAGCGGACGAATGCCCAGGCGAACCACGAAAAGGAGGCCAGGACCGACACCAGTCGAAAGCCACGGAGAGCCGGCACGCTTTCGTGCAGCGCATTGAAGATCGGTCCGAGCACGTACTGGTTCCCACTGTGCGTCCTGGTCAGACTTCGCCAGTGCTCATATGACAGCAGGTAGTACCCCTCGTCACTGAGGTCGAAGCCACGGTCGAGCATCGCTAGGACAGCCGCGACCCAGACGCAGATCAGACCCGCACCAACGCCCAGCGCGATGAGATTCGCGCGGCGGCCCGTCATTGCGCTGACGAGGACGCCTCGACCCACCGGTCGAGGGCGTCGGCGGCGGCGCCGGAGTCGATGGCCGCCGCAGCGCGGCGGGCTCCCGCGGTCAACGCCTCGAGCGGGTCACCCCCACCCCCTGCGTGTACGGCGAGCGCGGCGCCGGCGTTGAGGACGACCGCGTCGCGCACGGGGCCCTGCTCCCCCGCCAGCACCCGGCGTACGACGGCCGCGTTGTGCTCGGCGTCCCCGCCGCGCAGGTCCGACGGCGTGGAGCGGGGCAGACCGAGCACCGCCGCATCGACGACGTGCTCGGTGACCTGGCCACCGGACACGGCCCAGAGGCGCGAGGTGGTCGTCGTGGTGAGCTCGTCGAGCCCGTCGTCGCCGCGGAACACCCAGGCGTCGACGCCCCGGTCGGCGAAGACGCCGGCCATGATCGGCGCCATGCGCAGGTCGGCGCAGCCGATCGCCTGGGCGGCGGGTGAGCCGGGGTTGGCCAGCGGGCCGAGGAAGTTGAAGACCGTGGCGACGGCCAGCTCGCGTCGCGCCACGCCGGCGTGGCGCAGGGCCGGGTGGAAGGCGGGGGCGAAGCAGAACGAGATGCCGGCCTGCTCCGCGACGGACCGGACCTGCTCGGGCGAGAGGTCGAGCCGCACCCCGAGCACCTCGAGCACGTCGGCCGCACCGGCCTTCGACGACGCCGACCGGTTGCCGTGCTTGATCACGGGCGCGCCGGCCCCGGCGGCCACGACCGCCGACATGGTGGAGATGTTGACCGACATCGACCGGTCACCACCGGTGCCGACCACGTCGAGCCAGCGCCCCGGCAGCGACAGCGTCACCGCGTGCTCGTAGAGCGACTCCACCAGCCCCGCGATCTCGTCGACGGTCTCGCCCTTGGCACGCAGGGCGACCACGAAGCCCGCCACCTGCACCGGGGTCGCCTCGCCGGAGAGGATCTCGTTCATCGCCCAACCGGTCTGCGCGCGGGTCAGGTCGGACCCGCCGATCAGAGCGGTGATCAGGTCGGGCCAGGACGTGCCGGGCTCCACGGTCGACAACCCGGCGGAATCAGCCGGCAGCCACGCCGGCGCGCGCCCGGAGGAGCCGGACCACGACGTCGGCGAGCCGCAGCGGGTCGATCGGGTGAGGCACCGCTGCCTCGGCCCGGGACCAGGTCGCCAGCCAGGCGTCCTCGACGCGGCCGGTCAGCACGAGCACCGGCGGGCAGTTGTAGATCTCGTCCTTGAGCTGGCGGGCGATGCCCATGCCGCCGGCGGGCACGGCCTCGCCGTCGAGGATGGCCAGGTCGATCGACCCGCCGTCCATGTGCTCGATGACCATCGGCTCGGTCGCCACCTCGACGTACTCCACCTTGGGCAGGTCGGGGTGGGGCCGCGGCCCGAGCGCGAGCACGACCTGGCTGCGCGTGTTGACGTCGTCGCTGTAGACGAGGACCTTCAGCGTCGGGCTGGATGCGGTCTGGCTCACGCGGGCGATGCTACCGGTCGCTCGACGCGGGTTGGTCTCGACTGGGCTCGACCACCGGCGAGTCCCTGCGCGCCCTCGCCTCCAGCAGGTCGAGGCGCCGGTCCTCGCGCTCCGCCTCCTTCATCGAGCTCCGCACCCACTGGGTGAACAGCACGATGAAGAACGCCAGGCCGACCAGGTCGCCGCTGCCCCACAGGATCCCGCCGGCCAGGTGCTGGTCGGCGTACGGCGAGGGGAGCCACGGCAGGTCGAGGGAGGGGTACCAGTCGCCTCCGAGCAGCGTCGTCTGGTCCATGATCGTCACCCCGAGGAAGGCGTGGAACGGCAGCGTCATCACCATCAGCAGCATCCGGAACGGGTACGCCACACGCCCCGGCACCGGGTCGACCCCGACCAGCGGCCACAGGAACAGCGAGCCGACCAGCACGAGGTGGATGTGCATCATCTCGTGGAGGTACTCCGAGCGCAGCGTCGCGTCGTACCACCCGGAGAAGTAGAGGACCCACGGCGACAGCACGAACAGCGCGAAGGTCAGGGGCGGGAACGACAGCACGCGTACGACGCGCGAGTGCAGCACCGCGAGCAGGGCGCGACGGGGCCGGCCGCGCAGCACCCGGAGGGCCAGCGTGACGGGGGCGCCCAGCGCGAGCATCAGCGGCACCAGCATCGAGAGCAGCATGTGCTGCACCATGTGGGCGCTCAGCAGCGTCGTGTCGTAGGCCGCCAGGCCCGACGAGGTGGCGAAGTAGAAGGTCCCCATGCCGCCGCCCACGAACGCGAGGGTCCGTCCGACGGGCCAGGCGTCGCCCCGCTGGTGCAGGTGCCGCACCCCCAGGAGGTAGGCGCCCGCCACCCAGACCGTGACAATCGTGAGGAACGGGGCGATTCCCCACTCGGTGAACACCGCGCCGAGCCCGAACGGGGGCAGCGAGGGGGTCGACGCGGTGTGGGTCAGCAGCACGGTTCCAGCCTAGGTCGCGCGCCCTGGCTCACCTGTGTGAAGAAGATGACCCTCCGAGCATGGGGGTCGTGGTGCTTTGAGGGGCTGTTGTCGACATAATGGCCCCCGTGGCGACATCAACTGCTGTGATTCCCGCGTCCCGTCTCCACGGTCATCACGACCGTCCGAGCATGGTGAGCGTGGGCACCATCATCTGGCTGGCCTCCGAGCTGATGTTCTTCGCGGCGCTCTTCGCGGCGTACTTCACGATCCGGTCGGTGTCGCCCGAGCTGTGGAGCCAGGAGACGGCCAAGCTCAACGTGCCGTTCTCCTCGGTCAACACCACGATCCTGGTGCTGTCCTCCCTCACCTGCCAGCTGGGCGTCTTCGCCGCCGAGCGCGGCCAGGTCGGGCGCAAGGGCAAGGTCTTCAACGTCCGCGGCTGGGGCCTGCGTGAGTGGTTCATCCTCACCTACTGCATGGGCGCGGTCTTCATCGGCGGCCAGGCGCTGGAGTACACCGAGCTCATCCACGAGGGCGTCACCATCCCGTCCTCGGCCTACGGCTCGCTGTTCTACCTCGCCACCGGCTTCCACGGCCTCCACGTGACCGGCGGCCTCATCGCCTTCCTCTACGTCCTCGGGCGGACGTACCTCGCCAAGAAGTTCACCCACGAGCAGGCGGTCACCGCGATCGTCGTCTCGTACTACTGGCACTTCGTCGACGTGGTGTGGATCGGGCTGTTCGCCACGGTCTACATCCTCAAGTAGACCCAGCACCATCCACCCGAGCCCCTCCGCAGACGGACAAAGGAAGCCTCTCGTGCGACGACTTTCAGCGCGACTCTCGGCCACCAGGCGCAGCAGGTACGCCGCGCCGGTGGTCCTGCTGCTGGCCCTCATGGCCACCGGCCTGGTCTACAGCGTGGTCGACAGCAGCCTGTCCACGCCCGCCCAGGCCGAGCAGTCCTCCTACGACCAGGACACCGTCGCGGCAGGTCGCGCGCTGTTCCTGGTCGGCTGCTCCTCCTGCCACGGGATGAACGGCGAGGGCGTGCCGACCAAGAACGGCAAGCAGTACGGCCCCTCCCTGGTCGGCGTCGGCGCCGCCGCGGTCGACTTCCAGGTCGGCACCGGCCGCATGCCGATGGCCGCCCCCGGCGCCCAGGCCCAGCGCAAGCCCAAGGTCTACTCCCCGCAGGAGGTCGAGCAGCTCGCGGCCTACGTCGCCTCGCTCGGCCCCGGCCCGTCGGTCCCCGACAAGGAGATGTACGACCCGGAGACCATCCCCGAGGACCAGCGCGCCGAGGCCGTCGTCCGCGGCGGCGAGTTCTTCCGCACCAACTGCACGGCGTGCCACAACTTCGCCGCCTCCGGTGGTGCGCTCCCGGGTGGCAAGTACGCCCCCACGCTCATCGGAGTCGAGCCGCGCCACATCTACGAGGCGCTCATCACCGGCCCGCAGCAGATGCCGGTCTTCTCCGACGAGGTGATCACCCCCGAGCAGAAGCGCGACGTGATCGCCTACATCCAGAGCATCGAGGAGACCCCGCGCTACGGCGGGTTCTCCATGGGCTCCCTCGGTCCGGTCAGTGAAGGCATGTTCGCCTGGATCGCGGGGATCGGTGGATTGGTCGGGTTCGCCATCTGGATCGCCTCGCACACCGCCCGCACCACCCGGAAGGGAGCCTCCCTGTGACCGACCTCGTCCCGGGGCACGGGCCGACGGACTCCGACCTGGCCACCACCGGTGACCCGATCGTCGACCCCGGCCTCCCCGAGCACCTCCCCCGCCCCACCGACGTCGACCCGCACGCCGAGAAGCGCGCGGAGCGCCAGGTGGCCGGGTTCTTCGGGGGCAGCATCGTCCTGGTCCTGCTGTTCGTCGTCTCCTACTTCGCCTTCGACGTCGGCGACAACCCCGACACGTTCCTGGGGATCGGCTCCTCGACGCTGTTCCTCGGTCTGACCCTGGGCGGTGCGCTGCTGTTCATCGGCATCGGCGCCATCCAGTGGTCGCGCAAGCTGATGAACGACCAGGAGATCGTCGAGCAGCGCCACCCGGCTCGTTCCTCCGAGGAGGACCGCGAGGTGACCCTGGCGGCTCTCCAGGCCGGCATCGACGACTCGGGCATCGCCCGTCGCCCCCTCATCCGCAACACGCTGCTCGGCGCCCTGGGCGCGCTCGGCCTGGTGGCGATCGTCCCCCTGCGCGACCTGGGTCCGCTGCCGGGCAGGACGCTCTACAAGACCGTCTGGCGCGAGGGCATGCGGGTCTGCAACGACGTCTCCGGCGCCCCGCTCAAGCCCGAGTGGATCGAGATCGGCCAGCTGGTCAACGCCGAGCCCGAGATCTTCTACAACGGCGAGCCCTACGGCCAGGAGACCATCACCGGCCACGAGCAGCTGGTCGCGAAGACCAAGGCCGCGATCATCGTGGTCCGCATGGAGCCCGGCGACATCACCCCGGCCAAGGGCCGCGAGGACTGGGGCGTCGACGGGATCCTGGCCTACAGCAAGATCTGCACCCACGTGGGCTGCCCGATCTCGCTCTGGGAGCAGCAGACGCACCACCTGCTGTGCCCGTGCCACCAGTCGACTTTTGCACTTGCGGATAATGGCAAGGTGATCTTCGGGCCGGCGGCCCGAGCGTTGCCCCAGCTTCCGCTCGCGGTGGATGATGAGGGCTACCTGATCGCCACGAGCGACTTCACCGAACCGGTCGGGCCGAGTTTCTGGGAGCGTGGATGATGAGCCAGGCCAGCACGACCGCCAAGACCGCGGCCAAGCCGTCGAAGCCCAGCAAGGTCGGCGCAGCCGCCACCTGGGCCGACGACCGTCTGGGCCTCGCCGGGCTCGGCAAGAAGCAGCTCCGCAAGGTCTTCCCCGACCACTGGTCGTTCATGCTGGGCGAGATCGCGCTGTGGAGCTTCGTGATCCTCCTGCTGACCGGCGTGTTCCTCACGTTCTGGTTCAAGCCGAGCATGGGCGAGGTCGTCTACAACGGCTCCTACCCCCAGCTGCGCGGCATCGAGATGTCCGAGGCCTACGCCTCGACGCTGCACATCTCCTTCGACGTGCGCGGCGGCCTGCTGATGCGTCAGATGCACCACTGGGCGGCCATGCTCTTCGTCGCGGCGATGTTCGTGCACCTGATGCGCGTCTTCCTCACCGGCGCCTTCCGCAAGCCCCGCGAGCTCAACTGGCTGATCGGTGGCGTGCTGCTGCTGCTCGGCATCCTCGAGGGCTTCGCCGGCTACTCCCTGCCTGACGACCTGCTCTCCGGCACGGGCCTGCGCATCGCCGACGGCATCGTGAAGGCGACCCCGGTGCTCGGCACCTACATGTCGTTCTTCCTCTTCGGCGGCGAGTTCCCCGGAGACGTGATCATCCCGCGCCTCTACGCCGTGCACATCCTGCTGATCCCGGGCCTCATCCTGGCGCTCATCGGGGCCCACATGATGCTGCTCGTCTACCACAAGCACACGCAGTGGCCTGGCCCCGGCCGGACCAACGAGAACGTCGTGGGCTACCCCCTCATGCCGATCTACATGGCCAAGGCCGGTGGCTTCTTCTTCATCGTCTTCGGCGTCACCGCCCTCATGGGTGGCCTGCTGTCGATCAACCCGGTCTGGCGCTACGGCCCCTACAACCCGGCCGAGGTCACCGCGGGCTCCCAGCCCGACTGGTACATGGGTGTCGCCGAGGGTCTGCTGCGCATCTTCCCCGGCATCGAGACGCACATCCTGGGCGTCACGATCTCGTGGAACATCATGCTGCCGGCCCAGATCCTGCCCTTCGTGATCTTCGGTGGAGTGCTCCTCTACCCCTTCATCGAGGCCTGGATCACCGGTGACAAGACCGAGCACCACCTGCTCGAGCGCCCGCGCAACGCGCCCAACCGCACGGCCTTCCTGGTCATGTTCATGACCGCCTACGGCCTGCTCTGGGCCGCCGGCGGCAACGACATCCTGGCCGTGCTGTTCCACCTGGACCTCAACCAGATCACCTACTTCATGCGGGTGGCCGTGTTCGTCCTGCCTCCGCTGGCGTTCATCGCGACGCGTCGCTGGTGCATCTCGCTCCAGCGCGCCGACGAGGCCCGCCTGCTCCACGGCTACGAGACCGGCGTCATCATGCGGTCGGTCGACGGTGGCTACACCGAGCGCCACGCTCCGATCACGCTCGACGAGGCCTACACGCTCACCGCGCGGCCCCGAGAGCAGATCTACGCCGGCTCCCCCGAGACCGATGCCAACGGCGTGCGGGCCAAGGGCGCCCGGACGTTGGACAAGGTCCGGGCCCGCCTCTCGAAGTACTGGTTCGGCGACAACGTCCAGAAGCCGACCCTGCAGGAGCTCGAGGACGCGCACCACCACGCCGAGCTGGAGCCCGGCTGGGGCGAGCCCGACAAGGCACTCGTCGCCGCCGACGGCCACCAGTACGACGGCCGTCACGAGATGGGCGACGACGAGCTCCGCAAGGGGCACTGACCCGCTCGACACGCACCGACACGAAGGCCGCCCGGGGCAACCCGGGCGGCCTTCGTCGTCGTACGCCGGCCAGCGGCGCCGGGCGCGCTCAGCGCCGGTGAGTGCGTCCTGCGTTGAACGCCCACAGCGTGTGGGCGTCGAGGCGGCGGACGATCCCGCGCAGGGACCAGGACGAGGTGCGGATGGGGGGCAGGGGCAGCATGGCGTCCTCCAGGAGGTCACGTGATGCGGTCAGTTCGTGGTGACGGACCACGGTGTCCGTCACCTGTCCCAACGACGGGCGGACCGCACACCTGCCCCGCTCGGCCATGATCCGAGTCACGTGCTGCCCGCTGACGTGACGAGGGCCGCCCGGGAGTCCGGACGGCCCTCGTGTCGTGTGCTGTGGGCTCAGTGGAGCGCGCTGCCCTGGCGGTAGTCCTGCCACGTCGCGTTCCAGTCGCCGTAGCCGTTGGTCAGGTCCATCGGGCGGTCGCTGCCGGTGACCTCGACCGGGTCGCCGACCTTGGTCTGGCCGAACAGCCACTCGGCGTTGGAGGTGCTCATGCCGACGCAGCCGTGGGAGACGTTGGCGTAGCCCTGCGAGCCCACCGACCACGGCGCCGCGTGCAGGAACTCACCGGAGTAGGTGACGCGCTGGGCGAACTTCACGTCGCTCAGGTTGTAGTACTCCGGGTTGTCCGGGTTGATCCCGGTCGTCGCCGCGTCCATGCGCTTGCTGGTGAACTTCTCGATGATCACCTTGGTGCCCGACCGGGTGGTGAAGCCCGGCTTGCCGCCGGTGATCGGGATCGTCCGCAGCAGCTCGCCGTTGCGCGTGACCTTCATCTGGTGCGAGGCGAGGTTGATCTTCATCCGCAGCGCGTCACCGATCGTGAACGAGCTGGTGCGGTCCTCCTGGCCGTAGACGCCGTTGCCGGCGTCGACGCTGTTGATCGCCGCCGTGACGTCGACCTTGGTGCCGGGCTTCCAGTAGTGCCGCGGGCGCCAGTGGACCTCGGTGTCGGACATCCAGTGCCACGAGCCCGGCTGGGCGGGGGTCGTCCGCACCGACAGGTGACGCTCGAAGGCCGCCTTGTGCTCGACCGGGACGTCGAAGCGCAGGATGACCGGCATCGCCACCCCGACCGTGTCGCCGTCAGCCGGCACCAGGGACGGGTAGGTCTGCTCGTCCAGCGACAGGTCGTCGGTCTTGAACGTGCGGGCGAACTGCTTGCTCAGGCCGTCCTCGTCCTGGGCGGTCGCCTGGATGCGGTAGGTCATGCCGGGCTCGAGCAGACCCGAGGCCTGCCAGCTCGTGCCGTCCTGGGCGAGCGTGCCGGGCACTCGGGTCTTGCCGTTGGCGCTGCGCACCACGACCTTGTCGAGCGTGCCCTGGGTGGCGGTGACCTTCACGAGGTGGTCGACGTGCACCGGCTTGCGGGGCCTGACGTTGGCCTGGACCTGGACCTGGGGCACCTGGGGCGTCGCGCTGGACTCGTCGGAGAACGGGTTGCCGAGGGCCTGGTCGCCGTCGAGCTCGGCGTTGCACGCGCTCAGGGACCCGACGGTCAGCACGCTCAGGCCCACGACGGCGGCAGCGCGGAGCCGTCGCCGGTCGGAGATGGGCTTGCAGGACATCACGGATCCCCCCTCGGGACTGGTGACTGGGATCTCTACTGAGTTCTCAACTGTAACAACCAGGTGCCCGACGACACGCCTCGCGATGCGGTGGCGATGCTCACGATTCGGCACCCGTCCGGGTGGGCCGGTGCCGCCGGCCGGGACGTACGACGGCGCCGGCCCCCGGTGCGGGGGACGGCGCCGTCGAGGCTCGGGCGGGCTCAGTGAGCGTGCACGCCGCGGTAGTACTCGAAGACCCAGCCGCTCAGGGCGGCCGCGCCGATCACGATGCCGATGACGAACAGCCACCACGCCTGCATGGCCACGCCGAAGACGATCACGCCGAGCGTCGCGCCGCACCACAGCGGCCACCAGGAGTAGGGCGGGAAGAAGCCCAGCTCGCCGGCGCCGTCGGCGATCTCGGCGTCCTTGCGGTCCTCGGGGCGCGGGGTGCCCAGCTGGCTCATCCGGCGGGCGTGGAAGCCCAGGTAGAACGTGATCAGCAGGGTCAGCAGCGACGTCATCACCAACGCGGTGGTGCCGGTCGGGTCACCGGACATGAACCAATAGAGGGGCGCGACGAACACGAAGAAGATCGTGCAGGCGCCGAAGATCCAGGCTTCGACCTTCATCTAGAGAACCCTTCCCTGGTCGGCACCGACCCGCGGGTCGTCCGGGTCGTTGTCGGCGAGCTCGAGCGCGGCGATCTCCGGGTGGTGGAGGTCGAAGGCCGGGGACTCCGAGCGGATGCGCGGCAGCGTGTGGAAGTTGTGCCGCGGCGGCGGGCAGCTGGTCGCCCACTCGAGCGAACGGCCCCAGCCCCACGGGTCGTCGACGAGGACGTCGGGCGACTTGGAGGTCTTGTAGACGTTCCACATGAACGGCAGCATCGAGGCGGCCAGGATGAACGCGCCCACCGTGGACACCTGGTTGAGGAAGGTGAACCCCTCGTCGGGCAGGTAGTCGGCGTAGCGACGCGGCATGCCCTCGACACCCAGCCAGTGCTGCACCAGGAACGTGGTGTGGAAGCCGACGAACAGCATCCAGAAGTGCACCTTGCCGAGACGCTCGTCGAGCATCTTGCCGAACATCTTGGGCCACCAGAAGTAGAACCCGGCGAACATCGCGAACACCACGGTGCCGAACACCACGTAGTGGAAGTGGGCCACCACGAAGTAGCTGTCGGAGACGTGGAAGTCCAGCGGCGGTGCCGCCAGGATCACGCCGGTCAGTCCACCGAAGAGGAACGTCACCAGGAAGCCGAGCGACCACAGCATGGGCGTCTCGAACGTCAGGGACCCGTTCCACATCGTGCCGATCCAGTTGAAGAACTTCACCCCCGTGGGCACCGCGATCAGCATCGTCATGCCGGAGAAGAACGCCAGGTCGACCGAGCCGGTGACGAACATGTGGTGGGCCCACACCGCCATCGACAGGATCGCGATCGACAGGGTCGCGCCGACCAGGCCGACGTAGCCGAAGATCGGCTTGCGGCTGAAGACCGGCAGGACCTCGGTGATGATGCCGAAGAACGGCAACGCGATGATGTAGACCTCTGGATGGCCGAAGAACCAGAACAGGTGCTGCCACAGGATCGGGCCACCGTGCACCGGGTCGAAGACGTGGGCGCCGAAGGCCCGGTCGGCCTCGAGGGTGAGCAGGGCGGCCGCGAAGATCGGGAAGACCATCAGCACGAGCATGCTGGTGATGAGGGTGTTCCAGGTGAAGATCGGCATCCGGAACATCGTGAGGCCCGGCGCCCGCATGCAGATGATCGTCGTGGTGAAGTTGACCGCGCCGAGGATCGTGCCCAGGCCGCTCATCCACAGGCCCATCACCCACAGGTCACCGCCGACGCCCGGGCTGTTGATGCCGTCGGACAGCGGGACGTAGGCGAACCAGCCGAAGGCCGCCGCGCCGCCCGGGGTCAGGAACCCGGCGGCCACGATGAGGCCACCGAAGAGGTAGAGCCAGTAGCTGAACATGTTGAGCCGCGGGAACGCCACGTCGGGCGCTCCGATCTGCAGCGGCATGATCGCGTTGCCGAAGGCGAAGAACAGGGGCGTCGCGAACAGCAGCAGCATGATCGTGCCGTGCATCGTGAACAGCTCGTTGTAGCGCTGGTCGCTCACGACCTGCTGGCCGGGGTAGGCCAGCTCGGAGCGGATGATCAGCGCCATGATGCCGCCGAGGATGAACCAGGCGAACGAGGTGCCGAAGTAGAGCTTGCCGATCAGCTTGTGGTCGGTGGTGGTGAGCACGCGCACCACCTGCTGACCGATCGTCGGCTTGGGGCCGATGTGCGGGCCGTGCCCGCCGTGGCCGGCGGTGCCTGCGTGCGGGTCTGCGGTGGTGGTCACTCCGCGCCTCCCTGGGTCTCGAGCCCGGCCTGGGTGCGGGCGTAGTCGGCGCCCTCGAAGAGCCCGACGTGGTCGGGGTTCTGGCTCAGCGTCTTGAGGTAGGCGTCGTACTCGTCCGCGGAGACGATCTTGACGTTGAACAGCATCCGCGAGTGGTAGACGCCGCACAGCTCCGCGCACTTGCCGCGGTAGTCACCCTTGCGGGTGGGCGTGAGCGTGAACGTGTTGGTCTTGCCGGGGATGACGTCTTCCTTGTAGTGGAAGCCGGCCACCCAGAAGGAGTGGATGACGTCGGGCGAGTCGAGGTCGAAGCGCACGACCTCGTCGACCGGCAGCACCAGCGTCGGCGGGTCGGCCGGGGTGCCGACGACGTTGACGGTCTGGCCGCCGATCGCGTCGTCCTTGTAGTAGTTGAAGCTCCACGACCACTTCTGGCCGACGACCTTGATGATGTGGTCGGGCTCGGGCGCGGCCTTGACCTCGTCCTGGACCTTGACGACGTAGTCGAAGAGCACCAGCACCACGATGACCGGGGCGACCGTGTAGAGGATCTCCATCGGCAGGTTGTAGCGCGTCTGCAGCGGGACCTCGTCGTCGCTGCGGCGGCGGAACTTGATGACGGAGTAGAAGATCAGGCCCCAGACCAGGACGCCGACCACCAGGGCGGCGACCCACGTCCATTGCCAGAACTCGATCATCACGTTGGACCGGTCGGACGCGGCCTCGGGCATGGCGCCGCGCTTCCACTCGTCCTGCTGGGCCTGCGAGCAGGAGGCCAGGAGGAGGAGCACGGGAATCAGGGCGACCCCGGTAAGGCGGCGTGCGCGCTTGGGGAGCTGCAGACCCACAGACAGGCCTCTCTCTTCACATCACGACGGACACCGGAAACCCTACTACTGCGGGTGCCCGCAGTGGCCTCCCGGCGTCGGATCGGCGCCGGATGTGATCCTTCCGACGCCTGGCGCGACCGCGACGGGCGGGTCGGGCACCCTGCCGCACAATGATCACGTGCCCGGCTACCTCGACTCCGCGTCGTCCGAGCCGCTGTCCGCACGGGCCCGCGAGACGCTCCTGGCGGCGTACGACGCGGGGTGGGCCGACCCGCTCCGGCTGCACGACCCCGCCCGGCGGGCGCGCCTGCTCCTCGACAACGCCCGCGCCGCGACGGCCGAGGCGCTGGGCGTGCGTGACGACGAGGTGAGCCTCACTCCGTCGGGGACCCAGGCGGTCCACCTGGGCGTCCTCGGCCTCCTCCGCGGCCGCCGCGAGGTGGCGACACGCGTGGTGCACTCCGCCGTCGAGCACTCGGCGGTGTTCGCGGCGGTCCGCTGGGCGGAGGTCGGCTCCACCGCGGTGGGGGTCGACCCCTCCGGACGGGTGGAGCTCGACGCCCTGCGGGCGGCCCTGGCCGAGCCGGCGGCACTGGTCGCCGTCCAGCAGGCCAACCCCGAGGTGGGCACGCTCCAGCCGCTGGACGACGTGGCCGACGCCGCAGCAGGCGTGCCGCTCCTGGTGGACGCGTGCGCCACGGGAACCCGGCTCCCGCTCCCCCGGCACTGGGACGTCGCGGCGCTGTCGGCGCACAAGTGGGGCGGACCAGCCGGCGTCGGCGTCCTCCTCGTGCGCCGCGGCGCGCGCTGGCGCCCCCCGTGGCCCACCGACGACCGGGTCGACCACCGCGTCGCCGGCTTCGAGAACGTCCCGGCCGCGCTGGCCGCCGCGGCCGCGCTCCAGGAGCGCGTCGCGGAGCGCGACTCGCTCGCCCAGCGCCACGCGCGGCTCGCCGAGCGCCTGCGCGGCCACCTCGCCGGGTTCGAGGACGTCGACGTCCACGGGCCGGCCGACCCGGGGCTGCGGCTCCCCCACCTGGTCTCGTTCTCGTTCCTGTACGTCGACGGGGAGGCCCTGGTGCAGGCGCTGGCCGAGCGGGGCTGGTCGGTGGCCAGCGGCTCGGCCTGCACGTCCTCGGCGATGGAGCCCTCCCACGTGCTCGTCGCCATGGGCGCACTGACCCACGGCAACGCCCGGGTCTCCTTCGCCGCCGACACGACCGAGGACGACGTCGACCGGCTCGCGGCCGACCTCCGCGCGGTCGTCGACGACCTCAGGGCGCGGCTGTGAGCGCCGCCCCGGTCGAGCTGGACTGCCGGGGGCTGCGCTGCCCGGCGCCGGTCATCCGCCTCGCGAAGCTGTCCGCGACCCTGCCCTCGGGCACCACCGTCGAGGTGGCCTGCGACGACCCGGCCGCGCTGACCGACGTCCCGGCGTGGTGCCGCCTGCGGGGTCACGAGTACGCCGGCCGCCGCGACGCCGAGGACGGCGTGGCGGTGCTCAGCGTGCGGCTCGCGTGACCCCGACGAGCTCCGTCGAGCTCGTCGAGCTCGACCACCGTCAGGGGCGGGCGGTCCTCACGTGGGGCGCGATCTCCTCACGCGCCTCCTCGCCGTACGCCGCGGCCAGGCGGTCGAGGAACACCGCCCGGTGGAGGGTGTACTCCTGCGTGCCGACGCGCTCGACGACGTAGACCGCGAGCAGGCAGCCGAGCTGCGCGGCCCGCTCCGAGGTGAGGCCCCAGCTGAGCGCGGCGAGGAACCCGGCGCGGAACGCGTCGCCCACGCCGGTCGGCTCGACCTTGGCGACCTCGGGGACCGCCTTGACCGAGATCGACTGCTCGCCCTTGCGGTCGAGCCGCACACCCTCGGCCCCGAGGGTGACCACCCAGGTGCCGACCCGGTCGAGCACCTCTGCGGCGGTCCAGCCGGTCTTCTGGCAGAGCAGCGCGGCCTCGTACTCGTTGGTGAACAGCAGGTCGGCGCCCTCGACGAGGTCGCGGATCATCTCGCCGTCGCCGAAGGCCAGCTGCTGGGACGGGTCGGCGACGAAGCGGTAGCCCCGGTCGCGGCACTCCTGCGTGTGTCGCAGCATCGCCTGCGGGTCGTTGGGGCCGACGTGGACGTAGTCGACGTGACCCAGCCGGTCGACGATCGGGCGCAGCTCGATCTCGCGCGCCTCGGACATCGCGCCGGCGTAGAACGAGGCGATCTGGGCCATCGTCTCGTCGTTGGTGCAGACGAAGCGCGCGGTGTGCTTCTCGCTGGAGACGTGGACGGAGTCGCAGTCCACGTTGTGGCGCTCGAGCCACGACCGGTAGTCGACGAAGTCGGAGCCGACGGCGCCGGCCAGGACCGGCCGCAGGCCGAGGCTGCCCAGCCCGAAGGTGATGTTGGCCGCGCACCCTCCGCGCCGGATCTCGAGGTCCTCCACGAGGAAGGAGAGCGCGATCTTGTCGAGCTGGTCGACGACGAGGGAGTCGGAGAACCGGCCCGGGAAGGACATCAGGTGGTCGGTCGCGATGGAGCCGGTGACGATGAGGGACACCCCTGGAATGTACCCGCGGACACTACTGATCAGTACGCGTAGGTCGACCCGTGAGTAACCCCTAGCGTCGATCACATGAGCTACGAACGCCTCCCCTACGCCGACGCCGAAACCCCCCGCGCGATGAGCACCGACTGCCTCGAGGCGGGCACCAACCTGCACCTGCCGGGCCAGCGCGCCGTGGAGACCACCGGCGGTGACCTGTTCGACGAGGCCGTGGCCGGGCACCCGACCTTCGCCTCCTCGGTCGCCGTCCCCGACAGCCTCGCCCGCCTCGCCGGCGAGATGGCGCTGCACTTCGACTGAGCACGCCGCCTCCGGCCTGCGGCCCGGTCACCCGTCACGGGTGGCCGGGCTTGCTCGTCCGCGGATACTTCCAGCGTGCGTGAGCGTCGAGGTGTGGGGTCCGGTCTGGCCGGCTTCGCGATCCTGGTGGCGATGCTCCTCGCCTGGTGGCTGGCCAGCGGCAACGGTCCGGGCGGGCCGCCGGGCTCCGCCTCGCGCCTGAACCAGCCGGGCGCCGCGACGGCGCCGGTCACCACCGCGCCGTCCGCCCCGCCCCGCACGGTCCCCCGGGGGCTCCCCCTGGTCACGTGGGAGCAGGAGGGCACCACGCTGCGGCTGACCTACCGCCGCGGCGACGACGACTGCTTCGGCGGCCTCGACACCCCGCGCGTGCGGGAGACCGACGTCGCCGTCGAGATCACGCTCCTGCGCCGCTCGGGCGCGCCCGCCTCGTGCCCCTTCACCACGACCGACACCGCGCTGGTCGACCTCGACGGCCCGGTGGGCGACCGCTCGGTGCTCGACGGGGCGTACGTCGACCGGCGGGTCCGCGTGCGGCCGGCCTCCTGAGCGATCGGGCCGGAAAAAGACCGAAGCCCCGGCGAACCGGGGCTCAGGGTCCAGCAGTCAGCTCAGTGGAAGCTGTCGCCGCAGGCGCAGGAGCCGGAGGCGTTGGGGTTGTCGATGGTGAACCCCTGCTTCTCGATGGTGTCGACGAAGTCGATCGTCGCGCCGTTGAGGTAGGGCTTGCTCATGCGGTCCACGACCACGCCGACGCCGTCGAAGTCGGTGATGACGTCACCGTCGAGGTCGCGCTCGTCGAAGAACAGCTGGTAGCGCAGCCCCGAGCAGCCACCCGGCTGCACGGCGATGCGGAGCTTGAGGTCGTCGCGGCCCTCCTGGGAGAGGAGGCTGCGCACCTTGTCGGCGGCGGCCGTCGACAGGTTGATCTGGTCCTGGCGGGTCTCGACCTGCTCGGTCATGGAGGCGACTCCCTGGGGCTAGGCGTGTGGGTCGGGGGCGTGGTGACGACCCCTCGTCAGGTCCAATCGTCGCACACGCACGGTTATTCCTGGTGTCGCGTCGGTCTCGTCCCAGCCGGTCGCTCGCCCGGTCACCGGGACGGCGACCAGGTGCGGGCCACCCGCTCCGCCAGGTCGGCCAGGGCGCCGGCCGGGTCGGCGAAGGCACGCTCCTCCCCGACCAGGTCGACCACGGCGTACGCCGACTCGACGCCCAGCGCCCGCATCTCGCGGGAGCCCACCAGCACCTGGCCGGCCAGGGCCACGCAGGGCTGGAGGGCGCGCTGGGCCACCGACGCGACGCCGTAGGGCACCTTGCCCGAGCGCGAGGAGAAGTCGAAGGCACCCTCGCCGGTCACGACCAGGTCGGCCCGGGCGGCGCGCTCGGGGAGCCCGACGGCCTCGGCCACCAGCTCGACGCCGGGCTGCCGGGTCGCGCCGAGCAGCAGCAGCGCGAAGCCGAGACCGCCGGCGGCGCCGGCCCCCGGGCTGAGGGAGGTGCGCCGGTCGGTCGCGGCGACCAGCCGCTCGAGCGTCCCCTCGACCCAGGTGAGCCGCTCGGCGGTGACGCCCTTCTGGGGCCCGTAGGTGTTGGTCGCCCCACGCAGCCCGAGGAGCTGGTTGTCGACGTCGCTCGCCGCCACCAGCTCGACCCCGGCGAGGCGCTCACGAGCCGGTGCGAGGTCGACCGAGTCCACGGTCGCCAGGCCGGCAGGTCCGCGGTCGAGGGCGCCCACCGGCTCGGAGGTGGCCCCGAGGGCGGACAGCAGGCCCGCTCCCCCGTCGTTGGTGCCCGTGCCCCCGAGCCCGACGACCACGCGGGTCGCTCCGCCGTCGACGGCCGCGGCGAGGAGCGCTCCGACACCGCGGGTGTGGGCGGTCTCGGGGTCGCGGTCGTCGGCCAGGTGCAGGCCGCACGCCTGCGCGGCCTCGACGTACGCCGTCGTGCCGACCCGCAGCACCGCCGCGGGGACCTCGCCGCCGAAGGCCCTGGGCACCACGACCGCCTCCAGCTCGCCACCGAGCGCGTGGTGGAGCACGTCGAGGAAGCCCGGGCCGCCGTCGGCCATCGGCACCAGGTCGAGCTCGTCCCCCGGCGCCTGCCGGGCCCAGCCCTCGGCGATGGCCCGGGCTGCCTCGACGGCGGTGAGCGTGCCGGCGAACTTGTCGGGCGCGACCAGCACCCTCATCCGCGGTCGCCCCCGAGCTCCTCCGCGACGTGGCGGGCCGCGGTCCGGGCCATCGCCTCACGGGTCTGCGGGGTCGCGCTGCCCAGGTGCGGCAGCAGGGTCAGACGAGGGGTGGCCAGCAGCCGCGCGGGGACGTGCGGCTCGTCGTCGTACACGTCGAGGCCGGCGGCGAGGAGACGCCCGTCGTCGAGCCGGTCGCAGAGCGCCTCGGCGTCGAGGACGGGCCCGCGGGCGGTGTTGACCACGATCGCGCCGGGCGGCAGGAGGTCCAGCTCGCGCGGACCGACCAGCCCGCGCGTCTCCTCGGTGAGGGGGACGTGGAGGCTGAGCACGTCGCTGGCCCGGAGCAGGTCGTCGAGGTGCTCGACGTGCCCCGGCTCGTCGCACGAGGAGCGGTGGGTGTGCCGCACCCGCATTCCCAGCGCTCGGGCAGCCGCGCCCAGACGCTGGGCGATGTGACCGAAGCCGACCAGGCCCAGCGTCGCGCCCTCGAGGTCGCGCCCCGACACCTCGTCGAAGGGCAGACCGGTCCACTTCCCCGCCCGGACCATCGCCTGGGCGGCGTCGACCTGGCGGGCCGCCATGAGCACCAGGGCCAGGGCCAGCTCGGCCGTCGCGACCGCGGTCGGCGCCGGGGCGTTGCGCAGCACGACGCCGTGCCGCTCGAGGGCAGCGAGGTCCATGCCGTCGGTCCCCGCCCCGGCGACCGAGACCACCTTCAGCGACCGCAGCCGCTCGAGGTCGTGCTCGGTGAGCCGCTGCTGGGCGTTGCAGACCAGCGCGACGGCCTCGCCTGCCTCGGGGTGCTCCAGCAGCCCCGCGGCCCCGACCACGCGGACGTCGCAGCCGGGCAGGTCGACGGTGAGGTCGACCGGGAGCCCCGAGCCGGGGCCGACGGGCAGGGTGACCAGGACGACGGGACGCGCGTGAGGAGGCACGTGGGACTGAATAGCATGCGCGCATGACGACCACCCCCGTGGACCTCCCGCTGCTCACCCTGGGTCGGGGCCGCGACCCGCAGTCCGAGCGGGGCGTGGACTGCCCCGGCGACCTCCCGGCGGCCTCCGACCCCGGCCTGGTCGAGCGTGCCCGGGCGGCCAAGGCGGCGCTCGGCGACCGGGTGTTCGTGCTGGGCCACCACTACCAGCGCGACGAGGTCATCCAGTTCGCCGACGTGACCGGGGACTCCTTCAAGCTCGCGCGGGAGGCCGCCGCACGGCCGGCCGCGGAGTACATCGTCTTCTGCGGCGTCCACTTCATGGCCGAGTCGGCCGACATCCTCACCGCCGACCACCAGAAGGTCGTGCTGCCCGACCTCGCGGCCGGCTGCTCGATGGCCGACATGGCGCGGATCGCCCAGGTCGAGGACGCCTGGGACGCGCTCGAGCGGGCCGGGGTGGCGGCGACGACGGTGCCGGTGACCTACATGAACTCCTCGGCCGACATCAAGGCGTTCTGCGGCCGCCACGGCGGCACGGTCTGCACCTCCAGCAACGCCGAGGTCGCGCTGGACTGGGCGTTCGACCAGCACGGCCCCGACACCAAGGTGCTCTTCCTGCCCGACCAGCACCTCGGACGCAACACCGCGGTCCTTCAGCTGGGGCTCTCGCTCGAGGACTGCGTGGTCTGGGACCCGCTGCGCGCCCACGGTGGCCTGACCCCCGAGCAGCTGGCCGACGCCCGGATGATCCTGTGGAAGGGCCACTGCTCGGTGCACGGCCGCTTCTCCCCCGACTGCGTCGACGAGGTCCGCGAGCGCGTGCCCGGCGTCACCGTGCTGGTCCACCCCGAGTGCACCCACGAGGTCGTGACCAAGGCCGACCTGGTCGGGTCGACCGAGTTCATCATCACGACCATCGCCGCCGCGCCCGCCGGGTCGGCGTGGGCGGTCGGCACCGAGCTCAACCTCGTGCAGCGCCTGGCCACCGAGCACCCCGACAAGACCGTGGTCTTCCTCGACCGGACGGTCTGCTACTGCGCCACGATGAACCGGATCGACCTGCCTCACCTGGTCTGGGCCCTGGAGAGCCTGGTCGCCGGACAGGAGGTCAACGTGATCGAGGTCGACCCCGAGACCGAGCACTTCGCCCAGGTCGCGCTGCAGCAGATGCTCGACCTGCCGGGCCGGTCCCCCCGCGGCTGAGGCTCCCGCGCGGGTGCGGGCTACAGCCCGGGCGCGCCCCACAGGGCCATCCAGCGCGAGAGGTCGCGCTCGACCGGCAGGTCCTTGGCCAGCAGGTCGCGGACCTGGATCTCGAGCAGGTTGTCGCGCTGCTGCGGCCCGGTCGGCGCGAAGGGGTAGAACGTGCCCTGCTTGTAGAGGTAGACCAGCCCGAGCGTGCGCCCCGCGGGGTCACGGAACGAGACCACCGAGCACAGCAGCCCCTCGGCGAAGCCTTGGAGCTCCAGCGAGGTGTTGATCGCGTGCAGGTCGGTCACGAGCGCGCTCATGTCCTCCTGGCGGGCCAGCAGCCAGGTGAACCCGAAGGCGTCGGTCGACCGCTCCAGGTCGGGGTCGTCGTCGTTGTCGAGCAGCTCGACCAGGTCGGCGAGGGCCTCGCGGAAGGCCGGGCCGTCGGCGCCGCGGAAGCAGACCGCGCCCTGGCCCGTCATGCGCAGGTCCATCGCCGACTGCAGCGTCAGTGCCGCGTCGGGCAGGGCGAACAGCGCGTCCAGGTCGGGCTTGGCCGGCTTGGACAGGCCCAGGATGTCGCGCAGGCCCATGCTCAGCGGCCCCGCAGGTCGGGCCCGGCGGGCGGCGGGCCGTCGTCGAAGGACCCGTCGAGGGGCCGGCTCAGCTCGGCCTGGACCTTGGCCAGCTGCTGCAGCCGCTGCTCGAGCGAGGGGTGGGTCGAGGTGAGGGTCTTCATCGAGACCCCGCTCAGCGCGGGGGCGATGAAGAACGCGTTCATCGACGAGGCGGCCCGCAGGTCCTTCTGCGGGATCGAGGAGATGTCGCCGGTGATCTTCACCAGGGCGTCGGCCAGGGCGGACGGCCGGCCGGTGAGGTACGCCCCCGCCCGGTCGGCGCTCAGCTCGCGGTAGCGCGACAGCAGCCGGGTGGCGAGGAACGAGATGGCGTAGACGACCAGGCTGGCCACCAGGATCAGCAGCCAGACGGGCACCCCGCTGTTGCGGTCGTCGCGACGTCCGCCGCCGAACCCGCCGAACATGCCGCCGTACTGCGCGCCGCGCATCGTCATCCCGGCGATGATCCCGGCCGACGAGGCGAGCGTCATGACGAGCACGTCGCGGTGGGCCACGTGGGACAGCTCGTGGGCGAGCACGCCCTCGAGCTCCTCGCGGGTGAGCCGGTCGAGGATGCCGGTCGTCACGCAGACCGCTGCGCGGCTGGGCGAGCGGCCCGTGGCGAAGGCGTTGGGCAGGTCGGTGTAGGCGATCGCCACCTTGGGCTTGGGCATGTCGGCCAGCGCGCACAGGCGGTCGATCATGTCGTGCAGCTCGGGGGCCTCCTGCGGGCTGACCTCACGGGCCCGCATCGCCTTGAGGGCGAGGGAGTCGGAGTTGTACCACTGGAACCAGAGGATCCCGAGCGCGACGACCCCGATGACGAAGCCCCACCCGGGCGGGGCGATGGTGATGAGGCCGACGACGACGGCGACGAACAGCCCACCGAGAAGGAACATGGTCGCCGTCATCCGGGCGGTGAGCCCGGCGTCGCCGACGAAGCGGGTGCTAGTAGCCATCGGGTCCTCTCATGTCAGTCCGGGATCAGTCCCTCGTCGCCGAGGAGCGCCCGCACCTCCTCCAGCGTCGCGTCGGACGGGGGCAGGATCAGGTCGGACTCCTCCAGGGAGTCGTCGTCGACCCGGTCGCCCTGCTGGCGCACGGCGTCCAGCAGCGCGGTCATCTCCACCTTGAAGGCCCGCTCGTCGCCGGTGAGGACCGCGCGCTCCAGGGCCTCGTCGAGGGCGTTGAGCGCGGACAGGTGGTCGTCGGGGACGTCCCACTGCCCCTCGGACATGATGCGGACGATCACCGCTCCTCCACCTCCGACTCGGGGCGCGCCAGCAGCTCGGTGGAGGCCACGTCGCCGGCCTCGATGCTGCCCTGGGGCTGGTCGCCGGCGGTCAGTGCGCCGCCGGTCCGGGCCTTGAGCTCGGCGAGCTCGCGGTCGACGTCGGACTGCGAGGACATCGACTCCAGCTCGCGGGCGATGTCGTCGCCGCGGTTGATCGAGGTCGCGTCGTCGAGCGCCCCCGAGCTGATCAGCTCGTCGATCGCGCCGGCGCGGGCCTGCATCTGGGCCGTCTTGTCCTCGGCCCGCTGGATCGCCATGCCGACGTCGCCCATCTCCTCGGAGATGCCGGAGAACGCCTCGTTGATGCGCGTCTGGGCCTGGGCGGCGGTGTAGGTCGCCTTGATCGTCTCCTTGCGCGTGCGGAAGGACTCGACCTTGGCCTGCAGCCGCTGGGAGGCGAGGGTGAGCTTCTCCTCCTCGCCCTGCAGCTGCGCGTGCTGTGCCTCGAGGTCGGAGATCTGCCCGGTCAGGGCGCTCTTGCGGGTCAGCGCCTCGCGGGCGAGGTCCTCGCGACCCATCGACAGCGCCTTCTGGGCCTGCTCGGTCAGCTTGGCGGCCTGCTGCTGGAGCTGGGTCATCTGCAGCTCGATGCGCTTGCGGCTCGTGGCCACGTCGGCGACACCCTTGCGCACCTTCTGCAGCAGCTCGAGCTGCTTCTGGTAGCTGTAGTCGAGCGTCTCGCGCGGGTCCTCGGCGCGGTCGACCGCCTTCTGCGCCTTGGCCTTGAAGATCATCATGATGCGCTGCATGAGGCCCATCTACGTGCCCCTTTCGAATGAGGTCAGGCTCGTCACCGGTGGACGCTCCCCACCCTAGGGGGAGAACGGGCGGGGACCCCAGGAGGTTCCCTGGGGGTCCGGCCCACCCGGATACCCTGGGCCCAGTCCCCGCCGCTCCCGAGACCTGCACGAGGCCCCGTTGTTCCGTCGTACGAAGTCCGCCGTCGAGGCTCAGCCCGAGCCTGCCGCTCCCAAGGCCGGGGGCAAGGGGCGCCCGACCCCGACCCGCAAGGAGGCCGAGGCCGCGGCGCGCGCCCGCGCCAAGGCGGCACGCAACCCCAAGGCCGCCAAGGGCCAGTCCCGCGCGATGCGGTCCGAGCGCAGCCAGGAGATCCGCGCCGGGATGCGGGCGGGCGAGGAGAAGTACCTCCTGCCGCGCGACCAGGGACCCGTACGCCGCTTCGTGCGCGACTACGTCGACTCCCGCCTCAACATGGCCGAGTTCGCGATGCCGCTGCTGATCGTGAGCCTGCTGGCACAGGTGGGCGGGGCGCTCAACCTCGGCGCCGGCATCATGAACGCCACCCTCGTGGTCGTCGTGCTCGACGCGGCGTGGCTGCGGTTCCGGCTCCGCCGCCAGCTGCGCGAGCGGTTCGGCAAGGAGCACCTCAAGGGCACCACCTTCTACGCCCTGATGCGGGCCCTGCAGATGCGCTTCATGCGCATCCCCAAGCCGCAGGTGCGCATCGGGCAGGAGCTCACCGGGCGCTACCCCAAGCCGTAGTCCCCGGCGGCGGTCAGGTGGAGAGGCTCATCGGGCCGTAGACCTCACGGTCGCCCTCGAGCAGCACGACGGACTCGACGCCCTCCTCGCGCAGGTCGCGCCAGACCTCGCCGACCCAGGTCTCGGCGTCCCCCTGGGAGGGGAAGCGCGGGTCGTCGGCGCGCTCGACCTCGGAGCCGGCCTCGTCGAGGCAGCGCCAGTGCCAGACCAGCTGCTCGGAGGTGCTGGAGCCGCCGAAGTGGGACTCGGTGCCGGACGGGATCATCAGGACCTCCTCAGGACTCGCGCACGCCGGGCGTGACGAACGGGGGCTTGGTCACCACGAAGACCTCGCGACGACCACGGACGTCGACCGAGACCTCGGCGCCGTCGGTGACCTGGCTGTCGACCAGGGCGAGCCCGACCCCCTTGCGCAGCGAGGGCGAGAACGTCCCGGAGGTGATCTCGCCGACCGGCACGTCGGCCGCCAGCAGCACGCGCATGCCCGGTCGCGGGATGCCGCGCCCGTCGGCGACCAGCCCGCGCAGCACGCGCGCCGGTCCGGTGGCCTTCTCGGCGGCGAGCACGTCCTTGCCCCAGAACGCGGGCTTGGACCAGCCGACGGCCCACCCGAGCCGGGCCTGGACGGGGGTGACGGACAGGGAGATGTCCTGGCCGTGCAGCGGGTAGCCCATCTCGGTGCGCAGGGTGTCGCGCGCCCCGAGGCCGCACGGGGTGACGCCGCCGGCGGCCTCCTCCGCGGCGGCGAAGATCGCGTCCCAGACCTCGCCGGCCGCGCCGACCGGCACCACCAGCTCGTAGCCACGCTCGCCGGTGTAGCCGGTGCGGCACACGATCACGTCGGCGCCGGCGAAGGGAGCGACGGCGAACGACATGTAGTCGTGGCCGACGGGCAGCCCCATCGCGCCGAGCACCTCGTCGGAGAGGGTCCCCTGCACCGCGAGGACCGCGTGGTCGCGGTGCTCGTCGGAGATCGTGACACCTTCGGGCGCGGCCTCGCCCAGGCGGCGGGCGACCTCGGCGGAGTTGGCGGCGTTGGGGATCAGCAGCACGTCGTCGTCGGCGACGAGGTAGGCGATCAGGTCGTCCACCACACCGCCGGTCGCGTCGTCGCAGCACAGGGTGTACTGCGCCTGGCCGGGCCCGATGCGTCCCAGGTCGTTGCTCAGCGTCGCGTTGACGAAGTCGGCAGCGCCCGGACCGGTCACGCGGACCTTGCCGAGGTGGCTCACGTCGAAGACCCCGACCGCCTCGCGGACGGCGGCGTGCTCCTTGAGGACGCCGGTGGGGTACTCCAGCGGCATCTCCCAGCCGCCGAACTCGGCGAGCTTGGCGCCGAGGGCGAGATGCCGGTCGTGCAGCGGGGAGCGGAGGAGGTCGGCCACGCGGGAAACGTACCCCAAGAACCCGCCGCTACCATCTGCCCGGTGACGACCTACACCCTTCGCACCGGCTCCCCCGAACGCACCGGCACCGACGCGGTGGTCGTCGGTCTCGTCGCCACCCGCAAGGGTCCTCGCGTGGTCGCGGACGCGCAGGGCGTCGCTGAGGCCTACGGCCGCAAGTTCGGTCCGATGCTCAGCCTCCTCGGCTTCGAGGCCAAGCGCGACCAGGTCGTCGCGGTCCCCACCGGCGGCACCATCAAGGCCCCCGTGCTCGTGCTCGTCGGTCTCGGCGAGGCGGACGGCTCCACGGCCGGCAGTGGCGTGCAGGCCTCGGAGGTGCGCCGGGCGGCCGGCAACGCGGCGCGCGCGGTGAAGAACGCCGCCTCCGTCGCCCTCTGCCTCCCGGCCGACGGCCCGGAGCACGTGCGGGCCGCTCTCGAGGGCTATCTCCTCGGCGCCTACCGCTTCGACGACTACCGCACCACGTCCTCCGACGACGTGCCCAACGAGGTCGTCGTCCTCAGCGCCGGCGCGCGCCGGCAGGAGCAGCAGGACGCGTTCGCCCGCGCCGAGGTGCTCGTCCGCGCGGTGAGCCGCACACGCGACTGGGTCAACACCCCGCCCGGCGACCTCGTGCCCGCCCGCTTCGCCGAGGCGATCCTCGAGCGCGTCGCCGAGGCCGGCAAGGCGGCGCCCGCCAAGGGCCGCACGACCTCCCGCAGCCCCAAGGTGGCCGTCGAGGTCTTCGACGAGGACGCCCTGCGCGAGAAGCGCTGCGGGGGTCTGATCGCCGTCGGCCAGGGCTCGGTCAGCCCGCCGCGGCTCGTGCGCCTGACCTACTCCCCCGCCGGCGCCACGGCCCACCTGGCGCTGGTCGGCAAGGGCATCACCTTCGACTCCGGTGGTCTCTCGCTCAAGCCCGCCGGGTCCATGGGCACGATGAAGATGGACATGGCCGGTGCCGCAGCCGTCGTCAACGCGATCACCGCGATCGCCTCGCTCGACCTGCCGGTCAAGGTCACGGCGTACGCCGCGCTGGCTGAGAACATGCCCTCCGGCTCCGCCCAGCGGCCCGGCGACGTCATCACGATCTACGGCGGCCGCACGGTCGAGGTGCTCAACACCGACGCCGAGGGGCGGCTCGTGCTCGCCGACGCGCTGGTCCACGCCGTCGAGGACGCCCCCGACGCGATCGTCGACGTCGCCACCCTCACCGGCGCCTGCATGGTCGCCCTCGGCGACCGGGTCAGCGGCCTCTTCGGCAACGACGACGCGCTCGTCGCGCGGGTCTCGGAGGCAGCGGGCGAGGCCGGCGAGCAGCTGTGGCACATGCCCATCCCCGAGGAGATGACCGAGAAGGTCCGCGGCAACTCCAAGATCGCCGACCTCGCCCAGCACAACTCCGAGCGGTGGGGCGGGGCGTCCTACGCCGCGGCGTTCCTGCGCGAGTTCGTCGGCGAGACCCCGTGGGTGCACCTCGACATCGCCGGCCCGGCGTTCAACGAGCGCCCGGCCTACGGCCACGTCACCCCCGGCGGCACCGGCGTCGCGGTCACCACGCTCGTCGAGCTCGCGAGCTCGCTGGGCAGCTAACCCGGCTGGGCGGCCGGCGGCCGGCGGCCGGCGGGCGGCCGGGCGGCGGGCGGCCGGGCGGCCGGCGGCCGGGCGGCCGGGCCGGCGGGCGGCCGCGCGGCGTACTCCGACGTACGCGCGGTCGATGTCCAAAATGTCCCACGCGTACGTCGGAGTACGCGGGGGTTGGGCGGGACGCGGGGGTTGGGCGGGACGCGGGGGTTGGGCGAGGCGCGAGGCGCGGGGGGCTGGCGGGCGGGGGCGCTTGCGGCTAGAGCTCGCCGGCCTTCTTGCGGCGGTTGTACTCCCGCATGCGGGCGGGGTAGCCGACCACCGCGGCGTCGTAGGCCCCGATGCGGTGCTTGTCGGCGAACTTGTGCGCCCACTCGGTGGAGGGGACGCGCCGGCGGGTCCACTCCCCGTCGTTGGCCACGAGCAGCACGGTGACGTCGCTGACCGCCGTGCGTGGCTCGAGGTAGGCCTCGACGCCCTGGCGCGTGGCCACGAACTCCTCGAGGTGAGCAGCGTCCGCGGAGTCGGCGGTGCGGACGGTGGTGTAGCCGCCCGAGGTGCGCCGCATGCTGCGGCGTCCCCGCAGCCGGTCGAAGAGCCCCATGGGGCACATCCTCCCCCACGTGCGGAGTGAGGATCGCGTCCCGGGGGTAGGACGTGGCCGCGGGACCTACTGACGAGTTGGGCGGCCCCGCTGGACTCATCGGGGTTTGGTGCAAGGATGGAGCCCGTCCTGGGCGGTCGTCCTGACCACCCGGTTCCCCGATCGGCACGCAGCGCGGCTGGCGACACAGCCGTCCGAAGGAGCGAACAGACCGTATGGCGACCTCAGTCACTCTTCCGGCACTCGGCGAGTCCGTCACCGAGGGAACGATCACCCGCTGGCTCAAGCAGCCCGGCGACCAGGTCGAGGTCGACGAGCCCCTGCTCGAGGTCTCCACCGACAAGGTCGACACCGAGATCCCCTCGCCCGTCGCCGGCACCCTGCTCGAGATCAAGGCCGACGAGGACGAGACCGTCGAGATCGGCGCCGAGCTCGCGGTCATCGGTGACGAGGGCGAGGGCGGGTCGAGCGACTCCGGGTCGGACGACGCCGAGGACGACTCCGAGGACGACTCCGAGGACGCCGCCGAGGACGCCGCCGACGAGGCGGACGACTCCGCCGAGCAGGAGCCCGAGGACGACTCCGACGACGACACCGAGGACGACACCGAGGACGAGGACACCGGCAGCAGCGACCAGGCCGACGAGGAGTCCCCCGACGACCACGACAAGCCCGCCTCCGGTGGCACCAAGAGCAGCGGCAAGGGCACCGCGGTGACCCTGCCCGCGCTCGGCGAGTCCGTCACCGAGGGCACGATCACCAAGTGGCTCAAGTCGGTCGGTGACAGCGTCGAGGTCGACGAGCCGCTGCTCGAGGTCTCCACCGACAAGGTCGACACCGAGATCCCCTCCCCCGTCGCCGGCACCCTGCTCGAGATCAAGGCAGACGAGGACGAGACCGTCGAGGTCGGCGCCGAGCTCGCGATCGTCGGTGACGCCGACGCCTCGGGCGGCGACGACATCGCTGACGACGCTGACGACGCTGACGACTCCGCCGACGAGCCGGAGCCGGAGCCGGAGCCCGAGCCGGAGCCCGAGCCCGAGCCCGAGCCCGAGCCGAAGGCCTCCCCCAAGGAGGAGGCGAAGAAGGCCACGGAGCCCACCAAGGAGCCCCAGCAGGAGGGCGGGTCCGACTCCGCGTCGACGGGCTCCAGCGACAGCCGTGGCTACGTCACCCCGCTCGTCCGCAAGCTGGCCGCGGAGCACGGCGTCGACCTCGAGGGCATCGAGGGCACCGGCGTCGGCGGACGCATCCGCAAGCAGGACGTGCTCGAGGCGGCCAAGGCCAAGGAGTCCGCTCCGGCCGCCGCCCCGGCGGGCCAGGGCACGGACCAGGGTGCGGGTGCCGCACCGGCGGCGGCCGGAGCGCCCAGCGCCGAGCCGAGCCCGCTGCGCGGCAAGACCGAGCCGCTGTCGCGCCTGCGCAAGGTGATCGCCAAGCGCATGGTCGAGTCGCTGCAGACCTCCGCCCAGCTGACCACCGTGGTCGAGGTCGACGTCACCGCGATCGCGCGGCTGCGGGACTCCCGCAAGGCCGACTTCCTCGCTCGCGAGGGGGTCAAGCTGTCGTTCATGCCGTTCTTCGCCAAGGCGACGATCGACAC
Organism: Nocardioides marmoribigeumensis; assembly: GCF_031458325.1. NCBI lineage: Bacteria > Bacillati > Actinomycetota > Actinomycetes > Propionibacteriales > Nocardioidaceae > Nocardioides > Nocardioides marmoribigeumensis. The sequence continues at coordinate 168,227 of NZ_JAVDYG010000001.1, forward strand.
GCTCAAGACGCACCCGTCGCTCAACGCCGCGATCGACACCGACAAGGGCGAGGTCACCTACTTCGACCACGAGAACGTCGCGATCGCGGTCGACACCGAGAAGGGCCTGCTCACCCCGGTGATCAAGAACGCCGGCGACCTCAACGTCGCCGGCCTGGCCCGCAAGATCGCCGACATCGCCGACCGCACCCGGTCCAACAAGATCGGGCCCGACGACCTCAGCGGTGGCACCTTCACGATCACCAACACCGGCAGCCGCGGGGCACTGTTCGACACCCCGATCATCAACCAGCCCCAGGTCGCCATCCTGGGCACCGGCTCGGTGGTCAAGCGCGCGGTGGTCATCGACGACCCCAACCTCGGCGAGACGATCGCGGTCCGGCAGATGGTCTACCTGGCTCTGACCTACGACCACCGCCTGGTCGACGGGGCCGACGCGGCCCGCTTCCTGTCCGACCTCAAGGCACGGCTGGAGTCCGGCAGCTTCGAGGTCTGACCGGCCCGCACCCAGCCGTCCGACGGCCGACGGACCCGCCTTGAGGGGCACGCTCGCCCCTCGGGTGGGTCCGTAGGCTGACGGCATGCGGTTCCTCCTCGCCGGCGCCTCCGGCTTCCTCGGTCGCGCCTGGGCGTCGTACCTCACCTCCCACGACCACGAGGTCGTCCGTCTGGTCCGCTCCGAGCCGTCGTCCGCTGAGGAGGCCCGCTGGGACCCCTACGCCGGCACCCTCGACCGCGGGCTGGTGGAGTCCGCCGACGTCGTGGCCAACCTGGCCGGCGCCCCGCTGGCGCACTGGCCGTGGACCGAGAGCTACAAGCGCACCTTCCTCGACAGCCGGGTGGTCACGACCCGGGTGCTGGCCGAGGCGGTCGCCTCCAGTGACCGCAAGCCGGTGCTCCTGGCGCAGAACGGCGTCGCCGGCTACGGCGACCGCGGCGCCGAGGTGATCACCGAGGACACCCCCTTCGACGGCGACACCTTCATCGCCGACGTCTCACGCCGCTGGCAGGCCGCGGCCGACCCGGCGGTCGAGGCCGGGGCGCGCGTGGTCGTCCTGCGCACCGGCGTCGTGCTCGACCGCAGCGGCGGCGCCCTCAAGGCGATGCTGCCGGCGTTCAAGGCCGGGGTCGGCGGGCCGATCGGCAACGGCAAGCAGTACTTCGCCACGATCTCGCTGGAGGACTGGCTGCACGCCGCCTCGAGCCTCGCCCACGACGACTCCGCCTCCGGTGCCTACAACCTCGTCGGCCCCGACACCTCCACCAACGCGGAGTACACCCGCGAGCTCGGGCGGGCGCTGCACCGCCCCACGTTCTTCCGCGTCCCCGCGGCGCCCCTGCGGGCCGCCGGCGGCGTCGCCGGTGGCGAGCTGCTCTCCTCGGCGAGGGTCGAGCCGCGCCGCCTGCTGGACTCGGGCTTCGCCTTCGCCCACGCCGACGTCGCCGACCGCGTCAGGGCGGCTCTCGAGGGCTTCCGGGCCGGGCGCTCCTGAGCCGCCAGGTCCTCCCGACCCGCACCAGCTCGAGCTCGCGCGACGCCCCCGACGCGGGGAGCGCCCGGGTCCGGCCGGAGAGGTGGGCCAGCAGGCGGACCGCCGCGTGCTGCCGCACGACGACGCGCCGGGGTCGCGACACCAGCACCGCCAGCCGGTCGGAGCGGGTGCGCAGCTCCACGCGCAGCCCGCGAGCGAGGTAGGCCGCGAGCAGGGCAGCGTCCCGGCGGCCGGCCTCGCTCCCCGGAAGGTAGAGCCGGCGCAGCCCGGCGAGGTCGCCCACGGCCCACGCCCGCTCACGCGCGGCCTGCCACTGCTCGAGCACCCGCACCGCTCGCAACGAGCCGGGCTCGGGCCACGACGGGGCGGGCACCCGGGCAGCGGTCGTCGACGCGCCCGGCGGGGACGCCGCCGCGTCCCCGCCGGTCGTCAGGCGTGCGACGGCCAGCAGGACCACGGTGAGTGCCGCGACGACGGCCACCGAGCCGAGCAGGCGCGAGGACGTGGCCAGGGGGCGCGGGAGGGTCATGGCGGCATCCTGCGCCGGACCGCCGACGGACCTCGTCCGTTCTCCACAGCCTCGACCGCGAACGGTGGCTAGGCTGGTGCGGTGAGCCACAGCTACCCCTGCACCGACGTGGTGACCATGGACTACCAGGAGGCGTGGGACCTCCAGCGCAGGATCCACGCCGAGGTCGTGGCCGGCGCCGAGGGGCAGGTCCTGCTCCTCGAGCACCCGCCGGTCTACACCGCGGGCAAGCGCACCGAGGCCCACGAGCGCCCCCTCGACGGCACGCCCGTCGTCGACGTCGACCGCGGCGGCAAGATCACCTTCCACGGGCCCGGACAGCTCGTCGGCTACCCGATCGTCCGCCTCCCGCAGCACGTCTACGTCGTGGACTACGTCCGCCGCCTCGAGGAGGCGCTGATCGGCGTGTGCACGGACCTGGGCGTCACGACCGCGCGCGTCCCCGGCCGCAGCGGCGTGTGGCTGCAGGAGGACGACCGCGGGCCCGAGCGCAAGGTCGCCGCCATCGGCATCCGCGTGAGCCACGGCGTCGCGATGCACGGCTTCGCGCTCAACTGCGACGTCGACCTGGGGTGGTACGACCGCTTCGTCCCTTGCGGCATCAGCGACGCCGGCGTCACCACGCTGTCCGCCGAGCTCGGCCGGGACGTGACCGTCCACGAGGTCGCCCCGCGCCTGCGACCGCACCTGGACCGCCTGCTCTCCTGGGCGCCGTACGACCGCACGCCCGACTACGCGCCGAAGCCCGACCCGAGCGCCCGGGTGCGTGTCCCCGTGGTCAATCCGCTGACCTGACGCCTGCGTGCGAGAGGGTGGAGCGGGCCTCCAGGGGCCCGTCCCGCCGAGCAGGAAGCGCAGGAGCGTCGTGAGCGAGCTGGCCATCGAGACCCGAGGGCTGCGCAAGGAGTTCCGCGGCGCACGTGGGCGCCGCCACCTCGCCGTCGAGGACCTCGACCTCCAGGTGCCGTACGGCGGCGTGCACGGCTTCCTCGGGCCCAACGGCAGCGGCAAGACCACCACGATCCGCCTGCTCCTGGGGCTGGCCCGCGCCAGCGCCGGCGAGATGAGGCTCCTCGGCGAGCCCGTCCCCCGCGCCCTCCCCCAGGTGATCGGCCGGGTCGGGGCGGTGGTGGAGCAGCCGCGGTTCCTCCCGGGCTTCACCGGCGAGCGCAACCTGGCCCTCCTCGCCCGTGCGGCGGGCCTCCCGGAGCAGCGGGTCGGTGAGTCGATCGAGCGCGTCGGGCTCGCGGGGCGCGAGGGCGACCGCTACCGCACCTACTCCCTCGGCATGAAGCAGCGGCTCGCGATCGCGGCGACCCTGCTCAAGAAGCCCGACCTGCTGATCCTCGACGAGCCGACCAACGGCCTCGACCCGGGCGGCATCCGCGACATCCGCGGCATGATCCGCGACCTCGGCCGGTCCGGGGTCACGGTGCTCCTGAGCTCCCACCTCCTGGCCGAGGTGCAGCAGGTCTGCGACTCGGTCTCGATCATCGGACAGGGTCGCCTGCTCTCGTCGGGCCGCGTGGGCGACCTGGTCGGCAGGGAGCCGGGCGCCGCCGTACGCGTCGGCGTGTCCGACCCCGCCGCGGCCCAGCCCCTCCTGGAGCAGGCCGGGTGGCGCGTCGAGCGGCTCGGCGACGGCCTCCGTGTCGTCGGTGCCCCCGACCCCGCCGACATCAGCCGCGTGCTCGGAGAGCAGAGCATCTGGGTGCGGGCCCTCACCGCGGAGCAGACCGACCTGGAGAGCGTGTTCCTCGAGCTGACCGACCGTGACCGGCAGAAGGGCGGGCGATGAACCTCGTCGGGGTCGAGGCGCGCCGCTTCTGGGCCCGTCGCGCCGTCGCCGTCGTCCTGCTCCTCACCACGGTGCTGGTCGGGCTGCTCGTCGCCTCGACGGTCTGGTCGAGCCGTCCCGCGACCTCCGCCGAGACCCGTGACGCCCAGGTGCAGGTCGAGCAGGCGGGCGACTCCTGGAAGCTGGAGGTGGCCCGGTGCGAGAAGGACCCCACCTCCTACCTCGGGTCCGGCCGGAGCGCCGCGGACTGCGCCAGTCTCCGACCGCGGGTCGAGGACTTCCTCGGCCGCGCGCCGCTCGACCTCGAGCAGGAGCGCGGGACCCGCGGGATCGCCCTGGTGGTCGTCCTGGCGGGGGCCGCGATCGTGCTCGCCACCACCTTCAGCGGGGCCGACTGGAGCAGCGGCGCGATGGGCACCCAGCTGGTCTTCGAGCCCCGCCGCGTGCGGGTCTGGGTCGCCAAGGCGGTCGCCGTCGTCCTCTCGACCGTGATGGCGGCCGCGCTGCTCTCCGCGGTCTTCTGGGGCGTGCTCTACGCCGTGGCCCGGGCCCGTGGCCTGCCGGTGCCCGGTGCGACCGTCACGGCCTTGCTCGAGCAGTCCGGACGGGGCGTCGTGCTCGTCGCGGCCGCGGCGCTGGGCGCCCACGCGCTCACCATGCTCCTGCGCAGCACGGTCGGCACCCTGGGGCTGCTGTTCGGCTATGCCGTGGCCGGCGAGATCGTGGTCGCCTCGCTCCCCCTCGACAAGGTGAGCCAGTGGTCGCTGGCCAACAACGTGCAGGCCTGGATCTCCGACGGGGTCCGGGTGTACGACGAGAGCACGTGCTCCGGCTCGGCCGGGGCCCGCGGCGGCTGCGACCCGACGTACCTCCTGAGCGGGGCGCACGGCGCGGCCTACCTCGCGGTGCTCCTGCTGGTCGTGGTGCTGGTCTCGCCGCCTGCCTTCCGGCGGCGTGATCTCGACTGAGCCCGATCACCGCGGGGCTCGTAGGATGGGGCCACGATGACTGCTCCCGCTGAGACCTCCTCGACCTCCTCCAACGTGGCTCCCGACGGGCGCCGGCTGCTGCGGCTGGAGGTCCGCAACGCGGCGACGCCGATCGAGAAGAAGCCGGAGTGGATCAAGACCCGCGCCCGGATGGGCCCGGAGTACACCGCGCTGCAGCAGCTGGTGAAGTCCGAGGGACTGCACACCGTGTGCCAGGAAGCCGGCTGCCCCAACATCTACGAGTGCTGGGAGGACCGCGAGGCCACCTTCCTCATCGGCGGCGACCAGTGCACCCGACGCTGCGACTTCTGCCAGATCGACACCGGCAAGCCCCAGCCGCTGGACCGAGACGAGCCCCGCCGCGTCGCGGAGTCGGTGCAGACCATGCAGCTCAAGTACGCCACCATCACCGGCGTCGCCCGCGACGACCTGCCCGACGGCGGCGCCTGGCTCTACGCCGAGACCGTCCGCGCGATCCACGACCTCAACCCCGAGACCGGGGTGGAGAACCTGATCCCCGACTTCAACGGCCGCCCCGAGCTGCTGGCCGAGGTCTTCGAGTCCCGCCCCGAGGTCCTGGCCCACAACGTCGAGACCGTCCCGCGGATCTTCAAGCGCATCCGCCCCGCGTTCCGCTACGACCGGTCCCTGGACGTGCTGACCCAGGCCCGCGCGTTCGGCCTGGTCACCAAGTCCAACCTCATCCTCGGCATGGGCGAGACCCGCGAGGAGGTCTCCCAGGCACTGCGCGACCTGCACGACGCCGGGTGCGAGCTGGTCACGATCACCCAGTACCTCCGCCCCTCCCCCCGCCACCACCCCGTGGAGCGGTGGGTCCGGCCCGAGGAGTTCGTCGAGCTCGCCACCGAGGCCGAGGAGATCGGCTTCGCCGGCGTCCTGTCCGGCCCGCTCGTGCGCTCGTCGTACCGCGCGGGACGGCTCTACCAGCAGGCCATGGACCGGCGCGCGGCCGTCGAGGCATAGGGAACAATGGCGGGCGAGGCCATCGAGGTCTCGACGAGCTGACGAGGAACGAGATGGCACGCAAGAACGGCAAGCCCGGACGCGCATCGCAGGTGCGACAGGTCTACACGCTCACCAAGCAGGGTGACCCCCGCATCGGCTGGATCCTGCTGGGCACCTTCCTGGCCGGCACGCTGATCGCGTTCTTCCTGCTGTCGCTGATCCCGCCGAGCTGGTTCGTCCTGGACCTGGTCACCGCGCTGCTGGTCGGCGTGGTCGCGCTCCTCTTCGTCTTCGGCCGCCGCGCGACCAAGTCGCAGATCGCCCAGGTCAAGGGCAAGCCGGGCGCCGCGCTCGCGGTCCTCACCGTGCTGCGCCGCGGCTGGCGGATCGACCAGATGGTCGCCTTCAACCGCAACCAGGACGTCGTCCACCGCGTGGTCGGCCCGCCCGGCATCGTGCTGATCGGAGAGGGCCAGCCCAGCCGGGTGCAGCAGCTGCTCCGCACCGAGAAGGCCCGCCACCAGCGGGTCGCCGCCGACACCCCCGTGCACGAGCTGATCGTCGGTGACGGCGAGGGCCAGGTGCCGCTGGAGAAGCTCACCCGCCACATCACCAAGCTGGGCCGCCAGATGCAGCCGGCCGAGATGACCGAGGTGCTCTCCCGCCTCAAGGCGATCGACGCCTCGCGCCAGCAAATGCCGCTGCCCAAGGGCCCCGTGCCGACCTCCATGAAGGGGATGCGCGGCAACCTGCGGGGTCGCTAAGCCTCAGAAGCCCGGTGGCGGCTTGACCACGTCTGACTTCGGCGGGGCCGCGATCGAGACCGGCTCGCCCCACCGGGACAGCTCCATCGTGAGGCGGGTCCCCTCGATGACCAGACCCATCCGGCGCATGCGGTCCTGCCCGTCGAGCCACACCTGGTAGGTCAGCGTGTCGGGCATCCCGGGCACGGCGTCCGAGCCCTGGGCCTGCAGCGCGCGGACGGTGTCGGCCTTGACGTCGTACCTCGTGGTGCTGACGCCCTGGACCGTGTCACGCCCCCGCTCGCGCACCGAGATCAGGCCCGCTCGGAAGGCCTTGACCGACTGGTCGGGGCTCATCTGGAGGCTCGCGCCCGCCAGCTGCTCGAAACGGGGGTCGTCCTTGCCGATGCGGATGAACTTCCCGGCCTTCACCAGGCCGGGGATGCTGACGTAGGCGGCGTCGTGGAGCACCACCATCTCCAGCGCCCCGGACCCGAGCTTGGGCGTGCGGGTGGTCAGATCGATCTCGCTGCCGCGGCCGCCGTACCTCATGTCGCCCGAGGACCGGCTCGGCGCGCTGCCCGCCACCGTCATCTCGAGGTGAGCGGTCCCGCGGGGCCCCATCCCCCGCCGCATCCGGTCGAGGAACCGCTGCGCGGCCGCGTCCAGGCGTGGGGAGGGCGAGGCCGAAGGTGTGGCGGAGGCCGTGGACGGGGAGGACTCGGACGGGACGAGAGACGGGGCCGCAGCGGGCTCGCTATCGTCCTGACACGCGGTCAGGGAGAGACAGACGACGACCGCGAGCGGCAGGAGGGACCGGCTCAGGCGTCCGTTCGGGCGACGGAGAAGCACGCCAGACGATAACCCCCCGGGCTGCTGCGTCACCCATCCCTCTTGCCCCGAGGAGCGAACGCCCGACGTGAGCCAGATCCCCCTTCCGAGCTCGACCGACGTCGACGGCCGCCCGCGGGTCGCCGTCGTGGGCGCCGGCATCTCCGGGCTCACCGCCGCCTACCTGCTCCAGCGCGACCACCACGTCACGCTCTTCGAGGCCCAGGACCGGCTCGGCGGCCACGCGCACACGCACGACGTCGAGTCCGGGGGCCGTGCGGTCTCCGTGGACTCGGGGTTCATCGTGCTCAACGACCGCACCTACCCGCGGCTGCGCACGCTGTTCGCCGAGCTCGGCGTCGAGACGCGCCCGACCGAGATGAGCATGAGCGTCACCTGCCGCGGCTGCGGGCTGGGGTACGTCGGCGGGCGGGGTGCGGGCGGCATCTTCGGCCAGCGGCGCCGGGTGGCCGACCCCCGCTTCCTGCGGCTGCTGCTGCAGATCTCGCGCTTCCAGAGACGAGCGCTGGGGCTCCTCGACGCGGGTGACGAGTCGCTGACCTACGGCGAGTTCCTCGCCCGCGAGGGGTTCGGCGAGCACTTCGTCGCCCACTACGCGATCCCGGTCGTGTCCTGCGTGTGGTCGATGGGCCGCGCCGAGGCGCTGGCCTACCCCGCGGCGTACCTCTTCCGCTTCCTGGAGCACCACGGGTTCCTCCGCCTCGGCGACGCGCCGACCTGGCACACCGTCGTCGGTGGGTCGCAGACCTACGTCCGCGCGGTCGCCGACCGTCTCGACGTCGTACGACGGGGCGCGCCGGTCACGGCGGTCAGCCGCAAGCCCGACGAGGTGCTCGTCCAGACGACCGGGCCGCAGGGCACCGAGGTGGCCGGGTTCGACAAGGTCGTGCTCGCCGCCCACGCCGACGAGGCGCTGGCGATGCTCACCGACCCGACCGACGACGAGCAGCGGCTGCTGGGGGCCTTCGCCTACTCGCAGAACCGCACGCTGCTGCACCGTGACGACTCGTTCCTCCCCGAGCCCCGGGTGCGGGCGTCGTGGAACTACCGGCTCGAGGAGTGCGGCGAGGTCGCCGACCGGACCCGGGTGTCCTACTGGATGAACCGCCTGCAGCACCACGACGAGGCCGACCCGCTCGTGGTGACGCTCAACCCGGACCCTGCCGAGGAGCCGCGCGAGGTCATCGCCGAGATGAGCTACGCGCACCCGATCTTCACCGCCGAGGCCGTCGCCGCGCAGCGCGAGGTGGCCGGCCTCAACGACGGGCGCATCGCGTTCGCCGGCGCCTACCAGGGCTGGGGCTTCCACGAGGACGGCTGCGCCTCGGGCATGCGCGCGGCCGTGTCCCTCGGCGCCTCCCCGCTCCCCGTCGACCTGCCTCCGGGTGACCATCGGGACGCCTCGTGACCGCGACCGTGCAGCGGACGGCGGCGACCCGCGACGACCTGCGCCGGCTCGGCGCCCAGGTGGTCGAGGCGACTGTGACCCACCAGCGCACCAAGCCGTTCGACTACGGCTTCACCCACCGCACGACGGCCTGGCTGGTCGACCTCGACCGGCCCCGGGCGGCCTTCCCGCGCTGGCTGCGGGGTGCGGTCACCGTCCGCGAGGACGACCACCTCTCCCCCGGCCACGCGACGCTGCGGTGGAAGCTCGAGCACTACCTGCGCACCGAGCGGCTGCCGTGGACCGCCCACCGGGTGCTGGTCCTGACCGGGGCGCGGACCTTCGGCTACGCGTTCGACCCCCTGACGACGTACTTCGTGCTGGCTCGGGACGGCTCGCTCGAAGGGATCCTCGCCGAGGTCCACAACACCTACGGCGAGCGCCACTGCTACCCCCTGACCGCCGACGCGGCGGCCAAGGGTGCGAGCACCGCGAAGGACTTCTACGTCTCGCCGTTCTTCGCCGTCGAGGGCCGCTACGACATCCGGGCCCGGCTCGACGGCTCACGCGTCGCCGTCTCCATCTCGCTCACCCAGGGCGAGGAGAAGGTCTTCACCGGCGCCGTCGCGGGCGACCTGCGGCCGGCGACCCGGCGCAGTGTGCTGCGGGCCGTGCTCCGCGACCCCTTCGCCGCCCAGCGCGTCACCGCGCTCATCCGACTGCACGGCATCACCCTGTGGGCCCGTCGCCTGCCCGTGGTGCCCCGCCTTCCTCAACGCACACCGAAAGGGCTCCGATGAGCACTGCTGCCACCCACTTCGACGCCACCCCGACCTTGACGGCCGGAGCCGTCGCGGTCGCCCGCCCCGTGCCCGAGGCGCCCGCCCTGGGGATCAAGGGCCGGGTTGCCCGGTCGGTGCTCTCGCGCATCGTGCGCAAGGTCGACGTCGGTCTCTCGCTGCCCTCCGGTGAGCGCTTCGGCCCGAGCGACCCGCGCCTGCCGCAGCTGCGCGTGCTGGACGAGGAGGCGTTCTTCGGCCGCCTCGGCGACAGCCCGATGATCGGGCTCGGTGAGGCCTACATGGCCGGCGAGTGGACCACCGCCGACGGCACCGACCTCGCCGACGCGCTGGCGCCGTTCGCGGCCAGCCTCACCGACCTGATCCCCAAGAGCTTCTACCGGCTGCGGCACGTCGTGCTCCCCCGGCTGCTGTCGTCGGAGCAGAACACCCGCGACGGGTCGCGGCACAACATCCACCGCCACTACGACCTGTCCAACGAGATGTTCGCCGAGTTCCTCGACCCGACGATGTCCTACTCGTGCGCGCTGTTCGACGGGCTCGACCCCGCGCCGGTCCTCGCGGACCACGAGGAGGCCCAGCTCCGCAAGATCGACGCGGTGCTCGACGCGGCCGGCGTGCGCGCGGGGAGCCGGGTCCTCGAGATCGGCACCGGCTGGGGCTCGCTGGCCATCCGCGCCGCCGAGCGGGGCGCCACCGTCACCACGATCACGATCTCGGCGCAGCAGGCCGAGCTCGCCCGGGACCGCATCGAGGCGGCCGGCATGACCGACCGGGTGTCGGTCGAGCTGTGCGACTACCGCGACGTCCAGGGCGAGTACGACGCCGTGGTGAGCGTCGAGATGATCGAGGCGGTCGGCGAGGAGTTCTGGCCGACGTACTTCGGCAAGATCGACGAGGTGCTCGCCCCCGGTGGCCGCGCCGCGATCCAGGCGATCCTCCTCGAGCACGAGCGCTTCCTGGCCACCCGCAACACCTACGGCTGGATCCACAAGTACATCTTCCCGGGCGGCCTGCTCCCCTCGACCCAGGCGATCGAGGAGGTCCTGGCCCGGCACACCGGCCTGCGGCTGGTCGAGGAGCGCTACATCGGCCTCCACTACGCCCACACGTTGCGGCTGTGGCGCGAGCGGTTCAACGCCCGCTGGGACCACGTGCAGGCGCTGGGGTTCGACGAGACGTTCCGGCGGATGTGGGAGTTCTACCTGGCCTACTGCGAGGCAGGATTCCGCACCGGCTACCTCGACGACGCGATCCTCACGATGAGCCGCTGACCCTCAGCGGCGGATCACGATCGTCCCGGCCGCGAGGTCGTGCAGGCCGCGCTGGTCGCGGTTGAACACCAGCGGCGGGACGACCAGGCACACCAGCAGGCTGCGCAGCAGGGACTGCAGGAGGGGGACGGCGCGCCCGTCGAGCCGAGCGACCCGCAGCTGCATCGCCAGCTGGCCGAACGACGCCCCCGTGATCGCCACGAACAGCGCGGTCTCGAGCAGGAACACGGCGAGCGGCACGAACGAGGCCTGGTCCTTGCTCAGCCCGGCCAGGTCGGAGATCAGGTTGGCCACGAGCAGGCTCGGGATCCAGTCGAGGAACAGGGCGACGATCCGGCGTCCCCACGAGGCCACGGACCTGGGCCCGTCGGCGGGAAGTCCGAGCCGCTCCCCGGGATAGGCCGGCTGGTTGGCGTCGCTCACTCCCCCACCGTAGCCAGCGGTCGGCCGGTCTTCTCATCGGAGAGATGCACGTAACACGCCCGAAACAACCGGGATACGGTGGAGAAACTGCCCGAGCCTAGGGTCCGGTCAGGTGGTGCTGCTCGACGACGAGCGGCACCCGCCCTGTCACCGTCATCGGGTCGCGAGCCCGCGACCGAGGAGGAATGCATGTTCGCCAACAGCGACGAGCTGCTCAAGTACATCAAGGACGAAGGCGTCGAGATGGTCGACGTGCGCTTCTGCGACCTTCCTGGTGTCATGCAGCACTTCACCGTCCCCGTGTCGTCCTTCGACCAGTCGGTCTTCGACGACGGCCTGAACTTCGACGGGTCCTCGATCCGCGGCTTCCAGGCGATCAACGAGTCGGACATGGCGCTGTTCCCGGACCCCACCACGGCGTACATCGACCCCTTCCGCGTCTCCAAGACGCTGATCGTCAACTTCTTCATCCACGACCCGATCACCGGCGAGGCCTACAGCCGCGACCCGCGCAACATCGCCCGCAAGGCGCTGGCGTACCTCAACACCACCGGCATCGCCGACACCGCGTTCTTCGCGCCCGAGGCGGAGTTCTACGTCTTCGACTCCGTGCGCTACAACACCGACGCGCACGAGGGCTTCTACCACATCGACTCCGAGGAGGGCTGGTGGAACAGCGGCCTCGCCGACTCCGCCAACCGTGGCTACAAGACCCGCATGAAGGGCGGCTACTTCCCCGTCGCGCCCTATGACCAGCAGGGCGACCTGCGCGACGTGATGGTGAAGAACCTCGAGGCCTCCGGGCTCCTCGTCGAGCGCGCCCACCACGAGGTCGGCACCGCCGGCCAGGCGGAGATCAACTACCGCTTCGACACGCTGCTCAAGGCCGCGGACGACGTGATGAAGTTCAAGTACATCATCAAGAACACCGCCTGGCACGCCGGCAAGTCGGCGACCTTCATGCCCAAGCCGATCTTCGGTGACAACGGCTCCGGCATGCACGTCCACCAGTCCCTCTGGAAGGACGGCGAGCCGCTGTTCTACGACGAGAAGGGCTACGGCGGCCTGTCCGACATGGCGCGCTGGTACATCGGCGGCATCCTCAAGCACGCCCCCGCGGTGCTGGGCTTCACCAACCCGACGGTGAACTCCTACCACCGTCTGGTGCCCGGCTACGAGGCTCCGATCTCGCTGGTCTACAGCTCGCGCAACCGTTCGGCCAGCGTCCGCATCCCGATCACGGGCGCCAACCCCAAGGCCAAGCGCGTGGAGACCCGCTTCCCCGACCCGTCGGCGAACCCCTACCTCGCCTTCGCCGCCCTGATGCTCGCCGGCCTCGACGGTGTCCAGAACAAGATCGAGCCGGCCGCGCCGATCGACAAGGACATCTACGAGCTGCCGCCGGACGAGATGGCCGAGATCGAGCAGGTGCCGACCAACCTCGGCGCCGTGCTCGACGCCCTCGAGGCCGACCACGACTTCCTCACCGTGGGCAACGTGTTCACCCCCGACCTGATCGAGACGTGGATCAACTTCAAGCGCACGCAGGAGATCGCGCCGGTGCAGCTCCGCCCGCACCCGCACGAGTTCGAGCTCTACTACGACATCTGAGCAACGGGGCCACTCCTCGGTTGACGTCGCGCTTCACCCAGCCCCTGCCAGGGTCCCCGGATTCACCTGGTGGGGGCTGGCGTTTCCCGGGACCGGGAAAGCTGCAGCGGCCCCAGCGGCGGCGTGACCCGGCGGCGTCACCCCGCCGAGCAGACGACGCCCAGGCACTGCAGCGTGTTTCCGTTGCCGTAGGCGACGTTGCCGCCCCCGTCCGTGACGCCGGGCGCGTTGATCCCGAGGAACCCGTTGTACGTCGACGTGTTCTGCACCACCACGGCATCCGGCAGGGGAGCGTCGACAGTGCCGACCCTGATGCCGTCCCAGGCGCTGCCGGACACCGAGTTCTGCCCGACCACGGTGCCGCCGCCGGCGTTGGACACGATGAGGATGCCTTCCTGGCCACTGTCAGTCACGACGTTGCGGCTCACCGTCGTCCCAGAGGAGCCGCCCGACACGCTGATCCCGAAGTTGCCCGAGCTGCTCACCTGGTTCTGGGTCACCGTGTTGTCGATGCCGCCGTCGGCGACGTGGACGCCCCAGACGTTCCCGGAGATCACGTTCTGCCGTGCGGTGTTGTCCCGCGAACCTGCGCCGCCGAACCGGATGCCGTCCCCTCGGTTGGCGGTGATCTGGTTTCTCTCCAGGACGTTGCGCCCGGCGTTGGCGATGTCCATGCCGCGCTGGTTGCCGGTCAACGTGAGGTTCCAGACGCGGTTGAGCGTGGCGGTGTCGATCCGGACGCCGTACTGGAAGCCCCGGACGGTGCCGTTGCGGACCTCGACGTTCGAGCTGTCGAGGTCGATGAGGACGCCGTTGCCCTGACCGGCGCCTGTCAGCGTGCGTCCCTTGAGGTCGAGGACGATGTCCTGTCCGCGCACGGTGATGGCGTTGCCGGTGGGACACGTCAGGTTGGTCGACAGGGCGTAGACCGTGGGAGCGGTGGCCCCCGAGGTCAGCACGGAGCCGCACGTGATCCCAGCGGACGCCGCCGGACCCGCCAGCGCGACGGTGAGTGGGCCCGCCAGCACCAACGCCGCGCCGAGCCCGAATGCCGCACGCTGCGACCTGTTGTGACGCCACATGAGAAGAACCCACCGCCGAAGGACACCCGTCTGGTCGAAGACTGTCACCGGGAGCCGGGCGGGGGTACCGCTCGAACGGGTCAGGGGAATCGGGCCCCACGCCCCGGGCCCCCCGGTTCACCGCACCGTCCGAGGAAGTCGCCGGACGATGCCCGCGCCCGTCGCGGCTCGCCACCGATCGGCGCCCAGGACCACGACGTTGTGAGGGGCGCCCCTCGTCACCCGTGCAACGCCTTGGCCGCGAGCAGCGCCAGCAGGACCTCGACCCCGGTGAGCACGGCGAACGCCCCCGTCGCGTCGGTGAGCGGGAGGAGCGCCACGTTGACCAGGTTGAAGGACACGTGGAACGCCACCGCGACCAGGACGCTCCAGCGGGACCGGCGCGCGAGCCAGCTCAGCAGGGCACGTGCCACATCGCGACGACGAGACCCAGCACGAGGCTCGCCCGCGACCAGCCCTGCCGTCGTACGAGCGCGGGGAGCGCCACTCCCCGCCACCCGACCTCTTCGCCGAAGGACGCCACGACGAGTCCGACGGCGGTGCCCACCAGCGCGCCGACCCGCAGGTCGGCCGCGGGGCTCGGTGCCGTCCCGGCGAAGGAGGAGAGCACCGCGGCCAGGCCCAGGACGGCGGGCTGCAGCGCCAGCGCAGGCCACCAGGCCGCCCCGACCCGCCAGGTCGTCGCGCGGGTGCGGAGGTCGTGCAGGGTCGCGCGGCTGCGGCGCGCACACAGCACGGTGCCGACCACGGACGGGACGAGCACCCCGGGGAGTGCGAGGGCCACCATCGACCCGGTCGGGACCCAGTCCGGCAGGAGCCCGACCCGGATCGCGGCCAGCGGGACCCACACCGCCCACGACACCGCCAGCGTCAGGACGAGGAAGCGGCTCGCGGAGATCGCCGCCGCCTCGGGCATCGCGTCCTGCGCCGGGCGGTCCACAGGACCTCGCATGCTGAGCACGGCACTGCCTCCTGGCTTCATCGTGCGCGTCGTCGCCTGCTGGTCGGCAGGGTCCGAAGACCCCACCACCGCGCTGCCCGGCACGTGTGCCGTGCGGCCCGCTCAGCAGGCAGCCCCGGAGCAGAGCCGGCTGCCGATCGCCTCGCGGAAGATGACCGGGAGGTCCCGCGGGTCGCGGGCGGTGTAGAGCGTGCCGCCGGTGGCGTCGGTGACGGCCCGCATCGCCGCGGTGTCGGAGTCGGGGCCGTAGGCGATCCCGATCACCCGCACCGGCCTGGCCGGGTCGGCCTCGCTGGTCAGGGCGTGGAGCAGCGTCCGCAGCGGGATGTGGTGTGCCTCGGCGTCCCGGTCGCGTCCGTCGGACAGGACGATCACGCTGTTGACGCGGCTGTCGTCGTACGACGCCCGCACCGCGCGGACAGCGGCCAGGGTCGAGGAGTAGAGCCCCGTCCCGCCGTCGGGGTCGACCCTCAGGCGGTCGACCGCCGGGCCCAGCAGGCCGCGCGTGCGATCGGTCAGCTCGGTCAGCGGAGCGACCTCCTCGTAGTCGGTGCTCGGGGTCAGGTTGTCGGAGAAGCGCCACAGCCCGGCGACGGTGCCGTCCGGGAGGAGCCCGAGCCCGGCCCGGATCGCCTCGCGGGCGAGGTCGATGCGGGTGGCGCCGTGCGCGCCGGGGACAGGGGCCGCCATCGAGCCCGAGACGTCGATGAGGGCGAGCGTGCGCGTGGGCCGCTGGAGCACCTGCAGCGTCTGCCGCACGCGGGCGGCGGCGGCCTCGGTGAGGACGCGGGTGTCCGTCGGCGGACCGAAGCCGGCCTGGGCCAGCGCATCGCGGCCCGCCGAGCCGCTGAGCGCGGCCAGGAGGGCACCGGCCGCCTTGGACGACCGCAGCGTGACGAACGGGTAGTCCATGACGGTGCCGCCCGACGCGGGCCGGACGACGGTGGAGGACGCCGGAGCGGCGACCTCGGTCGTCAGGACCGCTCCCCCGGCCCGGCTCGAGACGGAGCGCAGCAGCCCGGTCAGCACGCCCCGCTGGGAGGGCCCGCCCTGCAGCGCAGCGGTCAGGTCGACCAGCCCTGCCTGCGTCACCGGGTCGCCCTCGACGTCGGTCGCGGTGAACCGGAGGCCGGCCGGGAGGCGGTCGTACGTCGGCTCGGGCCCGAGCCCGCGCCCCTGGAGCGCGGGCACGGCCAGGACCACCGGCGAGGAGGCGACCGACGTGCCGGACGTGCGGACCGACGACTCGGCGACCCACACGTCCGCACCGGTCGGCCGCTCGAGCGTCGTCCGCACCACGTAGGTCCGGCACGTACCGGCCAGCCCGTCGGCGACGTGCGCGACCACGGGCGCGATCTCCGGCGCCGCGGCGACCCGGACGGTGGTGCCCGGGCAGGCGGCCGTCCCCTGGGAGGGCGAGGCCCCACCCACGAGGACGGCCCCGGTCGCGACGGTGCCCACGGCCAGCGCCGAGGCGCCGACGACGACGCCCCGCCGACGGGGCTTGCGGTGACGAGCGGGGGTGGTGGGGTGGGTCGAGGGCATTGCGGATCAGCTCCTGGGGGTCGGCTCTGGAGGGAAGGAGGACGCCGGGGCCCGCTGGATACGTCGGTGAATACGTCGGTGGGGCCGGGCGGGCTAGCCCGCCAGCTCGAGGGCGGCTGCGGGCTCGAGACGCGCGTAGCGGCCCTCGTGGAACAGCAGCGGGTCGGTGGCGGGCCGGGAGGTGTAGGCCGCGACCTCCCCCACGACGATGACGTGGTCCCCTCCGGGGAGCGCCTCGTGCACGCGGCACGCGAAGGTCGCCGAGCTGTCGGTGAACCGGGGGCAGCCGTGCCGGTCGAGGGTGAAGCGGGTCCCTGCGAAGCCGGCGGAACCAGGCGCCCGGTCCCGGCTCGCGAAGTGCGCGGACAGGTCCTCCTGCGCCGAGCCGAGCACGCTCACCGCGAAGAACCCCGAGTCCAGGATCGCGCCCAGCGTCCGGCTGCCGGTGGTCAGGCAGACCAGGACGAGCCGGGGCGACAGGGAGACGGAGGTGAACGAGTTGGCGGTCGTGGCGTGGAAGCCGTCGGAGGCCGCCGTCGACACGACGGTGACGCCCGTGGCGAAGCCGCCCAGGGCGGCCCGGTAGGCGCGCTGCTCGTGGTCCATCGGTCCTCCTGGTTCTCGGCCGGGGTCAGCCGGCCTGCTCGCAGAGCACCGCGCCCGCGCCAGGGGGGCCCTCGGTGGAGGCGAGCTCGTGGACGATCGAGCGGACGAGCCGCTCGTCCTGGCAGAGGGCGAGGTGCCCGCGGCCGGGGATCAGGTGGTTGGTCACGACGGCGCCCACGACCGACGGCGCCAGCCGGGCGACGGTGGGCGGTGCGACCGGGTCGACGTCGGAGTAGTAGGACAGCCAGCGCGGCAGCGGTCGCCGGCGTACGACGGCCAGGCGGCGGACCACGCAGCGCTCGGAGCGCGGCCCGGCCTGGGTCGCGACGGGCTGCTGCGGGTGCCGGGCCGCAACGGTCACCGCGGTCGCCGTTACCCCCGACAGCGGGCCGGAGGCGAGCCGGCTCACGAGCTCCCCGCCCTGGCCGTGCCCGACCAGGTGGACCGCCGGGGTGCCGGAGTCCGCCATCGCCTCCGCCGCGCAGCGCACCGTCCGGTCGAAGACGGAGCGCAGGACCAGCGGACCGGGACCTGCCCAGTCCGCGTCGACGGCGACGACCGGGAGACCGGCCTCCTCCAGCGCGGCCCGCAGGGGTGCCCACAGCAGCGGCGTCCCGGGCCTGCCGGGGACCAGCAGGACCGGGAGCGACCGGGAGGTGGAGCTGTTCATGCCGGTTCAGGAGCGATGCCGTGGCGCGGTGATACGCACCGATGACGAATCCGCCGCGGTCGTATCAGGGCCGCCGGTCGCGACTCCTCGTCCCACGTGGCGGCCCCCCACCACCCGACACCGAGGAGAGTCATGACCACGACGACCACCAGCTCGCACGACATCCCCGTCGAGGCCGACCTCGACGCCGCGCCCGGACTGCTCGACGGCGCGATGTCGCTGGAGCTGACGCCGCAGCAGTGCAACCTGGAGTACTGGATCGGCGCCGTCGCCCAGGGCACGCTGCGCGGTCTCGCGAAGGGCGGCCACCGCCCCGAGACCCCCGTCCCGGACCACATGCTCCTGGAGGGCCCGCTGCGGCAGGCCCTCATCGAGGAGTTCGCCTTCCGCTCCGTCGCGGAGGAGAAGGCCACCCGCGCGCTGTCCTACCTCGTGCTGCACGCCCCCGACACCGACACCATGGAGTTCTTCGCCACCCAGCTGGTCGACGAGGCTCGTCACTCGGCCTGCTTCCGCGGCCACCTGCTCGAGCTCGGGGTCGGCGAGGAGGAGCTCGCCGAGACCGTCGAGCGTGCGGCCGGCGCGGACGTCGCGTCCGTGCTGGTGCCCCTCGAGGAGTTCGGCCTCCCCCTGGGACGCGACCACGGCGACTTCATCGGCGGGGTCATCGTGATCACCGTCCTCGTCGAGGGGGTCCTGGCCCCCGCCGCCGAGCTGAGCGAGCGCAAGTGGCGCCTGCTCGACCCGGCCGCCGCCGAGATCGAGCGCGCGGCGGGCGTCGACGAGATCCGCCACCTCACCGTCGGCAGCTCGATCGTCAAGCGCTACCTCGAGGAGCACCCCGAGGAGCTGGACCGCGTGCAGGCCCTCATCACCCGCGGCCGCGAGCTGTGGGGCAGCCTGCCGGTGCTCGACATGATCCTGCGCCGCGAGCAGCTCTTCCAGCAGGGTCTGGCCGACCACGAGGACCTGCTCGCCGACTACGAGATCGCCCCCGGCAAGCGCCTGCTCGACACCACCGCGGAGGAGCGGATGATGCTCGCCGCCACGTGGTCGCTGGAGATGCAGGAGAGCCGGCTCGCCTACATGGGACTGAGCTGACATGGAACAGCTCATGGAGCGGGCCGCCCGCGCCCTGCTCGCCCGCCGCGGCCGCGTCCTGGTCGTCTGGGCGCTGCTCTGCGTGGTCGGCGCCGGCTTCGCCGCCGGTCTCCCGGGCCGCATCGTGTCCGGCGGTGAGGCGCCGGCCTCGGCGGACTCCGAGAAGGTCGCCCGCGCCCTCGCCGACAGCCCGCTGCCCTCGCTCTTCCTCGCCGTCCGGCTGCCCGCGGACGCCTCCCCGGCGCTCACCGAGCAGGTCGTCACGAAGGTGGCCGACGAGGCCGGCGACGTCGACGGCGTCACCCGGGTCAGCCGCCTGCCCGACACCCCTCCGGTGACCGAGGACGGCGCACGCGTGGTCGTGCTGAACCTGTCCACGACCGGCGGCACGGACGGCGCGATCAAGGTCGCCCACGAGCTCGAGAGCCACGCCGAGCACCTCGCCCCCGAGGGGACCGACGTGTACGTCGGCGGGTTCGGCGCCTACCGCGACCAGCTCACCGCGCTGTCGCAGCACGACCTGGAACAGGCCGAGCGGCTCGGGCTCCCGATCGTCTTCCTCGTGCTCCTGCTGACCTTCGGGTCGGTCTGGGCCGCCGGGCTGCCGCTGGTCATCGCGCTGTCCGGGCTGCTGATGGGGCTCGGCGCGGTCGGCGCGGCGTCGTACGTCCTGCCGATGTCGGACTTCGTCACCAACTCCGCCTCGATGATCGGCGTCGCCCTCGGCGTCGACTACGCGATGTTCCTGCTGCAGCGGGTCCGCGAGCTCACCCGCCGCGGCACCTCCACCGACGAGGCGATCGTGCAGGCGATGCGCTCGACGGGCACGGCCGTGCTGTGGAGCGCGGTCACCGTCCTCGCCGCGGAGGCGACCCTCCTGCTCGTCGACAGCCGGTCGATCCGCTCGGCCGCGTTCGGCATGGTGATGGTGACGCTCTTCGCGGGCCTGACCGCGCTGGTCGTGGCCCCGGTGCTGATCTCGCTGTTCGGCCGCCGGGTCGCCGTCCCCCGCCGCCACGCCGCGGAGGGCGCCTCGACCGCCGGCTGGCGCCGGTGGGCCACGCGCGTCACCGGCCGCGGAGCGCTGTGGCTGGTGGTGAGCTCGGGCCTGCTCGTCGCCCTCGCGCTGCCCGCGCTCGGGCTGCGTGACCACGTCTCGATCTCCGGGGCCTCCACGCTGCCGGCCCACGCATCGGTGCGGCAGGCCTACGAGCAGGCCGCGCTGCGCTACGGACCGACCGCGATGTCGCCGGTCACGGTGCTCACCGACGGGCCGGACGCGCCCCTGCGGCAGGTGCTCGCGAGCTCGCCCGACGTGGTCTCGGTCGACGCCGTGCCGCTGGGCGACGGCCGGTCGGCCGTGGCGGTCACCACCACGCACGAGCCCTACTCCGCAGCGAACCGCGACTTCGTCCAGATGCTGCGGGACCGCTCCGACGGCGACTACCTCGTCGGGGGCGAGACCGCGGCCTCGATGGACGCGACCCGCGCGATGTTCGACGGGCTCCCACGGGTCGGCGTCGCGCTCCTGGTCGTGGTCGCCCTCGTGCTGCTCCTGGCGCTGCGGTCGGTCTTCCTGCCGCTCAAGGCGGTCGCGCTCGTCGTGGTCTCCCTCGGGGCGAGCCTGGGCTCGCTGCTCCTGCTCACCAGCACCGAGTGGGGAGCGAGGCTGATCGGGGCCAGCGGCCCGGGCGACATCCACCCGATCGTGCCGATCACGATCGTCGCGGTGACGGTGGCGCTCTCGACCGACTACGAGGTCATCCTCATCTCGCGCATGAAGGAGGTCTTCGAGCGCACCGGCGACAACCGCGGCGCGATCGTCGACGGCGTCGAGCACACCGGCGGTGTCATCACGAGCGCCGCCGCGATCATGGTCGCCGTCTTCTTCGGCTTCGCGATGGCCGACCTCGCGCCCCTCAAGCAGCTGGGCGTCGGCCTCGCCATCGCCGTGGTCCTCGACGCGACCGTGGTGCGCGGTGTCCTCGTCCCGGCCGCGATGGCCGTGATGGGCGCGCGCAACTGGTGGTGGCCGGGACGCCCGGTGAGCCTCCCGGTGGTGCCCGAGCCGCGACCCCGCCACGCCCGCCTCGAGGAGGTGGCGTCGTGAGGACGCTCGGCGGCACGACCTTCCGGGACTGCCTCGTCGTCGCCAACCCGGCGGCCGGCAGCATCCAGGACGACACCGCCTCCCGGGTCGCCACCGCGGTGGCGCGCTCGGGTGCACTCGAGGGCCCGCTTCGCCTGGTCCGCACCGAGGGCCCCGGCCACGCCGCGGCGCTCGCCGCGGGAGACCCGGCCGAGCTCGTCGTCGCGATCGGCGGGGACGGCACGGTCAGCGAGGTCACCCAGGTGCTCGCCGGCACCGACCGGACGCTGTGCGCCCTCCCCGCCGGCAGCGGCAACTCGACCGCCCGCGCGCTGTGGGGTGACCGCTCCTGCGACGAGGTCACCGACCTGCTGCGGCACGGCCGGACCAGGACCTGGCGCATCGACCTGCTGCGCCTCGCCGAGCTCGACGCGGTGTCGGTGCTCGGCACGTCCACCGGGTTCCTCGCGCAGGTGCTCGCCGACGCCGCGGCGTACGACGGCGTGCTGAGCGGGATCGACAGGTACTACGCGGCCGCCGCCGGACTCCTCTCCGACATGCCCGACTCCCCCACCCGCGTGAGCGTCGACGGAGCCGTGCTCAGCGACGGGCCGACGAGCTCGGTCGCGATCGGCGGCGGGAGGCACCGTGCCCGCGCGTTCGAGTTCCTGCCGCGATCGGTGCTCGACGACGGGCTGCTCGACGTCAGCACCATCGAGCACCTCACCGGGGAGGCGACCGAGAGGGTGGCCGCCACGATCCCGACCGGCGACCACCTCGACCTGCCCGGCGTGACCTACGCCCGCGGTCGCGAGGTCGTCGTGGAGCGCACCGACGGCCACCCCCTCGTCGCCGAGCACGACGGCACCGTCGTCGACGTCGGACCGCGCCTCACCGCCAGCGTCATGCCCGCCGCGCTCACCGTCCTCACCGTCCTCGACCGTCCTCGACCCTGAAGGAAACCCGTCATGACCCTCCTGACCGCCGCTCCCGAGCAGCCCCTCCACCCGGCAGCCGGACCGGGCATCCTGCCGCGGTCGGACTGGCCGTCCATCGGCAACCAGCACTGGACCGAGCTCCAACGCCGCATCAAGGCGGCCGGTCTTATGGACCCGAAGCCGGTCTACTACTGGGCCAAGATCACCTCCAACCTAGCGATGCTCGTCGCGTCGTGGGTGGCCCTCTTCGTCGTCGGCGACTCGTGGTGGTTCCTCGTGGTCGCGGCCGCCATGGCCTTCTGCTACACGCAGACCGGCTTCATCGGCCACGACATCGGGCACCGCCAGGTGACCCGCAGCCGCCGCGGGCAGGACCTCCTCGGGCTCCTGCACGGCAACCTGCTGATGGGCTTCTCCTACGGCTGGTGGGTGGGTCACCACAACAGCCACCACTCGAACCCCAACCACCTGGAGAAGGACTCCGACATCGTCCGCCGGCGGGCGATCTTCATCCCCGACCAGGGGTTCGCGGAGAAGCGCCGCACGCGCGGGACGCAGTTCATCGTGCGGCACCAGCACCTGCTGTTCTACCCGCTGCTCTCCACCGAGTCGCTCGGCCTGCGCACCGAGTCCCTCAAGGCGCTGCGGGCCCGGCTGCCGCGCCTGACCCGCACCGAGACGGTGCTGATCCTCACCCACCTCGCCCTCTACTTCGGCACGCTGGTGTGGGTCCTCGGCCCCCTCAAGGCGCTGCTGTTCGTGCTCACCATGAACGCGATGTTCGGGGTCTACATCGGCGCGGTCTTCGCCCCCAACCACAAGGGGATGCCGATCCAGCTGCCCGAGGAGGAGTGGGGGTGGCTCACCCGCCAGGTCGTCACCTCGCGCAACATCCGGTCGTCGTACCTCATCGACTTCCTGTACGGCGGTCTCAACTACCAGGTCGAGCACCACCTCTACCCGGCCATGCCGCGCAAGAACCTGCGCCACGCGCGCCCGATCACCAAGGCCTACTGCGCCGAGATCGGCCTGCCCTACCACGAGGTCGGCGTCGTCCGGTCCTTCACCGAGGTCATCGCGCACCTCTACCGCACCACGAAGTCCTACCAGGCCCTCGCCGCCACCCAGAAGGAGATCTGACCCATGTCCGTGCTCGACCGCCCCACCGACGTCGGCCAGCTCCGGCCCAGCCAGACCGCCGAGATCACCTGCGCGCAGCGGGCCGGCGAGACCCTGCGGCCTGCCGACCGCCGCCTCATCGACGACCCCGTCGCACGGGTCTTCGTCACCCGGCCCCTGCGCCGGCTGATGGTCCGCAACCGGGTCACCTCGCGCCTCACCCTGAGGACCTTCGACCACCTCTACGGCGGGTTCATGGCGATCGTCCTGCTGCGCAACCGCTGGTTCGAGGAGCTGCTCGCCGAGCTCGTGTCCGACGGGGTCACCCAGGTGGTCAGCCTGGGAGCCGGCTACGACACGACCGCGTGGCGGCTGGACCTCGGCGGCGCCACGCTCTTCGAGGTCGACGCCCCTCCGACCCAGGAGCTGAAGCGCTCCCTCACCCGCGGCCTCGAACCGCGCGGTGACCTGCGCTACGTCGCCTGCGACTTCGAGACCGACTCGCTTCCCGAGCGCCTGCTCGAGGCCGGCTTCGACCCCACGAGGCCCGCGCTGTTCGTCTGGTACGGCGTCTCGTTCTTCCTCACCCCCGCCGCCGTCCGCGTCACCCTGGAGGACGTCGCCGGGCTGGCCGCCGTCGGCAGCCGGTTCGTCTGGGACTACCTCGACCCGTCGGTGGTCGACGGCACGACGCGCTACCGCGGGGCCCTGCGCGCGCGGGCCGCGGTGGCCAAGCGTGGCGAGCCCTACACCTACGGGCTCACCGCCGACGGCGCGGAGAAGGTCATGGAGCTGCACGGCTTCCGCGTCGAGGACAACCTGTCGATGGCCCAGCTCGCAGGACGGTACGGCGGCCCGCGCGGTTTCGCCTACAGCACCGACGACTTCTTCGGGATCGTCACCGGGGTCCGCGTCCGGGACGTGCCGTGACGGCGATCGAGCGGCTGTCCACCTGGGCGTCCTCGGTGCGCCTGCCGGACGTCCCCGACCGGGTCGTCGCGCTCGCGGAGAGCCAGGTGCTCTCGCAGCTCGCGGCGGCCCGCGCCGGGCTCCAGCACCCGCTCGGGCAGCGGCTGGTCGCGGGGCTGGGCCGTCCCTTCGACGGCGCCGCCGCGCAGTCGGCGTACGTCCTCGCCGGGCTGACGTCGTGGCTGCACTTCGACGACACGGCCTATGCCGGCCACCTGTCCAACTCGACCGCGACCGTGCCGCTGGCCTACGCCCACGCGCTGGAGCTCGACGGCGAGCAGCTGCTGACCGCCGTGGTCGTCGCCAACGAGTGTGCGGCGCGGATCGCGGCGGCCGCCACGCTGGGCCGTTTCCGCGGGCAGAACGCCGCCCACACGCACGTCGCGGGCGCGGTCGCGGGACGCCTCGCCGCCGAGGCGGCGCCGCGGCAGCAGTGGGTGGACGCGCTGGGGCTGGCGTTCAGCCTCCCGCCCTACCCGCTCCTGCCGGCCTTCCTCAGCAGTGACGCGAAGACGCTCAGCGCCTCGGTGCCGGTGCGTCTCGGGCTCGACGCCTGCGACGCCGCGGCGGCCGGGCTGCAGGGGCACCCCGGGATCCTCGAGGAGCCGGACGGCTTCCTGGACCGCTTCGCGACCGTGCCGCTTCCGGAGGCCGTCGACCTCGACCTCGGCGTGCGCTGGCACACCGACTCCCTGTCCTTCAAGGTCCACCCGGGCGGGCCCGGCCTGGACGCCGCGGTCGACTGCGCCTCGGAGCTCGTGTCCCGCTTGGGGCTCCTCGAGGAGGCCGACGTCGCGTCGGTGGTGGTGGAGACCTCGCTCTACACGATCGTGGTCGAGCAGCGCGCCGGCGCGTTCGTCGACGGCCCCCGCTCGCCCGTGCACGCCCTGGTCTTCCACACGCCGTACGCCGTGGCGACGACGCTGCTCACCGGGTCCTTCTCGGGGCCTGACCTCGCCCCGCCGCGGCTCGACGACGACGCCCGGTGGGCCCTGGCCGCGCGGGTGCGGCTCGAGCACGACGAGGCGATGACGCGCGAGTCCCTGAGGTGCGAGGTGCCGTTCGGCGAGGCCGTGCGGCAGGCCGGCCCCCGGGCCGAGGCCTGGCTCTCCGAGGTCGGCGGCGACTGGCTGGTGGACCTCGTCGGCACGCCGCCACCGCCCTCGCCGACCTTCGACGGCGTGGCCAAGGCGACCCCCGCCCGCGTGGTGCTCACGCTGGCCGACGGGTCGGTGCACGTCGCGGAGCGCTCGATCCCCGTCGGCGCGACCGGTGACCCCTCACGCGACCACCACGCCTCGCTGGTGCGACGCAAGTGGTCGTCCGTGGGCGGGGACGAGAAGGTCGCCGACCTCGCCCTGTCGCTGAGGACCGCCTCGGCCTCCGACGTGCGCCTCATGCTCGAGGCCGCACTCACGCCCTGAGATCTCGCGCCGAGACGTATCACCGGCCGTCGCGAACGCCTCTTCCCTCCCGACAGATCCCCACCCCGGAGGAGACCAGCGACATGCCCGTCATCGACGAGACCGTGACCGTCCCAGCGCCCGTGCCGACCGTGTTCTCCTACCTGGTCGACGGCGAGAACCTCCCGGCCTGGGACAGCTCGATCATCGAGTGCACCCGGGTGGCCGGGGCCGCCGAGGTCGCGGTCGGCACGCGCTACGCCGGCGTCAGCAGGATCATGGGCAAGCGCCTCCCCTGGACCACCGAGGTCGTCGAGCACACCCCCGACCGCAGCGCGACCAGCCGCAGCGTCGAGGGGTCCCTCAGCTTCACCGCGACCTACGAGGTCGAGGCCGTCCCGGGCGGCACCCGTGTCCGCTACCTGCTGCAGGCCGACTCCGGCCTGGGTGGGGCCTTCGGCAAGGTGATGGAGCCCCTGGTCGAGAAGGCGCAGACCAAGGTCGTCCGCGCCAACCTCCAGCACCTCGTCGCGACGTTCGCGAAGGTGGCCTGAGATGACGCGCACGATCCTCCTCACCGGTGCCTCGGGCGTCGTCGGCAAAGCCCTGCTGCCGCGCCTGCTGCGGAGCGGCGACCGGGTCGTCGCCCTGGTCCACCGCACTCCCGTCACCCACCCCGGCGTCACCAGCATCCGCGGCGACGTCGCCGCCCCGCGGCTGGGGCTCTCCGAGCGCGACCACGCCGCCCTGGCCCGCCAGGTCGACGTCGTGGTCCACGCCGCCGCCGTCACCGACTTCAACCGCAGCGACGGGTCGCTCGAGGCCACCAACATCGCGGGGACCAGCAACATGGTCGCCCTGGCCGAGGCCGCCGGAGCCCTGCTCTACCACGTGTCCACGGCGTTCGTCGGGGTCGGCAGCACGGTCGGTCGCGGTGAGCAGGCCGCCGGCTACGCGGCCTCCAAGGCCCAGGGTGAGGACGTCGTACGACGGGCCACGGTGCCGCACGTGATCCTGCGGCCGAGCGTCGTGATCGGGGACTCCGAGACCGGCGAGATGGCAGCCTTCCAGGGCCTGCACCAGGTCGTGCAGGGGCTCTTCGCCGGCCTCGTGCCGATCATCCCCTTCGACGCCGCCTGGCCGATCGACTTCGTCCCCGTCGACGTCGTCGCCGACTGCATCGCCACCGTGGTGGAGAAGCGCGTGACCGAGGGTGAGCTCTGGCTCGCCGCGGGCGACCGCGCGCTGCGCCTCGACGACGCGATGGACGTCGCGGTCGAGTGGGCCCACCGGTGCGGCGTCGAGGTCGACACCCCGCGGTTCGTCACCCCCGACCTGTGGGACCGGCTCATCGCGCCGGTGTTCCTCGACGAGCTGCCCGACTTCGTGGCCAGGTCGGTGACCCGGATGCTGGAGTTCTTCACGACGTACCTCCAGGACGGGCAGACCAAGCCGAGCAGCCTGCGCGAGCTCGAGGCCCTCGGCGCGATGCCGCTGCCGGACCAGACCGAGTCCCTCGCCGCGAGCCTGCACCACTGGGCCGACGTCAAGGGGCACCACCTGTGCGAGGCGACCAGGAGCGCGGCGTGAACCACCTCGACCGCGACCTGGTGCTCGCCAGGTACGACCAGCACGTCAGCTCCTCCCTCGCCAACATCGCCCGGATGGTGTCGACCCCGGTCGAGACCCACGCCGAGGGCGCCCACGTCCACGGCAGCGACGGCCGGACCTACCTCGACTGCGGCGGCTTCGGGGTGTTCCTTCTCGGGCACCGCCACCCCAAGGTCGTCGAGGCGGTCCACCGCCAGCTGGACCGCAACCCCCTGGCCACGCGGCTGTTCCTCAATCCCGAGCTCGCCGACGCGGCCGCGGAGCTGGCGTCGGTGTCCCCCGCCGGGCTCGACAAGGTGTTCCTGACCAACTCCGGCGCCGAGGCGACCGAGGTCGGCATCAAGCTCGCCCGCCTCGCCGGCAAGGGACGCGTCGTCGCGACCACCGGTGGCTTCCACGGCAAGACGACCGGCGCGCTCAGCGTCACCGGCCGGCCGCAGTACCGCGACCCGTTCGGGCCGCTGCTGCCCGGCGTGGAGTTCGTCGCCTTCGGCGACCTGGCCGCGCTCGAGGCGGTGATCGGCCCCGACACCGTCGTCATCCTCGAGCCGGTGCAGGCCGAGGGCGGCGTGCGGGTGCCGCCTCCCGGCTACCTCCGCGCGGTGCGCGACCTGTGCACCACGCGCGGCGCGCTGCTCGTGCTCGACGAGATCCAGACGGGTCTCGGCCGGCTCGGCACGTGGTGGGGTGCGGACCGGGAGGGCGTCTCCCCCGACGTGCTGCTCACCGGCAAGATCCTCGGCGGCGGCGTGATGCCGGTCGGCGGAGTCGTGGCCACCGCCGAGGTGTTCGCGCCCCTCGACGCCGACCCCCTGCTGCACTCCAGCACCTTCGCCGGCAGCCCGCTGGCCAGCGCGGCCGTGTCCGCGACGATCGGCGTCCTCCGCGAGGAGGGGCTGGTCGAGCGCACCGCCGAGCTCGGCCCGCACGTGCTGGAGATGACCCGCGCCGCCATGGAGCAGCACTGCCCGCACCTGGTGACCGAGACCCGGGGCGAGGGGCTCCTCGTCGGCGTGGACCTGGTCACCGCCGAGGCGGCTACCGAGCTCCTCATCGCCCTGCTCGACGAGGGCGTCATCCCGTCGTACTCCCTCAACTCCAGCAACGTCCTGCGGCTCACCCCGCCGGCCGTGCTGACCACCGACGACCTGCACCGGCTCGAGTCCGCACTGGACCGGGCAGCAGCCACCCTCGGCCGGACCCTCCGCGCCGCCGCCTGACCGCCGACACCACTGACCGCCCCACCACACAAGGAGAACACCACCATGCGCATCGTCGAGATCCTCATCGACGTCCCGGACCGGACCGCCACCGAGGCGTACGCCGCCCTGGCCGACTTCGAGCGCTACCCGGACCTCGCCGACGCCGTCAACAGCGTCGCGGTCACCCGGGTCGCCGAGCACGTCACCCGCTCCGCGTGGGAGGTGAAGTTCCGCAACGGCCTGCTCCGCTGGGTCGAGGAGGACACCTTCGACGCCGCGGGTAGGACCATCACGTTCCGCCAGCTCGAGGGGGACGTGGCCGTCTTCGACGGCTCCTGGCGCTGCCTCGACGCGGCGGACGGGGCCCGGATCGCCTTCCACGCACGGATCGACATGGGCATCCCCAGCCTGGCCGACGCGCTGGAGCCGATCGCCGCCCGCACGCTGGTGGACAACACCGTCGCGATCGTCGGCGGCCTCCTCGACGGCGCCGCCCTGCACGCCTCGAGCGTGGCCACGCCGGACCAGCAGGCGGTGGCGTGATGACGATCATGAGGCGCGAGCGCGCGACGCTCGAGGACTACCTCCCCGGCCTGGACAAGTACCTCGCCGACCGGCCCCTGGAGGAGCTCGAGGCGCCCGGCAACGGGTCGCTCGAGGTCTTCCGCGAGGTCGGGGGGCCGGCGCTCATGGTGCCCGCGGACCTCGGCGGCAAGGGGGCCAGCCTGGTCGACGCCGTGCGCATCCAGCGCGCGGTCGGCAGCCGGTCCCCCAGCCTGGCCGTGGCCAGCACCATGCACCACTTCTCGGTCGCCTCGCTCGTCGAGCTGACCGCCGTCGGTGACGGCTTCGAGTGGGCCATGCTCACCGCCATCGCGGAGCAGCAGTGGCTGCTGTCCTCGGGGTTCGCCGAGGGCCGGCCCGGCCAGCACATCCTGTCCCCCGGCATGCGGGGCACCGCCGTCGAGGGCGGCCTCCTCGTCAACGGCGTCAAGAAGCCCTGCTCGCTCACCTGGTCGATGCACCTGATGTCGGCCAGCGTCGCCGTCACCGACCCCGACGGCGGCCCCGACCGGCTGGCCATCGTGCTCATCCCGGCCGAGTCCGAGGGCCTCGAGCGCACGAGGTTCTGGCAGTCGCCGGCGCTCACCGGCGCCGAGAGCGACCAGGTCACGCTGACCGACGTGCTCGTCCCCGAAGCGCTCGTGTTCTACCCCGAGGACGGCGACCACATGGACCCGATCCAGGCGCGCGGCTTCGTGTGGTTCGAGCTGCTCGTCTCCGCGTCGTACCTCGGCGCGGCGACCCGCCTGGCCGAGCGCGTGCTGCGCGAGCACCGCGGGTCCGACCAGGACCGGACCGACCTCGCCGTCGAGCTGGAGACCGCGATGGCCGCGCTGGAGGAGGTGGCGCGGGCCTCGGAGACCAGCGAGGACGACGACGACCTCCTCGCGCGCGCGCTGTTCGCGCGCTACGCGACCGAGCGCACCATCGAGCGCGTCGTGATGGCCGCCTCG
Organism: Nocardioides marmoribigeumensis; assembly: GCF_031458325.1. Taxonomy (NCBI): domain Bacteria; kingdom Bacillati; phylum Actinomycetota; class Actinomycetes; order Propionibacteriales; family Nocardioidaceae; genus Nocardioides; species Nocardioides marmoribigeumensis. The sequence continues at coordinate 197,905 of NZ_JAVDYG010000001.1, forward strand.
GCGGCCGCCGGGGGGATGGCGTTCATCGGCAGCGGCGAGGTCGCCTACCTCCTCGCCGCCACCCGCGCCCTGGCCTTCCACCCGCCCTCCCGAGCGGCCGCCTCCGGCCCGCTCGCGGCGTACCTCGCCGGCGAACCGCTGGCCCTCTAGGAGACGAGACCCATGGACTCCCACAACCTGTTCTTCACGCGCGCGACGGCGTACTGGCTGCGGGCGGAGTACGCCCTGGCCCTGGCCGTCGCCGTGGTGCTGGCCGTCCTGCACCTCGGCGAGATCCGATGGCTGTCCTTCATCGGGCTGTTCCTCTACATCGACCTCATCGGCTACCTGCCCGGCGCCGTCGCGTTCCGCCGGTCGCCGGACGGCCGGGTCCCGCTCGCCTACTACCGGCTCTACAACGTCATGCACTCCCACCTCAGCGCCGCGCTCGTCGCCGGGGTCTGGTGCCTGGTCGTGGGCCCGGAGTGGGCGCTGCTCGCGCTGCCGATCCACCAGTGCGGCGACCGCGCGCTCTTCGGCAACTTCCAGAAGCCCTACGGCCTGTCCTTCGAACCCGCTACCCACCCCGCCTACCAGGAGCTCGTGAACCGCTATGACCAGCCAGACCCTGCACGCCCCCCAGACCGAGCCGTCGTCCGCACAGCTGCTTGAGCGCCACGCCGACAACCCGTCGGCCTACCTCGCCCTCAACGAGGGCACGCAGCACTTCCGCGCACCCGGCATCGACGGCCTCGTGGCCTACCGCCCGGCCGGCCGGCGGGCCCTCGTCCAGCTCGGCGGCGCCTTTGCGGCACCGGAGGACCGGCCGGCCCTGCTGGCCGCGTTCGCGACGTACGCCGAGGAGCGGCGGCGACGGATCGTCGCCGTCCAGCTGCTCCGTGAGGACGCGGAGCTCTACGCCGCCAACGGCTTCGTGGTGAACCAGCTCGGCGCGAACTACGCCCGGGCGCTCGCGGGGTTCGACCTCAAGGGCAAGAAGCACGTGTCACTGCGCAACAAGGTCTCCCGCGCCCGGCGCGCCGGCGTCACGGTGACCGAGACCCCGCTCGACGCGCGTCTGCGGCGCGAGCTCGAGGAGGTCGACGCCGTCTGGCTGCGCGCCAAGGGCAGGCACGTCAAGGAGATCCAGCTCATGGTCGGCGAGGTCGGCGGCGAGGCCCAGGCGCAGCGCCGGCTCTTCGTCGCCCGTGACGAGGCCGGGCAGGTGCTCGGCTACCTCTCCTTCGCCCCCGTCTTCGGCAGCCGCGCGGGCTGGCTGCACGACCTCTCGCGACGTCGTCCCGACGCCCCGCCCGGGGTGCTCGAGCTGCTCGTGGTCAGTGCGGTGGAGGCCTTCCGGGCCGAGGGTGCGGGCTTCCTCCACTTCGGGATGACGCCGTTCACCGGCCTCGACCCGGCGCACGAGGTCGAGGGGGCCAGCCCGATGACGGCGCGGTTCGTGCGCCTGCTCGCGGAGAAGGGCTCGTTCGTCTACCCGGCGGCCGCCCAGCTGGCCTACAAGGAGAAGTGGGCGCTGGACCTGGTCGAGCCGGAGTACGTCGCCTTCCAGGGCCGGCTCACGCCGGGGGCCCTGGTGGCACTGCTGCGGGTGACCAACTCGGTCTGAGGGTGCCCGCCGGCCCGGGCCAGGGCAGCCCGCGAGCAAGCCGGCCGTCTTGACTGGTTCGAACATGTGTTCGATCATGGAGCCATGTCCTCCAGCCGCTCCGTGCCGCTCGACCCGGGGCGGCCGGTCGTCGACCAGCTCCGGGAGCGGGTGGCGGCGATGGAGCGGCGACCAGCCCTGGAGCCGGTCCCCACGATGCCGGACATCGCCGAGGTCCTGCAGCTGCATGCGGGGGCGACGTACGCCGTCGACTCCGCCTCCCTGGCGCTGGCCCTGGCTGCAGGGGCGTCGCAGGCCGGAGAGTGGGTCGGCTTCGCCGGCTGCCCCGACTTCGGGGCCGAGGCGGCGGCCGAGGTCGGCATCGAGCTCTCGCGCACGGTCCTCGTCCCCGACCCCGGCGAGCACTGGCTCGAGGTGACAGCGGCGCTGGTCGACGTGCTCCGCGTGGTGGTCCTCCGGCCTCCCGCCTCGGTCAGCGAGCGCACCGCGGGCGTCCTCGACTCGCGGCTGCGCACCCGCTCAGCCGTCCTCGTCGTCCAGGGCGAGTGGCCGCGCGCGACCGCCCGGCTGAGCACCGAGCTGTCCACCTGGCGCGGCCCGACCTCGGGCACCGGACGGCTCGAGGAGCGGCGCGCCCGCGTCGCGGTGCACCGGGGCGCCCGCCCCCCGCTGCGCGCCGACCTCACCTGGCCCGGCCTGCGTCGCGTCGACCGGCCGGCGCACGAGGACCTCCGGGCGTCCGGCTGACGCACGAGCCGACGTTAGGACGTTAGGACGTCAGGACACGACCGTGCGGGAAAAGTACGCCGAGTCGGTGTTGGCCGCGACGAACGCCGGGTAGATCTGCGTGGGGATCTTCAGCGCGGGAGAGCCGTTCTTGGCCGTGGCCTGCGACCAGGAGGTCGACTTCAGGGTGCCCGAGGTGCCACAGGGGTTGGTGTACGAGTAGCCGTTCTTGCCCGTGAGGGTCGCGGACCCGCCCCCGGCCTTGGCCACGAGCGTGGCCGACGCCGCCGTGCCCTTGAAGGTCGGCAGCGTCACCGACGACAGCGACCTGGAGTCCGACCGGTAGGCGCCCGCGGGGCTCGAGAGCTTGACGTTGCGGTAGGCGTAGGCACTGGCCTTCGTCCCGGTCCGGTAGCCGCTGATGCCCTGGTAGGACGTGGCACTCGAGCGCGTCACCGACCAGCTCAGCGAGCTCGCGCACGGCGGCTTCGGGCTGGGGCAGGGGTTGGGGTTGTCGTAGCTCCAGCTCACCGAGCCGGTCCCGAACGTGATCGAGCTGGACGCCTTGCCGACGTTGCCCCAGGCCTTGGTGGCGGACTTGGCGAAGGCGATGCCGCTCACCGCGACCTTGCGCGTCTTGGAGGAGACCTGACCCCCGCAGGAGGTCGTCTTCGCCGGGTCCGTGGGGCGGAAGCTCAGCTTGACCCTGCCGCGGTCACCGGTCTGGGTCGAGGTGAGGGTCAGCGTCCCCTTGCCCGTGCTGTCCATGGTCAGGTCGGCGGCACGGGCCTTGTAGGACCAGGAGTGCGACTCGGTGCCGTTGGCCATCGACAGCGACACGGTGGTGCCGTCGCTGTAGGAGTAGCCGGAGACGCTGAAGACGATCTTCTTGCCGCTGGTCGACGTGAGGGTGGTGCGGGCGTACATGCTCTTGCCGGTCAGGGTGCTTCGTGCGCTGGTCGAGGCGGCCGGGTCGCCGGCAGCAGTGGCGACCGCCGCGCCCGCCACACCCACGACCTGGAGGGCAGCGGCGGCGCACACAGCAAGGACGGATGTTCGAGACGAACGCTTCATGGTTCCCCCACGATGGTCGAGTGGCCCGTCGGTCGGGCAGTCAGCGGGACGCTACTCGCGAGATTGGGCTCCCGTCAGGGTCCCGGGTCCGAGACGGGCCTTTCGTCACGGTTCCCCGTCTTGACGAGATCGAACAGGTGTTCGATCCTTGGGCATGCCCCTCCGCAGCCCCGACACCCTTGACCTGGCCCGCCCGGTGCTCGACCAGCCGCGGCGCGAGGGCCCCTGGGTCGCCCGATGAGGGTGATGGTGGTGTGGTGCCCCGACTGGTCGGTGGTCGCGGCGCTCGAGGAGGCCGAGGAGTCCCCGCGCTCCCCTGCCGCCGTGCTGCACGGCAACGTCGTCGAGGTCTGCAACGGACCCGCCCGGTCCGAGGGCGTGCGCCGGGGACAGCGTCGGCGCGACGCGCAGGCCCGGTGCCCGGAGCTGGTGCTGCTGCGGGCCAACCCCGACCGTGACGCGCGGGCCTTCGAGCCCGTCCTCGCCACGGTCGAGGACCTTCGACCCGGGGTGGCGGCGCTCCGGCCGGGCATGCTCGCGGTCCGCGCACCCGGCAGCTGGTACGGCACCGAGGCCACCGCCGCGGCGACCGTGAGCCAGGCGCTGGTCGAGGCCGGCGTGTGGGACGTGCGCCTCGGCATCGCCGACGACCTCTTCACCGCCGAGCAGGCGGCCCGCACCGCCCAGGTGCAGGCGTGGACGGTCGTGGACGAGGGCGGGTCGCCGGCGTTCCTGCGCCGGCTGCCCGTCGAGGTGCTGCAGGACGACGGCGCCCGCGGGCGCGAGCTGGTCAGCCTGCTGCAACGGCTCGGCCTCCGCTCGCTCGGCGACCTGGCCGACCTGCCGGGTGAGGCGGTCGAGCACCGGCTGGGTGCCTACGGCGCCGTCGTACGCCGTCGTGCACGTGGCGAGGACCCGACCCTCTTCGCCGCGCGCACTCCCCCGCCCGAGCTCGACGCCCAGGTGTTCTTCGAGGACGCGCTCGACTCGGTCGAGGCGATCACCTTCAGCGTGCGCACCACCGCCGAGCGCTTCGTCGACCAGCTCGCGCAGCGCCAGCTCGTCGCGACGGGGGTGCGGGTCGAGGCCGAGTCCGACGGCCTGGTGTGCTCCTCGCGCGTGTGGCTCCACCCGCGTCACTTCACCGCGCGCGACCTCGTCGACCGGGTGCACTGGCAGCTGCAGTCCGGCGACGTCGGGGGGTCGCTGCGTGCGCGCAAGCAGTCCGGGGAGGTGCGGGCGCCGGTCGAGCGCATCCGCTTCCTGCCCGAGGTGGTCGAGCCCGCCGCCGCCCACGGCGAGGCCCTGTGGGGCGGCGCCAACGACGACCTGGTCGAGCGGGGCGTCGCTCGCGTGCAGGGCATGATCGGCTTCGACGCCGTGGTCCGACCGGTGCTGCAGGGCGGGCGCAGCCCGTCCGCGCGCCAGGCGCTGGTGCCGTGGGGCGAACGCCCGGTCGACCTGCGCCCCACCGACCGGCCGTGGCCGGGACGCGTCCCCGGACCGGCTCCGGTGCGGGTCTTCGCGGAGCCCCCGGTCGCCGAGGTCGTCGACGGCGCCGACCGCGAGGTGCGCGTCACCGACCGTGGCGCGGTGACGGGCGAGCCCCGTCGCTTCCGAGTCGGGGGCGGGGTGCTCCCCTGGCAGCCGGTGACCGCCTGGGCGGGGCCCTGGCCCACCGACGAGGGCTGGTGGACGGGCGGGCCCGGACGCTCGGCGCGCTTCCAGGTCGTCGGCGCGGACGGGCGCGCGTGGCTGCTGCTGCGCGCTCCCGACGGGTGGTCGCTGGAGGCTGCCTATGACTGAGGACCGTGCGGCCTGATGGGGTGGAACAACCCGACCATGCGGTGGGCCGAGCTCGAGCGCCGGCTCAGCGGGCTGCCCGGCGCCGACGACGCGCCGGTCTCCCGGCGCAAGCGCGGCCACACCACGGCCCGACCGATCGAGCGGCCCGCCGCGGTCACCCCCTACGCCGAGCTGCACTGCCACAGCCACTTCAGCTTCCTCGACGGCGCGAGCTCGCCCGCCGAGCTGGTCGAGGAGGCCGTGCGCCTGGGGCTGCACGCCCTGGCGATCACCGACCACGACGGCTTCTACGGCGCGCCGATGCTGGCCGAGGCCGCGGCGGCGTACGACCTGGCGACCGTGTTCGGTGCCGAGCTGTCCCTCGGCCTCACCGGCCCGCAGAACGGCACGCCCGACCCGGAGGGCAGCCACCTGCTGGTGCTGGCGCGCGGCGTCGAGGGCTACCACCGGCTGGCCGCGGCGATGACCGACGCCCACCTGCGCGGCGACGAGAAGGGCCGGCCCGTCTACGATCTCGACGAGCTCGGTGAGCAGGGCCGCGGCCAGTGGGTGGTGCTGACCGGCTGCCGCAAGGGCACGGTCCAGCAGGCCCTCGCCGGCGACGGCGGGGAGCGTGCGGCTGCCGAGGAGCTCGACCGGCTGACCGGTCTCTTCGGGCTCGAGCACGTGCTCGTCGAGCTGTCGCCGCGCCCGGGTGCCGACACCACCAACGCCACGCTCGCCCGGCTGGCGGCCGCGCACGGCCTCGACGTCGTCGCGGCGGGCAACGTCCACCACGCCACCCCGGAGAGGCACAGGCTCGCCTCCGCGATGGCGGCGGTGCGGGCGCGCCGCAGCCTCGCCGAGCTCGACGGCTGGCTCGACCTCTCGGGCTCGGGCCACCTGCGCAGCGGCGCGGAGATGCAGGACGCGCTGGCGGCGCACCCCGGAGCCGTCGCGCGGAGCGTCACCCTGGCCGACGAGCTGGCCTTCGACCTCCACAAGGCCTCGCCCGCCCTGCCCAAGCGGCAGATCCCCGAGGAGCACACCGCCGACTCCTGGCTGCGCGTGCTGGCCGAGCGCGGCTTCGCCGAGAGGTACGCCGGGGTGCCGCACGAGCGCGAGGCCCGCGAGCGGCTCGAGCACGAGCTGCGCGTCATCGCCGAGAAGGACTTCGCGGGCTACTTCGTCATCGTCCACGACATCGTCGCCTTCGCCCGCGGGCGCGGGATCCTCTGCCAGGGAAGGGGATCCGCGGCCAGCTCGGCGGTCTGCTTCGCCCTCGGGATCACCGCGGTCGACGCCGTGTTCTACCGCCTGCCGTTCGAGCGCTTCATCTCCGCGCACCGCGACGAGGAGCCCGACATCGACGTCGACTTCGACTCCGACCGGCGTGAGGAGGTGATCCAGTGGGTCTACGACACCTACGGCCGGCGCAACGCGGCCCAGGTCGCCAACGTGATCGCCTACCGCCCGCGGATGGCGGTGCGCGACGCCGCCAAGGCGCTCGGCTTCTCCCCCGGCCAGCAGGACGCCTGGTCCAAGCAGATCGACGGCTGGAAGTCGGTGGTGGCGGGCGACCAGGGCGACCCCGAGGCCCACGACGTGCCCGCCCCGGTGGTGGCCCTGGCCGAGGAGCTGATGGGGGCACCACGTCACCTCGGCATCCACTCCGGCGGGATGGTCCTGACCGAGCGGCCGATCGGCGAGGTCTGCCCGATCGAGCGGGCACGCATGGACAAGCGCACCGTGCTGCAGTGGGACAAGGACGCCTGCGAGTCGATGGGGCTGGTCAAGTTCGACCTGCTCGGTCTCGGCATGCTCGGCGCGCTCGACCACACCATGCGCCTGGTCGCCGACCACCTCGGCGAGCGGTGGGACCTCACGACGATGCCCAAGGAGGAGCCCGCGGTCTACGACATGCTGTGCCGCGCCGACTCCATCGGCGTCTTCCAGGTCGAGAGCCGGGCCCAGATCGGCACGCTGCCGCGGCTGCGTCCGCGCGAGTTCTACGACCTGGCCATCGAGATCGCGCTGATCCGGCCGGGCCCGATCCAGGGCGGAGCGGTGCACCCCTACGTCCGCCGTGCCACCGGCCAGGAGCCGATCACCTACGACCACCCCGAGCTCGTCCCCGTCCTCGAGCGCACCAAGGGAGTGCCGCTCTTCCAGGAGCAGCTGATGGCCATGGCGGTCACGCTCGGCGACTGCACCCGCGACGACGCCGACCTCCTGCGCCGGGCCATGGGCTCCAAGCGGGGCGTCGAGCGCATCGAGTCGGTCAAGGCCACGCTCTACGCCGGCATGGAGCGCCGCGGCATCACCGGCGAGCTGGCCGACTCGATCTACGTCAAGATCCTGTCCTTCGCCAACTTCGGCTTCGCCGAGTCGCACGCGCTGTCCTTCGCGCTGCTCGTCTACGCCTCGTCGTGGTTCAAGCTGCACTACCCCGCCGCGTTCCTGGCCGGCCTGCTGCGCAACCAGCCGATGGGCTTCTACTCGCCCCAGTCGCTGGTCGGCGACGCCCGCCGCCACGGTGTCGACGTACGCCGGCCCGACGTCACGCGGTCAGCGGCGCAGGCCGACCTGGAGCCCGTCTCGGGCGAGGTCACGACCACCGGCCTCGAGGAGTGCCGCCGTCCCCGGTTCGAGCGCACCGAGTGGGTGCCGGGCACCCCCGACCCCGTGCCCGCCCACCGGCGCGACGGCGCGCTCGCCGTGCGCCTCGGGCTCGACTCGGTCCGAGGCGTCGGGCTCGAGGCGGCGCGACGCATCGTCGCGGCCCGCGACGAAGCGCCGTTCACCGGCGTGCCCGACCTGTCCCGCCGAGCGGGCCTCACCTCCGCCCAGCTGGAGGCGCTGGCGACCGCCGGCGCGTTCGACGCGTGGGGGCTCGACCGCCGGGAGGCACTGTGGGCGGCCGGGTTCGCCGAGGGCGCCGACCACCTGCCCGGCACGACCCCCGCGCCGGCGGCGCCCACGCTGCCCGGGATGGGCGAGCCCGAGCTCACCATGGCCGACCTGTGGGCCACCGGCGTCTCGCCCGAGCGACACCCGGTCGAGCACCTGCGCGAGGAGCTCCGCCGCGCCGGCGTGCGCTCGATCGCTGAGCTGGAGAGCACCGAGGCGGGCCGCCGCGTCCACGTCGGCGGGCTCGTCACCCACCGTCAGCGACCGGGCACCGCGATGGGCGTCACCTTCCTCAACCTCGAGGACGAGACCGGGATGCTCAACGTGGTCTGCTCGATCGGCGTGATGAAGGCCCACCGGCAGGCGGCACGCAACCGGGTCGCGGTCGTCGTGCGCGGGCGGCTCGAGCGCAACGAGGGGGTGACCAACCTCGTCGCCGACCGGGTCGAGCCGATCGACGTCGTGGTCCCCGGAGCCGGGGCGGTCCTCCAGGCGCGCGCGTCGTCGCGCGACTTCAGGTGAGGCGCGGACGAAGGGCGGGACCAGGTGGTCCCGCCCTTCTCGCTGTGCCGCTGTGCGGCTGTGCTGCTGTGGTGCTGGGTGCCCGGGTCAGGCTCCGACCAGCTCGTCGTGCCGGTGTCCGACCTCCACGTCGGCCGGGGTGCGACGCATGTGGACCGCGCCGGCGCCGACCAGGAGCAGCAGGACCGCAGCCCCACCGAAGGAGGCGTACGCCGCGTAGCCGGCGATCTCGCCCATGGTGTCGAAGGCGTAGGCGTTGAGGAGCAGGCCGCGCAGGGTGTTGCCCATGAAGAGCGTCTGGCGGAGCTGTCCCAGCTGCTGGCCCTCGGGACTGGCCGCGAACTTCGGGTCCGCGCCGCTCTTGGCGATGAACTCGCCGCTGACGTCCTCGTAGGTGCGGTTGCCGCTGGCGGCGTTCATGTGGACCAGGATGTAGTGGTCCGCGAAGGCCTGGGCCTGGTCGCCGGTCGCCATCTTCTGGCCGGCGTACTGGTCGAGGGCCTTGTGCTGGCTCGCAGTCTCGAGCGAGTCCTTGGCCGGCATCGTGATGTCCTGCATGGTCAGCTGGTCGCGGACCTGGGTGTCGATGTAGCTGCTCGCCCAGGTGAGCAGGCCGCCCGCAGCGAGCAGCACGATGGCGATGACGGCGCCGGTGGAGGCCACGAGCGCGTCGAGCGTCTTCCTTCGCATGATGATCCAGTCCTTCGGTCTGTTGCGGTTCTTGTCGTCGAGACAAGTCTTGGCGACCGGCCACTCCGGACCGAAGGGTCTTTGTCCTCTAGGTCGATGGTCGAAGGTAGTTGACCTGTCCTCGGCACCCGCTGGGGCTGACTTCCTCCTCGGTTGAGGTCTTTGGACCATCGACCCCCGGGGGTGGCCCACGTGAGGCTGGAGTCATCAGGACGCGCGAGAGGACGAGATCATGCCCAGGCCACGAGAGCTCGGCTTCGAGGAGTGCGTGCGACTGCTGCACTCCAACGTCATGGGACGCGTCGCGCTGACGACGCCGCGGGGGCCCCACATCGTGCCCGTGAACTACGCGGTGGTGGAGGAGACGATCCTGGTCGCCACCTCCCCCTACAGCGCCCTCGGCACCTACGGCCCGCAGGACCTCGTCGCGTTCGAGGTCGACCACTTCGACTACGCCAACCACACCGGATGGAGCGTCACCGTCCAGGGCCGCGCCGAGGTCGTCACCGACCCGGCCGAGGTGCGCCGGCTCAAGCGCATCTGGGCGCCCCGACCGTGGGCCGACGGCGACCGCGACCTGCACCTGCGCATCCCGTGGTCCGAGATCTCCGGGCGGAGCGTGGGGGACGACCTGACCACCCCGGTGCAGCGGGTGGTGCACGCCTCCTGAGGTCGCCCCGCTCCGGGGCAGGCGGTAGACAGGTCCCGTGACCTCTCCGGACTCCCCCGACGACAGCCGCGCCGCGCGGGCGCTGCTCGACGCGGTCGTGGCCATCTCCACCGACCTCGACCTGCACCGGGTGCTGAGCCGGATCGTCGAGTCGGCCTGCGAGCTCACCGGTGCGACGTACGGCGCGCTCGGCGTGGTCGACCGCACCGGCGGCCTGCAGAACTTCGTCATCCATGGGATGGACCCCGAGGCGAGGGACCGCATCGGCGACCTCCCTCACGGCCGCGGCATCCTCGGCGTCGTCATCGACGACCCGCGCCCGCTGCGGCTGGACGACCTGACGCAGCACCCGCAGTCCTACGGCTTCCCGCCGGGGCACCCGCCGATGACGACCTTCCTCGGCGTCCCGATCGAGGTGCACGGGACGGTCTTCGGCAACCTCTACCTCACCGAGAAGCACGGTGGCTTCACCGACGAGGACGTGCAGACCGTGACCGCGCTCGCGGGCGCCGCCGGTCACGTGATCGGCAACGCGCGCACCTACGGCCTGAGCGAGCGCCGGCGGCAGTGGTTGGAGGCCACGGGTCGGGTCGGCGACGCGCTGCAGCCTCCGATCCCGGTCGACGACGCCTTCGCCGAGGTCGTGCGGATCCTCCGCTCGGTGACGACCGCCCGCGCCGTCGCGGTGGTGCACCTCGACGAGGACGGCGCGGTCGTCGAGGCGAGCGACGGCCCCGAGGCGGCCGCGCTCCAGGACCTGCTCGACCGCGAGGGCGACGCACTCCTCGACCCCTCGGACCCGCGCGACCTCCAGCCGGTCGTCCTCGACGGACGGCCGCGGTTCGCCGTCGTGCTGCCGATGCGCTCGGCACTGTCGGCCTCCAACGCGCTGCTGGCCGTCTTCGACGACGACGAGCGTCTGCAGGACGCGCAGGAGCAGCAGCTGATGCACTCCTTCGCCGACCACGTCGGCCTCGCGCTGGACCGCACCCGCGCCGTGCAGGACCGGGAGCAGCTCGCGATCCTCTCCGACCGCGACCGCATCGCGCGCGACCTGCACGACCTGGTCATCCAGCGGCTCTTCGCCACCGGCATGCGGTTGCAGGGCCTGCGGATGCTGGCCGACCGGCCGGAGTTCGCAGCCGGGCTCGACCGCGCCGTCGACGACATCGACCTGACCGTGAAGGACATCCGCGGCACGATCTTCGAGCTGCAGAGCCGCAAGGAGGCCTCGCTGCGGCGCGACGTGCGCAAGCTGGTCAAGGAGTACGTCGAGGCGCTGGGCTTCGCGCCCGCCGTCCGGACCGCGGGGCCGGTCGACACCGCGGTGCCCGACCAGGTGCAGGTCGAGCTCCTCGCCGTGCTGCGCGAGGCGCTGTCCAACATCGCCCGGCACGCGCGGGCGACGCTCGCCGAGGTCCAGCTCGACGTCACCTCGCGCGACGTGGTGCTGCAGGTCGTCGACGACGGGGTGGGCCTGCCGTCCGAGGTGCACGAGAGCGGGCTGCGCAACGCGCGCACCCGGGCCTCGGCGCTCGGCGGACGCTTCACCCTCGGGCCGCACGCACCGCGCGGCACGGCCCTGCGGTGGCAGGTGCCCCTGCGTCAGTGAGCCGGGGGGCGGTCGCCCAGCAGCCGGGTCGCGAGCACCGCGGCCTGGGTGCGGCGCTGCAGGCCGAGCTTGACCAGCAGGTGGGAGACGTAGTTCTTGACCGTCTTCTCGGCGAGGAACATCCGCTCGCTGATCTGCCGGTTGGTCAGGCCCTCGGCGATCAGTGACAGCAGCGTCAGCTCCTGCTCGCTGAGCCCCTCGAGCTCGGGGGCGACCTGCGGGCCGTTGCGCACGCGGTCGAGCACCCGGGCCATGAGCGCCGGGTCGATCAGGGACTGGCCGGCTGCCACCCGCTCGATCGCGTCGACGAAGTCGTGACCCTTGACGTCCTTGAGGACGTAGCCGGCCGCCCCGGCCATGATCGCGGCGAACAGCGCCTCGTCGTCGTCGTACGACGTGAGGATGAGCGCCTTGAGGTTGCTGTCGACCGCCCGGATCGTGCGGCACACCTCGATGCCCGAGCCGTCGGGCAGCCGCGCGTCGAGGATCGCCACGTCGGGCCGGATCGCCGGGATGATCCGCGCCGCCTCCTTGGCGGAGTCGGACTCCCCCACCACCTCGACGCGTCCCGAGGCCTCGAGCATGACCTTGAGCCCCTCCCGGACCATCTCGTGGTCGTCGAGGAGGAACACCGTCGTCCGTGCGTCCGTCATGGGCCCATTCGACCAGATCCCGCGGGCCGCGTCGGCGCTGCGGTGCGGGAGGACGGCGGAATCCTGCCGCGGGCGGTCCCCGCGGCCTCAGAGCCTCGGCAGGCGCCCGCGCGCACCGACCGGTCGGGCCCGCGGCGTCCGGAGGCGTGGCTGCTCGACGACGGACATCGACCACCAGTTGCGCCAAGCGCCGCGCTTGGCGACGTAGATCCGGCGTGCCCGGACGCTCGCGCCGTCGCGCTCGCGGACGTTGCCGTTGACGAGGTGGTCGGAGAGGACGGGCGCGTAGTGCATCGGGTTCTCCTCGGTTGCCGGACCAGGACCCCCTCGACGGTCCTCCCCGAGGGAGGCCGCCGGCATCGGGGGAAACCCTCGACCGCGACGAGCGGGACCCCGGGTGCTCCGTCCTCGGTCAGCGCCGCGGGACGGACACGGTCAACCGGGTCGTGGACCCGATCACCCTGCGGTTGCCGCCGTAGACCACCGTCAGGCGGTGCCTGCCACGCGGCAGCACGAGGCGGACGACGCGGACGCCCTCGCCCTCCGGGCGCAGCCGCGCGCGGCGCACCACCCTCCGTCCGTCCCGGATGACCAGGAGACCGTTGGGGCGTGCAGCACCGGGGGCGGTCACGGCGATGGTCAGGCGCGACCTCGTCAGCGAGGCGCGCGTGCGCGAGACCGCCTTGGGCACGACGTAGGAGCGGCTCGTCCAGACCCCGGCTGGCCTCGTGCCCGCGCGGGCCACGACGACGCGGTAGGACACGCGCCTCGATCGCGCCCACACGGGGACGGTGAAGCGCTGGGAGTGGGCGCCGCTGCTCCAGCGACCGGCCGGTGCCCCGTCGAGCAGCCACCTGACGCGCACGTCGCGACCTGCCAGGGCGACGCTCCAGGTGCCCAGGGTCGTCGTCACGGTCCGTCCCGCGCCGACCGTGCCGCTCAGCACCGGCGCGGTGACGACGGTGGGCGCGAGCTCGGGCTCGGGGGCGGGGGCGGGCTCGGGGTCGGTGGGCGCGTCGGTCGGGTCGGGCGTCGGGTCCTCGGTCACGGTGCGGGTCAGCGTGACCGTCGGCAGCACCGCGCCCGCGAGGGGCGAGCCGTCGACGGTGACGGTCCCGCCCTGGCCGACCACGACGGGCGTGGCCGTCGCGCCGCCGAACCACGCGGCGTCGTGGTCCGCGCCGGTCAGCCGGACGACGTAGGTCCCGACGACCAGGCCGTCGGCGCCGCCGAGGGTCCACCGCCCGTCGTCGCCGCTGGTCGTGGTGGCGAGCGGGGTGGTGCGGTCGTCCGGGGAGTACGCCGACACGGTGACGCCGGGCAGCGGGTGTCCGCCCTCGGCGACCGCTCCGTGGAGGGGGTACGCCGTGCTGCCGAGCACCTGCTGCTCGCCCAGGTCGCCGTCGGCCACCGCCGTCGTGCCGTCGAGCACCGTGCCGTCGAGCTGCACGGTCACGGTCCCGACCGTGGCGTCGAGCCAGTCGGCACCGCCGTCGACACCGAGGTCGTAGGCGCCGGGCACGAGGTCGAGCCGGTAGCCGCCGTCGGGGCCGGTCGTGGCGGTCGGCGCGCCCCCGGACCCCTCCGGGACGGCGCGCACGGTCAGCCCCGAGACGGGTGCTCCCGTCACGTCGACGACCGTGCCGACGACGGGGTGCGTGACCGACGAGGGGGCGCGGGTCAGGACGACCCGGCCCAGCGTGGCGTCGGCCACGGGGACCTGGGCCACGGACACGACTCCGTCCTGGGCGACGACCACCTCGGAGGCGGGGTCGCCACCGAACCAGGCAGCGTCGTACGTCGAGCCGCCGGAGGCGCCGGAGAGCTTGACCCCGTAGGTGCCCACCGGCACGCCGTGGTCGCCGTCGAGCACCCAGGTCCCGTCGGGGCCGGAGGTCGTCGAGGCGACGGGAGTGCTCAGGTCGCCGGGCACGAAGGCCTCGACGGTGATGCCGGACAGCGGGTGGTCGCCCTCGGCGACCGAGCCGCGCAGCACGTGGACCGGGCGGCCCTGCACCTCGACCTGGCCGAGGTCGGCGCCGGGACAACCGACGCCGTTGACGAGCACGGCACCGTTGAGCTGGACCGTGACCAGCGCGGTGGAGGTGTCCCCACCGGTGTAGGAGGTGTCGAGCCAGTCCGCTCCCCCGCCGGCGTGCAGCTCGTAGGAGCCCGGCACCAGGCCCAGCCGGAACCGGCCGTGGTCGCCGAGCGAGTCGTCGGCCCCGCTCGTCGTGGTGGTGGCGAGGCCGGAGCCGACCGGGACCGCACGCACCGTCACCCCGTCGACCGGCGCGCCCAGCACGTCGGCGACCGAGCCGACCACGTCGTGCGGGAGCGTCGCCAGGGACACCGTGAGCTCCACCGGCGGCAGCGTGGCCACCGGTGCCCCACCCACGGTCAGCGCGCCGTCCTGGCCGACGGTCACCTCGGCCAGCACGGTGGAGACGTACGCCGGCGCCGCGGCGTCGTCGTCGCGCACCGCGAGGTCGTAGCGGCCCACCGGCAGGGACACCGTGTAGCCGCCCTGGGAGCCGACCGTCTGGGAGTCGACCAGGTCCGCCGGGTCGGTCGACCCCTGGGGGAAGACGTCCACCACGACACCCGAGGGCGGACCGTCGGCGGTCGTCACGCTGCCGCTGAGGGCGAAGGGGGTGCTGGCCAGGACGACGTCGTCGAGGGTGCTGCCCGCGTCCGCGACGGTCACCGTCGTGGGCGACTCGGGTCCGCCGTACCTCGTGCCGGCCCAGCCGGTCTTCTGCAGCGTCACCTGGTAGGTGCCCGGCTCCACGGGGACGACGTACCCGCCGTCGGACGCGGTGGTCGCGGTCCCCGAGTCGGTGGACGTCCCGATCGGGTCGACCGAGACCGAGACACCCGCCACGGGGTCGCCGAGGGCGTCGACGACCCGCCCGGAGACCGTGGGCTTGCTGATCAGGGCCACCGGGCACAGGCTCGGGCAGGGGAGCCGGCCGTAGAGCCACAGCCTCCCGTCCTCCTCGACGTTGAGCTGGCGGTCGGGACCGCCACCCAGGTAGCCCGTGTAGTGCCGCTCGGTCGGGTCCGTGTAGCGCACGGAGAAGTAGCCCGCGATCAGGTCGATCACGTAGGCGCCGTCCTCGCCGGTCGTCGCGGAGGCGGCCGGCTCGGTCGGGCTGCCCTCCGCGTCGAACGCCTCGACGAGGACGCCGGAGAGCGGCGCCCCGTCGTCGTCGACCACCTCCCCCGAGACAGGGTGCGGCGTGGCCGGCAGCAGGGTCACGTCGTCGAGGGTGTTGTCCGGCACGGGCCGGCCGCCGATGGAGGCCTGGCCGGAAGCGTCGATGACGATGGAGGCAGGCGTGTCCGCGCCGCCGTACCAGGTGGAGTCGTAGCCGTGTGCCGAGTACTCCACCTGGTAGGTGCCGGGCCGCGACAGGTGGAGCGCGTAGTCGTGCTGCATCGTGAAGATCTGCAGCACCCGGTACCCGGGCATCGTGACGTCGTACACCGTGATGGACGCGTTGTAGACCGCTCCGCCGTCGGAAGCCTGCAGCCGCCCGCTGAGGGTCCATGACTGGGCCTGCGCCGGGCCGGCCGTCAGGGACAGCAGGACGAGCAGGGACGTCATCACTGCCAGGACAGAGCTCACCACGCGCCGAGATCGCATCCGCACAGCGTGTCGGCGATCGCCCACCTGCGAGGGGTTTCACCCAGGTTGACCCGTTTGCCCAGAACTTCGCGCTTGTCCCTCGGTCGTGGCGCAGGCGTGGTACGTCGGGTGGCCGCGTGCTCGCGCGAGCGGGCCGACCCACCTCTAGGCTCGCGCCCATGACCGAGCTCAGGTTCACCGCAGCCAGCCACGTCCCGGTCGAGGAGGCGTGGGCGGCCGTGACCGAC
This sequence comes from Nocardioides marmoribigeumensis, assembly GCF_031458325.1. Classification (NCBI taxonomy): domain Bacteria; kingdom Bacillati; phylum Actinomycetota; class Actinomycetes; order Propionibacteriales; family Nocardioidaceae; genus Nocardioides; species Nocardioides marmoribigeumensis. The sequence continues at coordinate 214,032 of NZ_JAVDYG010000001.1, forward strand.
CTGTCGCGGTTCGACCAGTGGCTGTCCCTGCACGACGGCTGGCGCAGCGACCTCCCCGACGAGCTCGCGGAGGGCCAGCGCATCGAGAGCGTCATCCGCGCCAAGGGGATCCGCAACCGCATCGCCTGGACGATCCGCGACCTCCGGCCGCCGCACCACGCGTCCCTGGTCGGCGACGGCGTCGGCGGCACCGCGGTGAGCCTGACCTTCGACCTGACCGGGCGCGACGGCGGCACGGAGATCGCCATGCGCGCCGACTTCCGCCACCCGATGCTCAAGGGCCCGCTCGGCGGGGTCGCCGCGCGCACCATCAAGGGCGACCTCGAGGCCTCGATGACGCGGCTGGCCGCGCTCGTCGGCTGACGCCCGGTCCCTGCGTCAGCGCGCGAGGCCGCCCAGCTCCAGCGGCAGCACCCGGCGTACGGCGACCAGGCGCAACAACGTGGCCGCGGTCGAGGCCTGGACGGCCAGGAGCCCCACCAGCACGAGGATCTGGGCCGCCCCCGCGTCGACCGCACTGCCCCCGCCGAGCAGCACGCCGACGTACGCCCCGGGGAGCGTGACCAGTCCGACCGTGCGGGTCTGGTCGATGCCGGGCATGAGCCCGTCTCCGGAGGAGGGCTCGACGACGAGCCGGATCGCCTCGGGCCCGGAGAAGCCGAGCGCGCGGGCCGCCTCGTAGGTCCCGACGTGGGCGCGCAGCTCCTGCAGCGCTCGTCGTCCGGTCAGCGTGGCCGCGGTCATCGCGCCGCCGATGAGGATGCCCGACATCGGCAGGAGCCCCGGCCCGTTGAACGGGATCACGCCCGTCGCCAGGACGAGCACCACGACGGGGGCGGCGCCGGCGGCGACGGCGAGGCCGACCCAGCCGAGCTGGTCCAGGGGTACGCCGAGCCGCCGCGTCGCGGTGAACGTCGCGACCGCGAACATCAGCAGCACGAAGCCGATCGACCACGGCGTCGACCGCAGCACGAGCGCGATCACCGCGGAGACCGCGGCGAGCTGGAGCACCGCCCGGACCGCGGCGAGCGCCTGCTCGCGCGCGACCGGCAGCCGCCCGGCCCGCGAGACCAGGACCGCGGCCACCCCCAGGACGAGCAGCACGACGGCCAGGCGCCAGTCGGCGGCGGGGGCGGTGGAGAGGGCGACCACGCGCCGAGCCTCCCACGCGGTCTCCACCCTGGGGTGGAGGCGACAAGGTCGACCCGCACGCCGATCCGGCGGGCACCTCTGTGCTCCTACCTTTCCGGAGGGCGACCGACCGGTCGCCGAGAAAGGGGAACCACCGATGACCGTCACGCAGTACGTCCTCAACGCAGGGCTGCTCGTCTTCGTCCTCGCGACCAACCTCGGGACCCGTGACCTGACCTGGCGCCGGCTCGTCCTGCCGTTGGCCCTCGTGGCCGTCGCGGCGGCCGTGTTCCTGAGGCACGTGCCGACCGCGGGCAACGACGCCACCCTCGAGGTGGTGGGCCTGGTCGCGGGCGTCCTGCTCGGGCTGCTCGCCGGGGCGCTCGTGCGGGTCCGGAGGGAGGCGGGACGAGTCGTCACCTCGGCCGGGCGGGCCTACGCAGCCCTCTGGACCGTCGTCATCGGCGGTCGCGTCCTCTTCGCCTTCGGCGCCGACCACTGGTTCTCCCAGCAGATCGGCCTGTACTCCTACACGCACCGGATCACCGGGGCGGACGCCTGGACCGCTGCCTTCGTCCTGATGGCGCTGGCCATGGTGTCCACCCGCGTCGCGGTCACCGCCGCCCAGTACGTCGGCGCCACTCGGCCCGTGGTGGTGGCGGCATGAGGCCGCTGACGCGAGCGGTCCTCGTCCTGGTGTGCTTCCTGGCTGCGGCGTCCGGCTGGTACGCCGTGTGCGCCGCGGCCTGGCCGGCGTCCTCGCAGCAGGCCCGCGCCCTGTCGTTCGTCGCCCTCCTCACGGTGGCCGTGGTCGCGTTCTCGGCGCGCACCCGTGGGTGGCGCGCGGTGGGCGTGACGCCTCGCAACGAGTGGCGACAGACGTCCTTGCTGGTGCTGCCTGCGCTGCTGGCGGTCAGCCCGCTGGTCCACGGCGTGCGCCACCTGTCGTCCGGCACGTGGGCGGTCCTGGTCGCGGGCTACCTCCTGACCGGGGTCGTCGAGGAGCTCATGTGGCGCGGGTGGGTCCACCGACTGCTGCTGCCGCTGGGACTGCGGCGCGCCGTGCTGGTCGGGTCCGCGCTCTTCGGGCTGGCCCACCTGGCCAACCTGCTCTACCGCGACAGCCCCGGCCTGGTGCTGGCGCAGTGCTGGGGGGCGTTCTGCTTCGGCGTCGGGTACGCCGCCCTGCGCGCTCGCACGGGCACGCTCGTCCCGCTGGTCGTGCTGCACTTCCTCACCGACCTGGCCGCCCAGGTCGGCCAGGTGCCGGCGATCCCGGTCCTGGTCGCCCAGGACGTCGTCCTGCTCGGCCTCGGCCTGCTGCTGGTGCGGCGGGGTGCGACGCGCGTGAGTCCCGTCCTCCTGCCCCCGCTGCGTGCCTGACGTGCCCGGCCTTGTCTACGGTGGCTCCATGCGGGTGCACTCGGCGAGCGCGCCACCCTCGGAGGACCTGGTCCGTTGGCAGCGCGCGGCGCGGGCCCTCGGGCTCGTCTCGACCGTCGTCCTGCTGGTGGGCCTGCTCGGCGACCTGGCCGATCCGGTCGTCCTGTGCCTGACGCTCGTCCCGGTCGCACTCTGGCTCCTCGAGCTGTTCGCCCCGCCGAGGTCACCACGCGTCGAGGGAGCACTGCTGCTCGTCGTCGGAGCGGGAGGCGGCCTGCTCAACGCTCGCGCGTTCGACTCCTCGGGGTTCCTCCTCGCGTTCTTCGCCGCGGCGGCACTGGGCATCCGCCTCCCGCCGCGCGAGGCGCTGCCCTGGCTCGTCGGCGTCCTGGTGGTGCTGGACCTCGGCTCCGCAGCCGTCTCCCCGCACGTGCTGACCTCGATCACCTCCAACAGCCTCGGCGTCGGCTTCACCTTCGCGGTCGGGGCCGCCACCCGGACCGCGCGGCTCGAGCGCGCCCGGTCCGAGCAGCTGCTGGCCGAGCTCGAGGTCGCCCGTGTCCACGAGGCCGAGGGCGCCGCCCTGGCGGAGCGGGCTCGTCTCGCGCGAGAGCTGCACGACGTGCTGGCCCACGCCCTGTCGGGCCAGGTGATGTCGCTCGAGGCTGCTCGCGTGCTCGCGGAGAGCACCCAGGCGGATCCACGCGTGGTCGAGGGGGTCACCCGTGCGTCGAGACTGGCACGCAGCGGCCTCGCCGAGGCGCGGGGGGCGATCGCTGCTCTGCGCGGGGACGCCCTCCCCGGTCCTGACCGCCTCCCCGAGCTGGTCGAGCAGGCCGCCTCGGCGTACGGCCTGCGGGCGAGCCTCGCCGTCCGAGGTGAGCCGCGCGCCGTCACCGCCCAGGCCAGCCTGGCGATCTACCGCACCGCCCAGGAGTCCCTCACCAACTCCGCGAAGCACGGCGGCGTGGGCGTGTGCGCGACGCTGCTCCTGGAGTGGCGGCCGGACACGGTCGTGCTCACCGCCACCGACGTACGACGCCCGGGAACCGCCCCCGTCCACACCGAGCACGACGGCGGACACGGGCTCACCGGTCTGCGCGAGCGGGCCGAGCTCGCAGGAGGCTCCCTCGAGGCCGGCCCGACGAACGACGGGTTCGTGGTCAGGCTGGAGCTGCCGACGTGAGCGGCACGGTCCGCGTGCTGGTCGTCGACGACCAGCGCATCGTGCGAGAAGGCCTGGAGACCCTGCTCGGGCTCCTGCCCGACATCGTCGTGGCCGGGAGCGCGGGCGACGGCGAGGAGGCCGTGGAGCTCACGGCCACGCTCGAGCCCGACCTGGTGCTGATGGACCTCAACATGCCGAGGATGGACGGCATCGAGGCCACCGCGCGCATCACCGCTGCGCATCCCCATGTCGCCGTCGTCGTGCTGACCACCTACTCCGACGACGAGCGGGTCTTCGCAGCGTTGCGCGCCGGTGCCCGGGGCTACCTCACCAAGGACGCCGGCGCCGACGAGATCCACCACGCGATCACCTCTGCCGCTGCCGGGGCTGCCCACCTCGACGCCGAGGTCCAGCGGATGCTCCTCGAGGCCCTCCGCTCGGGTCGCGCCTTCGGCGTCCCGACCCCGACCGGGCTCACGCCCGAGGAGCTCACGGCCCGGGAGGCGGACGTGGTGCGCCTGATCGCGCTGGGCCGGTCCAACAGCGAGATCGCCGACGAGCTCGTGGTGTCGTTGTCGACGGTGAAGACGCACATCAACCACGTCTTCAGCAAGACCGGCCTGCGCGACCGCGCGCAGCTCGTGGGCTACGCCTACCGCGCCGGCCTCGTCGAGCTGTCCGACTGACCCGGGTCCGCCGCCACCGGCGGAGGTCGGGACATCTGCAGGACGACCTCGGGACACCTGTATCTGGTCGACGGGACAGTCCTCCTCGCACTCTGAGGGCATCGAGAGGCGAGGAGGGGCCATGAGGTTCGACGGGAAGCGCGAGGTGTCGGCGACGCGGGACGCGGTGTGGCGGACGCTGCACGACGCGGAGGTCCTGCGTGAGCTCGTGACCGGGTGCGAGTCGCTGACCCCGCGGGGCGCCGGGACGTACGCCGCGACGATGGCCGCGCGCGTCGGTCCGGTCGCCGACCGCTACCGGGGCACCTTCACCATCGAGGACCAGGTCGCCGGCGAGGAGCTGCTCGTGCGGGTCGACGCCAAGGGCCGCTGCGGCCGCATCGACCTCGTGCTGCGGGTGCGTCTCACCGACGGCCCGCGGGGCACGACCGTCCTGACCTACGTCGCCGACGCCCGGGTCGGGGGCCTCGTCTCGCGGGTCTCGGGGGCCGCGCTCCGGGTCTTCGGCAACCACTTCACCGGCTGCTTCTTCCGCGGTCTCGACCGCGTGGTCCCTGCCCGGACCCTGGTGCCGGCCTGACGAGCGTGGGGCGCGCGGCCGCGGACCGAACTCAGAGGTCGCGAGCCAGCGAGATCAGCCGGTCGAGGATGCGTTCCCCGTCGGTGCGCAACCCGTTGTGGAGGTACTCGTTGGTCAGCCACGGCCGCATCGAGGGGACCAGTGCCGCGGTCTCCTCGGAGAAGCCGCGCAGCACGTAGGGGTCGTCGGCGTAGATGATCGCCGCACACGGCACGTCGACCCGCGCGAGCACGTCCGCGTCGTACAGCCGGGGCCACTCGTGCTCGGCGAGCAGCGCCGCGACCTCGCGGTAGGGCCGCAGCAGCGGGTCGTCCTCGAAGTGCCAGGGGAAGAGGTGCTCCCCGGTGAGCAGCAGCGAGTCGCCGGCGAAGTCGTCGGGCAGCACGCGGTCGGCCGACCACCGCGTCGCTCCCCCGTCCGCGCAGCACGACTCGTGCAGCACGGCATAGATGGGGTTGCGCGCCCCGAACGCCAGCAGCGCCGCCGCGTCGTGGGAGAAAGCGGCGGAGGTCGGGTCGTGCTCGAGCAGGTGGTGGAGCGTCTCGGCTCCTCCGTCCATGCCGAACGGATGGCCGATCGTGCGCATCAGCCGCCGGGAGATCGGGTTGCCGTGCGGGTCGCGCACCGCTCCCTCGTCGCACAGCTCGAGCAGTCGCCGGAGCCTCGAACGGTCCTGGGGGAACCGGCGGTGGTAGCGCTCGTTGAGGACCCGCATCGCGTCGAGCGTCCCGGCGTAGATCTCGTCGGCCGGTCGACCCACCGGAGGCAGCCCACCGGTGAAGAAGACCTCGCGCAGGCTGTCCGGCGCCACGCTGAGGTAGTGCAGCGCGCAGAAGCCGCCGAAGGACTGGCCCAGCACGCTCCACCGCTGCGCCCCGAGGTGCTCCCGGAACCGCTCCGCGTCCTGCACGATCGCATCGGCCCGGAAGTGCCTCAGGCGCTCGGCGTCGGCGGCAGGGTCGGGACCCGGGGCGTCGTACGGGGTGGAGAGGCCGGTGCCGCGCTGGTCGAGCATCAGCACGCGGAAGTCCTTCAGCGCCCGACCGAGCCACGCGGGCCCCGAGCGGGCGCTCTCCGGTCGCGGCGCCTCGTGACCCGGACCGCCCTGCAGGAAGACCAGGAACGGCCGGTCGCGACCGTCCGGCGCCGCGACCTCCCTGGCGAAGACCTCGATCGTCTCGCCGCCCTCCTCACCGTGGACCAGGGGGACGGTCAGCCGGTGCTCGATCGTGACAAGGCCGGGGAGCTTGGTCTCGGTGGTCATGCGTCGGAGCCTAGATGGGTGGCAGCCGCCATACCCCGGGCCGACGAGCCCACGAAGACTTGACCCCATGGTCGGCGTGGTGGAGGTGGCAGTCTCGGTCGGGATCCTGTGCGCTGCCCTGGGCTTCACCATCGGGTTGGCGATCGGCTGCGGTCGCCAGCCGCGGTGGGAGGAACGAGGGAGCCTGACCCACAAGGTTTCCATCGGGTACGCCGACCTGGACCGGCTCGACGCCGTCCTCCTCCGCTTCGAGGTCGAGGACGACTCCCGTCTCGCCGGGGTGGAGGTCGACGAGCTGCGCCTGCCCGTCGGCTCCGCCGTCTCCCTGGTCACGCGCGGCCGGCGCGTGTTCGTGCCAAGTGGCAGGACCGTGCTGCGCAGCGGCGACCGCGTGCTCGCCGTGACCGCGCGTGACCAGGTGGGGCAGGTCGAGGACCGGCTCAGGGCGGTGAGCCGGTCCGGTCGCCTGGCCCGGTGGTACGACGAGGAGGGCGAGCTGGTCGGGGCACGGGGCCGGACCGCGTGATCCTGACGTCGGCCGCCGTCTCGATCTTTCTCGTCAGCTACGCCTTCATCGCCACAGAGCGGGTCCACCGGGTGGCCGGTGCGCTCGGTGGCGTCGCCGCGATGACCGTGATCGGGCTGGTCGATGCGGAGACCGCGTTCTTCGACCCGCACACCGGCATCGACTGGAACGTCGTCTTCCTGCTGTTCGGGATGATGGTGATCGTCGGCGTGCTCAAGCAGACCGGGCTGTTCGAGTTCCTCGCCCTGTGGGCCGCGCAACGGTCGGGCGGCCAGCCCTACAAGCTGCTCGTGCTCCTGGTTCTTGTCACCGCGACTGTTTCTCCGATCCTCGACAACGTCACCTGCGTGCTCCTCGTCGCCCCGGTGACCCTCTCGGTCTGCCGGCGGCTCGGGACCTCCCCCGCGCCGTACCTCATCTCGCTGATCCTGGCTGCCAACATCGGCGGCACCGCGACCCTCATCGGCGACCCGCCCAACATCATCATCGGCAGCCGCGCGGGGCTCACCTTCGACGACTTCCTCGTCCACTCGCTCCCGCTCACGGTGATCCTGCTGGGGTTCTTCCTGCTGCTGGCGCGGCTGCTGTTCCGTCATGACCTCCAGGCGCCGGTCTCTGTCGAGGCGCTCGCGGACCTCCGCCCGGCCGAGGCGATCACCAACGTCCGGATGCTCGTGCGCTGCCTCGTGGTGCTCGGCCTCGTGATGGTGGCCTTCAGCCTCCACACCATGCTGCACCTCGATCCCTCGGTGGTCGCGATGATGGGTGCCGGTGCGACCGTCGTGGTCTCGCGCACGACGCCCGAGGAGTTCCTCGAGGAGGTCGAGTGGGGCACCCTCGCCTTCTTCATGGCGCTCTTCGTGCTCGTCGGGTCCCTGGTCGAGGTCGGCATCATCGGGGCCGTCGGCGAGTGGGCTGCCGACGCCATGGGGCAGCGCGAGCTGCTCGCCGCGACCGTCCTGCTGTTCGGCTCCGGCGTGGTCGGCGCCTTCGTCGACAACATCCCCTACTCGACGGCGACCGCCCCGATCGTCGAGGACATGGTGGCGGCGACCTCGTCCTCGGGTGCCGACAGCCCCCTGTGGTGGGCCTTCGTCTTCGGCGCCGACCTGGGCGGCAACGCGACCGCGGTCGCCGCCGGCGCCAACGTGGTGGTCCTCGGCATCGCCGCCAAGGCCGGGTCCCCGATCAGCTTCTGGGGCTTCACGAAGTACGGCGTCGTCGTCACCGCGGCCACGCTCGTCGTGGCGTGGGGGTACGTCTACCTCCGCTACTTCGTGCTCGCCTGACGGTCGTGCGCTCTCCGCCCGCCGTGGTTCAGGTTCGGGATACCCAGCCGTCAGACTCTGCCGATGGTCGCTCGCGAAGAAAGGTTCGGCGGATCGGGTCCGAGTTCGGCGGATGCCGACATCCGACCACGGACAACCGGTGTCCGGATCCGCCGAACAGTGCACGAATCCGCCACACATCGGCGGGCCGTGCCCATCATCCGTGAGAACGGGAAACGACTGATCCCCGATCCGCTGGGCGACTGGGTACGGATCGGACCCCGCAGCGAGGCCCGAGTCGCACCCAACCTCATGCCCGACCATGCCGCTGTCGGGGCGGAACTCGTCGACGGCCCCATCGCTGGAGCTGTGTGCCCTGGTCGATGCGCGAGGTTCTCTCGTAGCCTGCGGGTATGGCGTCGTCGGAGCATCGGACCGCGTGTGAGGCCGTGGGGAAGTATCACGAGGCCCAGCTCGGGGCGCTGTTGGCGCATGTGGAGGAAGCGCTGCGCCGGTTTAGGTCCGGTGAGCTCGATGCTTTCGAGGTCGATCAAGAGCTGTTCCAGTACAGCCGTGCCGCAAAGGAACTGTGGAAGTTTTGCACGTTGAACAACGCGGTCGACACGGCTCACTGGATCACCGAGAGGCCGCCGAGTGACTGGTGGAAGCGGGGATCGTTTCGTCGCCGGCGATGAACACCAGCTGCGGGCTGACTCAGGTCCCGGCCGCCATGAATGCCGCTAGGACGTAGTTCGCGTGGCGGTCCAGGTTGTTGCGGGCACGGTCGTACCGCATGGTCGTGCGGGGGTCGGCGTGGCGTGCGGCGATCTGGACGTCCCGCAGATCCACGCCAGCGTCGAGTATTGAATCGCCCCGGGTCTGATGGAGGCTCTCAATCCATGGAGGATGAGAGTCATGGCAGCACCGAAGAAGTACCCCGACGAGTTGCGTGAGCGGGCGACTCGGATGGCGGTGGAGCTCCGGGCGAATCCGGAGACGAAGGTCGGCGCGATCGCGCGTGTGGCCGAGCAGCTGGGGATCCACCGGGAGACGTTAGGGGCCTGGGTCCGGCGGGCCGAGATCGACGGCGGCGCCCGGCCCGGCACGACGACCAGTGATGCGCAGCGGCTGGCCGAGCTCGAGCGGGAGAACCGCGAGCTGCGGCGCGCGAACCACATCTTGAAGACGGCCTCGGCTTTCTTCGCGGCGGAGCTCGACCGCCCCACCAGCAGGTAGTGGCCTACATCGACGCCCATCGCCACGACGTGGTCGAGGGGCGCGAGGTCGGGGTCGAGCCGATCTGCGCGGTGCTGAAGGACGCCGGCATGCAGATCGCCCCGAGCAGCTACTACGCCGCCAAGACCCGGCCACCCTCAGCACGTGCGGTGCGCGACGCAGAGCTGGTCACTGACATCAAGGTCGCCCACAAGGCGAACCTCGGTGTCTACGGTGCGCGGAAGATCCACGCCGAGCTCAACCGCGAAGGCGTCAAGGTTGCCCGGTGCACCGTCGAGCGGCTGATGAGAGCTGAGGGTCTGCGTGGGATCCCGCGGGAGAAGACCTGCAAGACCACGATCGGCGACGGTGCGGAGACGGAACGGCCCGAGGACCTGGTCAAGCGCAAGTTCATCGCCACGGCCCCGAACCAGCTGTGGGTGGCGGACCTGACCTACGTCCGCACACGCCGGGTGGACCTACGTCGCGTTCGTGCTCGACGTCTTCTCCAGGATGATCGTCGGCTGGCAGGTGTCGACCAGCCTGCGCACCGACCTGGCGCTCGACGCCCTCGACATGGGGCTCTGGGCCCGGCAACGGACCGGGCAGGACCTCACCGGCCTGATCCACCACAGCGACAGAGGCGTGCAGTATCGAGCGATCCGCTACACCGAGCGACTGGCCGAAGCCGACGCCGTCGCCTCGGTCGGCAGCCGCGGCGATTCGTATGACAACGCGATGGCTGAGGCACTCAACTCGCTGTTCAAGGCCGAGTGCATCCGCAACCCGGTGATGCGACCCAAGGGCGGATGGAAGTCCGTCAGCGACGTCGAGATCGCCGTCGCCGAGTACGTCGACTGGTTCAACCACAGGCGCCTGCACGGCGAGATCGGCCTCGTCCCACCCCGCGGAGTTCGAGGCCAACCACTGGGCGACCCACGCCACCGAGCACTACCGTGAGAACCCGGTCCTCATCGAGGTCGGATCCAACTAACCGAGCCTCCACGAAACCCGGGGCGATTCAGTCCCTTGTACTGCGCGAGGTATGCCGCTGCAGCGCGCCAGGTCCGGTCCTGACCGGGAACGATGAGAGAGGGAATGAGGACTGCATTCATCTGATGAGTCCCGCACCGCCACCCCCTACAGTCAACCGGCCCGAGTGGCACGGGGCTACGCCATGCAGTCGCGACTCCGCCCTCCACGCGGCATGGTCGGGCTCCGCCCCGACAGCGGCATGGTCGGGCTCCGCCCCGACAGCGGCATGAGCGGACGGAACGACGGACCTGTGCCTCTCCCTCGTGAGAGTGTCTGCTCATGTCGGAGCGGCAAGGCACATGGGCGCAGTGGCAGGCCGTGGCTGTCTCGGGTCTGCTCGTCGTGTTCATCCTGGGAGCCGGTGCCGAGGCCGGCTTGAAGCTATCCGACTGGCTGGGCATCCCTGCGGTCATTGGGTGGGGAGTCGGACTCGTCGGCGCATACCTGCTGTCGCGGCTCATGGTCAGTTGGGTCCTTGCCCACACCGTTTACCGCGACGAGCACAAGTAGCGACCGCACCGCGGCATGGTCGGGCTCCGCCCCGACAGCGGCATGGTCGGGCTGTCGTCCCGACAGCGGCATGGTCGGGCTGTCGTCCCGACAGCGGCATGAGCGGTCGGAACTGCGAACCGGGGCACACTCCCTCGTGAGAGTGTCTGCTCATGTCGGAGCCGCAAGGTACGTGGGCGCAGTGGCAGGCCGTGGCTGTCTCGGGTCTGCTCGTCGTCGTCTTCCTGGGAGCCGGTGCCGGGGCCGGCTTGAAGCTGTCGGACTGGCTGGGCGTCCCGGGGGTCTTCGGGTGGGGCGTCGGCCTCGTGGCCGCTTACCTGCTGTCGCGGCTGATGGTCAGTTGGGTTCTGGCCCGCACCGTTTACCGCGACGAGGACAAGTAGCGACGCTCAGCCCGACCGCAGCGCGGCATGGTCGGGCTGTCGTCCCGACAGCGGCATGAGCGCGCTCTTCGGACCCCTGGACGGCAGCCGGTTTAGACTCCGAGACATGCGGACGACGGGCTCTCGAACCGCGGCCTATCTGGTAGTCGGACTGGTCGTCTCCCTCCCCGTGTGGTTCTTGGCGACGCTCATCCTTGGATTGCCGGGCGGATGGGCCGTACTTGTCGTGGGCTGGGCCACGGGCCTCGTCTGGCTCGCGAAGAAGCGCCAGGACGATCCCGGCTGGGATGCTCGCTTGCCCTAGCTTCGCTCCGCACATCGGCATGACCTCGCCCTCAACGCGGCATGGTCGGGCATGAGGTTGGGTGCGACTCGGGCCTCGCTGCGGGGTCCGATCCGTACCCAGTCGCCCAGCGGATCGGGGATCAGTCGTTTCCCGTTCTCACGGATGATGGGCACGGCCCGCCGATGTGTGGCGGATCCGTGCACTGTTCGGCGGATCCGGACACCGGTTGTCCGTGGTCGGATGTCGGCATCCGCCGAACTCGGACCCGATCCGCCGAACCTTTCTTCGCGAGCGACCATCGGCATGATCGAGCGCCTGCTGGGCTCGGGTCAGCCGGTGAGGTCGAGGTCGAGGTCGAGGGTGAGGGGCTCTTCGGGGAAGTAGAGCTCGATGCCGTCGCCTGCGGCGAACATCTGCCTGGCGTGGTCGGGGTCGAGGGGTCGGGTGCCGCGATGGTCGACCAGGAACGTCAGCCCGTGCGGTGTTGCCCAGACGTAGCGGCCGTGGCCGCACTGGCGTGACCGGTAGCCGGCGTGGGTCTTCCATCTGTGGTGTCGGCGGCCCAACGGGCCGGAGTTGTGGTTGCCGGTCTGCGGTGGATCTTCCGGTGGGGCCCCGGGCCGGTAGGGCGTGGGATGGTCGTAGTCCACCCGGCGACTCACCGAGGCCGCGTAGGGCCAGTAGTCGCCGCCGGTGACCAGGTGGACCCGCGCCTTGAGCGACTCCGGGTGCTCATAAGCGGTGGTCCGGACCCGGTCGGACAGATCGATCACCGGCGTGACCACCACGGTGCGACCCGCCAGCAGCATCTGCAGCTGGGACAGGGTGTGCGGACCGAGACCCTCGACCCGAGCCACACCCTCCCCGCTCAGCAGACCCGCTTCGTGCAGGTGGACGTAGAGCACCGACTGCGGGGCGATCCGCGCCGCGATGGCAGGGTCACGCAACAGCTCCAGCACCTCGGCCGGCAGAGCAAGCGCACTGGCGAGGTCCTCGGGGTCGGTGTCGACCGCGTCTCGCAGGAGCAGAGCGAACAGCTCACCCAGCCGCCCGAAGTAGCCCATCGCCATCGACCGCCGCTCATCCAGGCTCGCGTCGGGGTGGCTGACCAGGAGGATCTTTGCGACCCGCGCCAGCACCGCGTCCACACCGGCCGCGTCAGCAGCAGTCACACGGGCCACGACCATGCGCAGCTCGTCCTCATCGGACTGACCGACCGCGGCGAACCTCCGCTCGCGGGCTTGCTCGGCCTTCTCCTCCGCACGCGCGGGGTCGGCCTCGACGATCTTGGCGTCGGCGACGTCCAGGGTGCGGCTGATGGCCTCGGTCGCGATCATCCGCGCCACCGCCTGGTCAACGATCCACATCCGGTCCACCGGGAGCTTGCGGGACCGCGAGGCCACCAGCCGGGCCACCCACAGGTCGCAGTCCCCGGCCTGGCACACCGCCCACGTCGCCGGCATCCGGTGCTGCAGGTCCAGCCCGTCGGCGATCGCCGCACGCGTGGAGTTCACGTGCCTGCCGAGCGCGGCCGCGATCTCGCCCAGGCAGAAGTCCTGCACCCCAGGGGTGCCCTCACCTCCGAGCTGACGCAGCACCTTGCCGATCCGCCGCGCATGGTCCCGCTCCCGCGGCTCCAGCCCGTCCAACGGATCCGTGCCGTGCATCGCTGCCCACTGCAGCAGCACCTCCAGCTCGTCGACCTCAGCCAACCGCCGCGCCCGCACGCGGTCCGTCGCGGCAGCGAGCACCACTGCAGCAGGCAGGTCGCGGAGGTCGGTAGTCATGGCCCCATCCTACCTTGGCCCGACTACATTCGCACGTATGTTCGCAGGTCTGTGGACAGCGTGCCGGCAGACCGATGCCCAGCGTCGCTCTACCCCCGAGGTCGCCAGGGCTCGTCCTGGTGGGAGAGCCACACCAGCACGGGGTCCAGCGCGCGGATCAACCGCTGGCCCTCGGTGCGCGGCTGGTCGAGCTCCTCCGGGAAGACGGCTGTGTCGCCGGCGATGACCACCGGACGACCGTCGACCTCGACCACGACCACCTGCGATCCAGGGGTGTGGCCGGGGGCCGGGACGAGCCGGAGGCCGGGGAGCAGCTCGAGCTCCCCGTCGACGGGGACGTACTCCATGCCGGGAGCGTCGACCCACTCGAGGATGGTGTAGTTCCCGGCCCGCGCGTCGTCGAGCTCGCGCTGCTGGACGTACGTCGGGGTGCCGGCGAAGCGGTGGTTGCCGCCGCAGTGGTCGAAGTGCAGGTGCGTGTTGACCACGAGGTCGACTCCCGCCAGCAGCGCGTCGGCCTCGGGGCCGAGCGGCACCAGCTGGGGGTCCATGTCCTCCACCAGCGGGTGCACCGCCGTCAGACCGGTGTCGACCAGGACGCGAGCCTCGGGGTGGTCGACGACGTGCACGTAGACCGGCATCGGCGAGCCCTCGGGGTTGAGGTGGGCCACGAGGATCGAGGTGATGGTGGGCGTCTGGTCCGGGGCGGGAGCGTGGCGCATGGGCACAGCCTGGCGGACCGATCGGTCCGACAGGAAGGTCCAATCCAGACGTCGTTGAGTGGACCACTTCTCGGGTCCAGCCCGTAACCTCACGCCATGTCCATCGACAGCGGGGTCGTGGCAGCCCTCGCGATCGCGGTCGACCGCTCCGCCGAGACGCCCCTGGGGCACCAGGTCCAGGAAGCGCTGCGGGACGCCATGAGGTCCGGGGTGCTGGCGCCCGGCGAGCGGCTGCCGTCGACCCGCGTGCTGGCGGACCAGCTGGGGGTGTCCAGGGGCCTGGTGGTGTCGGCCTTCGAGCAGCTGGCCGCCGAGGGGTACGTCGTGTCGACCACCGGCTCCGGCACCCGGGTGGCCGCTGCCCTGGCCGGCCACGGCGACCGAGCACCGTTCGCGGCCGCGGAGGTGGACCGAGAGCAGCCTCCGCGGATCGACCTCGGGTACGGCGTGCCCGACCTGGGGGCGTTCCCCATGCGCGACTGGCTGTGGGCGCTGGGCGACGCCGCACGGACGATGCCGACCGCCGACCTCGGAGACGGCACCGTGGCCGGCGACCCCCACCTCCGCGCGGTGCTGGCGCTGCGCCACCGGCGGGTGCGCGCGGGGTGCACCGACCCGGCGGGCACGCTCGTGGTGGGCGGGTTCCGCCAGGGCCTCACCCTCGTCCTCGACGCCCTCGCCGGCCACGGGATCGAGCGGATCGGGCTGGAGGACCCCGGCCCGCGCGACCACGACCGGATCGCACGACGGGCAGGCCTGCGCGTCTCGGCCGTGGCCGTCGACGCCGACGGGCTGCGCGTCGATCGGTTGCGCGAGAGCGGTGCCCGCGCGGTGCTGCTCACCCCGGCCCACCAGTGCCCGACCGGTGCGGTGCTGAGCCCGGGTCGTCGTCAGGAGCTCGTGGAGTGGGCCCACGACGTCGACGGGGTGATCCTCGAGGACGACTACGACGCCGAGTTCCGCGCTCCGCATCGGCTGGGTCTTCGCGCCACCGCCCCTGCGCGACGCGATCCTGACCGAGGCGGAGCTGCGGACCCGCGGGGTCCCGCAGCTGGACCAGGCCGCCCTCGCACGCCTGATGGAGTCCGGTCGCTTCGACCGGCACCTGCGACGGGCCCGCGACCACTACCGCCGGCGCCGGGACGAGCTCGTCACCACCGTGGACGAGTGCATGCCGCCCGGCGTCAGGATCACCGGGCTCGAGGCCGGGCACCACCTCATGCTCCGGCTGCCGGCCGGCGTCGAGGAGGAGCTGGTCGTCGCGGGCGCGCGCATCGCCGGCGTCGCCGTACGAGGCCTCGGCGACTACCGGGTCACGTCCGACGACGGTCCCGCGCCTGACCGAGAGGGAGCCGCCCTGGTGATCGGCTACGGCAACGTCACCGGCAGCCTGCTCCGCGAGGGTGTCCGCATCCTCGGCGAGGTGGTCGGGCAGGCGCGGGAGACCTGAGTCAGACCACCGCGCCGGAGTCCTCCCGGCTGCCGTCCCGCACCGTCTTGACCGGGCGGGAGCGAGGCATCGGCCAGCGCCGGTTGAGCACGACCAGCAGCGGCGTCGCGGTGAACACCGAGGAGTAGGTGCCGACCACCAGCCCGAGCAGCAGCGCCAGCGCGAAGTCGTGCAGGGAGTCGCCGCCCAGCACCGCCAGCGCGGCGAGGATGAACATCGCGCCGAGGCCCGTGTTGATCGTCCGCGGGACGGTGTCGAGGACGGCGGTGTTCGCCACCGAGGCGAGGGACCCCTTGTCCCCGCCCCACCAGCGCTCACGGATGCGGTCGAACACCACGACGGTGTCGTTGACCGAGAGGCCGATGATCGTGAGGAGGGCTGCGAGGAACACGCCGTCGATCGGCTTGCCCAGCCAGGCGAAGACGCCCAGCACGATCAGCACGTCGTGCACCATCGCCACGACCGCCGAGAGGCCGAAGGCGCGGTTGAAGCGGAACGCCAGGTAGAGCAGCTGCGCGCCGATCGCGACCCCGAGGGCGATGAGCGCCTGGTTGCGCAGGGTCGGGCCCATGCTGGCGCCGATCAGCTCGTCGCGGACCTTGGTGACGTCTCCCCCGGCCGCACCCGACAGGGCGTCCCGGATGCGCGAGACCTCGCGGTCGTCGATGACGCCCGTGCGCACGGAGATCTCGTCGTCACCCGACGACTGCACGACCGCGTTGGCCTGCCCGACCGAGGCCACCGCGTCCCGGGCGTCGTCGACCGAGAGCCCGCGCACGTCGGAGTACTCCGTGATCCGCCCGCCGGTGAACTCGACCGCCAGGTTGAGCCCGTTGACCGCGATGCCGGCGAGGGCGACCACGGACGCCGCCGCCGAGATCCCCAGCCAGACCCGGCCTCGCCCGACGAGGTCAGGATCCCTGCGACGCAGCCAGGTGCGCACCGGCCCCAGCGAGCTGAAGCCCGTCGCCGCCGGACGCCGCTGCAGCCAGCGCCACCGGGAGGCGAGCTCCACCAGCGAGCGCGCGATCACCAGGGCCGAGACCATCGAGGCCAGCACACCGATGGTCAGCGTGATGCCGAAGCCCTTGACCGGCCCCGCGGCGAGGAAGAACAGCAGCCCGGCCGCGAGCAGCGTCGTCACGTTGGAGTCGATGAGCGCGGTCCAGGCGCGCTCGAACCCGGTCGTGGCGATCCGCGCGAGCGGCAGGCGCGGGTTGTCGGCGTACTCCTCCCGCGAGCGCTCGAAGGTGAGCACGTTGGCGTCGATCGCCATGCCGATGGCGAGCACGAAGCCGGCAAGCCCGGGCAGGGTCAGCGTCGCACCGAGCGCGACGAGGAGCGCGTAGGACAGCAGGGCGTAGCAGGCCAGCGCGATCGTCGCGAGCAGCCCGGCCAGCCGGTAGACGATGGTGATGAACAGCCCGGTCAGGATGATGCCGATGACGGCCGCCTGGAACGACGCCTCGATCGCCGCCTTGCCGAGCGTCGGCCCGACCGTGCGCTGCTCGGCGATCTCGACCGGCACCGGCAGGGCGCCGCCCTCGATCAGCAGAGCCAGCTCCTTGGCCTCCTCGATCGTGAAGCTGCCGGTGATCTGGGTCGACCCGCCCGGCATCCCGGCGCCGCACTGGATCTCCTGCACGACCTGCGGCGAGGAGATGACCTCGCCGTCGAGGACGATCGCCACCCGCCGCGCGGGGTCACCCGGAGCAGCGCAGGCGGCGTCGGCGGTCAGGGAGCGCCAGTTCTCCTTGCCCTCGCCCCGGAAGTCGACGGTGACGTACCACCCCGACCCCTGCTCGGGGTCGTTCCCGGCGTCGGCGCCGGCGATCTGGTCGCCGATGACGGCGGGCTTGCCGAGCTTGATCGGCTGACCGGTCTCGTCGACCTGCGTCGAGCCGGTGGGGTCGGAGGCCACCGGGTGGAACGCGAGCTGCGCTGTCTTGCCGATCGTGTCAGCGGCCTCGGTCGGGTCCTGGACCCCGGGCAGCTCGACGATGATCCGGTTGTCGCCCGAGCGCACCAGCGTCGGCTCGGCGACGCCGAGGGCGTCCACCCGCCCACGCAGCACCTCGAGCGTGCGGTCGGTCGCGGCCTTGTCGGCCTTGCGCTGCTCGGTGTCGCGCGTCTCGAGCACGAACTGGGTGCCACCCGACAGGTCGAGTCCCAGCCGGGGCGAGCTGTCCCAGGCCACCACCGCGGCGGTCGCCACCATCGCGATCGAGGCCAGCAGCCGGAAGAGCGCGGCGCGGGTCACGGCTCGATCAGCCCCGCTCGCACGGCGTAGCGGGTCAGCTCGGTGCGGTCGCGCATCCCCAGCTTGGACAGCACGTTGGCGCGGTGCCGCTCGACGGTGCGCGGGCTGATCACCAGGATCCGCGCGATCTCCCGGGAGGAGTAGCCCTCCGCGATCAGCTTCACGACCTCGTCCTCCCTGTCCGTCAGGACCCCTCGTGGCATCCTCTCGCCTCGCTCCATCCGCTCGAGGAAGTCGCGGACCAGCGCGCCGGCCACCCCGGCGTAGAGGAACGACTCCCCGCGCGCGGCGGCGCGCACCGCGGAGACGAGGTCCTCGTCAGCCGCGGACTTGAGCACGTAGCCGCACGCGCCGGCCTTGAGGGCGGAGAAGAAGTACTGCTCGTTGTCGTGCATCGACAGCATCAGCGTCTGTACGCCGGGTGCGCGGCGCTTGATGTCGCGCGCGGCCTGCAGCCCGGTGGCCCGCGGCATGGAGATGTCGAGGACGGCGAGGTCGGGCTCGAGCGAGCGGGCCAGCTCGACCGCCTCGTTGCCGTCGGAGGCCTCCCCCACCACGACCAGGTCCGGCTCGGCCTCGAGGATGCGGCGCACTCCGGCACGCACCAGTGCATGGTCGTCGGCCAGGAGGATGCGGATGCTCACGCCGCCGCCCCCGGTGCATCGAGGGGTACGTCGAGCAGCACCTCGGTGCCTCCACCCTCGTTGGCGCCCACCGACAGCCGCCCCCCGACCATCTGCGCCCGCTCCTGCATGCCCTGGACGCCTGCGCCCACCGGAGCCCCGCCGATCCCGACCCCGTCGTCAGCGACCCTCAGGACGAGCGCGTCGCCGCGACGGGTCAGACCGAGGTGCACGCGCTCGGCGCGGGCGTGACGGGCGACGTTGGTCAGCGCCTCCTGGGCGACGCGGTAGACGACCAGCTCGGTCTCGGGCGCCAGCGACGGCAGCCCCGGCCCGAACCCGCGGGTCACCACCACCCCTGTGCGCGCGGTCAGGTCGCTGGCCAGGCTGGAGAGCGAGTCGACCAGCCCGAGGTCGGCGAGCACCCCGGGGCGCAGGGCTTGCGAGATCCGGCGTACCTCCTCCAGGCTGGCGCGGGTGGTCTCGCGCGCCTGCTCGAGCTCCTCCACGACCTCCGGCGGTGCGGTGCGGATCGCCTGCTTGAGGCCGAGCAGCACGGCGGTCAGGCTCTGGCCGACCTCGTCGTGCAGCTCCTGCGAGATCCGCTGCCGCTCGGCCTCCTGCGCGTGCAGGGCGCGAGCCGTGCTGACGCTGCGCTCGACCTCGAGCCGGTCGAGCATCGCGTTGAACGACCGCACCAGCGGCTGCGCCGGGCCCGACCCGACCTCGTCGAGCCGCTGCCCCGGGTGTCGCGGGTCGATCGAGGCCATCGCCGAGGTCAGTCGGTCCATCGGGCGCAACAGGGAGCGCAGCAGCAGGGCGTTGAGCACGACGATGACGGCCGCGCCGACGGACACGACCACGACCTCCGACCACAACGGGCGCTCCGACACCGTGACCGGCGCGAGCACCAGCACGAGCGTGCCGAGCAGGAAGACCACGGCGTTGGTCACGCAGACGCGCCAGAACAGCGATCCCGCCCGCTCACGCACCATCTCCCCAGCCTGTCAGGCATTCCTGAGGGAACCATGGGGTCCAGACCCCATCTCGCGACTAGGGTCGGGGCCCATGGTGCGTCCCATCGACCCGACCGCCTCGCCGCGCCTGCTGGCGCTGCTGGAGGGCACCGACGGGCACGCGGCCGGGTCGGTGCTGGCTCGCTGGTCCGAGCGGCTCGACTGGTCTGCGCTGCCCAAGCGGCTCACGCTGGCCGACGGGTCGAGCCTCGAGCTCGACCACAAGCGTCGCCAGGGCATCGTGCGCGAGGTCCGCGGCGGCACCTTCGTCGCCGACCTCGGTCGCCCGGACAGGATGCGCGATCTCGAGGACGTCCTCACCCCCGACCTGACCGTCGAGGCCGGCCCGAGCCTCGACGGGCTCCTCGAGATCCCCTTCATCGAGGGCCGCGGCGAGGTGTCGGTCAACGACCCGCTCGACCCCAAGGGCAAGCGCACGCGCGACTTCATCGACCTCGGGCCCGTGCCGGTGGTGCGGTTCCTCGACGGCGACGGCTTCCCGCGGGTCGTCGGGTACGGCGACCTCGGCCACGTCACCGGCTTCGGCACCACCCTCATGTCCGACGGCGGCGCCTATGCCAGCCTCAGGACCCACTCGGGCCTGGCCGCGGTGCACGACGCCCGTCGCACCTCCTTCAAGCGGAGCGTCACCGGGTCCCACGCCGAGCAGGCCCGTGCCGAGGGGTTCGCCCCGGTCACCACCAAGGACGGCGTGATCGGGGTCGTCGTCGACACGCGCACCCCGGGCCACCACCTCGTCCTCGCGGCGTACGGCGGCCCGCACGGTGGCACGGTCGGCTACGTCGTCGACCTGCGACGCCCCCCGGTCGAGGACGGCGCGATCGTCGACCTCCGCGCTTGACCTTGACGCTGCGTCAGGGCTGCACGCTGCTCGCATGAGCTCCACACCAGCCATCGAGGTCACCGCACTCACCAAGGCGTACGGCGACCTGGACGTCCTGCGCGGCGTCGACCTGACCGTGCCGGCAGGCAGCATCCACGCGCTCCTCGGCTCCAACGGCGCGGGCAAGACGACCATGATCAGGATCCTCGCCACGCTGCTGCGTGCCGACGGTGGGAGCGCGACCGTCGCCGGCCACGACGTGGCGCGGGAGTCCGCGCTCGTGCGGGGGGCGATCAGCCTCACCGGCCAGTTCGCCGCGGTCGACGAGATCCTCACCGGCCGCGAGAACCTCGTCATGGTGGGCCGCCTGCGTCACCTGGGCGACCCACGGGCCACGGCCGACGAGCTGCTCGAGCGCTTCGACCTGACCGACGCCGGAGGACGCCGCGTGGCGACGTACTCCGGCGGCATGCGGCGCCGGCTCGACATCGCGATGAGCCTCGTAGGCGACCCGACCGTGCTGTTCCTCGACGAGCCCACGACCGGCCTCGATCCCCAGTCCCGGCAGGAGGTCTGGCGGACCGTTCGTGAGCTCGCCGGTCGGGGCACCACCGTGCTGCTCACCACGCAGCACCTGGAGGAGGCCGAGGCGCTCGCCGACTGCATCGCGATCCTCCACGAGGGCCGGATCATCGCCGAGGGCACGCTCGCCGACCTCAAGCGGCTGCTGCCTCCGGCGAAGGTCGAGTACGTCGAGAAGCAGCCCAGCCTCGAGGACGTCTTCCTCGCCGTGGTCGGGAGCCGGTCATGATCCACGACACCGCCGTCCTCACCCAGCGGTCGCTGCGCCACGTGCTGCGCAGCCCCGACACGATCATCACCACCGCGGTCACGCCGGTCGCGATGCTGCTGCTGTTCGTCTACGTCTTCGGCGGCGCCATCGACCTCGGCTCCTCCGGCGAGGAGTACGTCGACTACCTGCTGCCCGGGATCCTGCTGATCACGGTCGCCTCCGGCGTCGCCTACACGTCCTACCGGTTGTTCCTCGACCTGCAGAGCGGCATCTTCGAGCGCTTCCAGTCGATGCCGATCTCGCGCGCGGCTGCGTTGTGGGCCCACGTGCTGACCTCACTGGTCGCCAACCTGGTGTCGCTGAGCCTGGTCGTGCTGGTCGCCCTCGCGATGGGCTTCCGTTCGGGCGCGGGACCCCTTGCCTGGTCGGGGGTCGCGGCGATCCTCGTGCTCTTCACCCTCGCCCTTACCTGGCTCGCGGTCGTCGCCGGGCTCACGGCGAGGTCGACCGACGGAGCCGGCGGGTTCGCCTATCCCCTGCTGTTCCTGCCGTTCCTCAGCTCGGCCTTCGTGCCGACGGACACCATGCCGGGCCCGGTGCGCTGGTTCGCGGAGAACCAGCCGGTCACCTCGATCGTCGACACCCTGCGCCGCCTGTACGCCGAGCAGCCGCTGGGCGGGACCGTCTGGGTCGCGCTGGCGTGGTGCGTCGGGCTGCTCGTGCTCGCCTACCTGCTGGCCATGCGCGCCTATCACCGCAGAATGAGCGCATGCTGACGATCAGCCAGCTCGCGTCGTACGCCGGGGTGACCGTGCGCGCGGTCCGGCACTACCACGCCACGGGCCTGCTGCCGGAGCCCGGGCGCGACCACTCGGGCTACCGCCGCTACGACGCGGGCGCGGTCGTGCAGCTGATCCGGATCCGCACCCTGGCCGAGGCGGGGGTCCCGTTGTCGAGGGTCAGCGAGCTGCTCGGCGCCGACGACGAGGAGTTCGCCGCAGCCGTGGCGCAGATCGACGCGCGGCTGCTCGCGGAGATCCGCGAGGCCCAGGAGCACCGTCGCCGGATCGCCCTGCTGGCGGCCGGTGACAGCCTCGCGCTACCGGAGGAGGCGGTGGCCTACCTCGCGCGTCTGCGAGAGGCGGGCGTGTCCGAGCGCATGGTCGACGCCGAGCGCGACGCGTGGATCCTGGTCGCCGCCCAGCTCCCCGAGCGGATGCCCTTCTTCATGGCGATGAAGAACCAGCAGCTCGACGACCCGCGGGTCGCGGAGCTCTACGTCGAGCTCGACGAGATCGTCGAGTGGGATCCGGAGGACCCCCGCCTGCACGCGGTCGCCGACCGCCTGGTCACCGAGCTCGACGCCGTCCCCGACGCGGGGTGGGAGGACGAGGGCGCGCTGCCCGAGGACCTCGCCGCCCTGCTGGACGCGGTGTTCCTCGACTCCGTCCCCGGCTCCCGGCGGATCCTGCGCCGGCTCGAGCACCACGGGTGGGAAGGGTGGACCAACCTGCGCCGCAGGCGATGAGCGACCGGAGGGCGGATAGGATGGCCGCGGTGTGCCGGGAAGCCTGGTCGGCAGTGACGTCGCCGACCCCTGGAGCCACTCAGCCATGACCGCCCCCGCTCCCCCGCCACGCCAGCGCCTGTTCTCGCGCGGCTCGTTCCTGGAGCACTCACGGGTCGCGGAGATCCTGCGGGCGGAGACCACCGGCGGCCTGCTGCTGATCGCGGGGGCGCTCGCCGCGATCGTCTGGGCCAACACGCCCTGGGCCGACGCCTACGAGTCGCTGCGGGACCTTCGCGTGGGCCCGTCCGGGCTGCACCTCGACCTGAGCCTCGGCACCTGGGCTGCGGACGGTCTGCTCGCGATCTTCTTCTTCGTCGCCGGGCTCGAGCTCAAGCGCGAGTTCGTGGCCGGGGACCTGCGCGACCCGCGCCGCGCCGCGCTCCCGGTCGCCGCGGCCGTCGGCGGCATGGCGGTGCCCGCCGTCATCTACGTGCTGTGGAACCTCGGTGGCTCAGGGGCGCTCGAGGGCTGGGCCATCCCGACCGCGACGGACATCGCCTTCGCGGTCGCGATCCTCGCCGTCATCAGCACCCACCTGCCCAGTGGGCTGCGCACGTTCCTGCTCACCCTCGCGGTCGTCGACGACCTGCTGGCGATCACGATCATCGCGCTCTTCTACACCTCCGAGCTCCACCTGGCGTTCCTGGCGCTGGCCCTGGTCCCGCTCGCGGCGTTCGCGATCCTCGTCCAGAAGCGGGTCCGCTCGGGCTGGCTTCTGATCCCCCTCGCCGTGCTGACCTGGGTGCTGGTGCACGAGTCCGGCGTGCACGCCACCGTCGCCGGCGTCCTGCTCGGCTTTACCGTGCCCGTCGTGCGCAGCGAGGCGGCCGGCGGACCCGACGCGGGCCCTGGCCTCGCCGAGCACTTCGAGCACCTCATGCGTCCGGTCAGCGCCGGCGTCGCCGTGCCGGTCTTCGCGTTCTTCGCCGCCGGCGTGACCGTCGGCGGCCTGTCCGGCCTCGTCGACTCGCTCCAGGACCCGGTGGCCCTCGGGATCCTCAGCGGGCTGGTCGTAGGCAAGAGCATCGGCATCGCCGGCTCGACCTGGCTGTTGTCGACCTTCACCCGCGCTGACCTCGACGAGGAGCTGTCGTGGTGGGACGTGATCGGGATGTCGCTGCTCGCCGGGGTGGGGTTCACGGTCTCGCTGCTCATCGGCGAGCTCGCGTTCGGCGCAGGCAGCGCGCGCGACGACCACGTCAAGGTGGGGGTGCTCGTGGGCTCGCTGGTGGCTGCGCTGCTCGCCGCCGGCCTGCTGCGTGCCCGCAACCGCGTCTACCGCCGGCTGTGCGAGGAGGAGGCGGTCGACGCGGACCGGGACGGCGTGCCCGACGTGTTCCAGCGCGAGGGCTGACCCGGCGGCCCCTAGGTCCGCCGGAGCATGCCGGCGAGGGCGACGAACGAGTCGGCCTCGAGGTCCGGTGGAGTGAAGCAGCCGGGATAGGTCCCTCCGCCGCGCCGGATCCACGCCGTGCGCAGACCCGCCCGGCTCGCACCCTCCAGGTCCCACGGATGGACAGCGACCATGAGGGTGCGCTCCGGCACGACGTCCAGCACGTCGAGTGCGTAGGCGTACGCGCGAGCCGCGGGCTTCCACGTGCCCGCGTCCTCCACGGACAGGTAGCGCTCGACGACCGGACCGGCTTCGGTCCCGCCGAGCAACGCCTCGGCCACGGACGCCGACCCGTTGCTCAGGGTCGCCACCCGGCAGCCGGTGTCGGCGATCGCCAGGAGGCCGGGCACGACGTCGGGGTGCGCCGAGAGCGCCGTGAAGCGGGCGAGCACCTCCGCGGCTGGCTGGCCCGGGTCGGCGTGGCCGGCGACCGACAGCCGTGCCCGCAGCGACGCCGTCGCGATCTCGGCGAACGCGGGGTTGTCACCCAGGACGGTCAGGGCGAACCCGTCCCGCAGCACGCCCGCGAACCAGCCCCCGACGTCGTCGCGGGGCAGCCCGACCTGCTCGAACGCGTCCTGCAGGCCGGTCAGGTCGGAGAGGGTCTCGTTGACGTCGAGCAGGACGAGGTCGGGGCGGGTCATGGTCGAGCCCTACCCCGTCGTACCGAGCCGGATGCGGGCAGCGCCCGGAGCCGGCCGTCCGGACCGGCAGATCGCGGACCGACCGCCCCCCGTGACGGTGTGGCCGCCCCGGACCCGGGCCGTCGTGCCGGTCCCGGTGGTCGCCACGGCGAGGCTCGCCTGGCCCTCGCTCAGCCGTGCAACGCGGCCCGCAGGGTCGAGGCGACCACGAAGCGCGTCTCGGCCGGGTCGATGACGTCGTCGATCTCGAAGACGCGAGCCGCGTTGAGCGCGGCTGCGTGGTCGCGCAGGTCGGCGGTGTGCCGGCGCACGGCGTCCTCGCGCTCGTCCGCGGGCATCGCGGCGAGCTCGCGCGCCAGAGCGAGGCGTACGGCGCCCTCGAGCCCCATCGCGCCGAGGTGGGCGCTCGGCCAGGCGACCGTGATGAGCGGCCGGTGGGTGGAGCCGCCGAGCATCGCCTGAGCGCCGAGCCCGTAGCCGCGCCGCAGCACCACCCCCACCAACGGCGTGGTCAGCCGGGCACCGGCGATGACCATGCGCGAGGCGTGCCGCACCAGCCCCTCGCGCTCCGCGTCGGGGCCGACCATGAAGCCGGGGGTGTCGACCAGGCTGACGACCGGGAGCCGCCACCGCTCGCACAGCTCGAGGAAGTCCGCGGCCTTGGCCGACTCGTCGGACCCGATCGCCCCGCCCAGGTGCGTGGACTGGTTGGCCATGACCCCGACCGGGACGCCGTCGACGCGCGCGAGCGCGGTCACGATCCCGGGCGCCCAGCCCTCGCGCAGCCAGGTCACGCTGTCGGTGTCAGCCAGCGTCTCGACGACGGGCCGGACGTCGAAGGCCTCGCGGTCGTTGTCGGGCATGGCCCCGCGCAGCTGCTCCTGCGGTGCCGCGTCGCCGCTGTCGTGGGGCGGCTCGAGGTAGCCCAGCAGCCGGCGTACGACGGCCACCGCCTCGGCCTCGTCCTGCACCACCACGTCGAGCACGCCGTTGGCCGCCTGGTCCTCGACCGGCCCGATCTCCTCGGGGCGGAAGTCGCCCAGCCCGCCACCGGCGATCATCGCGGGCCCGGCCATGCCGAGGTTGGCGTCGGGGGTGGCCACGCGCAGGTCGGCGCACCCGGCGAGGACCGCGTTGCCGGCGAAGCAGCGGCCCGACACCACCGCGATGCGCGGCACGGCGCCCTGCAGCTCACCCCACAGCGCGAACGACCCGACGTCGAGCGCCGAGACGATCGGCAGGTCGCTGTCGCCCGGACGTCCCCCGCCGCCCTCGGTGAAGAACACCGTGGGCAGCCGCATCCGGCGCACCAGCTCGAGCAGCCGGTCGGACTTGCGGTGCCCCCGCATGCCCTGGGTGCCGGCCATCACGAGGTAGTCGTAGGACAGCACCGCGCACGGGCGTCCGCCCACGCGGGCGGTCCCGGCGACCAGCCCGTCCCCCGGACCCTCGACGACGAGGTCGGCAAGGTGTCGCCGCTGCTCCTGGGCAGGGGTGATGAAGCGGCCGTACTCCACGAACGACCCGTCGTCGACGAGGTCGGCGATGTTCTCCCGGGCGGTCCGGCGCCCGCGCGCGTGCCAGCGCCCGACCTTGTCCGGTCGCGCCTCGTCGGTGGTCAGGAAGCGCCGTGCCACGACCTCCTCGAGGCCCTTGGCGGGGGTCTGCTCGCTCACCGGGCCGATGATGTCACCGCAGCGGTGGCGACCGGCCCTCCACCCCGTGACAGAAGGCTCTCGCCCACTGTCAGTCCGGGTGGTGGCATGGGACCAGGAGGACCACCACACCGGGAGGGCCGATGTCCGAGGTCGTGCGCACCGACGCGCTGAGCAAACGGTACGGGCGCACCACCGCGGTCCGCTCCCTCGACCTCGTGGTGCACCGCGGGAGCATCTTCGGCTACCTCGGGCCCAACGGCGCGGGCAAGACGACCACGATCCGCATGCTGGTGGGCCTGCTCCGGCCGACGTCGGGCTCCGCCACCGTGCTGGGGCACGACGTCGTCCGTGACCGCGACGAGATGCAGCGCCGGGTCGGCTACCTGCCCGGAGCGTTCGTGGCCTACCCGGACCTGACCGCCTGGGAGTACCTCCGCTTCCTCGGCCACCTGCGCGGGGGCATCGACGAGACGCGTGTCGCGGGCCTCGCCGGCCGGCTGAGCCTCGACCTCGACCGGCACATCGGCACGATGTCGCACGGCAACAAGCAGAAGGTCGGCATCGTGCAGGCGCTCGCCCACGACCCCGAGCTGGTCGTCCTCGACGAGCCGACCTCCGGCCTCGACCCGCTGGTGCAGCGGGAGTTCCTCGAGATCCTGCGCGAGCACCGGGACGCGGGCACGACCGTCCTGCTGTCGTCCCACGTGCTCAGCGAGGTCGAGGCGGTGGCCGACGAGGTCGCGATCCTGCGCGACGGCGCCCTGGTCGTGGTCGAGGCCGTGGACCGACTCAAGGCACGGGCCCAGCGCCGGGTGGACCTCGTCCTCGAGCACGACGGCGCGGTCGCGACGCTGCTGCGGACCCCGGGGGTCCACCGGGTGGACGGCACCGGCCGGCGGCTGCAGGTCTCGGTCGAGGGGTCGATGGCGGCGTTGTTCAGCGCCGCGGCGCCGTACGGCATCGAGCGCGCGGTCACCCACGAGCCCGGGCTCGAGGAGATCTTCCTCGGCTACTACGAGCAGCACCACGAGCACGAGGAGGTCGTGCGATGACCCTCTTCCGCAAGACCATGCGGGACCAGCGCCGCGCGCTCGTCGGGTGGGGCGCAGGGGTGGTCCTGCTGGTCCTGGCCGAGTCGGCCCTCTGGCCGACGGTCCGGGACATGCCCGACTTCGGCGAGCTCCTGAAGAGCTACCCGGAGGGCATGAGGGAGCTCTTCAACGTCGAGGCGATGACCACCGGTCGCGGGTTCCTCAACGCCGAGCTGTTCAGCCTCCTCCTCCCCGCCCTGTTCATCACCTACGCCGTCGGCCGGGGGGCCCGCCTGGTGGCGGGCGAGGAGGAGGACGGCACCCTCGAGGTCCTGCTCGTCACGCCGCTGTCGACCGGCCGCCTGCTCTGGGAGAAGGCGCTGGCCCTGGCCACCTCCGTGGCCCTGCTCGGGGTGGTGCTCGCGCTCGGGACCTGGCTCTGCTCGCTGGTGTTCGGCCTGGACCTGTCGTTGCTCCAGGTGCTGGCGGGCTCACTGGCCGTCTCGGCACTCGGCCTGGAGTACGGCCTGCTGGCCCTCGCCGTCGGTGCGGCGACCGCGCGGCGGGCGGTCGCGGTCGGTGTCGCGACGGCGGCGGCCGTCGCGGCCTACGTGCTGTACGCCGTGGCGCTGTTCGTCGACTGGCTCGCGGACTGGCGAGGGTGGTCGCCGTTCGAGCAGGCGCTGTCGGCGGGACCGCTCGCGGGCTCGGTGCCCTGGCAGCTCGTGTGGGTCGGGCTCGCGGGCCTCGTCGCGGTCGCCCTCGCCGCCCCGATCCTGGCGCGGCGCGACATCGCCGCGGCCTGACTCCGGCATCCTGGGCACGTGCTCGTCACCAACCACGTGCTGTCGGGAGCGGTCGTCGCGGCCCTGTGCCCCGGGCCGGTGAGCGCGTTCACCGCGGGGGTCGTCTCCCACTTCCTGCTCGACACGGTCCCGCACTGGGGCGACGTCGAGTTCGACGAGATGGTGCCGATCGGCGTGCGCGACGGGCTGGTGGGCCTCGCGGCCATGACACTGGTGCACGGCGCCACTCCCCCGGGCCGTCGGCTGCGGGTCCTCGCCGGGATGAGCGGCGCGGCCTTCCCCGACCTCGACAAGCCGGCGCTGCTGTTCTTCGGTCGCTCGCCGTTCCCCCGGGCGTGGGACGACTTCCACGTCTCCATCCAGCGCGAGTCCCGCGACCGGATGACCCAGGAGTTCCTTGTCGGTGGCGCGTTCCTCGCCGCCGCGCTGGTCGCCGTACGCCGGCGCTGACGCGGGCCTGGACCGGTGGTCCGCCCCCGGCTTCCACGAGAGGTGCGCCGGTCCTAGCCTCGGGACGAGGGGGCCGACCTTCGGAGGTGGGCCATGCACGAGGCCTGGGAAGAGCACGTCGTCGGACCCGCGGACGCCGAGCACGCGGTCCTGCTCCTGCCGGGCGGCGCCAACGCGGCGCGGTCCTTCGACCTGGTGATGGCCGACCCCGCGCTGGCCGGGGTGCGGCTGGTCGCCACCACGCTGCCCGGCATGGCGGGCGCCCCGCTCACCGCCGAGGTCTCGATCGAGGCCATGGCCCGTCGCGCCGGGGAGCTGGCGGCACGGCACCGCTGCGACGTGGTCGTCGGCTTCTCGCACGGCGCGACCGTGGCCCTCGAGATGGCCCTCGGTGGCCACTTCACCGGACCGGTGGTGCTCCTCGGGATCAGCCTGACGACCGAGGACGAGGCGGCTCTCTTCCGCGGGCTGGTGCGTGCCTCGGAGCGGGTGGGCCCCTGGGTGTTCGGCGCCCTGCTCAGGCTCATGCCCCTGATGGCCCGCTCGGCCAAAGTTCCCGAGCAGCACCGCCGGGAGCTCGTCGAGGACCTGCGGCAGAACCGCGCGCGCGACGCCGTGGCCGTCTGCTCGACCTACCTCGACTACCTCGCGGCCGACCGTGACTACGCCGCGGAGCTGGCCGACTCAGGCGTCCCCGCGTGGCTCGTCCACGCCGAGAAGCACGGCGACGGCGGCCTCACCGACACCGAGCGCGCGCGGCTCGAGGCCGCGGCCGACGTCCACCTGGTGACGCTCCCCGGCGCGGTCTTCCTCATCCCCGACGAGGCGCCCGCCCAGACGGCCGGGGTGATCGCCGAGGCGGTCGCGTCCCTGCGCTGAGGACCGGCGAAGGTGAAGACCGGCGCGTCGTGCGACCTCACCGGAGCCGAGGACGTGGTCCAGGAGGCCTTCGTCCGTGGGCTCGACCGGACGCGACGGCTGCTCGGCGCCGACAACCCCGAGACCTGGCTGCGGACCGTCGCGGTCAACCTGCGCGCGCGCCGCGGTCGCGAGGTACGACGGCACCGACTGGGTCTACCGCCCCCTCGCCCCCGGCCCGCGCCGGCCGACCCCACGACCCTCGTCGGGGCCGACCGGCAACGCGCTGAGCGTCAGCGGGGCTTGTCGTCCCACGCGGTCGCGAGCGCCTGGTCGAACAGCTCGGGCGGCTGGGCGCCGGAGACGGCGTACTTCCCGTCGAGGACGAAGAACGGCACCCCGCTGATGCCCAGCTGCCGGGCCCAGGCGATGTCGGCGTCGACGGCCTCCGCGTGGGCGTCGCCGGCCAGCGCGAGGAGCACCTCGTCGCGGTCCAGTCCGGCCTCGACGGCCAGGTCGGCCAGGACGCCGTGGGTGCCGATGTCGCGCCCGTCGGTGAAGTAGGCGCGGAACAGCAGCGCGGCGACCTCGGCCTGCACGCCGTGCTCGCGGGCGAGGTGGAGCAGCCGGTGGGCGTCGCGGGTGTTGGCGACCAGGGCACGGTCGAAGCGCAGGTCGAGCCCGACGGCGGCGGCCCGGGCGGCGACCTGGGAGTTCATCGCCTCGGCCTGCTCGGGGCTCACCCCCTTGGTCTCCACGAGCACCTCGACCACGTCGCGCCCCGGACCCTGCGGGAGCTCGGGCATCAGCTGGAACGAGTGGTAGCGCACCTCGACGGGGCGCCCGGAGCGCTCGATCGCCTGCGCGAGCAGGGTGTCGCCGAGGTGGCAGAACGGGCAGATGACGTCGCTCCAGACGTCCACGACCACCCGGTCGGAGGGGTCGTCGAACGTGGGAGCGGTGTGGCTGGGTGCGGTCACTCCTGTCCAACAGGGCGGTCACGCCGCCCATTCCCCGGCTCAGCCCTGGTAGCCGACCAGCCACCGCACCCCGAACCGGTCGGTGACCTGCCCGTCGTGGTCCCCCCAGGGCCGCAGCTGGAGCGGGTCGACGTCCGACCCGTCGACGCCGAGGTCGGCGAACCAGCGCTCCAGGACGTCCGGCTCCGCGGTGCCGAGCAGCGAGAACAGCACACCCTCGAGCCGCAGCGTCGCCTGGTCGCCCGTCGCGTCGGAGGCGAAGAGCTCGACCGGGCCCTGCAGCATCCCGTGGGCGATCGACTCGGCCGGCCCGTCGGAGCGGCCGAGGTCGGCGAGCGTGTGGAGCACCACCTCCCCGCCGAAGACGTCACGGTAGAAGGTCAGCGCCTCCCGCGCGGTCCCGGGGAAGCTCAGGTAGGGCGTCAGTCCGGTCATGCGTCATCTCCTGTCGTGGGTGTCCCCAGCATCGACCGTGCCCGGGTCGCGAACTCATCGGGCCTCCCCGACCGGCACATCGGCGCGCGCCGGGCCCGGTCAGGCGGGAGAGCCCCCGGCCGGCCGGCATCGTGCCGGTCCGCAGGGCCGGGGCCCGAGGCCGACCGGGGGTCAGAGCTGGGCGAGCAGCTCGGCCTCCCGCGCGCGGCCGAGCCCGGCCCGACGGGGTCGGTCGAGCCCCTGCTCGCGCTCCCACCCGAGTGCGGCGGCCGCGGTGTCGGCCAGGGGGCGGGTGGTGAGCCCGAGCGCCCGGGCAGCCGCGTCGGAGACCGCCATCCCCCCGTGGTCGTCAGCGGGCAGCCACAGCGGCAGCGAGTCCGGCCCCATCCACGGGTTCACGCCGTGCACCAGCAGCCACTCCTCGGAGGCCTCGTGCCACAGGGGGTGCGTCCCGCTCGCAGCCGCGCACGCGTCGATCGCGTCTCCGACGGTCATGGCCGGTCCGACCGCGTTGACCGTCCCGGAGCTGCCGGACAGCCCGGCCGAGACGAGCCATGAGGCCAGGTCGTCGGCGTCGAGCACCTGGAGCGGCTGCTCGCGTGGCGGCACGAGCACGGGCCCCTCGTGGGAGAGCCGGGCCGGCCAGTAGCCGAAGCGGTCGCTGCGGTCGCCGTGCCCCGCGAGCAGCCCCGCCCGCGCGACCAGCGCCGACGGGAAGGCCGACAGGACGGCCTCCTCGCACCCCACCTTGGCCGGGCCGTAGTCCTCGGGCCCGGCAGCGTCCCCGGCCAGTGCCGGGAACAGCGGTGCCGACTCGTCGCTGCCGGGCGCCAGCCCATCGGCGTAGGCCGAGACCGACGAGACGTAGACCCACGCCCGGGCCCGCCCGGCCAGCGCGGCGAGGGCGGAGCGCACGAACCCCGGCTGCCAGCTCACGTCCACCACCACGTCCCACGAGCGGTCCGACACCGGGCCGTAGGCGCCCGGGGCCGAGCGGTCGGCGGGGACCAGCGTCGCGCCCACAGGGACGGACCCCGAGGCGCCGCGCGCCAGGCACGTCACCGAGAGCCCCGACTCGAGCCCGTGCCGGGCGACCAGGCCCCCGAGCCAGGAGGTCCCGCCGAGCACGAGCATCGAGCTCACGCTTCTGTCTCCTCCGCCCAGAGCGCCGCGCCGACGATGCCGGCGCGGTTGCGCAGGGCAGCGGCGACGATCGGGGTCCTGACGTCGATGAGCGGGATGAACTTGTCGCCGTCCTTGCTGACCCCGCCGCCGATGACGAACAGCTCGGGCGAGAACAGCTTCTCCAGCGTGCGGTAGTAGACCGTGAGCCGCTCGGCCCAGTCGGGGTAGGACAGGTCCTCCTTGCTCCGGATCGAGCTGGCCGCCCAGCGCTCGACGTCGGGATGGCCCTCGACGTCGAGGTGGCCGAGCTCGGAGTTGGGCACGAGCTGCCCGTCCATCACCAGGGCCGACCCGATGCCGGTGCCGAGGGTGGTGACGATGACCAGGCCGTCCTGTCCCTTGGCCGCGCCGTAGCGCACCTCGGCGAGCCCCGCGGCGTCGGCGTCGTTGACCACGTGGACCTCACGGTCGAGCACCTCGGTGAACAGGCCGTCGGCGTCGAAGTCGATCCACGACTTGTCGATGTTGGCCGCCGAGTGGACCACGCCGTGCCGGACCACGCCGGGGACGGTGACCCCGACCGCGTCGTCGGCGTCCTGCTGCGGGTAGTGGTCGATCAGCTCCTTGAACACCTCGGCGACCGCCCGCGGGGTCGCCGGCTGCGGGGTGTCGATCCGCACCCGGTCGGCGGCGAAGTCACCGCGCTCGAGGTCCACCGGCGCTCCCTTGATGCCGGAGCCGCCGAAGTCGATGCCGAAGCTGTGGGTCATGCCCCTATCCCACCACTACTCGCGCACCGGCCGCAGCCGGTGCCAGAGTGCTGCTGTGGACCTGAGGTTCCCTGACGCCGCTCCGGGCGCCGCGCTCTACGAGAGCGTGTACGCCGTGCTGTCGCCTCCCGAGGGCGACCGCGCCCTGTGGGTGCGCACGACGGTGAGGAAGCTCCCGGACGAGGAGCCCACCGGCGCCGTGTGGGTCACGTGGACCTCCCCGGACGGTGTCCGCGCGGCCAAGGTCGGGGCGCTGCCGGTCCAGCCCGGCGGCCACGGGATCGACGTCGAGGACGCCACCCAGGGACCGAGCGGCAGCAGCGGGCGCGTCGACCTCCCCTCGCTCGCCGCCAGGTGGGACCTGCGGTTCACCTCCGACGAGACGCTGATGCGGCACCTCCGCCCGTCCTGGCTGTACGGCGCCCCGCTGCCGCGGACCAAGTCGACCTCGCCGCTGCCCGACCTCCGGGTGGAGGGGACCCTGGAGGTGGACGGCGAGCCGGTCGACCTCACCGGCTGGACCGGGATGCTCGGCCACAACTGGGGCACCGAGCACGCCGCCCGCTGGATCTGGCTGCGCGCGGCCGGCCTCGGCGACGACGGGCGCGGCTGGCTCGACGCCGTCCTCGCCCGGGTGCGGGTGGGGCCGGTCCTGACCCCGTGGACCGGCTTCGGCACCCTCTCGCTCGACGGGCACCGGCACGCGCTCGGCGGCCTCGGCAGCCGGCGCACCGACGTCGTCCTGCGCCCCGACGGCGCCGACGTCACGCTCGCCGGCCACGGGGTGCGCCTCACCGCCGCGGCGGGTGTCGACCTGCGCCGCACCGTGGGCTGGAGGTACGCCGACCCGGGCGGCGGTGGTCACGAGGTGGCCAACTGCTCGGTCGCCACGGTGAGCCTCGACCTGGGCGGCCGCACCCTCACCGCCCGGTCGGGGGTGCTGGAGGTCGGGGGCGACGAGATCGCCTTCGACGTGGCCCTGCAGCCCTTCGCGGACTGAGCCCGGACTCACCAGGGGTCGCGCGCCCACGGCGCCTCGTCGAGGTCGCGCGCGGCCTGGTTGAACGCCTCGAGCGCCTCGACCAGGGCAGCGGCCCGGGCGGGCGGCACCGGGCCGAGCAACCGGCGTACGTCGTCGCGCCGGCGCTGCATCACCGTCTCGACCACGTCCTGACCCTCCGCGGTGAGCCCGACGACCACGACGCGGGCGTCGGAGTCCAGCCGCTGACGGGAGACCAGGCCGTGGCGTTCGAGCCGGTCGACCTGCCGGCTGGCGTTGGACTGGTTGACGCCGAGGTGCTCGGCGAGGTCACCGATGCTGAGGCCGCCCTCGGCGACGAGCACGAGCACGCGGAACTGCACGACCGTCAGGTCGACGGGCGCGGACGACACGGAGTGGACGGCCACCGCCACCAGGGCTCGGCTCGCAGTGACGAAGGCGTCGACCAGGGCGTCGTCGCTGACCATCCGCGAACTCTATGCGCAGCCGCATGTTCTCTCCACCTTCCGGGTAGTTCACGACCATGCGCGCCCTGACGGTCCGTCCGAAGAGTGCCGGCACCATCCGCGTGGAGGACGTCCCCGACCCGGTGGGCGACGGCGAGGTCGTCGTGCACGGCCTGGCCGTCGGGGTCTGCGGGACCGACCAGGAGATCGTGCGCGGCGACTACGGCTGGTCGCCCCCGGGCCGCGACCGGCTCGTGCTCGGGCACGAGTCCCTCGGGCGCGTCGAGAGCGCCCCGCCCGACAGCTCCTTCTCGCCGGGTGACCTGGTCGTCGGGGTCGTGCGCCGACCCGACCCCGTCCCGTGCGGCGCCTGCGCGCGCGGCGAGTGGGACATGTGCCGCAACGGGGAGTACGTCGAGCGCGGGATCAAGCAGGTCGACGGCTACGCCAGCGAGACCTGGACCGTGCCGGAGGAGTTCCTCGTCGCGGTCGACCCCGGCCTGGGGTTGCTCGGCGTCCTGACCGAGCCCACCAGCGTCGTCGCCAAGGCGTGGGAGCAGGTCGACCGGGTCGGCGGCCGCGCCTGGTTCGAGCCCGAGCGGGTGCTGGTCACCGGCGCCGGGCCGATCGGCCTGCTCGCCGCGATGATCGGCGTCCAGCGCGGGCTCGACGTCCACGTCCTCGACCGGGTGACCGACGGCGTCAAGCCGGAGATCGTGCGCG
The DNA here is from genome assembly GCF_031458325.1 of Nocardioides marmoribigeumensis. Lineage (NCBI taxonomy): Bacteria > Bacillati > Actinomycetota > Actinomycetes > Propionibacteriales > Nocardioidaceae > Nocardioides > Nocardioides marmoribigeumensis. Next base: position 248,851 of record NZ_JAVDYG010000001.1, read on the forward strand.
ACCTCGGGGCGACCTACCACCACGGCAGCGTCGCCGACGTCGCGGCGCAGGCGCGTCCCGACGTGGTGATCGAGGCGACCGGCGCCGGCCGGCTGGTCCTCGACGCGATGGACGGCACGGGCTCCTACGGGATCGTCTGCCTGACCGGCGTCTCCCCCACCGGCCACACCCTCCGGCTCGACGCCGGCGGGCTCAACCGCGAGCTGGTGCTGGAGAACGACGCCGTCGTCGGCTCGGTCAACGCCAACCTGCGGCACTACCGGGCCGCGGCCGACGCGCTCGCCGCCGCCGACCGGTCGTGGCTGCGACGGTTGGTCACCACCGTCCTCCCGCTCGACCGGGCGACGAGCGCGTTCGACGAACCACCCCAGGACGACGTCAAGGTCGTCATCGCCCTCGACGAGGAGATCACTGCATGACCCAGGACCGGATCGACGACGTGTGGGGCGAGCGCACGCCCCACGCCCGCGGGACCGAGTGGCCCACGCGCGTCGACCTCCACCTGCACGACGGGGTGCGCGAGGAGGAGGTCGAGCGGTGGGTGCAGTCGGCCTGCCTGCTGTGCAGCAACGGCTGCGGCGTCGACATCGCGGTGAAGGACGGCCGGATGGTCGGCGTCCGCGGGCGCGCCACCGACCGGGTCAACCACGGCCGGCTCGGGCCCAAGGGCCTCTACGGCAGCACCCCCTGGGCCTCCTCCCCCGACCGGCTCACCCGCCCCCTGGTCCGCGAGGACGGCAGGCTGGTCGAGACCGACTGGGAGACCGCGATGGGCCGCATCGTCGCGGAGTCCACGCGCCTGCTCGAGGAGAAGGGCCCGCTGAGCCACGGCTTCTACACCAGCGGGCAGCTCTTCCTGGAGGAGTACTACGTCCAGGCCGTCGTCGGGAAGGCCGGCGTCGGCACCCCCCACATGGACGGCAACACCCGGCTGTGCACGGCCACGGCCGCGGCCGCGTTCAAGGAGTCGTTCGGCACCGACGGGCAGCCCGGCGCCTACGACGACATCGAGCACTGCGACGCGGTCTTCCTCTACGGCCACAACATGGCCGAGACCCAGACCGTCCTGTGGGCGCGCATCCTCGACCGCACGCGCGGCGAGGACCCCCCGAAGGTCGTGTGCGTCGACCCGCGCCGCACCGCGGTCGCCGAGGAGGCCGAGCGCACCGGCGGGGTCCACCTGCGACCGCGCGTCGGCACCAACCTCGCGCTGATGAACGCCCTGACCCGCGAGGTGCTCGAGAACGACTGGGTGGACCGGGACTACGTCGAGGCCCACACGATCGGCTACGACGACCTGGTCGCCACCGTGGCGCCGTACACCCCGGAGGAGGCGGAGCGCATCTGCGGCACCCCGGCCGACGACGTACGCCGGGCGGCGCGGATCTTCGGCGAGTCCGAGGCGGTGCTCTCGACCGTGCTGCAGGGGTTCTACCAGTCCCACCAGGCGACTGCGGCCTCCGTCGCCGTGCACAACCTGCACCTGCTGCGCGGCATGCTCGGTCGTCCGGGGGCCGGTGTGCTGCAGATGAACGGCCAGCCGACCGCGCAGAACAACCGCGAGACCGGCGCGGACGGCGACCTCACCGGCTTCCGCAACTGGGACAACCCGCAGCACGTGCGCGAGCTCGCCGAGCAGTGGAACGTCGACCCGATGACCATCCCGCACTGGGCGCCGCCGACGCACGCGATGCAGATCTTCAGCTATGCCGAGGCCGGCACGATCGGGCTGCTGTGGATCTCGGCGACCAACCCCGCGGTCTCGATGCCGGAGTCCGCGCGGATCCGGCGGATCCTCGGCGGCGACCAGTGCTTCGTCGTGGTGCAGGACCTGTTCCTCACCGAGACCGCCGAGCTCGCCGACGTGGTCCTGCCGGCCGCCGGCTGGGGGGAGAAGACCGGCTGCTTCACCAACGTGGACCGCACCGTCCACCTGTCGGAGAAGGCGGTCGACCCGCCCGGCGAGGCGCGGAGCGACCTCGACATCTTCGTGGCGTACGCCGACGCGATGGGCTTCACCGACGAGGACGGTGAGCCGCTGGTCAAGTGGCGCACGCCCGAGGAGGTCTTCGACGCCTGGCGGGAGGCCACGCGCGGGCGGCCCATCGACTACACCGGCCTGTCCTACGACAAGCTCCGCGGACCGAGCGGCATCCCGTGGCCGGTCGACGAGGAGCACCCCGACGGGACCGTGCGCCTCTACGCCGACGGGGTCTTCCCCACGCAGACCGAGGTGTGCGAGACCTTCGGCCACGACCTGGTGACCGGGGCGGCCCACACCGAGGAGGAGCACCGCGCCCTGCGACCGGACGGGCGCGCCTTCCTCAAGGGGGCGCCGTACTCCCCGCCGCACGAGGAGCCGAGCGAGGACTTCCCGCTGCGCTACACGACCGGCCGCACCGTCTACCACTTCCACACCCGCACCAAGACCGGCCGCGCCAAGCGGCTCGACGACGCCGCACCCGACGCGTGGGTGCAGCTGTGCGCGTCCGACGCCGAGGCGCGGGGAGTCGCGGACGGCGACTGGGTGCTCGTGGAGTCGCCGCGTGGCTCGATCGAGGTCCGGGCCCGCATCGGCCCGGTCATGGAGGGGGCGGTCTTCGCGCCCTTCCACTACGGGCACTGGGACCCCACCGGTCTGTGCCCCGACGCCGAGACCCGGCAGGCCAACGAGCTGACCATGACCGTGTGGGACCCGGTGTCCAAGCAACCGACCTTCAAGACCGCGGCCTGCCAGGTCACCAAGGTCCGCACCGACGAGCGGAGGCGCTGATGCCGCACCTGTCGACGTACGTCGGTCTGGCCGACCACAGCGAGGAGACGCTGGCCGACTCCTTCCGCACGATCGCCGACGGTCATGCCCACGTCGCCGACGTGTTCCACACCTGCCGGATGCTCGCCGGGTGGTGCGACGACCACCGCTCGCGGCTGAGCGAGGCGGTCGAGAGGTACGGCGAGCAGGACGACGTCGACGAGCCCGAGCGCCTGCACGCGGCCGGCCTCGCCGAGCCCCGTGAGGGCGAGATCGGGCTGCTGCGGGACCTGCAGGACCTGCACGTGCTCGCCACGCTCGTGCAGACCACCTGGGTCGTGATCGCTCAAGGTGCGCAGGGCCTGCGGGACGAGGAGCTGCTCGAGATCGCCCAGCACTGTCGCGGCGAGACCGAGCGGCAGCTGTCCTGGCTGACCACCCGCATGAAGACCGCCGCGCCGCAGGCTCTCATCGTCGCGCCCTGAGAGGGGATGGGAGACTGCGGCATGAGCCGACCGTCGCCCACCCTGACGGACTGGATCGCGCGCTGGTCCCGCCGGCCCGTCCTCGCCGGCTCCCCCGCCGACCTGGTCCGGCCGCTGCTGTCGTTCAACCAGGCGACCACCGGACGGGACGGCGACGTCGAGCTGCTGGTCGCCGAGCACCAGGGTGTCTGGCTGTGGGGCCGCGACGACCGCGGCGCGTTCGTCGAACGCGAGAACACGCCGGGCAAGCCGTGGATGCCCACTGGTGAGGACGAGGCCGCCTTCTGGCTGCACCACGCGGCGTTCGAGTTCCTGTCCTCCCACTTCCCCGCCTGGCGCAGCACCAACGACCAGACCGAGGACGTCGCCGAGCTCCTCCTGGAGGCCACCGACCCGCTGCCCGTCGGCGAGTGGCGCTGGCCGGCGAGCCGGCAGCGCATGCGTCACCGCGAGGACTCGCTGGCGATGGTCTGCGACCACGGCGGCCTGTTCTGGCTCGTGGTCGGCGGACCGGACGAGGCCGCCCTCACCTGGGCCGACGCGCTCGCCGTCACCTGGGACGAGACGGACTCCTGGCGCGAGCACCACGAGTGAGAGACGCAGAGCCACCCTGACCGGGGCTTACCCGGCGGGTGGCTCCGCGCTGCTGCTCGCCGGCCCGACAGCCGCCTCTCGGCGAGTGGCCGCTCGAAGCGGCAGATGGTGAGGCCCGGGGGCATGTAGCGGACCGGCGACCGTCACAACAGGGCCGGCGACCGGATCATTCCCTGCTGCCACACTTGGGTCCATGGCCATCGACCCGACCGGACGCTCCCTCAGCAGTTCCTCGCCGACGACCCCGACACCCCTGTGGTGATGCTCAACCTGCTGCGCTTCGCCGAGGGCGGGCGCGCGAGCTACGACCAGTACGCCGAGGCTCTGCGCACCACCTTCCTCCCGAGGTACGGCGGCGAGGTGCTCTACGCGGGCGACGGGGCGACCCCGTTGGTCGCCGAGCACGGCCAGGACTGGGACATGGTGCTGCTCGTGCGCTACCCGACCCGCCGCGCGTTCAGCGAGATGGTCGCCGACCCCGCCTACCAGGAGGTCACCCATCTGCGCACCGAGGCGCTGGTCGAGGCGGTCCTGCAGCCGACCACGCCGCTGGTCTGAGGTCAGCGGCTGATCTGCATCACCACGGCCTTGGGCTCGGTGAAGAACTCGCGGCTGAAGTCGCCGCCCTCGCGACCCACGCCGCTGTCGCCGACGCCGCCGAACGGCGTGCGCAGGTCGCGGATGAAGAAGCAGTTGACCCACACCGTCCCGGCTCGCAGGCGCGAGGACACCCGGTGCGCGCGCGAGAGGTTCTCGGTGAACAGCATCGCGTTGAGGCCGTAGCGCGTGTCGTTGGCGAGGGCCACGACCTCGTCCTCGGAGTCGAAGGTGTTGACCACGCAGACCGGCCCGAAGATCTCCTCGCAGTACGCCGGCGCGGTCAACGGCAGGCCGGTCACGATCGTCGGCCGCACGAGCCAGCGGCCGGTCTCGTCGACCCCACCGGTCAACAGCGTGCCGCCGTCGTCCCCCACGCCCTCGACGTACGACGCCACCTTGTCGAAGTGCCGCTTGCTGGCGAGGCTGCTGAACTTCGTCGCCGGGTCGAACGGGTCGCCGATCGTGAGCGCCTCGGCGGCCGCGGTGAACCGCGCGAGGAACTCCTCGCGGATGCCGGACTGCACGAACAGTCGCGACCCGGCGAGGCAGACCTGGCCGGAGTTGCGGAAGATCGACTCGACCGCCCAGTGCACCGCGTTGTCGAGGTCGGCGTCGTCGAACACGATGTTGGCGCCCTTGCCGCCCAGCTCGAGCGACACCGGCGCGAGGTGCGTCGCGGCTGACGCCATCACCAGTCGCCCGGTCTGCGACGAGCCGGTGAAGGTGACCCGGTCGACGCGCTCGTCGGCGGTGAGCGACGACCCGGCCGGGGCGCCGTGGCCGTTGAGCACGTTGAGCACGCCCGGCGGCAGACCCGCCTCGACGGCGAGGCGGCCCAGCATCGTCACCGACGCGGGCGTGTCCTCCGACGGCTTGATCACACACGTGTTGCCCCAGGCGATCGCCGGCGCGGCCTTCCACGTCGCCATCATCAGCGGGAAGTTCCACGGGCTGATCGCGGCGACGACGCCGGCCGGGCCGTACTCGCTGTAGGAGTGGTGTCCCGAGTCCATCGGGTAGACCTCGCCGACGTGGTCGCGCTGGTGGTCGGCGAAGAACCGGAAGTTCCACACCGACCGGCCGACGTCGTGCTTGGCCTGGGCGAACGGCTTGCCCATGTTGGTGCTGTCGAGGGTCGCGAGCTCGTCGGCGCGCGCCTCCATCAGGTCGGCGAGGGCGTGCAGGTGGCCGGCCCGCTCCGCGCGTCCCATCCTCGGCCAGGGCCCCTCGTCGAACGCGCGACGCGCGCTCGTCACGGCACGGTCGGCGTCCTCGGGGCCGCCCTCGGCGGCTTGGGCGAAGACCTCCTGGCTCCACGGGTTCCAGACGTCGAAGGTCTTGCCGTCGATCGACGCCACCTCCTCGCCGTCGATGACGTGGCCGAAGAACGTGTCGGTCATGACGTCTCCTTCCCGCGCCGCTCGGCGATGGTCACGTCGCCCGCGGCCCAGTGCGTCGCCGGCACCTCGCGTACGACGACCCGCACGGTCTCGCGCGGAGCCTCGACGGCTGCGACCGCGGCATCGGTCAGGCCGGTGATCAGCGCACGCACCTGCTCGGGCGTGCGGCCCTCGACCATGGTCACCTCGATCAGGGGCATGGTCAGCCACCCTCGACGGTGACCGAGCCCAGGTGGGCGAACCGCATCGTCACCGTCGTGCCCGAGGGGATGGGGACGGCGTCGGTCATGCCACCGGTCAGGACCACCCACCCGGGCTCGATCGCGCGCCCGCGCCTGGCGAGCTCGTTAGCGGCCAGCGCGAGCGCGTCGCCCGGGTGCCCGAGCACGGCCTCGCCGGTCGCGGAGTCGACCTCCTCGCCGTCCACCTCGACGCCGACACGCTCGGCGACGAGGTCCAGGTCGGCGGGGGCGAGCTCGACGGACCCGGTGGCATAGGCGCCTGACGAGGCGTTGTCGGCCACCACGTCACCGGCCTTGAACCGGAAGTCGCGGTAGCGGCTGTCGATCACCTCGGCGCCGGCCAGCACCGTGCCGACGGCCGCCATCGCGGCTTCGCGGGTCACGCCCGGCCCCTCGAGCCGGTCGCGCATCACGAACACGATCTCCGGCTCGATGCGCGGGTGGATCAGCCGGTCCTGCGGGACGGGCGCGCCGGCGGGCAGGATCATCGCGTCGGTCAGCCACGCCACCAGGGGCACGTCGACCCCCATGCGCTCCTGCTTCGCCTTGCTGGTCAGGCCGAGCTTGACGCCGACGAGTCTCTCGCCGCGCGCGATCCTGAGCTCCAGCGCCAGGTCCTGGACGGCGTAGCCGGTCTCGAGGTCGAGCTCGGGCCACTCGTCGGTGAAGGGTGTGCGGTCACGTCGCTCGTCCTCGCAGCTCAGCAGCTCGGCGGCGACGGAGTCGAGGTCCCAGCTGAGGTCGGGGGCCTTGTCGGTGCGGGTCACAGCTCCAGCTCCAGTCTCGGGCAGGTCGGTCGGGACACACAGATCATCATCTGGTCCATGGCGGCAGCCTCCCGCTTGGTGAGCACGAGGTCGCGGTGGTCGACGGTGCCCTCACGGACGCGGGTCACGCAGGAGCCGCAGATGCCGTCGCGGCAGTCGTTCTCCACCTCGATGCCGAGTGCCAGCACGGTCTCGAGGATGTTGGTCTCGGGCTTGAGGCGCAGCGTGTGGCCGGACTCGGTGAGCACCAGCTCATAGCTGTCGGCGTCGAGCGACGCGCTCTCGGCCGGCTCGATCCCCGCCCGGCTGAACAGCTCGAAGCGCACCACGTCCTGGTCGGGCCCGAGCACGTCGTCGGCCGCCTTCTGGACCGCGCGCAGCAGCGGGAGCGGGCCACAGACGTAGACCAGACCGCCGTCCGGGAGGTCCTTCACGAGCGTCTCGAGGTCGGGCCGCCCGTCCTGGTCCTCGGCGAGGAACGACACGTGGTCCCCCAGCGCGGCCAGCCGCTGACGGAACGCCATGGACGAGGCCGTGCGGCCGCCGTACGTGAGGTGGAAGGGGCGTCCGTCGCGGTGCAGCCGCTCGGCCATCGCCATCATCGGCGTGATCCCGACGCCGCCCGCGACAAGCTCGTGGTGGGTCGCATCCTCGAGCACGAAGTTGTGCTTCGGGCGCGTGACGAGCAGGCGGTCGCCGACACGCACCGTGTCGTGGACGTACGCCGACCCGCCGCGACCCTCGGGCTCGCGCAGCACCGCGATCTGCCAGGAGGACAGGTCGTCCGGGTCACCGCACAGCGAGTACTGCCGCGTGGTGCCGTCGTGGACGTAGACGTCGACGTGGTCGCCGGGCTCCCACGCGGGCAGCGGGTCGTTGCTCTCGATCCGGCTCAACCGCAGGGACAGGACGCCGTCGGCCTCCCAGGTCATCTGGGAGACGCGGACCTCACGCTGTTCGACCATCGCCTTCTCCTTCCAGCCCGAGCAGCTTGCGCACCTGCGCGTACGACGCGTCGGGGTCGAGCACGTCGAACCACACCGACGGGATGCCGATCGCCTCGGCCCCGCGGATGTTGGTGGCCTGGTCGTCGAGGAAGACCATGTCGTCCAGCGCGACGTCGAGCCGCTCGCCGAGCAGCTGGTAGAGCCGCGGGTCGGGCTTGAGGAAGCCCTCGACCGACCCGTCGACGATCAGGTCGATCTCGCGGAGCACGTCCATCTCCGCGAGCCACTGGTCGCTGTGGAAGGCCTTCATGTCGTTGGTGAGGATGCTGACCGGGATGCCGGCGGCCCGCGCGTCGCGGATCAGCGCCCGCGCCTGGTCGCGGATGAGCTCGGGCCGGGCCGGCTCGAACAGGTGCGCCACAAGGGCTCGGATGTCGCGGCCGACGCCACCCGCCTGGTGCCACTCCTCGGACCGGTGCGCCCAGTAGGTGCGCTCGGTGATGCGGCCGGCCTGCAGGTCGTCCCAGTCGGGGTCGGACCCGGGCTGCGCCAGCGGCCCACGTCCGTGCAGCAGCGCGTGGGCCGGCGTGTCCGGCTCGAGCTCGACCAGCTCGAAGATCGTGAGCAGGACGGGACCGCCGAAGTCGAGGACCAGCGCGGGCGTGCTCATCAGTGCTCCGCCTCCTCGATGACCGCGCGACGGAAGAGCACGACGTTGCCGGTCCACCGGCACTCCGCGCACCAGGTGAGGAAGATGCGCTCCTCACCGCTCCACCACTCCGAGATCAGGCCACGCTCCAGCGACGAGCCGCAGCCGGGGCAGAACTTCGGCCGGTCGAGCAGGTGGTGCGCGGCGTCCGAGGCGAACCAGTCCCCCGGCGGCGGCAGCCGGTGGGGGTCGGGCGGCAGCTCCGGCATCGGCCCGTGGTGGGCCGCCCGTCGTGCCTCCTGGTCCAGGTCACGCACCGGACCCGGCCTTCTCCCGCGCCTCGGCCGCGTCGTGGTGCACCTTGAGCAGCTCCTCGCGGATCGGCGAGTAGCGCATCGAGCCACCGTTGATCCACTGGTCGACGAAGGCCGTGCCGGCGCCGAACTTGTCCTTCTCGCACGGCAGGTCGATCCGGTCGTGCTTCTCGCGCACGGTGCCCGGCGGGTCCTCGCCGTCCTCGACCATCGCCATGGCCTCCTTGAACATCTTGCGCAGCATCGCGACCCCCTGGTCGGAGCGACCGAGGTGCTCCTGGGAGCGGTCGGTGATCGCGCCCTGCGAGACCCACGCCATGACGTCCTGGCCCTCGACGTAGTCGGTGACGAAGTCGCCGTTCTCGTCGAAGACCTCGTAGTTGTAGACGACCGGACGCTCCTGCGGCTCCCACGTGCCGCCCTCGGGGTGGTGCACGGAGTAGAAGAGCTTCCAGGTGGTGGTGTCGTCGATCGGCACCCGGATCTGCATCTGGTCGATCCACTGGCCGCCCACGCGCATGCCGTAGGGGAACATCAGCGGGTGGCCGATGGCCCAGTCGTCGTTGTCCTCTCCGTGGCCCTCGAGCACGCGCCGCTTGATGATGCCGTACTCGAACTCGTCGAACGCCACCTTGACGTGCTTCTTCTGGAAGGACTTCGGCGCCTCGAAGCCCTGGGTCTGGCCGAGGAACTCGAAGTAGGCGCCGTGCAGCCACTCGACGTGGTGCGGGTCGACCGAGTTCTCCATGATCTGCAGCCAGTTGCACGGGAGCGTGGCGACGCCGATGTCACGGATGCCGTCCATGACGTAGACGTCGAACCGCGGCAGCTCCGGAGCGGGACCCGGGCCGACGTACACCCACACCATCCCGCCCAGGGTCTGGGCGGACCCGGCCTTGGCCTTGATCTTCTCGCGGAAGGTCGTGTTGTCGTTCTCGGCCGGCTGCTCGATGCACTGGCCCGAGAAGTCATACTTCCAGCCGTGGTAGCCGCACCGGACGCCCTCGTCGTCGACGATGCCGTAGGTCAGCGACGCCCGACGGTGCGGGCAGGCCTCGCCGATGATCCCGTAGCGGCCGGACGGCGTCTTGTAGAGCGTCCAGCTCTCCCCGAGCAGCCGGACGGTCTTGCTGGGCCTCTTGTCGAAGTCCTGCTCGAAGGCGATCGGGTACCAGTAGCGGCGCAGCAGCTCGCCCATCCGGGTGCCGGGGCCGACACTGGTCAGCTCCTCGTTCTGCTCGACGGTCAACATGCGTGGTGTCTCTCTTTCGAAGGGGTCGAGGGGGAAGGGGTCAGTCGTCGAGGACCTGGACCTTGCCGGTGTTGCCGTCGACGCGGATCACCTGGCCGGTCTTGATGGTCTTGGTGCCGAAGGCCGTGCCGGTGACGGCAGGCAGCCCGTACTCGCGGCAGACGATGGCGGCGTGGCTCATCATGCCGCCGACGTCGGTGACGGTCGCCTTGATCTTCCCGAACACCGGCGCCCACGACGGGGCGGTCAGCGGGGCGACGAGGATCTCGCCGTCCTCGATCTCGGAGATCTGGTCGGCGGAGAAGATCACCCGCGCGGGGCCCTCGACCAGTCCGGGCGAGGCCGCGAAGCCGCTCAGCGAGCCGTCGGCCGACTCGTCGCCGGAGCTCAGCCACGCCGACACGGAGTCGGAGGTGATGCCCCACAGCATGACGGTGAACGGCTCGGTGACGACCTCCGGCGGGATGCCGAGGGCCGGCGGGGCCGACCACTGCTTGAGCGCGTCGTGGATGCCGTGGCGGCGCTCGATCTCGGCGGGCCAGCGACCGGGGCCGGCGGGCTTGGTGCCGACCGCCCAGGCCGAGTAGAGGTCGAACAGGACGTCGGAGAGCTCGGCCCGCTTGAACATGAAGACGTCCTCGACCTCGGCGATGAAGCCGGCCTCCACGAGCACGTTGCCGAGGTCGCGCATCTTGCGCCAGATCACCGAGTGCGCCCAGTGCTCGACGTAGAAGTTGTGGTTCTCCACGTAGGGGAACACCGTGCGGGACAGGCCCAGCTTGGCGTCGAAGGCCTCGCGGTCCTCGTCGGAGTCGAGGAGCTCGCGGTACTCCCCCACGACCCGGTCACGCTCGACGTGCAGCGCTGCGACCGGGCGGTTGAGGTCGACGCCCTCCTTGACCTTGACGATGTAGTCGGCGATGTAGCCCAGCGGGACCTCGACGTTCTCGATCCAGATCTTGTCGGAGTGATAGAAACCCGAGCCCGTCGAGAAGTTGAACCACGGCTCGGCAGCCTTCTCCCACTCCGCGATCCAGGCGGCGCCGACCTCGTCGCTGGCGAGCTTCTCGAAGGTCTGCTCGATCGCGCCGACGTCGAAGCGGTCGTCGACGCCCGAGCTGACCGCGAGCCGGGCGAGGCGCTTGAGCTCGTCGTCGGGACGGAAGAGGTCGACGTCGACCCCGGCGACCATCTTGGCGATCGCCAGGTCGGGGATCGAGGGGAACGCCGCCTTACAGAAGCCGAAGAAGTCGAGGTAGGCCGCGTAGCCGAGGTTGAGGAACTCGAAGTGGTACTGCCACAGCGTCAGCGCGTGGTCGAGCAGGCGGTGGTAGGCCGACAGCAGGCGGTTGCCCGACCCCTGGCCCGCACCGGAGGTGATCACCTCGAGCGGCTCGCGCGACGGGAGGCCGGAGAGGTCGAGCGCGCTCAGCTGCTGCACGAGGTCGCGGATCTTGACCAGCCAGTCGTCGTACAGGCTGTCCCAGTTCTGGAAGTAGTGGCCCGCCCGCTCGAGGAACTCCGGCACGCGACCCTCGATCTCCTCCATCGGCGCGGGCACCGGGCTGAGGTAGACGTAGCCGTTGAGGATCCGGAAGTCGACGCCGAGCGCCGGCGGGATGACGTAGTGCCGGGTGTTGTACTGCGAGAGCGACGCGATCGCGAACTCGAACAGCGTGGTGTCCCACGGCGTCAGCGCCTCCGGCCAGTGCACGCCGTCGTGAAACCAGAAGCCGCCGTCCTCGTAGTCGCGACGCGACTCGGTGAACAGCGAGGAGTAGCTGTAGAGCTCCTCCCAGCCCTCCGCGCCCGGAGGTGTCTGGATGTCGTACGGGCTGTCGAAACGGTCGGCCATGGTCATTCCTTTGTGTGACAGGGAGGTGGAGTGGATCCCGCCCGAGCGGGTCGGTGCCTGACGGTGACGTGCGCCGTCAGGCGGGCTGGGACCCCTTCCGTGCGTAGAGAGGGTTCACGAGCGTGTCGACGATGGAGGCCATCGAGTCGGCCTTGGCGTGGACGCCGCGGCTCTTCTTGCTCCAGACCGTCTCGGGGCGTGCCTGCAGGAGCACGACGTTCTCGCCGTCGGGCAGGTCCGCGTCGACGGCCCACTCGATGTCCTGCGGGCAGCAGTAGTGCTTCTCGGCCTGGCGCGCCATGCGGGCGATCGCCACGATCTCCTCGTCGGTGAGCGAGGGCGCATGCACCTGGTCCTCCGGAAGCTCGACGAGGTCGACCTTCGGGAGACCACCGTCGACGCCGTCGACCAGGAGGTGCGCGTGGGTCTTGGGGCTGAGCGTGCGGCGGTTGATCGTCCACATCACCTTGTCCACCAGGAAGTTGTCGGGCGTGACGTCCCCGGAGACGACGCCCTCGCCGAATCCCCAGGCGGAGTCGATGCAGATGCCCGAGCGGTCGCCGTTGGTCGGGTCGAGCGTGAAGGCCACGCCCGCCGATCGGGGGCGCACCATCTTCTGCACGGCCACAGCCATGTCGACCTGGGCGTGGTCGTAGCCCATCTGGTTGCGGTAGGCGATCGCGCGCTCGGTGTAGAGGCTCGCCCAGCAGGCCTTGATCCGGTCGAGCACGTCGTCGATCCCGACGACCCAGAGGTAGGTGTCGTGCTCGCCCGCGAAGGACGCGTCGGGCGAGTCCTCGGCGGTGGCCGAGGAGCGGACGGCGACGGGCACCTGGTCGAGGCCGCTCAGCGTGCACAGGTCGTCGTACATCCGGCGGATGCAGTTCTCGTGACGCTCGGGGATCTCCCAGGAGAGCACGATTTCGCGGGCCGCCTCGGCGCCGACCTTGAGCGCCGCCTGGTCCTCGGGGTGGATGTGCGCCACCAGCTCGTTGAGGCGCGGCATGAGGCCGCTCGCCTCCTTGGCGTCGGCGAACACCTCGGTCAGCACGGCGAAGCCGGGCGGCACGGGCATGCCGGCCTGGCTCATCGTGGCGAGCGACGCGCACTTGCCGCCGACCTTGGTGTGCTGCTCGGAGGCGAGGCTGCCGAAGACGACAGCGGTCACGGAGTCGGTCATCACTGCGGTCACTCCTGGAATCGGGCGTCGTTGGTGGGCGGGAGGGCGTCGAGGTCGGGGACGGAGACCTCCTGCACCCGGTTGCGGTAGAGCACCAGGGCCGTGTGACCGCCGGAGAGCAGGCGCACGCGGACGAACTCGGTGTTGAACGGCTCGCCCGGGTCGTAGCCCATGGCGAGCGTGGCGAAGGCGCGGATCGGGCCGGAGTGGGTGGCGACCACGACGCTGCGGGCCTGCGTGTTCTCGTGTGCCGCGAGGATGCCGCGCCAGAAGCGACGCACGCAGGAGACCGGCGGCTCGAAGTACATCATCGGCATCGTGAGCCAGTGCGTGATCGGGTCGCCGCCGCCCTGCTGGATGCCCCAGAACCGGTCGACGTCGACCAGCCAGCCGGGACGCTCGCCGAGGCCGAGGCGCTCGTACTTCTCCATCTCGCGGTGGTAGAGCCGGAACGCGCTGGTCACGTCGCGCGGACCGGCGGGCGTGGCCACCTCGAAGTTGCGGAAGTCCGGGCTGTCGTGGAGCTCGCCGATCTCGGCGTCGCGGCCGAAGAGCCGGAGGTTGTCCAGCAGTCCACGGCGCAGGTGCTCGCCGGTCTGACGGGCGCGGTTGGTGGGGGCGCTGAGCAGTGCGACCTTGTGGCCGTCCGCCACCCGACGGGCCAGCTCCTGACCACGGCGGTGCGCCTGCCACGAGCCGAGCGGGGTGAGGCCGGACTCCGAGGAGTAGCCCTGCGTCTCGCCGTGGCGGACGAGGTAGATGTCGCAGTCGACGTCGGCCAGCTGGTCGCGCCGCTCGGGGACGACCTCCTTGGTGCGGGTGACGTCGGCCCAGGCGCGGGTCGCGGAGATGACGTTGCCGTCGTACTCGATCGTCTCCTCGCGGTGCGCGCGCTCGCGGAACCGGCGGAGGTAGAGCGGCACGCTCTCGTCGGGGGCGTCCTCGGGCGTGGCCTCCGGGGTCGTCTCCGGCGCCGGGGCGTTGCGCCGACGGGCCTGGTGGCGGGAGAGGTACGCCGGGGCGTCCGGCCGCTCGGTGCGCGGGAGGTTCGCGGACTGCGACTGCGGGGACTCGGTCGACTCGGGTGCGTCGGAGTGCGTCTCGATGGTCATCGCGCCGGCCTCAGCTGTGCACCGTGAGGAACTGCTGGTTGACGACGCCGTCGTAGTAGAACATCGCGCGTCCCATCTCGGCCTCGGTCCAGGTGATCGGCTCGGAGCCCGGGTCCACCCAGTAGCCACCGGTGAACATCTCGTTGCGGTTGCCGACCGGGTCGAAGAAGTAGAGGCACTGACCGCGGGTGGCGCCGTGCCGCGTGGGGTTCGTCTCCATGTGCACGCCGTGGTAGACGCAGGCGTCGGCGGCGTTGCGCAGGTCGTTCCACCCGTCCACCCAGTAGGCGAAGTGGTGCAGACCCCGGTTGGGTCCGGTGATGAAGGCGATGTCGTGCGAGCGGTGCGAGACCTCGAGCCAGCTGGCGATCTGGAAGCCGTCGTCGCCCATCACCTGCTCGGTGAGGCGGAAGTCGAGGTGCTCGATGAGGAAGCGGGTGTTGGTGTCGACCTCCTCGGCGGTGAGGAAGACGTGGTCGACGCGCGGCGGCGCGATGCCGACCAGGCCCATCGGACGCGGCGGCGGGTTGGTCTGCGGCAGCAGGTTGCCGACCTGCTGCATGCCGTAGACCAGCTCCATCTCGTGGCCGCTGGGGAGCTCGAAGCGGATCGCCGTGCCGTGCCCGGGTGCCCACTCGTCAGCCAGATAGCGACGTACGGCGACGCCGGCCGCCTCGAGCCGCTGCTGGTAGTGGTCGAGGTCGCCCTCGTCGGTCACCTTGAACCCGAAGTGGTTGACGCCGTGCGTGGGCTCCAGCGTGAGGACCACGCTGTGGTGCTGGTGCTCGTCCCAGCACTTGAGGAAGACCCGGGAGGAGTCACGGCCGGTCTCGACCATGCCGATCACCTCCTCGTAGTAGGCCGTGGCCAGCTCGAGGTCGGGGACGCGGAGCTCGATGTGGGACATGCGCAGGATGGTCATCAGGTGTGCACTCTCAGGAAGCGGTCGTTGACCTCGCCCTCGTAGTAGAAGACGGCGCGGCCGATGTTGTCCTCGGTCCAGGTGACGGTCGGGAAGTCGGGATCGGGTCGGTAGCCACCGGTGAACACCTCGTTGCGGGTGCCCAGCGGGTCGAAGAAGTAGATGGTCGAGCCGCGGGTGATGCCGTGGCGGGTGGGACCCACGTCGAGCTGGATCCCGTTGTAGGCAAGGACGTCCGCGGCGTCGCGCACGTCGTCCCAGTCGTCGAGCCAGAAGGCGAAGTGGTGCAGGCCTCCGTTGGGCCCCTGCACGATCGCGAGGTCGTGCGGCGAGTGGGAGCGCTCCAGCCAGGTGCCGAGCTGGTGCCCGTTGCCGTCGAGGAGCTGCTCGGTGATGCGGAAGCCGAGCACGTCCATGAAGAAGCGGGTGGACTCGCCGACCTCCTCCGCGTTGATCAGCATGTGGTCCATGCGCGGCGGGGCGATGAAGTCGCGCGGGAAGGGCTGGTCGTCGCTGGCCTTGTCGGGGAGGTGGCGCGGCTTGGTGGTGCCGACCTTCTCCACGTCGGCGACGAGCTCCATCACGTGGCCGCTCGGGGTGAAGAAGCGGATCGACTCGCCCTGGCCCAGGGACTCGCCCTTGCCGAGGCGCTCGACCGGGAACCCGTAGCGGGTCACCTTGTCCTCGAGCTCGGCGAGGTCGTCCTCGTGGTGGACCTTGAACGACATGAGGTCCATACCCATGCGCGGGGCGTAGCGCAGCCGCAGCGAGTGGTGGTCCTCCTCGTCCCAGCACTTGAGGTAGACGCTGTCCTCGGTCAGGGCGGTGATCTCCATGCCCATCACGCCGGTGTAGTAGGCGGTCGCGAGGTCGAGGTCGGTGACCGTGACGTCGACGTGGCCGAGGCGGAGGACGCCGCGCGGCCGGCCGATGCTGGTGGCGCGGCCCGCCTGGCGCGAGTCGGAGGGGTCGCGACGGGGGGTCCCGTCGGGCGGGGCCCACGGGGCGGTGACCCGGCGGGTGCCTGCCGGGGTGCCCTCGGCGAGGTCGACGTGGGCGCCGCCCTCGCTGTCAGGCCCGCCGAGTGGGGCTGTGACGCCGTTCACAGATGTCATGCAACGGACGTTAGGCCGGGGGTCCACGCCTGCCCATAGCCCGTTCCGCCATGCAGAACAGAAGGTGGCGCTGTTCGCTCCAGCGGGACAGGCTGGGGTCATGGACGCGCAGGCACCGACCGGCCCCGAGGGGATGCGGCAGCTCGTGCGCGACTACGTC
Organism: Nocardioides marmoribigeumensis; assembly: GCF_031458325.1. Taxonomy (NCBI): domain Bacteria; kingdom Bacillati; phylum Actinomycetota; class Actinomycetes; order Propionibacteriales; family Nocardioidaceae; genus Nocardioides; species Nocardioides marmoribigeumensis. The sequence continues at coordinate 265,197 of NZ_JAVDYG010000001.1, forward strand.
TGGACGGTCCACGCGACGTACCTCGACCACGTCAAGCACCTGCCACCGGGCGTGCGCGCGACCCTCCCCCTGGTCGCCGCCGACCAGCTGACCGTGGCGGCCGCGGCGGCCCGTCGTCTGCACCTCGTCGCGGTGACGACCCCGCTGCCCGCCGGCGCTCCGCACGAGGTCGCGATCACCGACGAGCACGGTGGGACGTCCTGGACGACCCGCTTCTACGACCCGACCGTCCTGCCCGCGCTGGGCGTCCTGGGCGACGACTCCCCCGCCGACGTACGACGGGTGCTCGGCGTCGCCGGCACCGTCTACCACCTGACCGTCGAGCCGGGCGGCGGACTGGACGCGCACCACGCGCAGCACACCGGTGTCGCGCTGGCCAACCAGCACGCGCGGACCGTGCGCCAGCTCGAGCGGCTGCGGGTGCTGCTCCCCCACCGGACCGGACTCGTCGACGAGCTCGGCACCTGCGCCGCGCTCGGCCTCGACCACGCCGCAGCACTCCTCGGCCGAGAGCTCGCCGGGATCGAGCCGGAGCCAGGCACGTCCGCCGCCGACGTGCTGGACGCGGTCGTCGCCCGGGTGGGGCGCCGATGACGCGGCCCCTGGCCACCCGGCTCTCCAGCGTCGCGACCGCCGCCCGCATCCTGCGCGAGTTCGACAAGCACAGCACCCAGCTCGGCGTGACCCAGCTGGCCGGCCGGGTCGGGGTGGGGAAGAGCTCGGCGCACCGCGTGATCTGGACCCTGGTCGAGGAGGGCCTGCTGGAGAAGGTCGAGGAGACCGGGCTGTTCCGCCTCACCACGACCATGCGGTCCCTCGGAGCGAGCGCCGAGACCGCGCAGCGCCTGCACGAGGCCGCCACCATCCCGCTCGACCGGCTGCGGGCGCTGACCCCGGGCACGCTCCACATCGCGATCCTCGAAGGTGGCGACGTGCTCTACATCGAGCGCCGCGAGGGCCCGGGCGCGATCCAGCTGTTCCGCTCGGTCGGCGCTCGCAACGCCGCCCACGTGACGTCGAGCGGCAAGGTGCTGCTGGCCTTCCTCCCTCCCGACGAGCAGGAGCGGGCGCTGGCGCGCCTGCGGCTCACGCCCAAGACACCCCGGTCGATCACGTCCCCGCGCGCCTTCGCGACCGAGCTCGCCGCCGTACGACGGCAGGGCTACGCCGAGAACCGCGGCGAGTCCCAGCCCGGCATGTGCTCGATCGCGGCCCCGGTCCGCGACCCGGTCGGCCGGGTCGTCGCATCGGTCTCGGTCGCGGTGTACGTCGAGGACGTGGACGCCGGCCTGCCCCACCTCGCGCGGCCGGTGATCGAGACCGCCACCCACATCTCGTCCGGGCTGGGGTGGAGACCGTGACCGGCGCGTGGGAGCGGGTCTGCCCCGAGGACGACCTGCTCCCCGACCAGCCGCACGGCGTGCTCGTCGGCGACTCGGGCCAGGACCGCGACCGGGTGTGCGTGGTGCGGCCGGCGTCCGGCGAGCCGGTCGCGATGCTGGACCGCTGCCCCCACCGCGACATCGCGCTCTCCGGCGGGATCGTGAAGGACGGACAGCTCGTGTGCCCCGGCCACTTCTGGCGGTTCGACCTGGCCTCGGGACGCTGCACCGACCGTCCGCGCCAGTCGGCCTCGGTCTACCCCACCCGCGTCGTCGACGGCTGGGTCGAGGCCCTCGTGCCCGCCCCGGCAGCGCCCCTGTCCATGCGCGAGCGGCTGCTGGCCGCCGCTGCCACCGCTCCCCCGAGGAGGTCCGCCGTGACCGCTGTCGCCACCAACCCCGAGATCGGCGAGACCGTCTCCGCAGGAGGCATCCGCACCAACCACCACGACGAGGGGTCCGGTTCGCCCGTCCTCCTCGTGCACGGGTCCGGCCCCGGGGTCAGCGCCTACGCCAACTGGCGACTCACCCTCCCCGCCCTCGCGCAGCGGTTCCGCGTCGTCGCCCCGGACGTGCTCGGCTTCGGCTACACGGAGAAGCCGCCCGGGACGTCGTACGACGTGGACACGTGGGTCCACCACCTCGTGGGCTACCTCGACGCGCTGGAGCTAGAGCGGGTCTCCGTGATCGGCAACAGCTTCGGTGGTGCCCTGGCGCTGCACCTGGCCACGCGGCATCCCGAGCGGGTCGATCGGCTGGTGCTCATGGGCAGCGTCGGCACCAGCTTCGACCTCACCCCTGGTCTCGAACGCGTGTGGGGCTTCGAGCCGTCGCTGCCTGCGATGCGCGAGCTGCTCGAGGTCTTCGCCTTCGACACCTCGCTGCTCACCGACGACCTCGCCACCATGCGCCTGCGGGCGGCGACGCGGCCCGGCGTCCACGAGGCCTATCGGAAGATGTTCCCGGCGCCGCGCCAGCGCAGCATCGACGCGCTGGCAGTCGACGAGCAGCTGCTGCGCGAGCTCCCGCACCGCACGCTCGTCGTCCACGGACGCGAGGACCGCGTGATCCCCCTGTCGTCGTCCGAGCGCCTGCGCGAGCTGGTCCTCGACTCACGGCTGCACGTGTTCGACGGCTGCGGCCACTGGGTGCAGATCGAGCACGCGGACATGTTCAACGAGCTGGTGATCGACTTCTTGTCCTGAGTGCCGGCCTCGATGCGCGTGTCGACGGGCTCCTCTCGCGGGTCAGGTAGCCAGGAACCGCAGCAGGTGCCCGGCGACCACGTCGGGCTGCTCCAGCTGGAGGAAGTGGCCCGCGTCGGGGACGAGCACGGCCTCCGCCGGTGGCGCGACGCGCGCCTCGAGGACGACGTGGAAGCGCGGGTCGAGGCAACCGTCCCGGTCGCCGTGCAGGTGCAGCAGGGGCACCACCGGCTCGGCCAGCGCGTCGCGGGTTCCGGCGCTCAGGAGGGCGCGGTAGTAGGAGACCACCGCCCTCGCGTGGGCCCGGTCCGGCACGGCGTCGGCGAGGTGGGCGAGGTCGTCGGTGGCGTCGTACCCCGGTGACCAGTCGGCCCACAGACGCCTGGTGAGGCGGGCGAAGACCCGCTCGCTCACACCGGGGACCTGGTTGAGCGCGATGTACCACGAGTGGAACGGCTGCCGGACGACCGCCGCCGCCCAGGGACCGATGGTCGCCCGGGTCGGGTTCACCCAGGCCAGGGGCGGGACGGCGAGCGTCGCCACCTTGGCGTACGGCGACCGCGGGTCGCCCGCGACCGCGGCGGCCGCGATCGCGCCCCAGTCGTGACCCACGAGCACGGCCCGCTCGTCCCCGTCGTACAGCCGGTGGAAGGCGCGTGCGTCGGCGGCGAGCGCTCGGACCGAGTAGTCGTGGTCCGACGGGATCCCCGACGGCGCGTAGCCACGCAGGAACGGCGCGACGACACGGTGCCCCGCCTCGCCGAGCAACGGCCCGACCCGGCGCCAGGTCCAGGCCGAGTCCGGGAAGCCGTGCAGGGCCACGACGAGCGGGCCCTCGGGCGGTCCCCACTGCAGCGCCCCGACCTGGTGCGTGGGCAGGGCGTCGAGCAGTCGGCTGGTCACGCCCCCAGCCTGCCGCACGACGTCGCGCCGGCCCTCAGACGACGGGGGTGCGCACGCGTCCGGCGACCACCTTCTGGACGGGGACGCCGGTCGACGACGACGCGGCTGCGGCCTCGGACTCCCTGGCCAGGAACGCGCCGAGCTCGCCGATCGTGCTCATCAGGGGCGCAGCGAAGACCACCGTGGTGTTCTTGTCCACGTCTCCGAGCGCCGCCGCGGCCAGGGACTCGCCCTCGGCGTTGATGATCTTGGCCCGCTTCTCGCGCTCGGCCTCGGCCTGCTTGGCCATCGCGCGCTTCATGCCCTCGGGCAGCTGGATGTCCTTGAGCTCGACCAGGGTCACCTCGACACCCCAATCCACGGTGGTCATGTCGAGGATCCGCCTGATGTCCAGGTTGATCCGGTCGGTCTCCGAGAGCGTCTCGTCGAGCGTGTGCTGCCCGACCACCTTGCGCAGCGTGGTCGGGCGATCTGGTCGATGGCGGCCCTGACGTTCTCGACCGCGATCACCGACTTCACCGGGTCGTCCACGCGGAAGTACGCGACCGCGGACACGTCCACGCTGACGTTGTCGCGCGTGATGATCCCCTGCGACTGGATCGGCATCGTGACGATCCGCAGCGAGACCCGGTGCAGCACGTCGACCACCGGGATGATCAGCCGTAGCCCGGGCTCGCGGGTGCCGACGAGACGACCGAGCCGGAACAGCACGCCGCGCTCGTACTGCTTGACGATCCGGACCGCCAGGGAGAGGCCGACCACGACGACGACCAGGAGGGTGGCCAGCGCCCAGCCTGCCGCCGTGCTCATGACGACATGCTCCCCCGGGCGTGCGCGATCAGCTCGGGGGCCGATCGCCGGTTGGTGGGGGCCAGCGCCTCGGCGACCAGCTGCTCGGCGGCGTCCGGCGTGGTCTCCGGCGGGATGACCATGACCTTGAGCTGCTGCTCGCGGGCGAGCTTGAGCAGGACGACGTGGGAGTCGTCGCTGGGGAACGATCCGGTCTTCATCATCCCGCGTCCGACCTGGATGTGACGCGGATGGGTCTGCCAGTCCGGGCGGGAGAACAGCACCCGGCTGACGCGTCCGACCTCGGGCGGGAAGTGGTCGACGAGGTCGGCCAGCTCGGTCTCGAGGTCGTGGGAGTAGGGCCACCACGCGCCGTCCAGAAGGCCGTCCGAGGGGTCGGGGGCCAGGTGGAGACGAAGGGGCCGGGACATGTGGTTCGACGTCGTCATGACGTCCGCCTTCCGACCGGGTCGAGGGAAGGATCCTGATGAGGCTTCCCGACCGGGTGTCACCCTCAGTCTACTCCGGTTTTCGCCTCCGCCCGCTCACACGAGGGCGTACGGCGGCACGTCGGCACGCCCCTGGAACGCGAGGATGGCGGGGTTGAGCACCTTGCCGTCGAGCACCTCGATCGCTCGCCGGACGGTCTCGTCGGCCTCCCAGGACTCGGGTCCCTCGAGCACCCGGCGCAGGAACGGGACGACCGCACTGCTGACCTCCCAGGTCGCCGAGCTCCAGAGGTAGGACGGGCTGTGGTCCACGCCGTAGTACAGGACGTGGTCGCCCACCTCGAAGGTCGGCTCGTCGAAGGTCGTGGGCCGCGCCCAGGAGAACCCCATGCCGAGGTCGCAGGACACGTCGACGATCACGCTGCCGCGCCGGAACCCGGCGAGGTCGTCGGTCCTGAGGTAGACCAAGGGGTGCTCAGGGTCCTGGAGCGTGCAGTTGACGACGACGTCGTTCTCCGCGAGGTACGCCGCCAGCGGCTCGCGGCCGCGCTCGGTGATGACGTGGCTCAGGTGTTCCCCGCCGGGCTCGTGGTCGAGCTGGCGGATCCGCACCGAGTGGATGGGCGCGCCGACTGCGGCGACCCCTCGATGGGTGAGCACCGCGACCTCGTGGATCCCGTGCGCATTGAGGGCCGTGACGGCCCCTCGGGCAGTGGCACCGAACCCGATGACCACGGCGCTGAGGCGCCGTCCGTAGTCCCCGGTGAGGCCGGCCAGCTGGAGCGCGTGGATCACCGAGCAGTAGCCGGCGAGCTCGTTGTTCTTGTGGAACACGTGGAGCCCGACCGCCCCGTCGCGGGTCCAGTGGTTCATCGCCTCGAACGCGATGAGGGTCAGTCGCCGGTCGATCGCGAGCTGGGTGAGCTCGGTGTCCTGCACGCAGTGCGGCCAGCCCCACAGCACCTGCCCGGGCTCCAGGGCCGCCACGTCCTCGAGCTGGGGCTTGGGCAGCAGGACGACGTCGGAGGAGGCCAGCAGCTCCTCACGCGAGGCGAAGCCGGCGACCACGCCCTCCAGCTGGGCGTCGCTCAGGCCGAACCGCTCGGCGTACCCGTGCTCGAGGGTGATCCGCTCGCGCAGGTCGGCGTCGAGGAGCGGCAGGTGATCGGGGTGCAGCGGCAGGCGGCGCTCGTTCTCCTTGGCCGACGACCCGACCACCCCGAGCCGCAGCAGCGTCACCTGCGCTTGTCGTGGTGGAGCTTGTCGGCGAGGCTCTCCGTCGCAGCGGTGGCCTTGTCGCGCTTGTCCGCGCGCTTCTGCTTGAGGGTCTTGTCGGACTTCTTCGATGCGCTCTGCCGCGGCGACTTGTCGCTCATGGGGATCTCTCTGAGAGGAGGGCCTGAACGGCTCCCGTCCCACCACCGTACGCCGCTCGGCTCACCCCAGCAGCGCGGCGACCTCGTCGGACTCCCAGAACGGCTCCAGCTGGGAGCGGACGAGCCGCTCCAGGTCCCCGCCTTCGCGCAGCTCACCGACCACGCCCGGGGCCAGTCGCACGAGGTCGTCGACGACGTCGTCTCTGCTGATCTCGAGCTCGTCGAGCAGCTGGGTGGGTGTGCGGTCACCGAACCGGTCGAAGAAGGCGGCGACGACCACCTCGCCCACCCGTCCCGCGTGCTCGCTCGCCGCCGCGCTGGTCACCAGGTCGTGCCCGGCCGTGACCACCCCGGCCAGCTCCTCCCTGCTGAGGTAGTCCCCCAGCCCCTCCACCGGCTCCTGGGCGACCAGGTCCCAGACCTCCAGGAGCGCCTCGCGGGTGGTGGGGTCGCGCAGCGTCTCGACCAGGATCTTGTTGAGCCGGCGCACGGCGAAGGTCCCGCCCTTGCCGACCGCGCCCCCGACGAGGGCCTCGACCTGCTTGTCCGCAGCGCCCATCGCCCGGCTCGCGGCGCTGGTGCCCAGCGACACCAGCGAGCCCAGCCCCGGGACCTTGCCGGCGACGGCCTTGTTGGCCTGGACGACCTCGCCAACCACACGGCCCATGAAGCGCGTGGCCACGGTGCCGACGAGTGGGCCGTCGCTCAGGCGGTCGAGCGCACGCTCGAGCACCGGGTGCAGGGCGAGCAGCTCGTCGAGCAGGACCTCGACGCGCTCGCGGTGGACGAGCTCGCCCAGCGGGTGCGGCTCAGCCGGTCCTTCGTGCAGCACGTCCGCGGCGAGCTCGACGATCTCCCGCACCGCACTGCTGCCGGGCACCGTCGCGAGGGCGCGCGCCACGATGTCGGTGACCACCGCGCGGTCGACGAGGTCCTCGATGCGGTGCCGTTCCGATGCGGCCAGGAGGCCGGTGGCCAGGTCCCTGACCGTGCCCTCGAGACGGTCGCCGGTCAGCCGGTCGAGGTGGTGACGCACCTGGGCGTCGAGCAGCAGCTGGGCGCGAGGTCGGCTCGGGGTCGCGGTCACGGGGTGAACCGTACGCGTGGGACGTGCTCGGGATCACGGCGCCCGCCGGAGGCAGGAGTGGGAGCCTGGAGGTGCGGGGGCTCGTGCCCGAGGAGGCGTTGCCATGACCACCGCAGTCCGTTGGACCGTCGTCCTGCTGCTCACCGTGCACGGGCTGATCCACTTGCTCGGCGTGGTCAAGGGCTTCGGGTGGGCCGAGGTGCCCGCACTCACCCAGGACGTCTCGCCGGCCGCGGCCGTGCTGTGGTCGGCGGCGACCGTGCTCGTGCTGGCCACCGCGGCCACGGTCGCCCTGGGCGGACCAGACTGGCGGTGGGTCCTGGCCGGAGCCGCGGCCGTCGTCTCGGAGGTCGCGATCGTGAGCAGCTGGGCTGACGCCAAGGCAGGCACGGCGGCCAACCTCGTCCTGGTCCTGGTTTCTGCCTACGGTTTCGCCTCCCTCGGCCCGGGGAGCCAGGCCGCCCAGTTCGACCGCCAAGCCCACGTGGCGCTGAGCCGCACGCCGCACACCGCCGGCGTCGTCACCGAGGCCGACCTGGCCCGCCTCCCGGAGCCGGTCGCCACCTACGTGCGCCGCTCCGGCGCCGTCGGCCGGCCGCGCGTCACGAGCCTGCACGCCGACGTGCACGGACGCATCCGCAGCGGACCCGACGACGCCTGGATGCCCTTCCACGGCGAGCAGGTCAACACCTTCGGCGAGGTGCCGCAGCGGGTCTTCCACATCGACGCGACCATGCGCGGCCTGCCCGTCTCGGTGCTCCACGTGTTCGACGAGCACGCCGCCACGATGCGTGCCGAGCTGCTGGACGTCGTACCCGTCGTCCGGGCGCGGGGCCCGGAGATGGACCGCAGCGAGACCGTCACCATCTTCAACGACCTCCTCGTCCTGGCCCCTGCCGCCCTCGTGGACGCTCCCGTTGCCTGGGAGGTGCTGGACGCGCGGCACGTGCGGGGGACGCTGACGGCCCACGGCCACCGGGTCTCGGCCGACCTGACCTTCGACGAGGCCGGTGACCTGGTCGACTTCGTCAGCCGCGACCGGTCCCGCGCGTCCTCCGACGGGCAGAGCTTCCTCGACCAGCCGTGGAGCACGCCCCTCCAGCACTACGCCGACCTGCACGGTCGTCGCCTCGCGGTCGAGGGGCAGGGTGTCTGGGACGCACCGGCACCCGAGGGCCGCTTCGCCTACATCGACTTCGTCGTCGACGACCTCACCTACAACCCCAGCTGACCTGCTGCACGCACACACTGCTGGTCGAGCAGCGAGAGGACGGCTGTCAGCAGAACCAGGAATGTCGGTGGGTCCTGGTGGGATGAGGTCATGACAGCGACCGCCGGGTTCACCGCCCCCGCCCCTGAGGACCTGACGTCCCAGGGTCGTGGGTGGCGCCGTGAGGTGCTGCTGTCGGAGGTCCGTGCCGAGCAGCGCACGATCGAGGCGGCCGAGGCCCGCAAGCTGTCCTCTGTCACCGAGTGGGCCGACCTGCACCGCGCCGACACGGTCGTCCTCGACGGCGACACCCTCGCATGTCCGGGGTGCCGGTCGAGGAGTACTGCGTGACCGAGCTGGCCACCGCGCTGCGCACCAGCCACGCCGCGGCGCGGTCGTTGACCGAGGACGCCCTGGAGCTCCGTGAGCGTCTGCCCCGCTGCTGGGCCCGCGTCCACGCCGGGAAGTGTCCAGCGTGGAAGGCCCGCACCGTGGCCCAGCAGACCCGGACCCTGCCGGAGGAGGCGGCGGACTGGGTCGACCGCAACCTCGCCCCGTTCGCCACCAGCCTGTCGGTGACCCGGATCAAGAACGCCGCCGCCGCCGCGGTCCTGCGCTTCGACCCCGACCGTGCCGCGGCCGAGGCCGAGGCCGCGAGTGACAAGCGGGGGGTGTGGTTCGACTTCGAGCACGGGGCCGACGACCTCGATGATCCCGTCCTGCAGGGCAGCCGACCCGACGGCACCATGCGGTTCGAGGGCCTCGCCTCGGTCCCCGACGGCCTGGCCTTCCGTGACGCGCTCAAGGCCACGGCCACCGAGCTGGGCATCCTCGGCGACGACTCCCCCGAGCTGGTCCGCATGTCCAAGGCCATCGGGATCCTCGCTGACCCGCAGCATGCGATCGACCTGTCCCACTCCGCCGACGCCGTCATCAACGCCGAGACCGGGGAGACCGGGGAGACCGAGGACAGTGAGTTGGTGCCGCGTCGCCGGCCCCACCGGGCCACCCGGGTGCGGAGCCCGCTGGGGGTCGAGCGCCCCATCCACCTGCACCTGCACACCTCCACCGACGTCGCAAGGATCCAGGCGAGCGGCCTGCCCCACGCCGCGTCACCGGTCAGCCGGGCCGCGGTCGAGCAGTGGCTCGCCGACCTCGCCCCCGGCACACGCGTGCAGGTCACCCCCGTGATCGACCTCAACCACCACCACGCCGTCGACGCCTACGAAGCCCCCGCCCACCTCCGCGCCCTGGTCGACGAACGCGACCACGGCTGCGTGTTCCCCTACTGCACCAACCGAGGCCGCTACGACCTCGACCACACCGAGGCCTACCTCGACCCCGACGACGGCGGGCCACCCGGGCAGACGAGCAACCACAACCTCGCCAAGCTCTGCCGACACCACCACCGAGCCAAGACCCACGGGCACTGGACCTACCGCCGCGTCACCGACCCCTGGGACCTCGACATCGGCTGGCCCGACCCACACCGGGAGGACGAGCAGCACCCACCCGTGACCTCCACCGCCGACCGCGGCGGACCACCCGCCGCCTACCGCTGGGACTCACCCCTCGGCCACGCCTACCTCGTCACCGCCACCGGCACCTACCCCCTGGACTGACGACGCGTTCGTGCACGCGGCGACTGCGGCGCGCTCCGCGCGACCGTTTGGGAGACTCGACCCCTCAGCTCAGGCACGGTCGACGAGACGAGGGATCCCCGCGACATGGCACTTCCGACGACCGACACGATCGTCACCTACCCCGACGGCGACGTGTCCTCGACGGGCGTCGTCGTGCACGTCGAGCCCGTGGCCGACGGCAGGTCGGCAGTCCTGCTCGACACCACGGCCTGCCACCCGGTCGACACCGCATGGCCCGACCAACCTGCGGACCGGGGCACGCTCATCACGGCCCAGGGACCATTGACGATCGTCGACGCGGTGACGGGCGGCGTCCACGACGGCGACCTGCACCTCGGGGCCGACCTCCCGGTGCGCACCGGGACGGAGGGCTGGACGTTCGTCGTCGCCCACGTCGTCGACGGCACAGCCCCCGACGTCGGCCAGGAGGTCCGCGTCGAGGTCGACCGCGACCACCGCGCGGCCCTCTCCGCGGGGCACACCGCCTGTCACCTCGCCGCCCTGGCACTCGACCACGCCCTGGCAGGCGCGTGGACCAAGGAGGCACCTACCGACGCCCTGGGCAACCCGGCCTTCGACTCCCTCGCGATCGCGTCCTCGCGCATCCACGCGTTCGGGTCGGCCGACACCTACCGGATCGGCAGGTCCATGCGACGCAAGGGGTTCCCTCCCACGGCGCTGGGCTGTCCGCGCGTCGCACCTGGGTCTGCGGCCTCCCCGAGGGCCGCACCGACATCCCCTGCGGCGGCACGCACGTCCGGAGCCTCTCCGACCTCCGCCGGGTCGCGGTCTCGCTCGCGACGCGTCCGGTAGAGGGCGGCCTCGAGCTGACGATGGAGACGGCGGTCGAGCCGGTCAGCCACCACCGCGTCGCCGGGAACTGATCACCACCCCTGGGGCACCATGCCTGCATGGACCTGCGCATGCCCACCGCCATCGAGCTCGTCGGCGTCCCGGTCGGCGACCACACCGCCGACGCGATCCTGGCCCGGCCCGAGGGCACCGGCCGGTGGCCCGGCGTGCTGGTCTGGATGGACGCCTTCGGCCTCCGGCCACGACTGGAGGAGATGGCTGCCCGTATCGCCACCGAGGGCTACGTCGTCCTCGTGCCCAACCTCTACCACCGCAAGGGCCGTGCCCCGGTGACGCCGCAACGCGACCTCACCACCGACGAGGGCCGCAGCGCGGCGTTCCGGGAGCTCGGTCCGCTGATGAGGTCGCTGACCGCCGAGGTCGTCGAGCACGACGCCGCGGCGTACCTCAACGCGCTGCTCGCCCGCGACGACGTCCGCGGCCCGATCGGCACCGTGGGCTACTGCATGGGTGGCCGCTTCGCCGTGCGCGCGGCCGCCACCCGTCCCGACGACGTCGCAGCCGTGGGCAGCTTCCACGCCGGCGGGCTGGCCACCGACGACGAGGACAGCCCGCACCTGCTGCTGCCGCGGGTCCGCGCAGAGGTCTACGTCGCGCACGCCGACCACGACCGCTCGATGACGCGCGGGCAGCAGGAGCGGTTCGGCCAGGCGCTGGCCGAGGCCGGGCTGGTGCACACCGCGGAGCTCTACCAGGGAGCCCCGCACGGGTTCACCATGTCCGACACCGCGATGTACGACGCCGCGGCGACCGAGCGGCACTGGGCCGCCCTGCTCCCGCTCCTCGAGCGGACGCTGAAGGGCTGAGCCCTCCCGGTCGGGTCAGCGACGCCCGGAGCTGAACGACGCCGCGCTGTGGCCGCTGCGCGCCGGCTGCGCGGACGGCGTACGACGGCCGCCACCCGAGCGAGCCGAACCACCGGACTGCTGGCCGCCCGACGCACCTGCGCCGGACCGCTGAACGCCCGACCCGCCCCGACGGCGACGATTGCCGTTGGAGCCAGAGCCGTTCGACGCAGAGCCGGTGGAGCCCGACCCGGGCTTGGAGGAGCGCGACCCGCGTGACCCGCGCGCGCCCCCGGTCGAGGTGCGCGGCGCCGGCACGGTCTCGGGCATCGGGCCGGACAGGACCCGTTCCCCCGGCGCGAGCTCGCGCAGCACCGGGTGGTCGGAGCCCTGCAGACGCGTGGTGGTCGGGCTGATGCCGGCGGCGCGGGTCAGGTCGCGCACGTCCTTCTTCTGCTCGCTGGTCATCAGCGTGACCACGGTCCCGGAGTTGCCCGCGCGGGCCGTGCGGCCGGAGCGGTGCAGGTAGGCCTTGTGCTCGGCCGGCGGGTCGGCGTGGACGACGAGGGCCACGTCGTCGACGTGGATGCCGCGGGCGGCGATGTCGGTCGCGACGAGCGCGGCAGCGCTGCCGTCGTGGAAGGCCTGGAGGTTGCGGGTCCGGGCGTTCTGGCCGAGGTTGCCGTGCAGCTCGACGGCGGCCACGCCGGCCTTGTTGAGCTGGCGGGTGAGCGCCTTGGCGCCGTGCTTGGTGCGGGTGAAGACGACCGTGCGACCGGGGGCACTGGTCAGGTCGACCAGCACGTCGAGGCGGTTGTTGCGGTCGATGTGCAGCACGTGGTGGTCCATGGAGGACACCGGCGACTGCGGGGAGTCGGCCTCGTGGGTGACCGGGTCGACGAGGAACTGGCGGACCAGCTGGTCGACCGCGTTGTCGAGCGTGGCGCTGAACAGCAGGCGCTGGCTGCCCTTGGGGGTCTTGGCCAGCAGGCGGCGCACGGCGGGCAGGAAGCCGAGGTCGGCCATGTGGTCGGCCTCGTCGATGACCGTGACCTCGATGCCGTCGAGCGAGCAGTGCCCCTGCGAGATGAGGTCCTCCAGACGACCGGGGCAGGCGACGATGACGTCGACCCCGCGCTTGAGGGCGTTGACCTGGGGGCCCTGGCCGACGCCGCCGAAGACGGTGCGGGTGCTCAGACCGGCGACGGCGGCGAGCGGGGCGAGCGAGTCGTCGATCTGGAGCGCGAGCTCGCGCGTCGGGGCGAGGATCAGCGCCCGCGGGCGGCCAGCACGCGGGCGGCCGCCGTCGGACAGGCGCGCCACGAGCGGGAGCAGGAACGCGAAGGTTTTGCCGGAGCCGGTGCGCCCACGGCCGAGGACGTCGCGCCCGGCGAAGGAGTCGGGCAGCGTGGCTGCCTGGATCGGGGTCGGGGTCTCGATGCCGAGGCCGGTGAGGACGGAGGAGAGGCGTGCGGGCACGCCCAGCTGCGTGAAGGAGTTCAAGGTGTCGCGATCTGTGCGGGTGTCTCGCCGAAACCGGTGGTCCGAGGGGTTCGGGTCGGCTGCGCACGGAGCAGGTGAGTGCTTCGACGTGCGGACAACTCGCGGCGAGAGCTCGACGAGCTGAAGACCTCCAGGCTAGCGGGTGCGGGAGCGTTCCGACGAATCGACGCGCTCCAGGCGGCTGCGCAGGCGGCGCACCTCGTGCTCGAGCTCGAGCACGCGCGCGACCCCGGCGAGGTTGAGGCCCTCGGCCAACAGGTCACGGATCCGGTGCAGCACCTCGATGTCGGCCTGGGAGTAGAGCCGCGTCCCACCGCTGGTCCGGTCCGGCTCGAGCAGCCCCCTGCGCTCGTAGACGCGGAGGTTCTGCACCTCCATGCGCACCATCTCGGCGGCGACGGAGATCGCGAAGACACCCTGGGTGCGACCGGCCATGGACTTGATCTTGCCTCATGGATGGAATATAAGAAACCTGTAACCGTTGATACAGGTACGACGGGCTCACGCAGACCCGTCGACCGCGACACGAACCGTCAGGAGGCACCCATGCTGCTGCGCACCACCGACCCCTTCCGCGACCTCGACCGCCTGGCCCAGCAGATGCTGGGAGCTGCCGGCACCACCAACCGCCCGGCCGTCATGCCGATGGACGCCTGGCGCGAGGGTGACCGGTTCGTCATCGAGTTCGACCTTCCCGGCATCAGCCGCGAGTCGCTCGACATCGACGTCGAGCGCAACGTCCTCACGGTCCGCGCCGAGCGCGTCGCCCGCAACGGCGACTGGGAGCGACTGGCGTCCGAGCGGCCGACCGGCGTCTTCAGCCGCCAGCTCGTGCTGGGCGACAACCTCGACCTCGACCGCATCGAGGCGAGCTATGACGCCGGCGTCCTGCGCCTCGTCGTCCCCGTGGCCGAGCGGGCCAAGCCCCGCAAGGTGACGGTGACCGGTCTCGAGACCGGCAAGGACGAGCAGGTCTCGATCGAGAGCTGACCCCCAGGAGAGGCCCCGGGCCCGGCGCGCCGGGCCCGGGGCCCTCCCCTCTCAGCGCCCCCCGGCGGCGACCGCAGCGGCGAGGTCGTTGACGGAGGCGTCGCGTGTGCCCAGCGGCTCGAGCCCGAAGCTGCGCTCGATCGTCGCCAGGATCGACGTCGTGTCGTAGCGGGTGTGGTCGACGCCCGACCGCGTGAGCGACCGACCGATCACCATCGCCGGGATCCTCGTGCCCGGCCCCCACGCGTCCCCGGTGGGCGGCGAGACGTGGTCCCACTGGCCGCCGAACTCGTCGTAGGTCACGACCACGAGCGTGTTGCCGGCCGACCCGCCCTCGACCACCGCGCGGACCAGCTCGACGAGGTTGGCGCTGCCGAGCGGCTCGCTGGCGTAGCCCGGGTGCTCGTTCTCCGACGCGTAGGGCTTGACGAAGCTCACCGTGGGCAGGGCGCCTGCCTTCGCCGCCGCCACGAACTCCTCGCTGTCGCGCAGGTGCGCCCGCCCGGGCGTCCCCGGCGCGTAGTCCTCGAAGTAGAGGAACGGCTGGTGGTGGAACTGGAACTGCGGCACCTTCGACGGGTCGCTGTTCACCTGGTCCCACCCACCGGCGTACCACGCCCAGGAGATGCCCGCGTCGCTCAGCCGGTCGCCGATGTTGGGGTAGACGTCGTCGTCGATCAGCGGCATGAAGCGGGCGTTGGCGTTCGTCGTGTTGTACGGCGGGCTGGAGGGCTGGGCGGTGTTGACCACCCAGTCACCGCAGGCCGCGTCGTACGACGAGGGCGCGCCGCCCGGGCAGGCTCTGGTCATCTCGAAGTCGCTGACCTTCGACTCCGTGCGGTAGAGCGGGTAGCTCGACACCGGCATGCCGAAGTCGTCGATGACCGAGGGACGCACCCGCAGCTTCCCGGAGGGCAGCTCACCCAGCGGGTCGGCGTACGGCGTGCGGGCGGCGATCAGCCACTGGTGGTTGCAGGCGCGCATCCTCGAGCAGCGGGGACCGGCGACCACGGACAGCCTGACGGGTCGCGAGCGCGCCACCCTCGCCCTGCCGGCCGACGGCCTGACCGCCGTCGCGATCGCCCGTCGGCTCGCGGTGTCGCCACGCACGGTCAACAAGCACCTGGAGCACCTCTACCGCAAGCTCGGCGTGCGCGATCGTCTCCAGGCCGTCCTCGTGGCGCGGGACGCCGGGCTGGTGTGCGCGGGGGGTGGGGGGCTGGCGCGATAGCCGGTCAGCGGGGCGCCGGCCGTGGTCCAATCGCCCGGTGAGCGCCGACGACGCCCTCGAGGAGATCCTCCGCCACGGCCGCTGGGCCGAGCTCCGACCGTGGCTGGAGGCCCCGGCAGACAGCGTGGAGGGCAAGGAGCTGCGGGCGTGGTACCGCTCCCGTCGGGCCGCGCTGAGCAAGGAGAACCGGTGGGTCTCCTCGCGCGCGGCCACCGACGTCGACCACCCCGGCTGCCTGCGCCTGCTGGGCGCCGCCCTCGCTCCCGCCGACCGGGCCGCCCGTTGGCTGCCGGCCGTCGGCTGGGGCTGGCGTGGCGACGGGTCGGGCTCGGACGACCTGCTGGTCGCGACCATGCTCGGGCGCGGCCCGGACTGGTGCCAGGCGTTCCTCGACGCCGCGGCGCAGGACACCGTGCGCAAGAACGGCGAGCACGAGGTCGCCTGGCTCGGCAACGTCGCTCGTGAGCTGGTCGGGGCCGGGGCTGCACGGCTCCCCCGCACCCCCACGATGGCGACCGCCTGGGCCGCGGCGTACTCCACCGGCGCCGCCCACGCCAAGTGGGTCAAGTGGCGCGAGGCGCAGGGCCAGGAGGTGGACCCCAGCCAGGACGGCCTCGCCGACCTCCTGCGCCGCGACCCGGCCGTCGCCGACGGCGTGAGCCTGTTGCTCAGCGGCCCCGGTGCCGTGGGCCAGCTGGAGTACTTCCTCTCCGCGCGCTGGGACCTCGCCGCCGCGCTCGCCGAGCTCGTCGCGGACGGCCTGCTCGACCGCACCCGCGTGCTCGAGGACACGCTGGCCGCGCTCACGCGCCAGGACACGGCCGGCACCCAGAAGGGCCTCGCCCGGATCCTCACCGCCCTCGGCCTCTCGGGCGAGGACCTGCGCGGCCGGCTCCCCCTCGCCCAGGGACTGCTCGCGACCGGCCGCGGCCCGGTCACGGCCGCCCTGCTCCCCGCGGTCCTCGAGGTGGCTGCGCCCGAGGACCTCGACGAGGTCGCCCGCACGATCTTCACGCGCACCGAGAAGGCCCAGCAGAAGACGCTCCTGGCGGCGCTCACCGCCAAGGACGCCGTCGCGCGCTGGGACCGCCCCTCGGTCGTCGCGGCCCTCGCGGTCGCCGCCGACGTGCCGGACCCCCGGCTCGCCGCGCGAGCGACCACCGCCCTGGAGAAGCTCGGCGAGTCCACGCCGGAGGCCCCGCCCGAGGCACCGGTCGACGACCTGTGGGCACCACCCCCGCCGGTCACCGTCGGTGCACCGGTCACCGCGGTCGCGCCCCATGCCCGCAGCCTCACCGAGGCCGCCTCCCGCTTCGGTGTGGCCGCCACCCCCGCCGACGCCGCGCTCCTCACCGACGCCCTCGTGCGGTGGTGCGCGACGGACCCGCACGCGGCCCGTGAGTGGGCGTCGTCCGCGGTCCCCCAGGCCACGGTGTGGTTGCCCGCGCTGGTCTACGCGGTCCACGAGGGCCGTCGCCCGTCGCTGGAGGACTTCCGCACCCGCAACGAGCAGGTCAGCGCCCACCTGACCAGCGGCAAGCGGCCGCGCTTCGACGACATCTCGTGGAACCTGTACTCCCGCTCGGCCCCCGGTGTGCTGCACGACGGCGTCAACGCCGAGACCGCGGTCCGCCTCGGCGAGGTCCCCTTCCTGCTCAGCACGCCGACCCACGAGGACGGCTCTCTGGCGTTCGACGCCCTGATCGCGCGGCTGAGGGAGTACGCCGTCCCGGCCGGCCCGCTCGACCTCACCCTCGCCCTCCTGCGGCTGCAGCCCGTGGACCCGGGACGCGCCGCCGACCTCGACGGGCTGTCCCTCCCGCTGTGGAGCGCGGAGAAGTCGGGCCTGCTGCGTCGCCGACCCCGCACGCGCGACGCCGTCGACGCCGTCCGGGAATGGGTGACCTCCGGCGGTCTGCCGCCCTCGACGGCCCACCACCGGGGGGCGCACGTCCTCGTCGACCCCGCGCACCTCCCGGCAGGGGTCGGCGACATCCCCGGCGTGCCGGGCGCCCTGTCCTCCGGGCACGACCCGGACCTGCACGACGAGTACGACGAGTACAACCTCTCGGTCGAGGCCGGGACCGGCGTCGTGCCGGCCTGGGTCGACCTGCTCGCGGCGCGGCTGCAGAAGCAGTTCGACCAGTCCTCCCGCGGGGCGCCGCGGTGGCTCGCGCCGATGGCCGCGAGCCCGTCGCCCGGACTCGCGGTCACCCACGCCGTCGCCCAGACCCTGTGCCACGCCGACGAGGACCACCGCCTCGTCGCCGTGGACGCCGCGCTCGTGCTCATGGGCCGGGGGCGCTGGGTCCCCGACGACTACACCGCGTGCTGCCTGCACCAGCTCGCCGACGGGGAGCTGCGGCTGACCCGGCTCTCCCACGCCTGGGAGCAGCTGGCGCTCGGTGGCGGGCTACAGCCGCTGTGGCCGACCGTGCTCGCGGTGCTCGACGCCGCGTGCGCCCTCAACCGCAAGCCGCCGGGCCTCGCCGACCTGCTGGCCGTCGTACGCCGGCTCGCCCCGGCAGTGCCGGACGTGCGGCTGCCCGGGTCCGTGCGGACCCTGGCCGGATCGAAGGGAGGCAGCAAGGCCCGTCTCGAGGCCGTGGCCCTGGTGGAGGCCGTCTCGTGAGCTCCTACCGTGCCGCCTCGACGCTCGTGCCGGGCGAGACCGCCCGGCTCGGGCTGGAGACCGCGCTCGGCGCCACCCCGCGCGGCCTCGTCGAGCACCCGCGCTTCTTCTCCGGGATGCTCGCCCGGCCAGACGTCGCCGCCGCGGCGCTCCTGGCGGTCGCCGACGTGGCCGGCAGCCGCTACTTCGACGCCGGGCTGATGCAGCGCCTCGCCAACCTCGACCCCGTCCTCACCGCGTCGGGTGACCGGCTGCGCGTGGAGTCCTTCTCGCTGTGCAACGGCGTCCACGCCCGGCTCGACCTGCTGGCCGACGGCATCGACTCCGGCGAGCTGTCCCACGGCACCACCAACGTCGACGTCAACCAGCCGCTGCGCACCGCCCTGTCCGGGATCGGGCGCACCGACCTCGTGCACCTCGACGTCGGCACCGACGGGCTGTCGGTCGCGACCCTCGACGGCACCCACCACGAGCGCAAGGTCGACCTGCCCGACCGCTGGGTGCGTGGCTTCGCCGAGACGCCCGTGCTCGCCTCGCGGATGACGCTGCGCGCCGAGATGACCGGCCCCGTCGCCGCCCGCTGGCTGGCCTCGCTCCCCCGCGCCACGCCCGGGCCGTCGTACCACCTGGTGCCGGGGCCCGGCGGTCTGCGTCAGTCGCTCCGGCCCACGCCGACCTCGGTCCACCTCGCCGGCGCGGGACGCCTCGGCGCGGCGGGTCGCGTGGCGCGGTTCGCCACGTCGCTGCAGGTCTTCGGGTCCGACGACGACGCGAGCGCCTGGGTCCTCACGCTCCCGGGAGCACGCCTCACCCTGCTGCTCTCACCGCAGCCCTACCGCGGCTTCTCCGGCGAGGGCGGGCTGCTCACCACGCTGACCGCGGACTCCGCCGAGGGCTCGGCCGCCCGCCTGCTCGAGCACCTCGCGTGGGAGCCCCTGATCGACCCCGCCGCCCTCGCTGCGGCGACCGGCCTCGCCGCGACCGACGTGGAGGCGGGTCTCGGCTTCCTCGCCGCGACCGGCAAGGTCGGCTTCGACCTGAGCGAGCAGACCTGGTTCCACCGCGAGCTGCCCTGGGACGCCGAGCGCGTGGAGCGCGACAACCCGCGACTGCGCGACGCCCGCCGCCTGGTGGCGGAGGACGCGGTGCGCCGCACCGACGACGGCTGGGAGGTCCGCACCGGCGACCACCGGCAGTGGGTCACCCCCGACGGCGAGGGCTGGCGCTGCACCTGCCCCTGGTGGGCGAAGTACGCCGGCGCGCGCGGCGCCTGCAAGCACGTGCTGGCCGTGCTGCTGGTCACGCGGGGCGACTGAGGCGCCTCAGACGACGAGGTCCTTCAGGCGGTTCATCATCGAGACGCTCGGGAACCGGTCACGGCGGATCTTGTCCTGCAGGAGCAGCACGTAGGCCGGGATCTCCTCCTCGGTGAGCAGCTCCTCGACCAGGTCCATCATCGTCGACGACGGGTAGGGATCGTCCTGGATCTTCTCCAGCAGCGCGGTGAGCAGCGCGCCGCGCGCGAGATCGGGGTCGGTGGCCATGGTTCCTCCTCGAGATGGGTGGGCGGTGCGGCTCAGGCCTCGGACAGCAGGGTGCCGAGAGGTCCGAGATCGATGTTGAGGTCGGCGGTGGTCAGGTCGTAGCGGGCCTTGAGCTCCTCCATCGCCTCCTCCAGGCGACACAGCCCGAGCCCCAGCGCCTCGACCTGCTCGTCGCTGAGGTCGCCCTCGTCGACCCGGCGCAGCGCCTGGGCCTCCATCAGCTGGCGGACCAGCTCGATGACGGTGAGCACGAGCTTGAACAGGTCGCGCTCGACCGAGTCGGGATCGGTGTCCAGGCGCTGGGTGAGGAGCTTGGCGGCGTTGTCGCCCGGCGCGCTCACCACGGGTCCCCCGGGATCAGGTCGTCGCGCAGGTGCCGGGGCACCGGCATGTCCGCGCGGACGCTGGTGATCAGCGCGTGCAGGCGCACCTGCACCAGGTCGACCCCGGCCAGGGAGATCAGCACGTCACCGGCGAGCACGACCCCGGTGCCGAGCAGCCGGTCGAGCAGGTCGACCAGCGAGATCCGCGAGGCGTCGCCCATCGTGGTGAGCTCGGCCTCGGCCTCGGTCTGCAGCACGGTCATGCCCGCTCCAGGGTCGCGAAGGAGTACGCCGGCCAGGGACCCGCGAGCTCGGCCGTCACGACCCCGCCACGGAAGTCCAGACCGCTCACCGCGGCCTGGAAGTCCTCGGCGTCGGACACCGGCACGAGGAACGCGGCGTTGAGCACCATCGGCTCGCGTCGGCCGGTCAGCCGCGGGTCCTGCGGGGCGAGCCGTCGCGCGGCCACCGCGTGCTCCCCGAGCGTGCGGTAGGCAGCCTCGGCCAGCTGGGCCGCCTGCTCCCCGCTGTGGCGCCGCTGCTCGGCGGCCTGCTTCTTGCGCTGGAGGTAGGCCGCACCCGAGCCGCTGCTCCCCGCTGCGGGGGCCGTGGGGGCGGGCTCGGCGGGGGCAGGCGCGGCGTAGACCTTGAGGCTCCACTCCTGGCAGCCGTCGACGGCGTCGAGGCTCGCGGCGAGGTGGGTCCGGTGGTCGGCGAGCATCCGCGCCACGCTCGCGTCACCGGCGAAGATCGTGACCAGCCGCGCGGGAGCGGTGGTGGCCTGTTGGGCGGTCTGCCAGACGACGTCGTTGTGCCGCCGGGCCACCTCCTCGACCCACGCCAGGTCCTCGAGGTGCGCGGTCAGCGCGGCCTCGCCGAACTCCGTCAGGTCGACGTCGCACACGACCGCCTGGAGGTCGCCGTCCTCGACGACCCGCAGCGGCGCGGACCTCAGCCCCTCGCTGCCGGCCAGCACGGCGGGGTCGAGCCCGCGCGCGACGGCGAAGAGGTAGGCCCCGGGCTCACTCATCGGAGCCCCCGCCCTCGAGCTCCTCGATCCGGCGGCGCAGCTCGCGGTTCTCGGACTGCAGGTCCTGCTCGCCCGAGCTGAGCATCGGGTCGTGGCGCCACCAGTCGATGCCCATCTCCATCGCCTTGTCGACCGAGACCACGAGGAGCCGGATCTTGATCGTGAGCAGCTCGATGTCGAGCAGGTTGACCTTGATGTCGCCGGCGATCACGATGCCCTTGTCCAGCACGCGTTCGAGCACGTCGGCGAGGTTGGACGGCGCCGGGCCGTAGTCCGGCCGCTCGAGACCGCCGTACCCCCGGCTGCCGGTGGCCGGTGTCTGGCTCATCTCACTCCCCTCCCGGAGTGCCACGCGTGTAGCGCCGCAGGCGGCGGTAGCCCATCAGGTCACCGTGGTCGTCGGTGGTCACCTCGTAGAGCGCCAGGACGTCGGTGGTGTTGGGGATGCGCCGGACCTCGACGACCTCGACCTCGACGGTCCACCCGTCGTCGGCACGGCCGAGCCCGGTCACACCCTCGGCCTCCTTGCCGGTCAGCTCGAGCAGCTGCTGCGCGGCGCGGGCCGCGACCTGCGTCGCGGTGGCACGCCTCGGCGCCTCCGCCTTGGGCGCAGCCCGCTTGGCCGGGGTCTTCCTGCTCGGCGCCTTCTTGCTCGGCGCCTTCCTGGAGGA
Organism: Nocardioides marmoribigeumensis; assembly: GCF_031458325.1. Taxonomy (NCBI): domain Bacteria; kingdom Bacillati; phylum Actinomycetota; class Actinomycetes; order Propionibacteriales; family Nocardioidaceae; genus Nocardioides; species Nocardioides marmoribigeumensis. The sequence goes on from NZ_JAVDYG010000001.1 coordinate 286,823, forward strand.
CGCGCCGTCGTCCCCGTCGCTGCTCGACTTCCTCGCACCCGTGCGCTTCTCCGCCATCACTGCCTCCCATCGAGCCGGTCACGTGCGACGAGGAGCCGTTCGACCAGCTCCTCCTCCCACGCCTCGGCCTCCTCGTCGGTCAGCTGCCCATCCTGTCGCCGTCGCTCGACGTCCTCCAGCTGGGCCCGGATGCGCACCGGGTCGTAGAGCTCCTCCTCCGCCTGCCGCTGCACCTGCTCCGCGGCTGCCACGACGCCGCGCAGGGGCGCGATCGGCAGCGTGAGCAGACCGGTGATCAGACCCACGAGCGGTCCTCCACGAAGTCGTACGGCGGCACGGGGCCCACCAGCCGCAGGCGCACCCGCGGGTGCACCTCGGCAGCCAGGTCCTCCAGCCGCTCCTCGACCGCGACCAGGTGCTCGCGCTCCACGAGCAGGGCGACGTCGAGCAGCCCGTCGGTCCCGCCGACCTGGCGCACGCGCACCGCCTCCGCCAGCGGCTCGACCTCGGCGAGCAGCTCGCCCCGGTCGTGCTCGCGCACCTGGTCCAGCGCCATGGAGACGCGCTCGCCGAGCCGCACGAGGTCGGGGTGCATGGTCCCGGCGGGCAGGTCGCGCGTGCGGCGTCGCAGCTCCGCCACGACCGGGTCCGACTCGACCACCTCGGCCAGGACCTGCTCCTCGACGTACGTCGCGCGCAGGTTGAGCTGGACGACGTGCCGCAGGCGCTCGAGGAGCGCGACCAGGTCGCGCCCGTCGGAGAGCACCTCGTCGAGGGCGGCCTCCTCGTCGAGGACGACCGAGCCGAACCGCACGGGCACGACGGGTCCGACCGCGGCGAGCGCGTCGACCACCCGGCTGTGCGCCAGGAGCTCGGCCCGCCGCGCCGGCGGCCGGTCGAGCGCGAGGGGGCTCACCACGACGGCGACCTCACCCGCGTCGACCAGGTGGACGGGCTCGTCGTCGACCCCGAGGACGCCCTCGACCACCGCACCTGTCGGCACGACGCCGTAGACGTAGCAGCCGGTCTCGTGGGCCGGCGCCATCACGTCAGGCATCCGAGGACTGCCTCCTCCTCGACGACGAGCTCCGGCGACGCGAGCTGCTGTCGTCCTCATCGTCGTCGTCGCTGGACGTGGCGCCCTTGATCGCCTTCTTCACGCCCTTGATCGCGCCGCTGGTCTTCTTCGACGCGCCACCCTCCTGGAGGTCGCCGATGGCCTCGGTGAGGTCCTTGCCGCCCTTCTCGTAGAGGTCGAGGCGGTTGGTCGCCTCCGCGAAGCGGAGGTAGGTGTCGACGCTGGCGATCACGATGCGGGCATCGATGGTGAGCAGCTCGATGCCGACGAGCGAGACCCGGACGTAGGCGTCGATGACGATGCCCTTGTCCAGGATGATCTCGACGACGTCGGCGAGCCCGCTCGGGGCGGGGCGCTCGAGGTAGCCGCCGGAGCGGCGCTGGGCGGATGCGGTCATGCGTGGGTCCTCTCGGTCCTCAGGGGGGTGGGATCAGCTGGCCCGGCGTTCCTCGTCGGGTTCCTCGTCCTCGTCCTCGTACTCGTCCTCCGCTTCGTCCTCGGAGTCCTCGGAGTCCTCGGAGTCCTCCGGCTCCTCGGCCTCGTCGTACTCGTCCTCGGGCTCGTCCTCGGGCTCGTCCTCGTCCTCGTCGTACTCGTCCTCGGGCTCGTCGTAGTCCTCGCCGTCCTGCTCCTGCTCGGACTCCTCCTTCTCGACGTGCTCCTCGTGGGTCTCCACCACCTCGCCGTCGTGGATCACGCCGCGCCATCCCTCGACCTCGTCGGCCTCGAGGATGGTCTGGGTCATCACGTGGCGTCGGAAGTGCTTGAGCTCGAGCCTGGCACGCCGGCCCTGCGCGCGCCAGAGATTGCCGGTGCGCTCGAACAGCCCCTGGGGGTGGTACTCCAGGACCACGAGGATCCGGGTCAGCGACGGAGCGAGCTCGTGGAAGGTGACCGCGCCGTTGACGTAGCCCTTCTCGCCCTTGGACCGCCAGACGATGCGCTCGTCGGGGACCTGCTCGAGGATCGTGGCCTCCCACTGCCGGTGGGAGAGGAAGATCTGGGCCTTGAAGGTGATCTTGTTGTCGTCCTCGGCCTCCGCCTTCTCGACCTTCTTCATCATCGTCGGGAAGTCGTTGAACTGGGTCCACTGGTTGTAGGCCACGGAGATCGGGACGCCGACGTCGATCGACTCGATGATGTTCGTGGACTTGGTGCCCTTGCCACCGCTGCCCTTGCCCCCGCCGCCGGTGATCTTGTCCTTGACGCCGCCGGCGAGGCCCTTGAGCCCGCCCATCACGGGGTTGTCGCCCTGGGCGGCACTCTCCCCGGCCTTGCCGGCCGCCTTGCCGAGCATGCCGCCGCCCTCGGAGACGTCGCTCAGCTTGTCGGTGAGGCCAGAGATCTTGTCGTTGACGGTGTCGAGGGCCTTGTCGCCCAGGTTGCGGAACAGGTCCTGCCCGGCTCCCTTGAGGAGCTCCAGTCCGTTGTCGTTCTTCGCCATGTCGATCAGCTCCTGGATCGCGAGCGGGAGGTGGACTTCTTGGCCGCGGACTTCTTCGCGGTCGCCTTCGTCGTCTTCTTCGCCGGTGTCTTCTTGGCCGGCGCCTTCTTGGCCGTCGACCTCGTCGCCGCCGACTTCTTGGCCGGGGCCTTCTTGGCCGTCTTCTTGGCGGCGCCGCTGCTCGAGGAGGACTTCTTGGCCGCCGACTTCTTCGCCGGGGCGGACTTCGCGGCCGAGCTGCTCGACGACTTCTTGGCCGCGGAGGTCGACCTGCTGGAGGACTTCTTCGCCGCCGACTTCTTCGCCGGGGCGGACTTCTTGGCCGAGCGGCTCGACGACGTGTCGTCCCCGGAGGAGGACCTGCTCGAGGACTTCTTGGCAGGGGCCTTCTTCGCCGACTTCTCGGCGGTGCGCTTGGACGGACTGCGCTTGGACGGCGTGCGCTTGGACGGAGTGCGCTTGCGCGACTGCGAGGACCGGCGCCGGCGTGGTGGCTCCGGCTCCTCCTCGGGCTCATCGGGCTCGTCCTCGGGCTGGTCGTCGGCCTCGTCCTCAGGCTCGTCCTCCGGCTGGTCGTCGGCCTCGTCCTCAGGCTCGTCCTCCGGCTCGTCCTCGCCCTCCTCCGGCTCCTCCTCGCCCTCCTCGCCGTACTCGTCCTCAGGCTCCTCGGACTCGTCGCCCTCCTCGCCCTCCTCCTCGTACTCGTCCTCAGGCTCCTCGGACTCGTCGCCCTCCTCGCCCTCCTCGCCCTCCTCCTCGTACTCGTCCTCAGGCTCCTCGCCGTCCTCCGAGTCCTCAGCCTCCTCGGAGTCCTCGCCCTCCTCCTCGTACTCGTCCTCAGGCTCCTCGCCGTCCTCCGAGTCCTCCGAGTCCTCCGAGTCCTCGCCCTCCTCGTACTCGTCCTCGGGCTCGTCCTCGTCGTACTGGTCCTCGGGCTCCTCGTCCTCGTCCTGGTCGACGACCTGGCCGTTGACCAGCCGGTCGTTCCACGAGTCGACGCGACTGGTCGCCGACGACAGCGCGGCCTGGCGCGCGGCCTGCATCAGCTCGCCGGTGATCCTCTGCTGGAGCTTGGCGAGCTCCGGGTTCTTCTCGATCAGCTGGCTGGCCTGCTTGATCATCCCGACGGGGTTGGTGGCCACCCGTTGGCCGGCCAGCATGCTCCCGACCGTGATCGCGAGGCGGAGCTTCTTGGTGCGGCCCAGCAGATAACCAGCGGTTACGCCGAGGCCGATCTTGGCGGCGGACATCGCACTCCCTCTTCGAAGGCACCCACCGAGCGTGGTGCTTCCCGAGCACCCGACCGCGCGTCGTCCTGAGACGCGCGGTCTCCCTCGAGGGCACTCACCGCACTGGTGCCCGCACCCGGCTGTGACAAACACCACTCCGGGGTGTGATCAGACCGACCCACCCGTGATCTCGATGTTCTGCCCGGTGACGTACGACGAGCGCGGGCCCGCCAGCCACGCGACGACATCCGCGACCTCGGAGGGAGTGCCGCACCGACGCAACGGGATCATGCCGATCATCTGGCGAGAGACCTCGTCGGGGTCGGTGGAGAAGTACTGGCTGCCGACCGCGGCCTGTGCGGCCACCTGGTTGTTCCACATCACGCCCGGTCCGATGAAGGCCGGCGAGATCGAGTTGACGCGGATCCCGTGCGGGGCAAGGTCCTTCGCCGCACTCCGGGCCAGGCCGATGACCGCCGCCTTGGACGCGGAGTAGGCGCTCATGTTGGGTGCACCGGACACCCCCGCCATCGAGGCGAGCAGCACGATCGAGGCGGGACGATCGGCCTCGGCGAGGATCGACCCGACCGCGGCGAGGACCGAGAAGGTGCCCACTACGTTGACCTCGAGCACCCGGGCCGCGTCGGCCACGTCGTACTCCTGGATCGGGCGGAACGGCCCCTGGACGCCGCTGCTCACCACGACCGCACCCGGGACGCCGTGCTCGGCCGCCAGGGCTCGCAGCGTCACGGAGACCTCCTCGGCATCGGTGACGTCGAACGCGGCGGTCACCACCTGTCCGGCGCCCGCCTCCGCGTCCTCCCTGAGCGCGGCCGCGACGTGCTCCAGGGGGTCGGCCCGCGAGGGGTGGTCGGCGACCAGCAGGGACCAGCCCTCGACCCGGAGGGCGCGCGCGATCGCGGAGCCGAGATCGCCGGCCGCGCCGACGACAAGAGCCCAGCGGCCCACCCGGGGACCAGTCACCGCAGGTGGTCCGAGAGTGCCCCCTCCTCGACACCGAAGTGGTGGAGCAGGGCCGCGTCCCGCTCGGTGTCGACCTGCGTCGGCAGCATGCAGGTGGCGACCATCGCCTGGTCGTGCTCTCCTCGTCCACGCAGCAGGTGGACGACGTTCTCTCGCGTCGTGACCATGACGCGACCACTTCCTCTCCCTCTCCTGGTCCGGCTCTCCCAGCCGCCCGTCCCGACCGTGATACGCCTGCTGCTCTCCCCAGAGGAGGCGCCACGCCGGGACAATGACCTCTTCCCCGCTGAGCGGGTGGGCTACCCCCCCCAGAACACCCGCTCGACCACGGCATGGGCGCGCCGGGTCACGCGCAGGTAGTCGTTGACCAGCGCGTCGGCCTCGTCGGGTGAGTAGCCCATCAGCACCGACAGCGCGGTCAGCTCGCCGGTCTCTCGCGGCAGCTCGTCGCTCGGCTTGCCGCGGACCAAGGTGATCAGGTTGCGGATGCGGCTGACCATCAGCCAGGCCTCGGTCATCATCTGGGCGTCCTCGGCCTCGACGAAGCCCTCCTCGACCGCCGCACGGAGTGCTGGCAGCGTCCTGGTCGTCCGCAGCCCGGGGCTGTTGTGGGCGTGGCGCATCTGCAGCAGCTGCACGGTCCACTCGATGTCGCCCAGGCCTCCGCGCCCGAGCTTGAGGTGGGTCTTGCGGTCCGCCCCGCGCGGCAGGCGCTCGTTGTCGACGCGGGCCTTGATCCGGCGGATCTCTCGGACGTCGGCGAAGGACAGCCCCTCGCCGGGGAAGCGCAGCCGGTCGACCAGCTCCATGTAGTGGCCGCAGACCCCCTCGTCGCCGACCACCGCCTCGGCACGCAGCAGCGCCTGCGCCTCCCACACCGCCGACCACTTGCTGTAGTAGGCGGCGTAGGACTCGACGGTGCGCACCAGCGGCCCGCCCTTGCCCTCGGGGCGCAGGTCGGCGTCGACCTCGAGCGCCGGGTCGCTGCCCGCCGTGCCGAGCAGCCGGCGCAGCTCGTTGGCCACCGCCTGCGCGGCCCGTGCCGCGTCCTCGGGCTCGGCGCCCTCCACGGGCTCGTGCACGAACAGCACGTCGGCGTCGCTGCCGTAGCCCACCTCGTGCCCGCCGAGCCGGCCCATCGACACGATCGCCAGCCGGGTCGGGAGCGGAGTCTCGCGCTGGCTCCCCACCCGTCGTACGGCGATCGCGAGCGCCGCCTCGAGGGTCGCATGGGTGAGGTCGGTCAGCGCCTCGCTGACCTGCTCCACGTCGTCCACCACCCCCGACAGGTCTGCTGCGGCGATGCGCAGCAGCTCCCGCCGGCGCACGCCCCGGACCAGGCCGATGGCGGCGTCCCCGTCGCTCTGCCGCATGGCCGCGGCCAGCATCTCGGTCTGCAGCGTCTCCCGGTCCTGCGGCACGAGCTGGTCGCCGGCCAGGAGCTTGACGCCGTTGGGCTCGCGCTGCAGCAGGGAGGTGGCGTAGCGGCTCGACGCGAGGATGCGCGCCATGCGCTCGGCGACCTCGCCCTCGTCACGGAGCATGGAGAGGTACCACGGCGTGCGGCCGAGGGCCTCGCTGATCTTGCGGAAGCCCAGCAGGCCCGCGTCGGGGTAGGGCGCGTCGGCGAACCACTCGAGCATGACCGGGAGGAGCGTCCTCTGGATCGCGGCGGTGCGCGACGTGCCCTCGCTCAGGGCGGCGAGGTGGCGCAGGGCCGCGTCGGGGTCGAGGTAGCCCAGGGCGGAGAGCCGGTCCTTGGCGGCCGCCTCGCTCAGCGAGCCGGGCGCCCTGACCACCGAGGCGAGCAGCGGCCGGTAGAAGAGCTTCTCGTGCAGGCGGCGCACCTCGCGGCGACGCTCCTTGAGCGCCTCGGCGAGCTCGTTCATCGGGTCCTTGAAGAAGCCGAGCGAGCGGCCCAGCCGGCGCAGCGACTCCTCGTCCTGCGGGATCAGGGCCGTGCGCCGGAGCCCGAACAGCTGCAGGCGGTGCTCCACGGTCCGCAGGAAGCTGTAGGCCTCCAGCAGGGCCTGCCCGTCGGGGCGACCGATGTAGGCACCCTCGGTGAGCGCCTCGAGCGCCGCCATCGTGGTCGGGATGCGGATCGACTCGTCGTGTCGCCCGTGGACCATCTGGAGCAGCTGGACGGCGAACTCCACGTCGCGAAGGCCACCGCTGCCGAGCTTGAGCTGGCGGTCGGCCTCCTTGGCGGGGATGTGCGCGACCACGCGCCGGCGCATGGCCTGCACCTGGCTGACGAAGCCCTCGCGCTGCGCGGCCTCCCAGACCATCGGGTGGAGCGCCTCGACGTAGACGTGTCCGAGGTCGAGGTCACCGGCCACGGGGCGTGCCTTCAGCAGCGCCTGGAACTCCCAGGTCTTGGCCCACCGCTCGTAGTAGCCGACGTGGCTGGCCAGCGTCCGCACCAGCGGCCCGTGCTTGCCCTCGGGCCGCAGGCCCGCGTCGACCGGCCAGATCGTGCCCTCGGGCGTGTGGTCGGAGCAGATCTTGACCAGGTGGGAGGCGAGCTGGGTCGCGACCCGGTGGGCCTGCTGCTCGTCGGCCCCCTCGGCGGCCTCCGCCACGAAGACCACGTCGACGTCGCTGACGTAGTTGAGCTCGTGCGCCCCGCACTTGCCCATCGCGATCACGGCCAGGCGCGCGGTCGCCGCGTCCTCCGCGCCGACGCGCTGCCGAGCGACCGCCAGCGCGGCCTCCAGGACGCCGGCGGCCAGGTCGGACAGCTCGGCGGCGACGTCGGCCATGCCGAACCGATGGGCCAGGTCGCGGGCGGCGATCCCGAGCAGCAGCCGCCGGTAGGTCACACGCAGGACGTCGCACAGCTCGGCGTCGTCCCCCTGCGCGACGGGCACGTCGGCGGCCGGGTCCGCGCCGACCGCCTCCAGCAGCCGGGCGCGGACGGCGTACGCCGCGGGGCGGGCCGAGTCGAGCAGCGGGTCGGCCAGGTCCTCCCAGTGGTCGGGATGGCGCAGCAGGTGGTGACCCAGGGCGTTGCTCGCCCCCAGGACGCGCAGCAGCCGGTGGGCGGTCAGGTCGTCGCGCGCGAGCAGGCGCAGCATGGCGACCCCCGCCCCGTCCTCGCGCTGGTCGAGGCAGGTGGCGAGGTCGACCAGCCGGTCGAGGGCCAGGTCGGGGTCGGCCGTCGAGCCCAGGTCGCCCAGGAGGACCGAGGCGTGCTCACCGAGCTTCTCCAGCGCGCGCTCGCTGCGGTCGAGCTGCTGGAACCCCAGCCGGCGGAGCTGGCCCCGCGGGGTCTCCTGCCGGCTCATGCGACGCCGTCCCGGACCAGGCCCGCGAACGCGTCGGCCAGCGGCTCCCACTGGGTCCGCAGGTCCTTCTCCTGCTGCTCCATCTCGGCGACGTAGCGGTTGAGCGGCCCGCGGCTCGGCTCGTCGGCGACCCGCGGCAGCTCCTCCTCCACCCAGGTCCGCACGATCGCGGCGTCGACCTCGGGGTGGCACTGCACGCCCCACACCGTGTCGGTGAGCCGGGCGATCTGGACGGCCCCGTCGGCGCTGCGGGCGAGCACGACCGTGCCGTCAGGGAGCTCGGTCAGCACGTCGGAGTTCCAGTGCGCGACCGTCGTCGCTCCCGTGGAGGACCTGATCAGCGGGTCGGCCGCGGCCTCGGGCAGCCATCCCACGGCCTGCAGCCCGACGGTCGCGCCGCCCGGGTTGCGCTCGACGCCGCCGCCCAGGGCGAGGCCGGCGAGCTGGTGCCCGAGACAGATCCCCAGCGCCGGGGTGCGGGTCGTGGCGGCGGCACGCACGAGGGCGCGCACCGCCGGCAACCACGGGGTGCCCTCGTCGTCCCAGGAGTCCATCGCCCCGCCCAGCACGAGCAGGCCGTCGTACGACGTCAGGGGCGGGAGCGCGTCGCCGGCGTAGGGCCGTCGTACGTCGAGCCGGAGACCGGCCGCCTCCAGGTGCTCACCGAACCACCCGGCGGGGGCACCGTCCTCGTGCTGGACGACCAGGACGGACGTCGGCCGGGCCCCTTCTGAGTCGGCCACCGCTCAGATGACCGGGAGCATCTGGTCGCGCTCCCAGATCGAGACCTGGCCGCGGTAGGCGTCCCACTCGGCGCGCTTGTTGCGCAGGAAGAAGTCGTAGACCCGTTCCCCCAACGTCTCGGCGAGCAGCTCGCTCTCCTCCATCACCGCGATCGCCTCGTAGAGGGTCTTGGGCAGCGGCTGGATGCCGAGCGACTTGCGCTCGCGGTCGGTCAGCGACCAGACGTCGTCCTCGGCCTCGGCGGGCAGCTCGTAGCCCTCCTCGATGCCCTTCATGCCGGCCGCGAGCACGACGGCGAAGGCGAGGTAGGGGTTGCATGCGGCGTCGATCGTGCGCAGCTCGACACGGGTCGACTGGCCCTTGTTGGGCTTGTACATCGGCACGCGGACCATGGCGGACCGGTTGTTGTGACCCCAACAAATATAGGAGGGGGCCTCGCCGCCGCCCATGAGCCGCTTGTAGGAGTTGACCCACTGGTTGGTCACGCAGGTGATCTCGGCGGCGTGGCGCAGGATGCCCGCGATGAACTGGCGCCCGGACTTGGAGAGCTGGTACTCGGCGCCGGCCTCGAAGAACGCGTTGCGGTCGCCCTCGAACAGCGAGACGTGCGTGTGCATCCCGGAGCCGGGGTGCGTGGTGAACGGCTTGGGCATGAAGCTGGCCCACATGCCCTGGCTCAGCGCCACCTCACGGACCACCGTGCGGAAGGTCATGATGTTGTCGGCGGTCGACAGGGCGTCGGCGTAGCGCAGGTCGATCTCCTGCTGACCGGGACCGCCCTCGTGGTGGGAGAACTCCACGGAGATGCCCATCTGCTCGAGCATCGTGATCGCCTCGCGGCGGAAGTTGGAGCCGCGGCTGGTGGCGGTGTGGTCGAAGAACCCGCTGCGGTCGACCGGCACCGGCTCGACGCCCGGCTCGGGCTGGTTCTTGAACAGGTAGAACTCGATCTCGGGGTGCGTGTAGAAGGTGTAGCCCTGCTTGGCGGCGTTGCTCAGCGTGCGCTTGAGGACGTAGCGCGGGTCGGCGTACGACGGAGAGCCGTTGGGCATGACGATGTCGCAGAACATGCGCGCGGTGGACGGCCCCTCCCCCCGCCACGGCAGGATCTGGAACGTCGAGGGGTCGGGCTTGGCCAGCATGTCGGCCTCGTAGACCCGCGCGAAGCCCTCGATCGCCGAGCCGTCGAAGCCGATGCCCTCCGCGAAGGCGCCCTCGAGCTCCGCCGGGGCGATCGCCACCGACTTGAGGAATCCCAGCACGTCGCTGAACCAGAGCCGGACGAACCGGACGTCACGCTCGTCGAGCGCTCGGAGCACGAAGTCTTCCTGCTTGCCCATGGCCCCATCCTCGCAGGCGTCAGGAAGGAACGCGCTCGAGGTCGGCCAACCAGGCCGCCGCGTTGCCGTCGGAGGGAGCGCGCCAGTCCCCGCGCGGTGACAGCGAGCCGCCCGCCGAGACCTTGGGACCGTTGGGCAGGGCCGACCGCTTGAACTGGGCGAAGGCGAAGAACCGCTTGCAGAAGACCTCGAGCCAGTGCACGACGTCCTCCCGCGAGTACTCCGCCCGTCGCTCCTCCGGGAACCCGGGCGGCCACTCCCCCCGGTCCTTGTCCGACCAGGCGTGCTCGGCGAGGAAGGCGATCTTGCTCGGCCGGAAGCCGTAGCGCAGCACGTGGAAGAGCGTGAAGTCCTGCAGGGAGTAGGGGCCGATCGAGGCCTCCGTGTCCTGCTCGGTCTCGCCGTCCTTGCCGGGGATGAGCTCGGGGGTGATCTTCTGCTCGACGATCTCGGCGAGCACGTCGTTGACCTTGTCGTCGAAGATCTCCTCCGAGACGACCCAGCGGATCAGGTGCTGCATGAGCGTCTTGGGGACGCCTGTGTTGACCGCGTAGTGCGACATCTGGTCGCCGACGCCGTAGGTGCACCAGCCCAGCGCGAGCTCGGACAGGTCACCGGTGCCGAGGACGATGCCGCCCTTCTGGTTGGCCAGCCGGAAGAGGTAGTCGGTGCGCAGGCCGGCCTGGACGTTCTCGAAGGTGATGTCGTAGACCTCCTCGCCGTCGGCGAAGGGGTGCCCCATGTCGGTGAGCATCGCCTTGGCGGCGGGTCGGATGTCGATCTCCTCGAAGGTGATGCCGAGGGCCTCGGCCAGCTTCCAGGCGTTGCCCTTGGTGGTCTCGCCGGTGGCGAAGCCGGGCAGCGTGTAGCCGAGGATGTCCGTGCGGGGTCGGCCCAGCCGGTCCATCGCGCGAGCCGCCACGATGAGCGCCTGGGTCGAGTCGAGGCCACCCGAGACGCCGATGACGACCTTGGGGTTGCCGATCGTGCGGAGCCGTTGCTCGAGCCCGGCGACCTGGATGTTGTAGGCCTCGTAGCAGTCCTGGGCCAGGCGGCTGACGTCGTCCGGCACGAACGGGAAACGGTCGACCTTGCGGCGCAGGCCGATGTCGCCGGCCGGCGGGTCGACCGTGAACGCGACCGTCCGGAACCCCCTGCCGGCATGCGTCCGCCGGTTGTCGTCGAACGTCCCCATCCGCAGCCGCTCCTGACGCAGCTGGTCCAGGTCGACGTCGACGACCGTACGGCGGGGGCCCTGGGGGAAGCGCTCGGTCTCGCCGAGGAGCGAGCCGACCTCGTAGACCATCGTCTGTCCGTCCCAGGACAGGTCGGTGCTGGACTCCCCCTCACCGCCGGCGGCGTAGAGGTAGGCCGCCAGGCACCGCTGGCTGGCCGAGCGGACCAGCAGCCGCCGGTCCTCGGCGCGGGCGACCGTGATCGGGCTGCCGGACAGGTTGGCCAGCACCGTGGCACCGGCGAGCGCGGCCTCCGACGAGGGCGGGACGGGCACCCACATGTCCTCGCACACCTCGACGTGCAGGACGAGGCCGGGCACGTCGGTCGCCTCGAAGAGCAGGTCGGGGCCGAACGGCACCTCACGGTCGCCGAGACGGATCGTGTCGCCGCGCCGGTCGTCACCGGGGGCGTACCAGCGCCGCTCGTAGAACTCGCGGTAGGTCGGCAGGTAGGACTTCGGCGCGACGCCGAGCACCTCGCCGTCGTGGATGACGACCGCGCAGTTGTAGACCCGGTTGCCATGAGCCAGCGGGGCGCCGACGACGAGCACCGGCCGCAGCTCGCGCGAGGCCTCGACCAGGGTCTCGACGGCCACGCGCACCTGGTCCAGCAACGGGTCCTGCAGGACCAGGTCGTCGATCGCGTAGCCGCTCAGGCCCAGCTCGGGGAACACCGCGACCGCGGCCCCCTCGTCGTGGCACTCCTGGGCGGTGCGCAGCACCGACGCGGCGTTGGTCGCCGGGTCGGCGACGGAGACGGGCACGGTGCAGGCGGCGACGCGTGCGAAGCCATGGGCGTACGCCGAGCGGAAGTCCATGCGCCGACCGTAGCCAGGTCAGCGAGTGACCGCAGTCTGCACCGCCGACGCCGCGTCACCGGCCTTGGAGGAGATCGCCGAGGCCGCGTGACCCGCGGCGATCTGGCCGCGACCCAGGATCAGGGCCGCCGCGACCGCGGCCTCCGCCGCCAGGACGCCGCGGGTGAGGTCGGAGGCCTGGCCCTCCTGCGCGATGCTCGCCGCGCGGCCCGCCGCGGTGCCGGCCATGAGGGATCCGATGGTGCCCGCGCTGCTGGGACGCACCACCAGCAGGCCCGCCATCGCCAGGCACGTGCCGCCGTACACCGCCCGCACCTCGGTGCGGGCGTCCGGCGTCTCCGCCTTGCCGCCGTGGAGCGCGGGGATGCGCTCGGGCTGGGCGATGGCGACGCCGCCGATGCCGGCGAGCGCGAGGGCACTGAGCTTGATGAGTCCGTTCATGGGTAGACCCTTCCCCTCGTGTCGGCGGTCACACCGCCGCCTCCGTCACACGGGTCTATCGTCGGTCCATGAGCGATGCCGAGCAGCCCGCGCCGTACGGTGGCGCCTCCTCCTCCGCCCCCGCGACCTCCACCCGCCGCAAGGTGCGCACGCAGCACCTGCGCGAGATGAAGCAGCGCGGCGAGCGCTTCGCGATGCTCACCTCCTACGACATGTACACCGCGGCCACGTTCGACGAGGCCGGCATCCCCGTGCTCCTCGTGGGCGACTCGGCCTCCAACAACGTCTACGGCAACGAGACCTCCCTGCCCGTCACCGTCGACGAGCTGATCCCGCTCGTGCGGGCGGTGACCCGGTCGACGCGTTACGCCCTGGTCGTGGCCGACCTGCCGTTCGGGTCCTACCAGGCGTCCCCGGAGCAGGCCTACCTCACCGCGGTGCGCTTCATGAAGGAGGCCGACGCCCACTGCGTCAAGCTCGAGGGCGGCGCCGAGATGGCACCCCAGGTCGCCAAGCTCGTGCAGGGCGGCATCCCCGTGATGGCGCACATCGGCTTCACCCCGCAGTCCGAGCACACGCTCGGCGGCTACCGCGTCCAGGGCCGCGGCGACGCCTCGTCCAAGGTGCTCGACGACGCCCTGGCCATGCAGGACGCGGGGGCGTTCGCGGTCGTGATGGAGATGGTGCCCGGCGACGTCGCGGCCGAGGTGACGGCCAAGCTCGAGATCCCCACGATCGGCATCGGCGCCGGCAACCGCTGCGACGGCCAGGTCTTGGTGTGGCAGGACATGCTCGGCCTGCGCACGGGCCGGATGCCCCGCTTCGTCAAGCAGTACGCCGACCTGCACGGCGTGATGCTCCAGGCCGCGCAGGCGTACGCCGCCGACGTCGCGTCGGGCGAGTTCCCCGGGCCCGAGCACACGTTCTGACGCGGGTCACCCCCAGCCGAGCAGCACGGCGCCGCCGTACAGCACGGCGAGCCACAGCGCGACCATCGCGACGGGCAGCGCGAGCACGCGCCCCGGGTGGGTCATGAACCACCGGGCGCCCTGCAGGAGCGCGGCGACCCAGACGACGGTCAGCAGCGCGAGCCCCCACCAGGGCACGACCGCGCCCGAGGCGAGGATCAGGAACAGCACCATCGCCATGCACGCCATGCCGATGAACGACGCCCGCTGGGGACGCGCGGTCGCCGGGGGCGCCGTCCAGCGGTCGACCGACGACCTGTCGAGAGGTTCGGTCCGCGGCAGCTCCCCAGTGCCGTCGACGGGTGGGTGAGGGGCCGGGTCGGGGTCGCTCATGGCCCGATCATGCCCTGTGGGTCACGCGCGCACGCTCACTCGGGGGCGTTGTCGCCGGTCCACTTGGGGTCCTGGTCCCAGTCCTCGTTGCGCTGCTCGACCTTGTCGAGCGCGCTCGAGGCCTCGGCCTCGGTGGAGTAGGGACCGAGACGGTCCTGGTTGCGGCAGCCCTCGCGGGGCTCGACCGTGTGGTGCTTGAGGCAGAACCAGTACTCCTGCTCGTCGGACATCTCCCGCTCCTCCGTCTCGCGGCCCGTGCCTAGACTCGCGCCCGTGACCGTCCTCGCTCCTGCCAGCATCTCTCCCCGCCGGTCCGTCCCGCCACACATCGCCCGCCCGGAGTACGTCGACCGGCCCGCGCCCGCGCCGTACGACGGTCCCGAGGTGAAGGACGCCGAGACCATCGAGCGGATGCGGGTCGCGGGTCGGCTCGCCGCGCAGGCACTGCAGGAGGTGGGCCGCCACGTCGCTCCCGGGGTGACGACCGACGAGCTCGACCGGGTGGGTCACGAGTTCCTCTGCGACCACGGCGCCTACCCCTCCACCCTGGGCTACCGCGGCTTCCCCAAGTCGCTGTGCACCAGCGTCAACGAGGTGATCTGCCACGGCATCCCCGACAGCCGACGGATCGAGGACGGCGACATCGTCAACGTCGACATCACCGCCTTCCTCGACGGCGTCCACGGCGACACCAACGCGACCTTCCTGACCCCGGGGGTGCGGCAGGAGACCCGCGACCTCGTCGGGCGCACCGAGGAGGCCCTGCGACGCGGCATCAGCGCGGTCAAGCCCGGCCGGCGGATCAACGTGATCGGGCGCGTCATCGAGGCGTACGCCGGCCGGTTCGGCTACGGCGTCGTGCGCGAGTTCACCGGGCACGGCATCGGCACGGCGTTCCACTCCGGGCTGGTGGTCCCCCACTACGACGACCCGGCCTACGACGACCTCATCGAGGTCGGCATGACGTTCACCATCGAGCCGATGCTGTGCTTGGGCACGCCCCAGTGGGACATGTGGCCCGACGGCTGGACCGTCACCACCAAGGACAAGCGACCGAGCGCGCAGTTCGAGCACACGCTGCTGGTCACCCCTGACGGGGCCGAGGTCCTCACCACCACCGGGTGAGCCTCGTCGGCGGGCTCAGGGGGCGTAGCGCAGGAGGAAGTCGCGATCGGTGTCGCGACCGCTCTCGGGGTCGGGCGCCGGAGTGGTGTCCTGGGACGCGATCGTGTCGTCGAGCGAGACCGGCTCGGGCAGGGTGGTGAAGCGGGACTTCCTGGTCTCGGCCACGGGGCGCCTCCTGGCTGACGTCGTGCTCCCATGCTCGCTCCACGAGGAGGGGCGCGGCAAGGACCGGACGGGGACGTTGGCCACTGGTCGGACTCGCCCCGGTCCGACCAGGATCGTCCCAACCTGGGACCCGAGGGGGGAACACACCATGGCGCACCACGTGCTCGGTCTCGTCGCCACGCTCACCACGCTGCTGCTGTCGGGGGGCCTGATCGCTCCCCCGGCACAGGCAGCGGTCACCCGCACGATCACGCTGTCGACGAGCGCGTCGACCATCTCGCTCGGCCAGACGGTGACCCTGAAGGGCGCGGTGACCCGGTCACCCGTCGGGACCCCTGTGATCATCGACCGCAGGACGAGCACGGGCTGGGCCAAGGTCAAGACGGTCCGCACGACCACGTCGGGAGGTGCCTACCGCACCGGGGTCAAGCCGTCCTCCGCCGGCACCAAGACCTACCGGGCCCGCGTGGTCGCCGCCACCGTCAACGGCCGGAGGCTCTCCGGGGCGATCTCGCCGTCTCGACAGGTGAGGGTGACGTCCGTGATCGCCCGCACGATCACG
This sequence comes from Nocardioides marmoribigeumensis, assembly GCF_031458325.1. Lineage (NCBI taxonomy): Bacteria > Bacillati > Actinomycetota > Actinomycetes > Propionibacteriales > Nocardioidaceae > Nocardioides > Nocardioides marmoribigeumensis. The sequence continues at coordinate 302,579 of NZ_JAVDYG010000001.1, forward strand.
CTCGACCTCCCGCCCGCCCTGGTCGCCTACAAGACGATCAAGGTGTCCGGGACGATCACGAGGACGCCGGCGGGCCAGCTGGTGTCGATCGAGTGCAAGGACCCGACGTACGGCTGGGACGCCTGTGGCGCCGGCAAGGTCACGAGCGCCGGCACCTTCACCGACAGCGAGTTCCAGGTGCAGGAGGTCGGTGTGGTGCCCGTGCGGGCCCGGGTCCCGCGGGTCACCACCTCCGCGGGCACGCTCGCGGCGGCCACGTCGACCACCCACCAGCTCGAGGTCTACGGCGCCGACAACTCGGGCCCGACCAAGCTCGTCTCGGTCACCCCCAAGCGCAACTACCCGTCCGAAGGCGAGTCCCTGGGCTCGAGCATCTCCGACAGCGGCCGCTACGTCGCCTTCGTCTCCGACGCCGCCGACCTCGTCCCCGGTGTCGACCCCCAGGGGCACCGCAACGTGTTCGTCCGCGACCTCCAGGCCGGCACCACCCGTCTCGTCTCGGTCGCGCGCTCCGGCGGTCCGATGAAGCAGGTCAACTGGTACGACCGGGTCGAGGCCGAGATCTCGGGCAACGGCCGCTACGTCGCCTTCGCCACCTCCTCCCCCGACCTCGTGGCCGGTGACACCAACGGTCGCGACGACGTCTTCGTCACCGACCTCGTCGGGGGCACCACCGTGCTGGCCTCCCGCACCGACGGCGACGCGCTCGTGACGGGCGACCCGGTGCAGGAGTACTCCAACCTCGCGATCAGCAACGGCGGTCGACGGGTGCTCTTCAGCAGCCCGTTGGACGGGCTCGTCCCGGAGGACACCAACGGGAGGTACGACGCCTACGTCCGCGACCTCGACGCGGGGACGACCACGCTGGTGAGCCGCAACGGCGCCGGACAACCGCTCAGCGGCGGTGGCGGCTTCTACGCCGACATGTCCGGCAACGGCGGCTGGGTGGTCTTCTCCAGCACCTCCGACGACATCGGCCCGGCCGGGGGCACCGACCGGCGTGGGCTCTACCGGCGCAACCTCAGCACCGGCGCCGTCGACCAGGTCTACTTCACCCAGGGCGACCCCTACACCGGCTTCCCGAGCGGAGGGCTCGACGTCTCCGACGACGGCAGCGCGGTGGTGTTCTCCGGCAACGTCCGGACCCTCGACGACCAGGACGACCCCTACTTCTCCCCGACGTACCTCTGGCGGGCCGGCAAGGGCACGGTGGCCCTCTCCCGCAACCGGTCCGGCGTGCTGGTCTCGGCCACGGCGCCGGTCATCTCCGGTGACGGCTCCACGGTGGCGTTCACCAGCGACGCCGACGACCTGGTGGCCGGCGACGACCGTCGCGACAAGGAGCCGGGTGCCTACTTCCACGCCGAGGCCTACGTCCACGACGTCGCCGGCGGCACGACCGCCCTCGCCTCGGTCACCGACCGCGGCTCGTGGGGTGGGGCCGGCTACTTCGCCGGCGCGTCGGTGGCGACCGGGCTGACGTCGACCGGGTCCCGGGTGACGTTCGACTCCGGCTCGCAGTGGCTCATCCCGGGCTCCGACACCAACTACCGGTTCGACGTCTTCACCCGCGCGCTGGGCTGAGCTCGCCCGCGCCGCTCAGCTGGCCGGGACCGAGTTGGTGCGTGGCAGGTCGAACGCCCCGACGTTGGGACGCGCCGGGTGGAGCCGCCCCGCCGGTCCTCGGGCGAGACCGTGGAGGACGTTGGCGGTCACCCGTCGCACGAACTCCTGGGTCCGACGACCGAGGGGCTTGTCGCAGACGTCCCACACCGCACAGCCCCACCGCAGCGTGCCCGCCGTGAACACGCCGGCGCCCGACGCCGTGGTGAACCAGACCGACTGGGAGGTCGTCGGCACGCCGCGGCAGACGTACGGCGCGTGGCTGAGCACCTGCAGCCGCCGCGGCGAGGCCGGACCCGGGTAGACCCGGTCGGCCTCGTTGCCCACGAGCATCGGGAACGACGAGCCTGCGCGGACACCTGTGCCTCGGAACCCCCACCAGCGCGGGGACACCACCGTGTAGTCGGCGTCGGCCGGGTAGCACTCGTAGAGCATCCCGGTGAGCGAGTTCTCCGGGTGCGCGGCGGGCGGGTCGCGGAAGCGCGCCGTCGCCTCGGCCGGGGAGGTGTCGAGCGCCGGGTCGGCGACCGCGTCGCTGCGGTAGCCGACGACCAGGCGGTCGGGACCCGTGCCCGTGCGCCCCAGTCGCACCCGCCAGTAGGCGGTGTTCGCACCGAGGAACGCCAGGTTGGTCCCCCGCGCCCTCGCCCGCTGCACGGCGCGTCGGATGCCCGGGGTCCAGTACTCGTCGTGACCCAGCGACACGTAGGCGCGCGCGCCGGCCAGCAGCCCCGGCCGACGGTCCAGCTGCACGTTCGCGACGTACGACAGGGGCACGTGCGTGGCCTCGCTCCGCACCACCAGCGGCACGACGGAGGTGCGGAAGTCGTTGAAGCCGTTCACACCGAAGTACGGCCGGTCGAAGCTCACCGCGTGCGCGCGCTGGTCACCGCTCAGGCTCGCGTAGAGGCTGTAGCCGCCCCAGAGGTTGTAGGCCTGCCAGGTCAGCACCGGGACGCCCAGCACGACCGTGCCGGCGGACGACCGCGACGACACGACGTAGGGCACCTGGAAGTCGGTCCCCGAGCGGGTCGTCAGGCGCAGGACGTAGAACCCCGGCGGCCAGCCGTAGGTGTCGGCGATCAGGCTGGTGCGCCAGGGAGCCTCGATCGTCCGGGTGCGGTACGCCGCGAAGCGTGGCTGCGGCTGGACCGTGCCCGCCACCCAGCCCGAGCGCCACACCAGGCGTGAGGTCCCGCCGCGATAGGCACCGATCCGGTAGGCGCCGGCACGGAACGACCGAGCGGCCGTGGACACCTTGAGCACCAGCGGCGTGCCGGGCGGCGCCCCCGCGCGCGTGGTGAAGCCCTGGATCTCCTGGTGCTCCGCGGGCCGGTCGGCTCGCCACTCGGTGGTGCCGGGTCGGGTCCACTCGGGACGGGTCACCGGAGGACCAGGGCCCGTCACGCCGGTGCCCGCGGGCCGGCTGCTCGTCCGGGCCGTCGGGGTGGAGTGGTGCCTGGCGTTCGTGTCGGTGTCCGGGTCGACGGTGCACCCGGCGAGCACCAGGGCCGCCGCGGCCACGCCCCCGGCGAGCGCGGGTGCGAGGACTGTCGCGACCGTCATGACCGATCCCCGGGTCCGGCTCCGGCCTCAGGTCACGCTGAGGCCGAGGGCGTCGACCTTGACCAGCTTGCCGTCGGACAGCACCCGCACCGTCACCGTGCCGGTGCGCGTGGAGAAGGCGGGCAGGTTGAAGACCCGTCGGGCCAGGGGGCCGCTGAGGTCGACCACCCCGATCCTCGTCGCCCCGAGCCGGACCTCCACCTTGCCGCAGGTCGGGCAGCGCTGCGCCACCAGCGCGATGCGGCGCGTGGTGGCGTCGATGACCAGGTTCTGTCCCCGGGTCCGGGTCGACGACGCGGTGCCGCGGAACCAGCTGGAGGGCTGCGTCCTGGTCCACCCGCTCGACCAGGAGAGGTCGCGGTCGTCCCACGGCACCGCCGTGCAGCGCGGGACGGTCCACGCCGAGACGTTGCCGCGGGCGTCCACGGCCTGGGTCGCGAAGCAGTAGGTCCGACCGCGACGCAGCCCGGTGAACGTGCGCGCCGTCGCGGTGCCGGCGCTGGTGACCGGCGTGCCCCACGTGCTCCACGCCCCGTTGCGCCCGGCGCTGCGGAACCTGGTGCGGTACGACGCCACGGCGGTCGTCGCGTCGCTCCCGGACCACCTCACCGTGACGCTCGACCCGAGGGTGAAGCGCTTGGTCGGGGCGGTGAGGGCGACGGTGGGTGAGGTCGTGTCGACGACCACGTCGGAGGTCCCGGTAGCCTCCCGCCCGTCGTCGGTGGTCACCTTCACCGTCAGGCGGTGGACACCGTCCGGGAGCCCGGTCGCGTCGTACGGGCTGGTGCAGGAGAACGGTGCCTCGCTCGTCCCCTGGGTCACGTGCTCGACGGTGCACGTGTAGGCCATCTTGTAGAAGCCGCCGGATGCCGGGTCGGTGGCGCTCCACGTCCAGTGAGCAGCGCCCGACCTGCTGTCGGGCCAGGGCTGACCGGCGACGCTCACGGTCGGGTTCGCCGCCGGCAGGCACTCCACGCGGGTGTAGACCTTGCCACCGGCGAGGGTCTCGGTGGTCGCGGAGTAGCTGTTGCCGGACACGTGGCCCAGGATCGAGATCGCTCCCCACGCACCGTCGATGGTGAAGATCCCGTCCTGCATGGTGCTGCCGCCGATCGCCGTCATGCCGCTCGGACAGCTGACCGTGACCGGGGTCGCCCACCGACCGTCCAGGGAGTCGGTGTGGGCCGTCGAGTAGAAGGCGGGCACCTCGGCGAAAGGCACGCAGGTGACGGTGACCGTCATCTTCACGCCGGCCGTCTCGTTCCACCCCTCGACGTGCCACGCCGAGTGCTCGTTGGTCCTGCCGGCGGCCAGCAGCGTGCCCGGGCTGTCGAAGCTCACCGTGGGCTGCAGTGCGAACCAGCTGTCCGTCGGGCACGTCGCCCCGCCGAAGTTGCGCTGGTCCGGCGGGTTCCCCGCACCCGAGCCGCTGTAGCTGGATGTGCTGACCTTGGTCGACGTCGAGAAGTACGACGTCGGCACGCACAGCACGGTCAGCGTCACGACGTCGGAGGCGCCGGTGTCGTTGTTGTCCAGCCGGACCTCGTAGTAGCCGCCCTTGCCGAACTCCAGCCGCTCCGAGGCGCGTCGCAGGTCGAGGCCGTTCTGCGAGGAGTAGCCGCCCGAGATCGGGGTGTACTCCCCCACCGGGCACGCCACCTGGAAGGTCTTCGACGCCCCCGCGTCGATCGGCCCCGAGGCCGTCCCCGTCACCACCGACCAGACGTGCTGCACCGTCGCGCCCGCCACTCGCGGCCACGACAACGGCGCCGCCAGCAGGACGAGCGCCGCGAGGACCTGGATCCCGCGCCTCACGCGCTCAGTGTCGACCTGCTCCCTTGCGTGCACAGCGGACCAAGGGCCCGGTTTCGGACGGATGAGCCGACCTGGAGGTCGGGTTCCGCCGTCGCTCCCGCGGCCTCACGGGCGCGGCAGGACGTCCTTGACCGCGTCGGCCACCTTGGCCGCCACGGGCCGCTCGTCCCCGCCGCTCGCCCACACCGGGTCCTGCGGCATCGGGCCCATGGGGTCGGCGTCCTCGGGGCTCGACACCGGCTCGGCGAGTGCCCGCCGGAAGGCCTCCTCGAGCCCGACGAGCCGGTGGCTGTCGGACAGCAGGCGGAGGAAGTCGTCGTCCGCGGCGACCATGTCGTGGTGGAGGCTCTCCACGAGTGCCTCCACCGTCAGCTGGGGCACGTCGGTCAGGCTGCCGACCAGCTGTCCGACGAGTGCGGTGGGCAGCAGTGGCACCTCGACCTGGGGCCGCTCGAGCCCGGCGTGCTTGGTGTACTGCTCGATCAGGGCGCCGTAGCGCAGCTGCTCGGGCCCTCCGACGTCGTAGTGCCGGGAGGGGCCCTCGTGGTCCAGTGCCCCGGCCAGCGCCTCGAGCACGTCGACCACCGCGATCGGCTGCACGAGCGAGTCCATCCAGGTCGGCACGGTGTGCACGGGCAGGCGCTCGCTGACCTGGCGGATGATCTCGAAGGACGTCGACCCGCTCCCGACCAGGACGGCGGCACGCAGGACGACGACGGTGGCGGGTGTGTCGCTCAGGATGCGCTCGACCTCGCGGCGGGACGTGATGTGCGCGGACAGCTCCTCGTCGTCCACCTCGGGCACGAGTCCGGACAGGTAGACCACCCGGCCCACGTCGTGCCGGCGCACGGCGTCCGCCATGTTGGTCGCGGCCTCGCGGTCCGTCCGGGCGAAGTCCTCCCCGCCCATCCCGTGAATCAGGTAGTAGACCGCGTCGACGCCCTCGCACGCGTCCGCGACCTGCTGGGGGTCGAGGGCGTCCATGACGACGGTCTCCACCCGGTCGGCCCACCACGGCTGCTCGCGGTCGGGACTGCTGGTCGTCGTACGCACGTCGTGGCCGCGGTCGAGGAGGACCGGCACGAGCCGGCCGCCGACGTAGCCGGTCGCTCCGGTCACCAGGATCTTCACGGTTCCTCCGCTCTGTGCGCAGTGGTCGGTGCCTCGTCGGGCGGCTGCCCGACCGAACCTAGCGCCGCGCTGGTGAACCGCCGCGGCCCGTAGGCTCTGAGCACCATGAAGCTGCGAATCGATCCTGCCCACGCCACGCGCTACCGACAGATCGCGCTGCTGCTGGTCCGCCACGGTCGCGGCGACCTGGTCAAGTCGGCCGGCATCGACTCCGGGCTCGACGAGATGGGCCCCGACGGTGACCCCGCGGCCGCCGAGCGTCTGGCCGACGACCTGGAGGAGATGGGGCCGGCCTTCATCAAGCTGGGCCAGCTCATGTCCTCCCGGGTGGACCTGCTCAGCCCGGTCTACATCGAGGCCCTCTCCCGCCTGCAGGACGACGTGGCCCCCTTCTCCTTCGAGGAGGTCCGGGAGATCGTCGCCGACGAGCTGCAGGTGCGGCTGTCGCACCTCTTCCCCACCTTCGACCCCACCCCGCTGGCCGCGGCCTCCCTGGGCCAGGTCCACCGCGCGACGATGCGCGACGGCCGCGAGGTCGTGGTCAAGGTGCAGCGACCCGGGATCCGCGAGCAGGTGCGCCAGGACATGGAGGTGCTGGCCGAGCTGGCGACCTTCTTCGACGAGCACACCGAGACCGGCCGGCGCTTCGGGTTCGTCCCGCTGCTCGAGGAGTTCCGCAAGGCGCTGGTGGACGAGCTCGACTACCGCCGCGAGGCGGACAACCTCGCGCGCATGCGCGAGATGGTCGCCGGTCAGGACCTGATCGTCGTCCCGGAGCCCTACCCCGACCTCACCACCGGCAAGGTCCTGACGATGGAGTTCGTGGAGGGGCGCAAGGTGACCGACCTCGGTCCGCTGGCCCGGCTCGAGCTCGACGGCGCCCCGCTGGCCGACCAGCTGTTCAAGACCTACCTCGACCAGGTCCTCGTCGAGGGCGTCTTCCACGCCGACCCCCACCCGGGCAACGTCTTCGTCACGCGGGACGGCCGGCTCGTCCTGCTGGACATCGGCATGATCGCTCGCCTGGCACCCGCGGTGCGCGACAAGCTCGTCAAGCTCTTCCTGGCCCTGGCCGACGCGCGCCCCGACGAGGTCACGCGCATCGCGATCACGCTGGGGGACGCGCGCCCGGAGTTCGACGAGGCCGCGTTCGAGCGCGCCGTCGCCGACCTGGTCGGACGCACCGCCGACGCCTCCGTCTCCGACCTGGACATCGGGGCGCTCGTGCTGCAGCTGACCCGCACCGCGGGCGAGACCGGGCTCCGCATGGACCCCGAGCTCGTGATGCTGGGCAAGACCCTGCTCAACCTCGACCAGGTCGCCGGCACCCTCGACCCCGACTTCCAGCCCCGCGACGCGCTGCAACGGCACATGGCCGACCTGATGCGGTCGTCCATGCGCACGACACCGGCGTCGGTCATGGCCTCGATGCTGGAGGCCAAGGAGTTCGTCGAGGAGCTGCCCGGCCGGGTCAATCGGGCCTTCGACGCCGTGGGCAAGGGCAACTTCGAGCTGCGGATCAAGGCGTTCGACGAGGACGAGTTCCTGCACGGGCTCCACAAGCTCGCCAACGTCCTGTCGGCCGCGGTGGTCCTGGCCGCGATGATCCTGGCCTCCGCGCTCCTCGCCAGACCGTCGAGCGACGGCTCGTCGGTCGAGAACCGCATCGCCCTGGTCGTCTTCGTCGTCGCCGTCCTGGTCTCGCTCGGCATGCTGGCCCGCATCGCCCTCACCACCCGCAAGGTGCGCATCCAGCGACGGGGCTGACCAGCGGGACGTCGGCCCCAGCGAGGGTCGGCGCTGTCCCGTCGTGGCGACGCCTCACCTCGTCGCGGCCGCCCGCCCGAACCCGTGCCAGCCGTTGAGGACGACGACGGAGTTGCACGTGTCGATCTCGGCGCTGTGTCCGACCCAGGGCGTACTTCTCGGTCGCCGCTGCGTCAGCAGCCAGCCCCCCAACCAGGTGTCCCACGGGGATGCGCAGCGCGACGGCTCCACGGGCAGATGGTCCCTGCGCCGCTAGTCATTCGATGTCATGGTCATTGGACATTCGAGGGTCCAACTTGGCTGCATCGGATCGTCTCGGGCCGTCGGGGGCCTTGATCCACTAACTCGGGGGGCCCACATGGGAAACCGACTGCACCTGTTCGCCGCGAGCCTGACGGCCGCCATGGTCACCGTCGGCGCACCAGCACTCGCCGCCATCAACGTCACCAACACTGGTGGGTTCTCCGACGCCACGCCGGCGACCTCGGCCTCGTCCTCGCAGCTCGCCTACTGCGGCGGTGGATCCTCTCAGCCGGCGTGCCCGGGTGGCACCCCGCCCTACCAGGTCAAGTGGGGCCAACCGGCGGGCAGTGGCGGACAGAGCGCCCTCGGCTACACCCCTCACGTCGCCAACGACGTCGGCGCGGACCCGTTCGTGATCGGTACGCTCAAGCACACCAACCTGCCGATCTACGGCGGCACCGAGATCACCTCGGTCAAGCTCCGCATCGCCACGACGGTCGCCGACACCACCCGCACGGTGACCTTCAACGACGCGGTCACCTTCACCCTGAACGTCGACGAGGTGCCCAACGAGGTCTCGAACTGCCCAGGCAGCGCCAATCCGTGCCCGGACTTCATCCGGCTGCCCGCCGGTGGGGTTGCCTTCGACCCGGTCGACCTGGGCAACATGCGCTACCAGCTCACCCTGCTCGGGTTCCGGGCGCCCGGCAGCAGCGTCGTACAGACCACGATGACCAGCCAGGAGGGCGGCTCCAGCACCGTCGAGCTGGTCGGTCAGGTCACGAAGCAGTCGCTGTTGGACGCGGACGCCGGGCCCGACCAAGCGGTCGACGAGGGCGACGCGGTCACGCTCGACGGCACCGGCTCCCAGGTCAGCGGGCTCGACTACACCTGGACCCAGACGGCAGGCCCGACGGTCACGCTCAGCGACCCCCACGCCGCGCAAACGACCTTCACCGCTCCCGAGGTGGCCTCCGACCAGACGGTGAGATTCCAGCTCACGGTGGCCGACCAGCTCGAGCCCACGTACACCGACACCGACGCAGTGGACGTGCTGATCCGGCAGGTCAACAAGGCTCCCGTGGTCTCGGCCGGCGGCCCCTACTCCGGCGCCGAGGGCAGCCCCGTCGCGCTCATCGGGACCGCCACCGATGGGGACCACGACCCGCTCACCCTGGCCTGGACCTACACCGCAGGGCCTGACGTGGACCCCGGCGCAACCTGCACCTTCAGCGACGCCTCAGCGGTGGACCCGATCCTCACCTGCACCGACGACGGCACGTTCCAGGTGAGGCTCTCCGCCGATGACGGCAACGGTGGCGTCACGTCCGACGCCCAGACAGTGATGCTGACGAACGCCGCACCCGTGCTCGGGACCGTGTCCTCGTCCACGAGCGCCCCGCTCGGTATCGGGTCAGCCGTCACCGTGACGGCTCCCTTCACCGACGCCGGCACGCACGACACCCACACATGCGGGGTCGAGTGGGGTGACGGGAGCCCGGTGGCGAGCGATTCGGCGACCGGGCAGTGCACCGGGAGCCACACCTACGCAGAGGCCGGCATCTACACCGTGACCGTGACCGTCACCGACGACGACGGCGGCACCGACACGGGCGAGTCGAGCTACGTCGTGGTCTACGACCCGAGTGCGGGCTTCGTCACCGGTGGCGGCTGGATCATGTCCCCGCGGGGCGCGTACACCGCCGCTCCGGACCTGACAGGCAAGGCGAACTTCGGCTTCGTCGCCAAGTACAAGAAGGGCGCATCCACGCCCGACGGGGAGACGCAGTTCATGTTCCAGGCAGCGGGTCTGGACTTCCACTCCACCAGCTACCAGTGGCTGGTGGTCGCCGGGGCCAAGGCGCAGTACAAGGGCGACGGGACGGTCAACGGACGGAGTGGCTACGGGTTCATGCTCACTGCCCGTGACGGCGACCGCGCTGCCACCCGGACCGCGGACACGCTGCGCCTGAAGATCTGGGACAAGTCGACCGGCGCGGTCGTGTACGACAACGGGCTCGGCGCAGCCGACTCCGCTGACCCGTCAACGGCGTTGGCCAACGGAAGCATCGTGATCCACGGCTGACCGTGGACCGAGGCTCAGGTAGCGTCGAGAACGACCCGGGGCCAGGTCCAGTCGCGATCAAGTAGCCGGCGAGCACGTCGTCGCCGCACGCGGACGCGACGAGGAACGTGTGGCCCAGCAGTTGACGGTGAGCAACGCTGGCACCTGCGCATCGCGTCGCGGGGTCCCGTCGTGCGCTACGACGCGGACGGGCTCGTCGGTGTCGGTGTCGAACGGCCCGGCGTAAAGGTCCTGGTGCACGCGACGGCTGGAAGCCTGGCCTGGGTGCTCAACACCCCGCTTGCGCACCGTCCTCACCAGTTCGCGCTGGCCAGCTCAGTGCCCATCGAGCTGACCGATCCCCCGGTCATCGCACAAACCGAGGTCAGAAGCCTATGAGCGGATGAGCTGGCCTGTAGGCCGGGTTCTGTCCTCGCGCGCCTCACGGCCTCGCGATGGGCGACCATCCATCTGGGACGCCTGTTGCCAGGCGCCTCGTGCGATCCACCCGCGAGCTCGGGCGGGCCGCCCTCGAACGCTCGCGCAGGTCCGGCACGCCGGACCCTCTTGATCTTGCTCCAGGTGGGGTTTACCGAGCCGCGCCGGTCACCCGGCGCGCTGGTGGTCTCTTACACCACCGTTTCACCCTTACCTGGGTCGTGCCCGAAGGCTCGGCCCAGGCGGTCTGTTCTCTGTGGCACTGTCCCGCGGGTCACCCCGGGTGGGTGTTGCCCACCACCTTGCCCTGTGGAGCCCGGACCTTCCTCGACCCGCCGGTTGTACGACGGGCCGCGGTCGCCCGGCCAGCTCATCCGCGCGCCCAGTGTAGGGGCCGGCGCGACCTCAGGGCAGGGTGAACCGCACCCGACGTCGTGCCGGGTCGGCCTCGGTGAGCCGGACCGAGGCCTCCTGGCCCAGCGGGAGGGGCGCACCCGAGCCCGACTCGAGCTTCGCCTCGACGGCGGGCTCGGTCACCATCACCTCGCCCGAGGTGGGGGTGTCCGCCGAGACCGAGACGACCATCCCGGGGAACTCCTCGCCCACGCGGGGCCGGAGCACCACCGCCTCGACCAGGTCGAGCAGCTCGCGCTCGTAGGTGTTCGCCCGGCGCGCCGACTCCCGCATGGTCTCCGGCAGCCCGGGGAGCGCCTCGCGCACCCAGCCGGGCACCTCCTCGCCGGCGCACAGCGCGACGCTCGCCTCCCCGGCGTACCGGTCGACCAGCCGGCGCAGCGGCGCGGTGGTGTGGGCGTACTCCGCGGCGATCGTCGAGTGCCGGCGCTCCTCGGGGAGGTCGCCGTCGAAGGTGACGTAGCCCGACCCGCGCAGCAGCGACGTGCTCGCGGTGAGCAGCGCGGCGTGGTCGGGTCGCGACGGGTCGAGGCTGCGGACGAGGTCGGGGTAGGTCATGTCGGCGGCCCACAGCACGTGCAGGGCGGCGGCGACCCGGCGGAGCCGCGCGATCCCGTCGGGGTCGGCAGGAGCCAGCGTGCGCAGCACACCGACCTTGCCGGTCACCATGATCCCGGCGGCGGCCATCCCGGTGAGCAGCGAGACCTGCGCGTTCCACAGCTCCACGGCGAGCGGCTCGCGGAACTCCAGGCGCCATCCTCCGTCGTCGCGCACGACCTCCTGGTCGGGCAGCGGCAGGCTCACGCCGCCTCGTGCCGCTTCCTGCTCGAGCCGCAGCCGCCCGACGTCGCCGAGCAGGGTGAAGACCTCGTCGCCCCTGCCGGCCTCGAGATCGGCCTGCACTCCGGCGTAGGACAGCTTGGCGCGGCTGCGCACCATCGCCCGCTCGACGCGTACGGCGGTCTGGGCGCCCTCGGCGTCGAGGTCGATCGTCCACAGCAGCGCCGGCCGGGGCCCGTCGGGCAGCAGGGACGCCGCCGCCTCGGACAGCTCCGGCGGGTGCAGCGGGATCTTGCTGCCGACGCCGTACAGCGTCTCGCCGCGGCGGTGCGCCTCCCGGTCGACGGCGCCGCCGGGCCGCACGAACGCGGCGACGTCGGCGATCGCGTAGAACACGCGGAAGCCCGTGCCGGACCGCTCGAGGTGCAGCGCCTGGTCGAGGTCGCGTGAGGACTCCGGGTCGATCGTGACGAACGGCAGGTCGGTGCGGTCGAGGTCCGGCAGCCGCGGGGCCCTCGCCGCGGCGGCGGCCTCCTCGAGCACCTCGGGCGGGAAGCCGTCGGGCAGCTCCAGATCCCGGTGCAGGTCGGCGACCCCCTGCTCGACCGCGGTGTCCGCCTGTGCGGCGACCCGCACCTCCCGTCTCGGCATGGGCCCACCCTAGGCGCGCCACCCAGCAGCCCTAGGGTTTGCGGGTGATCGTGCTGCTGCCTCCCTCGGAGGGGAAGGCGACCCCGCGGCGCGGGGCACCGCTCGACCTCCGGTCGCTGAGCTTCCCCGACCTCACCCCCGCCCGGGAGCGAGTGCTCGACGCCCTGGTCGCGCTGTGCCGCGACGAGCCCGCGCGGGCCGCCGAGGTCCTCGGGCTCGGCCCGACGCAGGCCGAGGCGGTCACCCGCAACGCGACGCTGCGCGAGGCGCCCACGACGAGGGCCGACCGGCTCTACACCGGCGTGCTGTACGACGCCCTCGATCTCGCCACGCTCGACGTGGCGGCGAGGCGTCGCGCGGCCCGGTGGCTGCTGGTGACCAGCGGGCTGTTCGGGTTCGTCCGCCCCGGCGACCGGGTCCCGGCCTACCGCCTGTCCGGCGACGTCACGCTGCCCGGCCTCGGCGGGGTGGCCCGGCACTGGTCGCAGCACCTCGGTGCCGCGGTCGAGGAGGCAGCGGGCCGAGGGCTGGTGGTCGACCTGCGCTCGTCGTCGTACGCCGCGTTCTGGCGGCCCGACCGCGAGTGGGCCCCGCGCGTGGCGACGGTCCGGGTGCTGCACGAGCACCAGGGCACCCGCAAGGTCGTGTCGCACTTCAACAAGGCCACCAAGGGGCGGCTGGTCCGCAGCCTCCTCGAGGAGGGCGCGACGCCGAGCAGCCCGGCGCGGCTGGCCGAGGTGCTGCGTGACCTCGGCTGGACGGTCGAGGTGCCGGAGACGGACGACCGTCGGCCCACCCAGCTCGACGTCGTGGTCAGCGAGGTCTGAGCCGTCCCACCCGGACTCAGGCGAGACCGAGCCGCCCGGCCTCCTCCCAGAGCTGCTCCTTGACGTCCGGGTGGGCGGCATCGCGGATGATGTGCCGGGCCTGCGCCTTCTCGCTGTAGCCGGCCACCTCCGCCACGCCCTGCTCGGTCACCACCGCGGTCTGCTGGAACGAGGTGACCGGCTCGTCGAGCAGCGGCACGATCGTCGAGACGTTGGCCTTGGGGTGCCACGAGCGCAGCGCGATGAACGCCTGCCCGCCCGGGGCGTGCATGGCCCCGACGATGAAGTCGGTCTGCCCGCCGAAACCGGAGTGGATGCGGCGGTTGATCCGCGAGGCGTTGGCCTGGCCGAACAGGTCGACCTCCAGCGCGGTGTTGACCGAGGTCATCAGCCGCTGTCGCGCGATCATCGCGGGGTCGTTGGTCCGCTCGGTGCGCAGCATCCGGACGCGCTCGTTGCCGTCGGCCCAGTCGTAGAGCTCCTGGCTGCCGAAGAGGAACGACGTGGTGAGCGGGTGGGAGCGGTCGAGCACCCCGCGCTCCTCCAGCGCCAGGACCCCGTCGGAGAACATCTCGGTCCACACCCGCAGGTCACGCCGCTCGGTCAGCGCGGCCAGCGTCGCGTCGGGCACGGCCCCGATGCCGAGCTGCAGGGTCGCGCCGTCGGGCACCCGGGCGGCGACCAGGTCGCCGATCCTGCGGCTGTCCTCGCCCGGGGGCCCCGCCGTCACCGCCGGGATCGGGTCGGAGACCTCGACCGCGAGGGAGACCTGGTCGAGGTGGACCTGCGCGTCGCCGTACGTGTAGGGCATGCGGTCGTTGACCACCGCGACCACGAGACCGCCGCGGGAGAGGCAGCCCTCGATCGCCGCCGGCAGCACGTTGACCTCGACACCGAGGCTGAGCAGCCCGTCGCGCGGTGGCGCGCAGTGCAGCAGGACCACGTCGGCGGGGATCATCCGCTGCAGCAGCACCGGCACCAGCGAGAGCCGGCTCGGGACGTAGGACAGCCCCGGGTGGTGGCGCATCCCCGCCCCGACGAAGCAGGTCTCGGCGGTCACCCCCGGACGTTCCGGGAGGCCGGGCGGCGCGTTGAGGACGTGGAGGGTGTACTCCTCCAGCGCCTCGTCGACCGCACGCACACCCGCCCACGGGATCGCGGCGTTGCCGCTGGCGACCACCCGGGGCCGGCCGGGCAGCTGCGCGAGACGGCGGGTGAGCTCCTCGAGGCTGACGGTCCGCATGGACAGCATTGTGCCGCTCAGCGGATGCGCGAGGCCCCCAGGTAGGACGCGGTGCCCGGGAGGCCGTTGAGCAGGCGTACGACGCCCCGGCCGTCGGGGTACCAGGTCAGCACCGTGACCGAGGCGGGCATCACCTCGGTGCGGAACAGGCCGTCCATCGGCAGCTCGAGCACCCCCTGCAGGAGCATCTTGATCGGGGTGAGGTGGGTGACCGCGAGGACCGTGCGGCCGACGTGCTCCTCGCGCAGGGTGTCCCGCACGCGGTCCATCCGCTCGCGCATGCCGTGCATCGAGTCCCCGGTGCCGCCCGCGCGGAACGTCGGGTCGCCGAGCCAGGCGGTGAACCCCTCCGGGTCGCGCTCGACCGCCTCCTTGTAGGTCAGCCCCTCCCAGGCGCCGAAGCTCGCCTCGACCAGCCCCTCGTGGAGGTCGTACGACGCCCCGAGCCGCGCGGCGAGCAGGTCGGCGGTCTGGCGGGTGCGCTGCATCGGGGAGCTGAGCATCACCAGGTCGTGGTCGGCCAGCGGGGCCAGCCACTCGGCGGTCGCCTGCGCCTGCGCTCGGCCGTGGTTGTTGAGCGAGGGGTCGGAGCCGGTGCTGCCGCTGAAGGTGCGGGCGGCGGTGTGGTCGGTGTCGCCGTGGCGGACCAGCACGATCGTGGTCGGGTCGCCCTGCTCCCACGGCGGCCGCGGGGTGCGTGGCGGCGCGACCGGGGCGACCGGGGCGACCGGGGCGACCGGCTCGGTCACCTCGGGAGCCGCCCCGACCACCACGCCCTCGGGCCCGTCGAGGGCCTGGTTGGCCAGCCGGTCGGCGTGCTGGTTGCGGTCGCGCGGCACCCAGGTCCACCGGGTGCCGGCGGGGGCGAGTCGGCTCGCCCGCGCCGCCAGCTGCTTCATGTCGGGGTGCTTGATCTTCCAGTTGCCGGCCATCTGCTCGACGACCAGCTTGGAGTCCATGCGGACCTCGAGCTCGGCGCCGTCGGCGTGCTCGCGGTAGAGCTCGAGCCCGGCGATGAGGCCGGAGTACTCCGCCACGTTGTTGGAGGCCACACCGATGCGCTCGCCGCGCTCGGCGATCACCTCGCCGGTCTCGGCGTCCTTGAGCACCGCGCCGTAGGCCGCGTCTCCGGGGTTGCCGCGGGACCCGCCGTCGGCCTCGACGAGCACGCGCCTGGTCACAAGCCCGACTCGCCCGTCCGCACCAGGATCCGGCCGCACTCCTCGCACCGGACCACCTCGTTGGACGGCAGGGCCTTGATCTGTCCGAGGTCCCGGTTGTCGAGCTGCAGGCTGCAGCCGCTGCAGCGGCGCTGGCGCAGCAGCGCGGCCCCGACGCCGTCCTTCTGCTCGCGCAGCTTGTCGTAGAGCGCGAGCAGGTCGGCCGGAAGGTCCGCGACGACCTGGGCGCGCTTCTCCTTGAGCTTCGCGGCCTGGGCCCGCAGGTCCGTCAGCCGCTCGGCGCGCGCCGCGTCGAGCTCGGCGGCGCGCTGCTCGACCCGCTCCAGCTCGGCGCGAGCGGCGTCGAGGTCGGCCTGGGCCTGCTCGAGGCGCTCCATCACCTCGAGCTCGACGTCCTCGAGGTCCGAGACCCGCTTGTCGAGCGCGAGCAGCTCGTGCTGGAGGTGCTCGAGGTCCTTGGGGTTGGTGATCGTGCCGCCGTCGAGCCGCTGCTGGTCACGGACCCGCCGCGCCTTGACCTGCTCGACGTCGGCGTCGGCCTTCCGCTGCTCGCGGGTCAGGTCGTCGACGGCGAGCCGCAGGTCCTGCGCCCGGCCGTCGAGCTCGTCACGCTGCGCCTTGAGGGCGGCGAGCTCGGGCCCCTCCGGCGGGTTGCGGGCCTGGTGGCGTAGCGCGTCGTGGCCGGAGTCCAGCTCCTGCACGTCGAGCAGCTTGAGCTGGGCGAACGGGTCGGCCTTCACTGCAGGTGTCCTCCTCGGACAGGGTCAGACCCGGAACGTCCACGGGTCCGTGACGATCGTGCTCACGCGGGTGTCCACCGTATAGCCCCGCGCGGCCACCTCCCGGTCCACCTCGGCCCGCACGACCGGCAGCCAGGTCCACTCCGCCGCCCAGTGCGCCACGTCCACCAGCGCCGGCGCCCCCGGCTCCTCGAGGTGCTCGCCGGCCCGGTGGTGCTTGAGGTCGGAGGTCACGAACACGTCGACCCCGGCCCGCGAGGCGTCCTCGAGCAGCGACTCCCCCGATCCCGCCCCGACCGCCACCCGCTGCACGAGCCGGTCCGGGTCGCCCGCCACGCGCACCCCTTGGGCCGTGCGCGGGAAGCGCTGGTCGACGTACGCCGCGAAGTCGCGCAGGCTCATCGGCTCCGGCAGCGTGCCGACCCGCCCGTGGCCCCGGACCGACACCGGGCCCGTCTGGCCGGGGGCGAGCGCGAGCTCGTGGACGTCGTACGCCGGCTCCTCGTAGGGGTGCGCGGCCCGCATCGCGGCGACGACCTCAGCGCGGAGCCGGCGCGGCACGACGGCCTCGACGCGCACCTCGGCGGTGATCTCGGGGCAACCGACCTCGCCGACCGTGGGGTGGGCGCCCTCGAGCGGGCGGAAGCGCCCCTCGCCGACCACGGACCACGTGCACGAGTCGTAATCGCCGATGCGCCCCGCACCCGCGGTCGCGATCGCGGTCCGCACGGCCTCGGCGGCGTCGGTCGGGACGAGGACGACGAGCTTGTCCAGCCCTGCGTCGGTGGGCGACAGCACGCTCAGGTCCTGCAGGTCGAGCGTGTGCGCGATGGCCTCGTTGACGCCGTGGGCAGGCACGTCGGCGCTGGTGTGGGCGGTGTAGAGCGCGATGCCCTCGCGCACGAGCCGGTGCACCACGCGCCCCTTGGGGGTCGTGGCCGCGACCGAGCTCACCGGCGTGAGCAGCAGCGGGTGGTGCACGACCAGGGCGTCGACGCCGCGCTCGACGGCCTCGTCGACCACCGCCTGCACCGGGTCGACGGCGAAGAGCACGCTCGCGACCTCGGCGTCCGGGTCGCCGCACACGAGCCCGACCACGTCCCACGGCTCCGCCCACGACGGGTCGTAGCGCTCCTCGAGGATCTCGACCAGCTCACGCAGAAGCACGTGGGCGCAGCAGGGATCGAACCTGCGACCGCTGGTTTGTAAGACCAGAGCTCTACCGCTGAGCTATGCGCCCGTACGACGCGCGGGGCGTCGCGGAGAGGCGAGCGTACCGGTCCCGCCGGACCGGGCGTGCCGCGCCCGGGTCAGCTGGGCTGGCAGTTCTCGAGCGCGGTGAGGTAGGCCTCGTCCCCGAGCAGCTTGGGGCCGTCGGTGATCGAGATCGGGCCGCCGGTCACGGCCCACTGGCGGCCACGGAAGTTGATCAGGCGCGAGCCGTCGGCGCACTCGTGGCCCCTGGCGGCGACCGGGATCTCGGCGGCGTTGTCGACGCAGCCGTCGTAGTGCTGGGGCAGGGTGCGACCGGGACGCCACGTGGCGCGGCAGTCGGGCATGTTGGTGCGCGTGGCCGACAGCGTCGGCAGCTTGCTCGCCGCGGGCAGCGGCTGGGCGACCGACGTGGTGCCGGACAGGCTCGGCGCGCCCGCGGAGGAGTCGGCCTCCTGGCCGCAGCCGGCGAGCGCGCTCACCGCACAGAGAAGGAGCACCGCACCCGTCGATCGCAACATGGCTCCATCATGTCACTCGGCGACGCTCCTGGCAGCCGACCCGCGGCAACCTCGACGTGGCCGGAAAAAGCAAGTGCAGCCGCTGGCGTCTCGGGTCACCAGCGGCTGCACCACTATTGAACCACGCCTAGGGGTGTGGTGCACGGCGGCAACGCGTGGTTTGGACCACTCCCAGGCAAAGTTTTCCGGGCTCAGCCGGCGTCGCCGTCACCGTCCGTGGCGGCGCTGTCGGAGTCGTCGTCGCCGTCCCCCTCGAGCTTGCGCTTGAGCACCTTGCCGGTGGCGTTGCGCGGGAGTTCGTCGAGGAACTCGATCTCGCGGGGCACCTT
Organism: Nocardioides marmoribigeumensis; assembly: GCF_031458325.1. Classification (NCBI taxonomy): domain Bacteria; kingdom Bacillati; phylum Actinomycetota; class Actinomycetes; order Propionibacteriales; family Nocardioidaceae; genus Nocardioides; species Nocardioides marmoribigeumensis. The sequence continues at coordinate 321,125 of NZ_JAVDYG010000001.1, forward strand.
GTAGCGGGCGAGGTTGGACTTCACGTGGCCCTTGAGGTCGTCCTCGCTGGCGTCCTTGCCGTCCTCGAGCACGACGAAGGCCTTGAGTCGCTTGCCGTAGTCCTCGTCGTCGACCCCGATGCAGGCCACCTCGTGGACCGCGTCGTGCTTGGCGAGGCAGTCCTCGACCTCCTTGGGGAAGACGTTCTCGCCGCCGGAGACGATCATCTCGTCGTCGCGGCCCTCGACGAAGAGGTGGCCCTGCTCGTCGAAGCGGCCCACGTCGCCCGAGCTCATCAGCCCGTCGATCATGTCCTTGGTCTCCTCGCCGCCGGTGTAGCCCTCGAAGAGGATCCCGTTGCCGACGAAGATGCGCCCGGTCTTGCCCTGCTCGACCTCGTTGCCGTCCTCGTCGAAGATCTTGACGATCGTGGCGTGCGGCGGCTTGCCGGCGGTGCCGGGGGCCTCGCGCAGGTCCTGCGGGGTCGCGACGGTCGCGTAGGCGACCTCGGTCGAGCCGTAGATGTTGTAGAGGTTGTCGCCGAAGGTGTCCATCCACTTGGTGCCCAGGTCACCGGGCAGCGCGGAGCCGGAGGCGGCCACCACCTTGAGGTTGGGGAAGTCGAACCTCGCCAGCTTGTCGTCGCCCAGCTTGAAGATGCGCTGCATCATCACCGGGATCACGACGAGCGAGTCCACGTCGTGCTCCTCCATCGTCTCCAAGCACTGCTCGGGGTCGAACTTGCGACGCAGCACGACCTTGGACTGCAGCAGCATCGCCAGGGCGAGGTGGGCGAACCCCCAGGTGTGGAACAGCGGCGCGGCGATGTGGCAGGTCCAGCCGCGGCGCAGCGGCATCCGCGAGAGCAGGGACACCGCCGCGTCGACGCCGGCGTCGCTGCGGGGCGCGCCCTTCGGCGTACCGGTCGTGCCGGAGGTGAGGATGACGATGCGGCTCTGGGACTCAGGCGCCTCGAGGTCGGCGGTCGCGGAGCCCTTCTCGATCAGCGCCTCGATCGTGGTGGCGTCCTCCGAGGGGGCCTCCAGGTTGTCCTCGTCGTCCTCGACCCAGGCCACGACCCGCTTGATCTCGTCGGGGATCTCCTCGACCAGCTCGCTGAACTCCTCGTCGAAGACGATGACCTTGGGCCCCTCGCGCTCCATCACCTCGACCAGCTGCGGGCCGGAGAACGCGGTGTTGAGGAACAGGATGTCGCCGCCGAGCTTGCTGGCGGCGATGAGCGCGTCGATGAAGTAGCGGTGGTTGCGCGCCATGATCGCGACCCCGTGCTCGGAGTCGACGCCCATCTCGCGCAGGGAGTCGGCCAGGGCGGTGCCCCGCTCGTCGAGCTGCTTCCACGTGAGCTCGCCCAGCTCGTCGACCAGCCCCACCTCGTCGGGCGCCCGCACCGCGAGGGCGGCGAACCCGCCGGCCGGCCCCACGCCCCACTCCTTGAGGGTCAGCGCGAGCTTGGCGAGCTTGCGGGGGCCGTAGGGCTTGACGATGCCACTGGCCAGCAGCACCCGCGCCTTCGTCACCTGGTCTCCGACGAGGGCGGCTGCCTGCCGTGGCTTCTGCATGGGTCTCCTTGAAGATGTGTCCGAGCAACTACAAGAACGAACGAGCACGAGCGCCTGAGGGTACGGGCCGGTGAGGCGGGTCTCAGCGGGCCCGGGCAGGTCTCAGCGGGGTGCGAACCGGTCAGGGAGGCTCTCAGCGAGGGTGGTTCTTGGGCGCCGCGAGACGGGTGGCGGTCCAGTCCGCGCAGATCGACATCGTCGTGGTCACCGCGAGCCCCGCGATGGGTGCCGCCTCGGTGATGTCGGCGGCCTCGACCTCGCCGGGCCGCCCCACCTTGGGAGTGAGCAGCCAGATGACCCCGCCGTCCGCGAGGTCGGTCAGGGCGTCGACCAACGCGTCGACCAAGTCACCGTCGTCCTCACGCCACCACAGCAGGACCGCGTCCACGACGTTGCCGTAGTCGCCGTCGACCAGGTCGCCGTCGACGGCGTTCTCGACCTGGACCCGCAGGTCGTCGTCGACGTCCTCGTCCCAGCCGAACTCCTGGACCACGTCGCCACGGGTGAGACCCAACCGTCCACCTGCGTCCTTGGTGTCGGCGCCCCCGGGGGTCGCACTCACGTCCTGCCTCCTCGTTTCCGGTGTGCTGGTGGCCGTCCTGGGGACGGTCCCGTCCGGCCAGTCCACCGGATGAGCGCCGACCGCGCAACGTTTTGCGCGACCTTCCCCCCTCAACGGGTGTCGAACCTACCCGCGCGCCTGGTCACCCCTGCGGGCGGCCGGGTGCTTCCGGCGTACTCGCGAGTACTGGAGGCCGGTGCAAAGATGGATTCGTGACCTCGGACGACAAGACGGACACCCCCACCCCCCGCGCCGGCCGCAGCGTGATCCACGAGGGACTTCCCACCCAGCTGCCGGACATCGACCCCGACGAGACCGGCGACTGGGTCGACTCGCTCGACGCGCTCATCGAGGAGCGCGGCCGCGACCGCGCCCGCTTCGTGATGCTCAAGCTGCTGGAGCGCGCGCGGGAGAAGCAGGTCGGCGTCCCTGCGCTGCGCAGCACCGACTACATCAACACGATCCCCCCGGAGCGCGAGCCGTGGTTCCCCGGCGACGAGGAGGTCGAGCGCCGCATCCGCGCGTTCATCCGGTGGAACGCCGCGATCATGGTCTCCGGCGCCAACCGTCCCGGCCTCGAGGTCGGCGGCCACATCGCGACCTACCAGTCGTCCGCCTCGCTCTACGAGGTCGGCTTCAACCACTTCTTCAAGGGCCACGACCACCCCGGCGGCGGCGACCAGGTCTACATCCAGGGGCACGCCTCCCCCGGCATCTACGCCCGCGCCTTCCTCGAGGGCCGGCTCTCCGCCGGGCAGCTGACCAACTTCCGCCAGGAGGCGCAGCACGGCGTCGGCAAGGGCCTGCCGTCCTACCCCCACCCCCGGCTGATGCCGGACTTCTGGGAGTTCCCCACGGTCTCGATGGGCCTCACTGCGATCAACTCGATCTACCAGGCGCGCTTCAACCGCTACCTGCACAACCGGGGCATCAAGGACACCGGCGACCAGCACGTGTGGGCGTTCCTCGGTGACGGCGAGATGGCCGAGCCCGAGTCCCTGGGCGCCATCCGCATCGCCGCTCGCGAGGAGCTGGACAACCTCACCTGGGTGATCAACTGCAACCTGCAGCAGCTCGACGGCCCGGTCACCGGCAACGGCAAGATCATCCAGGAGCTCGAGGCCAACTTCCGTGGCGCCGGGTGGAACGTGATCAAGGTCGTCTGGGGCCGCGAGTGGGACGACCTGCTCGCCCGCGACGTCGACGGCGTCCTGGTCAACAAGATGAACACCACCCCCGACGGCATGTTCCAGACCTACTCGGTGGAGTCCGGCGACTACATCCGCGACAGCTTCTTCGGCGGCGACTCGCGCCTGCGCAAGATGGTCGAGCACATGTCGGACGAGCAGATCCGCAAGCTCCCGCGCGGCGGTCACGACTACCGCAAGGTCTACGCGGCGTTCGACGCGGCCACCAAGCACGCCGGTCAGCCGACCGTGATCCTGGCCAAGACCATCAAGGGCTGGACGATCCCGGCGCTCGAGGGCAAGAACGCCACCCACCAGATGAAGAAGCTCACGCTTCCCGACATCAAGAAGTACCGCGACCGGCTCTATCTGCCGATGTCGGACCGCGACATCGACGAGCACTACGAGAAGCACGGCATGGCGCCGTTCTTCCACCCCGGCGAGGACTCCCCCGAGATCGAGTACATGCTCGAGCGCCGCAAGGAGCTCGGCGGCTCGCTGCCCAAGCGCGTCGTGCGCGCCAAGCCCCTCGAGCTGCCCGCCGCCAAGGTGTACGACGAGCTCAAGGCCGGGTCCGGCAAGCAGGCCGTGGCCACGACGATGGCGCTGGTGCGGCTGATCAAGGACCTGGTCAAGGACAAGGGCATCGGTGCGCGCATCGTGCCGATCGCGCCCGACGAGTACCGCACCTTCGGCATGGACTCGATGTTCTCGAGCCAGAAGATCTACAACCCGGCCGGCCAGCACTACGAGTCGGTCGACCGCAAGCTGCTCATGGCCTACAAGGAGTCCCCGCAAGGACAGCTCCTCCACGAGGGCATCTCCGAGGCCGGGGCGATGGCCTCCGCGACGGCCGCCGGGTCGGCGTACTCCACGCACGGGGAGTACATGATCCCGGTCTACCTCTTCTACTCGATGTTCGGCTTCCAGCGCACCGGCGACTCGATCTGGGCGATGGCCGACCAGATGGCACGCGGGTTCCTCATCGGGGCGACCGCCGGGCGCACCACGCTGACCGGCGAGGGCCTGCAGCACGCCGACGGGCACTCCCCGCTCCTGGCGGCGACCAACCCGGCGGTCGTGCACTACGACCCGGCGTTCGCCTACGAGGTCGGCCACATCGTGCGCAGCGGCATCGAGCGGATGTACGGCTCCACCGAGGAGCACCCCGGCGGCGAGAACGTCATCTTCTACCTCACCGTCTACAACGAGCCCTACGTCCAGCCCAAGGAGCCGGAGGGCCTCGACGTCGAGGGCCTGCTCAAGGGGCTCTACCGCGTGAGCGAGGCCCCGGAGGGCGACGGCCCCGTCGTCCAGCTCGTCGGGTCGGGCGTCGGCTACCCCTGGGCGCGTGACGCGGCCGAGCTGCTGCTCGAGGACTGGGGTGTCCGGGCCGCGACCTGGTCGGCGACGTCGTGGAACGAGCTGGCCCGCGAGGCGATCGCCACCGAGGAGCACAACTTCCTCCACCCCGACCAGGAGGCCCGCACGCCCTACGTCACCGAGGTGCTCAGCGGTCACGACGGTCCGGTCGTCGCGGTCAGCGACTTCATGACCGCGGTGCCCAACCAGATCGCCAAGTGGGTGCCGGAGGACTTCCACGTCCTCGGCGCCGACGGGTTCGGCTTCGCCGACACGCGTCCCGCCGCCCGACGGTTCTTCCACATCGACGCCCAGTCCGTCGCCGTCGCCGCGCTCACCGCGCTGGCCCAGGCCGGCGAGATCGAGCAGAGCGTCGTGGTCAAGGCGTTCGAGAAGTACCGCATCGACGACCCCACCGCCGTCTCCGGGGTCAAGCAGGAGGGCGGCGACGCCTGACCCGCCCCGCGGCCGCCGCCCGTCCCCCCAGCTGTCAATCGGAGGGGCGGTCGGTCGCGGCGGGGGCCGTCAGGCGATCGTGACGACCCGGCTGTCGGGGATCACGACGCCCGCGGGGGCGCCGTTCTTCAGCAGCGCCCGCCAGCGGCCGCGGTGGTGGGTCGCGGGCTGGGTGGTGCGGATGAACCGCTCGAGGGTGCTCACCACCAGCTCGGGGTCCTCCTTGTGCGGGAAGTGCCCGCAGCCGGGGGTGATCGTGACGCGCACCCCGGGCGCGACCGACCTGATCCGGGCCGCGTGGGTGGCGGGGATGACCTGGTCGTCCTGGCCCCAGATGAGGCACAGCGGCATCTCCTGGGTCAGGTAGGCCCGGTCGACCATCGTGATGATCTGGCCACGCAGGTCGACGCACGCGCGGACCACGTGCGCGAGCGCCCGGCGGGAGCGGGGGTCCTTGAGGTGCTCGACGATGTCGGCGATCTCGCCGAGGTCGCGCAGCACGGGGTGGCCGGTGCGCTTGAGCCCGCGCAGCGAGCCGGTGACGGCGTGACGGACGCCGGGCAGCGTCGCCAGCCCCATCGCGGTGTGGAAGCCGGGCAGGGTCACCGCCCGGATGATCGGGGTGACCTCGCGGCCGAGACCCCCGGGTGCGATCAGGGCGACGCGCTCGGTGCGCTCGGGGAACTGGTAGGCGAACTGCATCGCGACGCCACCGCCGAGGCTGTGACCGACGACCGTGACCCGGTCGATGCCCAGGACGGTGAGCAGGTCGCGCATCCCGTTGGCGTAGCCCCCGACGCTGTAGTCCGCCCGCGGCTTGTCCGACCGGCCGTGCCCGAGGAGGTCGGGGGCGATCACGGTGTGGCGGCGCGCGAGGCGCCGGATGATCGGGTTCCACGTCGTGTGGTCGCACGCCATGCCGTGCAGCAGCAGGATCGCCGGGCCGCTGCCGGCCTTGACGAAAGCGCGGCGGTGGCCGTGGATCGTGACGTACTGGACCTCGAGCGGGTCCTCGGTTCCACGCATCCCAGCACAGTAAGGCTGCGTGACGCGTCACGGGAACATGTTCCAGGTCACATGTCCGTCTCGCGGGCTCACCGCTCTAGGCTGGTCCACGTGAGCAGCAGCGGGCGCCCCCCGGCGCGCACGCGGGCGCGGGTCGTGCGCCGGATGCAGCGCGCCGTGCCGGCCCTCACCAAGACCACGATGGCCCGGATGCAGGCCGAGATGGACTGGTTCGAGGAGCTCGACGCCGAGCAGCGGTCCTTCGTCTCGATGGTCCTGCAGGCGGGCTACAGCCAGTTCATCGAGTGGTACGACGACGCGCGCGACCGGGAGACCGCGCGCGCCACCCCGCCCCTGAGCGCCGCCGTGTTCGGCACGGCCCCCCAGTCCCTCACCGGCTCGATCACCCTGCAGCAGACCGTGCAGATGATCCGGCTGAGCATCGAGGTCGCCGAGTCCGAGCTCGCCGCGGTCGTCGACCCCGACCACGCGGCCGGCGTGCAGGCCGAGATCCTGCGCTACGGCCGCGAGCTGGCCTTCGCCACCGCCGACGTCTACGCCCACGCCGCCGAGATGCGCGGGGCCTGGGACGCGCGGCTCGAGGCGCTGGTGGTCGACTCGATCATGCGCGGCGAGGCCGACGAGAACATCCGCACCCGCGCCTCCGCCCTGGGCTGGCACGGCACGGGTGACGTCGCGGTGATCGTCGGACCGGCCCCCTCCGACGGCAGCAGCCCCGAGGCCGTGGTCGACCAGGTGCGTCACGCGGCCCGGGCCGCGGGTCTCGAGGCGCTCGGCGCGGTCCAGGGTGACCGGCTGGCTGTCGTGGTCGGCGGGGTGTCGGACCCCGACAAAGCGGGCGCGGTGCTGGCTCCGCACTTCGATCACGGCCCGGTCGTCGTCGGACCGCTGGTCGACGACCTGCTGCGAGCCCACCACTCCGCGGCCGAGGCCGTGGCCGGCCTGCACGCCGCCGCGGGCTGGCCGACGGTCGCCGACACGGTCACCAGCGACGACCTGCTCGCCGAACGCGCGCTGGACGGGGACCCCGCGGCCCGTCGTACGTTGGCGGAGACGGTGTGCGCGCCCCTGAACGCAGCGGGGCCCGACCTGATGCTCACGCTCACCTCCTACCTCGACCAGGGCGGCTCGATCGAGGCCACGGCGCGCGTGCTGTTCGTGCACCCCAACACGGTGCGCTATCGGCTCAAGCGGGTGATGGACGTCACCGGCCTCGCGCCGGCCGACGCGCGCCAGGCGTTCACGCTTCGCGTCGCGGTCGTCCTCGGCCGACTGGCGAGTAACCAGCGCTGACCCGCCTGACTTGTCGGGTTCCCACAAAGATGGACGTGCCATCTTCGTCGGCGTCGGAGTCGGATCCGGGGGGTCCTCCGGGGCAAGGTAGAAGCATGCTCGTCATCGTCGCTCCCGGTCAGGGAGCCCAGAAGCCCGGCTTCCTCACGCCCTGGCTGGAGGACCCCGCGTTCGCCGCCCGCTTCGAGTGGCTCTCCGCCGTCGCCGACCTCGACCTCGCCCACTACGGCACCAAGGCCGACGAGGACGCCATCCGTGACACCGCCGTCGCGCAGCCGCTCCTGGTCGCCACCGGCCTGGTCGCCGCGCTCAGCCTGTTCCCCCACCCCGCGGACGCCTTCGACAGGATCGGCGCGGTCGCCGGCCACAGCGTCGGCGAGCTGGCCGTCGCGGCGGGTGCCCGCGCGATCACCGCCGAGCAGGCGATGGTGCTGGTCCGCGAGCGTGGCAAGGCCATGGCCCGCGCCGCCGCCGCGACCCCGACCAGCATGACCGCGATCCTCGGTGGGCAGCGCGAGGAGGTCCTGGCCAAGCTCGAGCAGCACGGGCTCACCGCTGCCAACGACAACGGCCCCGGCCAGGTGGTCGCCGCCGGCACCGTCGAGCAGCTCGCCGCCCTCGCCGCGGACCCGCCGGCACGGGCGCGCCTCATGCCGCTGTCCGTGGCCGGCGCCTTCCACACCGAGCACATGGCCCCGGCCGTCGCCCACGTCCGCAGCCTCGCCCGCGCCGTGTCGACCCACGACCCCCGCACCCGCGTGATCTCCAACTACGACGGCCACGTCGTGCACGACGGCCGCGAGGTGCTCGAGCGCATCGTCCAGCAGATCGCCCGCCCCGTGCGCTGGGACCTGTGCCTGGAGACGATGCGCGACCTCGGCGTCACCGGCATCCTCGAGATGCCGCCCGCCGGCACGCTCACCGGCATCGCCAAGCGGGCCCTCAAGGGCGTGGAGACCTTCGCGCTCAACGGCCCGGAGCAGCTCGACGACGCCCGCGAGTTCGTCGAGAAGCACGGCACCCCGTCGCCGATGGACGCCTCCCCGACGTGGCGGATGCTCGTCTCCCCCACCAAGGGCACGTTCCGCCAGAGCCTCGACCTCGCCGAGGGCGCCTCGGTCCCGGCACAGGCCACGATCGGCGCGGTCGCCACCCTGCGCGCGGAGACCGCGGTCACCGCGCCGTACGGCGGCACGATCGTCGAGTGGCTGGTCAGCGACGGCGACCCGGTCTCCCCCGGCCAGCCCCTCATCCGCCTCCACCCCGTGCAGGCGTCCTGATGAACGCTCCTGCCGAGGCGACGCTCCTCGGGCTCGGTGTCTACCGGCCCCGACGGGTCGTGCCCAACGCCGAGATCGTCGAGGCGATCGACTCCTCCGACGAGTGGATCCAGCAGCGCTCGGGCATCCGCTCGCGCCGGTGGGCCGGCGACGACGAGTCCGTCCAGATGATGTCGGTCTCGGCGGCCCGTGACGCCATCACCGCGGCCGGCCTCGAGCCCGGCCAGGTCGACGCCGTCATCGTCGCCACCGTCTCGCACCTCATGCAGACCCCCGCGGTCGCGCCCGCCGTCGCCCACGAGCTCGGGCTCGAGCGCCCGGCCGCCTTCGACATCAGCGCCGCGTGCGCGGGCTTCTGCTACGGACTCGGGCTCGCCCGCGACATGGTCCGCGGCGGGAGCGCCCGCCACGTGCTGGTCATCGGCGTCGAGCGGCTCTCCGACATCACCGACCGCAGCGACCGCGGCACGGCGTTCATCTTCGCCGACGGCGCGGGCGCCGTCGTGGTCGGACCGGCCCCCGAGGGCACGGCCGGCGTCGGGCCCGTCGTCTGGGGCAGCGACGGTGAGCAGTTCGACCTGATCCGCCAGCGCGAGGACTGGCGCGACGTGGTCGCCTCCGACGACCCGGCGATGCCGCACCTGGTCATGCAGGGCAACGCGGTCTTCCGCTGGGCGGCCTTCGAGATGGGCAAGGTCGCCGCCGAGATCCTCGACCGCAGCGACCTGACCCTCGACGACATCGACGCCTTCGTGCCCCACCAGGCCAACCGGCGCATCACCGACGTGATGGCCCGCTCGCTGCACCTGCCCGAGCGCATCGCGGTCGCCCACGACATCGTCGACCAGGGCAACACCTCGGCAGCCTCCGTCCCGCTCGCGCTGCACCGCCTGGTCAGCGAGGGCGCGGTCCAGCCCGGGCAGCGGGCGCTGCTCGTCGCCTTCGGCGCCGGGCTCGCCTACGCCGGCCAGGTCGTCACGGTCCCACCCACCGTCCGCTGACCCCCCGATCTCCGCGCCACCGTCGTCGCGGCACCCCTGATCCGCACCCACGAAGAAACCACCTCACGAAAGGTTCATCACCATGACCACCGCCACTGACATCCGCGCCGAGCTCGCCGAGATCGTCGAGGAGATCGCCGGCGTCCCCGCCGACGACGTCCAGACCGACAAGGCCTTCGTCGCCGACCTCGACGTCGACTCCCTGTCGATGGTCGAGATCGTCGTCGCCGCCGAGGAGAAGTTCGGCGTGCGCATCCCCGACGACGAGGTGAAGAACCTCAAGACCGTCGGCGACGCGGTCAGCTTCATCGAGAAGGCGCAGGCTGCCTGAGCCATGACTGACACCCGTACTGGAACCGACCCGGGCACCCGCGTCCTCGTCACCGGCCTGGGCGCCACGTCCCCCGTCGGAGGAGACGTCACCGCGACCTGGTCCGCCCTCGTGTCGGGCCAGTCCGGGGTCGGCGTCCTCAAGCAGGACTGGGCCGCGGACCTCGGCGCGCAGATCGCCGCCGAGGTCGCGGTCGACCCCACCGACGTCCTCGAGCGGGTCAAGGCCCGCCGCCTGGACCGCTCCGGCCAGCTGGCGCTGGTCGCGGCGCTGGAGGCCTGGCGCGACGCGGGCTTCTCCCTCGCCTCGGACGAGGGGTCCGCGGACGGGCCCGACCCGCTCCGGGTCGCGGTCGCCTGCGCCTCCGGCATCGGCGGGGTGCAGACCCTGCTGAGCAACTACGACCAGCTGCTGGCCAGCGGCCCGCGTCGGGTCTCGCCCCTGGCGATCCCGATGCTCATGCCCAACGGTCCCGCGGCCAGCATCGGCCTGGCGATCGGCGCCCGAGCCGGGGTCCACACCCCTGTCTCCGCGTGCGCGTCGGGCAACGAGGCCGTCGCCCTCGGCATCGACCTCATCCGGCTCGGCCGGGCCGACGTCGTCGTCGTCGGCGGCACCGAGGCCGCCGTACACGCCCTGCCGATGGCCGCCTTCGGCCAGATGCGGGCCCTGTCCACGCGCAACGACGAGCCCGAGCGCGCCTCGCGCCCGTGGGACAAGGGCCGGGACGGCTTCGTCCTCGGCGAGGGCGCGGCCGTGCTCGTGCTCGAGTCCGAGGCGCACGCCACCGCGCGCGGCGCCAAGGTGTACGCCGAGGCCGCGGGCGCCGGCATCACCGCCGACAGCCACGACATCGCGCAGCCCGACCCCTCGGGCGCCGGGGCGACCCGGGCGATGCAGCTGGCCCTGGCCAACGCGGGCCTGCAGGCCTCCGACATCGGCCACGTCAACGCCCACGCCACCTCGACCCCGCAGGGCGACGTGGCCGAGGCCGCGGCGATCCGGCAGGCCCTCGGCTCCGCCGCCGACCAGGTGGTGGTGACCTCGACCAAGTCGATGACCGGCCACCTCCTCGGTGCTGCCGGCGCCCTCGAGTCGGTCGCCTCGGTCCTGGCCCTGCGCGACGGGACCGTGCCGCCGACGATCAACCTCGAGGACCCCGAGGACATCGGCCTCGACATCGCCACCACGCGCCGGCCGATGCCCGCAGGCAAGGCCGTGCTCAACAACTCCTTCGGCTTCGGGGGACACAACGTGGCCGTCGCCTTCCTCCCCGTCTGACCGACGGGACCGCGCCCCACCACCGAGATCTGGAGACCCCATGACGCTCACCGCTCCCCCGACCGGCTCGGCGCCCCCGGCGCCGCGCGCGCCCAAGCCGCCCCGCGAGGAGGACCCCCGCAACCCGGTCCACCGCCTCCCCGCGCTCCTCGACGAGGGGTCGCTGACCTTCCTCGGACCGGACACGCTGTCCGGCATGCGTGCCGCCACCGGCACGATCGACGGCCAGCCGGTCGTCGCCTTCTGCTCCGACGTCACCGTGATGGGCGGCGCGATGGGCGTCGACGGCTGCCGCGTGGTCGTCGAGGCCTACGAGCGGGCCGTCGCGGACGGCGTCCCGATCATCGGCCTGTGGCACTCCGGCGGCGCGCGTCTGCCCGAGGGGGTCCGCTCGCTGCACGCCGTGGGCGAGATCTTCCACGCGATGACGCTCGCCTCGGGTCGCATCCCGCAGATCTCGGTGGTGCTCGGCCCGGCCGCCGGCGGCGCGGCGTACGGTCCCGCCCTCACCGACGTGGTGATCCTCGGCCCCGAGGGCCGCATCTTCGTCACCGGACCCGACGTCGTGCGCTCGGTCACCGGCGAGGACGTCGACATGGCGCGCCTCGGCGGACCTGAGCCGCACGGCCGCCGCTCGGGCGTCGTCCACCTGCTCGTCGACTCCGAGGAGGAGGCGCTGGCCCAGGCCCGCGACCTCGCCTCGCTCCTCGGCGACCAGGGCGAGATGGACCTGCAGGCCGTGGCCGACCGCGACCTGTCCCAGGCCCTGCCCGACAACCCCAAGCGCGCCTACGACGTCCACCCGCTGGTCGAGCAGGTGCTCGACGAGGGCACCGCACGCGAGCTTCACGGTCGTTGGGCCCCCAACGTCGTCACCGCGCTGGGCCGCCTCGGTGGCCGCACCGTCGGCGTCGTGGCCAACAACCCCCTGCGCCTCGGCGGCTGCCTCGACAGCTTCTCGGCGGAGAAGGCAGCCCGCTTCGTGCGCATGTGCGACGCGTTCGGGGTGCCGCTCGTCGTGCTGGTCGACGTACCCGGCTACCTGCCCGGCGTCGGTCAGGAGTGGGACGGCGTCGTACGACGGGGCGCGAAGCTGCTGCACGCGTTCAGCGAGTGCACGGTGCCGCGGGTGACGCTGGTGACCCGCAAGGCCTACGGCGGTGCCTACATCGCGATGAACGCCCGCGCCCTGGGGGCGACCCGCGTCTACGCGTGGCCCGGCGCGCAGGTCGCCGTCATGGGCTCGGTCGCCGCGATCCGCATCCTGCACCGGCGCCGGCTGGCGGAGGTCCCGCCGGACCTGCGCGAGCAGACCGAGCAGGAGCTGGCCGACGAGCACGACAAGATCGCCGGGGGCGTCGAGGCCGCGATCGAGCTCGGCGTCGTCGACGAGATCGTCGACCCCGCGGTCACCCGCTCCTCGATCGCCGGTGCGATCGTCGAGGCGCTCCGGGCCGGGCCCGTCCGCGGGCGCCACGGCAACATCCCGCTGTAGCCGCTGGGTGCGGTTTCACTAGGTACCTAGTGACCTTGGTGCTCCCCGAGCGAAACTTCGCTCGGGGAGCACCAGTTTTCCCGCAGGTACGACGGGACGCCGGCTCAGGCCGCGGCGCGACGCATCGCGCGCCGGATCCGAGCGACGAGCTGGGCCGGGTCGGCCAGGTCGGCCCACGTCACCCGGATCACGATCCATCCGGTGGCCTCGCGGATCCGGTCCTCTCGCTTCTTCTCCCGGACGACGGCGTCGGCGGCCGACTCGCCCGGCCGCAGGTGCTTCTCGTACTTCACCTTGCCGTCGAACTCCAGGATCACGCCCAGCTCGGGCCAGGCGAAGTCCACGATGCCGAGGAGCACCCCGCCCTCCCACACCTCGTACTGCGGATCGGGCCGAGGGAGGTTGGCCCGCCAGAGCAGGTGAGCGGTGCGGTCCTCGCCCACCGAGGCGTGCCGGGCGTCGGCGAGGCTCACGACGACCTGCAGGCCGAGGCTGTCCGGCCAGTGCTCGGTGGCGGCCCGTCGTTCTTCGACCTCCTCGATCCCGCACAGGCCGAGCCGCAGGACCGAGTCGACGGTCACCAGTCCCTGCTCGACACTCAGCAGTGAGGCCGACTCCACCGCGGCGCGTGCCGGCCCGACGACGGGCAGCCCGCGGATGACCTGGATCTCCGATGCCGGGAGCGCACCCTGGTGGTGGATCAGGTCGCCGGCGTGGCGGCCGTGCTTGCCGTCGGCACGCGTGAGGTGGACCTCACCGAGCCCGACCTTCCACAGGTCGAGCCCGTGCAGGACGGCAGCCGTGTGGTGGCTGAAGGCGATCCGCTCGCCGTGGGTGCGGTGGATCGCCCGGGCCGTGACCACGTGGCGCTCCCGCTGGTCCGCGGTCGCCCAGAGCTCGCCCGCGACGTACGCCCCGTGGCGCACCTTGACCAGCTCCCCGGACCGCACGGCCCGCTTCAGTGCCGCGTCGGACATCCCGGAGGCGATCGCCTCGCGCCGCAGGAAGATCGGGATCTCGTCGGTCTCGGGGTGGTCGAACGTCATCTTCATGGGCGGGAGCCTGCAGCGTTCCTGCCCCGCCGTCGTACGGCGCGGCGCCACCGGTGGAGCGAGAGGGAGTCTCCTGACCTGGGGACCGGAACCGGCTCCGCCGCCCTCGGACCGCGGCAGAACTGTCACTCCCCGAGCGAAGTTTCACTCGGGGAGTGACAACGTCACTAGGTACCTAGTGAAACTGCACCCCAGCGCCGTCAGACGACCTGGTGGAGCCAGCGGACGGGGGCACCGTCACCGGCGTGACGGAACGTCTCCAGCTCGTCGTCCCACGGCTTGCCGAGGAGGCGGTCGACCTCGACCTCGAGGGTGGTCTCGCCCAGGGCCGACTTGACCATCGCCGCCTTGAGGCGGTCCTCGGGGATCATCAGGTCGCCGTGCATCCCCGTCACGGCGTGGAAGACCCCGAGCGCGGGGGTGGAGGAGAAGCGGGCACCCTCCGCGCCGGGTGAGGCGTCCTCGGTGACCTCGAAGCGCAGGTGGTTCCAGCCGCGCAGGGCGGAGGTCATGGCGGCGGCCGTGCCGGCGTCGCCGAGCCAGGAGTACTCCGCCCGGTAGGTGCCTGCCTGGGCGGGCTGGGGGGTCCACTCCAGGCTGACGGCATGGTTGAGCACCCCGCCGAGCGCCCACTCGATGTGGGGGCACAGCGCGGACGGCGCCGAGTGGACGTAGATGACGCCCCTGGTCGCAGGACGTGAGCTCATCATGGGCCTCCCTGTTGATCCGGCGTCGAGGTACGCCTTCCCCAGCGGTCTCGGTTCGGATCGGGGCGGGAGCCCCAGGTCGTGCTCACAGCAGATGGAGTTGTCTCACACCCATGTTACTCACATCCGTCACACGGATCACCCGTACCACACGAAATGACCCATCCGGTTCAGAGGAGCCGCTCGAGGATGTCCTCGACCATGGCCATGCCGATCAGGTGGGACTCCCCCTCCAGGGTGAGCAGCTCGGCGTGCGGCAGCCGTGAGACGCAGTGCTCGCCGTGGCGCCACGGGACGATGTGGTCGGCGTCGCCGTGCCACCAGCGCACCGGCGCGGTCACGTCGCCGAGCTCGAAGCCCCAGTGGCGGGTGAACAGGAGCAGGTCGGCCAGCGGCGCGCTGATCTGCTTGCGGGACCCGTTGACCAGGTCGTCGAGGAACATCGCCTTGAACTCCGGCCGACCCAGCACCCGGCGGTCCCCCGCGGGCTGGGCGACGCGGTAGAGGTCGAGCCCGGCGCCGGCGAAGGGCCGCACCACCCGGATCGCGTTGGTCAGGGCGAAGCTGAGCGGCAGCCGGCCCACCCCGACCAGCGGCGCCAGCGGCCGGGCCAGGCCCACCGCGCCACCGGACACCGCGTCGGGGCCGACGGTCGGGGCCACCCCGCCGAGCACCTCGATGCCGAGCACGCGGTCGGGCATCGCCGCGCTCGTCGACAGCGCGTAGGGGCCACCCCCGGACAGCCCGATCGCGTGGAACTGCCCCACTCCCAGGGTGTCGGCCACGATCTCGAGGTCGCGGGTCCAGTCGAGGACGTCGTCGTAGACGTGGGCCGTCGACCACCCGATGCCCGGCCGGTCGATGCCGATGATGCGCAGGTCGTGCTCGTCGGCGAGCGCCCGCGCCTCGACCGGGATCTGCCGTCGGGCCCCCGGGGTGCCGTGGAACCAGAAGACCGGCCGCCCGTGCGGCGTACCGAACGAGGCGAAGCCGAGCCGGCGGTCCCCCCGGACGGTGATCTGGCCCTCCAGGCGTGGTCGGGCCACGGTCACTCTCTCGCGCATGGCGGCATCCTCCCCCACGCCCCACGGCGCACGCCGCCGTCCGGCGGCCCAGGGGTGCCGGACGGCCATGGCGCGGCCCGCATCCAGGGGGTTAGACCGGTGGTATGGCGGACCTGACCACCCCTGAGCAGCAGGCCGACGCCGTCGATGGCGGTGAGCTCAAGCGCGTCATGGGGCCACGGCTGCTCCTGCTGTTCATCGTCGGCGACATCCTCGGCGCCGGGGTGTACGCCGTCACCGGCGACATCGCGGGCAACGTCGGGGGGCTGGCATGGCTGCCCTTCGTCCTCGCCTTCGCGGTCGCGGCGGTGACGGCGACGTCCTACATGGAACTGGTGACCAAGTACCCCCAGGCCGCCGGCGCCGCGCTCTACACGCACAAGGCCTTCGGGCTGCACTTCGTGACGTTCCTCGTCGCGTTCGCGGTGGTGTGCTCCGGGATCACCAGCGCCTCGACCTCCTCCCGGCTGCTCGCGGCCAACCTGCTCGCCGGGCTCGACGAGATCCTGCCCGTCGGCCTCCCGACCGGGGACGCCGCCGGCCTCGTCGTCGCACTGCTGTTCATGGTCGTGCTGGCGCTGGTCAACCTGCGCGGCGTCGGCGAGAGCGTGAAGTTCAACGTCGTGCTGACCATGGTCGAGATGTCCGCGCTCGCCGTCGTCATCGGGATCGGGATGTACGCCGTGGCGCAGGGCAAGGCCGACGCCTCCCGCGTGCTCGACTTCGAGACGCCCGGGGGCACCGGGGCGTTCACGGCCATCGCCGTCGCGACCGCGGTGGCGTTCTTCGCGATGGTCGGGTTCGAGGACTCGGTCAACATGGTCGAGGAGACCGAGGACCCGCAGCGCACCTTCCCGCGCGCGATGTTCACCGGGCTCGCGATCGCCGCCGCCATCTACGTGCTGGTGGCGGTCGCCGTCGTCGCGGTCCTCTCCCCCGCGCAGATCGCCCGCTCCTCCGAGGGCGAGACCGGCGTCCTGCTCACTGCGGTGAAGGCCGGCATGCCGTCCTTCCCGGTCGACTCGGTCTTCCCCTTCCTCACCGTCTTCGCCGTCGCGAACACCGCGCTGATCAACATGCTGATGGCCAGCAGGCTGGTCTACGGCATGGCCAAGCAGGGCGTGCTGCCCTCGGCGCTCGGCAGGGTGCTGCCCCACCGCCGGTCCCCCTGGGCGGGGATCGTGTTCACCACCGCCCTCGCGCTCGTGCTCGTCGTGGTCGTCTCCCAGCTCGCCGAGAGCACGGTCAGCTCGTTGGCCGGCACCACCGGGCTGCTGCTCCTGGTCGTCTTCGGCGTCGTCAACACGGCCGCGTTCGTGCTGCGCCAGGACCCGGGCGACGAGGCCTCCTTCCGCGCCCCGGTGTGGGCTCCGGTGGTGGGGGCCGTGGCCTGCCTCTTCCTCGCGGGGCCGTGGGCGCGGGACTCCGAGGACTGGGTGCAGTACCAGATCGCCGCAGGCATGGTCGGCCTCGGCGTGGTGCTCTGGCTGGCCACCTGGCTGACCCGCCGTGGCCGTTCGGCCCCCGCCCCGGCCCAGGGGCCCTAGGCCGAACACGTGGAAGGTTCTCATTCGTCCCAAACGGGGTGTGCCCGCACCTAGGCTGGCCCCTGAGACGACATGGACACCGACGCCCTGCACCGCGCGATCGTCGAGACGTCCCCCGACGCGATCTGGGTGACGGACCTCGACGGTCTCAGCGTGCACGCCAACCCCACGATGGCGCGCTTCTTCGGGGTGTCCTCCCCTGCCGAGATGCAGGGCGTGACCATGTTCGACACCCTGGACGACCTCGGTCGCGAGCAGTACGCCGCGCACCTCGAGGTCGTGCGCCAGGGCCGCTTCAACACCGAGCCCGTCGAGTGCCTGTTCATCACCCGTCAGGGCCGCCGTCGCTGGGTGCTGCTCCAGGAGTCCCCTCTGCTCGACGAGCAGGGCGAGCTGCGGCAGCTGCTCTACCGCTTCATCTCGTTCGACGAGCACCGCCGGGTCCTGGACGAGCTGGAGCTCAGCCGCTCGGAGCTGGCCGAGGCCCAGCGCATCGCACGGGTCGGCAGCTTCCGCTGGGACCTCGCCAGCGGCGCGGTCCGCCTCTCCGAGGTGCTCACCGAGATGGTGGGGTTCGAGAGCGAGCACTTCCTCGACCCCGCCCAGGACTTCCTCGGCCTGGTCCATCCCGACGACCGGCGGCGATCCGCGGAGGCGATCGCGCCGCTGGTCACCCGGGGCGAGCTCTGCGAGTTCCTCACCCGGGTCCGCACCAGCGAGGGCACCTACCTCGCGATGCGGATGCGCGCCGTCGGGCGCACCGACGAGTCGGGGCGCGTCGCGGTGATCAAGGGGACCGCCCACGACGTGAGCGGCCAGGTCGCCACCGAGGAGGCCCTGCAGGACCAGGTCACCCAGAACACCCTGATGCAGCTGGTGGCCAGCGCGGCCAACGAGGCCGACACCCTCGACGCGATCCTCAAGCAGGGCCGCGACCTGGTGCTCCTGCACGACGACTGGTGCCGCACCCGCGGCTTCCGGCTCGTCGACGGTGACGTCGCGCCCCTGTACGTCGACGAGGCCGACCGTGCGGCCGACCTGGCGAACCCGGCGCCGGGTCTCGCGGACCTCGCCCTGGCCCGCCGCGTGGTCGAGCACGGTGACCTGATCTGGGACGACGACCGCCTCTCGATCGGCTACCCGATCCGCCTCGACGGCGAGGTCATCGCGATCGTCGTGATGACCTCCAACCCCCCGCTCTACCGCCACCAGATGATCGAGGAGTTCGTCCGCCAGGCCACCGCTCAGCTCGAGCAGGTCGCCCTGCGCGAGAAGACCACACGCGAGCTCGCCGAGGCCCGCGACGCCGCGATGACCGCCAGCCGCCAGAAGTCCGACTTCCTCGCGATGGTGAGCCACGAGATCCGCACACCGCTCAACGGCGTCATCGGGCTCAACGAGCTGCTGCTGCAGACCCGGCTCGACGAGGAGCAGCGCAAGCTCGCCACCGGCGCCGGGCTCTCCGGTCGGCTGCTGCTCGAGCTGATCAACGACCTGCTCGACTTCTCCAAGATCGAGGCCGGCCAGCTGCGGCTCGAGCAGCTCGACTTCGACGTGCGCGGCGTGGTCGAGCAGGTGGTCCGCCCTCTGGCCGAGACCGCCTCGGGCAAGGGCGTGGTGCTCGAGATCGAGGTGGCCGAGGAGGTCCCCGAGGTCCTGCGGGGTGACCCGACGCGGCTGTCGCAGGTGGTGGTCAACCTGCTCAGCAACGCGGTCAAGTTCACCGACGACGGCCGCATCGACGTCGAGGTCGGGGGCCACTGCCTGGCCGGCGGCAGGGAGGGTGACGAGGCCGGCGACGGCTGGATGCTCGAGCTCGTGGTCCGCGACACCGGCATCGGCATCCCCGCCGGCGTCACCGGGCTGTTCGAGCCGTTCCAGCAGGCCCACACCTCGACCACGCGCACCCACGGCGGCACCGGGCTCGGGCTGGCGATCTCCAAGGAGATCGTGTCCCTGGCCGGTGGGGAGATCGGCTACACCAGCACCCCGGGCAAGGGCAGCGAGTTCCGCTTCACGATGGCGCTCGGCGCGCCCCACGGGCACCAGGTCGTCGGCCGGCCCCACCTGGAGCCCTCCCGCCTGCGGCCCGTCGGGCCGAGGCGCCGCGTGCTGGTCGTCGACGACAACCCGGTCAACCGGATGGTCGCCGAGGGCATGGTGCGCGCGCTCGGCCACGAGGTCGACGTCGCCGACGACGGAGTCTCCGCGCTGGTCTCACTCGCCCAGGTCGAGTACGACGCCGTCCTGCTCGACGTGCAGATGCCGCGGCTCGACGGTTACGCGACCGTCCGGGCGGTGCGCACCGAGGAGTCGCTGGCCGAGCTGCCGGTCATCGCGATGACCGCGACCGCCATCGACGGCGAGCGCGAGCGCTGCCTGGCCGCCGGCATGGACGACTTCATCACCAAGCCGATCGACCCCGGCGACCTGACGCGCACGCTCGGCCGCTGGCTCGAGCGCGACGGGGCCGCCAGGGCGCAGGCGCCGGGTCCGATGGAGGGTTCCGCGCCGGCCATCGACGAGGAGCCCGAGCTGCCAGAGCTGCCCGGGCTGCCCGAGCTGCAGCACCTCGACATCGACCGCCTCGACACCCTGCGCGACCTCGTGCCCGGCAGCACCGCCTACCTCGACCGCGCCATCGCGAACTTCCTCGACAACAGCGCCGCCCTGCTCGGCTCGGTGGAGCAGGCGCTGCGTCACGGCGACGTCGACGAGCTGCTCTTCCACGCCCATACGCTCAAGGGCAGCGCGGCCAACCTGGGCGCCGTCGCTGCGGCCCGCGCCGCCGGGCGGCTCGAGGTCCTGGCCACGACCGGCACGACCGAGGGCGGCTCGTCGATGCTGGCCGACCTCGCTGACGAGCTCGACCGGGCATGCACGGGCCTCGAGGCCTACCGCGCGTCGTACGACGTCGCCGAGCCCGCCTGACTCCGTCCGGACGTACGACGAGGGCGCCGCTCCCCCCTGGTGCGGCGCCCTCGTCGTGGACGGTGAGACCTCAGGCCGTGGGCCGCCGGCGGACCAGCACCAGCCCCGCGCCGATGGCCACGAAACCGAGACCGGGCAGCCCGCTCCACACACCACCCGTGTTGGGCAGCGCGGCCACCGCAGGTGCCACCCGTGCGGCCGGGGCCACGTGCCGGGAGGCCTTCTCGTGCGCGGCCGGCGCCGCGACGGGACGCACGGTTCCGGTGAAGGCGTCGTGGACGACCTCCTCCTCACCCAGGACGATCGGCGTCGTGGCGGGCTCGTCGGTGGCGGGCTCGTCGGTGGCGGGCTCGTCGGTGGCGGGCTCGTCGGTGGCGGGCTCGTCGGTCGCGGGCTCCTCGGTGGCGGGCTCGTCGGTGGCGGGCTCGTCGGTGGCGGGCTCCTCGGTGGCCGGCTCGTCGGTCGCGGGCTCCTCGGTCGCGGGCTCCTCGGTCGCGGGGTCCTCGGTCGCGGGCTCCTCGGTCGCGGGCTCCTCGGTCGCGGGCTCCTCGGTCACGGGCTCCTCGGTCACGGGCTCCTCGGTCACGGGCTCCTCGGTCACGGGCTCCTCGGTCACGGGCTCCTCGGTCACGGGCTCCTCGGTCACGGGCTCCTCGACGGCCGGCTCCTCGGTGGCCGGCTCCTCGGTCGCCGGCTCCTCGCCGGGCGGGACCACGGGCGGCTCGACCACGGGCGGCTCGACCACGGGCGGCTCGACCACGGGCGGCTGGACCACGGGCGGGTCGACCACCGGCGGGGCAGCGGGGTCGGAGCAGTGGCCCAACGCGTTGCCGTTGCCGTTCACGTTGCCGTTGCCCACCCCGTTCTCGGCACCCTGGCCGGCACCCTGGCCGACCCCGCACCCCTGCTCGCCGGCGCTGCCGTTGCCCGGGGTCGCGGAGGCGACCGCGCCGGAGCCGAGGACGAGGCCGATCGCGGCGAGGCCGAGGCCGACGGGCTCGAGGACGGTGCGCGTGGTGATCATGGTGTGTTCCCTCCCTGGGTGACCCGGTGCGGTCGAGGGGGACAACGAGAGGATCGACGCGAGGAAACGGGCAAACGGGATATATCCTCCGTTCGGACCATGTCCTGGCCGGATCGGGTCACCCTGCTGGCAGAGTCGGACCATGACCGACCCCAGCACCGCCACCAGCACCGCCACCAAGGCCACCGAGCTCCTCCGGCTCCACCGGGACCCGACCCTGCTCACCGTCGTCAACGTCTGGGACGTGATCAGCGCGCGCGTCGTGGCGCAGGTGGAGGGCACCACCGCCCTGGCCACCGCGAGCCACTCGATCGCCGCGTCCTACGGCTACGACGACGGCGAGAACATCCCGCTCGACCTCATGCTCGAGGCGGTCCAGCGCATCGTCGCCGCCACCGACCTCCCGGTGACCGCCGACCTCGAGGGCGGCTACGGCGACGCGGCCGAGACGGTGCGGCGCGCGATCGGCCTCGGCGTGGTCGGCGCCAACATCGAGGACCAGCTGAAGCCGCTGCCCGAGGCGGCCCGCCAGGTCGAGGCGATCATGAAGGCGGCCGAGCAGGAGGGCGTCGACTTCGTCCTCAACGCCCGCACCGACGCCTTCCACCTGCGCCGCGACCGCGACAAGGCCGACAACCTCGCCGAGGCGGTCCAGCGCGGCAAGGCCTACCTCGACGCCGGGGCCCCGGTGGTGTTCGTCCCGGCGATCCTCGACGAGACCGACGTGCGCACGCTGGTCGACGCGCTCGGACCGCAGCGGCTGACGCTGATCGGCATCCCCGGCGTACCCCCGCTCGCCACGCTCGAGGCGCTCGGCGTGGCCCGCGTCTCCTACGGCCCGATGTCGCAGAACGTCGCCCTCACGGCGCTGCAGGAGCTCGTCGAGGACGTGCACCGCGGCGGCGGCGTGCCGAGCACCATGCGCATCCTCAACTGAGCCAGTCGCCCCGGGTTGCCCGGGGCGGCAGGGTGGAGGCATGCGCTACGCACGACTCGGCTCCAGCGGCCTCACCGTCTCCGCCATCACCCTCGGCTGCATGAGCTGGGGCGACGCCGACCGGGGCGGGCACCCCTGGGTGCTCGACGAGGAGGCGGCGCGCGGGATCATCCGCGACGCGCTCGAGGCCGGCATCACGACCTTCGACACCGCCAACGTCTACTCCGGCGGCAGCAGCGAGGAGTTCACCGGACGCGCCCTGAAGGACCTGGCCGCACGCGAGGACGTCGTCATCGCCACCAAGGTCCACGGCCGGATGCGTCCCGGACCCTACGGCGCGGGCCTGTCCCGCAAGGCGATCCTCCACGAGATCGACGCGTCGCTGCGCCGCCTGGGCACCGACTACGTCGACCTCTACCAGATCCACCGGTGGGACCCCGAGGTCCCGATCGAGGAGACGATGGAGGCGCTGCACGACGTCGTGCGCGCGGGCAAGGCGCGCTACCTCGGGGCGTCGTCGATGTACGCCTGGCAGTTCGCCAAGGCCCAGCAGGTCGCCGAGCGCCACGGCTGGACGCCGTTCGTCTCCATGCAGGACCACTACAACCTGCTCTACCGCGAGGAGGAGCGGGAGATGCTGCCGCTGTGCGCCGACCAGGGCGTCGGCGTACTGCCGTGGAGCCCCCTCGCGCGCGGTCGCCTCACCCGGGACTGGGACACCGGGACCGCCCGCACCGAGACCGACCAGTTCGGCGGCACGCTCTACCGCGACGAGGACCGCGCGATCGTCGACCAGGTCGCCGCAGTGGCCGAGCGGCGGGGCCTGCCGCGAGCCCAGGTCGCCCTGTCCTGGCTGCTCCACCAGCCGGTGGTCACCTCGCCGATCGTGGGCGTCACCAAGCCGCAGCACCTCGCCGACGCGGTCGCCGCCGTCGACGTGGAGCTGTCGCCCGACGAGCTCGAGGAGCTGGGGGCCGGCTACCTCCCGCACGCCGTCGCCGGCCACCGCTAGCCCCCGGCTGCGGCGTGGGGACTTGACGAGCCCCCCGGGGACCGGAGGTAGGCTCCGCTTATGAGGTGGAGGAACACCCGCACGGCTGCGACCGAGGTGGGCTGGACCGGGCACGAGGCGGGCGTCGACCGCCTGCGCGCCTCCTACGCCGCGATCCCCGCCGGGGCCCCGGTCCGCCTGGCCAAGCCGACGTCCAACCTCTTCCGGTCGCGCGCCGGCACCGACGCCCCGGGCCTCGACGTCTCCGGCCTCGCCGGCGTGGTCGTGGTCGCCCCGGAGACGCGGACCGCCGACGTGCAGGGCATGTGCACCTACGAGACGCTCGTCGACGCGACCCTCCCCCACGGGCTGATCCCGCTGGTCGTCCCCCAGCTGAGGTCGATCACCCTCGGTGGCGCGGTCACCGGGCTGGGCATCGAGTCGACCTCGTTCCGCAACGGGCTCCCCCACGAGTCCGTGCTCGAGATGGACGTCCTCACCGGCGACGGCTCGATCACGACGGTCAAGCCGGGCGAGCCGCTGTTCGACGCCTTCCCCAACTCCTACGGCTCGCTGGGCTACGCCACCCGGCTGCGCATCGAGCTCGAGGAGGTCCAGCCCTACGTCGCCCTGCGCCACCTGCGGTTCGGCGACCTCGAGGAGCTGTCCGCCGTCATCGAGCAGGTCGCCGGCTCGCGCGAGTGGGACGGCGAGCGGGTCGACGGGCTCGACGGTGTCGCCTTCTCCCCCACCGAGGGCGTGCTCACGCTGGCTCGCTGGACCGACGAGCCGGGCCCCACCTCCGACTACACCGGCCAGGAGATCTACTACCGCTCGCTGCAGGAGCGCGACACCGACCGGCTGACCACCTACGACTACCTCTGGCGCTGGGACACCGACTGGTTCTGGTGCTCGGGCGCCTTCGGCCTGCACGACCCGCGCGTGCGGCGGGTGTGGCCGCGCCGCTGGCGACGCAGCGACGTCTACCACCGGCTTGTCGGCCTCGACCAGCGCCTCGGCATCGTCGCGCGCCAGGACCGCCGCAAGGGCATCGCCCGCGAGCGCGTCATCCAGGACGTCGAGGTCCCGGTCGACCGCACGGGCGAGTTCGTGCGCTGGTTCGACGAGGCCGTCGGCATGCGCCCGGTGTGGCTGTGCCCGCTGCGGCTGCGCGAGCACCCGGAGACCGGGGCGCGCACCTGGCCGTGCTACCCGCTGACCCCCGGCACGACGTACGTCAACGCCGGCTTCTGGGGCACCGTCGAGGTCCCCCCCGGCACGCCCGACGGCACGCTCAACCGCGAGGTGGAGCGCATCGTCACCGAGCTCGGCGGTCACAAGTCGCTCTACTCCGACGCCTACTACGACGAGGCGACCTTCGCCTCCCTCTACAACACCCCCCACCTCGACGAGATCAGGCGCACGACCGATCCGGAAGGACGCCTGACTCCCCTGTACGACAAGGCGGTTCGACGACGTTGACCATTCGCTCCACGCTCCTCGCCCCGACCGGCATCGCCGGCGCCCTGGCCGGTCTCTTCGAGCACGGCATGCCCTTCCGCCTCACCGCGTACGACGGCAGCGCGGCCGGCGACGTCGACTCCGCGATCCGCGTGCACCTGGTGCGCGAGCGCGGACTGGCCTACATCCTCACCGCGCCAGGCGACCTGGGGATGGCGCGTGCCTACGTGATGGGCGACCTCGAGCTGGAGGGCGTCCACCCGGGCGACCCCTACGACCTGCTCGTGCTGGCGATGAGCCGCTTCACGCTGCGCATGCCGAGCCCGGTGGAGCTCGTGCAGCTGCTGCGGGCGCTGGGCATCAGCCACCTGCTGCCGCCGCCGGTCCCCGCGCTCGAGCACGCGCCGCGCTGGCGCCGGCTGGTCGACGGCGCCATGCACAGCAAGGCGCGCGACGCCGAGGCGATCCACCACCACTACGACGTCTCCAACCGGTTCTACGAGCTGGTGCTCGGCCCGTCGATGACCTACACCTGCGCCTGCTACCCCACCGCGGACGCGACGCTGGAGGAGGCACAGGCGTTCAAGTACGACCTGGTCTGCCGCAAGCTCGGCCTCCGGCCCGGCATGCGGCTGCTCGACGTCGGCTGCGGCTGGGGCGGCATGGTGCGCCACGCGGTGACCCACTACGGCGTCACCGCGATCGGCGTGACCCTCTCGCGCGAGCAGGCGACGTGGGGCCAGGAGGCGGTCAAGGCCGACGGGCTCGACGACCGCGCCGAGATCCGCCACCAGGACTACCGCGACGTGGCCGAGGGTGAGTTCGACGCGATCAGCTCCATCGGGCTGACCGAGCACATCGGCGTGCGCAACTACCCGTCGTACTTCGGGTTCCTGCGCGACAAGCTGGTCCCCGGCGGCCGCCTGCTCAACCACTGCATCACGCGACCCGACAACCGGCTCACGCGCACCGGCGCGTTCATCGACCGCTACGTCTTCCCCGACGGCGAGCTCACGGGCTCGGGCAAGATCATCACCGAGATCCAGGACTGCGGCCTCGAGGTGCGCCACGAGGAGAACCTCCGCGAGCACTACGCGATGACCTGCCGTGCGTGGGCGCGCAACCTGGCGGCCCACTGGGACGAGTGCGTGGCGGAGGCCGGTGAGCAGACGGCCCGCGTGTGGGGCCTCTACCTCGCCGGCTGCAGCCGAGGCTTCGAGATCAACGACATCCAGCTCCACCAGGTGCTGGCGGTCAAGCCGCGCGAGGACGGGTCGGTGGACTTCCCGCTGCGTCCGGACTGGCTCAGCTGAGGCGACCGAGTCGTCAGCCTCGGGACGTGGAGCCACTGCCGACCTGGGACGAGCGCACCCGCCCGCCGCTGGTCACCTACGCCGACGCACCGCCGTACGCCGCCGGCGCCCGGTCGCACCTGCGTGCGATCCACGACCACTACCGCAACGGGTTGCGCCTGGTCGTCGAGACCGCCGAGGCCGCGGCAGCCGGCCAGGCCTCACCCGTTGACGTGCGCGAGGCCGTGCACGCGGCCGGGCTCACCGAGACCTACCAGCGGCTGGGCTCCTGGTGCGGCCAGCTGTGCCAGGCGCTGACGCAGCACCACACGATCGAGGACGTCGTGCTCTCCCCCCAGCTGCGTGCCGCCGACGACGACCTCGCCCCGACCCTCGACCGCCTCAGGCACGAGCACGAGGTCGTGCGCGAGGTGCTCGAGCGCGTGGACGCGGCGGTGGTGGCCTACGCCCGCGACCGCGCCCGGGTCGTCGACCTCCTGGCGGAGGTGCGTCACCTGCGCGACCTGCTGCTCTCGCACTTCGCCTACGAGGAGGAGGCCGTCGGCCTGGCCCTCGGCGTGCACGGCATCGGGGTCTAGGTCCCTCAGCAGCAGGCGGCCTCGGACGGCGCCCCGAAGGTGGGGCTGTCGGCCAGGACCGTGTAGACCTCCCAGCGCTCGCCGTCGGGGGCGCCCTGCACCCAGAACTTGTCCTGCGCGG
Organism: Nocardioides marmoribigeumensis; assembly: GCF_031458325.1. Taxonomy (NCBI): domain Bacteria; kingdom Bacillati; phylum Actinomycetota; class Actinomycetes; order Propionibacteriales; family Nocardioidaceae; genus Nocardioides; species Nocardioides marmoribigeumensis. The sequence continues at coordinate 347,685 of NZ_JAVDYG010000001.1, forward strand.
CGTAGCAGCAGGTCGTCCCGCGCTCGTCGACCGACGCCAGGCCGGCCGCGGCGAGCCGGGTCTGCTCCGCGTCGACGGCGTCGACGTCGGCGACCTCGACGCCGAGGTGGTTGAGCGTCCCGCCCTGGCCGGGGTTCTCGAGCAGGACGAGCTTGAGCGGCGGCTCGGTGACGACGAAGTTGGCGTAGCCGGGCCGCCGCTTGGCCGGCTCGACCCCGAACAGGGTCGCGTAGAACCGGACGGCGACCTCCACGTCGTCGACGTTGAGGGCGAGCTGGACACGGGACATGGGTTCCTCCTGGACATAGACGATTGTCGATGTCCAGGTTGCAGACCAACATCGATCTCTGTCAATATCGACACATGTCAAAGTCTGATCTGACGCTCACGCCGGTCCAGACCGTGGCGTGCTGCTCCCCCCTGGTGGCAGAGCCGCTCTCCGAGGAGCACGCGCGCCGCGTCGCTCCCCTGCTCAAGGCCCTCGCCGACCCCGTCCGGCTGCGGCTCCTGTCCCTGGTGGCCTCCCACACCGACGGCGAGGCCTGCGTGTGCGACCTCAACGACGCCTTTGAGCTGTCCCAGCCGACGATCAGCCACCACCTCAAGGTCCTCCACGAGGTCGGGCTGCTGGACCGCTCCAAGCGCGGGGTGTGGGTCTACTACGCCGTACGCCGTGACGCGCTGGCCGACCTCGGGGCCCTCATCGGCGGGGTGGCGTGAGCCCGCGGAGCGGCACGTCTTGTCCGGCCTTCGTTCTCGTGCTCCTGCTCGTCCCGCTCACCCTCGAGGAGACCTCATGACCCGTCCGACCGTCCTGTTCGTGTGCGTCCACAACGCCGGCCGCTCGCAGATGGCCGCGGCCTCCCCCAAGGTGCTGGACGACCCCGCCGGCCAGGGCCTGGAGGCCGTGCGGCCGATCCGGGACGAGATCCGGCGCCGCGTGGAGGACCTGGTCGCCTCCCTCGAGGGGTGAGCCCGGCCGGCCCCTTGCCCGGCACGACAGCATGGGGCGCATGGACCAAGCACGCCGACGGCTCGAGTCCGAGCGTGAGCGCACGCTCGCGCACCTGGCGAGCCTGAGCAACGACTACGCGGGCGTCGTCGCCGCGTCCCGGGACAGCAACGCCGACGACGAGCACGACCCGGAGGGCGCGACGATCGCCTTCGAGCGCTCGCAGATCGGCGCGCTGGTCCGCCAGGCGCAGCAGCGCCTCGAGGAGATCGTCGCCGCCGTCGACCGCGTCGAGGCCGGCACCTACGGCACCTGCGAGACGTGCGGCGGAGCGATCGGCGAGGCGAGGCTCGAGGTCCGGCCGACCGCGGCGACCTGCATCCGGTGCGCCGAGGCCGCCACGCGGCGCTGACCCGCGCTGACCCGCGCCGACCCGCGCCGACCCGCGCCAGGCTGGTGCTCAGGCCAGCGGTTCGAGCAACGGACCGAGCCGGCGCAGCTCCTCGACGTGGACCTCGGTGAGGTCGGTGAGGACGTCCTGGCCGTGCGCGGTCAGGGTCAGCTGCACGCGGCGTGCGTCCTCGGCGCTGCGCGTGCGCACGACCATCCCGAGCTGCTGGGTCCGGTCGACCAGCTCGGTCGCCGTGTGGTGGCGGACCAGGAGCGCCTCCGCCACCTCGCCGATCGTCGGCCCACCCTCGGTGCGGCTGCCGCGCACCGCGAGCAGGAGCTGGTGCTGGGCATGGGTGAGGCCGTGCTCCTCCGCGGCGCGACGGCTCCACTGGTCGAAGCGGCGCAACGCGACCCGGAAGGCGAGCAGTCGCTCGTACTGGGCGTCAGTGGGCACGGTCACAGCCTAATATGTCGTGTCACGATATATTTGGCGCCGCTCCTGCTCCCCCCGCTCCCCTCCGAAAGCGCACCGTGCCCGCCTCGTCCTCCACGCCCCCCGTCCGCGACGTCCGCCACCTCGGTGACTTCACCGTCACGCCCCGGATGATCCTCATCACCGCCCTCGCCCTGCCCATCGGTGCCGTCGCCGCGCTCGCGGCGTGGGCGCTGCTGCGGCTCATCGGGCTGATCACCAACGCCGTCTTCTACCAGCGCACGTCCTCCGAGCTGGTCGCGCCCGGCAACCACCACTCCCCCTGGCTCGTCCTGCTCGCCCCCGTCGCGGGCGGCCTCCTCATCGGCGTGATGGCCAGGTGGGGCTCGGAGAAGATCCGCGGCCACGGGATGCCGGAGGCGATCGAGGCGATCCTGCTGGGCGGCAGCAAGGTCCAGCCCCGCGTCGCCCTTCTCAAGCCCGTGTCGTCGGCGGTGGCCATCGGCACCGGCGGTCCGTTCGGGGCCGAGGGGCCGATCATCATGACCGGAGGGGCGCTGGGGTCCCTCCTCGCCCAGCTGCTGCACCTCACCGCCGACGAGCGCAAGACCCTGCTCGTGGCGGGATCCGCGGCCGGCATGGCCGCCACCTTCAACTCGCCCCTGGCGGCCCTGCTGCTCGCGGCCGAGCTGCTGCTCTTCGAGTGGCGGCCCCGCAGCCTCGTCCCGGTCTCCGCCGCTGTCGCGGTCGGCACCGTGATCCGCGGCCACCTCCTGGGCAGCGGTCCCGTCTTCCCCACGCACGGCGCCCTGCACCTGCACGACGTCGACTACCTGCTCTGCGTGGTCTCGGGCGTGGTGGCTGCCCTCCTCGCGGTGGTCGCCACCCTGCTGGTCTACGCCTCCGAGGACGCCTTCCACCGCCTGCCGATCCACTGGATGTGGTGGCCGGCCCTGGGCGGCCTCGTCATCGGGCTCGGCGGCCTGGTCGTCCCCCAGGCCCTCGGCGTGGGCTACGACGTCATCGCCGCCGAGCTCAGCGGCGACATCGGGCTCGGTCTCGTGATCGGGATCCTGGTCGTCAAGACCCTGATCTGGTCGCTGTCGCTCGGGTCCGGCACCTCCGGCGGCGTGCTGGCGCCGATGTTCATGATCGGCGGCGCGCTCGGTGCGCTCGAGGCCCACGTCTTCCCCGACGTCGGCCCCGGCTTCTGGGCGCTGGTGGCCCTGGCCGGCGTGCTCGGCGGCGTCATGCGCTCGCCGGTGACCGGGGTCGTGTTCGCCCTGGAGCTGACCCACCGCTGGGACGCCCTGCTGCCGGTGATGATCGGCTCGCTCACGGCGTACGGCGCCTCCACGCTCCTGCTCAAGCGCTCGGTCCTCACCGAGAAGATCGCGCGCCGCGGCTACCACCTGAGCCGGGAGTACGACGTGGACCCGCTGGAGATCCTGTTCGTCAGCGAGGTCATGTCCACCGACGAGGCCGAGGTCGCCGAGCACCTGGCGCTCGACGCCGTCCCCTCGGTGCACGAGGGCTCGCTGCACACCCACGGCGACCAGACGCTGCGCCAGGTCGCCGAGACCATGGCGGTGCACGAGGTCACCACGCTGCTGGTCACCGACCGCGACGACCCGAGCGTGGTCGTCGGTGTGGTCACGCTGCCCCAGCTGCTGGCAGCGCGTCGCCGCGACCAGCAGGAGGCACGCGAGCGGGAGCGCGTGCTCACGATCGTCGGGCCTAGGAGCCGAGGATCCGCCAAAGCGTGAGCACGACCGGCAGGAGCATCGCGGACAGCAGGACCCAGGCGGTCACGCGGTGCGCGCGCTTGGTGGGGTCGAGGGACGCGGCGAAGGTGATGAGGCCGGCGTCCCCGGTCCACCGGTCGATGCCCAGCCGGCGGTCCGCGAGCGGCATGCGGTTGGCGGGCAGGAAGTCCTCGGGCGTGAGGAGCTCGTAGGGTCCGTCGTCCGGCCCGTCCTGCAGGCGGTCCATGCGCCGAGGGTAACCCCGCAGCGGGCAGACTCTCGCGCATGCCCAACCTGTTCCTGCTGACCCTCAAGGTGCACCAGACGATCTACGAGCGCACCGGCGGCCTGCTCGGTCATCGGCTCCTCGGCAGGCCCACGCTCCTGCTGCACACGCGCGGCCGGCGGACCGGTCAGCCGCGCACCAGCGCGCTGCTCTACGCCAAGGACGGCGAGGACCTCCTCGTGGTCGCCTCCAACGGCGGGCACCACAAGCCCCCGGCCTGGCTGCTCAACCTCGAGGCCGACCCCGACGTGGTCGCCCAGATCGGCGTCCGGAGGCGCGAGGTCCGCGCCACTCCCCTACGGCCCGGACACCCCGATTACGACCGGCTGTTCGCGATCTGCGACACCCTCAACAAGGGCACCTACGCGGCGTACCAGCGCAGGACCGACCGGCCCATCCCGGTCGTCGTGCTGTCCCCACGCTGAGCCGGCGCGGGAGCGCGGCTCCCCCGCCTCCGCCGAGGCGGTGGTGTACGACGCCCGCGCGGTCAGCGCGAGGTCGTCGGCTCGATGCAGGACGCGGACCACGTGCGCTTCATCCGGCACCACGTGATCCGGTCGTTGACGTTCCCCGGGTGACCGTCGGGCGACCGGCGCCCGGCTCAGTCCTTGTACTTCGAGAGCTCGAGCCGGGCGACCATCCCCAGGTGCACCTCGTCGGGACCGTCGGCCAGCCGCAGGGCGCGGGCCTGGGTCCACGCCCCGGCCAGGGGGAAGTCGTCGCTCAGCCCACCGCCGCCGTGCACCTGCATCGCGAAGTCGATGACCTCCTGGGCCATCCGGGGCACCGCGACCTTGATCTGGCTGACCTGGCTCAGCGCGCCCCAGGGGCCCTGCGTGTCGAGCAGCCACGCGGCGTGCAGCACCAGGAGGCGCGCGGAGTCGATCGCGATGCGGGCCTGGGCGACCCGCTCGCGGTTGCCGCCGAGGTTGATCAGCGGCTTGCCGAAGGCCGTACGGCGGGTGCCGCGCTCGCAGGCCAGCTCCAGCGCCCGCTCGGCCAGCCCGATCAGCCGCATGCAGTGGTGGACGCGCCCCGGACCGAGCCGGCCCTGCGCGATCTCGAACGCCTGCCCCTCCCCGACCAGGACGTTGGCCCGCGGGACCCGGACGTCGGTGAACCGCAGCTCGCCGTGACCCAGCGGCTCGTCGTACCTCCCCATCGCCGGGAGGAGCCGGACGACCTCCACGCCGGGGGTGTCCCGCGGCACGAGCACCATCGTGTGCTGGTGGTGGCGGTCCGCGTCGGGGTCCTCCGAGCGGCCCATGAAGATGAAGACCTCGCAGTCGGGGTGTCCGGCGCCGGTGGTCCACCACTTGCGGCCGTTGACCACGACCTCGTCGCCGTCGACGACCGCGGTCGCCTGCATGTTGGTCGCGTCCGAGGAGGCCGCGTCGGGCTCGGTCATCGCGAAGCCCGACCGGATCCGGCCGTCGAGCAGCGGGTCGAGCCAGCGGTCGCGCTGCTCCTGGGTGCCGTACTTCAGCAGCACCTCCATGTTGCCGGTGTCCGGGGCGTTGCAGTTGAACACCATCGGGGCGAGGAACGACCGGCCGGTCTGCTCGGCGACCGGGGCGTAGTCGGTGTTGCTCAGCCCGACGCCGCCGTCGGTGCCGTAGCGCTCGGCGTACTCCCCCTCGTGGCCGGCGGGCAGCCAGAGGTTCCACAGGCCCTGCTCGCGCGCCTTGGCCTGCAGCTCGCGCAGCACCGGCGGGACCGCCCACGGGTCGCCGCCGGACTCCCGGGCCTCGGCGGCGAAGCGGTGCGCCTCCTCCTCGACGGGGGCGATCTCGGAGTCGATGAAGGTCCGGACGCGGTCGGCGAGGTCCTGGGCGCGGGGCGACGGGGCGAAGTCCATGCCTCGCACCGTAGTGGGGCACCGGTCAGTAGGGCTGGACGGCCGCCTCGGCGCGGGCAGGGTCGTACTGGCAGGAGTCGGCGACCCGGACCGCGGCGCCGTCCCCGTCACCGGGCTGGTCGGTCGGGGAGGGCTCGGTCGGGCTCGGCGACGTCGGGTCGGTCGGTGCGGGCGGCGGCTCGGTGGGTGCCGGACGGTCGGCCTTGGCGAGCGCCTTGCGGACCTTGTCGCGCATCCAGTCGAAGTCGGGGTCCCCGGAGAAGAACTCCTTGGAGCTGATGAACGCCACCGACCGGACGTCGGCGCCCTTGGCGCGCAGGGCGAGCTCGACGAACCCGGGCAGCAGGCGCGCGGGGATGTCGGTCTGCACGATCTCCTTGCCCGCCCTGGCCAGCGCCTGGTAGCGCCGCAGCAGCGTGACCGGGTCGGCCTCGTCGATCAGGTCCCCGATCAGGCAGCGCTGGCGCAGCATGCGGGAGTAGTCGCTCGAGCCGTAGCGGCCGCGGGCGAACCACAGGGCGTGGTAGCCGTCGAGGTGCTGGTGGGGGCCGGGATGCAGCCACTCCTCGGGCGGGATGCCCGCGGACTGGTTGCCCTGCACGGCGACGTACTCGTTGATGTCGACGGTGACGCCGCCCATCGCCTCGACCAGCTGCCGGAAGCCACCGAGGTTGACCAGCGCGTAGTAGTCGACCGGGATGCCCAGGCTGCCCTCGACCGCCTGCTTGATCGCGTCGGCGCCCTCGTTGGCCGAGCTGCCGAGCACGCCCGGGTGCAGCAGCGGGACCTGGCCGTAGATCGCGTTGAGCATCCAGTTGCCCTGGTCGCCCTCGCCGCGGAACCCGTCAGGGTAGAGGTCGTGCAGCGGGGAGTCCTCGGGGAACTGGGCGTTCATCAGGTTGCGCGGGAGGCTGAACATCGTGACGTTGCCGGTCGGGATGTCGGCGCGGACCAGCACCGCGGTGTCGGTGCGCACGCCCGTGCGGCCGGGGCCGTAGTCGCCACCCAGGAGCAGGACGCTGACGGTGTTGAGCCCGCCCCACGGGTCGGTGCGGGTGATCTCGTGCGGGAGCTCGGTGGTGGTGGCCGCCTTGTTGCCCTCGAACAGCGAGTGGACCAGGTCGGCCTGCACCGTCGCGTAGCGGATCGCCAGCGCGGGAGGGCCGGTGAGCGCGATGACCAGGACGAAGGCGACGAGGGCGCCGAAGAACGCGCGGACCCGCGTGCGCGGGTGGGGACGCACGGCGAGGTAGGTGAGCAGCAGGCTGACCGCCCAGACCAGCGTGACCCCCGCCCCGACGAGGGCGACCGTGGTGAGCGTGCCGGGGTCGAACGCCACGTCGAGCATCGGCCTCAGCCCGACCTGGACGTAGCCGTAGACCGCCAGGCCGATCGCAGCCAGGGTCGGGACCAGGAGCAGCAGACCGGACCAGCGACGCGCCCAGAGCAGGCCGGCGCCGGGGACGACCGCCCCCAGCAGGACCGGTCCGAGGGAGCGGGGCAGGCTGCGGGCGCGCTTCTTGCGATGGTCCGACGGGGGCGCGACGGGGATCGGTGTGCGGCCGTCCTCCGGCTGGGTCGGCCGCGCCTGCGTGGTGGTCATCTCGTGCTCCCGTGGCCCCGGTGCCCTCCGCTCGTCGGGCCGCTCTCCACGCTACCGGTTCAGGTGCCCGAACCCGGCGTTTGACGGTCCCGGCGGGTGGTGGGCCGGACCAGCCCGGACTCGTACGCCGCCACCACGACCTGGGCGCGGTCGCGCAGCCCGAGCTTGCGCAGCACGCTCCCGACGTGGGTCTTGACCGTCCACTCGCTGATCACCAGCTCGGCGGCGATCTCGGCGTTGGAGCGACCGCGCGCGATCTCGCGCACCACGTCGAGCTCGCGGGCGGTCAGCCCCGACAGGTGGCCGTGACCGCTCAGGTTGGCCGCCCTGCGGTGCTCGGCCTCCGCGAGGAGCGCGGCCGCCTCGTCGAGCCGGGCGGTCAGCTCGCGCACGTCGCCGGTGAGCGCGACGACCTCCTCGGTCCGTCGCCCCACCACGTGGCCGACCACCCACGCCGCCCCGAACACGAGCAGCGCGAAGGCGAGGTCGGCCCCGTCCTCGCTGGTCACCGCGCTGCCGGCCACCACGGCCACGGCTCCCACGGCCGCCTGGGACGGCGTCGCGTGGGCACTGAGCGAGTAGGTCAGCACCAGCAGCGCCGCGAGCACGCTCAGCCCCTCGGTCGGCACGGTGAGCACGGCCTGCAGCGCCACCAGCGCGAAGGCCCCGACGGCCGCGGGCAGCGGCGCGGGCCGTCGTACGGCGAGCGCGAGCGTCACCGGCAGCGTGGTCAGCGCCAGGAGCAGGTGGGACCCGTCGCCCGATGCCGTGCCGGGCACGAGCCGGGGAGCCCAGATCTCCAGCTGAGCCGCGGTGCTCACGGCCACCGCGGCGACCAGGTCGACCGGGGTGGGCCGGAGACCGGTGAGCAGCCGCATGGCCGCACCCTAGGGCCGATCCCGCTCCGGCGAGCCTCACTCCGCAGAGCGATCGCGCAGGACCACTCCACGGAGCAATGCGTCCGGACGGGCCCGGGCCCGAGGCTCGGGGTCGTCACCGCCCTGCTGGCCCTGTCCGGTTGGGGTGCCGTCGGGCCGGCTCGTCGCTTCCCGGGTCAGCCGGGCAGCGCCGAGAACGGCGCCGCCGAGCCGTAGAGCTTGTAGAGCGCGAACGGGCCCGCCTGGAAGGTGCTGCACCGGTCGTCGAGGACCATCGCCGCGCGGCCGTCGGACATCCCGGCACCGAAGCCGTACTTCCCGTCGCCGGGACCGCCGTTGATCCGCGCGGTCGCCATGTGGCGGATCCGCTGGATCATGCCGAGCTTGTGGTCGTCGTCGGCGCCGCGCCACCAGGTGCACGTGAACAGGCTCAGCCGGCCCGGCGTGTACTTCGGGTGGGCGAGGGCCAGCGGCGAGGCGGCGTCCTGCGCGGCGACGAGCACCGACGAGGCGGCCTCGGTCAGCAGGGAGCCGTAGCGGGAGCACAGGCGCGGGGAGAGGCCGACGTCGCAGATCGACGCGAGCTGGGTCTGCTGCGCCCCGGACCGAGCCGCCGGCACGCCCGGCGCACCGCTGCTGCCCGGCTTGGGCGGCGTCACGGTCCAGTCGCAGACCGTGTCGTTGCCGTCGGGGTAGCCGGCGACGGTGAACCCGGCGAAGCAGGCGACCAGCTCGCTCTCGTTGACCACGTCACCGGTGCCGATGCTGGTCTCGGGAGCCGTGCCGCCGGCGCAGTCGGGCAGGACCGCCGGGGAGGTCACCAGGCTCTTGCCCGGAGCCGCCTTGTTGTCGAAGAAGCAGTTGCCGGTGTTGCCCGGGAACGAGTCCCACCACATGTCGGTGCCGTTGGGGCGGACCCGTCCGGCACGGTCGACGCCGAAGGTGTTCTTGTTGAAGAAGTTGCCGAACGACGTCGACACCTTGGCCGGGTCGCAGCCGGGCACCGGGGTGTTGGACCCCACCGGCTCGGGGCCGCAGACCGTCGCGTCGGGCACCGCGAACAGCATGGTCCCGCGACGGTAGTTGTCGTAGAAGTGGTTGCCGCGGACCCGGTTGTTGTTGCCACCGGCCAGCCACAGACCCGTGCCGACGGGCGCCGGGATGAACGGGTCCACGTCGCTGCCGGGCAGGTAGGGGTTGTAGTTGTTCCGGTAGAAGTTGTTGTCCAGCACCGTGTTGCCGTGCTGCGGGAACCCGGGGTGGCCCGGGGCGGTGAACACGTCCGTGGTGTAGCCCAGCGCGTTGTCGTAGAAGTTGTTCTGCGTGATCAGCGTGCCGTGGCTGTTCGTCCCGGAGAAGCCGCCGGTGTTGTGGTGGCTGTCGCAGTGGCGGATCGTCTGGCTGAAGCGCCACTTGGGGTAGAACTTCTTGTAGCGCTGGTCGGTCGAGTCCGCACCCGAGCCCGGGTAGAGGCCGGAGTCACCGTTGCCGGCCGCCTCACAGTCCTGCATCAGGCCGTGGTCGCCGACGAACGTCAGGACGCCGTACCCGCCGGCGTAGAAGGTCTTGAACCGCTCCATGCGGTAGCCCTCGGTCTCGAGCACGTAGATGTCGTGCTCGCGGGCGTGCCGGACGGTGAGGTTGCGCAGCACCAGGCCGTCGGCCCGGTCGGCGAAGATGCCGACGTCCTTCTTGTGCCCGACCGCGGACGGCCCACCGTTGCCGGCCTTGGGGTCGCCGGCCTCCACGACGACGTCGTCGGCGTTGACGCCGGAGCCCTCGAGCTGGAGGTTGCAACGGATGCACGTGCCGACGTTGGGCACGCCGTGGCGGTCCTCGCGGGGCTCGCTCGGCGTCGGGGCGGTGTCGGGTCCCCGGCCGATGATCGCGACCAGGTTGGCGTCGTTGGGGCAGTGCAGCTGGTACTCGTGGCTGAGCGCGCCCGGGTCGCCGGAGTCGGCCGACATCTTGTACTTCTCGCACGAGGGGTCGTGGGTGGGCTTGGCCCGCGACGGGCCCTCGAGGTAGAGACCCGGCATCACGACGACGCGGTCGTTGTTGTGCGAGCGCGTCACCGCGGCCTGGATGTGGTGGAAGGCGCACTGGCGGAACAGCGCCCGGTTGACGCGCAGGAGCATGTCCGCGCGCTTCGCGGACAGGCGGGAGTGGACCGTCGGGCGGTCGCGGTAGCCGCTCTTCCGCGCCTTGGCGACCGACGCGCGCAGGCGCGACATCGAGTCGCTCTTGCAGACCACGCGGGTCCGGCCGGGGCGGCTGGTGTCGAGGGCCGACGGCAGGGAGCGGGCAGCCGGCACCTTGCCGCCAGCGCACGGGCTGACCGAGCAGTCGGGCCGCGGGTCCGGCCAGTACGACGGCCGCTCGACGTGGGCCTGGGCCGCTGCGGGGAGCAGCAGGGGCACCAGGAGACCCGCGAGGAGCCCGGCGAGCACGATGCCGGCGAGGCGCCGGAGCAGGTGGGTGGTGGGGAGCCGGTCCTGGGCGAAGCGCGTCATCGCGGCACATCCTTCTGACGACATGAGGCCTGTTCAGGTTTCCCAACGACCAAACGTGACCTCGGTTACGCCCCGGACTCACGATCGTCTCGGCGCCCTCCCGGACCTGACCAGGGTTCGCGATCCCCCCGATGGGGGAACGGTCAAGTCGGCTCCACCCCTGCGAGCACACCTGTCCGGGAGGTCTGATGATCCACACAGCGGCCACGTCCCAGCTCAGACTCGACGCGTCCTGGGTCGACTACCTCATCGTGGCGATCTACTTCGCCTTCGTGATCGGCATCGGCATCATGGCCCGGCGGTCGGTCTCCAGCAGCATCGACTTCTTCCTGTCGGGCCGCTCGCTGCCCGCCTGGGTGACGGGCCTGGCGTTCATCTCGGCCAACCTCGGCGCGGTCGAGATCATGGGCATGTCCGCCAACGGCGCCCAGTTCGGCCTCCCGACCATGCACTACTTCTGGATCGGCGCCGTCCCGGCCATGCTCTTCCTGGGCGTGGTGATGATGCCGTTCTACTACGGCGCCAAGGTGCGCTCGGTGCCCGAGTGGATGCGCAAGCGGTTCGGCAACGGCGCCCACCTGGTCACGGCGATCACCTTCGCCGTCGCGCAGCTGCTCATCGCGGGCATCAACCTCTACCTGCTCGCCAAGATCGTCAACATCCTGCTGGGCCTCGACCTCTACGTCTCGCTGGTGATCGCGGCGATCATCGTGCTGTCCTACATCACGCTCGGCGGACTGTCGGCGGCGATCTACAACGAGGTGCTCCAGTTCTTCGTCATCGTGGCCGCGCTGCTGCCGCTGACCCTGGTCGGCCTCTACAAGGTCGGGGGGTACGCCGGACTGAAGGACAAGATCGCGGGCACCGCCGACGGCGCGGCCCAGGTCTCGTCCTGGCCGGGCACCAACCTGACCGGCATCGACAACCCGGTGCTGTCGGTGCTCGGGATCGTCCTGGGCCTCGGGTTCGTGCTGTCCTTCGGCTACTGGACGACCAACTTCGTCGAGGTGCAGCGAGCCATGGCGTCGAGCTCGATCTCGGCCGCGCAGCGCTCCCCCATCATCGGCGCCTTCCCCAAGATGTTCGTGCCGTTCATCGTGGTGATCCCCGGCATGATCGCCGCGGTCCTCGCCTCCGAGGTGGCCAAGGCCAAGAAGTCCGGCGACCCGAACTTCGACTACAACAACTCGCTGCTCTACCTCTTCCGGGACCTGCTGCCCAACGGCATGCTCGGCATCGCCATCGCAGGTCTGCTCGCCGCGTTCATGGCCGGCATGGCCGCCAACGTCTCGGCGTTCAACACGGTGTTCTCGGGTGACATCTGGCAGGACTACGTGGTCAAGGACCGCGACGACGACTACTACCTGCGCGTGGGCCGGATCGCCACGGTCGCGGCGACCGTCATCGCGATCGGCACGGCGCTGATCGCCCGCAACTTCGAGAACATCATGAACTACCTGCAGACCCTCTTCGGGTTCTTCAACGCGCCGGTGTTCGCGACGTTCATCCTCGGCCTGCTGTGGAAGCGGATGACGCCCGCCGCGGGCTGGGTCGGTCTGGTCAGCGGCATCAGCGCCGCCGTCCTCGTCGGCGTGCTCAGCAAGGACGCGCTCGGCCCGATGTCCCTGGGGGTCCTCGACGGCCTGCAGGGCCAGGGCGCGAGCTTCGTGGCCGCGGGCGTGGCCTTCGCCGTCGACGTCCTGGTCAGCGTGCTGGTCTCGACCATGACGATCCCCCGCGAGGACGCCGACCTGCGCGGCCTCGTCTACTCGCTGACGCCGAGGTCGGACTTCCACGACGACACCGTCGGGGACCCGACGTGGTACCAGCGACCCACCGTCCTGGCCGGCATCGGCGGCGTCCTCGTCGTCGCCCTCAACGTGATCTTCTGGTAGGAGGCAGTCATGGCAGCCCAGTCCTCGCAGGACACCGCCCACAAGGCCGGCCTGTTCGACATCCGCTCGATCATCGGCCTGCTGCTCGGGATCTACGGCGTGATCCTGGTGATCACCAGCTTCTTCACCAGCGACAAGCAGCTGGCCAAGGCCGACGGCGTCAACGTCAACCTGTGGGCCGGGCTGGGGCTCGTCGTCGCGGCCCTGGTCTTCCTCGCCTGGGTCCGGCTGCGCCCGATCGTCGTGCCGGACGACCCTGAGGACGGCGCCGACGGCGACTGAGGCGGCGACTGAGTCAGCGACTGGGGCGGTCAGCCCCGGGCGCCCCGGTGGCCGGGCGTGCGGTCACGCAGCGACGAGACGAGCCGGCGGATCTCGGAGGGCTTGCAGCAACGGGCGACCGTGGCCAGGTGGGCACGTGCCGCCTCTCGGCGCAGGTCGCGCCGGTGCTCGGCAGTCGTCTCCGGGAGGATGAAGGAGTTCATGCTTCCTCCTCGGGACAAGGGGATCGAGGCGTTTCGGTCCCTGCTCCCAGCATCCTCCCGACGGCCACGGTCTGCCAGCCCGTCGGGCCGACGTACGACGTGAGGTCCGACACCGAGCAGCTCACCGCCGCGTGGTGGGCGCTCTAGGAGTCCTGAGCCCATCCGCCCGGCCGGGCCAGCAGCTCGCCGTGGAGGACCACGAACCACGCGTCGGGTTCGCTCCCCCACGCCCGCCAGGCCCCGGCGATCTCGGCCAGCCCGTCCTCGCCGACACCGAGCTCGGCCGCCTGCGCGGCGAAGACGGGGCCGGAGCACCTGGCGGCCTGGCTGGTGCCCCACCACTGCGCCGACGCCTGGTCGGCGTAGGTCCACACCGACGAGGTGATGCGCACGTCGGCGAGTCCCGCGGCGTTGGCCCACTCCCGCATGCGACGACCGGCGTCGGGCTCCGCGCCGTTGCCGTGGGCGACCGCGCGGTAGGTCTCGCGCCACAGGTCGAGGCCCGGCAGCCGGGGGTGCCATGCCATCGCGGCGTAGTCGGCGTCGCGTGCGGCGACCCACCCATCCGGCCGGCACACCCGCGCCATCTCGCGCAGCGCGGTCACCGGGTCGGTCAGGTGCTGCAGCACCTGGTGGGCGTGGACGACGTCGAACGAGTCGTCGTCGTAGGGCAGCTCCAGGACGTCGGCGCGCTCGAAGCGGGTGGCGGAGTCCCCGCGGCGGACGGCCTCCTCGCGAGCGACCACGAGGGGTGCCTCGACGTTCTCGACGCCGATCACCCGGCCCGGCGCGACCAGCTCGGCGAGGTCGAGCGTGATCGTGCCCGGGCCGCAGCCGACGTCGAGGACGTCGAGCCCGGGGCGCAGGTGCGGCAGGAGGTACGCCGCCGACGTCGCGGCGGTGCGGACGCCGTGGGAGGCGAGCGTGGCCGGCTCGTGGCCGTGGGTGTAGCGGGGTCCGTCGCTCATGGTCCGCACGCTAGGCGTTTGCGCGACCCTCGCACCTGGGGAGGATCACCTGATGAGCCATTCCCCCCGATGGCGCGACCGCACCGCTGCCGCGACCCGCTCGCGGGCCCGTGACCCGATCTTCTGGAACGACGTCCTCCAGCTGGTCAAGACCGTCGCCGCCGCCGTCCTCGCCTGGGTGGTCGCCGACGCCGTCCTCGACCTCCCCCAACCGTTCCTCGCCCCCTGGTCGGCCCTGCTCGTGGTGCACGCGACCGTCTTCCGCACCTTCTCCGAGGGAGCCCGTCAGGTGACCGCGACGACGGTCGGCGTGGTGCTGGCGTGGGTCGTGGGCGTCACCCTGGGCCTCGACACCTTGTCGGTCGCGCTGGCACTGCTCGTCGGCCTGACAGTCGGTGCGCTGGCGTGGTTCGAGGGCGAGGGGACGACGGTGGCCGCGACCGCGCTGGTCGTGCTCGCGACCGGCTTCTCGACCGATGACAGCATGCTGGTCTCCCGTCTGGCCGACACCGCGATCGGCATCGTGGTCGGCCTGCTGGTCAACGCGGCCGTCTGGCCGCCGCTGCGCCGGCGTACGGCGACCGCGGCGATCGACCGCGTGGACGACCGGGTCGGACGCCTGCTCTCCCGGGTCGCCGAGGAGCTGCGGGCCGGCGCGGGAGAGGACGAGGTGACCGGCTGGATCGAGGAGAGCCGCGACATCGACGGCGACATCGACACCGCGTGGTCGACGGTGCGCCAGGCCCAGGAGAGCGCGCGGATGAACCCGCGCCGCTCGGCCAGGCTCCTGCGCCAGCCCCAACGCTGGTTCGACCTGCTCCGCCGCATGGAGCAGGCGGTGGCCGAAGCCAGGAGCATGGCCCGCACGCTCGGCCGAGCCCTCGAGCGCGGGGACCGCTGGGACAGCGAGTTCGCCCACGACTGGTCCGGCCTCCTCGCCGAGACCGGGGCGGCGATCGAGGCCGCCGACCGCGACGGCCTGGTCGTGGTCCGCGAGCGGCTCGACGGGCTCGTCGGGCGCCTGGAGCGGCTCGACCCGATCCCCGAGCGCTGGCCGGAGTACGGCGCGCTCCTGCTCAACCTGCGCAACGTCGTCGACACGATGGACGAGGTGGCGGCGGCCAACCCGCTCGACCAGCCCCCGCCGTCGATCCGAGTCCGCGCCAACGAACGGAGACACCCATGAGCACCGTCCAGCCGATCCCGGCCGGGCCGGGCATTCTCCACATGATCGAACACGCGTTCGTTTGTCGTCGTCACGGGCTAGGGTGGGGGCATGTCCATCGACCTGCGTGAGGCGACCCCGGCCGGCCTGCTGGCCCAGGCCCACGACGCCGCCCGCGCACGCCGGTTGGCGGAGGTCGCCGACCTGGAGGTCCCGGCGCAGTGGGCCGCGATCCACGACACCGACCCCCTCGAGGGACTCTCCCCCCACGAGCAGGACCACGCCCGGCGGATCGGCAAGGTCCTGCGTCAGGTCGGCGGCCCCGGCACACCCGGGGTGCAGGACTTCTGCCTCGGCGAGATCGCCATCGCCCGCGGCGCGGGCCAGACCGCGACCCGCCACACGATGGCCGACGTGCTCGACCTGATCCACCGCCTGCCCCTGACCTGGGCGGTCCTGCAGACCGGGGACGCCGAACCCTGGGTCGCCTGCAAGATCGCCACCCTGTCCCGCCACCTGCCCGCCGACCGGGTCTGGGTCGTGGACCAGGCCGTGGCCCGGGCCATCGCCCACGAGTCGGTCTGGCGCACCCTGGACCTCGCCCGCGCCAAGATCGTCGAGGCCGACCCCGCCGCCCACGAGCAGACCCGCGAACAGGCCGAGCAGACCCGCTTCGCCACCGTCGGGCAGTCCGAGGACGACGGCACCCGGATGGTCGTGGCCAAGGTCAGCGCCGCCGACGGCGCCGGACTGGAGGCCATGATCGAGGCGATCGCCGCCCACGTCCTGACCACCCACCCCGACACCACCCTGGACGAGCGCCGCTCCATCGCCCTGGGCTACTTCGGTCGCCTCGGCCAGCTCCTGCTGCTCCTGCTGACCGGCCTCGCCACCACCACCCCACCCACCGACCCCACCGACCCCGGCGACCCGACCGAGGACCCGGGAGAGAACCCGGGCGAGGTCGCTCGGGCGTTCGCGATCCCGGCCGAGGTGCTGCAGCTGCTGCGTGACCCCGCGATCGCTTCTCGGATCGCCCCCCAGGCGGTCCTCTACGTCCACCTGCACGAGACCACGCTCCTGACCGGGGAGGGTGTCGCCAGGGTCGAGGGCTTCGGGGCGATGACGCTCTCCCAGCTGCAGGTCCTCCTCGCCGGCCACCGAGTGGTCGTCCAGCCGGTCATCGACCTGTCCGACCGGGTCCGCACCACCGCCTACGAGCACCCCGAGACCCTCAAGGAACGGGTCCACCTGGTCACCGGCGGGGACTACTGGCCCTACGCCACCTCGACCGCCCGGACCGTGGACTACGACCACCCCACCCCCTACCGACCCGGCGCCCCACCCGACGACCCGCCCCAGACCGGCACCCACAACTCCGGCCCCCTGGGTCGACGACACCACCGGTGGAAGACCCACGCCGGCTACCTCGCACGCCAGTGCGGCGCCGGCCGCTACCTCTGGCAGACCCCCCACGGACTGACCTACCTCGTCGACCACCGCGGCACCCGTACGATCGACCCCGACCACGCCCGCCAGATGTTCCACGCCGGCGACGGCATCGAGCTCTCCTTCCCCGAACAACCCCTCACCGTCGAGATCGACCTCGACCCCTGACCGCGGCGGAGGACAACCACGGGGCGAGACTGTGCGCGCGGCCCGATGTCACCGATGATTCGGGCGTGACCTCACCTCCCGAAGATCCAGTCCTGGCACGGCTCCGGGGTCTCGCCCCGGCCAGGCGCCCGACCGTGGCCCTGCTGCTCGCTGAGGTGGTCCTGCCACTGGGCGATCTCGCTCCCCTGACACCAGCGCCGCTGTCTGCACTTGCTGACCGCATCCGAGGTGGTCGACGCAGCGACGTCGAGGAGGCCAGGCTGACGCTGAGCGCCATCCCGGCACTGCAGGAGGACGAGGAGCCGGACGGCCCGGCATTCTTCGCTCTCGGTGCGGTCGTGGCGTGGATCTACGCAGCAGACACGGTGCTGGACCCGGACGAGGACAAAGGGATCCGGCAGACCTGGGCGCGCGTCGACGACGTGCTCGACTTCGCGGAGGAGCAGCTCGGGATCGGTGGCCTCTGCGACCAGCTCCACGGTGCCGTCACGGACGCGGCTCGTGGGGACGACCGTGCCCTCAGCGTCCTTCGAGGCTCGGTCGACGGCCTCGTCGAAGCTCTCCGGCGATCAGCAGGGCAGCCGCAGCCTCCGGGTCCCTGACTCGAGCGCGTAGCGCCGGTCGCGCCCCGGGAGCCCGGTCAGCAGCAGCGTCGCCGGCCCGTCGGTGCGCACGACGACCCGTCCGCAGCGCAGGCCGGCACGGTCCATCGCGACGGCCACCCGGGAGACGTTGGTCAGGCGCATCGTGAGGCGCCGCTCCTGGGGCAGCCGGGCGCCGAGCTTCCACGCCAGCCGCGTGAGGACCGCCGGCAACGGTGAGGCGACCGGCGTCGGTCCGGTCCGGACGACGTCGTGCGCGCGCGCCCGGACGGCGTACGACCGCGCCTGCAGGCGGGCCAACGAGCCGGCCACCGACGAGCGGGCCGCCAACCGGGAGGTCCACCACGCCGTGGTCGCGCCGATGCCCAGCCCGGGCCGGGTCAGGTGCGGGCGCCACGTGTAGTCGACCACGTGCGGGTTGCGCACGACCCGGGGCCGACCGAGGCCGGCGACGACCGAGTCGAAGCGGTCCTGCGTGGCGAACGCCAGGTGGTCCTCGGCGGGGTAGCGCGCGAAGAGGTGCCGCAGCCCGAGGGTGTCGAACCGTTGCACCTGCGCCTCGACGGAGGTGAACGGGACGAGCTGGTCGAGGGTGCCCTGCGCGATGCGGTACGGCGTCCAGCGCGCGTTGCGCACCAGCGGTGCGGTCGCGCCGTCGGAGGTGCACCGGCCACCGAAGGCGGGAGCGGTGACCTGGTCGCCGTCGAGGGACACCCCACAGCTGGGCGGGCCCGCGAGGGCCATCGCGCCGGCGTACAGGTCGGGGTGGGAGAGCCCGAGCTTGTAGGCCGCGTAGCCGCCCATCGAGTAGCCGGTCAGCTGGGTGTGCCGCGTCGAGAGGGCGTACGCCGCCCCGAGCGAGCGCCACACCGCCCAGAAGTCCTCCTCGGCCTCGTCGAAGTAACCACCCGTCGGGGCCGCGACCGAGCGTCGTCGCGCAGATCGAGCCGCGGCGCTCGCACAGCTGCTGGAGCAGCCGCGGGTCGTAGGCGCCGTACTGGTTGTGGTTGACCGACAGCGAATGCAGGACCCAGGTCAGCGGCACGTCGCGGCCGGGGCGGTAGGTGGTCGGGACGTAGACGCCGTAGGGCTGGACCCGGCTGAGGAAGTTGGGCCGCCCGTCGCCGGCGCCGTTGCCGCCGTCCCGGACGGCGCCCTGGCCGAGGTGGAGGCGGGAGACGTACCAGCGGTTGCTCCACCGTCGCACCAGTGGCTCACGGGTGTGCGCGCGCTCGCGCAGCCGCGACCAGTCCACGACCCGGGAGAACCTCGAGACGTCGCCGCCGGCGAGCGTGTCGGCCTGGTCGTCCTCCATCCAGAAGTTGCCGGTGACGAAGCGCGCCTGGCCGTCGGCACCGAGCTGGCTGAACGGCGGCGTGCTCGCCAGCTGCTTCTGTGCGGCGGCCTCGAGCGCGGCCGTCATGGAGTCGGTGTGCACCGGCGGCTCCTGCCGCGCGGTGCGGAACGCCAGGTTGTAGACCCGCGGCAGACCCTGGGCCGGGAGCCCGCCCGCCACGGTGGGCACCGCCATCGACCGACCGTCGGGCGAGGCGAGTCCCGCGGCCAGGCGGACGCGCCACCGGCCGGTCGCCGGGAGCACCGAGCGCGGGACCCGGACCACGAACGACCTGGTGGACCGGTCGACGGTCAGCCGGCCGACGCGGGCGCTGGTCCCCCTGACCAGGTCGTGCAGCCACGCACCCCTGCTGGAGACGACCAGCGCCTTCTCGATGCCCGGCGAGGTCACCCCCGCGGCGGCGGGCCACGCCGCGCGGCCGGTGCCGGCCCGGGAGTCGGTGTCGAAGGTCCACACCGCGATCGGCACGCGCGGGTCGGCGAGGGTGTTCCAGTCCACGCGCCAGTACGTCGCCCGGGCCGTCGCGCCCACCGCGGCGACGAAGAGGTCGGCGCCGTTGCGCCGGGCCGGGCCCTCGGGGTAGCCGTAGACCCCCTGCGTCGGGGCGAGGGCCGCGGCGTTGTCGGGGCTGAGCGCGCCGGGCACGGCCGCGCCGTGGTCGTCGTAGACGAAGTCCGACCAGTACGACGCCCCGTCGTGGAGCCGCCCGGTCCCGGACGTGCGCGACAGCCGCTGCTCGAACGGCCAGCCGGTGGGGACGCCCAGGCGGGCCTCCGGCCGGTGGGCCGCCGCCGGGGCTCCGGCCGGGACGTCGTCGGTGGCGTGGGCGGGGGTCGCGACCGAGGTGGCCACGAGGGCGAGCACGGTCGCAGCGATCGTGCGGGTGAGCAGGCGCGTCACGCGGCCTCCAGGGTCCGGGCGAGAGGGGACGGGCGCGCCCAGCATGCCCACCTCGGGCCTGTGCGCAGCATCACCCCACGGGAGGCCCTCAGGATTGGAACGTTAAAGCGATCCGCGTCAGACTGGAGGGGACCCATCCAGACCCCCCATGAGAGACCGAGATGACCCAGCAGGACCTCCTCATCACCCGCGCCCTCGAGGCGCTCCACGACAGCTACGTCGAGGCGGTCAACGACGCCGTCGGGCAGGACCGCATGGACCTGGTCGACCGGCTGGCCGCCGAGTTCGACCGCGAGGCCCGCGCCCTTATGGGCGAGCCCGCGCAGCGCGCCGCCTGAGCCCTGCTCAGCGGAGGACCACGACCACCTCGGCGTGCCGCGCGCGGCCGGCCGACACCCGCACCTCACGCCCGCGCGGCGTGCGCACCACGACGTACGCCGACCGCTCGCCGTCGAGCCGGACCCGCTTCACTGCGCGTTCGGGGGGCAGCACGGCCCCGACCACCAGGCGCAGCCCGCGGGCGTGCGAGACCTCGGTGCGCAGCCGGTCGGTCCCGCGCGTGGTCTCGATGTCGACCCAGCCGCGCCCGAGCCGCAGGTGCGAGACCGACAGCGCGTGCTGGCCGTCCGGGATGTCGGGGACCACGCGCAGCCGGTGCCGGCCCACGTCGGGGCTGACTCCGAGCTGGTAGTGCACGACCGGCCACAGCACGCCGTACGTCCCCCACGCCTGCAGCGCAGAGGACCGCTCGGTGAAGAGCTTGTCGATGTTGGCGCCGAAGTCCGGTGAGGGCGCGATCTCGGGCATCGCGCCCGGGAGCTCCCACACCGACCGGTCGAGCTGCACCTGGGCGTTGTCAGTCGTCCAGCGCTGCACCTGACCGCGCCGCATCCGTCCAAGAGCGGCCTCGGCCACCGCGATGATCGAGGTGTTGAGCGTGAACACCGAGCGCTCCGCCGGACGCGTGGAGACGGCCGAGTCGCAGGTGGCGCCCTTGTTGCCCCCCGGGTCGGTCGTCGCGCCGGTGCCGGTGTGGAACAGGCCGTACTTCCCGGAGTAGCAGGACTCCTGACGCTTCGCGACCAGCGCACGCGCGTGGTCGGTCGGCGCGACCGGGCGCAGCCGGCCGTTCGGCATCCGCAGCTCCGCCTCCGCCGGGGTGACCCCGATCCAGTGGCGTTGGAAGACCTTCTCGTTGCCCGGGTCGTCCAGGGAGTCGGCGTACTGCGCGGTGCCCCGGCCGTACCACCAGGCCTTGTCGAAGCGTCGCTGCATCGCGGCGGCCCGCCGGTTGGCCCAGCGCCGTGTGGAGGTGTCGCCCTTGCTGGCAGCGAGGTCGGCCAGGTCCCGCAGGCCGCGGATCGTGTAGACGGTGTTGTCGAGCTTCTCCTCCCCCATGCCCGGACGCTCGACGTTGCCGAGGCCCTCGGGCCACAGGTCGCCGTCCCGGTCGAGGACGCGGAAGATGTAGCGCATCGCCCGCACCGACGCGGGATACATCGCGTCGCGGAACCCGTCGTCCCCCGTCCAGCGCCACACCAGCGCGACCGCGCTGGGGAACTTCGCGGTCTCGTCGGTGTTGCCCTCGTCGCCTTTGGCGCCGAAGTAGACCTGTCCGTCCGGAGTCACCTCGTGCACGATCTTGCCGCTGCGCCCGTTGGCCACGCGGCTCACGTCGCGCAGTGCCTTCAGGTGCCTCTCGATCGCGGCGAATTGCCCGGCGGCGACAGAGGCGAAGCCGGTGTACTCGCCGTCGGTGGCGAACAGCCACGGGTAGTCGGGCCAGCCGGCGCCGATCCAGTCGGCGCGCGCGACCGTGCCCTTGGGCGCGGGATAGACGGTGCCGGCGTGGGTCACCCGCACCTTCAGGTCACGAGCCTGCTGCACCGACTCGGCGAGGTTCTGCTTGCTCCAGGCGATGCTCCGCTCCAGCAGCCGGTCTCCCGGCACCGCGACGCGCGACCAGGCGTTGACCTGCCGACGCGCGGCGAGCACCGCGTCCAGCCGCCGGCCCGGGCGGTCGAGGGCGGCGTCGAAGGAGCGCCGCGCTGCGACCGCGCCGTTGTCGGAGCCGGCGACCGCGAACCACACCGTGCGGCCGCCCGCGGGGACGCGGACCCGGTAGTGCAGCGCCCCGCCGGTGCCCTTGCCGTACTCCGTGTCGTCGCAGTACGCCGGCTGGGTCGGCGCGTCCGGACCCGAGGCCGGGCAGATCACGGCCGGGTCCTGCGGGCCTCGGTGGTCCGGACCGAGGTCGGTGCTCGCGGGGGTCAGCGTCGAGCCGACGACCGCGGCGTAGTCGTGCCGCTCGGCGTTGGTCGCCGGAGGAGTGCCCTGCTCCTGGAACAGCAGCGCACCGCGCCGCACCTTGCCGGTGTCGGCCAGGTTGTAGGTGCGCTGGTCGGTCGGCTTGGTCTCGCCCCACGGGTAGACCTTCATCAGCTCCGAGTGCGCGTCCACGGACAGGTCGAGCGTCGTCGCGGTGGGCGAGTCGAGCCGCAGCCTGACCAGTCCCGCACGCATCGAGCCGGGCACGAAGTCGGTCCGGGTGATCGCGACGCCGTCGTGGGTGCCGAGGTCCATCCGCTGGTAGCCCCAGCCGCTGGTGTAGCGCGACGACGTCAGCCAGGTGCTGCCCGCCTTGAACCACAGGCCGTCGAGCAGCTTGATCGGCGGCGTCCAGAAGCCGCCCATCTCCCCGCGGGTGTGGAACCCGGTCGCGGGGTAGCGGCCGTCCTCCGCCCCCATCTCGAAGAACCGCCGCCCGACGACGAGGCTGCGGCGCTCGGCGAGCTGAGTGGTCTCCGACAGCTCGCGTGGCACCGCGGCCCGCGCGGAGGGCGAGTCGCTCGCCTGCGTCGGAGGTACGACGGCCAGCGCGGCGGCGGTGGCGGCTGCGGCGGTGAGGGCGGCCAGGACGGTGCGGGGGCGCACGGGGTGGGGCATGGGGACCTCCCGAGGGTCCCGGCCAGTCCACACCCGGCGGCCCGGGATGTCCATGGGTGCGGTCAGGTGCGACCCTCCACGGTGTCGAGGAAGAGCTCGAGCACGGCTCGGGGGTCGACGTCGAGCGCGACGTCCACGAGCGGCCACGGCCCCCGCAGTCCGTGGACCAGGTCCTCACCGGCGGCGTCCCGCCGGTCGACCAGCGTCTGGCCACGGCCGAGCCCGGGCGCCAGGTCGACCTGCACGGGCCAGGTCTCGAAGGCGAACAGCTCGGGCGCCACCAGGGCCACGACCGCGCCGGCGTCGCCGATCTTGCGGTAGGGCTTGCGCTCCCCCGTCCTCGGGTCGACGAACTCGTGCGCGAGCAGCTCGCCCGCCGTGCGCGCGACGGCGTCGTCGGACGCCCTGAGCCGGGCGATGACGTCGTCGTCGGCCACGACGCGGTCGAAGACGTCCAGCCCGTAGAGCGTCACGGGCACGCCGCTGGTGAGCACGACGTGCGCCGCCTCCGGGTCGTGCCAGACGTTGAACTCCGCGACCGCCGTGGCGTTGCCGCGCGACGCGGAGCCGCCCATCATCACGATGCGGCCGATCCGGTCGCGCACTTCCGGGTGCATCCGGAGCAGCAGCGCGACGTTGGTCAGGGGTGCGAGGGTGACCAGCGTGAGCGGCTCCTCGGCGGCCAGGAGCTCGCGTCGCAGCAGCTCGACGGCGTGCAGCTCGGAGACGGTGCGCGTGGGCTCGGGGAGCGTGAGGTCGCCCAGCCCGTTGGCGCCGTGGAACATCGAGGCGTCCCGCGGAGGCTCGACCAGGGGCGTCCGGGCCCCGGCGGCCACAGGGAGGTCCGACGGCGCGCCGACGAGGTCGAGGACGCGCAGCGTGTTGGCGACGACCTGCTCCAGCGAGGTGTTGCCCTCGACGCAGGTGACCGCCCGCACCTCGAGGTCCGGGTGCCGCACGGCGAGCATCAGCGCCAGGGCGTCGTCCTTGCCGGTGTCCACGTCCAGGATGATGTGATGCTTCATGGAACCTCTCGCTGAGGAGCTTCGAGTGGATGAGCCGTCCTCCGCCGGTGCGGAGATCGTGGTCGTGGGGAGCGTCAACCTGGACCTCGTCGTGAGGGTCGAGACGCTGCCGCACGCAGGTGAGACCGTACTCGCGACCGGCTACCACGAGTTCGTCGGCGGCAAGGGCGGCAACCAGGCCGTCGCCGCCGCGAGGCTCGGCCGACGCGTGGCGTTCGTCGGTCACGTCGGCACGGACCAGGCGGCCTCGACCGTGCGCTCGGCGCTGGCCGACGAGGGGGTCGACGTCACGCTGCTCACCCCCGTGGACGGGCCCACCGGACGCGCCTTCGTCCAGGTCGACGACGAGGCCGAGAACCAGATCATCGTGGTCGGCGGGGCCAACGGTGCGCTGTCCGAGGCCGACGTCGCCGCCGCAGCTCCCCTCCTGACCGGGTCGCCGGTGGTCGTGGCCCAGCTGGAGGTGCCCCTCGAGGCCGTGGTGGCCGCCGGCCGCCGTACCTCCGGGGTGTTCGTGCTCAACCCGGCGCCCGCGCAGGAGCTGCCGCGCGAGCTGCTCGCCCTCGTCGACGTCCTCGTGGTCAACGAGGGCGAGTTCGAGGTCGTCACCGGCGCGCCGGTCTCGGAGGAGGCGCTGACCTCGTCGTCCCTGCCCGAGCGCGTGGTGGTCACCCTCGGCGGACGGGGCGCCCTGGTCCGCGACGGCGCGAGCGTGCTGTCGGTCGGCGCACCGCGGGTCGAGGTGGTCGACACGACCGGGGCGGGCGACACGTTCGTCGGCGCGCTCGCGGCCGCTCTCGCGCGGG
The DNA here is from genome assembly GCF_031458325.1 of Nocardioides marmoribigeumensis. Classification (NCBI taxonomy): domain Bacteria; kingdom Bacillati; phylum Actinomycetota; class Actinomycetes; order Propionibacteriales; family Nocardioidaceae; genus Nocardioides; species Nocardioides marmoribigeumensis. Next base: position 372,112 of record NZ_JAVDYG010000001.1, read on the forward strand.
ATGTCCCGTACGCCGACGCCGTGCGTTGGGCGGTGGGCGCCGCGTCCCTGTCCACCCAGGCGCTGGGCGCGACGAGCGGCATGCCGTCCGCCGCCGAGGTCGACCGCCTGATGTCGACGTCGGGGTCCTAGGCGCCTGGCTCGACCGCGGACTCGGTGCCAGGCTGGGTGCAGCATCCTCAGGGAGTCGCCATGGACCTCATCCTCATCCCTGGTGCCGGCGGGCGCGGCTGGTACTGGCACCTCGTGACCGCGGCGCTGCGGGAGCGCGGACACCGAGCGGTGGCGGTGGAGCTGCCCGCCGACGACGACACCCAGGGCCTGACCGACTACGCCCGGGCCGTGCTCGACGCCGCCGCAGGACTCGGTACGCCGACCACGAGCGGCCCGCGACGCGTGGTGGTCGTCGCCGCGTCGCTGGGGGCGTTCACCGCCCCCTTGGTCCTCAGCCAGCTGCAGCCCGACGCGGTCGTGCTGGTCAACCCGATGACCCCGCTCCCCGACGAGACCCCCGGCGCCTGGTGGGGCAGCACGGGCGCCGTCGAGGCACGCACCGCCCGCGCGGCCCGGGAGGGCTACCCGGTCGAGTTCGACCCCGGCACCTATCTCTTCCACGACGTGCCGGCGTCGGTGCTGGCGACCGTCCCGGGCAAGGGCGAGCAGTCGACCCGCCCCTTCGCCGACCCGTGCCGCTTCGAGTCCTGGCCGGCTGCCACCACCGTGGTCGCAGGGCGCGACGACCGCTTCTTCCCGCTCGAGTTCCAGCAACGGCTGGCACGGGAGCGCCTGGGCGTCGAGCCCGTGGTCGTCCCGGGCGGGCACCTGGTCGCCCTTTCCCGTCCGAGGGAGCTGACCGACGCCATCCTGAGCCTGTCGTAGGGCCGACGCAGCGTGGACTCCCTCCGCTCACGCAGACAGGACCAGGAGCGCCGCGACGCACCCGGAGACCAGCACGATCACGACCACCTGGGCGAGGCCGGCAGTTCTGCCGGTGGCGAGGTCGGACATCACCTCCGGGTCCGCCGCGAGCCGGTGCATCAGGACCAGCAGCGGCAGCAGGAGCACCGCGTTGAGGACCTGGGTGAGCAGCAGGACCGGGACGAGCGGCAGTCCCGGCACGAGGACGACCGTGGCGGCGACGCCCATGACGACCAGGTAGGTCGCGTAGAAGTACGGCACACCGCGGAACCCGTCGTCCAGCGCGCCCTCCTTGCCCAGGTAGTGGCCGACCTGCACGCCGAGGTCACGGACCCGGCAGGGCCGAACAGCACCTTCGGTCAGCGGGACGCACCGAGGTCGTAGGGCGGGTGGGGCTCGAACCCACGACCCAAGGATTATGAGTCCTCTGCTCTGACCGGCTGAGCTACCGCCCCTCGCCGGAGCACCCTATCCAGGTCGGTCTGAGCCGCCCTTGGCAGTGATCTTCGCGGTCAGCACGATCAAGGACACGACCGGACGCATCCGGCTCTTCGTCGAGCGCAACCTCGCGGCCGGGGTGGACCACGTGCTCGTCTTCCTGACGTCGAGCACCCCGGGGCCGAGGCGTGGCTCGCGGAGCAGCCGTGCGCCACGCCCGTCGCGGCGTACGGCGACTACTGGTGCGGTCACCGGCCGGGCAACGTCAACATCCGCCAGACCCTCAACGCCAACCTCGCCCGGGTGCTGCTGGCGCCCTTCGACTGGGGCGAGTGGCTCTTCCACCTCGACGGCGACGAGTTCCTGGACGTCGACCTCGACCACCTCAGGTCCCTCGACCCCCAGGTGGCGGCGGTGCAGCTGCAGGTGCTGGAGGCAGGCGCTGTTCACCGGGCACGTCATCGGCAAGGCCGGGGTCCGGCCCTCGCTCGACCTCAAGCTCCACGTCCACCGCGTCAAGGACCTCGACGGCGAGCCGGTCGCCGCCCACCAGGACCCCTCGCGACGACGTCGCCACCTTGAGGAGCTCGGCTACCTCGTGCGGCCGGCGGCCGAGCGACACAGCCGCGTCCCCACTCCCCTGACCGACGAGCAGCGCCGCCACCTCGACGTGCTGCTCGCGCGGCTGGTCGCCTCGCTCGCCGTGCTCAGGCGCTGATCACGGCGTCGCCGCCATCACCCGCGAGAGCCGGACGAACGTGTAGCCGCGAGCCCGCACCTCCCGGATGACCTGCGGCAGCGCGTCGGCGTCGAGCGTGCTGTGGTCGGTCGGGTGCGAGCCGACGTGCATGAGCACGATCTCGCCGGGCCGCAGCCCCGCCAGCACCCGGCGTACGACGGCCGCGGACGTCATGCCGCCCGAGGTCCCCTTCCAGCCCAGGGTGTCGACGGTCCAGCGGAACGGGACGTAGCAGAGCTCGTTGACCAGCCGGATCGTGCGCGCGTCACGCGCGCCGAACGGGAACCGGAAGAAGCGCCGCGGGTCCTGCTTGGACGCGGTCGTGATCATGGTCTGGGCGGTCCGGATCTGGCTGCGCACCGCGGCGTCGGCGAGCTTCGTCAGGTCGGGGTGGCTGACGGTGTGGTTGCCGACGAGGTGCTCGGCCCCCAGCCGCGCCGCCCGCACCGGGTTAGCGCTGCACCCACTGGCCGGTCAGGAAGAACGTCGCGGGCACCCCGGTCGCGTTGAGCGTGCGCCGGATGGGCGCGACCCCGCGGAACCGGTCGGGCACGGCGCACGCGGCTGCCGAACCGGTCGACACCGCGGGTGCCGCGACCGGGGTCGCCCCCGAGCACGCGGCGAGACCTGCGACCAGGCCGAGGAGGAGGGTTCCCAGGAGGTGCGGGGAGCGGATCATCGTCATCACCAGCTGAGGGAGGCTCCACCTCCAGTCTACGCCGGGAGACGGGGGTCAGACGGTCGTGCTGCGCTCCCCCGCGAGCAGCCGCGAGACCGGTCCGCCGACGTCGCGTCCGAGCAGCGTCGCGGTCGCCCAGTCGGCTGCGGCGCCCTCGAAGACCCTTGCCCGGTTGAGCATCGCGTGCTTGCCACCCTGCACCGTCAGCCACGCGACGTCGGTCGTGCGCGCCAGCGTGCGGGCGACGGTCTGCGCCCGCGAGGGCACCGCGATCCGGTCGGCGTCGCCGTGCGCGATGAGCACCCGGCGACCCGTCAGGTCCGCGCGGTCGGTCGGGTAGACCCACGGGTTGAGCGCCACCACGCTCGCCACGTTGTCGTGGTCACCGGCGAGCAGCGCGGCCCGGCCGCCGAGCGAGTGGCCGACCAGGCAGACCGGCACGTCGCCGTACCTCTCCGTCACCTGCCGCATCGCCCACCGCGCGTCGTCGACCGGGGTGTGGTGGGTGTCCCAGCCGCGGTAGCTGTTGAGCAGTCGGTAGGTCGCCAGCCGGCCGCGCCCCGCCCTGGCGATCCGGCGGGCGATCGGCACCATGCGCAGCACCGACAGCTGGGTCGGGCTCACCATCATCTGCTCGCCCCGCGACGCGCCGCCGTGCAGCACGACCACCACCCCCTCGGGGCGGTCCGGCTCGCTCGTCGGGACCAGGCGCGGCTGCAGGTGCATGCGGCCAGGGTGCCCAGCCCGATCAAGCCGCTCCCTGGCCAGATCGCTCCCACGGGTGTACGACGGGGGGATGAGCCCCCTCGACACCACCGCCCTGCTGACCGAGCTGGAACCGGTCGTGACCGAGAACCTCGACCGCCACCTGGGCATCGCCGACGAGTGGATGCCCCACGAGTACGTCCCCTGGAGCCTCGGTCGCGACTTCGCCGACCTCGGCGGCGAGCCGTGGGAGGCCGCGCAGTCGCAGCTGTCCCCGCTGGCGCGCACCGCGCTCGAGGTCAACCTGCTCACCGAGGACAACCTGCCGTCGTACCACCGCGAGATCGACCGTGCGTTCGGCCGCGACAGCGCCTGGGGCGCGTGGGTCAACCGGTGGACCGCCGAGGAGGGGCGGCACGCCTACTGCATCCGCGACTACCTGCTCGTCACCCGCGGCGTCGACCCGGTCGAGCTCGAGCGGGCGCGGATGCAGACGATGGAGACCGGCTTCGACTCCGGCGACAAGCCGCTGCTCAACGTGTGCGCCTACGTCTCGTTCCAGGAGCTGGCCACGCGCGTCTCGCACCGCAACACCGGCCGCTTCACCGAGGAGCCGATCGCCGAGAAGCTGCTCGCCCGCGTCGCCAAGGACGAGAACCTGCACATGATCTTCTACCGCAACATCGTCGCGGCGGCGCTCGCGGTCGCGCCCGGTCAGACGCTGCGCGCGATCACCGACGAGGTGGTCGGCTTCCAGATGCCCGGCGCGATCATCCCGGGCTTCAACCGCAAGGCCGTGCAGATGGCCAAGGCCGGCATCTACGACCTGCGCATCCACCACGACGACATCGTCAGCCCCCTGCTGAGGCAGTGGGACGTGTGGGCGCTCGAGGGCCTCGACGACGAGGGCGAGCGGGCGCGCGAGGAGCTCGCCGCGGCCGTGGCGGCGCTGGACGAGGAGGCGACGCGGTTCGTCGAGCGCCGGGCCGAGGCCGAGGCCAAGAGGGCGGCGCGTCGAGCCGGCTAGCCGTTCCAGCGCAGGACGACCGGCGTCTCGCGCTCGAATCCCAGCGTGCTCAGCGTGGCGGTGTCCAGCTTGACGTGACGCCCGAACGGCACCGGCTCGTCCAGCCAGCGCGCGGTGAGCGCCCGGAGCGAGTGGCCGTGCCCGAAGACCAGCGCACGCTCGACGTCTCGGACCCGCTCGATCACGCGGTCGCAGCGCGCGCCCACCTGGTCGGCCGTCTCACCCCCGCGCGGCCCGTGGGTCCAGACGGTCCACTCCGGCACGTCCTCGCGGATCTCCTCGGTCGTGCGGCCCTCGTCGTTGCCGTAGGCCCACTCGACGAGGTCCTCGTCGACCTCGGCGTCGGGGAACCCCGCGAGCTCCGCCGTGCGACGGGCGCGCTGCCGCGGGCTCGTGAGCACGAGGTCGAAGTGCTCGGGCTCCAGGCGCGGTCGCAGGGCGATCGCGTCCCGCTCCCCGTCCTCGAGCAGCGGGAGGTCGGTGGTCGAGGTGTGCTTGCCCGCCTCGCTCCACTCGGTCTGTCCGTGCCGCACCAGCCAGAGCTCCATCGGGCCAGGCTACGGATCGGCGATCAGCCCGGCCGCTGATAGCGGCCGCGGCGGTGGACCAGCGCCTCCCCGTCGCGTACGACGACGCGCGCGACCTCGGCGTCGAGCTGGAGCGACCAGCCGACCTCCGTGCGGGCGACGACCGGCCCCGCGGCCCAGCCGGGCCCGTCGGCGAGGACCGGGCCCCACTCGGTCTGCTCCCAGGTGCCGAGGCGGAACATGCCGCCCGGCGCAGGGGCCAGGCCGGCGAACGCCTCGGCCAGGTCGCGGTGCTCCCAGGTCAGCAACGAGACCGCGAGCGCGCCGGTCTCCTCGACCGCGTCGGCGAGGTCGGAGTCGGGGTCGACGAGCACGAGCAGGTGGGCGGGGTCCCCGTTGGCCACGACGAACGAGGTGACCGTCAGCCCGGCCCGGTCCGCGCCGGAGCCCGCGCACGCGACCGCGACGGTCCCGCCGAGCCGCCCGCGGAAGCGGCGGACCGGGTCCTCGGCCTCGGCGAAGGGGTGCTCGGTGTGGATCGTCATGACAGCTCCTGGTTCTCGGACACGTCGACGGCCCGATGACGCAACCGTGCCGCCTGCTTGGTCAGGTGGGCGCGCTCGGCCGCGTTGGACGCCTGGCGCGCGGCCTCGGCGTACAGGTCCGCTGCGCGCGCGAGGTCACCGTCATGCTCGCGCAACCACGCCTCGGCAGCGGTGCGTCGCGGGATCCCGGCCGGCACCTCGGCGAGCGCGGCGAGGCCGGCCCTGGGGCCGTCCGCCTCGCCCACCGCGACCGCCCGGTTGAGGCGCACGACGGGGCTGCCGGTGAGCGCGAGCAGCTCGTCGTACCACTCCACCACCTGCACCCAGTCGGTCTCCTCGGCCGACGGGGCGTCGGCGTGCAGGGCGGCGATCGCGGCCTGCGCCTGGTACTCCCCCAGCCGGTCCTGGGCGAGCGCGGACTGCAGCACCTCGACGCCCTCGGCGACGACCGCGGTGTCCCAGCGCGACCGGTCCTGCTCGGCGAGCGGGACCAGCCGGCCCTCGTCGGTGCGGGCCGCGCGGCGCGCGTGGTGCAGGAGCATGAGCGCGAGCAGCCCCCACGCCTCCGGCTCGCGCGACTGCGCTGCCAGGCGCCGGGTCAGCCGGATCGCCTCCGCGGCCAGGTCGACCTCGCCGGTGTAGCCCTCGTTGAACACCAGGTAGAGCACCCGCAGCACGGTCGCGAGGTCCCCCGGCTCGTCGAGACGTACGCCGGACACGGTGCGCTTGGCGCGACTGATCCGCTGGGCCATGGTCGCCTCGGGGACGAGGTACGCCGCCGCGATCTGGCGGGTGGTCAGGCCGCCCACCGCGCGCAGGGTCAGCGCCACCGCGGAGGACGGCGTGAGGGACGGGTGCGCGCAGAGGAAGCAGAGCGCGAGCGAGTCGTCCTCCTCGGCAGCCGGTCCGGGCGCGGGCTCGAGCGCCTCGCGGTCCTCCCGGGTGCGCCGGGCCGACTCCGAGCGCACGTGGTCGACGTGGCGTCGCCACGCGGCCGTGACCAGCCACGCCTTCGGGTCGCGCGGCGGGTCGTCGAGCCAGGTCTCCCAGGCTGCGACCAGCGCCTCCTGCACGGCGTCCTCCGCGGAGGCGAAGTCCGCTCCCCGGCGCACCAGGACGGAGATCACCCGCGGCGTCAGCTCGCGCAGGAGGCGCTCGTCGAGCACGGGCGGCTCAGACGTCGAAGTTGGCGGGCAGATCGAGGAACGGCCGCACCTCGAGCCACTCCCCCAGCGGGCGACCACCGGCCGACGGGGCGGCGGACAGCTCGCCCGCGAGCTCGACGGCCCGCTCCTGCGAGTCCACGTCGACGACCATCCACCCGGCGATCAGGTCCTTGGTCTCCGCGAAGGGGCCGTCGACGACCGGCGGACGCCCCTCACCGTCGTACCTCACCCAGAAGCCGTCCATCGCCACCGCCTGGCCGTCGACGAGCTCGCCGCTCGCGGTCAGCTTGTCGGCGAAGTCGGCCATGAACTGCATGTGCGCGTCGACCTCCTCGGGCGTCCAGTGGTCCATCGGGACGTCGTTCACCGGCGGGCGTCCGCCGCGGTAGTGCTTGAGGATCAGGTACTTCGCCATGGTCGTCTCCTTCGCGGGGTGCGGCCCATTCTGGCCGCGTTCACCCAGGGGACGGAGCCGGGAGGCGGTTCTCGACGTCGGGAGCGCACCTGCGTGCGGGCCTGCCCGTCGGGGTACCGCGGTCACGGGACGGCGCGGCTCACGCGCCGCACGGAGAGAGGCACACACATGGACGTCATCGGCGTCATCATCGCGGGCATCATCATCGGAGTGCTCGGCAAGCTCGTCGCCCCCGGCGACAAGGACAACACCCCGATCTGGCTGACCATCCTGTGCGGCATCGGCGGCGTGCTGATCGGCTGGTATGTCTACGCCGCCTTCGGCGGCGGGGCGACCAGCGGGGTCGACTGGGTGCGCTGGATCGTCGCGATCATCGTCGCGGCGGTGCTGGTGGTGATCGCCTCCACCCTGACCGGCCGCAACAAGGTCAAGGTGCACTGACCCGCGACCGTCCACCGGCCGGCCCCTACGCTGGTGGCGTGCGCAGGATCGGACTCATCGGCGGGATGAGCTGGGAGAGCACGGCGGAGTACTACCGCCTGGCCAACCGGCTGGTGGCCGACCGCCTCGGCGGCTACCACTCCGCCGACCTGGTGCTGAGGTCGGTCGACTTCGCGCCCGTCGAGGACCAGCAGCAGCGAGGCGCGTGGGACGAGTCCGCGCGCCTCCTGGCCGACGCCGCGCGCGAGCTCGAGGCGGCCGGGGCCGAGTGCGTGGCGTTGTGCACCAACACGATGCACCTGGTGGCCGACGAGATCGCCTCGGCCGTCAACGTGCCGTTCGTCCACCTCATCGACGTGGTGGCCGAGGCCGTCCGTGCCGGCGGCGTCGAGCAGGTCGGCCTGCTGGGCACCGGCTTCACGATGGACCAGCCGTTCTACCGCGAGCACCTGGAGCGCCACGGCCTGCGGGTTCACCTCCCCTCGGCGCAGGAGCGGGAGCTGGTCCACCGCGTCATCTACGACGAGCTCGTGCACGGCGTGGTGCGCGAGGAGTCAAGGGCGGCGTACTCCCGGGTCATCGGGGGCATGGTCGAGGCGGGTGCCGAGGGCGTGGTCCTCGGCTGCACCGAGATCGAGCTGCTGGTCGGGCCAGGCGACTCCCCGGTCCCGGTGTTCCCCACCACGCGCCTGCACGTCGAGGCGCTCGTGGACTGGGCCCTCCGCTGACTCCACCACCACTCAGACGAGGAGTGACATGAGCAAGGCCACCATCGGCGTCACCGGCCTGGCCGTGATGGGGCGCAACCTGGCGCGCAACATCGCCCGGCACGGCCACACCGTCGCGGTGCACAACCGCACCACCGAGCGCATGACCTCGCTGGTCGAGGACCACGGCGACGAGGGCACGTTCGTCCCCTGCGAGACGCTCGAGGACCTGGTCGCCGCGATCGAGCGGCCGCGGGCGATCATCGTCATGGTCAAGGCGGGCGAGGGCACCGACGCGGTGATCGACGAGCTGGTGCCGCTGCTCGACGAGGACGACATCGTCGTCGACTGCGGCAACGCGCACTTCGCCGACACCCGTCGACGCGAGGCCGCCCTGCGCGACAAGGGCCTGCACTTCGTCGGCTGCGGCGTGTCCGGCGGCGAGATCGGCGCGCTCGAGGGGCCGAGCATCATGCCCGGCGGCTCCGACCACGCCTACCAGCGCCTCGGCCCGATCCTCGAGTCGATCGCCGCCGACGTCGACGGCACGCCGTGCTGCACCCACGTCGGGCCCGACGGCGCCGGCCACTTCGTCAAGATGGTGCACAACGGCATCGAGTACGCCGACATGCAGCTCATCGCCGAGGCCTACGACCTGCTGCGCCACCGCCTCCACCTGAGCCCCGCCGAGATCGGCGACGTCTTCCGGGAGTGGAACGAGGGCGATCTCGAGTCGTTCCTGATCGAGCTCACCGGAGAGGTGCTCGGCCAGCTCGACCCCCGCGACGACCAGCAGGCCTTCGTCGACGTCGTCCTCGACCAGGCCGAGCAGAAGGGCACCGGCCGCTGGACCGTGCAGTCCGCGCTCGACCTCGGCGTCCCCGTCACCGGCATCGCCGAGGCGACCTTCGCCCGCTCGCTCAGCGGCCACGCCGAGCAGCGCGAGGCCGCCCGCCGCGAGTTCGCCGACGACCAGCCCCAGGTCGACGACCCGCCCGGCGGCCAGGAGCAGTACGTCGAGGACGTGCGCCGGGCGCTCTACGCCTCCAAGGTCGTCGCCTACGCCCAGGGCTTCGACCAGATCATGGCCGGCAGCGAGGAGTACGGCTGGGACGTCGACCCCGGCGCGATGGCGACCATCTGGCGCGGCGGCTGCATCATCCGCGCACGCTTCCTCGACCGCATCGCCGAGTCCTACTCCGACGACGCCGCGCTGGTCAGCCTGCTGGTCGCGCCCTACTTCGCCGACGCGGTCCGCGACGGGCTCGACTCGTGGCGACGCGTGGTCGCCGACGCCGCCGCGGCCGGCGTACCGACCCCGGCGTTCTCGTCGTCGCTGGCCTACTTCGACGCCCTGCGCGCCGACCGGCTGCCCGCCGCGCTGATCCAGGGGCTGCGCGACAACTTCGGCGCCCACACCTACCGCCGGATCGACAGCGGTGACGACGCCTTCCACCTGCAGTGGGGCGGCGACCGGTCCGAGGGGCCGGCGTGAGACGGCCCCTCGAGGGGCAGGTGGTCACGGTGTTCCGCAACCGGCTGCGCCCGGAGCACGTCGAGGCCTACGCCGACGAGCTCGCCGTCGTCGCCGAGCTCGCCCGCTCGATGCCGGGCTTCGTGGAGACCAAGACCTTCACCGCCGAGGACGGCGAGCGCTGCACCGTCGTCACGTTCGCCGACCCCGAGACCCACCGGGTCTGGGCCGAGCACCCCCGCCACCGCGAGGCCAAGCGCCACGGCGCCGAGTCCTACTACTCGGAGTACTCCATCGCGGTCGGGCAGACCACCTACGCCAGCTCCTACGAAAGGCCCTCGTGACCACCACCCTCCAGGTCCGCCTCGCCCGTCGCCCCGTCGGCATGCCCGACGACGACACCTACGACTTCGTCGAGGAGGAGCTGCCCGCGCTCGAGGACGGCCGGCTGCTGCTGCGCGTCGTCCACCTCTCGCTCGACCCCTACATGCGCGGTCGCATGAGCGACGCCCCGTCGTACGCCGCGCCCGTGCCGGTCGGCGGCCTGATGGTCGGCGGCACGGTGTGCCAGGTCGAGGAGTCCCGCCACCCCGACTGGCAGGTCGGCGACTGGGCCCTGTCCTACTCCGGCTGGCAGACCCAGGCGATCAGCGACGGCTCGGACCTGCGGCGCCTCGACCCGTCGGTCGCTCCCCCGTCGACGGCGCTGGGCGTGCTCGGCATGCCCGGCTTCACGGCGTACGCCGGCCTGCTCGAGATCGGCCGGCCGAAGGAGGGCGAGACCGTCGTCGTCGCCGCCGCCACCGGCCCCGTCGGCTCGGCGGTCGGCCAGATCGCGAGGCTCAAGGGCGCTCGCGCGGTCGGCATCGCCGGTGGACCGGAGAAGTGCGCCGCCCTGCTCGAGGAGTTCGGGTTCGACGTCGCGGTCGACCACCGCTCCCCCACGTTCGCCGACGACCTCGCCGCCGCCGTCCCGGACGGCATCGACGTCTACTTCGAGAACGTCGGCGGGCCGGTGCAGCGGCAGGTGTTCCGCCACCTCAACACCTACGCCCGTGTCCCGGTCTGCGGGCTGGTCGCCGACTACAACGCGACCTCCGCGCCCGAGGGCCCCGACCGCCTGCCCGGCTTCATGGGCCAGGTGCTGCGCAAGTCGCTCACCGTCCGCGGGTTCATCCAGGACGAGTTCACCCGCTCTCACGGTCGTGACTTCGTGCGCGACATGGGCGGCTGGGTCGCCGACGGGTCGGTCCGCTATCGCGAGGACGTGGTCGAGGGCCTGCGCAACGCCCCGGAGGCGTTCCGCGGCCTGCTGTCGGGCAAGAACTTCGGCAAGCTGGTCGTCCGGGTCAGCGACCCGGTCTGAGCCGCCGCGCGGCCGGGACGCACAGGGCCGCGGGGACCAGCACGAGCAGCAGGGTGAGCAGCGCGTCGAGGGTGCCGACCTCGTGGCCGACGAAGCCGATCAGCGGCGGGCCCACGAGGAACGCCAGGTAGCCGATCAGCGACACCACGCTCACCCGTGCCGCGGCGCGGGCCGGGTCGTCCGCGGCGGCGCTCATCCCGACCGGGAAGCCGAGCGACGAGCCCAGCCCCCACACCACGATCCCGACGAACACCAGCCAGGGAGCGGTCGCCACCACCACGACCACCACGCCCACGACGGCCATGGCGATCGAGGCCCACAGCGAGACCGCCCGGTCGTGCCGGTCGAGCAGCACCGGCCCGACGATCCGTCCCACGGTCATCGCGGTCACGAAGGTGGCGAAGCCGGCGACCGCCATCCAGCGCTCCGCGTCGTGCCCCCGCTCCAGTGCGAGGGCCAGCCAGTCGTTGGCCGTGCCCTCGGTCATCGCCAGGCCGAGCACCATCACGCCGATGAGCAGCGTGCGCGGCTCGCGCCAGGCGTCCCGGGCACGCATCCCGCCGCCCGACTCCGCGCCGACGTCGACGGGGCCGGTGAGGAAGCCGCCCACCGTCCCGAGGCTCACGCCGACGACCAGGGCGATCCCGACCAGCAGGTGCGGCAGCACCGGCAGGCCGAGCTTGACCAGCCCTGCCCCGACCAGCGCGCCCCCCACCGTGCCCAGGCTGTACGCCGCGTGGAAGCGCGGCATGATCGTGCGCCCGAGCCGCCGCTCGACCTCGGCGCCCTCGACGTTCATCGCGACGTCCCAGACGCCGAACCCCGCACCGAAGAAGAACAGGCCGATCCCGGTCAGCGGGGTGGACCCGAGGACCCCGATCCCGGACGCCATGAGGGCGGCGCCGAAGGCGTTGAGCAGCGTGCCCGCCTGGACGACGCGTCGGGGGCCGAACAGCTGGATGGTGCGGCCCGAGGTGCTCATCGACAGCAACGCACCGGTCGAGGCGCAGAGCAGGAGCAGGCCGAGCGCGCGGTCGTCGAGGTCGAGACGGTCCGCGGCGTCGGGCAGTCGCGAGACCCAGGTCGAGAAGGACACGCCGCTGACCAGGAAGGAGGCCAGGACCGCGTTGCGCGCCCGCCTGGTGCGCAGGGTGTCGGTGGCGGAGGCGGTCACGTCACCCAGCCTGACACCCCCGGTCAGGCGTGGTGACCCCGGCTCTCGAGCTCGGCGACGATGGCCGGGACGACCTCGTGCATGTCCCCGACGACCGCGTAGGTGGCCTTGGTCATCATCGGCGCCTCGGCGTCGGTGTTGATCGCCAGGATGACCTTGGACGAGGCGCAGCCGGCCCAGTGCTGGATGGCGCCGCTGATGCCGCACGGGATGTAGACCTCGGGCGAGATCCGCGACCCGGTCTGGCCGATCTGCTCGTGGTGCGGGCGCCAGCCCAGGCTGGTCACCACACGTGAGACGCCCAGCTCACCGCCCAGGATCCTCGCCAGGTCGCTCACCGGCCCGAACCCCTGCGGGCCTCCGGCGCCGCGGCCGGCACCGACCACGACCCGCGCGGACTTCAGCCCGGCGGAGTGGTCGGGGCCCGCCTGCTCGACCGACACCACGCGCGCCACGCGCGCGACCTCGGGCACGTCGACCTCGTGCTCGGTGAGCGAGGGGTCGGACGGCGAGGCCGCAGGGACGGGGGCGACGGCGTGACCGGCCAGCGAGAGGACCACCGGGATCCCCTCGACGCGGGTCTCCTCGAGCACCGAGCCACCCATCACCTGCCGGTGGACGACGACGGGGTCGGCGGAGGTCAGGGCCACCACGTTGGCGGCGAAGGGGACCTCGCGCTCGGCCGCGAGGTGCGCGAGCACCTCGTTGCCCCGCTCGGTGCCCGCGGCGAGGACGACCTCCGCCGCGGTCGCCTTCTGCACCGCCGACACCCCGGCCGCCCAGGCGGCACCGCCGTAGGTCTCCGACGCGGCCCCGGTCACCAGGTGGACGGCGTCCACGCCGTAGGCCGTGAGCTGGTCGACCGCCTCCTCGGACGGCTCCCCGAGGACGACGACGTGCACCTCACCGGCACCGACGGGGTGCTCGCGGGCGAAGGTGACCGCCTCCCGCGAGACCTCGGTGAGGCCGGAGGCGTCCAGCTCGACGAGCACGAGGGTCATCGCGCCACTCCCAGTTTCTCGAGCAGGTCGACCACGGCGCCCGCTGCCTGCTTGCCCTCACCGAGCACCACCACGCTGCTCGGCTGCGCGGGCGGCAGGAGCAGACGCACCCTGCCCGGCCCGACCGGGTCGGCCGACGGCACCCGCCGCTCGACCTCGACCTTCTTGGCCTTCATCCGCCCGGTGATCGTCGGGTAGCGCGGCTCCACGCCGCCCTCGAGGATCGTGGCGACCGCCGGCGTCGGCACGCGGTAGGTCTCGCGGCCCTCCGGTCCCTCCCCGTGGGCGACGACGGCGTCGCCGTCGGCGCTCACCTCGGTGACGCCGTTGACCACCGGTCGCCCGAGCGCGTGCGCGACCCGGATGCCGACCTGGTGGTCGCCGGTGTCGGCCGCGTCGTTGCCCAGCAGCACCAGGTCGTACGCCGTCCCGGCCGCCTCGTGGTCACGCACGACCGCCGCGATCTCCCGGGCGACGTCCGAGGGGCCGAAGGCGGAGGAGTCCGCCTCGACGAGCACGGCCGCGGTGCACCCCACGCCGAGGGCGGCCCGGAGCTGGTCCACCGCGTCGGCGGACCCGAGCGTCATCACCGTCGCCGTGCCGCCGGTCGCGCCGGCGACCTCGATCGCGATCTCGACCGCGCACTCCTCGTGGGCGCTGGTCGTGTAGCCGACGTAGCGCGCGTCGACCTCCTGCGCGTCGGCGGTCAGCAGCACCTCCCCGGAGGTCTCCGGGACGCGCTTGACGCACACCAGGACGTTCACGACAGCACCCGCTCGTTGGCCGGGTCGAGCAGCGGGGTGGCGTCGACCGCGGCCACGACGACCGGGTAGAGCTCCTCCATGTAGGAGACCGCCAGCTCGGTGCCCACCTGCGCCTGCTCGGGCGGCAGGTAGGCCATCAGCAGGTGCTTGCCGAGGCTCGGGGCGGACCCTGCCGTGGTGACGTAGGGGTGGTGGCCGTGGCCGTCGGTCAGCGTGCCGCCGTCGCGCGTCAGGATCGGCTCGCCGCCGAGCATGTAGCGCTTCTGGCCGCTCGCCGAGGTGTGGTCCTCGACCGTGAGCGTGCACAGCACGGAGACCGGCGAGGACTCCCGCTGGGCGAGGTAGGCGTCCCGACCGACGAAGTCGGCGGCCTTGACCTTGGGCCGCTGCATCCCGGCCTCGACGATCGTGCGCTCCGCGTCGAGCTCGTAGCCGTAGGCGCGGTAGCCCTTCTCCAGGCGGCCGGTCGTGCCGTAGACGCCGATGCCGACCGGGACGAGGCCGTGCTCCTGCCCCGCCGCGGTGAGCGCGTCCCACAGCGCGAGCGCGTCGCCCATCGGGACGTAGAGCTCCCAGCCCAGCTCGCCGACGTAGGAGATCCGCGAGGCCAGGACCGTGATGCCCTGCACGTCGATCTCGCGGCAGGTGAGGAAGCCGAAGCCCTCGCGGGAGACGTCGTCGGAGGTGACCGCCGCCAGGATGTCGCGCGCGCGCGGGCCCCACAGCCCGATCGTCGAGACCTCGTCGGTGCGGTCGGTCAGCGTCGTGCCGGCCGGCACGTGCCTGGCGAACCACGCCCGGTCGGCCATCCCGTGCGCGCCGCCGGTGACCACGCGGAAGTGGTCGTCACCGAGCCGCATCACGGTGAGGTCGGACCGGAAGCCGCCCTTGGCGTCGAGCACGGGGGTGTAGATCACCTTGCCGACGGCCACGTCGCACTGCGCGACGCAGGTGCGCTGCACCGCGTCGAGCGCACCGGGTCCCTCGATGTCGAACACCGCGAAGGCGGTCAGGTCGATCATCCCGGCGCGCTCGCGCATCGCGAGGTGCTCGGCGTTGATGATCGGGGACCACCAGCGCGAGTCCCACTCGTGCTCGCGGGGCATCACGCGGTCGCCGTACTCCTCGAGCAGCGGGGCGTTGGAGGCGTACCAGAACGGGCGCTCCCAGCCGACGGTCTCGAAGAACTCCGCGCCGAGCTCCTTCTCCCGCTCGTACATCGGCGAGGTCCGCTGGGGCCGGTCGGAGGAGTACTGCTCGGCGGGGTGGACGATCCCGTAGGTCTTGTTGAACGCCTCCGACGCGCGGAGCCGGGTGTGCTCGCGACGCTTCTGGTGCGTGTAGAAGCGCGACATGTCGCTGTGGGAGATGTCGATCTCGCTGTGGCCGTGGGTCATCAGCTCGGCGACCGCGCGCCCGACGCCCGGCCCCTCCTTGATCCAGACCGCGGCCGCGACCCACAGCCCCTCGACCTCGCTCTCCCCGAGGATCGGCCAGCCGTCGCAGGTCAGCGACAGCAGCCCGTTGATCGCGTAGCGGATCTCCGCTCCCTCGCCGCCGAGCAGCTCCGGCATCAGCTCGAGCGCCTGCTCCAGCTGGGGGTCGAAGTCCTCCTCGGTGAAGGGCATCTCGGTCGGCGACAGCCTGGCCTGCTCGATGCTCGGGATGTCCTCCGGCTCGTGGAGGATCGGCCGGTGGGCGTAGGAGCCGACCTCCATGTCGGCGCCGTGCTGACGCTCGTAGCAGAAGGTGTCCATGTCGCGCACGATCGGGAAGGAGATCTCGCCCTCGCGCTCGGCCAGCTGGGCGCACGGGCCGACCGAGATCATCTGGTGCACGGCGGGCGTCAGCGGGATCGAGACCCCGGCCATGTCGCCGATCTTGGGGCTCCACACGCCGGAGGCGATGACCACGCAGTCGGCGGTGATGTCGCCCTTGTCGGTGCGCACCCGGCGGATGTGGCCGTCCTCCACGTCGAGCGCGGTGACCTCGACGTTGGGCACCGTGACGAGCACGCCCTTCTCGACCGCGCCCTCGCGCATGATCGTGCCGGCGCGCAGCGAGTCGACGACGCCGACCGACGGCGTCCAGAAGGCGCCGACGATCTGGTCGGTGTCGAGGAAGGGCACCTTGTCGGCGACGAAGTCCTTGTCGACCAGGGCCGACTCGATGCCCCACGCCTTGGCGCTCGACATGCGCCGGCGCAGCTCCTCCATGCGCTCCTCGGTGCGGGCGACCTCGAAGCCGCCGGACTCGGTGAAGACCCCCATCTCCTTGTACTGCCGCACGGAGTCGAGCGTCAGGTCCGTGATCTCGCGGGAGTGGTCCACCGGGAAGATGAAGTTCGAGGCGTGACCGGTCGAGCCGCCGGGGTTGGGCAGCGGGCCCTGGTCGATCTGCACGATGTCGGTCCAGCCGAGCTGGGCGAGGTGGTGGACGAGGCTGTTGCCGACGATGCCGGCACCGATGACCACGACCTGGGCGGAGGAGGGCAGCTCAGCCATCTCTGGGCCTTTCCGAACTGTTGCGTATGACGCAACGGATGTGCGTGATGCGAGACGGGATCAGTCTCGGTCCGGCTCCCGCGGGTGTCAAGGACCGGCGCCGGGCCGCCCCACGCAGCACGACGCCGGTCCGGGTGCGCCGGACCGGCGTCGTGCGTCGTGAGGAGGTGCCCTCCCGGGCGAGGGGGCCTCAGCCCTGGAGCCAGGAGTCGACCTTGTCGCCGTTGTCCGCGATCCACTTCTGGGCGGCGGCGTCGGGCGTCATCTTGTCGATGGTGATGTACTTCGCGATCAGGTTCTGCTCGTCGTTGCTGATCTTGAAGTTGTTCACCAGGTCCGGCGCCGTGGAGTCGGAGTCCATGAACTTCGTGGACGCGACCTTCTTGATCGTGGTCTCGGCGTAGTCGCAGGCGACCTTGGCCTTGTCCTTGTCACAGCCCTCCTTGTACGGCGGGAGCTTGACCCGGTCGAGCTTGACCACCGCGTGGAGGTACTGCGGCTCGTAGAAGTAGCCGATCAGCCACTGCTTCTTCTGCTGGGCCTTCTCGAACGCGGCGACCGACGCAGTCTCGCCGCCGGAGAACACCACCTTGAAGTTGAGGCCGAGGTTCTTCACGATCGCCTCGTCGTACTGCGTGTAGTTGGGGTCCGCGCCGAGGAACTGGCCCTTGTCGCCGGACTCGGAGGTCTTGAACTTGTCGGCGTACTTGTTGAGGTTCTTCCAGTCCAGGATGTCCGGGTGCGCCTTGGCCAGCCAGTCGGGGACGTACCAGCCGATGATCCCGACGACGCCGAGCGGGTCGATCTCCTTGGCGGTGCCCTTGGCGGTCGCCTGCTCGAGCTCGGCCGCGTGCGACCACTCCTCGAGGATGACGTCACCGTCGCCGGAGGCCAGGGCCTGGTAGGACGGGCCGCCCTCCTTGAGCTCGACGTAGCTGACGTTGCAGCCGAGCTTGTCCTTGGCCACGTTGCCCAGGACGTAGGCGTCGGCGGTGTAGCCGACCCAGTTGTTGACGATGATCTTGAGGTCGCCGCACTTGCCGCCGGCGGCGTTCTGCTGGGCTTCGTTCTTCTTGGTCTGCTCGCCCACGGATCCGCTGCCGCACGCCGTCAGCGCGAGTGCCGCGCTGACGAGCACGGCAGCGAGACCCACATTCTTTTTCTTGAGGTGCCGCACTGGTGTTCCCTTCGTTGCAGGTCGGCCGGGGACGGCCTTGATGGTGATGGGTCTGGAGCCTCAGCCGGCACGCTCGGCTGCGGCGCGGACCACTCGGTCGATGAAGATGCCGAGCAGCACGATGGAGAAGCCGGCCGCGATGCCCTTGCCGGCGTAGTCGATGTGGGCGATGCCGTAGATGACGTCGTACCCGAGGGCGCCGGCCCCGACGAGCCCGCCGATGACGACCATCGCCAACACGTAGAGCAGGCCCTGGTTGGTGGCCAGGACCAAGGAGCCGCGAGCCATCGGCAGCTGCACCTTGGTGATCTCCTGCCACGTCGTCGACCCGGTGGAGCAGCACGCCTCGACGACCGCGGGGCTGACGCCGCGGACGCCGTCGCAGACGAGCTTGATCGCCGCGGGCGCGGCGTAGACCACCGAGGCGATGATCGCGGTGAACCGGGTGGACCCGAACAGGGCGAGCACCGGGATGAGGTAGACGAACGCCGGGATCGTCTGGCCGGCGTCGAGCAGCGGCCGGATGACGAGGTCGGCGCGTCTGTTGCGAGCCATCCAGACCCCGAACACGAACGCCAGGACCATCACCAGCAGCGTGGCGACCAGCGTCATCGTGAGCACGATCATCGTGTCGTTCCACAGGTCCAGCGCGAAGATCAGCCCCAGGCACACCACGCTGGGCAGGGCCGCCCGGCGACCGCCGATGATGACCCCCAAGGCGAGCAGCGCGGCCAGGGCCAGCCACCACGGCGAGTCGGCCAGGACCGACTGCAGGGGGTTGAGCAAGCCGTAGGACACGAGGTTCTTGAAGCTGTTGGCCAGGGGCTCGACGGCGTTGATGACCGCGTCCGCCACGTCGTTGGCGCCGTTGGCGACCGAACGGGTCAGGCCGTTGGTCGGGAAGTTCGCGGCGTCGAGGGAGTAGCGGGAGTACCAGACGGCCACGGCGACCGGGACGAGCGTGACGCCGAGCACGATCCGTCGCCGGCGCGGGTCGTCATGCCCACCGCGGGTCGCGCTCTCCGTGCGCTCGCTGGCCGCCGTCGTGGTGCGGTCGAACATGATGCCCATCAGCACGATGAGCAGTCCGGGCACCAGGCCGGCGCCGAAGTCGTTCTGGGTGAGCGCCGAGAGGACGGGCTTGCCGAGCCCGGGGCCGTTGACGTAGCCGGCGATGATGGCGATCGACAGCGCCGCCAGGATCGTCTGGTTGAGGCCCAGGATGATCGTCTTGCGCGCCATCGGGACCTGCACCTTCCACAGGCGCTGCGCGGTGGTCTGGCCGAGCGAGTTCGTCGCCTCGATCGTGGTGGCCGAGACGTCGCGGATGCCGAACCCGGCGATGCGCACGATCGGCGGCACCGCGTAGGCGACGGTGCACACCACGGCGTTGGGCGCGCCGATGCCGAAGAGGATGAAGACGAACATCAGGTAGACGAACGTCGGCATCGTCTGGAGCATGTCCAGGACCGGGGTGATGACGGTGGCCGCACGCCGGCTGAGCCCGATCCACACGGCCAGCGGGAAGCCGATCACCACCGCGATGAACACCGAGACCAAGGTGACGATCAGCAGGTCCATCGAGTCCTGCCAGAAGCCGAAGACCCCGAAGGCGAGGAACGACACCGCGACCAGGACTGCGATCCGCCAGGTGGCGATGGCGTAGCCGACCCACGTGGCGACGGCCACGACCCCGAGCCACCCGACCTGCGGCGCGGGACGCGGCGGCGCCGGCGTCGAGATCAGGTTCTGGAAGAACTCGATGATCACGTTGATGGCGTCGGCGACCGCCCGGGTGAAGCCGTTGCCGCCCAGGCCGTTGGCGAAGTCGCCGAGGCGCCGGTGCAGGTCGGTCTGGTCGGTGCCGGAGACCTGGACCGTGTCGTGACCGCGCGTGAACGACCAGACCACCAGCCACGTGACGCAGACGAGGGCGACCCACACCCAGCGTGGGACGCGGCGGGTCCGTCGACCCTCGGGCGGAGCGGCCCCCGGCTCGACCGGACGTGCGAGGGTCGCGGCGGTCGTCATCGCTCCTCCGCGACGACCACCCGGAGGATGTCCTCGTCGTCGACCACCCCGACGATGCGATCGCCCTCGGCGACCCGCACCGCTCCCTTGTGGGCGAGGACCGCCCGCGCCGCCTCGCGGACGACGGTGTCGGACTGCAGCACCGGGGCGTCCGGGGACACCTCGGCGGTGGGCTCGCGCATCACCCACTTCAAGGTGAGCACGTGGGACTTCGGCACGTCACTGACGAACTCCTTGACGTAGTCGTCGGCCGGTGAGCCCACGACCTCGTCGGGCCGCCCGACCTGCACGATCTCGCCGTCGCGCAGGATCATGATCCGGTCGCCGAGCTTGAGCGCCTCCGCGAGGTCGTGGGTGATGAAGACCATCGTCTTGCGCAGCTCGTGGTGCAGCCGCACGACCTCGTTCTGCATGTCGCGGCGGATCAGGGGGTCGAGCGCCGAGAACGGCTCGTCGAACAGGAGCAGCTCGGGGTCGCCGGCCAGCGCCCGGGCGAGCCCGACCCGCTGCTGCATGCCCCCCGACAGCTGGTCGGGATAGGACTGGTCGTAGCCGTTCAGTCCGACCAGCTCGACCATCTCCATGGCCCGCCGGCGTCGCTGGGCCTTGTTCTCGCCGCGGATCTCGAGGCCGTAGGCGACGTTGTCGACGACCTTGCGGTGCGGCAGCAGGCCGAAGTGCTGGAAGACCATCGAGACGTGCTTGCGGCGCAGGTCGCGCAGGTCGGACTCCGAGGCCGCGGTGATGTCGCGACCGGCCATCTCGACCGTGCCCGCCGTCGGCTCGATCAGCCGGGTGAGCATCCGCACCAGCGTCGACTTGCCGGACCCCGAGAGGCCCATCACCACGAAGACCTCGCCGGGCGAGACCTCGAAGGACACGTCGCGTACGCCGATCACGCACCCCGTCCGCTCCTTGAGCTCGGCACGGGAGAGCTCGGCGTCGGGAGAGCCGAGGACCTTGCCGGCGCCGGGGCCGAAGATCTTCCAGAGGCCGTCGACCCGCAGGGCGACGTCGCCGGTGGGTCGTGCCTGGGTGGCGGTCATGGCCGCACCTCCTGGGGTCGGTCGGTCAGCTGGTTGCGGGCGTCGCCGGGCGGCCAGAGCGAGGAGCCGTCGCGGTGGCGGTAGTAGGGCACCTGCTCCGCGGCCAGCGGCGTGTTGCCCAGGATGAGGTCGGCGGCCTTCTCGGCGACCATCATCACCGGGGCGTAGATGTTGCCGTTGGTGACGTAGGGGAAGACGCTGGCGTCGACCACCCGCAGCCCGTCGAGGCCGTGCACGCGCATCGACGTGGGGTCGGTGACCGAGAGGTCGTCGACGCCCATCCGTGCGGTGCACGAGGGGTGCAGCGCGGTCTCGGCGTCGGCGCGCACCCAGTCGAGGATCTCGTCCTCGGTCGACACCGACGGCCCCGGCGAGAGCTCGCCGGCGTTGAACGGCGCGAAGGCCGGCTGGTTGAGGATGTCGCGCGCAGCCTGCACCGCCTCGACCCACTCGCGACGATCGTTGGGCGTGGTGAGGTAGTTGAACCGGATCCGCGGGTGCACGCGCGGGTCGGTGCCGGCGATGCGCACCCAGCCGCGGGTGTCGGCGTACATCGGGCCGACGTGGACCTGGTAGCCGTGGCCCTCGGTGGGCGCCGACCCGTCGTAGCGGATCGCGACGGGCAGGAAGTGGAACATCAGGTTGGGCCAGTCCACCTCGTCGTTGCTGCGGCAGAAGCCGCCACCCTCGAAGTGGTTGCTCGCCCCCAGGCCGCGGCGGTGGAACAGCCACTGGTAGCCGATGCCCGGACGGGCCCGCCACCGCAGGCCCGGTGCGATGGAGACCGGCTGCTTGCTGGCGTACTGGATGTAGACCTCGAGGTGGTCCTGGAGGTTCTCCCCCACCCCCGGCAGCTCGTGGACCATGCGCACGCCGAGGGGCTCGAGGTGCTCCGCGGCGCCGACCCCGGACAGCTGCAGCAGCTGCGGGGTGTTGATCGCGCCGCCGCACAGGACCACCTCGCCGGCGCTCACCTGGTGGGAGGTGCGGCCACGGGTGTAGTCGACGCCCACGGCGCGCGTGCCGTCGAAGCGGATGCGGGTGACCAGCGCGAGGGTGCGCACGTCGAGGTTGTCGCGCTCCTTGAGCACGGGGTGGAGGTAGGCCCGGGCGGCCGAGAGGCGCCGGCCGCGGTGGATGTTGCGGTCGAAGGGCGCGAAGCCCTCCTGGCGGTAGCCGTTGACGTCGTCGGTCAGCGGGTAGCCCGCCTGCTGCACGGCCTCGAAGAACGCGCCGAACAGCGGGTTGGTCGCGGGCCCCCGCTCCAGGACCAGCGGACCGCTGCCCCCGCGCCACCGGTCCGCCCCGGCCAGGCAGGTCTCCATGCGCTTGAAGTAGGGCAGGCAGTGGAGGTAGTCCCAGGTCTCCATCCCGGTGTCGCCGGCCCACCGCTCGTAGTCCATCGGGTTGCCGCGCTGGAAGATCATGCCGTTGATCGAGCTCGACCCGCCGAGCACCTTGCCGCGCGCGTGGTAGACCCGGCGGCCGTTCATCCCGGGCTCGGGCTCCGACTCGTACTTCCAGTCGTAGAAGCGGTTGCCGATCGGGATCGGCAGGGCCGCCGGCATGTGCACGAACGGGTCGATGCGGAAGTCGGAGTGCCCGGCCTCGAGCACGAGGACCCGCGTGCCGGGGTCGGCGCTGAGCCGGTTGGCCAGGGCGCAGCCCGCCGAGCCACCGCCCACGATCACGTAGTCCCAGTGCCTGCTGCTGCCCACGTCTCGAGCCCCTCCGCCGTCCGGTCGCCGGCTCAGCCGCCGAACCAGCCCTGCGGGCCGGGTGCGACGTTGTGCCAGACGTGCTTGGTCTCCTGGTACTCCTCCAGCCCGAGACGCCCGAGCTCGCGCCCGATGCCCGACTGCTTGTAGCCGCCCCACTCCGCCTGCGCGACGTAGGGGTGGAAGTCGTTGATCCACACGGTGCCCATGCGCAGCCGGCGCGCGACCCGCTCGGCCTTGTCGCCGTCGCGGGTCCACACCGCGCCGGCCAGGCCGTAGATCGAGTCGTTGGCGATGCGCACCGCGTCGTCCTCGTCGGTGAAGGTCTCCACGGTCAGCACCGGGCCGAACGACTCCTCCTGCACGCAGCGCATCGACGTCTCGCAGCGGTCGAGCACGGTCGGCGGGAAGAAGAACCCGTCGGCCAGCGCCCCCTCGGTCACCCGCTCGCCCCCGCAGCGCAGCTGCGCCCCCTCGGCGACGGCCGCCTCGACGTACGACGACACCTTGGCCAGGTGGGCCTCGGAGATCAGGCAGCCGGTCTCCGCCTTGTCGTCGAAGGGGCCGCCGAGCCGGATCTGCTGCGCGCGCTCGACCAGTGCGTCGACGAACCGGTCGTGCCAGCCCTCCTGCACGACGAGGCGCGCGCCTGCCGAGCACACCTGGCCGGAGTGCAGGAACACCGCGGTCAGGGCCATGTCGAGGGCCGCGTCGAAGTCGGCGTCGTCGAAGACGATGTTGGGGTTCTTGCCACCGAGCTCGAGCGCGACCTTGGTGACGTGGGCCGAGGCGTTGGCCATCAGGGTCCTGCCCGTCGCCAGGCCGCCGGTGAAGCTCACCAGGTCGACGCGGGGGTCGGTCGACAGCGGTCCGCCCGCCGCGGCGCCCGCGCCGAGCACGAGGTTGCCGACGCCGGCGGGCAGCCCGGCCTCCTCGAGCAGGCGCACCAGGTGGACGGCGGTGTGGGGGCTGAGCTCGCTCGGCTTGAGCACGAAGGTGCAGCCGGCGGCGATCGCCGGAGCCACCTTCCACGAGGTCTGCAGGAGCGGGTAGTTCCACGGCGTGATCAGCGCGCAGACGCCGACCGGCTCGCGCACCACGCGGCTCACCACGCCCGCCTGGCCGGTGTCGACCAGGCGCCCCGGGTCGTCGTCCGCGATGCGTCCGTAGTGGCGGAAGACGGAGGTGACGTCGTCGACGTCGTACTCGCTCTCGACCAGGCGCTTGCCGGTGTCCCGCGACTCCATCCGCGCGACCTCGGCGCGGTCGCGCTGCAGCAGGTCGGCGACGCGGAGCAGCAGGTCGCCGCGGTCTCGGGCGCTGGTCGAGGTCCAGGCGCCGGGCCCGGTCGCGTCGAAGGCGGCGCGCGCCGCGGCGATCGCGCGCTCGGTGTCCTCGGGCCCGGCCTCGTCGACCTCGGCCACAAGCGTGCCGTCCGCGGGGCAGCGGATCTCGCGCCGCCCGCCCGCGAGCGCGCCGGACCACGCCCCGTCGACGTACAGCTCAGGCACGAGAGGCTCCTTCCCCCTGGTCCGGCGCGACGGCGTTGCGCTGTGCGCAACGTGTCCGCGTGATGCGAGACACACTTGTCGCTCCGACCGGTGTCGTCAAGGATCGCGGCCCAACCGTGACCCTCACCGGGACGGAAGCGGGACGTCCGGCCCGTCAGCGGCGGCCCCACCCCATCCGGTGGGAGACCTCGTCGGCCGCCTGGAGCAGCGCGGGCAGGACCTCGGCGATGCGCGCCTCGGTGAGCCGGAAGGTCGGGCCGGACAGGCTCATCGACGCGACGACGTCACCGTGGGCGCTGCGGATCGGCGCCGCGACGGCGGCCAGCCCCATCTCGAGCTCGTCGACCGCGACCGCCCACCCCTGCGTCGCCACCGCGGTGAGCTCCTCGCGGAGCCGCGCGCGCTGGGTGATCGTCGCCGAGGTGTACGACGGGAGGCGGCCGACCAGCTCCTCGCGCCGCGCCGGGGGCAGACCGGCCAGCAGGACCTTGCCGTTGCTCGTGGCGTGCAGCGGGATGTGCTGCCCGACCCAGTTGTGGGTCTGCAGGGCCGAGGTCCCGGCGACCTGGTCGAGGTAGAGCGCGCTGGACCCGGAGAGGACCGCGAGGTTGACCGTCTCCCCCGTGTCCTGGGCGAGCTGGCGGCAGACCGGCCGGGCCTCCTGCACGAGGTCGAGCCGGGCGGTGGTCGCGCCGGCGAGGCGCAGCAGGCCGACGCCGAGGCGGTACTTCCCGCGGCCCTGGTGCTGCTCGACCATCCCGTGCGACTCCAGCGTCGCGACGAGGCGGAAGGCGGTCGACTTGTGGACGCCGAGCTCGGCGGCGATCTCGGTGACCCCGAGCTCGCCGGCGCGCGCGAGGACCTGCAGGATCGTCAACGCGCGGTCGACCGACTGCACGCCTCCCCCGGCCGGGGCGGTCGCCTCGACACTGTTGCTCATGGCGCAACCGTAGACCGCATGACGCTCCGACCGCACCCCCGAGGGGAGGTGCTCCTCAGTCGCCCAGCTCGGCGCGCCGGCGTACGACGAACTCCTGCAGCTCCTCGAGGATCGCCTCGTCCAGCGGCGGGGCCTCGTAGTCCTGCAGCCGCTGCCGGTAGACCTCGGTCGCCCGCGCGGCCGTGTCCTTGCCTCCGTTGCGCGTCCAGCGCTCGAAGTTCTCCGAGGAGCTGAGGAACGGCCGGTAGAAGCAGGTCCGGAAGCGCTCCATCGTGTGCATCGCGCCGAGGAAGTGACCGCCGTGGCCGACCTCCTCGTGCGCGCCGAAGGCCAGCGAGGCCTCGTCGATCTCGAGCGGGGTGAACTCGTGCTGGAGCATCTGGACCAGCTCGACGTCCATCACGAACTTCTCGTAGCAGGAGACCAGCCCGCCCTCGAGCCACCCGGCCGAGTGCATCACCCAGTTGGCGCCGGCGAGGAACGTCGGGAGCATCGTCATCAGCGCCTCGTAGCCGGCCTGGGCGTCGGGCACCTGCGAGGAGGTGAGCGTGCCGCCGGAGCGGAACGGCAGCCCGAAGTGGCGGGCGACCTGGCCGGTGCAGAGCAGGCCGACGCCCGACTCCGGGGTGCCGAACATCGGGGAGCCGGACTGCATGTCGATGTTGGACAGGAACGAGCCGAAGATCGCCGGCGACCCGGGCCGGATCAGCTGCGAGAGGGCGATGCCGGACAGCGCCTCGGCGATCTGCTGGACCAGCGCGGCGGGCACCGTCACGGGCGACATGGCGCCCATGAGGAGGAACGGCGTGAGGACCACGGCCTGGTTGGCCGCGGAGTACTCGAAGAGCGCGTCGAGCATGCGGTCGTCCCACCGCAGCGGGGAGTTGCAGTTGACCAGGGAGATCGTCGCCGGCGTCTCCTCGATCGAGGCACGGCCGTGCTCGCGGCCCTTGCCCTCGCCGAAGAGGATCGAGGTCATCTCGATGACGTCGCGGGCGTTGGGCCCGGAGACGACGTTGCCCATGAAGAGCTTGTCGGTCAGCGTCGCCAGCGCGAGCGTCATGTCGAGGTGGCGGCTGTCCAGCGGGGCGTCGTTGGGCTCGCAGATCACCCCGCCCGCGGAGTCGAGCACGTCGTAGGACTGGGCCAGCCGCGTGAAGTTGCGGAAGTCGTCCATCGTGGCGTCGCGGCGTACGGCGCCCTCGCGCACGAACGGCGGGCCGTAGACGCCGCTGAACGCCATGGCGTCGCCGCCGATGTGGACCGACCGCTCGGGGTTGCGCGCCTGCACGTCGAACTCGCGCGGGGCCTTGGCCACCTGCTCGAGCAGGAAGTCCGGGTCGAGGAACACGGTGTTGTCCTCGACCCGCTGGCCGGCGGCGCGGAAGAGGTCGAGCGCCCGGTCGCTCATGAACTCGACGCCGATCTCGGTGACCAGCCGGCGCCACCCGCCGTCGAGGGTCGCCATGGCGTCCTCGCTGAGGATCTCGTAGCGCGGCATCCGGTTGCGGAACATGGGCTGGCTCCCTCCCCGACGCGCCGGTGCTCGTCGGCTGCTTGACGACGCGGGCGATTCGGCCTCACGATGTGGAACAGTTGTTCCACAACATGGGAGTCGGGTCAAGCATCGTGAACAGGTCCGGGAGCACCGCCCCCGTCGCGGCGGGAGCCGGCGGGACGCAGGCGGTCGACCGCGCCGCGGCCCTGCTCACGCTGATCGTCGAGTCCGACGGGCCCGTGACCTTCACCGAGCTGGCCGAGCGCACCGGCCTCGCCCGGTCCACCACCTCCCGGCTGCTCTCCGCGCTCGAGCGCACCGACCTGCTGGCCCGTCACGACGACGGCTATGCCCCCGGACGGCTGTTCGCCGAGCACGCCGCCCGGGTCGGTGCGGCGGACCCGCACGGCGACCTGCTGAGCGCCGCGTCGCCCTACCTCGACGAGCTCGCGGCCGAGAGCCGCGAGTCGGCCCACCTCGCGGTCGTGCGTCACGGCCGCCTGGTGCACATCGCCAACGTCGAGACCAGCCACCACCTCCTCGGTGCCCGCGACTGGGACGCCGTCGACGTCCCCGACCACTGCTCCGCCCTCGGCAAGGTGCTGCTCGCCTGGGACGTGCTGCCGCTCCCGTCCGCGCCGCTGGCCACCCCGACACCGCACTCCCTCGACGCCGTCGCCCTGGCCGAGGAGCTGCGCGTGGTCCGCCGGCGCGGCTGGGCCGAGACCCACGACGAGCTCGAGGTCGGGCTGTGCGGTGCCGCCGCGCCCGTCCGCGACGCGCGCGGCCACGTGGTCGCCGCGCTCGGGGTCTCCGGGCCGACCGCCCGCATCGGGAACCGCGCCGACCAGCTCGGTCGGCTGATCAAGAACCGGGCGGAGGCCCTGAGCCTCCGGCTGGCCGACACACACGCTGAGGAGGGTGTGGCATGACTCCAGAGGAGATCCTGCGCGGCCTGTACGACGAGACCCTGGTGGGCAACGCCCCACGGGTGCTCGAGCTGACGCACGAGGCGCTCGGTCAGGGCATGGAGCCGCAGTCGCTGCTCTTCGACGCCCTCATCCCGTCGCTGGAGGAGGTCGGCGCGCGGTTCGAGCGGGGCGACTTCTTCGTGCCGGAGATGCTCGTCGCGGGCCGCGCGATGGCGGGCTCGATGGAGGTGCTCAGGCCGCTGCTGGCCGACACCGGCGTCGAGACGGTCGGCAAGTTCCTGATGGGCACGGTCAAGGGCGACGTGCACGACATCGGCAAGAACCTGGTCAACATCATGCTCGAGGGCGCCGGGTTCGAGGTGATCGACCTCGGCGTGCAGGTGGCGCCGGAGAAGTTCGTCGCCGCGATCGAGGAGCACCAGCCCGACATCGTCGGCTTCTCGGCGTTCCTCACCACGACGATGCCGATGTTCAAGGCCAACCTCAACGCGCTGGAGAAGGCCGGCCTGCGCGACTCGGTGATCGTGATGGTGGGCGGGGCGCCGGTCACCCAGGAGTACGCCGACGCGGTGGGCGCCGACGGCTACGCCGCCGACGCCTCCGCCACCGTCAAGCGCGCCAAGGCGCTCCTGGGCGAGCGTCGGGCCAAGGTGCCTGCATGAGCGGCGGGGTCCACTACGAGACCCGGCTGCGGTCGGCGACCCAGGAGGTCGTCATCGGCCGCGGGCACCGGTTCTGCCTGATCGGCGAGCGGATCAACCCGACCGGTCGCCGGATCTTCCAGGACCAGCTGCGCGCGGGCGACCTGTCGGCGATCGAGCGCGACGTGCACGCCCAGGTGGTCGGGGGCGCCGACGTGCTCGACGTCAACATGGGGGTGCCGCTGACCGACGAGGCCGAGCTGCTCAGCCAGGCGGTGCAGCTGATCCAGAAGCTCACCGACAAGCCGCTGTGCATCGACTCCTCGGTGGTCGAGGCGCTCGAGGCGGGGCTCTCGGTCTACCAGGGCCGCGCGCTGGTCAACTCGGTCACCGCCGAGGACGAGCGCCTCGAGCAGATCCTCCCGATCGTCAAGAAGTACGACGCCGCGGTGATCGCGCTGCCCAACGACGTCGACGAGATCCCGATGGAGCCCGAGAAGCGGCTCGAGCTGGTGCAGAAGATCCTCGACGTGGCCACGGGCGAGTACGGCATCGCCGCCCACGACATCCTCATCGACCCGCTCGCGATGCCGATCGGCGCCGACACCGCCACCGGCGAGGCCACGCTGGAGACGATGCGCCGCGTCCGCGACGAGCACGGCCTCAACATGACCTGCGGGGCGTCCAACGTCTCGTTCGGGATGCCCGGCCGCCACGAGCTCAACGCCGCCTTCCTCACCGCGGCGATGACCTCCGGGCTGACCAGCGCGATCATGGACGTCCGCACCCCCTCGATCGTCAGCGCGGTCAAGGCCACCGACCTGCTGCTCGGCCACGACGAGTGGGGCATGGAGTGGATCGCCCGGAGCCGCGCGGCGACGGCAGCAGCGGCAGCCGGTCAGGCGTGAGCGAGGCTCCCGCACCTGCAGCCCGGGTCCGGCTGGACTTCCGGGTGCACGAGGCCGCCTCCGGCCCGGCTGCGGGCGAGGTGCGGGAGCGCGACGTGCGGGTCCCCCCGGGAGTCGCGGTCTTCGACGCCGCGTCGTGGAACGGCATCGCGATCGACTCCACCTGCGGGGGCCACGGCACCTGCCACAAGTGCAAGGTGCGGATCACCGACGCGGAGGACGTCGAGGTCACCCGCCACGACGCCAAGACGTTCTCGGCCGAGGAGCTCGCCGACGGGTGGCGGCTGGCCTGCCTGGTGAGGGCGCAGCGTGACCTGCGGGTCGACGTACCCCCGCTCGTGACGCGGCCCAAGGCCGCGACCGTCGGCGTGGGCCGGCAGGTGATCCTGCGGCCGGCGGTGCAGAAGCGCTACGTCGAGCTCGACGAGCCGACGCTGTCGGACCAGCGCACCGACCTCGAGCGCCTGCTCGGCGCGCTCGACGACCTCGACGTCACCGTCGACCTGCCCGTGCTGCGCCGGCTGCCCGGGGAGCTGAGACGCCACGACTTCAAGGTGACCGCGGTCGTCGACGACACCTCGCTGGTCGACGTCGAGGGCGGCGACACCACGGCGGTGTGCCACGGCATCGCCTTCGACCTCGGCACGACGACCGTGGTCGCCACGCTGCTCGACCTCACCACCGGCACCCCCAAGGCGGTCGCGTCGCGGCTCAACGCGCAGCAGCCGTTCGGCGCCGACGTGATCACGCGCATCAGCGCGACGATGATGGACCCCGACGCGCTGGACCGGTTGCGCGCCCTCGCCGCCGAGACGCTCGACGCGCTCGCGCAGGAGGTCTGCAAGGACGCCGGGGTCGACCCCGAGCACGTCTACGAGGTCGCGCTCGCGGGCAACGCCACGATGACCGCGCTGGCCCTGGGCATCGACCCGGAGCCGCTCGGGGTCGCGCCGTTCGTGATGTCGACCGCCCACCCGCCGGTGGTGCTCGCCTCCGACCTCGGCGTGGCCGTCCACCCCCGCGCCCGGGCGGTGCTGTTCCCGGCGCTCGGGGCCTACGTCGGCGGCGACATCGTCGCGGGCATGCTGGCGACGGGCATGGACCGCGACAAGCGCACGCGCCTGTTCATCGACGTCGGCACCAACTGCGAGATCGTGCTCAGCGACGGAGACCGCATCGTGGCGACGGCCGCGCCCGCCGGGCCGGCGTTCGAGGGCGGGGCGATCCGCTCCGGCATGCGCGCCTCCGACGGCGCGATCGAGGTCGTCCGGCTCGCCGTCGACCCCAAGGCCGTCGAGGCGGTCACCCTCGGGGTCATCGGCGACGTCGCCCCCCGCGGCCTCTGCGGGTCGGGGCTGGTCGACGCGGTCGCCGAGCTGGTGCGGGTCGGGCTGCTCGACGCCAGCGGCCGCTTCGTCACCGACGAGGTGGCGGCGCAGCGCGTCCCCCACCTGGCACCCCGACTGACCACGGTCGACCAGGAGCGGATCTTCCGCCTCGCCGACGACGTGGTCCTCTCCCAGCGCGACGTGCGCGAGCTGCAGTTCGCCAAGGCCGCGATCTCGACCGGGTGGACCCTGCTGCTCGAGGAGCTCGGGCTCGAGCCCGGCGACGTCCAGCAGGTGCTGCTCGCCGGATCGTTCGGCTCCTACATCTCCGCCGCCTCCGCCGTGCGCATCGGCCTGGTGCCGCCGCTACCCGCGCTGCGCATCGTCTCCGCCGGCAACGTCGCCGGGGAGGGCGCCAAGATGGCGCTGCTCTCCGTGCGCGAGCGTGCCGGCGCCGTCGCGCTGCTCGAGGAGGTGACCTATGTCGAGCTCTCCGACCGCAGCGACTTCAACGACCGCTTCGTCGACCTCCTCGCCTTCCCCGTCTGACCTGCCCGAGGTCGCGGTCATCGCGTGCGGGGCGATCGCGCAGCACTGCGCCGAGGCCGCGCAGCGCCACGGCTGGCCCGTGCGCGTCCACCCGCTCCCCCCGCTGCTGCACAACCGCCCCGAGCGCATCGCCGGCGAGGTGGCCGCCCTCGCGACGAGGCTGCTCGCCGAGGGACGTCGGGTCGCCGTGGGCTTCGCCGACTGCGGCACCTACGGCGCGCTCGACGAGGTCTGCGACGGTCTCGGGCTCGACCGGCTGCCCGGGCTGCACTGCTACGACCTCTACGCCGGGGCCGAGCGCGTGCGCGCGACGTTCGAGGAGCAGCCCGGCACCTACGTCCTCACCGACTTCCTGGTCCGGTCCTTCGACCGCACGGTCGTCACCGAGCTCGGGCTCGACCGGCACCCCGAGCTCCGCGAGGCCTACTTCGCCCACTACACGCGCGTCGTGTGGCTGGCCCAGCACCCGACCCCGGAGCTCGAGCAGCTCGCCGCGCGGGCGGCCGCGACCCTCGGCCTGCCGCTCACCACCGTCCCGACCGGCCTGGTGCTGCTCGAGGAGGCCCTCGCCGGCCTGCTCGACGCACCCGTCCCGGCCACCCACGTCGTCTAGCCACACCGCACACCTGGAGGAACCGTGCAGTCAGACCTCGCCATCGCCCGCTCCGCCGCCCTCAAGCCCCTCGACGAGGTGGCGGCCTCGATGGGGATCGGGCCGGACCTCCTCGAGCCCTACGGCGAGAACGTCGCCAAGATCAAGCTCAAGGCCGTCGATGAGCTCGCCGACCGGCCGCCGGCGAAGTACGTCGTCGTCACCGCCATCACCCCCACGCCGCTCGGCGAGGGCAAGACGACGACCACCGTCGGGCTCGGCCAGGCGTTCAAGCACATCGGCAAGCGGGCGACGATCGCCATCCGGCAGCCGTCGATGGGCCCGACGTTCGGCATCAAGGGCGGCGCGGCCGGCGGGGGCTGGTCGCAGGTGGTGCCGATGGAGCTGCTCAACCTGCACCTCACCGGCGACATGCACGCCGTGACCGCGGCCCACAACCTGCTCTCGGCGATGCTCGACAACTCGCTGCACCAGGGCAACCCGCACGACCTCGACCTCGACGCGATCACCTGGCGCCGGGTGCTCGACGTCAACGACCGGGCGCTGCGCAACATCGTGGTGGGTCTCGGCGGCAAGGAGGACGGGGTCACCCGGCAGACCGGCTTCGACATCACCGCGGCCTCTGAGGTGATGGCCGTCCTCGCTTTGTCCACCTCGTTGCAGGACCTGCGCCGCCGGCTCGGCCGCGTCGTCGTGGGCTACACCCGCGCCGGTGACCCGGTCACCGCCGAGGACCTGCAGGCGGCGGGCTCGATGGCGGTGATCATGCGCGAGGCGATCAAGCCCAACCTCCTGCAGACGCTGGAGAACACGCCGGTCCTCGTGCACGCCGGGCCGTTCGGCAACATCGCGCACGGCAACTCCAGCGTCGTGGCGGACCTGATCGGCATCCGCGGCGGGGACTACCTGGTGACCGAGGCGGGCTTCGGCGCCGACATCGGCGGGGAGAAGTTCTTCAACATCAAGTGCCGCACCTCCGGGCTGCGGCCCGACGCCGCCGTGGTCGTCGCGACCGTCCGCGCGCTCAAGGCCCACTCGGGCCGCCACCGCGTGGTCGCCGGGCGGCCCCTGCCCGAGGCGATGCTGCAGGAGAACCCCGACGAGGTGCTCGAGGGAGCGGCCAACCTGGTCAAGCAGATCGACAACGTCCGGCTGCACGGCGTCTCCCCCGTCGTCGCGATCAACGCGTTCCCGGAGGACTTCGCCTCCGAGCACGAGGCGATCCGCCAGGTCGCCGAGCAGGCCGGTGCCCGGGTCGCGGTCTGCACCCACTTCAGCGACGGCGGCCGCGGCGCGATCGAGCTCGCCGAGGCCGTGGCGGAGGCGAGCGCGGAGCCGACGGACTTCCGCTTCCTCTACCCCGCCGCGGCGAGCCTGCGCGAGAAGATCGAGACGATCGCGGAGCGGGTGTACGGCGCGGACGGCGTCGACTACAGCCCGGCCGCGAGCCGCCAGCTCGACACCTACGAGCGCAACGGGTTCGGCGACCTGCCGGTCTGCATCGCCAAGACCCACCTCTCGATCTCCAGCGACCCGTCGCTCAAGGGCGCACCGACCGGCTGGCGCCTGCCGGTGCGCGAGGTGCGGGCCAACATCGGCGCGGGTTTCGTCTACCCGATCTGCGGAGACATGCGGACCATGCCCGGCCTTGGCACGCGTGCGGCGGCGATGTCGATCGACCTCGACGACGACGGCGAGATCGTGGGGCTGTCCTGACCGCGCCACTGGGTCCCTCCACCACCGTCGGCGAGCTCCTCGCGGCGGTCAGCGCCCCGACCCCGGCCCCGGGGGCGGGGGCGGTCGTCGCGGTGACCGCGGCTCTGGCCGCGTCACTGGCGGCGATGTCGGCCGGTTCCTCGTCGCGTGAGCTCCCCGACGCCGACGCCCTGGTGGCGCGGGCCGAGGAGGCCCGTGACCGGTTGCTGCCGCTGGCGCAGCAGGACGGCGAGGTCTACGCCGACGTGCTCACCGCACGGCGCCGGCCCGCCTCGCCGGACCGGGACGCCCCGCTGCGCGCAGCGCTGGAGCGCGCCAGCGAGGTGCCCCTGGAGCTGGCCCGCGCGGCTGCCGAGGTGGCGCAGGTCGCCGACCGGGTCGTGGCCGAGGGCAACCCGCACCTGCGGGGGGACGCCGAGACCGCCGGTCTGCTCGCCCGCACGGCCCTCACGGCCGCGGTCGGGCTGGTCGAGGCCAACCTGTCGAGGACGGACCCCGACCACCCCAGCCTCGTCGAGGCCCGGAGTCTGGCCGCCCGGGTCAGCGCGACACGTTGACGGTCGGCACTCCCCCGCCCACACGCGCGATGACGGCGTACGACGGCTCGTCGGTGGGGTTGCTCTCCCGGTGGACGGTGAACGCCGGCACGTGGACGAAGTCGCCGGCCTCGGCGTCGATCCAGCCGTCGAGGCCGTCGTACTCCAGGCGCAGGATGCCGGAGACCACGTAGAGCGCGGTCTCGTTGAGGTCGTGGTGGTGCCAGCCGGAGATCGCACCGGGCTCGGTGCGGACCTTGCCCGACCACAGCAGCGGCAGCTCGAAGGCGAGCTCGCGGTGCATGCCGGGCGTGGGGTCGGCGGGCAGCAGGTCGGTGGCGCGGATGACGCGGACGGGTTCGGGCACGGGGCCAGTCAACTCCTCACCGCACGCGGGGGCTAGGCGACGGCCAGGCGTCCCAGCATCTCCTGGCGCCAGGCCTCGGTCTCGGCGACCTGGTTGAAGGTGAAGACGTGCAGGCCCGCGACCAGGAGGTCGGGCTCCGAGGCCGTCCCGGCGCACTGCTCCAGGAACCGCTCGCCGGTGAACCCGCCCGGTGCGGCGAGGCGCGCGAGCGTGCCCTTGTGCTTGGTGAGGAAGCGCGTGGACTCCCCCACGCCGATCCTGGTCGCCATCGTGAGCAGCTTGGCGCGGTCGATGGGTCCGGGCACCCCGAGCAGCACCGGCATCGTCACGCCGCGCCGGCGCAGCCGGCGCACCCAGCTGTCGATGACCTCGGGGTCGAAGGTCAGGTTGCTCACGATGTGCGTTGCGTGGCGCCGCTTGTCCCACATCGACTGCACCGTCAAGTCGTCGTGGATCGTGGGGTGCGACTCGGGATAGCCGGTGATCCCGACGTGGCCGAAGGGGTTGCCGATCGCGGTGAGGTCCTCGAGCAGGCTCAGGGCGTCGGGGTAGTCGCCCACCGGGTCGGCGTCCCCGCCCGGCACGAAGACGTGGGTGATCCCGCCGTCCACCAGGCGCCGGGCGATCTCCGCCAGCTCGGCGCGGTCGTGCACCATCCGCGCGGCCAGGTGGGGCACGGCGACGTACCCCTCGGCCGCGAGGCGGAGGGAGAGCTCGAAGGTCGCCTCCAGGCCCTTGGACGCCGACGCGGTCACGGTGACGGGCGTGTGGTGGGGGACGTGCGCGCAGACCTTGTCGTACGCCGTGCCGGTCGGCAGCACCTCGTAGCGGGCGTTCTCCAGCAGGCGCTTGACCGTCGCGGGCCGAGCGGCGCGACGGGGCCTCGTGTTGTTGCGCATCATGCAACCCGTTTCGTCTTGCGCGAACTTGCGTCCTCAGGCTAGTGCCCGCGCCACCCCCGCGCCAGACTGCGGAGCACCCCGTGTCGCCGCGCGCACCGTCCCGAAGGAGTCCCATGACCTCACAGCCCGAGTCCGACGACCGCCCCGCCTACAAGCCCCTCCCCGAGGACTGGCGCAAGGCGGTCGCCATCGTCGCCCACCCCGACGACATGGAGTTCGGCGCCGCCGCGGCCGTGGCGCGCTGGACCCGCCAGGGCAAGGAGGTCGTCTACGTCATGGTGACCAGCGGCGAGGCCGGCATCGACGGCATCGAGCCCGAGGAGTGCCGCACGCTCCGCGAGCGCGAGCAGGTCGAGTCAGCCCGCATCGTCGGGGTCGACACCGTCGAGTTCCTCGGGTTCCCGGACGGGGTGGTGGAGTACGGCATCCCGCTGCGCAAGGCGATCTCCGAGGTCGTGCGCCGCCACCAGCCGGAGATCGTCATCACCGGCAACTTCCGCGACACCTTCGGTCCGGGCGCGCTCAACCAGGCCGACCACATCGCCGTGGGCCGCGCGGTCATCGACGGGGTCCGCGACGCTGCCAACCGCTGGATCCACACCGACCAGCTCTCCCAGGGCCTGGAGAAGTGGGGCGGGGTCTCCGCGGTCTGGGCGGCCGGCTCACCCGGGGCCAGGCACGCGGTCGACACCACCGACACCTTCCAGCTCGGCGTCCTGTCCCTGCAGGCCCACCGTGCCTACATCGACGGGCTCGGCTGGGACGACTTCGACGAGGAGGAGATGCTCGAGGGCTTCTGCCGCCCGATCGGGAGCGCGATCGGCACGACGTACGGCACGTCCTTCGAGGTCTACTCGCTCACCTGGGGCGGCGACGAGGACGCCTGACCCTCAGCCCCACGGCAGGTGGCC
This sequence comes from Nocardioides marmoribigeumensis, assembly GCF_031458325.1. Classification (NCBI taxonomy): domain Bacteria; kingdom Bacillati; phylum Actinomycetota; class Actinomycetes; order Propionibacteriales; family Nocardioidaceae; genus Nocardioides; species Nocardioides marmoribigeumensis. The sequence continues at coordinate 408,025 of NZ_JAVDYG010000001.1, forward strand.
GACGTAGTCGACGCCCCAGGCCAGGAAGCCGAACCGCACGAGCCGGCCGACCAGGCAGATCACGGTGAAGCCGAGGAACGAGTACGACGTCCGCGCCATCAGCACGGTCAGGAGGAGCAGCGGCGGCAGGCCGATCGAGGCCGAGGCGAGGAGCAGCAACGAGGCCAGCCAGGGTCCGCGCTCGACGGTCCGGTCCAGGCTCTCCTCGGCCTTGCGCAGCTGCTCCGCGAGGCGCCCACCCCCGCGGGGGAGCCGCAGCTCGTGGCGCACGACCGCGAACAGCGCGCACTTGCCGGCCGTGTGCCCGACGGCGAACAGCGCCGTCCCGGTCATCAGCGCCCAGGCGGTGTCCGCCCGGACGCTCCAGGCCGAGACGAGCAGCTCGGCGTTGGCGACCGGCCAGACCGCCGACAGCGCCCCCTGACCGAGCAGGCCCAACGCCTCCCAGAGGCTCACGAGCTCACGCCGGCGTCAGCACCTGGCCTGCCCGCAGCCGGGACCACGACCAGGCCTTGATCGCGACGAGGGCGAGGAGGAACGGCGTCGAGACCCACCACGGCCCGAAGATCGCGAGCAGGCAGACCAGGGCCGAGTTGACCGTCTTGGCCAGCGGGCTCCAGTTGAAGCGGTAGACGGTGCGGTCGACCTCGTAGAAGCGGTTGTTGGTGTCGACCTCGAAGTCGACGAACCGCAGCGAGAGCCAGAAGTCGAGCACCATGAAGTTGAACAGGTAGAGCAGCACCGGCACGACCGGCGGCTGCAGCACGACGGTCGCGCCCGCCACCGCCAGGCAGATGCAGAACCGGTCGCACAACGTGTCCAGCAGCGCCCCACCGCGGGTCTCCTGGTCGAGCAGCCGCGCCACCAGGCCGTCGAGGCTGTCCCCGACCCAGTAGATCGCGAACGCCGCGACCATCCACTCGGTCCGGTCGTCGTGGGGCACGACGTCGGAGAGCACGAGGAACGAGATCACGCAGCTGACGATCGTGCGGACGAACGTGATCTGGTTGGGGATCGTGAAGGTCGTGTACCTGAAGCCGGGACGCACAAGCACACCCTCTCCCATGACCTCGGCGTGCCCCGTACCGACCCACCGACGCGCCATACTCGGCGCGTGAGCCTGCCCACCACTGTCGACGAGGTCGTCGCGCGTCTCCGCGAGATCGACGAGGCCCTCCCCCACACCGACGGCGTGGCGGTCTTCAACCGGATGTACCTCACCGTCACCGAGCAGATCGCCGCCGTGATCGCCGACTCCACCCGTCGTACCGTCCGCTTCGAGGGCGCGGAGGCGATGAGCGACCTCGACGTCCGGTTCGCCAACCTGTGGCTCTCGGCGTACGACGCGGCGCACGCCGGGCGCGCCGTTCCGGCCGCGTGGCGGCCGCTGTTCGAGGCGCGCGGGGGCGGGCGGCTCCCGGTGCAGTACGCCGTCGCCGGCATGAACACCCACATCGAGCACGACCTGCCGATCGCCGTGGTCGGCACGTGCCAGGCCCGAGGGTTGTCGCCGTCGGACGTCCATGCGGACTACGAGGCCGTCAACGAGGTGCTCGCGTCGGTCGAGTCCGGGATCCGCCGGTCGTTCCTCGACCAGTGCCAGCGTGACGTCGACGACCGGGTCGGGCCCGTGGTCCACCTGGTCAGCACCTGGAACATCGACAAGGCGCGCGACCTGGCCTGGGTCACCGCCGAGACGATCTGGGAGCTGCGCCGCACCCGCTTCCTCGGCGAGCGCTTCCTCAGCGGGCTGGGCCACACCGTCGGCATGACGACCCGCGCGCTCCTCACCCCCGTGCTCGCCGACTGACCGACGACGGCCAGCCGGTGGTCGAGCAGCGAGCGAAGCGAGTGGCCAGTCGAGACCACGCCGCGCGCCATCGGGGTAGGGAATCTCGTTGCACAGCTGGTGGAAGTCGGCTGTGCACGGAACCAGATTTGTCGGTGGCGGCTGGTGGGATGGATTCATGACAGCGACCGCCGGGTTCACCGCACCCGCCCCTGAGGACCTGACCTCCCAGGGCCGTGGGTGGCGCCGTGAGGTGCTGCTGTCCGGGGTCCGTGCCGAGCAGCGCACGATCGAGGCCGCCGAGGCCCGCAAGCTGTCCCTGGTCACCGAGTGGGCCGACCTGCACCGCGCCGACACGGTCGTCCTCGACGGCGGCTCTCTCCTACCGGCGCCGGTCTCGGTGGACCCAGCGAACATGCCGATCCTCATGTCGGGGGTCGCGGTCGAGGAGTACTGCGTGACCGAGCTCGCCACGACCCTGCGCACCAGCCACGGCGCTGCCCGGTCGTTGACCCAGGACGCCCTGGAGCTGCGCGAACGCCTCCCCCGGCTCTGGACCCGCGTCCACGCCGGGAAGTGTCCAGCGTGGAAGGCCCGCAAGGTCGCCCAACACACCCTGGCGCTCTCCGACGAGGCGGCGGACTGGGTCGACCGCAACCTCGCCCCGTTCACCACCAGCCTGTCGGTGACCCGGATCAAGAACGCCATCAACGCCGCGGTCCTGCGCTTCGACCCCGACCGTGCCGCGGCCGAGGCCGAGGCCGCCTCCGACCGGCGGGGGGTGTGGTTCGACTACGAGCACGGGGCCGACGACCTCGTCCTGCAGGACAGCCGCCCCGACGGCACCATGCGGTTCGAGGGCCTCGCCTCGGTCCCCGACGGCCTGGCCTTCCGTGACGCGCTCAAGACCACGGCCACCGAGCTGGAGATCCTCGGCGACGACTCCCCCGAGCTGGTCCGCATGTCCAAGGCCATCGGGATCCTGGCCGACCCGCAGCACGCCATCGACCTGTCCCACTCCGCCGACGCCGTCATCAACGCCGAGACCGGGGAGACCGGGGACGGTGACCCGGTGCCGCGTCGCCGGCCCCGCCGGGTCCGCAGCCCGCTCGGGGTCGAGCGCCCCATCCACCTGCACCTGCACACCTCCACCGACGTCGCAAGGATCCAGGCGAGCGGCCTGCCCCACGCCGCGTCACCGATCAGCCGGGCCGCGGTCGAGCAGTGGCTCGCCGACCTCGCCCCCGGCACACGCGTGCAGGTCACCCCCGTGATCGACCTCAACCACCACCACGCCGTCGACGCCTACGAAGCCCCCGACCACCTCCGCGCCCTGGTCGACGAACGCGACCACGGCTGCGTGTTCCCCTACTGCACCAACCGAGGCCGCTACGACCTCGACCACACCGACCCGTTCCTCGACCCCGACGACGGCGGCCCACCCGGGCAGACGTCCAACCACAACCTCGCCAAGCTCTGCCGACACCACCACCGAGCCAAGACCCACGGACACTGGACCTACCGACGCATCACCGACCCCTGGGACCTCGACATCGGCTGGCCCGACCCACACCGCGACGAGCAGCACCCACCCGTGACCTCCACCGCCGACCGCGGCGGACCACCCGCCGCCTACCGCTGGGACTCACCCCTCGGCCACGCCTACCTCGTCACCGCCACCGGCACCTACCCCCTCGACTGACGCTCACTGGTGGACCTTGGTCCACGACAGGAGTAGGCCTTCTGTCTGCACCCCGGGTCTGCCGAGTCACTGCCAGGCTGACCGAGTCGCCCGTCTGGGACGACCTGCCTGAGAGTTGCGGGGCTCGGTGGCCCGGGACGTGCAGATCGGCCATAGGGCTTTGCGCCAAGGCTTGCCGGCCTGGAGCGCCTCAGTGAGCGACCGACCGTCACGTCCCGGACCGGAGTGCTGAATCCGTGGGCTAGACGGAAGGAGAGCACTCACATGGAGGCTACGCCCGCACGAATCACCTTTGCCGGGATCGACTGGTCCTGGCAGCACCACGCGGTCTGCGTGATCGACGCGCAGGGTCACCGGCTCGAGGAAGCCACGCTCCCGCACTCGCGTTCCGGCCTGGCCAAGATCACCGCGCTGCTGCGCCGCCACGAGATCACGCAGGTCGGAATCGAACGTGGCGACGGACCGGTCGTCGAGCACCTCCTGCGCGAGGGGTTCGAGGTCGTCGTGATCTCCGCACGCCAGGTCAAGTCCCTGCGGGTCCGCTATGGCTCGGCGGGCAACAAGGACGACCGCTTCGACGCCTTCGTCCTGGCCGACGCGCTGCGCACCGACGCCGGACGCTGGGCGATCGTGCGTCCCGATACCCCCGAGACGGTGGCGCTTCGGATGCTGGTCCGCGCCCGCCAAGACCTGGTCGGGCACCGGATCGCGGTCCACAACCAGCTGCTCGCCGTGCTGCAGCACAACTTCCCCGGCGCGATCGGCCGGTTCAGCGGCCTCGACATCGCCATCAGCCTGGCGTTCCTGCGCCGCTTCCCCTCCGAGGCCAAAGCCGCCTGGCTCTCGCAGAGCCGGCTGGCGCACTGGCTCAAGGCCAACGCCTACTGCGGACGCCAGACACCCGCCGAGCTCGTGGCACATCTCCATGAGGCCACGACCGGACGCGTCGATGGAGCAGCCGCTGAGGCGAGCGAGCTCATCGTCCTGACCCTGGTCGAGCTGCTCACCACCCTGCGCCGCCAGCAGACCGCGCTCGAGACCCGGATCAAAGAAGCACTGCTCGCCCACCCCGACGGACCGATCTTCCAGTCCCTGCCCCGCTCCGGCACCGTCCGCGCCGCCACCCTGCTCGCCGAGATCGGCGACTGCCGGGCTCGCTTCCCCGACGCGGGCGCTCTGGCCGCCGCCGCCGGCGTCGCACCCTCCACCCGGCAGTCCGGGACTTTCCGCAACGTGGGCTACCGACGCGGCTGCAACAAACACCTCCGCGACGCCCTCGTCGACTGGGCCCAGGACACCCCACGCGCCAACGCATGGGCCCGCGACACCTACGACCGCGCCCGCCAACGCGGCGCACGCCACCCCCACGCAGCACGGATCCTGGCCCAGGGCTGGACTCGGATCCTCTGGCGCTGCTGGACCGACCACCAGCTCTACAACCCCGACCTACACGGCCGCCTCAACGACCTCCAACACCAGGCCGCTTGACATAGGGCTCTCAGACGGCTCGCAGGTACCGCTCGGTCACCCGACGCTGCACGGCACGAGTCAGGGGACCGCCCAGCCGCGCCCCCACGGTGGCCGGCCGTGAGAACGCGGTGATGGTCAGCCGCACGGTGCCGTCCGCGGCGAGCTCGGCGACGAAGGACTCCTCGCCGCACTCGGGGTGGCCGCGCAGGGTCCCGTAGGCGAAGCCCTGTCGCGCCGGCTCGTCGACGACATGGACGACGCGCACCGGCGCGTCCACGCCCAGCGGTCCGACGCCCAGCCGGACGACCGCCACGGTTCCCTCGGTGACGCGTGCGTCCGAGGCGTGCACGGTCAGGCCGGCACCTCGGTGCATCCTCCATCCGAGCACGGCCTCGGCGACCTCGGTGAAACACTCCTCGCCCACCCCCACCGGGCGACTGCGCGCCAGGTGGTGGAACCCGTCCGGCGGGGAGTCTCCCCGGGTGGCCCCGACCTCGGTGTAGGTGAACGGTGCCTCCCTCAGGGCACGAGCCTCGTCGTACGGGAGGAGCGTCACCGTCATGGGCCGATGCTCGCACCCGGGACCAAGGACGCGAGGCGTCAGAACACCGTCCAGTCGGAGTACGTCGTGAAGGCGTCGAGCGCGGCGAGGCCGGCGGCGGAGCTGCCCGTGGCACCCAGGGTGGGGCTCCAGACGCAGGCCACCCCGCGGTCCGGGATGACCGCGAGGATGCCGCCCCCGACCCCGCTCTTGGCGGGCAGGCCGACGCGGTAGGCGAACTCGCCGGCCGAGTCGTAGGTGCCGCAGGTGAGCATCACGGCGTTGATCCGCTTGGTCTGGCGGGCGCTGAGCAGCTGGGTGCCGTCGGAGAGGACCCCGTCGCGGGCGAGGAAGAGCCCGGTGAGGGCGAGCTCGCGGCACGTCATCGACAGGGCGCACTGCTCGACGTACTGCCCGATCACCTCGTCGACAGGGTTCTCGAGGTTGTCGTAGCTGGCGAGCAGGTGGGCGAGGGCGAGCGTGCGGTGCCCGGCCTCGAGCTCGGAGGAGGCCACCTCGGGGTCGCACGAGACGTCTGCCCGCCCGCTCTCGCGGCGCACCAGGTCGCGCAGCGCACCGCTCGCGTCGCCGGTCAGCGACTGCAGCCGGTCGGTGACGACCAGGGCCCCGGCGTTGATGAACGGGTTGCGGGGCCGTCCGCCCTCCTGGTCGAGCTGGAGGAAGGAGTTGAACGGGTTGCCGGACGGCTCGCGCCCGACGCGACGCCAGATGTCCTCGCCCTCGGCGGCGACGACCAGCGCGAGGGTGAAGACCTTGGTGATGCTCTGCACCGAGAACGGCACGTCGGCGTCGCCGATCACGTGCACCTGGCCGTCGCACGACGCGATCGCCATGCCGAACTGGTCGGGGTCGACGGCGGCCAGGCTGGGGATGTACTCCGCCAGGCGTCCGCGGCCGACCTCGGGCGCGGCGGCCTCCTGCGCGCGCGCCAGCGCGTCCTCGATCCTCAACCGGCACTCCTTCCCGCGACGGGGCGGAAACAGAAGGGCCCCGGCCTGCGAGGTCGCAGGTCAGGGCCTTTCGTTGCTCCCCCGGTTGGACTCGAACCAACAACCCTCCGGTTAACAGCCGAATGCTCTGCCAGTTGAGCTACAGGGGATGGTGCGGGTGGACCCGCGGCCAAAACCGTATCAGAGCCCGACCGATGCCCGGGCCTCGGCCAGGGCCTTCGTCGTGGCGTCCCGCACCACCGGGTCGTCGGGGTCGAGGCCGGCGTCGAGCTCGAAGGCCCAGACCACCTCACCGCCCGTCGGTGGCCGCCGGCCGATCACGCTGAAGCCCACCTTGTGACGCACGAGCGTGCGCTGCTGTACCACCACGGTGGCGGTGACGCGCTCCCTGACCAGGGTCACCAGGTCGGCCGGCTCGGGGAGGTGCCGCACGCGCCGCACGACGGGAGCGCCGTAGTCCTGGACCGGCTCGACCGCGAGGTCCTGGGTCTCCTTGTCCCAGTCGGCGCGGTGCACGACCTCCCAGCCCCACGACTCCGCTGACCCGTCGGCGGCGACCAGGTGGAGCCGGTCGCGGGTGCCGACCACCCAGCCGCCCGCGTCGTCGGCGGCGACGGCGAGCGGGCGCTCGCCGCCGAGGGCCGCGCGCACCGCGTCGGGCAGGCGTACGGCGTCGCGCCGCGGCCAGGCGGGGAACCTCACGCGCTGCCGCCGATGGCCCGCTCGCGCAAGGTGCGGCGGTGGCTCTCGAGGGCGACGAGCTCGCCGAACATCCGGTTGTAGTCGGTCGCCTGCTCCACCGGGTTGGTGCGCTGGAGCTTGGACTTGAGGTCGTTGATGCGCCGCATCGCGGTGACCTCCTGGAGCCGGAAGACGTAGCCCGCCGCGACGGCCTCGTTGGGGTCGGCGGCCGGGAGCGGCTCGACCACGAGGGCGTTGAGCACCTGGCGCAGCACCGGGTCGCCGGACTCCCCGAGGGCGGTGCGGACCTTGTCCACCCAGACCTCCTCCGAGGGGGCGGACGCCGGGCCGCCCAGGCCACTGATGACCTGCCACAGCGCGCGGTAGGCGGGATGGGTGAAGTCGTTGTCGCCCACGTCGCCGCACAGCGGGCCGACCAGCACCGGCTGCTGGAGGACGAGCTTGAGCGTGTCGCGCTCCAGCGAGATGCGCGGGTCGCGCGGGTCGGGCAGCGGCAGCCCCGCGGGAGCAGACGCGACGACAGGAGCAGACCCGGCAGCAGGCGCGCGGTCCGGGCGGCTTGCCGCCCGCCGTACCTCGGCCCGGGCCTCGTCGACCTCGACCCCGACCATGCCGGCCAGCTCGCGCGCGAAGGCGTCGACCTTGGACCGGTCGCGCACCGACGTGACGAGCCGGGCCGCGGCCCGCATCGCGTCGACCCGGCCGTCGGCCCGGTCGAGGTCGTAGCGCGAGACGACGTTGCTCAGCACGAAGCGGTAGAGCGGCACCCGCCGGGCGACCAGCTCGCGCACGGCCGCGTCGCCGGAGCGGATGCGCAGGTCGCAGGGGTCGAGTCCGTCGGGCTCGACGGCGACGTAGGTCTGGGAGACGAACTTCTGGTCACCGTCGAAGACCTTGAGCGCGGCCTTCTGGCCGGCCTCGTCGCCGTCGAAGGTGAAGATGATCTCGCCGCGGAACTCCTCGTGGTCGTGCAGCAGCCGCCGCAGGACCTTGCCGTGCTCCTCACCGAACGCCGTGCCGCAGGAGGCGACCGCCGTCGTCACCCCCGCCAGGTGGCACGCCATCACGTCGGTGTAGCCCTCGACCACGACCGCCTGACTGGTGCGCGCGATCTCGCGCCGCGCCAGGTCGATGCCGTAGAGGACGGTGCTCTTCTTGTAGATCGGCGACTCGGGGGTGTTGAGGTACTTCGCGTCGATGCGGTCGTCGTCGAAGATGCGCCGGGCGCCGAAGCCGATCGTGTCGCCCGTCGTGTCCCGGATCGGCCAGAGCAGCCGGCCCCGGAAGCGGTCGTAGTGGCCCGACCGGCCCTGGGCGCAGAGGCCGCCGGTGACCAGCTCGGCGTCGGAGAAGCCCTTCTGCCGCAGGTGCTTGTAGAGCGCGTCGCCGTCGCGCGGGGCGAACCCCAGCCCGAAGTGCTCGGCCGACTCCTTGTCGAAGCCCCGCTCGCTGAGGAACGTGCGGGACTGCATCGCCTCGGGCGAGCCCAGCGCCTCGGCGTACCACTCCTGCGCGCGCCGGTGGGCCTCGATCAGCCGCTGCCGCGGCATCCGGTCACGGGGCGCGCGGGTGTCGCCCTCCTCGGTGTAGCGCAGCTGGATGCCGGCGCGGTCGGCGAGGTACTCCACCGCCTGGTTGAAGGGCAGTCCGTCGTGCTTCATCACGAAGTCGATGACGTCGCCGCCCTCGCCGCAGCCGAAGCAGTTCCCGGTGAGGATGTTGTCCTCGAGGACGAAGGCGTGTCCCTGCTCGACCTCGGCGCAGAACACCTCCTCCACCCGGTCGGTCTCTTCGACCGTCTGCACGACCCAGCCGCGGCGCGCGTATTTCTTGTGGGCACTGACGAACCTGGCACGGTGTTCCGCGATGAGGAAGAAGTCCTCTGGCAGGTCGTCGTTGACCAGGTGGACCCGGTGGAGCTCGCTCGCGTCCCGGCCGGGGAATCCCTCGCGCACCTGAGTGGTGATGCCGTTGCTTCCGATGCCGAGTCGCGTGCACAGGGCGCGCACGAACTCGAGGTTCGTCCGAGACGCCGAGCTCAGCATGACGGTGCCGTCCGCAGCGACGCACCCGTCAGCCGCGAAGTAGCCGGCCAGCCATCCGAGCAGGTAGGGCGCTGACTCCTCGAGGGACGGGAGGTCCTTGAAGAAGCCCGGGAGGTCGAGCACCAGGAGGTTCTCGCCACTGGCGGTGGTGGCGCTGTTGGGGAACCACTTGAGCATCGCCTCGTCCTTCGGCGGACAGAGCAGTGCCCTCGAGCCCCGCTTCTCCCGGGTCCCGTCTCCGAAGGTGAAACCGTGCGCGACCCCGAACGGCGACAACCTGGTCATCGCGATGCGCGAGCGCGGGTAGACGTAGGCGAGCCGGTCGCCGGGTTTCAGGGCCTTGGTGAGGACCTCGCGACGCGACGACCGGTCCCTGCCCGACCGCACGAACCATCGGTGCTCGTCGGTGGCGAACAGCTCCTTGACCTGCCGGTTGCGCGTCACCGTGAGCTTCCACAGCCGCTGCACGCCGAAAGATCGGAAGGGCGCGTCGTGCCACTGGGCATCCATGCCGAGGATGCGATGCACGCCGCCGGCGAGCTCGCTGATGGGTCGCACACCGTCCCAGGTGATGACCCGCGTGTCCCCGGCCAGGCAGTGGTAGCCCTTGCCGGGCCGGACGTTGAACGACGGGGACTTCTCGTCGTGGAAGGGGCACAGGCCCTTGAGCGAGCCGCCGCCGGCGGGCTTGAGCGTGACGTAGTTGCCCACGACCTCGGCGAGGTCGGCTCGCTCGCGCACGAGCGCGATGTCCTCCTCGCGGATCAGGCCTGCCACGGGCGCAGTCTACGGGCGCCCGGGGACAGGTCCGGTCAGCACAGGCGCCGGTGCCACGACACGGCCGAGGCGTCGGTGAGGGAGGCGACCTGGTCGATCACCACGCGCAGCCGGGCGTCGTCGTCGGCGGCGTCGGCGAGGTCCGCCCGGAACATCGGCTCCATCACCGAGGGGCCGGCTCGATCGACCGCCGAGACCAGCTCGGCGAGCAGCTCCCGCTGCGCGGACAGGACGCCACGACGCCCGGCCGCCTCCATCACCAGGTGGGCGGCGATGCTCTTGAGCACCCCGATCTCGAGCAGCGTCTCGTCGGGCACGACCAGGTCGGCGTCGTAGCGCAGCAGCGGCCCGGGGCCGTACGACGCCAGCGTCGCGTCGGTGGTCGCGGCGCAGAAGCGCCCGATCAGCACGGAGGTGAGGTTCTTCAGGGCACCCAGCGCGCGCCGGCTGCCGTCGTACGACGAGTCGGGCCACCCGGGCACGGCGGTGAGCCGCGACCAGGCCGCCTCGAACGCGTCGTCGGGCCGGCCGGGGTGGTACCACTCCCGCGCGGTGTCCCAGACCGTCCGCCGCAGGCCCGGGTCGGCCAGGTCGACCAGCTCGACACTGCCCGCGACGATGCCGTCCTCGACGTCGTGGACGGAGTAGGCGATGTCGTCGGAGAGGTCCATCACCTGGGCCTCGAGGCACCGGGCCCCCTCGGGCGCGCCCTCGCGCAGCCAGGTGAAGACCGGCAGGTCGTCGGCGTAGACACCGAACTTCGGCTCGCCCGCACGGCGGGGCCAGGGGTACTTCGTGGCCGCGTCGAGCGTGGCCCGGGTGAGGTTGAGCCCGATGCTGCGCCCGTCGGGGTCGAGGAACTTGGCCTCGAGCCGGGTCAGGATGCGCAGCGTCTGGGCGTTGCCCTCGAAGCCGCCGATCCCGTCGGCCAGGTCGGCCAGCGCCTTCTCGCCGTTGTGGCCGAACGGCGGGTGGCCCAGGTCGTGCGCCAGCGCCGCGGTCTCGGCGACGTCGGTGTCGCAGCCGAGCTGCGAGGCCAGGTCGCGCGCCACCTGGGCCACCTCGAGGGTGTGGGTCAGGCGGTTGCGGACGAAGTCGTCGGTCTGCGGGCCGAGCACCTGGGTCTTGGCCGCCAGCCGGCGCAGGGCAGCGCTGTGGACCACGCGGCCCCGGTCGCGGGCGAACGCCGTGCGCAGCGAGACCTTGGCCGGCTCCTCGCCCCACCGGGCGCGCGCGGCGGCGGCGTACGCCCCCTCGCGCCTGTCCGGCTCCACGCTGCTCGACCCCACGCGCGTCAACCTAGCCGGGACCACCGACGCGCGTGGCCGCGCGAGCCGCTCGGCAGCCGTCGTCGACGGGCTCGGGTCAGTAGACCGAGATGTGCACGTGGTCGAAGTGGTTGGCCGTGGCGGAGCCGCGGTCGGACATGGAGCGCCAGCCCTCGGCGGAGCGCTCGGGCGTCCAGATCCGCTGCGACCAGATGATCGTGCGGATGTGGAGGGCACCGGCGTTGGCGCGGGCCCACTCGGCGACCGCGCTGCCCAGGCCGGAGTCGGAGACCATGAAGTCGACCGCGCGGCCGTCGGCGTGCTCGCCGTGGGCGTCGTAGCCGCCGTACGTCGTGAGCGCGGGGAAGGCGTCGCACACCGCGCGGAACATCACGACCGCGTTGGAGGTGATGCCGCTCTCGGTGCCGGACCCGTCCGGGCACGGGGCGCCGGAGATGCCGCCGGCCGGAGCCGCACCCGAGGCAGTGGCAGGGGCCGGGGCGGGCTTCTTGTCGGCGAGGTAGTCGGCGTTGACCCAGCGGGCCCGCCCGCCGACGAGCGCCTCGGCCCAGTGACCAACGGTCTGGCCGGTGACGGCGACCCTGCCGCCCTCCTTGAGGAGGCCCAGGCGCTTGCCCTTCTCGCCGGGCTGCGCCCACACGTTGAGGGGGGCGGTGGCCCACTGCTGGTCGACGGCCCGGGGCTTCATGGTCACGGGCACGAGCTCGCGGGCGGTCATGCTCCGCGAGGCGCGCTGCTCGCGCTGGGCCAGGGCGACGGGGTCGACCTGGCCGGCCCCCTGGTGGACTCCGGAGGCGGCGCTCAGGGCTGCGGCGGCGCGGTCGACGTGGGGGGACGCCGCGGAGGTGAGGAAGAAGGGGCCGGCGACGACCGGGAGGGTCGTGGCGGTCAGGAGGGCCGCACGCGCACCGAGGGTGCGGAGGGTGGTCCGGAGGCCGGGCTCCGCCGGGACCAGAGCGGTCGGCGAAGGAGCGGCGTCAGCCTCGGGGCGCGGGGCGTGGGTCTCGCGCTGGGGGGGCATGGCGTATCACCGTCAGAGTTCGGGGGCGGGGCGGAGTTCGTTCAGCAGCCGTTCACCCTGCCACAGGTGCCTGCCCCCTCAAACCCCGGCCGGCGGATTGTGCGCGGCTTCACAAGCGCCGGCCACCACCCCCACAGGGGTGTGACCAAGGTCCTGAAGCGGTCGGTCTCTCACAGCCAGCCGTTGTCCTGCGCGATGCGGGCCGCCTGGGCCCGGGTCGCCGCCCCGGTCTTGCCGATCGCCCCGGACAGGTGGTTGCGCACCGTGCCCTCGCTCAGGGTCAGCTGCCGCGCGATCGTGGCCACCGTCGCCCCACCCAGCGCGCAGCGCAGCACCTCGGTCTCGCGCGGCGTCAGCGGCGACTCCCCCACCGCCAGCGAGTCGGCCGCGAGCAGCGGGTCCACGACGCGCAGGCCCCGGTGCACCCGGCGTACGGCGTCGGCGAGCTGGCGCGCCGGGGTGTCCTTGACCAGGAAGCCGTCCACGCCGGCCGCCAGCGCCCGGCGCAGGAACCCGGGGCGCCCGAAGGTGGTGACGATGAGGACGCGCACCTGCGGCAGCTGGGCCTTGACCTCGGCCGCGGCCCGGATCCCGTCGAGGCCGGGCATCTCGACGTCGAGCACCGCGACGTCGACGTCGTGGGCCCGGCACGCCGCCAGCACGTGGTCGCCGCGGTCCACCTCCGCGACGACCTGCAGGTCGCTCTCGAGGTCGAGCAGAGCGGCCAGGGCGCCCCGCACGAGCGCCTGGTCGTCGGCGACCAGCAGCCGCACGACCCCGCTCACGGCCCCACCTCGAGGATGAACTCGCCCCCGGAGCGGACCGCCCTCAGCCGGGCCCCCACGGCGTCCGCGCGCTCGCGCAGCCCCCGCAGTCCGTGGCCCTCGTCGGCGTGGCGGTGCGTGGTCGCCACGCCGTCGTTGCGGATGACCACCCGGTCGGCGGTGAGCTCGATCTCGCACCTCCGCGCGGCGCTGTGCCGCACGACGTTGGTGACGCCCTCGCGGATCGTCCAGGCGAACAGCTCGCGCAGGTCGCCCACGACGTCGTCGACCGAGGTCGGCACGAGCGCCTCGATGCCGGCGGCGGCCAGCGTCCCGCGGGCGCGGGCGATCTCGCCGGGCAGGGTGATCTCGCGGTAGCCGTGCACCGCTCGGCGTACGTCGGCCAGCGCGTCGCGGCTGAGCCGCTCGAGGTCCGCGACCTCGGCAGCGGCCCGCGGGTCCCCGCTCTCCAGCAGCCGGCCCGCGAGCTCGGACTTGACCGCGATGACGGTCAGGCTGTGCCCGAGGATGTCGTGCAGGTCGCGGGCGAAGCGGTTGCGCTCCTGGTCGAGCAGCAGCGCCTCGTTCTCCTGCCTCATGCGCACGAGGTCGATGTTGCGCGCCAGGATCTGCTTGACCGCCCAGAGCAGGAACGCCCCGACGAGGGCGAAGACCGGGAAGTCGAGGTCGGCGTCCCACCCGGGCACCGTCACGACGGCGACCACGCCGGCGCCCGAGATCAGCAGGACCAGGGGCACCGCCACACGCGAGGGGAGCACCATCGCGGCGGTCGCGGTGACGAAGATGATCCCGCCGAGCGCGGCCTCCCCCAGCCCGGGGTACTCCAGCAGGTTGAGCACCACGAGCACGCCGACGACGACCAGGCCCTGCCGCAGCGGCAGCTCGGCCTGCAGCAGCTCGTCACGCAGCAGCTTCAGCTGCCAGAAGGCGTAGAGGTAGACCAGCGCGAACAGCGCCACCGCCACCAGCGCCACCACCTCGGCGCTGGTCGAGGGCGGCAGGTGGTCGACGACCGGCTCGAGCAGGAAGACCAGCCAGATCCCGGCGATCCAGATGCCGAACCGTCCGGCGAACCCCTCGGCCGAGCCGTCGAGCGAGCGCAACGGGACACCCTCCGGGCCGCGGTCCGGGTCGGCGCTCACCATGGGGCTCCCCATGGGCCGAGGGTAGTCGGACGGGGCCTCCCCCACTCCCCCTCCGAGCGGGGGTCAGCACCCGGTCCGCCCCGCAGGCCCAGTGTCGGGTGGAGCGGGGGCCACGACCCACGACAGGTGTCACGGGTGGCGGCCGGGAGCGGGCTAACCTCCCGAGCCGGACTGCACGTCCTCGCGCAGGTCGGCCGCCGGGTCGAGGTCGTAGGAGCGGTCGGCGAGCCAGCCCTCGGGCAGGACCACGCGGCGCGGGCTGCCCTGACGGCCGCGCGGCGTGCCCAGCTCACGCACCGGGAACTCCTCGGCCGGGTCGAGGTCGGCGAGCAGCTCGTCGAGCGCGGCGAGCGAGGAGACCAGGGCGAGGCGGTGGCGCAGGTCGCCGCCGGCGGCGAAGCCCTTGAGGTACCACGCCACGTGCTTGCGGAACTCGGTGCAGCCCTTCTCCTCGCCCATCAGGTCGCTGAGCAGCTCGGCGTGCCGCCGCATCACGTCGACGACCTCGCCCAGCCGCGGCAGGGTCTGGGTCTCGCGGCCGGCGAAGGCGTCGGCGAGGTCGCGGAACAGCCAGGGACGCCCCAGGCAGCCGCGGCCCACGACCACACCGGCCGCGCCGGTGTGCTCGAGCATCGCCAGCGCGTCGCGGGCCTCCCACACGTCACCGTTGCCGAGCACGGGGATGTCGACGGCCGCGACCAGCTCGCCGATCGAGTCCCAGTCGGCGCGACCGCTGTAGGCCTGGGCCACCGTGCGCCCGTGCAGCGCGATCGCGGCCGCCCCGGTCTCCTGCGCCACCCGGCCGGCGTCGAGGAACGTCAGGTGGTCCTCGTCGATGCCCTTGCGGGTCTTCATCGTGACCGGCACGGCGTACGGCGCCGCGGCGCCGACCGCCGCGGTGAGGATGCGGGCCAGCAGGTCGGTCTTCCACGGCAGCGCTCCCCCGCCGCCCTTGCGGGTCACCTTGGGCACCGGGCAGCCGAAGTTGAGGTCGACGTGGTGGACGCCGTACTCGTCGCACAGGATGCGGGTCGCCTCGCCGACGTAGGTCGGGTCGGTGCCGTAGAGCTGCACCGAGCGGACCTCCTCGTCCTCGGGGAAGGCGAGCATCGAGCGGGTGACCGCGTCGCCCTCGACCAGGCCGCGGCTGGTGATCATCTCGCAGACGTAGAGCCCCGCCCCCTGCTCGCGGCACAGCTGGCGGTAGGCCGCGTTGGTGATGCCGGCCATCGGGGCGAGCACGACGGGGGTCTCGACGACGAGGTCACCGAGCCGCAGCGGCGGGGCGGCGGTCGCGAGGGTGGTCATGCCCCCATTGTCCCCGTTGTCGCCTCAGCCGAGGAGCGAGGGCTGACCGGGGACCACGAGCCGGTAGAGCCCCGGCACCTCGGACCGCTGCTCGCAGGTGCCGGCGGGGAGCCGGCACACCACCACGCGACCCTCGGTCGGGTCGGGTCCCACCGGGTCGTAGCTCTCGATGCGCTTCCCGGTGCCGACGACGTAGAAGGAGTCGTCGGGGAGCCAGCCGCCGAAGTACTGCGCCCGGTCGGGGAAGTCGACGGGGACGCGCTTGCCGGTCGAGGCGTCGAAGACCTCGGTGCGGTCCGGCGCACTGACGTCGACTGCGAACCGCTGGTCCGGGGAGTAGAGGCCGTACTGCAGGTCGACCGGACCGCTCTCGGGCGAGGCCCCCGCCCGGCGCCCGCGGTAGGCGTCGACGACGACGCTGACCGGCTCCTCCGGGAACTCGCCCCCCGGGTTGCGCTCCGGTGCGGCCTCGACCTCGCCGGTCGCCAGGTCGGCGCGGTAGCGGGTGCCGCTGCCCTCGGCGACGGTCCAGTAGGCGTGGGTGCCGTCCTCGTCGAAGCCGAGGAAGGTCGGGTCGAGCTCCTCGTACCTGTCGCCCAGGTCGTCGCCGAACGAGCCGCCCATGTGGGAGTGGTCGGTCAGGACGGTCTCGCCCGTACGGGCGTCGACGACCACCACCTCGCGGATGCGACCGGCGGGCCGCAACGGCCCGTGCTGGTCGACCCACCCGGCGTACCTCCCGTCGGGCGAGGCCACGACCTGCGTGCCCCGGGTGTTGCCGGGCAGCGCCGTCCACGTCTCGCCGTCGAAGAACCCCCAGGTGGTGAAGGCGTCCCTCGTGCCGTCGTCGGCCAGCTCGACGAAGAAGCCGTAGTCGGTGACGGCGAGCCCGCGGACGCGTCGCGGCAGCGTGAGCTGCTCGTCGCCGTAGTGCAGGGTGCGGCCGTAGGCCCACGCGACCTGCTGGGGGTCGAAGCGAGGCTCCCCCGTGCTCGGCACCGACACGTCGCCGCAGCCGACGAGGAGGCCGGCGGCCAGTGCGAGACCGAGCGGAGGTGCCCCCCAGCGCCTCATGTCAGCCCTTGCCGGCCTTCTTCTTCGGCTTCTTCTTGGGCTTGACCACCGGCTTCTGCACCTGGCCGTGCCACTCGATCGGGTCGAAGGAGGCCAGCGGGCGGTAGCTCACGCCCTCCAGGGAGCCCTTGTTGGGCGAGAGGAACACCAGACAGGTGCGGAAGGTGTCGCCCGGGGCGAACTTGTCGGGCAGCGAGTCGGTCGGGCACTTCTTGAACGCCGAGGTGAACTTCACCGGCGGCAGCAGGGTGTTGGTGCCGCTGATCCCCCACAGCGGGGTGTCGATGCCGCCGGTCGGCTTGTCGCCGGCGTTCTTCACCGTCACGCGGACGTAGAAGTAGCTGGCGTTCTTCTTCAGCGGGTCGCTCATGTCGAAGCCCACGAAGTCCTTGAGCTGCCCCTGCTTGGCCGCGGTCACCGTGAGGCCCAGGATCGAGCTGCGGTTGCGGATCGTGTAGTCGACGATGGCGGTGTCACCGAAGGCGAGCTGGCTGCCGGGCTCGGTCAGGTCGACGCCGGAGGGCGACTCGGTGGGCTCCGTCGAGCCGGTCGCGCTCGGCGACACCGAGGCCGACGGCTCGTCGCCGGCCTTGCCGGAGTCGGAGCAGCCGGCGACGCCCGAGAGGGCGAGCGCGGCGGAGGAGGCGACCCCGATGGCGAGGTGGGTCCGGCGGGCGCGGGGGTGCGGACGCGTGATCACGTGCGTCATTGTGCCGCCCCGGGCCTCAGCACCCGAGGAGGCGCTCCGCGAACCACCCGCGCACCTGGGAGATGCCCACGCGCTCCTGCGACATCGAGTCGCGCTCGCGGATCGTGACGGCGTCGTCCTCGAGGGAGTCGAAGTCCACGGTCAGGCAGTAGGGCGTGCCGATCTCGTCCTGGCGGCGGTAGCGCCGACCGATCGCGCCGGCGTCGTCGAAGTCGATGTTCCAGTGCTGGCGCAGCTCCTGGGCGACGGCCTTGGCCTTGGGGCTGAGGTCGGCGTTGCGGGAGAGCGGCAGCACCGCGACCTTGACCGGCGCGAGACGCGGGTCGAGCCGCAGCACGGTGCGCTTGTCCACGCCGCCCTTGGTGTTCGGCGCCTCGTCCTCGTGGAAGGCGTCGACCAGGAACGTCATCAGGCTGCGCGAGAGGCCCGCTGCCGGCTCGATGACGTAGGGCGTGTAGCGCTCGTTGGCGGCCTGGTCGAAGTACGACAGGTCCTGGCCCGAGTGCTCGCTGTGTGTCCTGAGGTCGAAGTCGGTGCGGTTGGCGATGCCCTCGAGCTCGCCCCACTCCGAGCCGGCGAAGTTGAAGCGGTACTCGATGTCGACCGTGCGCTTGGAGTAGTGACTGAGCTTCTCGGTCGGGTGCTCGTAGTGGCGCAGGTTCTCCTTGCGGATGCCCAGGTCGACGTACCACTGCGTGCGCTCGTCGATCCAGTACTGGTGCCACTCCTCGTCGCTGCCCGGCACGACGAAGAACTCCATCTCCATCTGCTCGAACTCACGGGTGCGGAAGATGAAGTTGCCCGGCGTGATCTCGTTGCGGAAGCTCTTGCCGATCTGCGCGATGCCGAACGGCGGCTTGCGGCGCGAGCTGGTCACCACGTTGGTGAAGTTGAGGAAGATGCCCTGCGCGGTCTCGGGGCGCAGGTAGTGCAGGCCGGACTCGTCGTCGACGACGCCGAGGTAGGTCTTGAGCAGGCCGGAGAACTGCCGCGGCTCGGTCCAGGCGCCGCGGGTGCCGCAGTTGGGGCAGGCCACCGTCGACAGGTCGACGTCGTCGGGGCTGTCCAGTCCCTTCTTCTCGGCCACCTGCTCCTGCAGGTGGTCGGCGCGGAAGCGCTTGTGGCACGACTGGCACTCGGTGAGCGGGTCCGCGAAGGTCGCGACGTGGCCACTGGCCTCCCAGGTCTGGCGCGGCAGGATGACCGAGGAGTCGAGACCGACGACGTCCTCGCGACCCTGCACGGTCGCCTTCCACCACTGGCGCTTGATGTTCTCCTTGAGCTCCACACCGAGCGGGCCGTAGTCCCAGGCCGACTTCGTGCCGCCGTAGATCTCGCCGCAGGGGAAGACGAAACCCCTCCGCTTCGCCAGGCTCACCACCTGGTCGACGGTCGCACCGGGCTTGAGGGTCTTCTGCTCTGACATGCGGGCGCACTCCTGGCTTGGGTGGCGGGACGGGAAGTGGCCAAGCGTAGACCGCGACGGTCAGCCGCGCGGACGGGCCTCGTTGAGCGCCTCGCCGGGCCGGACCACCTCGTAGGCCGTCGGCTCGTCGAGCGCTCTGCCGAGCGTCTCCCAGGCACGCAGCTTGACGTCGTACGCCGAGAGCGCGCGCCGGTAGGCGCCGGGTCCCTCCCATCGGGTCTGGAGCACCCACAGGGTCGGGTCGTCGACGTTGCGCCCGACCGTCCCGTCGACGTACCCCCGCTGCTCGGAGAGGACGACCAGCGCCTCCTCGATCGCGGGCCGGAAGCCGGCCTCCTCGGCGGGGTCGACGGTGAAGCGGGTCAGCACGAGCATCCCCCGAGCCTAGGACCGAGCGGGTTTGAAAATCGTTCTCATCTGCCTGAGAATGATTCTCATGCGCTTCCTCGCCCCGGTGCTCGCCGCCGGGCTCCTGCTCCCGACGCTCACGGCGTGCTCGAACGGCGACGGGTCGTCCGGGGACCTCGAGGTGGTCGCCTCGTTCTACCCGCTGCAGTACGTCGCCCAGCGCGTCGCCGGCGACCACGCGACGGTGGAGTCGCTGACCGCCCCGGGCAAGGAGCCGCACGACTCCGAGCTGACCGTGCGACAGACCGCCGACGTGGCCCGGGCGGACGTGGTCGTCACCCTCGGCGGCTTCCAGCCGAGCGTCGACGACGCCGTGGACCAGGAGGCCGACGGCGCGGTCGTGGACGCGCACGAGGAGGTGCGCGGCGACGACCCCCACTTCTGGCAGGACCCGACCCGGCTGGCCGCCGTGGCCCAGCGCGTCGGCAGCGCGCTGGCCAAGGCCGACGCCGCGCACGCGGCGGACTACCGGCGCAACGCGCAGGAGCTCGTGGGCGACCTGCGCGCGCTGGACCGGGCCTACCGCTCCGGGCTCGCCGACTGCCGGGTCGACACCGTCGTGGTGAGCCACGACGCCTTCGGCTACCTCGACCGCTACGGCCTCGACGTCGTCGGCATCACCGGCCTCTCGCCCGATGCCGAGCCCTCCCCCGCCAGGCTGCGGGACCTGGCCGACCTCATCCGGCGCACGGGGGTGACGACCGTCTTCAGCGAGACGCTGGTCAGCCCCGCGGTCGCCCGCACGCTCGCCGAGGAGGTCGGGGTCCGCACCGCGACCCTGGACCCGGTCGAGGGGCTGACCGACGAGACCGCCGACCTGGACTACCTCTCCCTGATGAGGCGCAACCTCGAGGCGCTGCGCACCGCCGGGAGCTGCACGTGAGCGCCGTCGCCGGCACGGTCGTCGACCTCGAGGACGTCGCCGTCACCCTCGGCGGCCGGCCGGTCCTGCGCGGCGTGGACCTGCACGTGCAGGCGGGCGAGGTGGTCGCGATCCTCGGCGCCAACGGGTCGGGCAAGTCCACCCTCGTCCGCACGATGCTGGGGCTGCTGCAGGCCCGGCGCGGGTCGGTGACGCTGTTCGGCACGCCGCTGGCCGACCTGGTCGACCGCCACCGGGTCGGCTACGTCCCCCAGCGCACCACCGCGACCGCCGGCGTCCCCGCGTCGGTGTGGGAGGTCGTCTGCGCCGGTCGTCTCGCCCGTCGCCGCGCCTGGCAGCCGATGCGTGCCGCCGACCGCCGCGCCGTGCGCGCCGCCCTGGAGGCCGTCGACCTCGCCGACCGGGCCCGGGACGGCGTTGCCACGCTCTCCGGCGGCCAGCAGCAGCGCGTGCTCATCGCGCGCGCCCTGGCCGGGGAGCCCGACCTGCTCGTCCTCGACGAGCCGACCGCCGGCGTGGACCTCGCCCACCAGCAGGTGTTCGCCGACCTGCTCACCACTCTCACCCAGCGCGGACTGACCGTCGTCCTGGTCGCCCACGAGCTCGGCCCCCTGGCTCCCCTGATCACCCGGTCGGTGGTGATGCGCGACGGCCGGGTGGCCTACGACGGCCCGCCGGTCGAGGCGTTCACCGACGTGCACGCCCACCACCACCCGGTCGCGACGCCGGTCGACCACCACCCGCAGCTGCGCACGGCGTTCGACGACCGACAGAGGGGGCGGACGAGGTGATCGACCTGCTCACGCTGGACTTCATGCTGCGGGCCCTGCTCGCCGCCTTCGTCACGGGCCTGGCCGCACCGGCCGTCGGCACCTACCTCGTCCAGCGCCGCCAGGCCCTGATGGGCGACGGCATCGGGCACGTCGCGGTGACCGGCGTGGCCGTGGGCCTGCTCACCCACACCTCCCCCGTGCTCGCCGCCGTCGTGGTCGCGGTCCTGGCCGCGCTGCTGATCGAGGCGATGCGCGACCGCGGCACCAGCGGCGACGTCGCCCTCGCCCTGCTGTTCTACGGCGGCATCGCCGGCGGCGTGCTCATCACCGGCCTGGCCGGCCAGTCCGCCGCGACCCTCAACCGGTTCCTGTTCGGCTCGATCACCACCGTCGACTCCGGCGACCTCGGTGTCGTCGTCGGGCTCGCGGTCGTGGTCATCGTCGTGGCGCTCGGCCTGTCGGCACGGCTCTTCGCGGTCGCCCAGGACCCCGACTTCGCGCGCGTCGCGGGGCTGCGGGTCGGCGCGTGGAACGTGCTGGTCTCGGTCCTCGCCGCCGTCACGGTCACCGTCGCGATGCGCACCGTCGGGCTGCTGCTGGTCAGCGCCCTCATGGTCGTGCCGGTGGCGACGGCCCAGCAGGTCACCCGCACCTTCCGCGCCACGCTGCTCGGCTCGATGGCCCTGGGGACCGTCGCCTCGGTCGCCGGGCTGGTGTTCTCGGCGTACGTCGACGCGGCGCCGGGCGCGAGCATCGTCGTCCTCGCGCTGGCGGGCTTCTGCCTGGCCTGGCCGGTCGGGGCCGCACTGCGCAGGCGGCAGCGGATGCTCAGCCCCTTCGGCTCCGAGGAGGAGATGGTGCTCGCGGTCGAGGAGCCGCACACCGTCGTGCCCGAGGACCACGGCCACGAGCACGGCCCGGACTGCGGGCACCGCGCGGTGCAGCACGGCGACCACGTCGACTACGTCCACGACGGCCACCGCCACGCCCCGCACGGAGGCCACTATGACGAGCACTGAGCCGGGGCTCCCGGAGGGGACACGACCGACCCGGCAGCGTCGCGCGGTCGTCGCCGCGCTGGGCCGGCAGGACGAGTTCCGCTCCGCCCAGGAGATCCACGAGGTGCTGCGCGAGGAGGGCGACCGGGTCGGGCTCGCCACCGTCTACCGCACGCTCCAGGCCCTCGCCGCGGGTGAGGACGTCGACGTCCTGCGCGGGGAGGACGGCGAGACCCGCTACCGCCTGTGCTCGGGGTCGCACCACCACCACCTGGTGTGCCGCGACTGTGGGCGGGCCGTCGAGGTCGAGGGTCCCGCGGTCGAGCGGTGGGCCGACGCGGTCGCCCGCGAGCACGGCTTCGACGAGGTCAGCCACACCGTCGAGCTGGTCGGCCGCTGCGGCGACTGCCGCCCCGGCTGACCGGGGTCACGACCCCAGCAGGACCTGCCGGCTGAGCTCGTGCGCGAGCCCGCGCACGCCGGCGTCGTGACCGAGGACGCTGGGCCCGATGCGCAGCGACCTGGTCGCCAGCGGCAGCGACCGGGCGTAGACCCGCTCGCGGACCCCCGCCACGAGGGCGTCCCCCGCCAGGCCCAGGGAGCCCCCGACCAGCACCTGCTCGGGGTTGACCAGCGACACCGCGGTCGCGATGGCGCTGCCCAGCACCCGGCCCGCGTCGGCGGTCAGCTGGCGGGCGACGGGGTGGCCGGCCACCAGGTGGGTCAGGAAGCCGCCGAGGTCCTCGGCCTCGAGCCCCCGGGCCCGCGCGTCGCGCACCAGGGCCCACCCCCCGGCGTACGCCTCGACGCACGCGACCTTGCCGCAGCGGCACGGCGGGCGGTCCTCGCGCAGCCCGGCGACGTCGGCCTCGGTGTGCCCGATGTCGCCGGCCGCGCCCGCGGCACCGCGGATCACGTGGCCGCCGCTCACGATGCCCGCGCCGACGCCGGTGCCGACCTTGACCACGAGGAGGTCGGTCAGGTGACGGCCGCCCTCGGCGGCCGCGGCGACCTCGCCGACAGCCATCGCGTTGACGTCGTTCTCGACCATCGTCGCGGCCCCCGGGTGCCAGCGCGACAGCGCGGAGCGGGCGTCGAAGCCGTTCCACCCGGTCATGATCGGCGGGTCCACCACGAGGCCGGACGGGTAGGCGATCGGGCCGGGGAGGCTCAGCGCGGCGCCCCACGGCTCGCCGTCGGGCAGCAGCCGGCGCCAGCCCTCGCGGACGGTCGCGAGCACGGCGTCGGGGCCGTCGGCGATCTCGCTGTCCAGCTCGGCCACGTCCTCGACCATGCCGGCGAGGTCGCAGCGCGCGACCCGCATGCCCGAGGCGCCGACGTCGGCCACCAGCAGCGCGCCCGCGGAGGCGTTGAGCCGGTGGATGGTCGCGGGCCGGCCGCGGCCGTTGACCCGCTCCTCCTGCGCGAGGAGGAGACCCGCATCGAGGAGCCGCTCGAGCCGGGCGGTGACGGTGACGCGCGCCCAGCCGGTGAGCGCGGCGACGTCGGCGCGGGAGAGCGCGGCGCCCTGCTGGAAGAGCGCCAGGGCGGCCGCGAGACCGGGCTCGCCCAGCACGGAGCGGCCCGGCGGCGGGGAGGACGTCATGTCCGACAGTCTCGCAGATTTGTCTATTGACGAACACCCCAGGGGGGATTAATGTCCACCGAAAGACATATTAGGAGGAAGTCCATGCAGCACTCTCTGCGCCTCGCCGGCGCCCTGGTCCTCACCGGGACCCTCGTCCTCTCCGGCTGCGGGTCCGACGGCGGCTCCGACGGCGGTTCCGACGGCAGCAACGGCTCGGGTGGCGGTGGCGGTGGCGACAAGATCGCCGCGGTCATCAAGGGCCTCGACAACCCGTTCTTCCAGGCCATGGAGGACGGGATCAACGCGCAGGCAGAGGAGGACTCGGTCTCGGTGACCGTCCAGGCCGCCCAGAGCATCACCGACACCACCGGCCAGTCCGACAAGCTCAGCGCCCTCGCCCAGCAGGACTACGGCTGCTTCGTGGTCAACCCGATCTCGGGCACCAACCTGGTCAACGGCCTGGCCCGCATCGGCGCCAAGGACATCCCGATCGTCAACATCGACTCCCCCGTCGACGCCAAGGCGGCGAAGGCAGCCGGGGTGGACCTGACGACCTACATCGGCACCGACAACACCGAGGCCGGCGGCAAGGCCGGCGACGCGATGGTCGAGGCCGTCGGCTCCGGCAAGGTGGCGCTCATCGGCGGCATCTCCGGCGACGTCACCAGCGGCGCCCGGCTCGACGGGTTCACCAAGGCCGTCGAGGGCAAGCTCGACATCGTCCAGACCACGGCCGCCGACTGGGAGCGCCAGAAGGCGCTGACCGCGGCCACCACGATCATGGACAAGAACCCCGACCTCAAGGGCTTCTTCGCCGCCAACGACGACATGGGCCTCGGCATCGTGCAGGCGGTCAAGAACGCCGGCAAGACCGGCAAGGTGACGGTGATCAGCGTCGACGGCAACAAGGACGCCCTCCAGGCCGTCCAGGCCGGCGACCTCTACGCCACCGTCGCGCAGTACCCGTACGCCGTCGGCCAGCTCGGCGTCCAGGCGTGCGAGAAGGCGATGGCCGGCGACGAGGTGCCGGACAACATCGTGTCGCCGACCGCCCTGGTCACCAAGGACAAGGCCGCCGAGGCGATCGCCAAGTTCCCCGCCCCCTTCGAGGCCTTCGAGAACCCCCTCGACTGACGCCCGCGAGACGACGAGTGACGACGACCGTGCAGAACCTGCAGAATGCCCCAGCCCGCGCCACCGCGGGAGAGAGTCGAGGTGAGGTCATGAGCACCTCCACGACCGAGCCGGCCCAGCCGGCCCAGCCGGCAGGACCGGTGGAGACCCCGCCGCGCTCCTCCCTCAAGGCCCGCCTCGGCGAGGTCTCGTGGCCCGAGCTGGCCGCCCCCGCCGCCCTCGTGGTCCTGGTGGTCGGCTTCGCGATCGGCGACGGCGGCTTCCTGTCGACCGGCAACGTCGGGGCGATGCTGCAGGCCTCGGCGATCCTGGTGGTCCTCGTCCTCGGGCAGACCTTCGTGGTGGCCACCGCCGGCATCGACCTGTCGGTGGCCTCCACGATGACCCTCTCCGCGATCGCGCTCGGCGAGGTCTTCTCCCGCACCGGCTCGATCGTGCTGGCCATGCTCTGCGCGGTCGTCACCGGGCTGGTGGTCGGGCTGGTCAACGGCCTCCTGATCGCCAAGGGAGGGATCACCGACTTCGTGGTCACCCTCGGCATGCTGTCGGCGGCGTCGGGCCTGGCGCTCATCGCCTCCGACGGCAAGCCGACCCAGGTGATCGACAAGTTCCTGCTCACGCTGTCGGTCGACGGGTTCGGCATCATCACCTGGGCCGTCCTGCTCGCCGCGGTCCTCGCGGTGCTCGCCCACCTCGTGCTCTTCCGCACCGCGTTCGGCGTGCACCTGCTGGCGATCGGTGGCTCCACCCGCGCGGCCCGCGCCACCGGCGTCGCGGCCGACCGGGTCAAGGTCGCGGCGTACGCCGTGTCCGGCTCGTGCGCGGGCATCGCCGCGGTCCTGCTCGTGGGCCGCGTCGGCGCCGCCGAGCCGGCCAGCAACACCAGCTTCCTGCTCAACTCCGTCGCCGCCGTCGTCCTCGGCGGGGTCAGCCTGTTCGGTGGCCGGGCCACGATCGCCAGCCCGGTCGCGGGAGCGCTGCTCCTCACCGTGCTGGTCAACGGCCTGACCCGCTTCGGGCTCTCGGAGTTCTACCAGCCGCTCGCGGTCGGCGTGGTCGTCATCGCCGCCGCCTTCCTCGCGAGGTTCGACCGATGACCACCGTCCCCCAGCAGAAGGACGCCCCCGCCGACCAGGGCACCGTGCTCCTCGAGGCCCACGGGCTGTCGAAGTCCTACGGCCAGGTCCAGGCGCTGCGCGACGGGCACCTGCAGGTCCGCGCCGGTCGCGTCACCGCGATCATCGGCGACAACGGGGCCGGCAAGTCGACGCTGGTCGGCTGCCTGGCCGGCATGCACCGTCCCGACGGCGGCACGATCGAGGTCCGCGGCGAGCCCCGGACCTTCTCGGGCCCGCAGGCCGCCCGCGCCGCCGGCATCGAGACGGTCTTCCAGGACCTGGCCCTGGTCGACACGCTGCGCGTCTGGCAGAACCTCTTCCTCGGACGCGAGCTCGGCGCCGGCGCCGGGCCCCTGCGCTGGCTCAAGCGCGGCACCATGCGCAAGGAGGCGGCCACGATGGTCGGCGCGCTGGCGGTCAACGTGCCGTCGGTCGACGCCCGAGTCAACGGCCTGTCCGGCGGTCAGCGCCAAGCCGTGGCCCTCGCCCGGGCGGCCGGCTGGGGCTCCGACCTGGTCATCCTCGACGAGCCCACCGCGGCGCTCGGCGTGCAGGAGACCGCCAAGGTCGAGGAGATGATCCTCGGACTCCGTCAGCAGGGCCTCGGCATCGTGCTGATCAGCCACAACTTCGACCAGGTGCTGCGGGTCGCCGACGACGTGTTCGTCATGCGCTCCGGCCGCACCGTCGCCCGCCGCGAGACCGAGGGCACGACCGGCCAGGAGCTGGTCGGCCTGGTCACCGGCGCCGTGATCGACCCGCACCCGTTCGGCAACCAGACAGGACAGTCATGACCTCCGCCCGCCAGCCCCTCCAGCTCGGCCTCCACGCCCTCGTCTGGGTCGGCGACTGGACACCCCGGTCGGCCGAGCACGCGATCTCCTCGACCGCCGCGCTCGGGTTCGACCTGATCGAGGTGCCGTTGCTCGACCCGTCCACGGTGGACGGCGCCATGACCCGCAGGCTGCTCGACGAGCACGGGCTCGGCGCCGCGTGCTCCCTCGGGCTCGACCCGTCGGCCGACGTCTCCAGCGAGGACCCGGCCGTCGTCGCCCGGGGCCGCGACCTGCTCGGCCAGGCCGTCGACGCCGCCGCCGAGATGGGCGCGACCGACCTGTGCGGCGTGCTCTACTCCGTGCTCGCGAAGTACCCCGCTCCCCTGACCGACCGCTCCCGCGCCCACGTCGTGGAGTCGATGGCCTGGCTGGCCGACCGCGCCGCCGGCAGCGGCCTGCGGGTCAACCTCGAGGTGGTCAACCGCTACGAGACCAACGTGGTCAACACCACCGCCGACATGCTCACCCTCATCGGCGACACCGGCGCGGACCTCGGCGTGCACCTGGACACCTACCACATGCACATCGAGGAGAACGGGATGACGGAGGCGGTCCACCAGGCCGTCGACGCGGGCCGTCTGCGCTACGTCCACGTCGGGGAGTCCCACCGCGGCTACCTCGGCACCGGCAACGTCGACTTCGACACCTTCTGCGCGACCCTGCGCGAGGTGGAGTACGCCGGCCCCGTGGTCTTCGAGAGCTTCAGCTCCGCCGTGGTGCACCCGACGCTGTCCAACCAGCTCGCCGTGTGGCGCAACCTCTGGGACGACTCGGAGGACCTCGCCAAGCACGCGATGGCCTTCCTCGCCGAGCGGCTGCGATGACCTCGGTGCCCCGCCGGATCATCGGCATCACCGGGCCGCCCGGCGTCGGCAAGACGACGTACGCCGTGCAGGTGGCCACCGACCTCGGTGGCGTCCACCTGCCGATGGACGGCTTCCACCTGGCCGACGTCTCGCTCGACCGGCTCGGCCTGCGGGAGCGCAAGGGGGCGCCGGAGACCTTCGACGCCTGGGGGTACGCCGCCCTGCTCGCGCGGCTGCGGGCCCGTCCCGCCGAGGTCGTCTACGCCCCGGCCTTCGAGCGCGACCTCGAGCAGCCGCTGGCCGGTGCGATCGCGATCGGCCCGTCGGCCGACGTGGTGGTGACCGAGGGCAACTACCTGCTGCTGGACACCCCGGAGTGGCGTGCGGTGCGCGCCCAGGTCGACGAGGTCTGGTACCTCGACCAGGACGACGACCTGCGCCACGAGCGCCTGGTCGAGCGGCACGTGCGGTTCGGGAAGAGCCTCGACCAGGCACGCGCCTGGGTGGCGCGCGTCGACGACGTCAACGCCGAGCTGATCGCACGCACGCGTGCGCAGGCCGACCGGGTGGTCGACCTGCGCGCGTGACCCCAGCCCGTGGGTCGGTCAGCTGTGGCTGTTGAGCTTGTGCCCCTCGACGCCCTCGTCGTCGTCCGGCACGGCCTGGTTCCAGGAGATCCGGTGACCCTCGGTCTCC
This sequence comes from Nocardioides marmoribigeumensis, assembly GCF_031458325.1. Lineage (NCBI taxonomy): Bacteria > Bacillati > Actinomycetota > Actinomycetes > Propionibacteriales > Nocardioidaceae > Nocardioides > Nocardioides marmoribigeumensis. The sequence goes on from NZ_JAVDYG010000001.1 coordinate 436,019, forward strand.
TCGTCACCGACCACGGTGTGGCTGGTGTGCTTGTGGCCCTCGGTCTCCTCGTCGACGAGCGTGTGGCTGGTCAGCTTGTGGCCCTCGGTCTCCTCGTCGTCGACGAGCGTGTGACTGGTCAGCTTGTGACCGGAGACGTCGTCGAAGGTCTCCTCGCCGGGCTGGAACTTGCTGCTCATGGCTGCCTCCTGTGGCTGGTGAACGGTGTGTCCGCGGTCCACTCTCGCCCCCCGTGGGCCGAGAGACCGTTCGCTGCCCGACACAAGCACCGTCGGATCGGCGACACAAGAAGACAAGGTCCTGCCACGTCGGGTCAGTCGGCGTTGCGGGCCACCGCGTGGAGGACCGACTTGACCTGGAACGGGGTGAGGCCGGGGTGCTTGCTCAGCACCCGCGCCACCATGCCCGCGACGTGCGGGGTCGCGAAGGAGTTGCCGCTGGCGTTGATCGTCGTGCCGTTGGTCCACGCCACGTCGAGGTCGATGCCGCGTGCCCCGAACTCGACCGGCGGTGAGGTGTTGTAGGCCAGGGCCTCGGGGTCGTCGCCGGGGAGTGCCGCCACCGAGAAGACCGAGGCGAACTGCGAGGGGTAGGTCGGACCGGGCAGGTTGTTGGCCGCGCAGACGAGCATGAGGTTGGCGAAGTACGCCTCGTCGGCCGCCTCGTGCAGGATCGCGTACCACTGGTCGCTCTTGGACGACAGGCTCATGTTGGCCACGTGCATGCCGTTGGCGATCGCCCACTGGATGCCGCCGTAGAACGCCGAGGTCTTGCCCTTGAGGTTGCTGCCCAGGACCCGCACGCTCCACAGCTCCACCCCCGGCGCGAGGGCGCGGACGATCGCCGCGCAGGCCGTGCCGTGTCCGTAGAGGTCCTCGTGCGGTCCCTCCACGACGCGGTAGCCCTCCTCGGCGTCGGGGGCGGGCTCGATCGCCACGGCGCCGGCCACACCGCCGACCGCGGGGTGGTCGGCGTCGACGCCGCTGTCGATGATCGCGACCTTGACCCCGGTCCCGTCGCCGCCGGCCCACGCCCAGTCGCGCCGCGGCTCGGGCAGCGGGAGCCCGGTGACCCGGCCCGGTCCCTGGCCGGTGAACGCGCCGGACCACGCGGGGAGACCCGGCCCCCCGGCCTCGTCGCTCATCGGCGCCCGCGCTCCGACCGCGCGAAGGTGGCCACCTGCTGCAGCACGCCCTGCGCGAGCCGGGCGCTCGCCGGGCCCGCGGCGGCGACCGATCGGAACGACTCGGCCAGCTCCCGCAGGGCGAGGCCCGCCTCGGGGTCGACCAGCGAGGCCAGCGCCTCGTCGAACTGCCCGGTGGCCTCGGGGTCGGCGAGCGTGCGCAGCAGGCCGGAGCCGAGGGCGTCGTACATCGCGGAGAGCCGGATTATCGCCGTCAGCTGCGAGGCGACCAGGCCGAGGAGGCCGAGGTCGCGCGCGGACTCCCCCACGCCGGGGTCGAGCACCTCGATCACGCCGGCGGGCTCGCCGTCGGCGTCGACCAGGGGCGCGGCCAGGATGGTGGTGGGGACGTAGTCGGTGGACTCCGCGACGTCGCGGGCGAAGCGCGTGTCGGTGGCGACGTCGGCGATGCGGATCGGCTCGCCCGCCATCGCCACCCAGCCGGCGATCCCCCGGCTGACCGGCATGGTGACCCCGATGATCGCCTCGCTGCCGATGCCGTCGGCGGCGACGAACCGCAGGGTCGCGCCGTCGGGCTCGACCAGGGCGACGGAGCACGCGGCGGCGTCGAAGGTCGCGCGGACCCCCGCCGTCGCAGCGGCCAGCTCCTGCTCGAGCCGGGAGGGTCGCGCGGCCTCCCCGAGTGCGTCCCCCAGTGCGGCGACGAGCGCCGCGGTGTCCCGGTCCGTCATGGCGCGCAGTCTGGCACGCTTGGCGGGCGGCAGCGCTGTGATACACCTGCGCCCATGGAGTGGCCCCTGCTCGCGTCCCTGCCGGACGAGGCCCGCGAGGCCGTGCTGCGAGCCGCCCGCCGACGCCGCTTCGCCCGCGGCGAGGTCGTCTTCCACGAGGGCGACCCGGCCGACTCCCTCCACCTGGTCCTCACCGGCCACGTCGCGGTCCAGGTCGCCACGCCCGGCGGTGACCGGGCCACCCTCAACGTGCTGGGACCCGGTGCGCACGTCGGCGAGCTCGCGCTCCTGCCCGACCGTCACGAGCGCTCCGCGACCGTGACCGCCCTCGACCAGGCCGAGACGCTCGTGCTGTCGGCCTCGTCCTTCGACCAGCTCAGGCTCGCGCACCCCGAGGTCAACGAGATGCTCGTCCTGCTGCTGGCCGAGCGCGTGCGTGAGCTGAGCGCACGGCTCCTCGAGGCGATGTACGACGGCCTCGACCGTCGGCTGCACCGCTGCCTCTACCGCCTCGGCCGGGTCTACGTCGACGGACCGGGCCCGGTGACCATCCCGATGACGCAGGACCAGCTCTCCGACCTCGTGGGCGGCACCCGCCCCTCGGTCAACCAGGTCCTGCAGCGGCTCGTCGACGAGGGCGTCGTCGAGCTCGGCCGTGGCCGCGTGGTCCTGCACGACATACGCACGCTGCGCCGCAAGGCCGCGCTCTGAGCAGCCCGGGGGGACCATGACGACCGTGACCACCAAGCCGACGCTGCGCTCGAGCCTGCGGCACCGCGACTACCGGCTGTTCATCGGGGCGTTCACCACCTCGTGCATCGGGTCGTGGGCCTACAACGTGGCGCTCGCGGTGTGGCTGATCGAGGCCACCGGGTCGGCGGGGTGGGTCGCCGGGTCGACGGTCGCGCGCTTCGCCCCGGCCCTGGTGATGAGCGCCTACGGCGGGGTGCTGGCCGAGCGCTTCGAGCGCGTGCGGCTGATGGTGCGCGTGGACTGGCTGTGCGCCGCCCTCATGGCCGTGATGGCCGGGCTCATGGCCCTCGGGGCGCCGGCGATCGCGGTGGTCCTGGTGGCGATGCTGACCTCGAGCCTGGGCCCGGTCTACCAGCCGGCGGCCGCGGCGATGACCCCGCAGCTGGTGCCCGAGCGCGACCTCGCCTCGGCCAACGCGCTGCGCAACACCGTCGACAACATCTGCGTGATCGCGGGTCCCGGCCTGGGGGCCCTGCTCCTCCTCGTGGCCGACCCCTGGCTGGCGGTCCTGGCCAACGCCCTGACCTTCGCCGTCTCCGCCCTCCTGGTCTCGGCGGTGCGCCAGCGCAGCGAGCCGGTCGACGTCACCGAGGGCGGGCAGGCAGGTCCGCTCGCGCAGATGCTGGTCGGCGTCCGCACGATCGGGGACTCCACGACCACCGCGGTGCTGGTCGGGTTCAGCGTGCTCGCCACGTTCGTCTACGGCACGGACACCGTGCTCTTCGTCGTGCTGTCGGAGGAGCGGCTCGGCACGGGCCCGGAGGGCTACGGCTACCTCCTCGCGGGTCTCGGTGTCGGTGGCGTGGCGGCGGCCGGCGTGGTCGCCCGCATGGAGCGGCTGCCGCGCCTCGGTCCGGTGATCGTGGCCGGGCTCGCGCTCTACTGCCTCCCCACGCTGCTCTTCCTCGTCATGGGGTCGCCGGCGCTGGCGTTCGCCGCGCAGGTCGTGCGCGGCGCCTCGACCCTGGTGGTCGACGTCCTGGCGATCACGGCGCTGCAGCGCGCGGTCCCCTCCGACCGCCTGGCGCGGGTCTTCGGCGCCTTCGACGGGCTGTGCCTGCTGGCGATCCTGGTCGCCTCGGTCCTCACGCCCGTCTCGCTCCACCTCGTCGGGCTCGACGTCACGCTGTGGGTCGTGGGGCTCGCGGTGCCGGTGCTCGGCCTCGCGGCCTGGCCGCTCCTGGCGCGGATGGACGCCGAGTCCGCCGGCCGCCGGGCGGCACTGGCGCCGCGCGTCCGGCTGCTGTCCGGGATCGGGCTGTTCGCGGAGGTCCGCGAGGGCGCGCTGGAGCAGTTGGCCGGCCAGGCCGAGGAGGTCTCGGTCCCGGCCGGGACGGCCGTGGTGACCCAGGGCGAGCCGGCCGACGCGTTCTACGTCATCGAGTCCGGCGACCTGGCCGTGAGCTCCACCGGGGAGGACGGGGTGGCGCGCGAGTTGCCCGAGATGGGGGCCGGCACCGGCTTCGGCGAGATCGGCCTGATCGAGGCCATCCCCCGCACGGCCACCGTGACCGCACGGACCGACGCCGCGCTGCTCAAGGTGTCCGGCCAGGCGTTCCTCGCCGCCCTCACCGCCGACCAGCCGTCGGCGGCGCTCCTCGACGGCGCCTCGGTGCGCCTGGGCCGCACGCACCCCGGCCGGTCGCTGACCCGCGCCGGCCTCGCCGAGGGGTGAGGCCGCCCCGAGGGCCGCGGTCCGGCTCGGGAACAATCGGCCCATGAGCCTCTCGATGTTCACCGCCGACGGCGACCAGCTCGTCCCGACCGACATCGCCCGCAGCATGTGGAGCCGGGACCAGATGCACGGCGTCGCGGTCAGCGGAGCCCTGGCGCGGGCGCTCGAGCAGCACCTGCAGGGGCTCGGCCGCGACGACCTGGTGCCGACGCGCTACCGCGTCGACCTGTTCAAGGCCGCCCGCATGGAGCCGTGCACGGTCACGGTCGAGGAGGTGCGTCAGGGGCCGCGGCTGTGCCTCCTCGACGCGACCCTGGTGCAGGGCGAGGTCCGCGTGGCCCGCGCGTCCTGCCTCTTCCTGCTCCCGACCGAGAACCCCTCGGGTCGCGCCTGGGAGCCGAGCGAGCGCACGGGTCCGCCGCCGCTGGACGTCGTTCCCGTCAGCGACGAGCCGCGCGTGCCGTTCTTCGCCAGCGACTCCCCGTGGAGCCAGGACTTCGCGGCCCACCAGAACGCCGGCCGCAAGCGCACCTGGCAGGCAGGGCTCCCGGTCGTCGAGGGCGAGCGGCCCACGCCGTTCCAGGTCGTCGCCGCCGTCGCCGACGCCACCAGCATGGTCGTCAACTGGGGCACCGAGGGCGTGCAGTACATCAACACCGACATCGACCTCGCGATCGCCCGTCTGCCCGAAGGTCTGGAGATCGGCTTCGCCGCGTTCGACCGGGTCGAGGTCGACGGGCTCGCAGTCGGGTCCGCCACGGTCTTCGACCGACGGGGCCCCGTCGGGGTCGCGTCGGTCACCGCGCTGGCCAACGCCAAGCGACCGGTGGACTTCGAGCAGGTCAGGTACGACGACGACGGGACCCGTCACGCGACCTGACCGGGGCCACCGGTGTCGCCGTCGGGTCAGCCGACCACGCCGATGTGGGCGCGATGGTGCTGCGGGTCCTCGATCTCGTCGACGATCGCCGCGGCGAAGTCGGCGCCGGAGACGAACGAGTGGCCCTGCTCGTCGAGGATCGCCACCTCGCCGCCCACCCGCTGGCCGCCGGTGCGCTCGCCGGGCACCCACGCGCCGTACTCCGCGGCCGGGCTGACGAAGACCCAGTCGAGGTCCTCGGGCGCGTAGTCGGCCAGCAGCACGCGGGTCGCCTCGCCCTCCAGCGCCTCGTCGCGGTACTCCGCCGCGATCTCGCCCTCGACGAACCGTGGTGCGTCCGGAGCCGGTCGCAGCGAGCTGAACCCGCCGACCTGGAGGTAGCGGGCTCCGGCGTCGGAGGCCTCGCGGACCAGCGTGCCGTAGATGTCGACCAGGCGACCGGCGGTCTCCCCGCGGGGTGACAGGGCCGCCACCACGGCATCGGCACCCGGCACGACCCGGCCGGCGACGTCCTCGGCCGGACCGGTCTCGTAGCGCACCCCGGCCACCGGGTCCTGCACCTGCGAGCGGCTCACCGCCACGACCTCGTGGCCCCGGGACGCGGCCTCCTTCACGACGTGGGAACCGGTGTAGCCGGTGCCACCGAAGACGACGACCTTGGCCATGAGCAACCCCCTGGGGGACGGGACGACGGATGCTCCGGGAACCTCCGCAGGGCGCCGACTATTCCGCCTACTCCGCGCCGCCGTACCTCCGGTCGCGGCGGGCGTAGGTGTCGATCGCCTCCCACAGGTGTCGGCGGCGCACGTCGGGCCACAGCACGTCGCTGAACACCATCTCGGAGTAGGCCGCCTGCCACAGCATGAAGTTGGAGAGCCGCTGCTCCCCCGACGTGCGCCACACCAGGTCGGCGTCGGGCAGCTCGGGGACGTAGAGGTAGCGGGCGAACAGCTTCTCGTCGACCTTGCCCGGCTTGAGCCGGCCCTCGGCCACGTCGCGGGCGATGGCCGCGGCGGCGTCGGCGAGCTCGGCCCGGCCGCCGTAGTTGACGCACATCGTCAGCGTGAGCGTGGTGTTGTGCCGGGTCAGCTCCTCGGCGACCTGGAGCTCCTTGATCACCGACCGCCACAACCGGGGCGCGCGACCCGCCCAGCGGACCCGGACCCCGAGGGCGTGCATCTCGTCGCGGCGGCGCCGGATCACGTCGCGGTTGAAGCCCATCAGGAAGCGGACCTCGTCGGGCGAGCGTGACCAGTTCTCGGTCGAGAACGCGTAGGCCGAGACCGCCTTCACCCCGATCTGGATGGCCCCCTCGACCACGTCGAACAGCGCGTGCTCGCCCTGCTCGTGACCCGCCGTGCGGGGCAACCCGCGCTCCTTGGCCCACCGCCCGTTGCCGTCCATGATCACCGCGACGTGGGCCGGCACGAGCTCGCGCGGGATGCTCGGCGGAGATTGGTCGTCTCCCTCAGGTTTACTCACCCCAAGGGGTGGGTAGTCTCGACCGTCTGATCCGCGTCGTCCAGGCACTCCCAAGGCTCCTCTCGCCGCCGGGGTCAATCTAGACGCAACGGTTCGGGGGCCATGTCGGTGCTGGGGACGAGACGGGTGGATCGACCATGCGGGGCGCTGAGCACGAGCAGCTGATCGAGCGACAGCTCACGCTGCTGCTGCGGCGGGTGCAGCACCTGCACGGGCTCTCCGCCCCCGACCGCACCGACCGCACCGACAGCGCCGACAGCGCCGACGGCACCGACCTCGACCGGTCCGGCTACGGCATCCTGAGCCGCATCGCCGACAGCGGCCCGCAGCGCCTGAGCGCGCTGGCCCTCGCCTTCGGGCTCGACCCGTCCACGATCACCCGCCAGGTGCAGGCCCTGGAGAGCCAGGGCCTGCTCGAGCGGCAGCGCGACCCGCGCGACCGCCGCGCCTCCCTGCTGAGGCTGACCGAGGCGGGGCACGCCCGGCTCGGCGACACCCGGAGGCTGCGCGTCCAGCGCCTGCGCGACGCGATGTCGGCGTGGTCGGCGGAGGACCGCAGCACCTTCGGCCGCCTCCTGGCCGACTTCAACGAGGCCGTGGGGCGCACGGTCCCGGCGCACGGCGGGGACCCCGAGCCGTCCTGACCGGCGCTCAGCGCTCCATCACGGCGAGCGAGGTCAGCCCCCGCTCGAGGTGCCAGGAGAGGTAGGCCGCCACCAGGCCACTGGCCTGGCGCAGGTGACGGGGGTCGGCGGCCTCGACCACCGGCCACTCCCCCGACAGCAGCGCACCGAGCACCTGCACGGTCTCGGCCGACGGACGCGCGGACCCCGGCAGACGGCAGTCGGGGCAGAGCATCCCGCCGGCGGAGGCGTGGAAGGCCTGGTGGGGTCCGGGAGCGCCGCACCGGGCGCACTCCTCGAAGGACGGGGCGTAGCCCGCCACCGCCAGCGACCGCAGCAGGAACGCGTCGAGCACCTGCGAGGGCGAGCGCCCCTGGTCGCAGATCGCCCGCAGGCCCCCGAGCAGCAGCAGGAACTGCTGGAGCGCGGGCTCGCCGTCCTCCACGACCAGCCGGTCGGCGGCCTCGAGCATCGCGCTCACCGCGGTGAACGCGGCGTAGTCGCCGACGGCGTGGGCGCCGTACGCCCCCCGCGACTCGGCCTGGGTGACGATGTCGAGCGTGCGTCCCTTGGCGAACATGACGTCGACATGGCCGCCGGGCTCGAGGCGGGCGCCGAAGCGCGAGGTCGTGCGACGCACGCCCTTGGCGACCGCGCGGACCCGGCCGTGCTCGCGGGTCAGCAGGGTGATGATGCGGTCGGCCTCACCCAGCTTGTGGGTGCGCAGCACCAGGCCCTCGTCACGGTAGGACGGCACCGCCGACCTCCTCCAGGTGCGTGTCCCCTGGCTGCGCGGTGCCGCGCCCCCACACCTCGTCGACGAAGTCGACCGTGCGAGCGGTCAGGCGCTGGGGGCGCAGGCGCCACTCCAGGATGCTGCTCGCCTCGACGTACGACGCCCGCGCGAGCTCGTCGGCCACCATGCGGGCGTCGGCCGCGAGGTGGATCGGGTCGCCGGGGTGGCCCACGACCAGCGCGGGGTGGGGCAGGGTGCGCCGGGTGCGGGCGGGCGGGGCGATGCGGCCGAAGAACAGCCCGTGCACGGCGGCGGCCATCGGGCCGGGGCGCTGGTCGAGGGTGTCGAGCACGACCCTGCCCCAGTGGGTGGCGAAGCGCCGTGGCACCAGGCGCGAGGAGGCCGCGACCAGGGTGATCACGAACGGCGCGAAGCGGGCCGTGAACAGCAGCGGGGCGAAGGCGAGGATGCCGGCCTCCACGGCGTTGTCGAGCACCGGCATCTCCAGCAGCAGCCCCTGCACCCGGTCGGGGGCGAGCACGGCGACCTCGAGCCCGACGTTGGCGCCGAGCGAGGTGCCGCCGACCACGGCGGTCTCGGCGCCGAGGTGGTCCAGCAGCGCGACGACCTGCTCGGCGAACGCGGTCATGGAGTAGTCCCGCGGGTCCTCGGGCCGGTCGGAGCGACCGTGCCCCAGCAGGTCGACGGTGACCACGTGGTTGCCGTGGGCGGCGAGCACGCGGGCCAGGGGGTCGTGCATCGACCGCGGCATGAGCTGGCCGTGGACCAGGACGACCCAGCGGTCGCCCCCACGGCCGGCAGAGCCGAACTCGGTGTACTCCAGGCGGTCGTCACCGATGAAGAACTGCCCCACCCGCTCGGCGACGTGGGGTCCGGGGTGCGAGCTCATGCCCCCACTGTCTCAGATCCGGGTGGTGCCGCCGGTGACCGCGACGGGGAGCCGCACGGTGAACGTGGTGCCCTTGCCGCGTGCGCTCTCGACCGTGATCGTGCCGCCGTGCGCCTCGACCAGGGACTTGCAGATCGAGAGCCCGAGCCCGGCTCCCTGGATGGCGCGCTCGGTGGCCTCCTGCGCGCGGAAGAACCGGGTGAACAGGCGCTGCTGGTCCTCGTGCGAGATGCCGATGCCCTCGTCCTTGATCGCCAGGGTCATCGTCGAGGCCGACCCCGGCTCGTCGCCCTCGGCCGGGTGCAGCACGAGCGCGACCTCGACCAGCCCGCCGGGCAGGGAGTACTTGATCGCGTTGGTCAGCAGGTTGTCGACCACCTGGCTCAGGCGCAGCGGGTCGCCGTCGACCCAGGCCACCTCGGGCAGCTCCATCTCGACGTGGACCTCGCCCTCCCGCGCGCGCTCGGCCACCTCCACGACCGACTCCCGCACGATCGTGACCAGGTCGACCAGCGTGCGGTCGAGCGCGAGCCTCCCCTGGTCGGTCTGGGCGGTGAAGAGCAGGTCGTTGACCAGGCGGAGCAGGCGACCGGTGTTCTTGCGGGCCACCTCCAGCTGCCGGCGTGAGCGCGGGCCGAGCTCCTGGTCGAGCAGGGTGAGGTCGATGTAGCCCATGATCGAGGTCAGCGGGGTGCGCAGCTCGTGGGACACCGAGGCGACGAAGTCGTCCTTGACCCGGAGCGCCCCGACCAGGTCGGTGACGTCCTTGTAGACCAGCACCTGGCCGTTGTCGTGGCCGTCCACGCCGGTGATGCGGCGCGAGGAGATGGCCAGCGCGCGCCGGAGGTCGGGGTCCTCGCCCACCCAGATCAGGTAGTCGCGCAGGTCCCCCTGAGCCGCCCGGATCGTCGGCATGTCCTCGTGGGACAGGAAGGTGTGACCGTCGGCGGCGAACACCCAGCCGAGCTGTCCCGCCTGGCCGTCGTGACCATCGGGGTAGGCCAGCGCCATGAACTCCTCGTGCCGGGGGTTCATCGAGCGGTAGGACCCGTCGGGGGCGAGGCTGAGGAGCCCCACGTCGACGGCCTCGACGATGGCGCCGGTCAACGCGCGGTTGGTGCGCTCGGCCTCGAGCAGGTCGGAGATCACCTGCTGCTGCGCCGCGGCCTCGCGCTCGCGCCGCTGCCACAGCCGCGAGGTGATCGCCATGGACAGCGACGCCAGCGTCGCCATCAGCAGGATCTGGGCGTAGCGCCCGAGCAGCACCACCGACGGGTCGACGTAGAGCATGACCGGCAGGCACACCAGCAGGGAGGTGTAGAGCGCGGTCAGCGCCACCCCGCGCCCGCGCAGGTCGATGCCGAGCCACATGGCGGGGAAGACCACGAGCAGTCCGACGCCGTTGGGCTCCGGCACCAGGCGCAGCATCCCGATCGCGAGGAAGTCGAGCACGGGCAGCAGGTGGACCAGGCCCGTGCGCACCCGGCTGGACCCCTCGTCGAGCGTGGACACCGCGACGGCCAGCGCGACGGTCGCGACCCCGAGGGGATACCACGGCCCGAGCGCCCAGAGCTGGCCCGCTCCGGCCTGGAACGCCACGTCGATGGCGACCGGCACCGCCAGGAACATCTGGCGCAGGAGGAGGTTGGACCACACGGCGTCCGCGCGGTCCAGCAAGGGGGTGGACTCGACGCGCACGTCCCTCCTGGTCCAGGGGTCACCGACGCGGCAAGCCTGCCACGGATGGCGGGCGCTCGGGCCGGACCGGGGACGAATCACCCTCGGCCGGGACGGTGGTCCCGGGTGCCCCGGACCGGGGTCAGGCCGGGGGCTGCTGGGGTCCGGCGACCCGGTTGACCGCAGACAGCACCGCCTTGAGCGACGCGGTGACGATGTTGGCGTCGAGACCGACGCCCCACCGCACCTGGTCGCCGACCGCGCACTCGACGTACGCCGCGGCGATGGCGTCGCCGCCCGAGGAGAGCGCGTGCTCGGAGTAGTCGAGGACGCGCACGTCGAAGACCTCGGCGAAGCGGGGGTCGCCCAGGGCGTTGCGCTCCTGCACCAGGCTGTCGATGGCGTCGACGAACGCCGCGATCGGGCCGTTGCCCGAGCCGTCCAGGGTGCGCGGCTCGCCGTCGAGGTAGACGTTGACGCTGAGCCGGTCGTGCTCCCCCGCCGCCGACGAGGTGTGCACCGAGTTGAGCCGCAGCGGCCCCTCGAGCCCGAGGTAGGTGCGCTCGAAGATGTCCCACATCGCCTGCGGCGAGACCTCGCCGCCCTCGGCGTCGGTCTGCTGCTGCACCACCCGGGAGAACTCGATCTGCAGCCGGCGCGGCAGGTCGAGCTTGTGGTCGGTCTTCATGATGTAGGCCACGCCGCCCTTGCCGGACTGGCTGTTGACCCGGATGACCGCCTCGTAGGTGCGGCCCACGTCGAAGGGGTCGATCGGGAGGTACGGCGCCGCCCACGCGACCTCGTGCACGCCGACGCCCTGCTCGGTCGCCTGCTTCTCCAGGTCCTCCAGGCCCTTCTTGATCGCGTCCTGGTGGGAGCCCGAGAAGGCCGTGTAGACCAGGTCGCCGGCGTAGGGGTGGCGCGGGTGGACCGGCAGCTGGGTGCAGTACTCCACCGTGCGACGGATCTCGTCGATGTCGGAGAAGTCGATCTGCGGGTCGATGCCCTGGGAGAACAGGTTCATGCCCAGGGTCACCAGGCACACGTTGCCGGTGCGCTCGCCGTGGCCGAACAGGCAGCCCTCGACGCGGTCGGCGCCCGCCATCATCGCCAGCTCGGTCGCGGCGACCGCGGTGCCGCGGTCGTTGTGCGGGTGCAGGCTGATCGTGGTGTGCTCGCGCCGGGTCAGCTGGCGGGAGAACCACTCGATCTGGTCGGCGTAGACGTTGGGCGTCGCGGACTCGACCGTGGCCGGGAGGTTGAGGATGATCTCGCGGCCGTCCTCGGGCTGCCACACGTCGGAGACCGCCTCGCACACCTCGTGGGAGAACGGCAGCTCGGTGCTGGTGAAGATCTCCGGGGAGTACTCGTAGCCGATGACGGTGGCGTCGAGGTTGTTCTCGACGTGCTTCATCACCAGCTCGGTGCCGCGGACCGCGATGTCCTTGACCTCGTCCTTGGAGGCGTGGAACACCACGCGCCGGAACAGCGGCGCGAGCGCGTTGTACATGTGGATGTTGGCGTGGTGGATGCCGACCAGGCTCTGCACCGTGCGCTCGATCAGGTCCTCACGGGCCTGGGTCAGCACCGAGATCGTCACGTCCTCGGGGACGCGGTCCTGCTCGATCAGCTGGCGCACGAAGGCGAAGTCGGTCTCGCTGGCGCTCGGGAAGCCGACCTCGATCTCCTTGTAGCCCATGCGGACGAGCAACTCGAACATCGCGAGCTTGCGGGCCGGGCTCATCGGGTCGATCAGCGCCTGGTTGCCGTCGCGCAGGTCGGTGGAGAGCCAGCGGGGGGCCTCGGTGATCGTGCGGCTCGGCCAGGTGCGGTCGGGCAGGTCGATCGGCTCGAACGGCGTGTAGCGGCCGAACGGCATCGGGGAGGTCTGCTGGGTGTTGCGGAAGCCGGAGCGGGTGAAGCGGGGCGGGGTCTGGGTCATGGGTTGCGGTTGCCTTCGCGAGTGAGGGGCGCCGGCTGCACAGCACGCTCTCCGCAACGAGGGGTCCGGCTGGTCAGACCTCGCTGCGGCAGCGAAGGAGCCCTTCGACTGAGCTCAGGAGAACGAGGCTGCGCGTCAACATCGCCGCCAGCCTACCCGACCTGGGCAGCCGCCGCGCGGCCCGCCGTACGCCCGGAGAAGAGGCAGCCGCCGAGGAAGGTGCCCTCGAGGGCGTTGTAGCCCATCATCCCGCCGCCGCCGAAGCCGTTGACCTCGCCCGCGGCGTAGAGCCCCTCGAGCGGGGTGCCGTCGCTGCGCAGGCAGCGCCCCTGCAGGTCGGTCTCCAGCCCGCCGAGGGTCTTGCGGGTCAGGATGTTGAGGCGCACGGCGATCAGCGGGCCGTTCCTGGGGTCGAGCATCTTGTGCGGGCTGGCCGTGCGGACGATCTTGTCGCCGCGGTGCTGCCGGTGGCTGCGGACGAACGTGACCTGGGCGTCCTTGCTGTAGGCGTTGTCGAGCTCGCGGTCGCGGCACTCGAGCAGGTGGCGCAGGGGCGCCTCCTCGATGAGCGGCTCGTCACCGACCCGGTTCATCCCCTCGACGAGCCCGGCGAGGTCGTCGGCGACGACGAAGTCCTCGCCGTGCTGCTTGAACTTCTCGATCGGGCCGGGGGCCCCGTCGCCGACCACGCGGCTGAGCAGGAGCTTGACGTCCTTGCCGGTGAGGTCGGGGTTCTGCTCGGAGCCCGACAGGGCGAACTCCTTCTCGATGATCTTCTGCGTGAGCACGAACCAGCTGTAGTCGTGGCCGGTCGTGCGCAGGTGCTTCAGCGTGCCGAGGGTGTCGAAGCCCGGGAAGTACGGCGCGGGGAGGCGCTTGCCGGTCGCGTCCAGCCAGAGACTGCTCGGGCCGGGGAGGATCCGGATGCCGTGGTTGGCCCAGATCGGGTCCCAGTTGCGGATGCCCTCGACGTAGTGCCACATCCGGTCGGGGTTGATGATCCGCGCACCGGCCTCCTCGGTGAGGCGCATCATCCGGCCGTCCACGTGGGCCGGGACGCCGGCGACCATCGTGCGCGGCGGCTCGCCCAGGCGCGCCGGCCACGCCTTGCGGACCAGGTCGTGGTCGCCACCGATCCCGCCGCTGCTCACGACCACCGCCTGCGCGCGGATCTCGAAGTCGCCGGTCACGTCGCGGTTGGACGCGACGCCGCGCGGCATGCCGTCGGGGGCGAGGACCGCTCCCCGCACCCCGACCGCCGCACCGCCCTCCACGAGCAGCTCGTCCACGCGGTGGCGGAACGCCAGCCGGATGCGCCCCCCGCTGACGTGCTCGCGCACGCGCCGCTCGAACGGCTCGACGACTCCGGGCCCGGTCCCCCAGGTCAGGTGGAAGCGCGGGACCGAGTTGCCGTGCCCCTCCGCGCGGCCGTCCCCGCGCTCGGCCCAGCCGACGACGGGGAAGATGCGGTGGCCCATCTCGCGCAGCCAGGCGCGCTTCTCGCCGTGGGCGAAGTGCAGGTAGGCCTCGGCCCACTGCCGCGGCCAGTGGTCCTCCTCGCGGTCGAACTGCGCGCTGCCCATCCAGTCCTGCCGGGCCAGCTCGAACGAGTCCTTGATGCCCATCCGCCGCTGCTCGGGGGTGTCGACCATGAACAGCCCGCCCAGGCTCCAGAACGCCTGGCCGCCGAGCGACTGCTCCGGCTCCTGCTCGACCAGCACGACGCTGCGGCCCGCGTCGGCGGCCTCGGCAGCCGCGACCAGACCGGCGAGACCGGCTCCCACCACGACGACGTCGGTCTTCTCCACGTTCGACATGGCGTCACGCTCCCACACCCGGCGGCGCCTACGGTGGCGGCATGGCCCGGTTGCTCGTCGTGCACCACGCGCCCACCCGTTCGCTGCAGGCACTGCTGGACGCGGTGCTGGACGGGGCACGGGACCCGGTGATCGAGGGCGTGGAGGTCGTCGACCGGGCCGCCCTCGGGACGACCGCCGAGGACCTGCTCGCCGCCGACGGCTACCTCCTGCTCACCACGGCGAACTTCGGCTACATGTCGGGCGCGCTCAAGCACATGTTCGACTCCACGTTCCTGCACATCGGGGGCGCCCTGTCCGACGACGGGTCGGCCGCCGAGGGCGAGGGCGGATCGACGGCGGGGCGGCCGTTCGGTCTGCTGGTCCACGGCCGCTACGACACCGAGGGGGCGGTGCGCTCGGTCCTGTCGATCGTCTCCGCGCTGCGGTGGCGCCGGTCGGCCGAGGTGCTCGAGGTGAGGGGCGAGGTCACCGACCAGGACCGCGAGGCGGCGTACGAGCTGGGGGGCACTTTGGCGGCGCTGCTGTCGTGAGGTCGCCTAGCCTGGACCGGTGACCCGCCTCCTCGCCGTCGCCGCGCTGCTGCTCGCGGTCCTGCTGAGCGGCTGCGAGGCCAAGGACGTGGTGCCCGGGGGTGGCGGGGGCAGGGCCGCGGACCTCAGCGCCCCGGGCAACGGGCTGTGCCGCGACCTGGACGTCGAGGCGGTCGACGCCCCGTCCGACGCCAGCGAGCCGGTCGCGTGCACCGCCACGCACACCGCGCAGACCTTCTTCGTGGGCAGCTTCGACAAGGCGGCGACCAAGGACACGGCGTACGACGACGAGGCGCTCGGCGCGACCGTCGCGCGGTCGTGCCGCCCGAGGTTCACCCGGTTCACCGGCGCGACCGACAGCCTGGTGCTGCGCACGGTCGTGACGTGGGCGTGGTGGCGGCCGAGCAAGGAGGCGTGGGAGCAGGGCGCCCGGTGGTTCCGCTGCGACGTGGTCGCGCGCAGCTCCGCCGACGCCCTCGCCCCGCTGCCCCGCACGGCCAAGGGGCTGCTCCTCGGCATCCCGCCGGCCAGGTGGATGGTGTGCGCCGACGGGGCCAAGGTGGCCGATGCGCCTCGTGTGGCGTGCACCGAGAAGCACACCTGGCGCGCTGTGAGCGCCGTCTCCATCGGCACCAGGCGCGACCGGTGGCCGGGCTCACGTTTGGTGGAGGTCCGGTCTCGGGACTTTTGCTCCGACTGGGTGGGCGCGTGGACGAACTACTCGCTCGACTACGAGTACGCCTACACCTGGTTCGGCAAGGACGACTGGGCGTCCGGCAACCGGCTGTCGGTGTGCTGGGCGCGGACCGAGGAGTGACCCACGCATGACCCCGCGACGACGAACCTGGTCCCGGCTGGGCACGACCACCTCGGTGGTCCTGCTCCTGGCCGCCGGGCTGGCCGCCTGCAGCGGCGGGAGCGACGGCGGGAGCGGCGAGCCCGCCGTGCAGCCCCCGAGCAAGGCCTCCTCCTCCAGCCTCGACTCGATCGAGGCGGCGCGCCCGCAGCCGGGCGACTGCCACTCGATGACGCTGTCGCAGGTCACCGCGACCTCCGCCGACGACACCTCCACCGACTGCCTCCACCGGCCCACGACGATCACGGTCGCCGTCGGCTCGCTCGAGGTGAAGGGCCGCGAGGTCGCACCCGGGTCCCGCGCCGCGCAGGACCTGATGCGACGGACGTGCGAGCCCAGGGCCGCCGCGTGGCTGGGGGCCGACTCGCTGCGGCTGAGCCGGCTCACCGCGGTCTGGTTCGTCCCGAGCCCCGAGCAGGTGGCGGCGGGCGCGCGGTGGTTCCGCTGCGACGTGGTCGGCTTCGACCGCGGCGACCACCTGCTGCCGCTGCCTGCCCCGCACCAGCTGCGCGGGTCGCTCGAAGGTGCCGGCGCGAGGCGCTACGCGCTGTGCGGCACGGCCAGGCCGGGCGACAAGAGGTTCCAGCGCGTCATCTGCTCGCTCACGCACTCCTGGCGGGCGATCGCGACGATCGACCTGCCCGGCGGCAAGGCCTACCCCGGCCCGGCCGCGGTGCGGGACAAGGGCGACGACGCCTGCTCGGCCAAGGCCCGCTCCGCCTCCGGCAACGCCCTCACCTACGACTACGGCTGGGAGTGGCCGACCGCGCAGCAGTGGGCCGCCGGCCAGCACTACGGCTTCTGCTGGGCGCCCGCCTGAGCCGCGTGCCGTCCCGACCGGCATGATCGCCGCATGAGGCTGGTCGTTCCGGACACGTCGGACCCCGACGAGGTGTACGACGCGTTCTCGGCCTGGGCGGACGAGCGCGGCACGTCCTTCTACCCCCACCAGGACGAGGCCCTCGTCGCGCTGCTCGAGGGCAGCAACGTCGTCCTGGCGACGCCGACCGGGTCGGGCAAGTCGCTGGTCGCGCTCGGGGCGCACTTCACCGCCCTCGCGACCGACCGGGTCAGCTTCTACACCGCGCCGATCAAGGCGCTGGTCAGCGAGAAGTTCTTCGACCTGTGCGACGTGCTCGGCGCCGACAACGTCGGCATGCTCACCGGCGACGCGTCGGTCAACCCCGACGCCCCGGTCATCTGCTGCACCGCCGAGGTGCTGGCCAACCTCGCCCTGCGCGAGGGCAGCCGGGGCGACGTGGGCCTGGTGGTGATGGACGAGTTCCACTTCTACGCCGAGCCCGACCGCGGGTGGGCGTGGCAGGTGCCGCTCCTCGAGCTCCCGCAGGCCCAGTTCCTGCTGATGTCGGCGACCCTCGGCCCGATGGACCGGATCGCCGACGACCTCACCCGTCGTACGGGTCGGGAGACGGTGGTCGTCGACGACGCCGAGCGTCCCGTCCCGCTGGTCTTCTCGTGGGCCCTGACCCCCCTCACCGAGACCGTCGAGGAGCTGGTGAGCACCCAGCAGGTGCCGGCGTACGTCGTGCACTTCACCCAGGCGGCCGCTGTGGAGCACGCGCAGTCCCTGCGGGGGTCGTTCAAGCTGACCAAGGAGCGCAAGGAGCAGATCGCCGAGGCGCTGGCCGGGGTGCGGTTCGGGGCGGGCTTCGGGCGCACCCTCTCGGCGCTGCTGCGCGCCGGCGTGGGGGTGCACCACGCCGGGATGCTGCCGCGCTACCGCCGGCTGGTCGAGCAGTTCGCGCAGCGCGGCCTGCTCACGGTCATCTGCGGCACCGACACCCTCGGGGTCGGCATCAACGTGCCGATCCGCACGGTGCTGATGACCGGCCTGGTGAAGTTCGACGGCACCCGGCAGCGGGTGCTGCGCACGCGCGAGTTCCACCAGATCGCCGGGCGCGCGGGGCGGGCCGGCTTCGACACCGTCGGGTACGTCGTCGTGCAGGCCCCCGAGCACGTCATCGACAACGAGCGCGCACTGACCAAGGCCGGTGACGACCCCAAGAAGCGGCGCAAGGTGCAGCGCAAGAAGCCGCCCGAGGGCACCGTGGTGTGGACCGAGCAGACCTTCGACAAGCTGGTCAACGGGGACCCCGAGCCGCTGCCCTCACGGATGCGGGTGACCAACGCGATGCTGGTCAACGTCCTCGCCCGCGAGGAGGACGCCTTCCCGGTGGTGCGGCGGTTGCTGACCGAGAACCACGAGGACCGGCGCCGGCAGCTGCGCCTGGCGCGGCGCGCGCTGCGGCTGACCCGGTCCCTCGTGCACTCCGGGGTCGTGACCCGGCTCGACGAGCCGGACCGCTTCGGGCGGACCTACGTGCTCACCGTCGACCTGCCGGTCGACTTCGCGCTCAACCAGCCGCTCGCCCACTTCGCGCTCGCCGCCCTCGACCTCCTCGACCCCGACAGCCCCGACCACGCGCTCGACGTCGTGTCGGTCGTCGAGGCCGTCCTCGAGCAGCCCCGACAGGTGCTGATGGCCCAGCAGTTCGCCGCGCGCGGGGAGGCCGTCCAGCAGATGAAGGCCGACGGGGTCGACTACGAGGAGCGCATGGAGCGGCTCGAGGAGGTCACCTGGCCGCAGCCGCTCGCCGAGCTGCTGGTGCCGGCGTACGAGACCTACCGGCAGCGCCACCCGTGGCTGCCCGAGGACGCACTGGCCCCGAAGTCCGTGGTCCGCGAGATGTACACCCACGGCATGACGTTCACCGACCTGGTCTCCCGCTACGGCCTGAGCCGGTCCGAGGGGCTCGTCCTGCGCTACCTCAGCGACGCCTACCGCACGTTGCGCCGCACGGTCCCCGAGGCCCACCGCAGCGAGGAACTGGACGACCTGGTCGAGTGGCTCGGCGCGACCGTGCGCCACACCGACTCCTCGCTGGTCGACGAGTGGGAGGCGCTGTCCGACCCCGCCCACGTCGTCGAGCGCCACGAGGCCCCGCCGCCCCCGGTCTCGCTCGCCCAGCAGGAGCGGGTGCTGCGGGTGATGGTCCGCAACGCGATGTTCCGCCGCGTCGAGCTCGTCGCCCGCGACGACGTCGACGGCCTCGCCGCGCTCGACGCCGCCGACGCCGAGCGCACGGACCCGCCGCGAGCGCCCGTGTGGACGGCGGCCGACTGGGACGCCGCCATCGGGGAGTACTACGACGAGCACGACCGGGTCGGCACCGGGCCGGACTCCCGCGGGCCGGACCTGCTGGCGGTCGAGGTCGAGGGACGGGTCTGGCGGGTGCGCCAGACGCTCGACGACCCCGAGGGCCACCACGACTGGGTGGTCGAGGCCGAGGTCGACCTCGACGCCACCGCCGAGGTGGGTGAGCCGGTGCTGCAGGTGCGGCGGTTCGGCCGCCTGGGTGACATCTGACCTGCGTCCGTCGCGCTCGCCCCCTCGGCGGAGGCGGTCCGCGACGTGCAGGCCGACCGTCGCGCCGCCAAGACCGCGTGGGACGAGGCCAAGCAGGCGCTGCGCGACCTGCGCGCCGCCGTCGAGGACTGCGCCGCAGCCGACGACACAACCGACCCGGTGGCGCTGCCCGCCGGGGCGTGACCTCGCCCCAGACCTGTCGTTGGGTCAGGTATGAGCCCCACGCAGAAGCGCGCCGTCCTGGCGCTGGTCCCCACCGCCGCGGTCGCGGCGGCCGCGCTCGTCGGCACCGTCGGCGGACCCGCGCAGGCCGACACCGACAGCCTGCGGCTGCACGAGCAGAGCCTCGCCGCCTCCGGCACGGCCGCGCCGCTGCAGAGCGGCAACGTGACGTCCGTGGGGAGCTTCCCCGGCCAGGCCGGGATCTCGGGGTGCTTCCTGCGGACCGCTCCGATCCTGGTCACCAGCGGCGCCGACAGCCTGCAGGTCTGGAACGTCAGCAAGCCCGCCGCGCCCCGACTGGTCGGCACGCTGCCCGACGCGCTCTTCGAGAACGAGGCGATGAACTGCGGGGAGCGACGCACGTCGACGGGCACCCAGCGGTTCGCGCTGATCGGGGTGGACTCGGTCCAGGCCTCCCCCGACGACCCCCAGCACGTCAACGTCGGCGGCAACGAGCTGATCGTGGTCGACGTGACCAGGCCCTCGGACCCGACGATCCGCTCGCGCACCCCCGGCCTGACCAGCACGCACACGGTGGCCTGTGCCGACCGCGACTGCAGCTACGCCTACAGCGCCGGCGACTCGGGTTCGGGCACGTTCAGCGTCTTCGACCTGCGCCACCTCGACAAGCCGCGCGAGGTCGACGGCAAGCCCGGCAAGGCCGGCCTCCAGGCCTTCAGCTCGCCCACCGCCGGCCACAAGTGGAACTTCGACAACGCCGGCTACGGCACCCACACCGGCTTCGACGGCGCCTCGATCTGGGATGTCCGCAAGCCGGCTCGCCCCCGCCTGGTGACCACGACCGGCGCGGCCGGCAAGGGCAACGACCCGCGCTACCCCGGCTGGAACGACTTCATCCTGCACAACTCCTTCCGTCCCAACGCCACGGCGTTCAGGCCCGACGCCACCCCCTCCTTCGCCCACGGCAACGTGCTGCTGGTGACCGAGGAGGACTACGAGCAGGTCGACTGCAGCAAGGCCGGGTCGTTCCAGACCTGGTGGGTCAAGCGTCTCGACGGCACCCCAGGCGCGATCCGCCCGCTCGACAAGGTCGAGCTGTCCGACCTGGGCAGCTACCCCCTGCCCGTGGGTGGATTCTGCTCGTCGCACTGGTTCGACTTCCGCCCCGGCGGCCTGGTCGCGGCCGGCTTCTACGGCGGCGGCACGCAGGTCCTCGACGTGCGCAACCCCCGCGACATCAAGCCCTACGGCCACTCGGTGTGGGGAGGCTCGGAGGTCTGGGACGCGATGTGGGCGCCGGTCTACAAGGACGGTCGGCAGACCGGGCGGAAGACCAGCTACGTCTACTCCATCGACCTGGTGCGCGGCCTCGACGTCTCCCGCGTCGCCCTGCCCGGTACGACGGCCGCGCGCTCCGCGGCGAGCACCCCGGCCGCTCCCGCGGGCGGCCGCGTCCCGGGTGCGCCGCTGGGCCTCGTGGGTGCGGCGCTGGTGAGCGCCGCGCTGCTCCGGGTGGCCGCCCGGAAGGCCGGTCAGCGGAACGCGGAGATCCCCGTCAGCGCCTGACCCACCACCAGCTGGTGCACCTCCGAGGTGCCTTCGTAGGTCAGCACCGACTCGAGGTTGTTGGCGTGCCGCAGGACGGGGTACTCCAGCGTGATCCCGTTGGCCCCCAGCAGCGTGCGGCACTCCCGTGCGATCGCGAGGGCCTCGCGCACGCTGTTGAGCTTGCCCATCGAGACCTGCTCGGGGCGGATCGTCCCGGCGTCCTTGAGCCGGCCCAGGTGCAGCGCGAGCAGCATCGCCTTGTCCAGCTCGAGGGCCATGTCGGCGAGCTTGGCCTGGGTGAGCTGGAAACCCGAGAGCGGGCGGCCGAACACCTGCCGCTCGGCGACGTAGTCCAGCGTGGTCTCGAGGCAGTCGCGCGCCGAGCCGAGCGGGCCGAAGACGATGCCGAACCGCGCCTCGCTCAGGCACGACAGCGGGCCGGCCAGCCCCGCGGCCTCGGGCAGCATCGCGTCGGCCGGCAGCCGGACGCCCTCGAGGACGACCTCGCCGGTGACCGACGCCCGCAGCGAGAGCTTGCGCGTGATCTCCGGCGTGCTCACCCCGGGGGTGTCGGTCGGGACGACGAAGCCGCGGATGTCGCGCGAGGACTCCCCCGTCCGTGCCCACACGACCGCCACGTCGGCGATGGGCGAGTTGGTGATCCACATCTTGGTGCCGTCGAGGACCCAGTCGTCGCCGTCGCGGCGGGCGCGGGTGCGCATCGCCCCCGGGTCGGAGCCGGCGTCGGGCTCGGTCAGCCCGAAGCACCCGATCACCTCGCCGGTCGCCATCCGCGGCAGCCACTGCTCACGCTGCTCCTCGCTGCCCCAGCGGTGGATCGCGAACATCGCCAGCGAGCCCTGCACCGAGACCAGCGAGCGGATGCCGGAGTCGGCGGCCTCGAGCTCGAGGCAGGCCAGGCCGTACGCCGTCGCGGTCGTCCCCGCGCAGCCGTAGCCCTCCAGGTGCATCCCGAGCAGCCCGAGGTCCCCGAAGACCCGGGCGAGGTCGCGCGCCGGGAGCGACCCCTCGTCGTACCACCGGGCGAGGTGGGGGCGGACCTCGCGCTCGAGGACGGCGCGGACGCTGGCACGCATGGCCAGGTCGTCGTCGCTGACGAGGTCGTCGAGGTCGAGGAGGGCGAACGGGTGGGTGCTCACCCACCCACCCTGCCAGGTCCACCGGGACGCCCGGACGGTCCGGACCGGAGCGTGGCTAGCCTGGGGCCATGGAGACCGACGAGGTGCTGCGGCTGCTGCAGGACGTGGCGGCCGAGGTGGTCAACCCGCGGTTCCGCTCCCTGGACGAGGCCGAGATCGCCGAGAAGCAGCCCGGCGACCTGGTCACCGCCGCCGACCACGAGTCCGAGGAGCTCCTCACCGCCGCGCTCCTGGAGGCCTACCCCGACGCGGTGGTGCTGGGCGAGGAGGCCTACGCCACCGACCCGCACCTGATCCAGCGCTTCGTCGACGCCGAGCACGCCTTCACCGTCGACCCGGTCGACGGCACCCGCAACTTCGTCCACGGCTCCCCCGACCACGCCGTCATGTGCGCCGAGGTGGTCGGCGGCGAGACCACGCGGGCGTGGGTGTGGCAGCCCCAGCACGAGACGGCGTACGTCGCGGAGCGCGGCGGCGGCACGTGGCGCAACGGCGAGCGCCTGACCCGGCCGCCGGTGGTCGGCGACCCGGTCGGCGCGACCTCGCGGCGGCGGTGGCGCACCGGCCGGCTGGGCGACCTCCCGCAGCTGCGCAACACGTGGTGGTGCTGCGGGGTCGACTACCCCCACCTGATCGAGGGCGACACCGACTACCTGCTCTACGGCCACCCCAAGCCGTGGGACCACGCCCCGACCGGGCTGCTGGTCACCGAGGCCGGCGGCGTCGTGGGCGACCTCGAGGGCAACGCCTACACCGCGTGGACGCACACCTCGCTCATCGTCGCCGCCGCCGACCGCACGACCTACGACCGGGTGCGTCAGGCGGTCGCCGCGGACTCACGGCTCGGCTGAGGATCCGTGGCGGGCGCCTCGCGCGCCGCGACCCAGTAGAGCGGGGCGCCGAGCGCGAGCACCGCACCGCCGACCCACATCGCGGCACTGACCGAGACACCGCCGGCCAGCGCCGTGAGGCAGATCAGGCCGAGCGCGCCGGCCGGCTGGGAGAACAGCGAGTTGAGCGAGACGACAGTGGCTCGCACGTCGCTCGTGGCGTTGCGGTGCAGCAGCGTGCTGTGCGCCGCGCCGCCGATGCCGTGGAAGGAGTAGCAGGCGAGGTAGACCGCGAGCACGCCGGCCAGGCCACCCAGCACACCCATCATCACGACCGTCAGGCCGAGCAGGACCCGCGAGACGACCCCCGCGGTGCCGATGCCCAGGCGCCGGCCGAGCCACGGCATCGCCGCGGACCCTGCCGCGGCGGCGACCCAGGCAGCGGTCGCCGCCGGGCCGGTGATGGCGGCCGCGGCCTGGGGCCCGCTGGTCACCTCGGCCAGCCGCACGGGCAGCAGCGACTCGTAGGTGCCGACGCCCAGCCCCCACAGCAGCTCGAGCAGGACCAGGGCGACCAGGGCACGCGACCCCCGCAGCAGGCGGGCGCCGGACACGACCGTGCGGGGCACCGCGCGGATGGAGGCGCGGAGCCCCTCGGCGTCGTGCCGCGGCGGCTCGGACATCAGCGCGAGCACCGCGACGAGGCTCAGGACGTGGACCACCAGGGACGCCACGACCGGCAGGGTCAGCGCGTCGACCCGTGAGGTCGGGTCCCAGGCGATGAGGCCACCGGCCACGACCGACCCGGTGGCGATCGCCAGCGACACGACCGTGCCGTAGAGGCTCATGCCACGGTCGATGCGCGCGGCCGGGTCCGCCGCCTGCGCCGCGTCGACGTACCACGCGTCGAGCGGGCCGCTGTCGAGCGCGCGGTAGACACCCAGGAGGGCGAACACCGCGGCGAAGGCGACGAACGAGTGGGCGACGACGAGCAGCCCGATCGAGGCCATGGCGAAGAGCACCGCGGCCGCCTGCACCGGACGCCGGCCGATGCTGTCGGCGAAGCCCCCGGTGGGCAGCTCGAGGGCGAAGACCACCCAGCCCTGCATCGAGGCGGCGACACCGATCTGGGCCAGCGTCAGGCCGCGGTCGAGGGGCAGCAGGACGAAGACCGGGATGAGGAACCCGACCGACAGCCATCGCAGGGCGGCCAGGAACAGGAAGCGGCGCAGGACGGTGCGCTCGGACATCACGTGCGCTGCGTCCACCGCGCTCACAGCGGCCACTCCCCCCGGATCGGGACGGTGTGGAACAGGACGACGACGCGCTCGGCGCCGTCGACCCCGGCCTGACGGCCCGCGGCGACGGACCGCTCACGGAAGCGCTGGACGGTGTCCCACAGCTCGGTGCCCAGCGCCTCGGCCTCTGCCGGGGTGAGCACGACCATGTCGTCGCTCGAGGCGGCGACGTCGACCCACTCCGGCTCCCAGTCGCGCTCCTCGGCCATCCACTGGTCGAGCAGGCGCTGCTGCCAGCGGTACCACTCGCGTCGCACGCTCACCGACGCCTTGTGCGCCTCGGGGTCGCCGAGGAAGTCCGAGGGCGACCACGAGGTCGCGGTGTGGGCGGCCCGCCACCAGCGCTCCCGCTTGGTGCCGCGGTCGGTCTCCTCCTCGACGAAGCCGACCTCGGCCAGCTTGCGCAGGTGGTAGCTGGTGACGCCGCTGGACTCCCCCACCCGCTCGGCCAGCCCGCTGGCGGTGGCCGGGCCGTCGGCCCGCAGGAGGCTCAGGAGCCGGCCGCGCAGCGGGTGGGCGAGGGCCGCGAGGGCCTCGGGGTCCTGGACACGGATGGTCGGACGCTCGGTCATGCGACCACCGTAGTCCCATGCAAAGGCTCTTTGCAAACATCCTTTGCATCTTGCTCAGCAGCGACCCTGCCCCACTGCCCGGAGCCCCGTGCGGTCACCGATGCCGAAGTCGGTGCGGCCGACGTTCTCCCCGTGCATGAGCTGCGTGACGTCGTCGGTGTGCCCCAGGCCGACCAGGTGGCCGAGCTCGTGCAGCACGACCGCCTTCACCGCGGCCCGGCCGTCGCGGTCGAGGATCTCCCCCAGCTGCGGGGCGTCCAGCGCCACCTGCCCGCTGACGTAGCGCGAGCGGAACGACCCACCCACGGCCGTGCTGCCCCCCAGGCCGGCCACGTCGCCCTCGAGCTCGGGGATCCGGTCGGGGGTCGTCCAGGCGACCAGGACCGGCTGGCGCTCGCCGCGGGCCTGGTCAGGGACGGGCTGCTCCCCCGTGGTGCCCGCCAGCCGCAGCCGGAGCCCGGTCAGGCGCCCCACCTCGGCGAGCGACTCCTCGACGATCCCGTCGGTGCCCTTCGGCGCGATCGTGTCGTTCTCGACGACCACGATCTCCTTGCAGGGCGAGTAGGTCACCGGCAGGCGCGGGTTGACCGGCTGGGTCGCCATGAACTCATAGCTCCCCGCCGACTTCTCGTCGTTGCCGCCCGGGCGGAACGCGTCGCCCAGCACGCTCACGTCGTAGCCCATCACCCGCACGAGGAACGACCAGAGCCCCAGCGCGACCACCACGAGCAGGATGACCGCCGTGCCCAGGCGACCGCCCGCACGGCGCCGAGACGGCGGTGGGCCCGTCCAGGCGGCCTGGGCGTCGAGCCGGTCCAGCTCACGCAGCTGCCGCATCATCGCGCGGCGCCGCCGCCGCGGGCCGAGGGTCAGCGAGTCGAGGAACCGTCCGCGCACTCAGCCCACCCGGGCGGGGAGCGTGAACGTCGACCCCGGCCCGGTCCGGACGGTGAGCACGTCGGCCACCTTGGCGTTGTACGACGTGGCGTCGGTCGAGCACAGCACCAGCCGGACCCGGTGGCCCTTGCCGAAGCGGTGGGCGAAGCCGAGCAGCTTGATCCGGACCGGGTCCCCCACCGCACTCGCCGGGACCCGCACGGGCGCGACCAGCCGGTGGATGAGGGTCGCCCCGCCGCCGGGCGCGACGTCGTACACCTTGGCGAAGAAGACCATGTCCTGCCCGTTGCTGTTGGTGATCCGCAGGCGGGCCGACGGGACACCGACGGCGTGGACGGCCTGGCCGAACCGACCCGAGGTGAACGCGGCGAACTGCCCCTGCTGCTCGGTCGGCGGGGTCGTCACCTGCGGTGACGCGTCGGGTCCGGAGAAGTTCGAGGTCTCGGAGTAGGCCGCCGGCTGGCCGCCGGGCGGGTTGAGGAAGGTCGCCGACCCCGCGACCGGGTCGGCCCGCACCAGCCGGTCGGTGGACGAGAGCGTGAACATCGTGGCCCGGTGGCGGATCGGGAAGCTCGCGGCCGCGCCGTACTGCTCGTCGTCGGGACCGCGGCCGTCGTACCTCACCCACGAGCGGTAGTAGGTGAACGCGGGCCCACGCCCTGCTCGGGTGTGGCGCAGCCAGTGGTCCATCCAGCCCAGGGAGCGCAGCGGGAGGTAGCAGCGGTCGAGCTTGCGCACGCGGCGCAGCGTGCCGTCGTAGGCCTCGCACTCGCCGGGCTCGGAGGAGTAGCCGCCGTGGCCACCGGAGTTCCAGATCATCCCGACGGGCACCCCGCGGCGCGCGAGCGCGCGGTAGGTCGAGGCGGCGTCGTTGAGGTTGAACAGGGTGTCGCTCTGCCCCTGCACGAGCAGGACGGGGACCTCGACCTTCGAGAGGAAGGAGGAGGCCGAGGCGCGCGCGACCAGCCGTCGACCGGCGGCGTCGGAGTCACCGGTCGCGGTGAGCCGGGAGTAGAGCTCGCACACCGCGAGGTAGAAGCCGGGGCAGCCCGTGGCGCCGATCTCGGCCGGGTCGCCGGAGGCCTGCTTGGCCGCAGCGCAGCCGCCGTGCCCGTTGGCCGGCTCGGAGTTGCCCGAGGCGAAGAACAGCGAGGTCCACTCCTGCTTGAAGACGCCCTGCAGGTTGAGCGTGTGCGTGAAGCCGGTGCGGTCGCCCGGGACCACGCGGTTGTTGGGGTCGAGGGAGTAGCGCAGGTTGTTCCAGGTCCGGCCGACGATGCTCGTGCGCACCCGCCGGTCGGCGGCAGCGAGCGGGAGCTGGATGCCGCCGCCGTACGACCCGCCGATCGTGCCGACGACGACGCCCCGCCGGTCGTGACGCACGTAGCGCTTGGTGCCGAGGACCTTGGTGATCAGCTGCCGTGCGGCCTTGACGTCCCAGTCGGCCGACTGGAGCGTGATGCACCCGCCGCTGGCACCGAAGCCGGACGAGGTGTAGGTCAGCACGACGTAGCCGTGCGCGGCGAAGAAGCGCGCGGTCGTCGCCACCTCGTTGGAGGTCTTGTCCAGGCCGAAGCCGTGGGTCATGAGGATCGCCGGCTGGGGCGTGCGCCGCGTGGCGTTGTCGGGCACGTAGAGGCGCGTGTCGATGTCGATCGCGACGTCCCGGTCGGGTCCGGTCCGCACCGGCACCATCCGGTCGTAGGTCTTCCAGCTGTGGGTCCCGTTGCGGACCCGCACGTGGTCGGACGCCGCGTCGGCCGTGGTCGGAGGGGCGAGCAGCGCGAGCACCAGGCCCGCCAGCAGCGCCGCCGGGACGCGGCCCCACGTGTGTCGCCCCATGGCTCACCCCTGCCAGTCGCTGTTGTAGACGTCCAGCCCGAAGGTACGTCGCCCAGGGGTCGCTGCGTAGCCGATCTTGCCCAACCCGAAGATCTCCTCGACCGACCCGAGCAGCGCGTAGTGGTTGTAGCCGTAGGACGACGACGTGCCCGGCCTGGTCCACCGCGAGATCGCGAGCAGCCCGATCCGGCCGCCGCCCGGTCCGGCGATGCCCGGCTGGGCGCTGTTGGCGGTGCCCGCGTCGCCGCAGCACGCGCGGGAGTCCTTCCTGGGCCCGTCGGACTCGTCGGCGGTGATCAGCAGGAGCCCGTCCTGGCGGAACGCCGGCGAGGCCAGGATCCGCGGGACCCACGTGCGCATCCAGCGGTTGACGCTGGCCAGGCCGCCGGGCTCGCCGTCGGCGCAGGGCGAGTCGTGCCCGTCGTGGCACAGGTCGGGCGTGACGTAGCTCAGGTGGGGCGTGGTGCTCACGCTCTGCAGGTCGACGGTCAGGTCCTTCAAGGGCCGCACGTGGCGGGCGCAGTAGCGCGGCCGGTCGATGATGTCGTGGAAGTAGACGAACGGGTTGTGCTTGGTCGCATAGGCGCGCGTCGCGGTCGCCCGCTGCCACGGGTCCGTCGTACCGACCCTGGGGTGCTGGCACGGCGTGCCCATGCCCTCCATGTAGCCCTTCCACGACAGGCCGTGCGCACTCAGCTGGCCGGCCACCGTGCGGACCCCGGCCGGGAAGACGCACCCTCTGTTGCCGACCGCCTGTCCGGGACTCTGCGTGGCGGTGCGCAGGAAGTCGGCGAAGACGTGGCAGTCGCGCTGCATGTCCGCGTTGACGCCCTGCCCGCTGACCTGCGCGACGTAGTTGCCCTGCGAGTTGTGCGCGGTTGCGTAGTAGCTCGTCAGGAGCACGCCCTTGCTCCGAAGGGTCGTGGCGAGGTACGGCGCGCGCGACTCCGCGCCCCACGTGCGGGCGAAGCCCTTGTTCTCGATGTTCACCACGAACACGTGCCCCACCGGCGGCACCCTCGTCAGCCGGGCCGTCGCCTGGCTGAGCGCGAGCGTCCCGCCGGGGTCGTCGGACCCGGCGGTCTCGTGCACGAACGCGACCAGCGCGGTCAGGGTGATCAGCGCCGCCACCAGGACGGCCGCCACCCGGGGGAAGGAGGGGTGCGAGCTCACCGGCCCACTATCCCCCGCCCTCTCGCCTCCCACGGTCATTTCCCGCCACCGATGGCGAGGCCAGGAGTCGCCTGTGCACCGGAGAGAAAGTGTCGGAGCTCGGTGGTGGGATGAGGTCATGACAGCGACCGCCGGGTTCACCGCCCCCGCCCCTGAGGACCTGACCTCCCAGGGCCGTGGGTGGCGCCGTGAGGTGCTGCTGTCCGGGGTCCGTGCCGAGCAGCGCACGATCGAGGCCGCCGAGGCCCGCAAGCTGTCCCTGGTCACCGAGTGGGCCGACCTGATCAGCGCCGCCGACCGCGGCGGACCACCCGCCGCCTACCGCTGGGACTCACCCCTCGGCCACGCCTACCTCGTCACCTACCCCCTGGACTGAGGCACGCCGTCGCGGCGGGTGGGCGAGAGCTCGAGCAGGGTCGGCGGGGCGACCACCTCGACCATGACGGAGGCGGCGTCGGGCAGGGCAGCCAGGAGCCGTTCCTCGACCTCGGGGACCACGCCGGCCGAGCCTGCGGCGACGGACAGGCGGACGTGCACGGTGCCCGACGCCTCGACCCCGACCAGCTCCAGGGCGAGTGCGGGCGCCGTCTCGTGCAGCCGTCGTACGGCGTGCGCGGCGCGGGTCGGGAGGTCGAGCGGGTGCAGGTCGTGCAGCACGAGCAGGCCGTCCACCGACGGGTCGTCCGCGAGCTCGACCAGCACGCTCCGATCGACCCCGGCGACCAGGCGCCCGAGGCCCTCCCGGTGCAGGGCGAGGACGGCCCGCACCAGCTCCTGCGCCGTCGCGGCGACCTGGGGCGAGGCCGTGGCGACGAGCTGGTCGAGCAGCTCGTCGATGCGCGCGTGCGGGTCGTCCGGCGGCGCGGCCCCGCCTTGGGTGGGGATCCCCTGCTCGCTCATGCCCGGCAACCTACTGTCCGGCCGACGCCTCGCGCGAGAGCGGCACGGTTCGCGCCGATCGTGCCGTGGCAGCATCGGCCCATGGACCGGCTCGAGACCCGCCTGCGCGACCTGCTGAGCGGGTGGGTCGCCGAGGGCCGCGAGCCCGGCGGCGCCGTCGCCGTGGCCCGCGACGGAGAGCTCGTCGAGGTCCTCGCCGGCACCGTCGACGGCACGCACCCATGGGCCTCCGGCACGCTGGTGATGACCTGGTCGGTGGCCAAGCCGTTCGCCGCCCTCACGGTCCTGGGCGTCGTGGCCGAGGGGGCCCTGGGGCTCGACCAGCCGGTGGCCGACCTCTGGCCGGCGTACGCCGCGCGGGGGAAGGAGGCCACCACCGTCCGCCACGTGCTCAGCCACGCCGCGGGGGTGCCGGTCTTCCCCGAGGCAGCCGCCCACCTCGAGCACGACGACCGCGAGGGCCTGGTCGCGCTCCTCGCCGGGGCCGAGCCCTGGCACGCGCCGGGGGCGGGTGTCGCCGAGCACGCGCTGACCTACGGCCACCTCTGCGACGAGCTCGTGCGCCGCGCGACCGGTGAGGACCTGGCCGACCGCTTCGCCACCCTGGCCGCTGCGCACGACTGGGACCTCCACCTGCGGGTCGGCCCGGCCGACCTGAGCCGTGTCGCGGACGTGGTGCCGCTGGCGGGCTGGCCGCAGACCTACACCGAGGACCCGCGCTGGGGACCGGCCCTGACGCGGCCGCCGGGGCTGCTGGAGCCCGGCACCATGAACAGCGAGCGCTTCCGCACGAGCTCGTTCCCCGCGGTGGCCCTGCACGCGAGCGCCCGCGGGCTGGCCAGGTTCTACGCCGGCCTGCTGCCCGAGGACGGCCCGGTCGCGCGGCTGCTCGGACCCGAGCTCCACCGGGCTTTCGTCACCGCCCAGGCCAGCGGCCACGACCTCGTGCTCGACCGCGAGGTCGCCTGGACCCTGGGGTTCCAGGTCGACGGCGAGGCGGTGGGCATGGGCGGCGCCGGCGGCTGCAGCGCCTGGGTCGCGCACGACGGCACCGCCGTCGGCTGGGTCACCCGCGGCCTCGGCGACCACGACCGCGTCGACGCGCTCTGGGACGCCCTCGCCCAGGGGTGAACGCCCTCAGGCGGTGGCGACCAGGCGGGCTCGGCGCCGCCGCGCGGACAGACCCCGCACGGCCTCGCCGGCCACGAACCCCGTGGCGGCCCTGACCGGGTGCAGACCCCGGTGCGGGTCACGGCCGGCGCCCAGCCGGCCGAGCTGGGTCTCGTACCACTCCGACTCCCCCGCGATGCCCGCCAAGCCCATCAACGACGGGAGGCGGTAGGCCGGGAGCTGCTCCCCCTCGCCGCCCTCGAGCAGCCGCCGGGGCAGGTCGGGGTCGATCGCGATCGGGCGCCCCAGACCGATGAGGTCCACCGCACCGGAGCCCAGGAGCGCCTCCATCGCGGCCCGTGTGCGGATGCCTCCGGTGAGCATCACGGGCAAGTCGGGCGCAGCGGCGCGGGCCCGCGTCGCGAAGGCGGCGAAGTAGGCCTCCTTGGCCCCGACCGGCGTCCCCTCCTCCTCGGCCTCGGGCACGTCGATGCCGAACAGCGCGGGGTTCTCGTAGGTGCCGCCGGAGACCTCCAGGAAGTCGATCCCCTCCTCGGCGAGCAGCCGGACCACCTGCTCCGCGTCGTCCTGGGTGAAGCCGCCGTGGCGGAAGTCCGAGGCGTTGAGCTTGACCGAGACCGAGAAGCCGTCGCCGGTCGCGGCCTTGGCCGCTCGCACCGCCTCGAGGAGCGCGCGGGCACGCCCGGCGACGTCGCCGCCCCACCGGTCGGTGCGCCGGTTGACGTGCGGGGACAGGAACTGCGCGAGCAGGTAGCCGTGGGCGGCGTGGACCTGGACCCCGTCGAGACCGGCCTGCTCCACCAGGGCCGCAGCGGTGCCGAACGCCGCGACCACGGCCTCGACCTCGTCGGCCGACAGCTCACGCGGCTTGCCGAACAGGCCGAGCATCGGGACCGCCCCGCCCGCGCTCGGCGCGACCGGCGTGCTCGCCACGAACCGGTTGGTCTGGCGTCCGGGGTGGTTGAGCTGGGCGACCATCGGCGTGCCCGCCGCGGCCTCGCGCACCCGCGCGAGCCGGCGTACGTCGAGGTGCCGGTCGGCGACCACGTTGCGGCTGCGCTCGAGGAAGCGACGGTCGACCATGAGGTTGCCGGTGACCAGCAGGCCGGAGCCCCCCTCGGCCCAGCGGCGGTAGAGCCGCTCGAGCCGCTCGGTGGGCTGGTTGTCGGCGTCGGCGAGGTTCTCGGTCATCGCCGCCTTGACGATGCGGTGGGGCAGGGCCAGGCCGCTGGGCAGGACGAGCGGCTCGTCGAGTCGGGTCACCGGCTCAGGCCCCCGCCCCCGTGTCGACGATCGCGCGGACGATCTCCTCCGGGGTCGCCCGGATCTCCCCGGACAGCCACGCCACCACGATGTCGGTGGTGCCGGAGACGAGCAGGCGGCAGGCGAGGTACTTCGTGGTCTCGGTCTCCCCCGGCAGCAGCGGCGGGGGGAGCACGACCGAGCAGACGAAGCCGGTGAACTCCTCGACCGCCTCGGCGCGCCGCGGCCCCAGGGCGGGGTGGCCGGCACTCTCGGCGTAGAGCCTGGCCCGGCGGGAGTCCCGGCCGAGCACCTCCAGGAGCATGCGCACGACCGCCTCGGACCTCGCCCGCCGGCCGCCGGTGTCCGGCATCGCGACCTCCATGGCCACCCGGATGTCGGTGTAGAGGTCGTCGGCGAGGGCGACCAGCAGCGTGTCCCGGTCGGCGAAGCTCTCGTAGAAGTAGCGCTTGCCGAGCTGGGCCTCGCTGCAGATCAGGTCGACCGTCACGGCCGCGACGCCGTGCTCCCCGATGATCGCCAGGGTCGCGTCCATCAGCCGGGCCCGGCGTGCCGCGACCCGGTCCACTGCACTCACACCGCCGTAGGGGCGTCGGGCGATCGGCATGGCCCCATTGTCGTGCGTCACCGGCCGCCGGTCACCTCGGGGGCCCGCCCACCCGGACGTCTTTGCCGTGGCTCGCCCGCAGGGGTGGGGCTCAGCGTGTTCCGCGACGACGGTCCGTCGAGTCCTGGAGCCGCCCCGGCTCAGGCCACGAACGGCAGGACCATCTCCGGCGTCGCGTCCAGGGCGAGGGCGGTCGCGTCGGCCAGCGGCAGGTCGAGGACGCGCACGGACTCGCGGCCGGCCGCGGTCGTGGCGACCAGCGTCGCCAGGCCCACACGCCGCTGGAACACGGTCTGGGTGAGCACCCATCCGATGATCCCGTCCCGCTCGAGGACCGTGCGGCGACGGTCGAGCAGCCCTCCCCCGACGACCAGGTGGCCCGGGGTGAGGCGGTGGCCCAGGTGGCGGTACGACGCCTCCGCGAGCCAGGCGCCCAGCGCCGGCAGCGCGAGCACGACGAGCCACGGCCACCAGCCGGTGAGCACGCCGGACCCCGCCAGGACGGCGACCACGACCGCCGCGAGCACCGTCGGCACCAGCCCCCGCACGTGACGCCGGCGCCGGGCGGCGGGCCCGTGCCGGAGCAATGTGGTGGCGAACGCCCCGCCGACGCCGAGCAGCCGGTCACCCACCTGCTCGGCCACCTCCAGCGGGCAGGGCGGCAGCACCTTGGTCGTGCCGCCCTTGCCGACACCGGTCGACAGGGCGTTGAGCTCGGCACCGCGGACGAGCCGCATGAGGACGGGCTCGACCAGCTCGACCCCGCGCACCCGCGCCTCCTCCACGGTCGTGGAGCGCGTGGTGAGCAGGCCCGCGCTCACGTGCACCGCACCGCCCTCACGGGCGACCACCAGCTCACCCCACTGCAGGACGTAGCCGGCGCAGGCGATGAGCACCCAGCCGACGGTGCCCCCCACGACGAGCAGGACCACGACGAGGAGGATGCCGAGCCGCACCACCTCGTCGTAGGTCCCCTGGACCACGCCCTCGAGGTCGACGCCGATGTCGTCGCCCAGTTGGGCCAGGACGCCGAGGGCCGCGGCGACGACCGCGAGCCGGCCGAGGCTGAACGGCGCGAACCGCACCCACGACCAGTCGAGCTCGGCGAGCAGCTCGCGCTGCGGTGCCGGCGCGGGCACGGCCTGCACCTGCGGGGCCGCCGGCGCGCCCGTGCGGGAGCGTTCGAGCAACCAGGTGCGCAGCGCCAGTGCGTCGGCCGCCGCGAGCGAGTCGAGCGTGATGCGCTCGTCGTCGACGCCGGTGCCGATGTCGACCTTGGCCAGGCCGAGGACCCGGTGGAACAGCGTGGCCTCGAGGTCGACGCTGCGGACCCGGTCGAGGGAGACCGTGACCAGGCGCTGGCCGATGAAGCGGCGACGCCAGACCAGGCGCCCGTCGCCGATGCGCCAGCGGGTCGTGGCCCACGGCACGACACCGGCCACCGCCGCGACGACGAGCACGACGATGCCCAGCAGGACCCCCGGCAGGCCGTCGCCCCTGCCGATGCCGATGGCCGCGATGACGAGGGGGAGGACCAGCCGACCGCCCGACCGCACCGGGTCCATGAGCATGATGCGGGGGTCCAGCCGTCGCCACTCCTCGAGGTCGGGCGTGCTCACCGGCGGCTCACGTCGCGTCGCCGCCCGTGGCCGCGGTGTCCCGGGTCAGGTCGGCGACCACGTCGCGGGCCAGTCCGGCGTCGAGGCCCTCGACTCGCACGGCCCCGGCCGAGGAGGCGGTCGTGACCAGCAGCGAGGCGAGGCCGAAGGCACGCATGAGCGCGGTCTGCGAGGTCGAGATCGTCTGGACCCGGCTGAGCGGGACGATGCGCACGTCGCGACGCAGCCAGCCCGACCGCGTGTAGACGGCCTCGTGGGTCACCTCCCAGCGGTGCACGCGGTAGCGCAGCCCCGGCATGACCAGCACGACGGCGAGCGAGGCGAGGAGCAGCCCCACCGCCACCACCCACGCCCACCACGCGGCGTCGCCGAGGGTCAGCACCGCGCCGCCGGCGACCAGCGCCAGCACCACGGACGGCACCGCCGAGAGCCGCCAGTAGCCCACGGCCCGGGGTGAGACCTGCTCCGACGGCTCGCGGAGCACCAGCTCGGGGGTGCGGGTCGGCTGCTCGGTCAAGGCGTCCTCACGGACCCGAGCCTAGGTGCAGCGCGGGCGGCCACAAGTCGACGGGCCGGCCACGGGGCCGGCCCGACGTCATACCCTCGCGTCCATGAGCGAGTCGGCCGGGTGGTCCCTGAGCACCGTGGTCCTCCCCCACCGACGCTGGGCCGACGGGGCGCGCGAGGACTGGCGCCTGGTCGAGGAGCTCGGCTTCGACACGGCCTACACCTACGACCACCTGTCGTGGCGCTCCTTCCGCGGCGGACCCTGGTTCGGCGCCGTCACCACGCTGGCGGCCGCGGCCGCGGTGACCTCGAGGATCCGCCTCGGCACGCTGGTGATCTCGCCCAACTTCCGCCACCCCGTCCCGCTGGCCAAGGAGCTCGTCGGGCTCGACGACCTCTCCGGTGGCAGGATCACCGCCGGGGTCGGGGCCGGCGGCACCGGCTTCGACGCGACCGCGCTGGGCCAGGAGCCCTGGTCCGCACGCGAGCGGGGCGAGCGCTTCGAGGAGTTCGTCGCGCTCCTCGACCGTCTGCTCACCGAGCCGGTGGTGACCCACGAGGGCCGGTTCTACTCCGCCCACGAGGCCGAGAACGTCCCCGGCTGCGTGCAGCGCCCGCGCCTGCCGCTCGCCGTCGCGGCCACCGGTCCGCGGGGGCTCGCGCTGGCCGCGCGGCACGGCCAGGCCTGGGTGACCTACGGCGACCCGCGGCTCGGGGCCGACGCGACGCCGGAGGAGTCCACCCGCGCCCTGGCCGGGCAGCTCGCCCGGGTCAGGGGGGCCTGCGAGGCACAGGGGCGGGACCCCGCCACGCTGCACCCGGTGCTGCTCACCGGCTCCACGCCCGAGGGCGCCGGCGTGCTGTCGTCGTACGACGCGTTCCTCGACTTCGCCGGACGCCACCTCGCGCTCGGCTTCCGGGAGGTCGTCGTCCACCTGCCGGTGCCGGAGTCCGTGCACGCCGCCGATCCCGCGGTCTTCGAGCGAGTCGCGCTCGAGGCGCGGCGCGACCTCGCGGGAGCCTGAGGTGGTGCCCCTGCCCCAGGACACGGTGCTCGACGCCCTGCGGTTCGTCGACCTGGTCGGCGTGCTCGCCAACGCCCTGCTCGGCGGCCTCGTCGCCCGCACGGCGCGGCTCGACCCGGTCGGCTTCGCCGTGCTCGCGATCGTGTCCGGACTCGGCGGCGGCCTGATCCGCGACACGCTGCTGCAGCGCGGCACACCCGTGGCCCTGATCGACGAGGCCTACGTCCTGACCGCGCTGGCCGGCGCCACCATCGCGTTCCTCCTGCCGGTCGAGGGCCGGCTGTGGGCCCGCGTCTTCCCGTACGTCGACGCGCTGGCCCTGGGCGCCTGGGCGGCGGCCGGCGCCCAGAAGACGCTGGTGCTGGGCCTCGGCTGGCTGCCGGCGATCCTGCTCGGCACGATCACCGCGGTGGGCGGCGGCCTCGTGCGCGAGGTGCTGCTCAACCGGGTGCCGTCGATCTTCGGCGGCAACACGCTCTATGCGACCTCGGCCCTCCTGGCCAGCGGCGTGATGGTCCTGCTCCACCAGGCGGGGCACGGCACGGCCGGGCTCGTCGTGACGACCGTGGTGGGGGCGGGGCTCACCCTCGCCGCGCGCTGGCGGGGCTGGCAGCTCCCCGACGCCTACGCCTGGCAGGGACGGCTGGCCACGCTGGCCCGACCACGCTGGCGTCGCCGGAGGTGAGAAGCCCGCTCAGCGCAGCAGCCCGTCGGCGATGACCGCCAGCATCGGGCGGACCGCCGGGGCCGGCAGGTCGCCGTTGTCGGCGACGGTCGCGACGCCGCCGGCCAGCCGGGCCATCTGGAGCGAGTCGACGTCGGGACGCAGGTCGCCGGCGAGCTTGTCGATCACCTGCTGGTTGGCCCCGCGCAACACCTCGCACTTGGTCCGGATCGGTGAGGCCGCGTCGTCGAGGGCGCCGGTGATGCGGGCGGCCCCGCCCTTGTGCACGGTGATCAGCCCGACGTAGGTCTCCAGCCAGCGCAGCAGCACCTCGCGCGCGTCGCCTCCGCCGGTGAGGACGTCCTCGACCGACCGGTTGACCCGGTCGACCCAGGCCTGCATGACGGCGTCGACCAGGTCGTCCCGGGTCGGGAAGTGACGGTAGAGCGTGCCGGGGCCGACCCCG
Organism: Nocardioides marmoribigeumensis; assembly: GCF_031458325.1. Classification (NCBI taxonomy): domain Bacteria; kingdom Bacillati; phylum Actinomycetota; class Actinomycetes; order Propionibacteriales; family Nocardioidaceae; genus Nocardioides; species Nocardioides marmoribigeumensis. The sequence continues at coordinate 472,851 of NZ_JAVDYG010000001.1, forward strand.
GCTCGCTTGGCGATGTCGTCGAGGGGCGCGTCGTAGCCCTTCTCACGGAAGAGCTCGCGCGCGGCGTCCACGATCCTGGCGCGGTTGCGGACGGCATCGGCACGCACGAGCGGCACCTCCTCCAGGGACGGGTCGACATCGGGACTTGCTAAACGGAGACACTCTCCGTATCGTCGGAGAGGTTAACCGGAGCAACTCTCCGCATAAGTCTATCCCCGTCCCCCGGACCAGAACAGGACTGCACCTCCATGTCTTCCACCCTCGTCCCGCGCGCCCGGACGGCGGCGGCTCCGGGCGCGCCGGAGCGGGTCGACCGTCGCGACCCGGCGCTCGGCACCGCGATCGTCCTGGTCGCCCAGCTCATGCTCATCCTCGACGCCGCGGTCATGAACGTCGCGCTCCCCCAGATCGGCCACGACCTCGACTTCAGCCCCGCCGGGCTGTCGTGGGTGCTCAACGGCTACGGCCTCGCCTTCGGCGGGCTCCTCCTGCTCGGCGGACGGCTCGGCGACGTCCTCGGCCGCCTCCGCGTCTTCTGGACCGGCGTCGCGGTCTTCACCTTCTTCTCGCTGCTCGGCGGCTTCGCCACCACCGCCTGGGAGCTGGTCGCCGCGCGCGTCCTCCAGGGCGCCGGCGCGGCGCTGGCCGCCCCCTCGGTGCTCGCCCTGCTCACCACCTCGGCCAAGGACGCGACCGCCCGCAACCGCGCGCTCGCCCTCTTCGCCGCGGTGTCCTCCGGTGGCGCCACGCTCGGCTTGCTGCTCGGGGGCGTGGTCACCGACCTCGGCTCGTGGCGCTGGACGCTGTTCATCAACGTGCCGTTCGGGCTCGCGGTCCTGCTGACGGTGCGCCGTCACGTCGTGGAGACCGAGCGTCGTCCGGGACGCTTCGACGTGATCGGGGCGGTCGCCTCGACCGGCGCCGCGGTCAGCGTCGTGTGGGCGCTCATCGGCGCCCCCGAGCACGGCTGGGACTCGCTGCGCACCGTCGGCGGCCTCGCCCTCGGCGTGGTGCTGCTCGCCGTCCTGGTCGTCACCGAGGCCAAGGTCGCCCACCCCCTGCTGCAGCTCTCCCTCTTCCGCAGCCGCCACCGCGTCGCCGGCCTGCTCACGATGGCCACCCTGGTCGCCGCGCAGTTCCCCCTGTTCTTCCTCGGCGTGCAGTACCTCGAGGTGCAGCTCGGCTACGGGCCGGTCGCGACCGGACTGGCATTCCTGCCGGTCTCGCTGGGCATCTTCACGATGTCGCGCATCACCCCGCGGCTGGTGGCTCGCTTCGGCACCGCCCCGCTCATGGTGCTCGGCACGACCGGTGTCGGACTGAGCTCGCTGTGGCTGACCCAGCTGCCGGCGGGCGGCTCCTACGCCGCCACGGTGTTCCTCCCGTTCCTGCTCAACGGCCTCTCCGCCGGCCTCACCTTCATGCCGACGACCTTGACCGTGCTGGCCGACGTCGAGCCGGTGCACGCGGGCTCGGCCTCGGGACTCCTGCAGACCATGCAGCAGCTCGGCGGCGCGGTCGGCGTCGCCGTGGTCGCCAGCGTGTACGCCGCGCACCACGCCCCGGGTGCCGCGTTCGTCTCCGGGACGTCGGCTGCCTTCACCGTCTCGGCGCTCACCGCGACCCTCGCCGTCGCCGCGGCGCTGACGCTCCTGCTCCGCCGTACGCCGGCAGTGCCTGAGCGGAGCCCCCACCTGAGATAGGTGGGCGCCACACCCGGCTGCCCCGGTGGAGAGCTGGTCCGTCGGGGGCGGGAACCGCTCCCCCACGCAGGGCGTCACAGGAGCATGACCCGGCTCCTGCTCACCGCGCTCCTGCTCCTCCTCGCCGGCTGCGGCGCCCCCGCGGCCTCGACCCCCGCCACGGACGGCCCTGTCGTCACGGTGCTGGAGGTCTCACGCAGCGGCGGGCTGTGTGCGCAGGGCGCGTGCGCCCACCCGCACCTCGTGGTGCGGTCCGACGGGTCCTGGACGGTCACCGTGCCCTCGGGCCAGGACGGCGCCGAGCCCACGACCACGGAGGGCACGCTCACCGCCGCGCAGCGCGACGCGCTCGACGAGGGACGACGCGAGACGACCCTCGCCGACCACGAGCGACCCGAGCGGTCCTGCGCCTCGTGGGTCGACGGCTTCGACGTCGAGGTGCGGTGGCGTGCGGAGTCGGGCGAGCCGCACGAGGTCAGCAGCTGCGACCACGTCCTGTCTGCCCGGGACCCCCTGCTCGGACTGGCCAAGCAGCTGACCACGACGGCCGGCTGACGAGGGTCAGACCCAGGCGGACAGGTCGACCGGCTCCTCACCGGAGGTGGGTTCCGCCAGCTCGGCGCGGCGGGCCTCGAGGTGCTCGGCCCCCCGGCCCTGGATCTCGGCCGTGAGCTGGTCGAGGTGGAGCCGCGTGAGCTCGGGCTCGCCGTAGGAGAGGACGGTCCAGCGCTCGTCGTCCCCGGTGTGGTGGACCACCGACTCGTCGTCACTGACGTGCACCAGGTCGCGCACGTCCTCGAGCGGCCACTCCTGCTGGCCGTCGCCGATGAGCACCAGCCGCTCGCCGGTGACCAGCAGGGCACCCTCCGACGTGGTGACGTGGTCGGCGGGGCCGGAGCCCTGCGACTCGTAGACCGTCGCGACCGTCATGTGCCGCACGATCTCGCCCGGGTGCGGCACGAAGCCCGGCAGCGACCCGACGTCCCAGCCGGCGGTGACGCCGTACAGGAAGTCGCTGACCACCGAGGCCCGGCCCTGCCAGGCGTCGTGCACCGCCACCTGCTCGGCCTGGTGCTCACGTCGCGCCAGGTCGGCGGCCTCGAGCCGGCGCCGCTCGCGACGGGTGGAGACGGTGGGGGCGACGAGTCCGAAGAGCCACTTGAGGAGCAGCGGCACGAGGAAGACCGCGAGGATGCCGCCGACCGCGACCCCCAGCCCGGTCAGCACGATCAGCCAGATCGGGGTCGGGTCCGTGGCGACGCTGGCCTCGGCGCTCCGCTTCACGGTGCGGTCGTACTGGTCCGTCGCCACGACCTCGAGGCGGTAGGTGCCCGCGTCGACGTCCCGGGAGATGGTGGTCTCCTTCTCCTTGGCCGTGAACGTCCCGGCCTCGGCGGTCACGCCGTCCGCGGAGGTCAGCGTCCACCTCACCTCGACCCCGGGCTCGGTGCGCACCGTCGCGACCACGCTGCCCCCTGCGGCGGCGCGGCTGTCGGTGTCGAGCCCCAGCAGGGGCGGGGTGGTGTCGACCTCGAACGCGTCGACCCTCCCGACCCCCCGGCGGCCCTGGCTGTCGCGCACCGTGACGCTCATCCCGCCGTAGGTGTCGTCGGGCAGTCGGACGCGCACCAGAGCCTTGCCGCCCTTCAGCGTGAAGTCCTTGGGCGCGGCCCCCGACATCGTGACCCTGCCCGTCCTGGAATTGGGGGTGGCGCTCACGCGCACCACCTGGACGTGCGTCGTCGGCTTGCTGACCAGCTCGGCGCCCACCGCCAGGGACGGGATCCGGACGTCGAGCCGGCGGCTGCGCCGGGCGACGTTGCCGACGTCGTCGACGGCCTCCACGGCGACGTCGTGCGCCCCGTTGCCGAGGTCGAGCCAGCGCTTGACCGCGCTCGACTCCGCGGTGCCCTCGGCGACCACGCCACCGTCGACCAGGACCTGGTAGGACGCACCGGCCGCGGTCCGGAACCGCACCGTCGTGCGGGTGTCCTCCCGGGTGCCCGGCGTCCATGTCGCGCGGCTCAGCCGCGGCGGATCGGCATCGGCCTCGGCGGTGAACCCCGCGGGCCTGCTGGTGTTGCCGGCCTTGTCGGTGGCCCGCGCGGCGTAGGAGTGGGCGCCCGTGCTGGTCGTCCAGCTCAGCGTCACCGAGCCCCCGGTCGCCCGCCCGGACGCCACGACCGCGCCCTGCTCGCGCACGACGACGTCGGAGCCCTTCTCGGCGCCGATGGTCACCGTGACCCGTCCGTCAGCCCCCTGCTGGGGGGTGCCGACCTGCGGAGTCCCCGGAGCCTTGCGGTCCGGCTTCTTCTTCGGCTTCGGCTTCGGCGTAGGGGTCGGCGTGGCCGTCGGCCCGCTCGTGGGCGTCGGCGACGAGGCCGGCCCCGGCGGTCCGGGGGTGCCGGGGGCGGACCACGCGGGGACCGCGCCGCTCAGCGGCAGCAGCACCGCGACGGCAGCCGTCGCCGCCACCCGCGTCGCGCTCCGCGACCAGCTCCACCTGCGCACGGCCCCTCCTGCTCCCGACGTCTGACACCCACGGTAAAGAGTGCAGCCACGCGCGGCAAAAACGTCTCAGGCCGCGCGGTCCTCGTGGCCCGGCCCGTGCGGGTGCGCTTCGTCGCGAGGCACCTCGCGCAGGAACGCCGGGGCCGGGTCCGTCCGGCGCTGGTCGGCCAGGTACATCCAGGTCACCGCGCCGAAGGTCGTGCCGTAGGCCACCAGCGCCACCACGATCAGCAGCAGCGTGGCGGCGATCGAGTCCGTCATAACGCCCTCCTCATGTTTCGATACATCTAGTGTAGCGTTATCTGCGTGCCAGATGTTCCCGCCGTACGACGACCCGGCCGCCCGCGTGAGGCGTCGGTCGACCGCCGGCTCGTCGAGGCGGTGCTCGCCCTCGTGCGCGAACGCGGGCCGCGAGCGGTGACCATCGCCGCGGTCTCCGCCCGGAGCGGGGTCGCGCGGACGACGGTCTACCGCCGCTTCCCCGACCGGCGGGCGCTGCTGGTGGCCGCCCTCTCCCCCTTGACGGACCGGGGCGCGCCCCCGCAGGACCTCCCGGTGAGGGGCAAGCTGGCCTGGTTCCTCGCCGCGACCGACGAGGTCCTCCACCGCGGCATCGGCCCCGGCGGGATCGCCGCACTGCTCACCGAGGACGACCCCGACTTCACCTCCGTGCTGCGCGAGGCCCTCGAGGCCGGGCTGGCGCCGGTGCGGTCGGAGATGGCAGCCGACATGGCGGAGGGCCGCCTCGCTCTCCGGGACCCGGACCTCGTCCTCGACCTGCTCCTGGGGCTGCACCTCGCGCGGCGGCTCCGCGGAGTCGCGGCGGTGGCGGGAGACGACAAGACCGCCGAGCAGCTCGAACAGCTGCTGGGCGGTCGCTGACCTGCCGATCTTCTGTCGGGCTGACAGGATTTGAACCTGCGACCCCTTGACCCCCAGTCAAGTGCGCTACCAAGCTGCGCCACAGCCCGTGGCGTCCCCGGCGACGAGGACCGGAGCACATTATCGCAGCGCCGCGGCGGCTTCCGCGTCAGGGTCGGGGCTGCTCGCGGGTCCGCTTGAGCAGCCAGTCCTCCCCCGTGTCGATCAGCGCGTAGCGCACGCTGTCCTCTCGACCGTGCAGCACGAACAGCAGCCGCCGTTCGTTGCTCCCGACGTCCTCCCACCAGCCGATGTCGGCGATGGACTTGTCCGCGTCGGTGTAGGTCAGGTGGTCCAGGTCGTGGTCGGGCACGGCGATCGCGAGCCGCTGGTCCCGGGCGGTGGGCGGGAGACCGCGCGGGACGGCCCAGGAGCGCAGCACCCCCTCCATCTCCAGGCGCAGGTCGAAGTGGGGTCGCGGCTTGCGATGGTCGTGCAGGACGAACGCAGGCCGGTCGGTCATCGGTTGAGGGCCGGGTGGGCGCGACGCAGGAGCGTGACCAGCGCGCGCGTGGGCGCGACCTGGGCGACCGTGGCGGCCACCCGGTTGGCGATGCCCGGGATGGCGTGGAGGCGGCCCTTGTCGAGGGCGTCGAGACCCACGCGCGCCACCTCGGCCGTCGGCACCCACATCACCGAGGGCAGCGCCTTGTCGAACTCGTGCGGCGTGAAGCCCGCCCGCTCACCGAACCCGGTCTCCACCGGCCCCGGGCACAGGCAGGTCGCGGTGACCCCCGTCCCGTGCAGCTCCCCGGCCAGCGACTGGGTGTAGGACAGGACGAACGCCTTGCTGCCGCCGTACGCCGCCTGGCCGGGCAAGGGCTGGAAGGCGGCGGTGGAGGCGACGTTGAGGATCGCGCCGCGCCCTCGCGCGACCATGCCCGGCAGGAAGCGGGTGCAGAGGTCGGCCACCGCGACGACGTCGAGCTCGACCATCGCCATCTCCTCCTCGGGGTCGGCCTCGTGGACCAGCCCGAGCGTGGACCAGCCCGCGTTGTTGACCAGCACGTCGACGGTGACCCCGAGCGCCTCCGCCCGGTCGAGCAGCTCGGCCCGCGTGGCCCGGTCGGAGAGGTCGCCGGCGAGCACGTGCGCCACGCCTCCGTCGGCGCGCAGCTCCTCGGCGAAGGCCTCGAGCCTGTCCTCCGAACGGGCGACGAGGATGACGCCGTGGCCGCGGCGCACCAGCTCGCGTGCGATCTCCGCGCCGATGCCGGACGACGCCCCCGTCACGAGGCAGGCGCGGTCGGGAGCGGGAGCGGGGATCGTCATGAGCCGACCCTAGAGCCGGCCCTCGAGCGGGGGCGGTCGGGCTGGACACGCAGTGTCCCGAGCGTGGTCGCGAGCATCTCGTAGTGGCCGACGAGCATCACCAGCTCGACCAGCGTCGCCTCGTCGTACGACGCCCGCAGGTCGGCCCACACCTCGTCGCCGAGGTCGCGCGTCTCGTGCAGCTCGTCGACCGCGCGCAGGAGCAGGTCGTCCGGGCCGGACCACCCGGACAGCTCCGGCTGCTGGGCCCGCTCGACCTCCTCGGCGCTCAGCCCGGCGCGGCGGCCGAGCCGGCGGTGCTGGGTGAGCTCGTACTCGCTGCCGCAGCGGGTCGCCACCCGCAGGATCACCAGCTCGGCCTCGCGGCGAGGCAGCCGCCCGCCGGGCATGAGCGTGCCGGCGAAGTGCAGCCACCCCCAGAACAGGCGCCGCTGCCTCCCCAGGGTGAGGAACACCGCGGGCGGCTCGGTGCCGGTGACCCGGCCGGCCAGCCGGGCGAACCCGGCGACGAGGAGGCCGACGTCGCGACGGGTGCCGGGCTCGATCCGCGGGGTGCTCATCGCGACGCCACCAGGTCCGAGCGGCGCGCCCGTCGTACGTCGGGCAGGACGCGGTTGGCGCCGACGTTCATCACCCGCATCGCCAGGACGTACGCCGGCGGGCAGACCCGCTGGAGCAGGTGGACCAGCCGGATGTCGTTGCTCGTGTAGACCCAGTAGCGGTTGTGCCGCACGCCGCGCAGGATCGACTCGGCTGCCTCCTCCGGCGTCACCGCCCGCTTGCGGAAGCGCGCGTGCGCCTTGAGGAACGCCGGGCTGGCCTTGTCGACCCCGGCGATCCGCACGGTCTCGGTCAGCGGGGTCGCGACCCCACCGGGGCACACCAGGCTGACGCCGATGCCGTACGCCGCGAGGTCGAACCGCAGCACCTCGGAGACCCCACGGAGCCCGAACTTGGACGCGGAGTAGGCCGCGTGCCAGGGCATCCCGATGATCCCGGCGGCGGACGAGACGTTGACGACGTGGCCGCCCCGACGGCCGTCGACCATCGCGGGCACGAGGGTCTCCAGCACGTGGATGGGCCCCATCAGGTTGACGTCGACGAGGCGGCGCCAGTCCTCGTGCTCGAGCCCGGAGACCGTGCCCCACGTGGAGATGCCGGCGACGTTGAGCACGAGGTCCATCGGGCCGGAGGCGTCGGTGACCCGCTGGGCCAGCGCGCGGACGGCCTCGTAGTCGGAGACGTCGACCGGCTCCGCCACGACGACCTCGGCCCCCCGCGCCCGCAGCCCGGAGGCGACCTCCGCGAGCAGCGGGGCGTTGACGTCGGTCAGGTGCAGCCTGGCACCGTCGGCGGCCAGCTGCTCGGCGACCGCGCGACCGATGCCGCTGGCGGCGCCGGTGACGAACACCGACGCCCCGCGGAAGTCGCGGAAGCGTCGGACTCGTGAGCGGAAGGGGTTCATGCATCCTCCTCGGGAGCGGTGACGAGTCCTGACAGGACCCGGAGAAGCGTGTCGCGGGTGATCAGCGGCCCGGCGGCACCGACCTGCTCGAGCCCGAGCCCGTTGACCAGGGCGACCAGCACGGTGGCAGCCTCCTCGGCGGGCACGGCGAGGGCGAGGCCGGCGGCGGCGACCTCGGCTGCGAGCCGCGCGGCCATGGACGCGACCAGCCGTCGTCGTACGACGGCCACGCGGGCGGCGGTGTCGCGGTCCTGCGACGCGGCGGCGCGGAACTCGGCGAAGACGAGGCCCGCCCGGTCTCCGCGGGTCAGCCCGAGGAGGCCGTCGACGAGGTCGTCCAGGCTCACCGTGCCGGTGCGGCCGGGGACCGAGAGCTGCTCGACCCGAGCGGTGGCCTCCTGCTCGACGAGTGCGAGGAAGAGGTCCTCCTTGCCGCCGAAGTTGGAGTAGAGGGCGCCCTTGGTGAACCCGGCCCGCGACGCGATCTCGGTGGTGGAGGCCTGGTGGTAGCCGTGCTCGAGGAAGACCTCGGCCGCCGCGCCCAGCACCCGGGCGCGCACGTCCTCCCTGGTCGGTCGCACCCGCTCGCGGGTCTTGCCCTCCGCCGGGCCGGCGCTTACCTTCTGCATGTGGATACCGATGGTATGGAGTTGCGACGTCCCCCGTCCAGTGCGACCGCGGTGATCGTCCTGACCCTGCTGGCCGCCGCGCTGGCCCTCACCGGCCAGCCCCCGGCGCGAGCCGTCCAGTCCGCCCGCCCCGCCTGGGCGACCTCGGGGCAGGGACTCACCGTCCGGTCCGCCGAGCGCGTCGACCGCCGGCTGGTGCGGCTGGTCGTGTCGACCAGGGCCCTGTCCCAGCCGGTCCGCGTCAACGTCCTCCTCCCCCGCGGCTACGCCGGCAGCGGGCGTCGCTATCCCGTGCTCCACCTCCTGCACGGCACCAGCGGCGGGGCGGACGACTGGGTCCGCAACGGCGAGGTACGCCGGGCCACCGCCCGCCGCGACGTCATCGTGGTGATGCCGGACGGCGGCTACGACTCCAACGGCGGCGGCTGGTGGACCGACTGGGTCGACCAGCACACGTCCCTCGGTGCGGCGAGGTGGGAGACCTTCCACGTCCGGCAGCTGGTGCCGTGGGTCGACGCCCACCTGCGCACCGTCCCGCGGCGCGGGGCGCGGGCGATCGCCGGGCTCTCCCAGGGAGGGTTCGGCTCGTTCAGCTACGCCGCCCGCCACCCCGACCTCTTCGTGTCCGCCGCCTCGTTCTCCGGCGCACCCGACATCGCCCGTGCGCCCGCGGCCCGCACCCTCGGCGCGACGATCGTCGGCGGCATCATGACCGGCCTCAACCACGTCCAGCCCAACGCGCCGTTCGGCGACCCGGTGAGCGATGCGGTCGTCTGGCGCGGCCACAACCCGGCCAGCCTGGTCACCAACCTGCGGCACACGGACCTGCGGCTGTGGACCGGCGACGGCACCAACGGCCCGTACGACGACCCCGCGAGCGACCCGTCCTTCGCGACGCCCGACCCGATCGAGACGATGACCCACCGGTCCACGCTCTACTTCACCGAGGCCGCGACCACCGACCACGTCGCCTACCGGCTGACCGACTACGGCCCCGGCCGGCACCGTTGGCCCTACTGGGCTCGCGACCTCCGCCAGTACCTCCCGTCGCTGACGCGGGTCTTCGCCGAGCACCGGGGCCGCCCCGCGGTCGTCGGCTACCGCAGCATCGACCGCCGCTACGCCCAGTGGGGCTGGAGCGTCCGGGTCGACCGCACCGAGGTCCAGCGCTTCAGCGGCCTCTCCCGCGCCGGGCGAGGGGGCTTCACCTTCTCCGGGTCCCGAGCGGCGACGGTCCGCACGGCCCGCCTCTACGTCCCCCGCCGGGCGTACGCCGTGCGCGTCGGCAGCGGGCGGGTGCGGCACCTGCGCGCCGACGCTCGCGGCCGGCTGACCGTGGGGGTCCCGGCGCGCACCGGGCCGGTCAGGGTGACGGTGCGCCGCTGATCAGCGCCGCTTGCGCTTCTCGCGAGGCTTGACCTGGATGTGGACGGGCGTGCCCACGAAGCCGAAGTCCTCGCGCAGCCGCCGCTCGACGTAGCGGACGTAGGACGCCTCGAGCGGGCCGGAGGTGAACAGCACGAAGGTTGGCGGTGCGGTCGAGGCCTGCGTGCCGAACAGGATCCGCGACTGCTTGCCGCCCCGGACCGGGTGCGGGTGCTCGGCGACGAGACGGCCGAGGAACGCGTTGAGCTGGCCGGTCGTCACCCGGGTCTCCCAGCCGGCGAGGGCGGCGTCGAGGGCGGGCACGAGCTTGTCGACGTGCCAGCCGGTGCGGGCGGTGATGTTGACCCGCGGCGCCCACTGCACCCGGACCAGGTCGCGCTCGACCTCGCGGTCGATGTAGTAGCGACGCTCCTCGTCGACCAGGTCCCACTTGTTGAACGCGATCACCAGCGCGCGGCCCTCCTCGGCCACGGAGGTGATGATGCGCTGGTCCTGCTCGCTCAGCGGCTGGGAGGCGTCGACGACCATGACGCACACCTCGGCGCGCTCGATCGCGGCGCTGGTGCGCAGCGAGGCGTAGTACTCGTGGCCGGAGGCCTCCTTGACCCGCTTGCGGATGCCGGCGGTGTCGATGAAGCGCCACAGCCGGCCGCCCAGGGTCACCAGCTCGTCGACCGGGTCCACGGTCGTGCCGGCGACGTTGTCGACGACGACGCGGTCCTCCTTGGCCAGCTTGTTGAGCAGGCTGGACTTGCCGACGTTGGGCTTGCCGACGATCGCGACGCGACGCGGTCCGCCGGCCTCGGGGTCGGTCTCGGGCGGGGCGTCGGGCAGCGCCGCCAGCACCGCGTCGAGCATGTCGCCCGAGCCGCGGCCGTGCAGCGCCGAGACGGCGTAGGGCTCGCCCAGCCCGAGGTTCCACAACGCGGCGGCCTCGGCCTCCTGGCGCAGGTCGTCGACCTTGTTGGCCACGAGCACGACCGGCTTGCCGGCCTTGCGCAGGATGCGCACGACCGCCTCGTCCGCGTCGGTGATGCCGATCGTGCCGTCGACCACGAACAGGACGGCGTCGGCCACCGAGACCGCGATCTCGGCCTGGGCCGCGATGCGCTCGGCGAGGCCGCGCGCGTCCGGGTCCCAACCGCCGGTGTCGACGACGGTGAACGCGCGGCCGTTCCAGTTGGCGTCGTAGGAGACGCGGTCGCGGGTGACGCCCGGGACGTCCTGCACCACCGCCTCGCGGCGACCGATGATCCGGTTGACCAGGGTGGACTTGCCCACGTTGGGGCGGCCCACGACCGCCAGGACCGGTGCGCCGGCGACCGCTGTCATGATCCCGCCTTCTCGACCAGCCCGACGACGAGGTCGATGACCTCGTCGAGGGTGAGGTCGGTGGTGTCGATGTGGACCGCGCCGTCGGCCATGGTGAGGGGCGCGGTCGCCCGGCCCGAGTCGATCCGGTCACGCTCACGCAGCCCGGCCTCGGCCGAGGCCGCGTCACCGAGGTGGGCGTGCTCGGCGATGCGGCGACGTGCCCGGGCGGCGGGGTCGGCGGAGAGGTAGACCTTGACCTCGGCCTGGGGCCACACCACCGAGCCGATGTCACGGCCCTCCACGACGATCCCGCCCCCACCGATCAGCTCGCGCTGGAGCTGCAGCAGGCGCTTGCGGACCTCGGGCACCGTGCTGACCGGGCTCACCGCCGCGGTCACCTCGGCGGAGCGGACGGCTGCCGAGGCGTCGGCACCGTCCACGGTGATCGTCGGGTCGGAGGGGTCGGTGCCCGACACGATCGCCGGCTCAGCGCACCGCGCCGCCACGGCCGCGGCGTCGTGCACGTCGACGCCGTGCTCGAGCATGAACCACGTCATCGCGCGGAACTGCGCACCGGTGTCGAGGTAGCGCAGCCCCAGCCGTGCGGCCACGCCGCGGCAGGTGCTCGACTTGCCGGAGCCGGAGGTGCCGTCGACGGCCACCACCACGGACTCGGGTCGGCTCTGTGGGGCGCTGGACACGCGCGTCACTCCCAGAAGGGTCGTCGGAAGGGGAACGCCCGATTCTACCGGCGCCAGCCGGGTGCCCCGACCTACCATCCTCGGATGGAGTGGATCCTGCTGCTTGCTCTCGGGGCCGGCGCTGCCGGCGCAGGCCGGCGCCTCGTCGTACGCCGGGGCGCGCGACGCGACGCCCGGGCCGAGCTGGCCGGCGTACGCCACCTCGCGGAGGAGGACGTCGTCGTGTTCGGCGAGGAGCTCCAGCGCCTCGACGAGGTGGTCGGGGACCATCCGCTCGACGCCGACGCACGTCGGGACTACCAGACCGCCCTCGACGCCTACGAGTCCGCGCAGCGAGCCGTCGAACGGCTCGAGGAGGTCGCGCAGGTCAGCCGGGTCGCCGACGTGCTGACGACCGGGCGCTACGCGCTCGCGTGCGTCCGCGCCCGGGTCGAGGGCACGCCGATGCCGGCGATGCGCACCCCGTGCTTCTTCAACCCGCAGCACGGACCGGCCGCGACCGAGGTGCTGTGGACGACCGGCCGTCTGGGGACCAAGCGCGTCCCCGCCTGCTCCCAGTGCTCGGCACGCGTCGCCAACCGCGAGACCCCCGAGGTGCGGACGGTCTACGACGGCTCGACCACGGTGCCCTACTGGGAGGCCGGCGCGGCCTACGAGCCCTACCGCAGCGGCTACGTCGTGGCCGACCTCGCCCGCGCGATGCGCGCCGGCTACGGCGGCGGTGGGGGCGCGTTCTGAGCCGGTCGTCCGGACCGGGACCAAGGCACCGACCCGCCCCCACCGGCCAGGAACGTGTCCACGATGCCCGGACCCCCGAGGAGCTGGTCGCGGCGCTCGGGGTGCTCGCCGCGGGGCGGCAGCGTCTCGCGCACGTGGAGGCGTACGTCGCGGGTGAGCCTCGCCCGGAGGACCGACCCGCGTGCTTCTTCGACTCCGCCCACGGCCCGTCGACCGCTACCTCGTGGGGTACTTCCACCGACGGGAGACGGCCTGCGGCGGCTTCGTCCCCTGAGCAGCCGCGGTCCCGGCGGGACGGTTCAGCCGTGGACCGACCAGCCCCGCTCCCCCAGCGAGTGCACCAGCACGGCGGCGGCGGACTCGGCCACCACGAGCTCCACCTGACCGACCGGACGGCCCGGGTCGTGGTCGATCCGGACGTCCTCGATGTTGACCTCGCTGCGACCCACGTCGCCGAACAGTCGCCCGAGCTCGCCCGGGTGGTCCGGCAGGGCGACGTACACCGACGCCGTGGCGACGGCAGGCCCGCCGTGCTTGCCCGGGATCGCCGCCGTGCCCGCGACCCCGCTGGACAGCAGCGAGGACACCGCCGGGCGGGCGTCGGAGTCGAGCGCCTCGAGCATGCGGTCGAGGTCCTCGCGCACCTCGCGCAGCAGCCCGGCCACGGCACCGCGGTTGGCGGTGAGGATCTGCTCCCACAGCGCCGGGTCGCCGGCCGCGATGCGGGTGACGTCGCGGACCCCCTGACCCGAGAGCGCCAGGTGGTCCGCCGGCGCCTGAGCGAGACGGCCGGCCACGAGCGCGGCCATCACGTGGGGCACGTGGGAGGTGCGCGCGACGGCCTCGTCGTGAGCCTCGGGCGAGAACGTGAACGCCTGCGCGCCGCAGGCCCGCACCAGCGCGGTCACCGCGTCGACGGCCTCGGGCGAGGACGTGGCGTGCGGGGTCACCGCCCAGGGACGGCCGTCGAACAGCGTCGCGGCCGCGGCCAGCGGACCGGACCGCTCGCTGCCGGCCATCGGGTGGCTGCCGACGTAGCGCCTCAGGTCCTCCGCGCCGACGGACGCCGCGACCTCCGCGAGCGGTGCCGACTTGACGCTGCCGACGTCGGTCACGACGCCGGCGGTCTGATGCAGAGCCGCGACCACGGCGGACCCCACGTGGTCGGGGGGTACGGCGACCACGACGAGCCGCGCCGCCGACCGGTCCACGACCGGGACGCCGGCACCGAGCCCGGTCGCGGTGCGCAGGTGCTCGGGGTTGAGGTCGTCGAGCCACACCTCGACCCCCTGCGCCCGCAGGGCGAGGCCGAGCGAGGTGCCGAGCAGCCCGCAGCCGACCACGAGCACCGGCCCGGGGACGCTCACGAGTCGGGCACCTCGCGCACGCGCGCCAGGTCGCGCCGCAGGTGCGCCGCCCCGTGCAGATAGACGTGGGTGACCTCCGACCGGGTCAGGTGGGTCTCGACGTGGGCGAGCATCCGCACCACCCGGGGCATCGATCCCTCGATCTCCAGCTCGCGGGCGCAGATCAGCGGCACGTCGTCGAAGCCGAGCTGCCGCGCGGCGTACGCCGGGAACTCCGAGACCAGGTCGCTGGTCGCGGTGAACACGATGCTGATGAAGTCGTCGACGGTGAGGCCGTTGGCCTGCATCACGTCGGAGACCATCTCGGCGACCCGCTCGAGCATGTGCTCCCGGGAGTCGTGCTCCAGCTGGGTCGCGCCCCGCACCGCCCGCACGCGCACGGCTGCCTCCTGACTGATCGCCCCGGCCCGACCGACCCCGACCGGGTCACCCTAGTCGCGCGCCGACCTCACAGCCGCGCCGCGTCCAGCAGGGTGCCGAGCTCGTCGCTGGTGAGGTCACGCATCTGCCCCGGCTTGAGGCCGCGGAGCACGACGGGCCCGACGACGGTCCGGGTCAGCCGGGTGACCGGGTGCCCGACCTCGTCCATCAGCTTGCGCACGATGCGGTTGCGCCCCTCGTGGATGGTGAGCTCGACGATCGACCGGTCGCGGGCGGTCGACAGCACCTTGGCGCGGTGCACCTCGACCGGCTGCCCCTCGACCGGCACCCCCGCCTCGAGCCGCTTGACCAGGTCGCGCTCGGCCACCCCGCTCACCTCGGCGACGTAGGTCTTCTCCAGCTCGTACGACGGGTGCGCGACCCGCTGGGCGAAGTCGCCGTCGTTGGTGAGCAGGATCAGCCCCTCGGTCTCGGTGTCGAGCCGGCCCACGTGGAAGAGCCTCTCGGGCCGGTCGGCGACCAGGTCGCCCAGCGTGCGGCGACCCTGCGGGTCCGACATCGTGGAGACGACCCCGCGCGGCTTGTTGAGCGCGAGGTAGACGTGCTCGCTGACCGGCGGCAGCCGCCTGCCCTCGACGCGGATGACCGCGGTGCGGGGATCGACCTTGGTGCCGAGGCGGGTGACCACCTCGCCGTCGACCTCGACGAGCCCGTCGAGCATGAGCTCCTCGCACTTGCGCCGCGAGGCGACGCCGGACTGGGCCAGCAGCTTCTGCAGCCGGACCAGGTGCTCGTCCTCGCTCATGCCTCCTCGAGGTCGACCTCGGCGACCGGCTCGGCCGGCGCGGCCTCCTCCAGCACCTCGGGGTGGTCGAGGTCCTCCAGGTCGGCCATCTCGGGCAGGAAGGGCGCGAGCTCGGGCAGGTCGGACAACGCCGTGATGCCGATGCGCTCGAGGAAGTAGCCGGTCGTGCGGTAGAGCGTGGCGTGGGTCTCCAGGTCGTGCCCGGCCTCCTCGACCAGTCCGCGGGTGACCAGGGTGCGCATGACGCCGTCGACGTTGACCCCACGGATCGCCGAGACCCGGGCGCGGCTGACCGGCTGCTTGTAGGCCACGACCGCGAGCGTCTCGAGGGCAGCCTGCGTCAGCCGGGTCTGCTGGCCGTCGGTGACGAACCGCTCCACCACGGGGGCGAGGGCGTCGCGGGTGTAGAACCGCCAGCCACCGGCCACGTTGCGCAGGTCGAAGCCGCGCCCCTGCTCGTCGTACTCCGCGGAGAGGGCGGCGAGCTCCTGGCGCACCCGCTCGGGCGGGTAGCCGACCGCGGTGGCGAGGGTCAGGTGGTCCAGCGGCTGGTCGGCCACCATGAGCACCGCCTCGAGGGCCGGGCGCAGCTCCGCCAGGGGGACCTCGAGCATCTCCTCGAGCTCCTCGAGCTCCTCGCTGCTCACCGTCATGCCTGCTCCTCCTCGTCGGGCTCGTCGGCCGGCTCGTCGCCGCCCTCGGGCTCGCCGTCGAACTCGTCGGTGATCTCGACCTCGGTGTCGTCGGTCCCGGTCCACCGCACCGTCAGCTCGCCGAGCGGCGTCACCTGGTCGAAGCCGACCACGCCCTCCCGGAACAGCTCGAGCAGCGCGAGGAAGCGGGCCACCCTGGTCATCACGTCGGCACCGTCGGAGCACAGCGACCGGAAGGTCGCCGTGCCGTGGGTGCGCAGCCGCGACACCATGATGCCCGCCTGCTCGCGCACGCTCACGGTCGGGGCGTGCAGGTGGTCCAGCGTGACCGTGGGCGGCGCCGGCTTGGGCGACATCGCCTTGGCGGCCAGGGCGGCGAACTCCTCCAGCCCCAGACCGATCAGCACCTCGGGCAGCAGGGTGGCGTAGCGCTCCTCCAGCCCGACGGACCGCGGGTGACGCAGCGCCTCGGCCTGCAGGCGCTCCTCGAGCACGGAGGCGACCTGCTTGAACGCGCGGTACTGCAGCAGCCGCGCGAACAGCAGGTCGCGCGCCTCGAGCAGGGCGAGGTCCTCCTCGTCCTCGACCTCCGCCTTGGGCAGCAGCCTGGCTGCCTTGAGGTCGAGCAGGGTCGCGGCGACCAGGAGGAACGACGAGGTCTGCTCCAGGTCGTCCGCGGCGGCCGCGCCCGACCGGATGTGCGCGATGAACTCGTCGGTCACCTGCGACAGCGCGACCTCGGTGATGTCGAGCTTGTGCTTGGCGATCAGGCTCAGCAGGAGGTCGAAGGGCCCCTCGAAGTTGGCCAGCGTGAGCATGAAGCCGCCGGTCGGCTCCTGCTCCAGCACGAGGTCGGGCCCGTCCGCGGGCCCAGCCACCGGCTCGGACGGCTCCTCGGTGCTCACCGGCGGCTCCAGCGTCGTGGTCACGCGGTCAGTCCTGCGCCAGGCGGGCGACCAGCGCGCTGTCGGCCCCGTGCTGGTCGAGGTCGGCCAGCGCCATGGCGATGGCCGCGCGCACGATGCGACCGCGGTCGACGCCGAGCCCGTGGTGGCGGCGCAGCTCGAGCCGTGCATGCTCCAGGTCGAGCAGCTCGTCGGAGGTGACGTAGACAGTCATCTTCTCGTCGTGCTTGACCCGGCCCGAGGACTGGCGTCCCTTCGAGGAGCCGGGCGTCTCGACCGGCTCCTCGACGACCGCGACCGCCGGCTCGGCCGGGACCGCGGCCGCCGGCGGGGGCACCGCGGTCGGCCGGAAGATGTCGTCGGGGACCGTCAGACGTCGAGGCACCGGGCCAGCACCTCCTTGGCGAGCGTGCGGTAGGACTCCGCGCCCGCCGACGTGCCGGCGTACGTCGTGATCGGCTCGCCGGCGACCGTGGAGTCGGAGAACTTCACGGTGCGGCGGATGACGGTGTGGAACACGTCGTCGCCCCAGGCCTCGACCAGCCGCTGCATGACCTCGCGGCCGTGCAGGGTGCGCCCGTCGAACATGGTGCCGAGCACGCCGTCGATCTTCAGGCGCGGGTTGAGCCGCTCCTGCACCTTGTCGATGGTGTTCTTGAGCAGCGCGACGCCGCGCAGGGCGAAGTACTCGCACTCCAGCGGCACGATGACGCCGTCGGCGGCGGTCAGGGCGTTGACCGTGAGCAGGCCGAGCGAGGGCTGGCAGTCGATGAGGATCACGTCGTAGGCGTTGATCGCGTCCTGGAGCACCCGCGACAGCGTCTGCTCGCGGGCGACCTCGTGGACCAGCTGCACCTCGGCGGCGGAGAGGTCGATGTTGGAGGGCAGCAGGTCGACGCCCTCGACGTGCGTGGGCACGACCACGTCCTCGAGCGACACGTCGCGCTGCATGAGCAGGTTGTAGACGGTCATGTCCATGGTGTGCGGGTTCATCCCGAGGCCCACCGAGAGCGAGCCCTGCGGGTCGAAGTCGACCAGGAGCACCTTGCGGCCGTGCTCGGCCAGCGCGGCACCGAGGTTGATCGTGGTCGTGGTCTTGCCGACCCCGCCCTTCTGGTTGCACATCGCGATGATGCGCGCGTTGCCGTGGATGCCGATCGGCCGCGGCTCGGGCAGGTCGGGCCAGGGACGCCCGGTCGGGCCGGTCTCACCGGGCACCGGTCCGGAGGGCGCCGTCCGCGGGCGAGGGGTGGTGGCCGGCGCCTGCGTGACAGGCGCTGCGGCGACCGGCGCTGCCGGTGCCGGTGCTGCGGCGACCGGCGCTGCCGGTGCCGACGGTGCCGACGGCGCCGACGGTGCCGACGGCGCGGGGACCCTCACCATCGGAGGCATGGTCGGGGCGCTGGACCCCGAGGAGTAGGAGGAGCCGAAGATCCCAAATCCCTGGTCTGCCACGTCAGCCTGCTCTCGTCGTACCGGTCGGACGACTCGAAACTAGGTCGGCGGACTGGTCCGGGACGGACGCCACGCCGTAGACATGTCGACATTTTGTCGGACGCCGAGGCACCCCCACCGGCTCGCCCACGGAAGGAGCCACCATGTCCCGCAGCCCCCGAACCCGAGTCCTCGCCCCGGCCGCCTGCCTCTGCCTGGCCTGGTCGGCGGTCGCGCTCACCCCGGCGGTGAGCGCGTCCGCGGAGACCGGCGACGCTCGAGCCCGCGTCGTCCGCGACTGGAACGCGATCGCGGTCCGCACGATCGCGACCGAGGCCGCCCTGGGCCCGCCCCCGGCCCAGCTCCACCTCGGGCTCGTCTCCTCCGCCGTGTACGACGCGGTCACCCACGCGCCCCCTGGCCGGGCGTCGGTGAGCGCGGCGGTGGCGACCGCGGCGCACGACGTGCTGTCGGCGTCCTTCCCCGGCGCGGCCGGCCACCTCGACGCCGACCTGGCCACGACCCTGGCCGCCGTGCCGGACGGACCTCTCGAGGACCGGGGCGTCGCGGTCGGTGCAGCCGCGGCGGACCGCCTGCTGGCCTCCCGCGCGCCGCTGAGCACCAGCATCACCCTGCCGGTCGACCCCGCCCCCGGCCCCGGTGAGTGGCGCCCGACTCCCCCGGCGTTCGCGCCCATGGCGTTCGCCTGGCTGGGCTTCGTCGACCCGCTGCTGCTGCCGTCCCCGACGAGCATCGACGTGGGCGGGCCCGACGCGATCACGAGCACGGAGTACGCCGCGGACGTGGACGAGGTGCGGCGGATCGGCAGGCTCGACAGCACCGACCCGGACGCCGACGCCGCCAACGGGCACTTCTGGAACGCGCCCGTGGGCGTCGTGTTCAACACCGCCCTGCGCGAGTGGGCGGACCGGAGCGGTCTCGGGGCACGCGCGACCGCGCGCATGTTCGCCCTGCTCAACATGACCACGGCCGACGCGATCATCACCTGCTGGCGGATGAAGTACGACCACAGGTTCTGGCGGCCGATCACCGCGGTCCGCGAGGCCGACACGGACGGCAACGACGCCACCACCGCAGTCCCGACGTGGTCGCCCGTGGTCGCCACCCCGCCGTACCCGGAGTGGCCGACCGGACACGGCTGCCTGACCAGCAGCTTCGTGCGGGGACTGACCCGCCTGACCGGGTCGGACGCCATCGACCTCGACATCTCCAACCCCGTGACGGGCGAGACCCGGCACTACTCGAGCGCCGCGGCGTTGAGGCGGTCGGCGTTCATCAGCCGGATCCAGCTCGGCATCCACTTCCGTGACGCCATGGAGGACGGCTACCGGGTCGGCCGGATCGCCTCCGACCGCGGGTTCGCGGCGTTCGACCGCTGAGGCCGGCGCACCCCGCGGGCCCCGCAGCTCAGCCCAGGGCCCGCGGGTGCGCGGTCGCGTAGACCTCGCGCAGCCCGTCGACGGTGACCAGCGTGTAGACCTGCGTCGTGGTGACCGAGGCGTGCCCGAGCAGCTCCTGCACGACCCGGACGTCCGCACCGCCCTCGATCAGGTGGGTGGCGAAGGAGTGCCGCAGCGTGTGCGGCGAGACCTCCGCGGTGGCGCCGGCGCGGTCGGCCGCGCGGACCAGCACCGCCCACGCGCTCTGCCGCGAGAGCCGTCCACCGCGGGAGTTGAGGAACACCGCCGGCGTGCCCGACCCGGCGGTGACCAGGTCCCGCCGCGCACGCACGAGGTAGGCCGAGAGCGCCTCGCGCGCCATCGAGCCGAACGGGACGACCCGCTCCTTGCTGCCCTTGCCGCGCAGCCGCACGGCCGCCGACTCCAGGTCGAGGTCGTCGACGTCGAGACCGACCGCCTCGGAGATCCGCGCCCCGGAGGAGTACAGCAGCTCCAGCAGCGCGCGGTCGCGCAGCGCCAGGACCGTGCCGGGCGCACCGGCGGCGTCGAGGATGCGCTCGATGTCGGCCAGGGGCAGTGCCTTCGGCAGCCGCTTGGCCGGTGCCGGCGGGCGTACGCCGGCGGCGGGGTCCGCCTCGGTCCACCCGTCGCGCACGGCGAAGCGGTGCAAGCCGCGGACCGCGACGACCGCCCTCCCCGCGCTCGCGGCCGAGAGCGGCGGGTGGTCCGCGTCGCCCTCGCGCAGGTGCATGAGGAACTCCGAGACCGACGACTCCCCCACCCCGGCCAGGTCGGTGACGCCGCGGCCGGCGAGGAAGGCGGCGTAGCGCCGCAGGTCGCGTCGGTACGACGACAGCGTGTTCGGGGCGAGCCCGCGCTCGACGGCGAGGTGGTCGAGGTAGGTCCGCAGCGCGCGCTGGACGGCCGTCGGCCCGGTCGGGCCCGCGGGGGCGGCGACCTCGGCGGTCACGACGCGGTGTCCCGGTGGCGCCGGTCCAGCAGGACGTGGGTCAGGACGGCGACGGCGAGCGGCCCGTCGGTCAGTCGACGCTCGAGGACGGCGTCGACCAGGTCGTCGAACGGCACCCAGTGGACCGTCATGTCGGCCTCCTCGTGCTCCGGCTCGAAGCCGCCGCGGTCGGGCACGGCGCGCAGGCCCTGGGCGAGGTAGACCTCGATCAGCTCCGCGCTGATCCCGGGCGAGGTGTGCATCGACGACAGGTGCGTCCAGTGGCCCGCCTCGAGCCCCGCCTCCTCCAGCAGCTCGCGCTGCGCGGCCACCAGCGGGTCCTCGCCGGGGACGTCGAGCAGCCCGGCGGGGAGCTCGACCATGCGGCGGCCGATCGGGTGGCGGTACTGCCGGAGCACCAGCGCCCGCCCGTCCTCGTCCAGGGCCAGCACGACGACCGCGCCGGGGTGCTCGACGACGACGCGGCCGAACTGCTCGGCGTGCCCAGGTCGGCTGATCTCGTCCCGGCGTACGGCGAAGGGGGCGCTCCCGCGCCAGATGTCGGCCGAGGCGTGCACGGGCCAGACCTGCGGCTCGTCGACCAGGTCGGGGGCGCCGAGCTCGGTCGTCCCGTCCCCGAGGTGCGCGGTCACGCGCTCACTCCCCGACCGGCAGCTCGAGCTCGCGCTGCCGCTGGATCGCCGCGCCGACCAGTCCGGCGAACAGCGGGTGCGGCCGGGTCGGGCGCGAGGTCAGCTCGGGGTGCGCCTGGGTGGACACGAAGTAGGGATGCACCTCGCGCGGCAGCTCGACGAACTCGACCAGTCCGTTCTCCGGGCCGACGCCGGAGAACACCAGGCCCGCCTCGGTCAGCCGGTCGACGTAGCCGTTGTTGACCTCGTAGCGGTGGCGGTGGCGCTCGTCGACGCGCGTGGCGCCGTAGGTCTCGGCGATCACCGAGCCCTCGGTGAGGTCGGCCGGGTAGAGCCCGAGCCGCATCGTGCCGCCGAGGTCACCGGCACCCTCGACGAACGCGTGCTGCTCCTCCATCGTGGCGATCACCGGCTCCTGCGAGCCCGGGTCGAACTCGGTGGACCCGGCCTTCTCCAGGCCGAGCACGTTGCGGGCGTACTCGATGACCATGCACTGCAGGCCCAGGCAGATGCCGAGCGTGGGGATCTTCTGGGTGCGGGCGTACTCCAGCGCCCCGATCTTGCCGTCGATCCCGCGGATGCCGAAGCCACCCGGGACGAGGACGGCGTCGACGTCGGACAGGTGGCGCTTGGCCCCCTCGGGCGACTCGCACTCGTCGGAGGGCACCCAGCGGATGGTGACCTTGGCCTCGTGGGCGAACCCGCCGGCGCGCAGGGCCTCGGCCACCGACAGGTAGGCGTCGGGCAGGTCGATGTACTTGCCGACCAGGGCCACCGTGACGTGGTCCTTGGGGTGGTGGACCCGACGCAGCAGGTCGTCCCAGTCGGTCCAGTCGACGTCACGGAACGCGAGGTTGAGCCGGCGTACGACGTAGGCGTCCAGGCCCTCGCGGTGCAGGACCTTGGGGATGTCGTAGATCGACGGGGCGTCGACGGCCGCGACGACCGCCTCCTGGTCGACGTCGCACATCAGCGAGATCTTCTTCTTCACGGTGAGCGGGATCTCGCGGTCCGCCCGGCACACGATCGCGTCGGGCTGGATGCCGATCGACCGCAGCGCGGCGACCGAGTGCTGCGTCGGCTTGGTCTTGAGCTCACCCGAGGGTCCGATCCACGGCACGAGCGAGACGTGGAGGAAGAAGGAGTTGTCGCGGCCGACCTCGTGCCGCAGCTGGCGGGCCGCCTCGAGGAAGGGCAGCGACTCGATGTCGCCGACCGTGCCACCGATCTCGGTGATCACCACGTCGATGTCGGGCCCGCCCATGGCGAGCATCCGCTCCTTGATCTCGTTGGTGATGTGCGGGATCACCTGCACGGTGTCGCCCAGGTAGTCCCCGCGGCGCTCCTTGGCGATGACCTTGGAGTACACCTGCCCGGTGGTGACGTTGGCGTGGCCCTGGAGGTTGCGGTCCAGGAATCGCTCGTAGTGCCCGATGTCCAGGTCGGTCTCGGCGCCGTCGTCGGTGACGAAGACCTCGCCGTGCTGGAAGGGGTTCATCGTGCCGGGGTCCACGTTGAGGTACGGGTCCAGCTTCTGCATGGTGACCCGCAGGCCCCGGGCCTTGAGCAGGTTGCCGAGCGAGGAGGCGGTCAGTCCCTTGCCCAGGGACGAGGCGACGCCGCCGGTGACGAAAAGGTGCTTGGTGGTCTGCTCAGCGGCCAAGTGAACTCCCGTGGCTCCGAATGTGCGGCGAGAGACCTCGCCCGTCCACGGGGTTCTAGGCTACCAACGATCTGCCGGTTGGCGACAACCCACGCCGACAGTGCCCGTGATCGAGGCGGTCGAGATCACTTCGCGCCGGGGAAGGCCCCGTCCGCCGAGGAGGAGCTGCCCAGCTGGAGGGTGTCACCGTCGGCCTGGGCGCGCAGGGCCAGCACCGACAGGATCGCCCCCGCCCCGAGCTCCGAGACGTCGACGGTGGAGACCAGCTGCGCGGTCGGCGAGGCGCGCAGGGCGCCCAGCACCCCGTCCTTGGCCCCGCTCGCCAGCGGACCGGCCACGACGACCCCGTCACTGGCCTCGTCGAGGGAGCGTGCGACGGCCGTGACGATGTCGCCGGCTCCCTGCCGCTGGTCGGCGGTCCCGGTCGGCTCCCCCGCCACCACGAGGACGAGGCTCCCCCGCCGCTGCACCTGCCCGGTGACCGAGACCAGGCCCGCGGTGGTGAGGCTGGCCAGCACGGGCGCGGCGCCCCTGGCCGGCGGGGCGCCCTTGTCCTTGCTCGTCGTGAGGACGAAGCCGAGCAGCTGGCCGACACGCACGTAGCCGCTGGAGGCCTGGCCTCCGGGCAGCGGCTGGTCCTCCGAGGAGAGCAGCTGGTCGGTCAGCTCCTCCACCAGCTTGCGGTTGGCCACGTCGACGAGCTTGTCGGTGAGCTCCACCCGAGCGGCGAGGGTCCCGCCGGCGCGCTGGACGAGCGCCACGGCCCGGGTGACCTGGTCGGGGTCGGCGCCCGGCAGGGTCACGACCGTGACCGCCCGCCGGCGCAGGCTGTCGCCGACCAGCTCGTCGGCCGTGGCGCGCGCGAAGGCGTCGTTGAAGCTCCGCCCCCGCTGCAGCTCGGCGATGCGCTGGTCGGCGGCGGCGAGGGCCTCGGCGTCGGTGTCGCCCGCGCCGACGGCGGCCTCGTCGCGCTGGAGGGGGCCGGCACCGAGCACGACCCCGATGGCGAGCGCGAGGAAGACCGCGACGAGCGAGACGACGTGGGAGCGGAAGGAGATCACGGGAGCAGTCCTCGGATCCAGTCGATGAGGGGCTGGGCCTGGTCCTGCAGGTCACGCAGGAGGGCAGCGCCGTCGGGCGAGGTGGACAGGGCGGCAGCGAGGGCCACGAGGCCCGCGAGCAGCACGAGGGCGAGGTGCCACGGGCGCACGCGCCCGGCGTACACCACGGGGACCGCCTTGGCGTCGACCAGCCTCGGCCCCACCCGCAGCCGGGTGAGGAACGTCGAGGCCAGGCCGGAGCGCTGCCGGTCGAGGAACTCGTCGAGGCTCGCGTGGGTCCCGACCGTCACGATCAGCGAGGCGCCCTTGAGGTCGGCCAGGAGCAGGGCGAGGTCCTCGCTGGTGCCGCTGGTGGCCACCCGCTGGGGGCGGACGCCGATGCGGTCGAGCCGGTCGGCCCCGACCGCCCGGTCGGTGGCGTCGGCGTGCACGACGACCTCGCGGGCCGAGCGCAGTGCGGCGTCGCTGACCACGCGCTCCCCCGCCCCGCCGGCGACGCGCGCGAGACCCTCCTCACCGATCACCACGATGTCGGGGCGCAGTCGCGCCTCGCGCAGCGCGTCGGCCCCGGCGTCGACACCGACCAGGACCGGGTGCTGCTCGCGGATGAAGCGACGGATCCGACGCAGGTCGGACTCGTGGTCGAAGGCCCGGACCACCACGACCACCGGACGGCCGGCGATCCGGGTCGCGACGTCCGGCACGCCGCGGCCGTGCAGCAGCAGCTCCTGCTCGCGGCGGAGGTACTCGGTCGTGCTGTGGGTGAAGCTCTCCAGCTGGGTGGCCAGCCCGGCGCGCGCCTCGTCCATCTGCACGAGCACGGCGTCCAGGTCGAGCCGCGTGCCGCGGGCGACCTCCTTGCCGTCGACGAGGAGCCGGTCGCCCTCGACGCGTCCCGACGCGCCGTTCCTGGCCGCGAGCACGCCGGTGCCGGCGTCGTCGAGCAGCACCACGCCGGCTTTGGCGAGGACCTCCGCGCCGAGCGCGGGGTAGCGACCCGAGACGAACCGCCCCGCGTTGACCACCGCGGCGACCTGCTGGGCGACCAGCTGCTCGGCCGTGCGCCGGTCGAGGTCCAGGTGGTCGAGGACCGCGATGTCGCCGGGGCGGAGCCGCGCCAGCAGCGAGGAGGTACGCCGGTCCACGCGGACCGTGCCCTGCACCGCGCCGGCCGGGTCGCTCCGGGCGCTGGCGCGCGCGCTGCCTCGTCCGGTGAACTTCATGACCGCGTCATCGTGTCACGCACGGTGGCGCGCTCAGGTCAGGGCGCGCGCGGTGGCGAGCAGCTCCTCGGCGTGGGCCTGGGCGGAGTCAGACCCCTCGAGGCCGGCGAGCATGCGCGAGAGCTCGCGGACGCGCCCGGTGTCGTCCAGGAGGGTGAGTCCCGAGGTCGTGACGAGCCCGTCGCTGCTCTTGGCGACCACCACGTGACGGTCGGCGAAGGCGGCGACCTGCGGCAGGTGGGTGACCACGACGACCTGCGCGTCGCGGGCCAGCATCGCCAGACGCCGTCCGACCTCGACCGCGGCCTTGCCGCCGACGCCGGCGTCGACCTCGTCGAAGACCATCGTCGGGACCGGGTTGGTGCCCGCCAGCACGACCTCGAGCCCCAGCATCACGCGGGAGAGCTCGCCGCCGGAGGCGCCCTTGTGCAGCGGCCTCGCCTCGGCACCGCGGTTGGCGGCCAGCAGCAGCTCGACGTCGTCCAGCCCGGTGGCGTTCATCCGCAGCCGGCGGCCGTCGACCTCGAGCCCCTCGGCCGCCTCTGCCTGGGTCACCCGAGCCTCGACCTGCGCGTGGGGCATGGCGAGCGCGGTCAGCTCCTCCGACACCGCGTGGGCGAGCCGCTCGGCCGCCTCGGCTCGGACCGCGCTCAGCGCGGCCCCGGTCGCGGCCAGTGCCGAGGCGAGCTCGGCAGCCCTCGCCTCGAGCTCGCCGATCCGGTCGTCGGCTCCCTCGAGGCCGCCGAGCCGCGCGGCCGCCTCGGCGGACCAGGCGATCACCTCGTCGATGCTGTCGCCGTACTTCCGGGTCAGCGCGACCAGGGCCGCCCTGCGCTCGGAGACGGCCGCCAGCCGTGCCGGGTCGGTCTCCAGCCCCGAGGCGTAGGACGCGGTGTCGGCGGCCAGGTCGCCGAGGAGGTAGCCGACCTCGGCCAGCCGGTCGGCGAGCTCCCCCGCGGCCGCGTCGTGGTCGCGGACCCCGTCGAGCAGCCGCCGTGCCGCCCCGACGGCACCGAGCGCGTCGGGTCCGCCCTGCTCGGCGGAGAGCATCTCGCGGGCCTGCTCGGCGGCCGTGCGCAGCGTGTCGGCGAACCCCAGCCGGGACTCCTCCTCCGCCAGCGCAGCGTCCTCGCCGGGCGCCGGGGCGACCTGCTCGATCTCCTCCAGCCCGAAGCGCAGCAGGTCGACCTCGCGTGCCCGCTCCCGGCTGCGCGTGAGCAGCTCCTCGCGCTCGGCCTCGACCGCACGCAGCTCGGCGTGGGCCGCCGCGAACTCGCTGCGGAGCCGCAGTGCCTCCGCGCCGGCGTACCTGTCCAGCGCGTCGCGCTGCGCGGTCGCGCTCAGCAGCTGGTGCTGGTCGGACTGTCCGTGCACGGCGACCACCCGGTCCGCGATGGCCGACAGCACGCCGGCCGGGACGCCGGCCCCGCCTGCGTAGGCCCGCGAGCGCCCCTCTGCCGAGACCTGGCGCGCGAGCATCAGCCGCTCGCCGTCGAGCTGACCGCCGGCCTCCTCGACCGTGGTCCGCAGCTCCTGGACCAGCTGGGTGCCGGCGAGGTCGAGCACGCCCTCGACGCGGGCCTGACGGGCGCCCGTGCGCACCGCCCCCGAGTCCGCGCGGCCACCCAGGAGCAGGCCCAGCGCGGTGACCAGCATCGTCTTGCCCGCGCCCGTCTCGCCGGTGATCGCGGTGAACCCCGGCCCCAGCTCCAGCACGGACTCGTCGATGACGCCGAGGCCGACGATCCGCAGCTCCTCGAGCATCAGTCCCGGGCCTCCTGCCGGCGACGCTCGGCCGCCCCGCGCCACCCGGAGACGGGCAGCTCGAACTTCGCCACCAGCCGGTCGGTGAAGGGTGCCTCGTGCAGCCGGGCCAGCCGGACAGGTGCATGTCCGCGCCGGACCTCGATCCGGGCCCCGGGGGGCAGGTCGACGGTCCGCCGGCCGTCGCACCAGAGGACGGCGCCACCGTCGTTGGTGTGGATCACCTGGACCGAGATCACGCTGCTGGGGGCCACGACCATGGGCCGGGCGAACAGCGCGTGGGCCGACAGCGGCACCACCAGCAGGGCCTGCACCTCCGGCCAGACGATGGGTCCACCGGCCGAGAAGTTGTACGCCGTCGACCCGGTCGGCGTGCTGCAGACGACCCCGTCGCAGCCCCACCGGGACAGCGGCCGTCCGTCGATCTCGACCTGGACCTCCAGCATCCGCTCGCGCGAGGCCTTCTCCACGCTGGCCTCGTTGAGCGCCCAGGTGGAGGCCACCAGGGCGTCCTCGACGAAGACGGACACGTCGACGGTCAGCCGCTCCTCGGCGCGATAGTGGCCGGCCACCACCGCCTCGATCACCTGGGCGAGGTCGTCGTGGTCGGCCTCGGCGAGGAATCCCACGTGCCCCAGGTTGATGCCCAGCAGCGGAGCCCCGGTCTCGCGGGCCATCTCGGCGCCACGCAGGATCGTGCCGTCGCCGCCCAGGACGAGCACGAGGTCGCAGTCCTCGGCGGCCTGCGGGCCGGCCTCGACCCGCTCGACCCGGTCGTCCTCGGCCCACGGCATCAGGTCGGCGTCACCGGACAGGACGCGGACGGCGAGCCCGTGCGCCATCAGCTGTCGCGCTGCGTGGAGCGCCTCGGTGGCGACCTCCTCGCGGCGGGTGTTGACCACCAGCAGGACGCGTCGGGGCGCTCCAGGCACTCCGTCCTCGGCCGGCTCGTGGTTGCTCACGGGTCCACCCTCTCAGAGGGCACCCCCACGACCGGGCTCCGCACCGCGTCGTCGATCTGCTCTGTGGAGAGCGTGGACGGCCCGCGACGCAGCCACAGGAAGAACTCGCGGTTGCCCGACGGACCGGGCAGCGGGCTCGGCGCCACCGCGCGGGCGCCCCACCCCCGGGCCTCGGCCGCGGCTGCGACGGTCGCGACGGCCTCGGCGCGCAGGGCCGGGTCCCGCACCACGCCGCCCTTGCCGACCCGGTCCTTCCCGACCTCGAACTGCGGCTTCACCATCAGGGCGAGGTCGGCGTCGGGCGCGCAGACCCCGACCAACGCGTCGAGCACGAGGGTCAGGGAGATGAACGACAGGTCGCCGACCACGACGTCCACCGGGTCGCCGATCACCTCGAGGCTCAGCTCCCGCACGTTGGTGCGGTCGTGGACCACCACACGCTCGTCCTGCCGCAGGCTCCAGGCCAGCTGCCCGTAACCGACGTCGACCGCGACCACCTGGGCCGCGCCGTGCCGCAGCAGCACATCGGTGAAGCCGCCGGTGGACGCTCCTGCGTCCAGGCAGCGGCGCCCGGTGACCACCAGCCCCAGTGGCTCGAGGACGGCGAGCGCCCCGGCCAGCTTGTGCCCTCCCCGTGAGACGTAGTCCGGGGTGGCGGGGTCCTCCCGCACGACGATCGCGACGTCGGTCGTGACGCCGGTCGCGGGTTTGGTCGCCCGCGCCCCGGAGACGGTCACGCGACCGTCCTGGATCAGCGTGGCCGCGTGCTCCCGCGACCGGGCGAGGCCTCGGCGCACGAGCTCGGCGTCGAGGCGGAGTCGTCGAGGCATCCGGCTGCCCTGCCTCCCGGGCGTGGAGGGGGCTCAGGCGCTCGCGGCGTGGGGACCGTGCCGCAGGTGACCGTCGTCGGTCAGCAGGCCGCGCAGCTTGGCATGGGCCAGCTCGAACGCCGCCACGTGGTGGTCGATCGCGACGTCCTCGAGAGTCTCCAGCTCGTGGACGACGGCAGCAGCACGCTCCGACGGACTGGTGGTCGCCTCGTGGTCCATGCTGGCTCCTCTCGGGATCTTGACGTGGTCGGACGCCCGGACACCCGGGCGGTCCCCCGACCTGATCATGCGACGGACTTGCGGCACCATACCCCCTGGGGCGTGGGCGGAATCGGTCACGGTGCGGTGAGTCGGTCGACGTCAGGAGCGGCTCCCTCGGCATCCGCGTGGGCCCAGGCCGCGGCGGCCACCACCCGCCACCAGTCGTCGGCCCCGCCCGAGCCCTCGACCTGCAGCTCGCCGGCATCGACACAGGCCTTCCAGCCGCCGCAGACCCAGTGGTCCCCGTCCTGCTCCGGCGCGGGATGCGCGGTGTGGAGGCCCCCCAGGTCCGCCGAGACGTACGTCGGTCGCTGGTCCCCTCCTGCCGCGACGAGCTCCTCGATCCCGGTCACGCCGGTCATCACCAGGAGGCTGTGGCACCCCGCCCGCACCGCGCCCTCGATGTCGGTGTCGAGCCGGTCCCCCACCATGAGTGGCCGCTCGCCCCCCACCCGGCGGATCGTCTCCTTCACCAGCGGCGGTTCGGGCTTCCCGGCGACACGCGGCGTGACCTGGGCGAACTCCTGCACCGCCCGCACGAGCACCCCGTTGCCGGGGCCCGGGCCGGCCGGCGTCGGGACGGTGAGATCGGTGTTGGACGCCACCCAGGGCAGGCCCTTCCTGACCAGGATCGCGCCGTCGATGACCGTGCGCCACCGCAGGTCCGGATGGTAGCCCGAGACCACCGCGACGGGCTCGTCCTCCAGCGACTGCACGGGCCTCAGCCCGGCCTCGCGCAGGGCCGTGAACAGCCCCTCACCGCCGATGACGAAGACCGCGGCGTCCTCTGCGAGGTCCTCGGCCAGCACGGTCGCGGCCGCCTGGGCCGAGGTCACGACGTCGTCGGTCGAGGCGTCCACCCCCAGCTCGCGCAGGTGCTCCGCGACACGGCCAGGTGGGCGTGCGGCGTTGTTGGTCACGAACGCGACGTGCATCCCTGCCTCGACCGCTTCCGCGATGCGGTCCGCAGCACCCGGCACGACGTCGGGACCGATGTAGACCACGCCGTCGAGGTCGAGCATCGCCAGGTCGTAGTGGGAGGTCAGCGGGCCGTCGCTGGCCCGCAGCACCTCCGAGCCCACGAGGTCGAACTCCGTCGGCGCTCCGTCTCCCACCCCGCGAGCCTAGCCCCGGCTGAGCCGACGCCCTCGCAGGACCTCGATCTCGACCCGGCTCATCCCTCCGCCGCGGGGGAACCGGCGTCGCAGGGCGCCCTCGAGCTCCACCACGTCCCCCACCTCCCAGCGGGCGACCGCGCGGCGCATGCTCGCGGACCACGCGGTGCACTCCACCCAGTCCACGGTCTGCTTGGAGCCCTTGGTCATCGTCGTGCGGTCCCGGCGCACGCTGATCCGGAGGCCCACCACCGTGGCCCCACTGGGCAGCTCACGCTCGACGGGCGCGCCTGAGACCCGCCCGCGCAGCACGACCTGGTTGAGCGCCGCCTCGGCGACACCCTCCGAACCGTTGTCCTCGACCTTCGACGCGGTCGACACCTCCATGAGCTCTCTCCGTCCCGGACCGACGCGCGCGGCCACGAGACCCCAGGCTCGCGCCGACCGGGGACAACACACGCGCCGTCGCGGCAGACCGTGGACGGAGCGCTCCTCGGCGGCGCAGGGGACGAAAGCCGGCTCGAGGCTCAGGCCTGCTCGGCCTCGAGCTCCTCGAGCCGCTCCGCGGCATCGGTGAGCTGCTCGCCGTCGACCGCGACCGTGCGGTGGAACCACTCGATCGCCTCGTCACGGCGACCGGCCTTGAGCAGCAGGTCGGCGTAGGCGTAGCGCAGCCGCACGACCCACGGCTCGCGAGCCACGGACCGGACATGGGCGTTCTCGAGGGTGCGCAGGGCACCGTCGACCTCGCCCAGGTCGAAGCGCGCCCCGGCCTCGACGATCGTCATCTCGACCTGCTGGGCGCGCTCGAGCTTCTTGACCGAGGGATTCTTGGCCAGCTCGAGAGCACGCTCAGGACGGCCGAGCGCGCGCTCGCAGTCGGCCATCATCGGCAGGTAGGCATTGGTGCCGCTCATCCGCTTGGCCGCACGCAGCTCCGACAGCGCCTCGGCGAAGTGACCCGCCGCGTACGCCGCTTCGCCGCACGCCTCACGGACCACGCCGACCCGGGACGCACGACCGCGAGCCGCCAGGGTGTGCTGGTAGGCCGTCTCCGGCTCCGAGTCGATCAGCAGGCCGGCCGCCGCGAGGTGGCGCGCGACCCTGGCCGCCAGCTTCTCGGGGAGTCCCCGCAGCTGGTCCAGCACGGAGCGGTCGAGCTCCTTGCCGGTGACCTCCTCGGGCAGCGGAGGGCCGTCGTAGACCTTCTGGTCGGTCGTGCGCTCCACCTGGACCCGGTCCCGGCGGTCACGAGGGTCCTCACGGCGCGGGGCGCTGCGATCGGGTCGTCCCCTGCGGTCACCACCGCCGCGGGTCTCGTTTTTGCGCGGGTCGTTGCGCTCGGTTCGGGCGTTTCGGTCTCCATCGCGGCGCGGGCCGCGACCCTGTCGCTCGGACATGGAGGCTCCTGATGGCTGGAAATGTGTGCGGACATGCGTGAAGGCCACCCGAGATCGGGTGGCCTTCACGAAAGAATGTCCGGCGACGTCCTACTCTCCCACAACCTCCCGGTTGCAGTACCATCGGCGCTGAAAGGCTTAACTTCCGGGTTCGGAATGGAGCCGGGTGTTTCCCTCTCGCTATGGCCGCCGAAACTCTATGGAGTTAGATCAGACCAGTATCAGTGGACTGGTCCCCGACCGTAACTCGGGAACCACACAGTGGACGCGCAACATCTTTGAGCAAGACAAGCCCTCGGCCTATTAGTACCGGTCGGCTCCGTGCATTGCTGCCTTCTACCTCCGGCCTATCAACCCAGTCGTCTACTGGGGGCCTTACCTGGTTGACCCAGTGGGAAACCTCATCTTGAAACGTGCTTCCCGCTTAGATGCTTTCAGCGGTTATCACTTCCGAACGTAGCTAACCAGCCGTGCTCTTGGCAGAACAACTGGCACACCAGAGGTTCGTCCATCCCGGTCCTCTCGTACTAGGGACAGCCTTTCTCAAGTTTCCTGCGCGCGCGGCGGATAGGGACCGAACTGTCTCACGACGTTCTAAACCCAGCTCGCGTGCCGCTTTAATGGGCGAACAGCCCAACCCTTGGGACCTACTCCAGCCCCAGGATGCGACGAGCCGACATCGAGGTGCCAAACCATCCCGTCGATATGGACTCTTGGGGAAGATCAGCCTGTTATCCCCGGGGTACCTTTTATCCGTTGAGCGACACCGCTTCCACATGCCGGTGCCGGATCACTAGTTCCGACTTTCGTCCCTGCTCGAGTTGTCACTCTCACAGTCAAGCTCCCTTGTGCACTTACACTCGAAACCTGATTGCCAACCAGGCTGAGGGAACCTTTGAGCGCCTCCGTTACATTTTAGGAGGCAACCGCCCCAGTTAAACTACCCATCAGGCACTGTCCCTGATCCGGATCACGGACCTAGGTTAGATATCTAGTACGACCAGAGTGGTATTTCAACGTTGACTCCACACGAACTGGCGTCCATGCTTCAAAGTCTCCCACCTATCCTACACAAGCCGAACCAAACACCAATACCAAACTATAGTAAAGGTCCCGGGGTCTTTCCGTCCTGCCGCGCGTAACGAGCATCTTTACTCGTAGTGCAATTTCGCCGAGTCCACGGTTGAGACAGCGCCCAAGTCGTTACTCCATTCGTGCAGGTCGGAACTTACCCGACAAGGAATTTCGCTACCTTAGGATGGTTATAGTTACCACCGCCGTTTACTGGGGCTTAAGTTCTGCGCTTCGCTGGTAAACCAGCTAACACGTCCCCTTAACCTTCCAGCACCGGGCAGGAGTCAGTCCGTATACATCGTCTTGCGACTTAGCACGGACCTGTGTTTTTAGTAAACAGTCGCTTGGGCCTGGTCTCTGCGGCCATCACCGCTTTGCAGAGCAAGTCTGCTCACGGATCCGGCCCCCCTTCTCCCGAAGTTACGGGGGCATTTTGCCGAGTTCCTTAACCATGGTTCACTCGATCGCCTTGGTATTCTCTACCTGATCACCTGAGTCGGTTTGGGGTACGGGCGGCTCACAGCTCGCTAGAGGTTTTTCTCGACAGCATAGGATTACCCACTTCGCCTGAACGGCTCCGTACGAGTGTCTCAGGCTATATGAGACGCGGATTTGCCTACGTCTCGCCCTACGCACCTACCCGTGGTCTACCATCGCCACGGTTGGGCTACCTTCCTGTGTCACCCCATCGCT
Source organism: Nocardioides marmoribigeumensis (assembly GCF_031458325.1). Taxonomy (NCBI): domain Bacteria; kingdom Bacillati; phylum Actinomycetota; class Actinomycetes; order Propionibacteriales; family Nocardioidaceae; genus Nocardioides; species Nocardioides marmoribigeumensis. The sequence goes on from NZ_JAVDYG010000001.1 coordinate 506,105, forward strand.
TGACTACTACTGATTCGGGTCGCGCGCTCCACCAACGGTCTCCCGAAGGAGTCCCGCGGCTTCGGGCGCTTAGCATCATCAGGTTCGTCAGGGGCGCTGTTTCGCCGGTACGGGAATATCAACCCGATGTCCATCGACTACGCCTGTCGGCCTCGCCTTAGGTCCCGACTTACCCAGGGCAGATTAGCTTGACCCTGGAACCCTTGATCATTCGGCGGAGGAGTTTCTCACTCCTCATTCGCTACTCATGCCTGCATTCTCACTCGTATGGCATTCACGGCTGGATCACTCCGCCGCTTTACGCGCCATACGACGCTCCCCTACCCATCCATGCTCCTGGACCACTAAGGCCTAGATAATGCATGAATGCCATAGCTTCGGTGGATAACTTGAGCCCCGCTACATTGTCGGCGCGGAATCACTTGACCAGTGAGCTATTACGCACTCTTTCAAGGGTGGCTGCTTCTAAGCCAACCTCCTGGTTGTCTCTGCGACTCCACATCCTTTTCCACTTAGTTATCGCTTAGGGACCTTAGCTGATGGTCTGGGCTGTTTCCCTCTCGACTACGGAGCTTATCCCCCGCAGTCTCACTGCCGCGCTCTCACTTACCGGCATTCGGAGTTTGGCTGACGTCAGTAACCTTGTAGGGCCCATTAGCCATCCAGTGCTCTACCTCCGGTAAGAAACACGCGACGCTGCACCTAAATGCATTTCGGGGAGAACCAGCTATCACGGAGTTTGATTGGCCTTTCACCCCTATCCACAGGTCATCCCCCAGGTTTTCAACCCTGGTGGGTTCGGTCCTCCACGCGGTCTTACCCGCGCTTCAACCTGCCCATGGATAGATCACTCCGCTTCGGGTCTTGATCGTGCGACTCAATCGCCCTGTTCGGACTCGCTTTCGCTACGGCTTCCCCACTCGGGTTAACCTCGCCACACAACGCAAACTCGCAGGCTCATTCTTCAAAAGGCACGCCGTCACAATTCACGAGGAATCGCTCCGACGGATTGTAGGCACACGGTTTCAGGTACTATTTCACTCCCCGCCAGGGGTACTTTTCACCTTTCCCTCACGGTACTTGTCCGCTATCGGTCACCAAGGAGTATTTAGGCTTAACGGGTGGTCCCGCCAGATTCACACGGAATTTCAGGGGTTCCGTGTTACTTGGGGTGACGTCGCAGAGCCATCGTCTTACGTCTACGGGGGTATCACCCTCTACGCCAGGATTTTCCAATCCTTTTCGACTTCAACGATGGTTTCTTACTCTGTGCCAGCTCGGCAGAACTGACTCGACGGCCCCACAACCCCTCCTGCGCAACGCCTGCCGGCTATCACACGCATGAGGTTTGGCCTCTTCCGATTTCGCTCGCCACTACTCTCGGAATCACTTTTGTTTTCTCTTCCTGTGGGTACTGAGATGTTTCACTTCCCCACGTTCCCTCCAGACACCCTATGTGTTCAGGTGCAGGTAGCTGGACATGACTCCAGCTGGGTTTCCCCATTCGGAAATCCCCGGATCACAGCTTGATTGCCAACTTCCCGGGGCTTATCGCAGGCTTCTACGTCCTTCATCGGCTCTTGGTGCCAAGGCATCCACCATGTGCCCTTAGTAGCTTGTCATTTGCTACAAAGATGCTCGCGTCCACTGTGTAGTTCTCAAGATACGGGCGGTCCCGGCCACCTGGTCCACGCTGACCCGCCGATGCGGGCAGTTCGTGGGATGGTCGGTCCGTCAGAGGTGATCAAGCCTGATCCCTCAGGACCCAACAGTGTGCCTGGCTCGTCGTGACCACGCTCGAGGTTCCACTCCGGCGAACCGGTTGTACTGACGAGGCGTCTGTGACGAGCCAAATAGTCGACGTTCCACTAGTGAGCGTTGAGCCGCCATGGAACGTTCGTCCATGAAACGGGCTCGGCTCCGAGGCTGAGCCTCAGAATGCTCCTTAGAAAGGAGGTGATCCAGCCGCACCTTCCGGTACGGCTACCTTGTTACGACTTCGTCCCAATCGCCAGCCCCACCTTCGACGGCTCCCTCCACAAGGGTTGGGCCACCGGCTTCGGGTGTTGCCGACTTTCGTGACGTGACGGGCGGTGTGTACAAGGCCCGGGAACGTATTCACCGCAGCGTTGCTGATCTGCGATTACTAGCGACTCCGACTTCATGGGGTCGAGTTGCAGACCCCAATCCGAACTGAGACCGGCTTTTTGGGATTCGCTCCACCTTGCGGTTTCGCAGCCCTTTGTACCGGCCATTGTAGCATGCGTGAAGCCCTGGACATAAGGGGCATGATGACTTGACGTCATCCCCACCTTCCTCCGAGTTGACCCCGGCAGTCTCTTATGAGTCCCCACCATGACGTGCTGGCAACATAAGACGAGGGTTGCGCTCGTTGCGGGACTTAACCCAACATCTCACGACACGAGCTGACGACAGCCATGCACCACCTGTATGCGAGTGTCCAAAGAGCTCTCTATCTCTAGAGAGTTCTCGCATATGTCAAACCCAGGTAAGGTTCTTCGCGTTGCATCGAATTAATCCGCATGCTCCGCCGCTTGTGCGGGCCCCCGTCAATTCCTTTGAGTTTTAGCCTTGCGGCCGTACTCCCCAGGCGGGGCGCTTAATGCGTTAGCTGCGGCACGGAACTCGTGGAATGAGTCCCACACCTAGCGCCCAACGTTTACGGTGTGGACTACCAGGGTATCTAATCCTGTTCGCTCCCCACACTTTCGCTCCTCAGCGTCAGGTAATGCCCAGAGAACCGCCTTCGCCACCGGTGTTCCTCCTGATATCTGCGCATTTCACCGCTACACCAGGAATTCCGTTCTCCCCTGCATACCTCTAGTCTGCCCGTATCAGAAGCAGGCTCGGGGTTAAGCCCCGAGTTTTCACTCCTGACGCGACAGACCGCCTACGAGCCCTTTACGCCCAATAATTCCGGACAACGCTCGCACCCTACGTATTACCGCGGCTGCTGGCACGTAGTTGGCCGGTGCTTCTTCTGCAGGTACCGTCACTTGCGCTTCGTCCCTGCTGAAAGAGGTTTACAACCCGAAGGCCGTCATCCCTCACGCGGCGTTGCTGGATCAGGCTTTCGCCCATTGTCCAATATTCCCCACTGCTGCCTCCCGTAGGAGTCTGGGCCGTGTCTCAGTCCCAGTGTGGCCGGTCACCCTCTCAGGCCGGCTACCCGTCGAAGCCTTGGTAGGCCATTACCCCACCAACAAGCTGATAGGCCGCGAGCTCATCCATCACCGCCGGAACTTTCCACCACCATCCGATGCCGGAGGTGGTCGTATTCGGTATTAGCTTCGGTTTCCCGGAGTTATCCCGATGTGATGGGCAGATTGCTCACGTGTTACTCACCCGTTCGCCGCTCGTGTACCCCCGAAGGGGCCTTACCGCTCGACTTGCATGTGTTAAGCACGCCGCCAGCGTTCGTCCTGAGCCAGGATCAAACTCTCCGTTGAAATCTACTGAAATGGCCCGAAGGCCTTTCATCGATATTTGGAGTATCCCGGCAAGTTGGCCCCAGGAAAATGGGACCGTCTTACCAAAGGAACCGTCAGACAAATGGCGCGACCGACGAATCGATCTCGCATCTGCCGACGGGGCGTTACAAATTAATTCGTCGACTTTTGGCACACTGTTGAGTTCTCAAGGATCAAGCGCGCACCGCAGTTCGGCCTCTCGGCCTTGCTGGGGGGCAACCTGGTGAAACTTACCGGTTCGCTCTCGGCCAGTCAAACTGGCCTCGGTCTTGCCGGCCCCCGGCGCGCCACTGCCACCGAGTCGATCGGAGGCCGCCGTGGCGCGCACTCGTCCCGCTCCGGTGAGGAGTGAAGAGTTGGGGGTTCCGCCTCGGGGCCGGCCGCCCGACCTCTCGGCCTTGCGTCCCGCCGCTCCCTGGCGACAGGTGAAACATTAGGACGGCCCTGGCGAGCAATGCAAATCGGGGTCCAGTGGCGCCGGTCACACGAGCTCAGGAGCCGGTGTTGACCACCAGCTCGCGGGGGACCGAGGCCGCCGAGGGCTCCCCCGCGAGGCGCACGCACTCCTCCAGGTCGGAGGTCAGCTCGCCCAGCAACGAGACCACTCCCGCGGCACCGCCGTCGGCCAGCGCCCAGAGGACCGGTCGCCCGAGGAACACCGCCCGCGCCCCCAGGGCGAGCGCGGTCAGCACGTCGAGGCCGCTACGCACTCCCCCGTCGACGTACACCTCGGCGTCGTCGCCGACCTCCTCGACGACCGCGGCCAGGGCGTGGGCCGGCGCCATCGCGCGGTCGAGCTGGCGTCCCCCGTGGTGGGAGACCCAGACCGCCGCGGCACCGGCGTCCACGCAGCGGCGCGCGTCCTCGGGGTGCAGCACGCCCTTGACCACCACCGGGAGGCCGAAGCGCGCGGCGAGCCACGCGACGTCCTGGGGCCCGAGGTCGGTGGCCTTCTCGGCCGCCGCCCGCACGGCGGGGTCGTCAGGGCCCCCGCCCTGGTCGGGGAAGTTCACGCGGAGCCACCCCGGCTCGACGGCGGACCACACGGACCGCTCACCCTCGCGCTTGGTGCCGACGACGGGGGTGTCGGCGGTGAGGACCAGGGCGCGGGCACCGGCCGCCACCGCGCGGGCGACCACCGGCTCGCTGACGGAGCGCTCGGAGGTGAGGTAGATCTGCAGCCACCACGGCACCCCGGTGGCGGCGATGTCCTCGAAGGTCGACCCGGCGTTGCTCGAGACCACCATCGGCACGCCGCAGCGGGCGACTCCTCGAGCGGTCTCGACCTCGCCGTCGGGGTGGGCGGCGCGGTGCAGCGTCGTGGGTGCGACCCCGATCGGCGCGGCGTACGTCGTGCCGAGGAGCTCGGTGGCGAGCTCGACGTAGGTGACGTCGCGCAGCACACGGGGCCGGAAGCGCCAGGACCGCCACGACTGCTCGGCCTCCGAGGCGCTGAGGCCGTCCCCGGCGCCGCAGGCGACGTAGTGGTACACCTCCGGGGACAGACGCGCGCGGGCGCGCTCGGCCAGGCCGTCGGCGTACCTCCCGCTCATCGCAGGACCCGCACCCCGGCGAAGCTCTTCTTGCCCCGGCGCAGGACCAGCCAGCCACCGGGCAGGACGTCGTCGGCAGACGGCCTCCACTCCGGGTCCGGCACGCGCGCGTTGTTGAGGTAGGCCCCGCCCTCGTTGACCGTGCGTCGCGCGGCTCCGCGGCTCTCGCTGAGCCCGGCCGCGACGAGGAGGTCGACGATCGTGGGGAGCCCGTCGCCGTCTGCGTGCGCCTCTCCCCCGCCGGTCTCGGCCAGCGCGGCCGACAGCGTGTCGGGGTGCAGCCCCCCGAGCTCGCCCCCGCCGAACAGGGCCGCGGAGGCCGCCTTGATGCGTTCGGTCTCCTCCGCGCCGTGCACCGTGGTGGTGATCTCCTGGGCGAGCGTCTTCTGCCCGGCCCGGAGGAACGGCTTGTCGGCCGTCTGCTGCTCGAGGTCCTCGATCTCGGCACGGTCGAGGAACGTGAAGATCCGCAGCAGCTCGCCCACCTTGACGTCCTCGGCGTTGAGCCAGAACTGGTAGAAGGCGTAGGGCGACATCATCTCGCGGTCGAGCCAGAGGGCTCCGCCCTCGGTCTTGCCGTACTTCGTGCCGTCGGCCTTGGTGACCAGCGGCGTCGCGAAGGCGTGGACGTGGCCGCCGTCGGCCCTCCTGATCAGCTCGACACCTCCGGTGAGGTTGCCCCACTGGTCGGAGCCCCCGAACTGGAGCGTGACGCCGTGGCGGCGGTAGAGCTCGAGGAAGTCCATCGACTGCAGCAGGACGTAGCTGAACTCGGTGTAGGAGATGCCGGTCTCGAGCCTGGCCCTGACCACCTCCCGGGCGAGCATGCGGTTGACCGGGAAGTGCTTGCCGATGTCCCTCAGGAAGTCGATCGTCGAGAGGTCCTTGGTCCACTCGTAGTTGTCGACGATGGTCGCGGCGTGGGGTCCCTCCCAGTCGAGGAAGGGCTCGAGCTGTCGCTTGAGGCGACCCACCCACTCCTGGACCGTGTCGACGGGGTTCATCGTGCGCTCCCCCGAGTCACGCGGGTCGCCGATCATCCCGGTCGCGCCACCGACGAGCGGGAAGGGGACGTGGCCGGCCTCCTGGAGGCGCCGCGCGGTCAGGATCTGCACCAGGTTGCCCATGTGCATGCTCGGTGCGGTCGGGTCGAACCCGACGTAGAAGCGCACCGGCCCGTCGTCCATCTCCTTGCGGAGCGCGCCGAGGTCGGTCGAGTGCGCGAGCAGCCCGCGCCACTCCAGGTCGTCGAGGACGTGGGTCGCACCGCTCACCGCGCGGCCTCCCTCGCCGCGTCGAGCACGGCCTTGGTCAGCACGGGGCGCACCTCGAGGCCGACGTCGTCGAGCGGGTTGGTGCCCTCCGGGCTGCGGTCGATCGCGCAGACCACCACCTCGACGACGGCGCCCAGCTCACGCAGCGCCCTCGTGGCGTCGCGCACCGCACCCCCCGTGGTGATCACGTCCTCGACCAGCGTGACCCGGCGGCCTGCGACGTCGGGTCCCTCGGCCAGCTTGCAGGTGCCGTACTCCTTGGCGTTCTTGCGCACGAACAGCGAGGGGAGCTCCGTGCGGGCGCTCAGGACGGTCGCGATGGGGATGCCGCCGAGCTCGAGGCCGCCGAGCAGGTCGGTGTCGTCGGGCACCAGGCCGACCATCTGGTCGACCACCCGCGCGAGCAGGGCCGGACGGGCCTCGAAGAGGTACTTGTCGAAGTACTCCGAGGCGACCTGTCCGGAGCGGAGGGTGAACTCCCCGGTCAGGCGGCAGCAGGCGTCGACGTCGGCGGCGAGGGTCGGGTCGGTGGTCTCGGCGGTCACGGGCCCATCCTTTCAAACGGCCGCGCTAGCCTCGCCCGGTGTCCCGCTCCGCTGACGTCCTGCGCACGCCCGACGAGAGGTTCGAGGGCCTGCCCGGCTACGACTTCGCGCCGCACTACACCGAGGTCGACGGGCTGCGGCTCCACCACGTCGACGAGGGGCCGCGCGACGCCGCTCCGGTGCTGATGCTGCACGGCGAGCCGTCGTGGTCCTACCTCTACCGCCACATGGTGCCGGTGTTCGCCGGGGCAGGGCTGCGCGCGGTCGCACCCGACCTGGTCGGTTTCGGCCGCAGCGACAAGCCCACGGTCCGGTCGGCGTACAGCTACCAGGCGCACGTGGACTGGATGGCCTCGTGGCTCGAGGCGGTCGACCTGCGCGACGTGACGCTGGTCTGCCAGGACTGGGGGTCGCTCATCGGGCTGCGGCTGGTGGCCGAGCACCAGGACCGCTTCGCGCGCGTGGTCGTCGCCAACGGCTTCCTGCCGACCGCTGACCGGCGTACGCCGCCGGCCTTCCACCTGTGGCGGGCGTTCGCGCTGCACTCGCCCGTGCTGCCGGTCGGGCGCATCGTGGACGTCGGGTGCAGACGGAGGCTCAGTGCCGCGGAGCGCAGGGCGTACGACGCGCCGTACCCGAGCTCGCGGTACAAGGCGGGAGCGCGAGCGTTCCCGGCGCTCGTGCCGACCTCGCCGGACGACCCGGCCGTGCCCGCGAACCGGGCCGCGTGGGAGGCGCTGGGCCGGTGGGAGAAGCCGTTCCTCACGCTGTTCGGCGCAGGCGACCCGATCCTCGGGCGGGCGGACCGGCCCCTGCAGCAGCACGTGCCGGGCGCCGCCGGCCAGCCGCACGACCGGCTCCCGGGCGGCCACTTCGTGCAGGAGGACCAGGGCGAGGAGATCGCGCGACGCGTCGTCGCGTGGATCGGCTGAGCGGTCAGCGTGCCGGCCGGGGCTTGGCCGGCACGTAGCGACTGACCGTGGGGTCCCCCGTCACCCAGAAGCGCCACGGCCGGTCGGCCGCGTGGCGCAGCCCGACGCGCGGGCCGGTGCTCACCTGGGCCGCCGGGCGGTCGGCCGGGGTGAGGGTGACCGGGCCGGCGACGAGGTCCGCCCCGTCGTGGCCCGGGCCGATGCCCAGCGCCCGGCACAGGCTCGCGGGCCCCTTGGCCAGCTCGGCGTCGCGACGGGCCGGAGGCCTCCGGGTGCGCGCCAGCTCGAGGCCCTCGACGACCTCGCCGGCGCGGACGAGCACCGCCCCGCACTCGCCCTCCGGCCCGGTGACGACGTTGGCGCAGTGGTGCATGCCGTAGACGAAGTAGACGTAGAGGTGCGCGGGCGGCCCGAACATCGTGGCGTTGCGCTCGGTGCGTCCGCGGAAGCCGTGGGACCCGGGGTCCTGCGTGCCGGCGTACGCCTCGACCTCGGTGAGGCGTACGGCGACCGGGCCGTCGGGGTGGTCGTGGCGCAGGACGGCGCCCAGCAGGAGCGGGGCGACCTCGACCGACGGCCGGCCGAGGAGCTCGGTCAGCCCAGCCACTCGCGGAGGCGACCCGTCTCGCCGCGGAGCTCGGCCAGCTGCTCGGCGACGCGGACCGGGGCGGTGCCGCCGCGCCCGTCGCGCGACGCCACCGAGCCCTCGACCGTGAGGACGTCGCGGACCGCCGCGGTGAGCCGGGGGTCGATGGCCGCGAAGTCGTCGTCGGAGAGGTCGGCCAGCTCGATGCCGCGCCCTTCGCAGGCGCGGACGCAGGCGCCGGCGATCTCGTGCGCCTCGCGGAACGGCACGCCCTCGCGCACCAGCCACTCGGCGACGTCCGTCGCCAACGAGAAGCCCGCGGGCGCCAGCTCCGCCATCCGGTCGGTGTGGAAGGTGAGCGTGGCCATCTGCCCGGCGAAGGCGGGGAGCAGCACCTCGAGGGTGTCGAGGGAGTCGAAGACCGGCTCCTTGTCCTCCTGCAGGTCGCGGTTGTAGGCCAGCGGGAGCGCCTTGAGCGTGGCCATGAGCCCGGCCAGGTTGCCGATCACGCGGCCGGCCTTGCCCCGGGCCAGCTCGGAGATGTCGGGGTTCTTCTTCTGCGGCATGATGCTCGACCCGGTGGAGAAGGCGTCGTCCAGCGTGGCGAAGCCGAACTCCTTGGTCGCCCAGAGGATGACCTCCTCGGCCTGGCGCGAGACGTCGACCCCGATCATGGCGAGCACGAACGCGAGCTCGGCGACGAAGTCGCGCGACGCGGTGCCGTCGATGGAGTTGGCCGACGAGGAGTCGAAGCCGAGGTCCGTCGCGACCGCCATCGGGTCGAGGCCGAGGCTCGAGCCGGCCAGCGCGCCGGAACCGTAGGGCGAGTCCACCGCGACGCGGGCGTCCCAGTCGCGGATGCGCTGCACGTCGCGCACCAGCGGCCACGCGTGGGCGAGCAGGTGGTGGGACAGCAGCACCGGCTGGGCGGCCTGCAGGTGCGTGCGCCCCGGCATGATCGCGCCGAGGTGGGTCTCGGCCTGGCCGGCGAGGGCGTCGACGAGGTCGAGCGCCAGGCGGCCCACGACGCGGGCGTGGTCGCGGAGGTAGAGCTTGAACTGCGTGGCGACCTGGTCGTTGCGGCTGCGGCCCGCCCGCAGCTTGCCGCCGAGCTCGGGCCCGAGGATCTCGACCAGACCGCGCTCGAGGGCGCCGTGCACGTCCTCGTCGCTCTGCGCCGCGACGAACTCGCCCGCCGCCACACGGCGGTCGAGCTCGACCAGGCCCTCGAGCATGCCGGCGAGCTCGTCGTCGGTGAGGAGCCCGGCGCCGTGCAGGACGCGGGCGTGGGCGCGGGAGCCGGCCAGGTCGTACGGCGCCAGGCGCCAGTCGAAGTGGGTCGACCGGGACAGCGCCTCGAGCTCGGGGCTGGGGCCGCCGGCGAACCGGCCGCCCCAGAGCTTGCCGGTCTGGGTCGATCCGGACTCGTGCGTGGTCATGGTGCCTCTCTGCGGACGCCCGGTGGCGTCGTACTGGTGCGGGTCTGTGGTCGCTTCGATCGCGTTGCAACGCCGGATGAGCGACCGTAACCCCGATCGACAGCGGGGGCTGCGGGGGGTCAGTCGGAGCCGAACTCCATCGCGGCGGCCTCCAGGGCGCGCTCCTCCTCGGCGCCGGGGTTGTCGGCGATGCGGTCGGCCCCGCCGGCCTCGATCTCGCCGAACAGGGTGCCGTTCTCGACCAGGACGTGGCCCTGGTCCTCGGGTTGCGCGGCGTAGGCCTCGAGCTTCCAGCGCGAGTCGGCGATGTCGAGGTTGCGCATCGTGAGCTGGCCGATGCGGTCGGTCGGGCCGAAGGCGGCGTTGGCCGTGCGCTCCATCGAGAGCTTGTCGGGGTGGTAGGAGAACGCCGGCCCGTCGGTGCGCAGGATCGAGTAGTCCTCGCCGCGACGCAGCCGCAGGGTCACCTCGCCGGTGACCAGGGAGGCGACCCAGCGCTGGAGGCCCTCGCGGAGCATGAGCGCCTGGGGGTCGAGCCAGCGGCCCTGGTAGAGCAGGACGCCGAGGCGGCGGCCCTCTGCGTGGTAGTTGGCGATCGTGTCCTCGTTGTGGATCGCGTTGAGCAACCGCTCGTAGGCGATCCAGAGCAGGGCCATGCCGGGAGCCTCGTAGATGCCGCGGGACTTGGCCTCGATGATGCGGTTCTCGATCTGGTCGGACATGCCCAGGCCGTGGCGACCGCCGATGGTGTTGGCCTCGTGGACCAGCGCGACGGCGTCGTCCGTGCGGCGGCCGTTGATCGCGACCGGCCGGCCGGCCTCGAAGGCGATCGTGACGTCCTCGGTCTCGATGTGGACCGAGGGGTCCCAGAACTTCACGCCCATGATCGGCTCGACCGTCTCCAGCGAGACGTCGAGGTGCTCCAGGGTCTTGGCCTCGTGGGTCGCGCCCCAGATGTTGGCGTCGGTGGAGTAGGCCTTCTCCTGCGAGTCGCGGTAGGGCAGGTCGCGCTCGGTGAGCCACTGGCTCATCTCGTGACGGCCGCCCAGCTCCTCGACGAAGTCCGCGTCCAACCACGGCTTGTAGATGCGCAGGTCGGGGTTGGCCAGCAGGCCGTAGCGGTAGAACCGCTCGATGTCGTTGCCCTTGAACGTCGACCCGTCGCCCCAGATGTCGACTCCGTCCTCGTGCATCGCGCGGACCAGGAGCGTGCCGGTCACGGCGCGGCCCAGAGGCGTGGTGTTGAAGTAGGCGCGGCCGCCGGACCTGATGTGGAAGGCGCCGCACGCCATCGCCGCGAGGCCCTCCTCGACCAGCGGCCGGCGGCAGTCGACCGCGCGGCTGATCTCGGCGCCGTACTGCAGGGCCCGGCCGGGGACGCCGGAGACGTCGGGCTCGTCGTACTGCCCGAGGTCAGCGGTGTAGGTGCACGGGACCGCACCCTTCTCGCGCATCCACGCCACGGCGACGGAGGTGTCGAGACCGCCGGAGAACGCGATGCCGACGCGCTCGCCGACCGGGAGGGAGGTGAGGACCTTGCTCACGAGGTGCCTTTCAGTGCCAGGGAGGTGAAGCGGCGGGCGACGTCGTCGCCCCCGCGGGCGTCGGCGGCGATCACCAGGACGGTGTCGTCGCCGGCGATGGTGCCGATGACCTCACGCATCTCGACCTTGTCGATCGCGGAGGCGAGGAACTGCGCGGCACCGGGAGGCGTGCGGAGCACGACCAGGTTGGCGCTCGAGGTGGTGGAGACGAGCAGCTCGTTGCAGAGCCGGGCGAGCCGGGACTCGCTCGCGCCGGTCTCGGGGGTGGCGGCGGTCGCGCTGCGGTCGCCCCCCTCCCCCGGCACGGCGTAGACCAGCGCCCCGTCGGCGCCGCGCACCTTGACCGCGTCGAGCTCGACCAGGTCGCGGGACAGCGTCGCCTGGGTAACGTGCATGCCGGACTCGGCCAGCAGGTCGGCGAGGTCGCCCTGCGAGCGCACCGGGTGGCGGGTCAGCAGCTCGATGATGCGGTGCTGGCGCGCGCTCTTGGTCGCGGGGATCACCGGGGCGGGCGCATCGGCGGCGCGCGGGCTCATGACGGTCCCTGCTGCAGGAGGAAGGTGAGCAACGCCTTCTGGGCGTGGAGCCGGTTCTCCGCCTCGTCCCAGACCACGCTCCGCGGTCCGTCGATCACCTCGGCGGCGATCTCCTTGCCACGGTAGGCGGGGAGGCAGTGCAGCACGATCGCGTCGTCCTTGGCCTGCGCGAGCAGCTCGGCGGTCAGCGCGTAGGGCACGAACGGCCTCATGCGCTCCTCGGCCTCGTCCTCCTTGCCCATCGACACCCACGTGTCGGTCGCGACGACGTCGGCGCCGGCGACGGCAGGCACCGCGTCGGTCGAGTGGGTCGCGGAGCCGCCCGTCTGCGCGGCGATCTCTTGTGCTCTCGACAAGATCTCCGGGGCGGGCGCGTAGCCCTCCGGCCCGGCCACGGTCACGTGCATCCCGGCGAGTGCTCCCGCGAGCAGGTAGGAGTGCGACATGTTGCAGGCCGTGTCCCCGAGGAAGGTCAGCCGCTGGCCCGCCAGCGCACCCCGGTGCTCCTTCACGGTCAGGAGATCGGCGAGCAGCTGGCACGGGTGGAAGTCGTCGGTCAGCGCGTTGACCACCGGCACCCCCGCGTGGGCGGCCATCTCGTCGAGGCGGTCCTGGCCGAAGGTGCGCCACACGATGGCCGCGACCTGGCGACCGAGGACCTTGGCCGTGTCGGAGATCGACTCCCTCCGGCCGATCCCCGCCAGGTTGCCGTCGACCATCACCGGCACGCCGCCGAGCTCGCCGACCCCGGTCATGAAGGACACCTGGGTGCGCAGCGTGGGCTTGTCGAAGACCAGGGCCACGCCCTTGCGCTGCCCGAACGGCTGCTCGGCCCCCCGGTCGGCCTTGAGACGCAGCGCGAGGTCGAGCACCTCGGCCTGCTCGGCCGGGGTGAGGTCGTCGTCGCGCAGGAAGTGGCGGGTCACGAGTGGTCCTCCTCCGTGGCGCCGAGGGCCTCGGCGAGGATGTCCGGCCACGCGTCCACGAACGACTGCGCCTGCTCGCCGGTGAGCACCAGCGGAGGGGCGAGGCGGATCCGGTCGGGGGTCGGGTTGTTGACGATGAAGCCGTGCCGCTGGGCGGCGAGCACGACCTCCTGCGAGACCGGCTCGGCCAGGGTCAGGCCGATCAGCAGCCCGCTCCCCCGCACGTCGGTGACGAGGGGGTGACGCAGCCCCTCGCGCAGGAGCCCGCCGACCACGGTCGCGTTGGCCAGGAGGCCCTCGGACTCGATCGTGTCGAGGACGGCCAGCGCCGCCGCGCAGGAGACCGGGTTGCCGCCGAAGGTCGAGCCGTGGTGGCCGGGACCGAGCAGGTCGCCGGCCGCCCCGAGGCCGAGGCACGCGCCGATCGGGAGGCCGCCGCCGAGGCCCTTGGCGACCGTGAGCACGTCGGGCTCGACGGCCGGGTCGTGGGCCCAGAACGAACCGGTCCGGCCGACCCCGGTCTGGACCTCGTCGAGCCACAGCAGCGCGCCGTGCTCACGGGTGATGCGCCGCGCCGCCGCGAGGTAGCCCTCCGGCGGGAGCAGCACGCCGGCCTCGCCCTGGATCGGCTCGAGCACCACCGCAGCGGTCGCGTCGGTGACGGCGTCGGCGAGGGCCGCCTCGTCGCCGTACGGGACGAAGGTGACCTCACCGGGGAGCGGCTCGAAGGGCTCGCGGTAGGCGGCCTTGCTGGTCAGGGCGAGCGCGCCCGTCGTCCGCCCGTGGAAGCTGCCCTCGGCCGCGACCAGGTGCGTGCGGCCGGTGCGCCGGGTGAGCTTGAAGGCGGCCTCGTTGGCCTCGGTGCCGCTGTTGGTCAGGAAGGCCCTGCCGGGGCGACCCGTCGTGGCGAGCAGGCGCTCGGCGAGCTCGACCTGCGGCGCCGTCGCGAAAAAGTTCGAGACGTGGCCGAGGGTGGTGAGCTGGCGCGTGACGGCCTCGACGAGCGCCGGGTGACCGTGACCCAGCGCGTTGACGGCGATGCCGCCGAGCAGGTCGAGGTAGCGCGTGCCGTCCTCGTCCCAGACGTAGGACCCCTCCCCGCGGGCGAGGACGAGCCGCGGCGTGCCGAACGTGGTCATCAGCGCCTCGCCGTAGCGCTTCATCGTCGTCATCACGGCACCTCGGGCTTGTCGCTGGTGGAGTAGAGGGCGCTGCGGACCTTGGTGGGGACGCCCGGCAGGACCTGGGTGCCCACGCCCTCGTCGGTGAACACCTCGAGCAGGACGGCGTGCGGCGTGCGGCCGTCGATCACCGTCGCGCGCGGGACGCCTTCCTGCACCGCCTTGAGGCAGGCGCCCATCTTGGGGACCATCCCGCTGGCCAGCGTCGGCATCAGCTCGGCGAGCGCCTCGGGGGAGATCTCGCCGATCACGTCGTCGCTGTCCGGCCAGTCGCGGTAGAGACCCTCGACGTCGGTCAGGACGAGCAGCTTCTCCGCGCCCAGGGCGACGGCCAGCGCGGCCGCCGCCGTGTCGGCGTTGACGTTGTGGACGGTGCCGTCGGCGTCGGGGGCGACGCTGGAGATGACGGGGATGCGCCCGGCCTCGACGATGTCCTGGACCGCCTCGGGACGCACCTTCGTCACCTCGCCGACCAGGCCCAGGTCGACCTCCTCGCCGTCGACCACGGTGCTCGTGCGCGTCGCGGTGAACAGGCCTGCGTCCTCGCCGGAGAGCCCGACGGCCAGCGGTCCGTGCTCGTTGATCAGACCGACGAGCTCGCGCTGCACCTGGCCGACGAGCACCATCCGGACGACGTCCATGGCCTCCTCGGTGGTGACGCGCAGGCCGCCACGGAACTCCGAGGCGATGCCGAGCCGGTCGAGCATGCCCGAGATCTGCGGGCCGCCCCCGTGGACGACGACCGGCCTGAACCCGGCCATCCGGAGGAACACCACGTCCTGGGCGAAGGCCCGTTTGAGGGTCTCGTCGGTCATCGCGTTGCCGCCGTACTTCACCACGATCGTGCGGCCGTGGTAGCGCATCAGCCACGGGAGCGCACCCGCCAGCACGGCGGCCTTCTCCGTGGCCACCTGCCACTTCTGCATCCGGTCGTTCTCGGTCATCGGTGGGCTCTCTCAGCTGCTGTAGGCGGAGTTCTCGTGGACGTAGGCGTGGGAGAGGTCGTTGGTCCAGACCGTCGCCCGGGCCTCGCCGGCCTTGAGGTCGATCGTGACGTCGACGTGGCGCGGGGTGAGGTCGACCTCATCCGGCGAGGCGTGCGGCGTCGAGGACCGGCACACCCACACCCCGTTCATCGCGACGTCGAGGTCGGCAGGGTCGAACGCCGCCTGCGTCGTGCCGATGCTCGCGAGCACGCGGCCCCAGTTGGGGTCGTTGCCGAAGACCGCGGCCTTGAACAGGTTGCTGCGCGCGACCGAGCGGCCGACGTCGACCGCCTCGTCCTCGCTCGCGGCGTGGAGCACGGTGATCGCGATCTCGTGGTCGGCGCCCTCGGCGTCGGCGAGCAGCTGCATCGCCAGGTCGGTGCAGGCACGCGTCAGCGCGTCGGTGAAGTCGGCCTCGGTCGGGGTCACGCCCGAGGCGCCGCTGGCCATCAGCGTGACCGTGTCGTTGGTGGACATGCAGCCGTCGGAGTCGAGGCGGTCGAAGGAGACCCGCGTGGCTGCCCGCAGGGCGCGGTCGGCGACCTCGGCCGGGACGACCGCGTCGGTGGTGAGCACGACCAGCATGGTCGCCAGCTGGGGTGCCAGCATGCCGGCGCCCTTGGCCATGCCGCCCACCGACCAGCCGGCGCCCTCGACCACCACCTGCTTGCTCACCGAGTCGGTGGTCATGATCGCCTGCGCGGCGTCGTCGCCCCCGCCCTCGTCCAGCCCGGCCGCAGCGGCGTCCACGCCGGCGAGCACCTGCTCGCGCGGGTTGGTCAGGCCGATCAGCCCGGTCGAGCAGACCACCACGTCGATCGCGCCGATGCCGAGGTGGCCCGCCACCTGTTCGGCCACCGCGTGCGTGGTCTGGAAGCCCTCCGGCCCGGTGTAGCAGTTGGCGCCGCCCGAGTTGAGCACGACCGCGCGCACGACGCCGTCCTGCACGACGCGCTCGCTCCACAGGACGGGGTTGGCCTTGCACCGGTTGGAGGTGAAGACGCTGGCTGAGTCGTACGTCGGCCCGTCGTTGACCACGAGCGCGACGTCGCGCGCCCCGCTGCTCTTGAGCCCTGCGGCGACACCTGCCGCCCGGAAGCCCTTCGGGTGCGTGACGCTCACGGCGCGATCCCCACGGTGGTCAGGCCCGTGGCCTCGGGGAGGCCGAGGGCGAGGTTCATGCACTGCACTGCTCCCCCGGCGGTGCCCTTGGCGAGGTTGTCCACGGCACCGACCGCCACCATCCGGCCGGCGGCCTCGTCGACGGTGACCTGGAGGTGCACGGCGTTGGACCCGAGGACGGACTGCGTCTGGGGCCACATCCCCTCGGGGAGGAGGTGCACGAACGGCTCGTCGGCGTAGGCCTGCTGGTAGGCCGACCGCACCGTCGCCTCGTCGGCGGAGGTGGGGGCCGAGCAGGTGGCGAGGATGCCGCGGCTCATCGGCACGAGCAGCGGGGTGAAGCTCACCCGGACCTCCTGCCCGTGGGCCAGGGCGCCGAGGTTCTGCACGATCTCGGGCGTGTGGCGGTGGACGCCGCCGACGCCGTAGGCGCTGGCGTTGCCCATCACCTCGCTGCCGAGCAGGTGCGGCTTGGCGGCCTTGCCGGCGCCGCTGGTGCCGCTGGCCGCCACCACGACGATGTCGGAGGCGTCCACGAGGCCGTGCTGCACCGCGGGGGCCAGCGCGAGCGAGGAGACCGTCGGGTAGCAGCCCGGGACCGCGATGCGCCGGGCGCCGCTCAGGGCCTCGCGGTTGTCGCCCAGCTCGGGGAGACCGTAGGGCCAGGAGCCGGCGTGCGCGCCGCCGTAGAAGCGGTCCCAGGCCTCGGAGTCGGTGAGCCGGAAGTCGGCGCCGCAGTCGACGACCACGGTCTCGGCGCCCAGCGCCTCCGCGATCGCGGCGGACTGGCCGTGCGGCAGCGCGAGGAAGACGACGTCGTGGCCGGCGAGCACCCCGGCCTCGGTGGGCTCCAGCACGCGCTCGGCCAGCGGGACCAGGTGCGGCTGCAGCGTGCCGAGGGCCTGACCGGCGTTGCTCGCGGCCGTGAGGGCACCGATCTCGACCTCGGGGTGGGCCAGGAGCAGTCGCAGGAGCTCGCCCCCGGCATAGCCGCTTGCGCCGGCGACGGCGACGGTGGTCGTCATGTGCATGACTATACAGTCAAGCGCAGATGTATGCCACGTGGGTGTGTCGGCCGGCGCCGGTAGCGTGCCGGACATGACCCCGGCTCCCCTCGCCCTCCCCCACGCCACCTACCTCGAGCACCTCGCCGCCGAGTCGCAGCGCTTCCGCGACGTGCTGGCGACCTGCGACCTCGACGCACCGGTGCCCAGCTGCCCCGACTGGGACGCGCGGGCGCTCCTGGACCACCTCGCCGGCGTCCAGTGGCACTGGGGCACGGTGGTCCGGGAGCGCATCACCGAGGACGGCGACCTCGAGCCGCCGCCCTTCCCGCACGAGCGCGAGGCCCTCCTCGCGGCGTACGACGACGCGAGCGCCGCCCTGCAGGGCTCGCTGCGGGACACCGACCCCGACACCGAGGTGTGGATGTGGGCCGAGGACAAGCGGGTGGGCTTCATCGCGCGGCGGCAGGCGCTCGAGGCCGCGGTGCACCGCATGGACGCCGAGCTGGCGGCGGGCGTGCCCGTGACCGCCGTGGACCCGGCCCTCGCCGCCGACGGCGTCCTCGAGGTCCTCGACGTGATGTACGGCGGGTGCCCGCCCTGGGGCTCCTTCGAGCCGCTGGGCCCCCACGCGGTGGTGCGGTGCACCGACACCGGCGACGAGGTGACCGTGGTGGTCGGCCGGTTCACGGGCACCGACCCCGACGGGACGTCGTACGACGAGCCCGACCTGTCGGTGCGCGCGGCCGACCCGGAGTCCGAGCCCTCGGCAGCCGTGACCGGGACCGCCGACGACCTGCTGGCGTGGCTGTGGCACCGCCGGGGACGGGCGTCGGTCACGATGACCGGGGACGCCACGACGATCGAGGTGCTGGTCGGGCTGCTCGACGGCGCGATCGACTGAAGGGGGGTCCGGTGAACGACCCGCTCCGCACGATCCGGCGGACCCCGTCGGCCGTCCTGCTGACCGTGCAGCTCGCCGGGATCCTGGTCTACCCCTTCCTGGGCGACCGGACGGCCGGCCGGGTGCTGCTCCAGCTCTTCGGGCTCGGGGTGCTGGTGCTGGCCGTCATGGCAGTGCGCAGCACGCCCGCCCTCACGTGGATCTCGGTGCTGCTGGGAGTCCCGGTCGTGGTGCTCACCGCCCTCGAGCTGACCTGGCCCGGCAGCAGCGCCATCGCGTTGTGGTCGGCGGTGCTGCACGCGGCGTTCTACGGCTACACGGCCTACGCCCTGATCCGCTACATGTTCCACGACGAGCACATCTCGCGAGACGAGCTCTTCGCCACCGCGGCGACGTTCACGGTCGTCGCGTGGGGCTGGGCCTACGCCTACGCCGCGGTGCAGATCGTGTGGCCGGACTCGTTCACCGCAGCGCAGCGCGCGGCCGACCCGCGCACGTGGGTCGAGCTGCTGTTCCTCTCGGTGACCACGCTGAGCAGCACGGGGCTCTCCGACGTGGTGCCGGTCAGGCCCCACGCCCGCTCGGTGGTGATGCTCGAGCAGATCGCCGGGATGCTCTACCTCGCGCTGGTGGTCGCGCGGGTCACCGCACTGACCGTCATGGGTCGCAGGCCGCGCTGAGCCGGACGCTCAGCGCAGCACGGCCCCGTGGCGCTCCTCGGCGAGGGCGACGGCGGAGGCCCGGACGGCCGCGACCTCCTCGTCGGTGAGCGTGCGGTCCGGGGCTCGCAGGCGCAGCGCGAAGGCCAGCGAGCGCCGACCCGCACCGACCTGCTCGCCGGTGTAGACGTCGAAGAGCCGCACCGACTCGAGCAGCTCCCCAGCGCCCTCGACGAGGGTCCCGCGGAGCTCCTCGGCGGTGACGTCCTCGCCGACCACGAGGGCCAGGTCGATCTTGGCGACCGGGAACGTCGAGAACTCCGGTGAGCGGACTGCCGCCGCGTGCTGCAGCAGCGCGTCGAGGTCGACCTCGGCCGCGGCCGACCGCGCCGGGAGACCGAACGCCTGGCAGACCTTGGGGTGCAGCTCGCCGGCGTGGCCGATCGGCTCCTCGCCGAGGAGGACCTCCGCGCACCGACCCGGGTGCCAGGGCGCGACCGCGGCGGAGCGCACGTGCACCTCGACCCCCAGCGCCTGGGCCACGTCACGCACGGCCTGCACGGCGTCGCTCCACGTCGCCGGGCGGCCGGGCCCCCACCAGCCCGCACGCTCGCGGTCCCCGCAGGCGAGGAGGGCCAGGTGCAGAGGCTGGTCGGGCAGGGCCTTCTGCAGGTCGTCCCACTCCCCCGGCGTCGGACGGCGGTCGACCGGCAGGATCGGCGCCGGCTGCGAGCCCCGCGGGCGGGTCACCGTCGCGGTCTCGAACAGCGCGACGTCGGGCTGGCCCCGGCCGGCGTTGCGCGCCCCGGTCTCCAGCAGCCCCGGCAGCAGCGTCGTGGTCATCAGCGGCTGCTCGTTGCTCAGCGGGTTGGCCAGGCGCAGCGACTCCCGCCGCGGGTCGTCGGCGGGGAGCCGCAACGCGTCGTACGCCGAGGAGCCGACGAACGGGAAGCTCACCACCTCGACGAACCCGGCCCCGGCGAGGGTGCGTCCGACCTTGCGCCGCAGCAGCTGGGAGGCCGTCAGGCCCCGACCGCCCGGAGCGGCGGGCAGCACGGACGGGATGTCCTCGTAGCCGACGATGCGCGCGACCTCCTCGACCAGGTCGAAGGGGTCGGTCAGGTCGGGACGCCAGGACGGCACCACGGCGTGCAGCCGGTCGCCGTCGAGGGTCACCTCGCAGCCGACGGCGCGCAGGTGGGCGACCGTGGTCTCCGCGGTGATCGGCATGCCGGTGATGCGCTCGGGCAGGTCGGTGTCGATGGTGATCGTCACCGGCTCGGGGGCCTCGCCGACCACCGTGACGCCCGGCTCGACCGTGCCTCCGCCGAGGCGGACGAGCAGCTCGGCGACGCGGTCGGCCGCGGCCTGCGGCAGGCGCGGGTCGACGCCGCGCTCGAAGCGCTTGGACGCCTCGCTGGGCAGCTTGTGCCGCCGCTGCGTGCGGAAGATCGAGACCGGGTCGAAGTGCGCGGCCTCGATGACGACCCTCGACGTGGTCCCGGACAGCTCGGTGGTCTCGCCGCCCATGACGCCGGCGAGACCGATCGGGCCGGAGTCGTCGCAGATCAGCAGGTCCTCGACGCTGAGCGTGCGGTCGACGCCGTCGAGCGTGGTGAGGTGCTCGTCGCGACGCGCGCGGCGCACGCGGATCGGACCGGTGAGCTTGTCGCCGTCGTAGCCGTGGATCGGCTGGCCCAGCTCGAGCATGACGTAGTTGGTCACGTCGACGGCGAGCGAGATCGGACGCATGCCCGCGAGCTGCACGCGGCGCGCGAGCCACGGCGGGGTCGGCGCGGAGGGGTCGAACCCCGTCACGGTCCGCGTGACGAAGACCGGGCACCCGGGCGGGTCCTCGACCACGACCGGGTAGCCGTCGTCGTTCGCGGGCGGGGTCGGGCGCTGCGCCGGGTCGGTGAAGGGCGCGCCGAGACCGAGCGCGGCCTCGCGCGCGACGCCACGCAGGGACAGGGCGTAGGCCCGGTCGGGGTTGATCTCCATCTCGATCACGTCGTCGCGGATCGCGAGCAGCTCGATCGCGTCGTCCCCGGGCTGCCCGAGGTCGGACGGCAGCACGATGATGCCGTCGTGGTCCTCGCCGAGGCCGAGCTCGCGGGCCGAGCAGATCATGCCCGCGGAGACGTGGCCGTAGGTCTTGCGCGCGCTGATCTCGAAGCCGCCCGGCAGGGTCGCCCCCGGCAGCACCACGACGACCAGGTCGCCCACGGCGAAGTTGTGCGCACCGCAGACGATGCCCTGCGGCTCACCGGTGCCGTTGGCCCCACCGACGTCGACCGAGCACCAGCGGATCACCTTGCCGTTCTTCTGCGGCTCGTCCTCCGCGGACAGGACGCGTCCGAGCACGAGGGGACCGACCAGGTCCTCGCCCGGCCGCTCGAGCGCCTCGAGCTTGAGGCCCAGCGCGGTCAGCCGGTCGGCCAGTGCCTGCGTCGACACGTCGGCCGGCAGGTCGGCGTACTCCCGGATCCAGGAGACAGGGGCGCGCATCAGATCTCCGTCCCGAACGCGGTGGTGAAGCGGACGTCGCCCTCGAACAGGTCACGCATGTCCTCGACCCCGTGCCGGAACATCAGCGTGCGGTCGATGCCCATGCCGAAGGCGAAGCCGGTGAACTCCTCGGGGTCGACCCCGCAGGAGACGAGCACGCGGGGGTTGACCACGCCGCAGCCGCCCCACTCGATCCAGCCCTCCCCCTTGCACGTGCGGCAGGGCTCGCCGGCCGAGGCCCGCCCCGTGCCGCGGCAGACGAAGCAGACCAGGTCGACCTCGGCGCTCGGCTCGGTGAACGGGAAGTACGACGGCCGGAAGCGCGTGGTGATCCCCTCGCCGAACATCGACTCGGCGAAGTGGTCGAGGCTGCCCTTGAGGTGGGCCATCGTGATGCCGCGGTCGACCACGAGCCCCTCGACCTGGTGGAAGACCGGGCTGTGCGTGGCGTCGTACTCGTCGGTGCGGAAGACCCGGCCGGGGCACACGACGTAGATCGGCGGGGTGCGGGTCAGCATCGTGCGGGCCTGCACCGGCGAGGTGTGGGTGCGCAGCACGAGGGCGTTCTCGGGCGGGTCGGCCCAGAAGGTGTCCTGCATCGTGCGCGCCGGGTGGTCGGGCCCGAGGTTGAGCGCGTCGAAGTTGAGCCACTCCGCCTCCACGACCGGGCCCTCGGCGACCTCCCAGCCCATCGCGACGAAGACGTCGGCGATGCGCTCGGACAGCATGGTGATCGGGTGGCGGGCGCCGAGCGGACGGCGGTCCCAGGGCAGCGTGACGTCGACGGCCTCCTCGACGAGGATGCGCGCCTCCTGCTCCTCCTCGAGCACCGCCTGCCGGACGGCGAGGGCCTGGTTGACCGCGCCGCGCGCCTGGCCGACGCGCTGGCCGGCCTCCTTGCGCGCCTGCGGGGGCAGCGCACCGATCTCGCGGTTGGCCAGCGCCAGGGGCGACCGGTCACCCGCGTGGTCGAGGCGGGCCTGCTTGAGCGCCTCGAGCGAGGTCGCGGCCGCGATCGCGGCGAGGGCCTCCTCCCGCATCCGCTCGACCTCCTCCGCCTTGAGCGGGGTGACCTCGACGGGGTCGTACTCAGTGTTGGGGCCCGACATGGCCGACAGTCTAGGGAGGCGCCCGCAGCGTTGTTTGCTCGCCTCCGGCTCGCGGTCGGCGGACCGGTGAGGCGCGTCCACCCCTCGCCCGGCGGCTCGGGACCCGCCGGACTATCTCACCGACTCGGCCACCGTGGCCACGGGCCAGGTGAGCTCGATCCGCGCGCCACCCGAGGACGCGTCCTTGATCGCGACGGCCCCGCCCTGGGCGGTGATGAGCCCGTGGACGAGGTACATGCCGAGCCCGGACCCGCCGCGCGCTCCGGACTTCCAGAACTTGGTGAACACCCGCTTGCGGATCTCGGGGTCGATGCCCGCGCCCTCGTCCTCGACCGCGAGGGTGAGCGCCTCCGCCCCCGACGGGACCGGCAGCACCTCGATGGTGACCTGGCCCTCGCCGTGACGCAGGGCATTGTCGACGACGTTGGTGAGCACCTGGGCGAAGCGGTCGGGGTCGGCCATGATCAGCGGCGGCCGCTCGTCGCCGACCACCTCGATCTCGCGTCCGGTGCCGGCCTGGGCCGAGGCGACGACGCGGTCCAGCGCCGCCCGTGGGTCGAAGGCCTGCAGGTGCAGGCTGAGCCGGTTGGTGTCGATGCGCGCGATCTCGAGCAGCTCGGCGATCAGGCGGGTGAGCCGGTCGGTGTCGGTGTGGACCGACTCCATGATCATCTTCTTCTGGTCGTCGTTGAAGCGGTCCCACCTCGCCAGCAGCGTCGCGGTGAACCCGCGCACGCCGGTGAGCGGGGAGCGCAGCTCGTGCGCGACGGTGGCGACCAGGTCGGAGCGCTCGCGGTCGAGCCGCTCCCTCGCCCGAGCCGAGCGGAGGGAAACCCCGACCGCGCGGACGGGCCCGCCGCGCCGGTCGCGGACCAGCTTGGCGGTCACCAGCAGCTCGGTGCCGTCGTCGAGCAGCCAGGCGCCCTCGTTGACCTGGCGCCGGATCGCGAGCCCGGTGTAGGGACAGGTGGAGTCCATCCACGAGTTGCCCTCGGTGTCCTGCAGGGCCATGACGTCGGACAGCGGCCGTCCGACGAGGGGACGGCCGCCGAGCATCGACGCCGCGAGGTGGTTGGCGTTGACGACCGTGCCGTGCTCGTCGGCCACCAGCACCCCGTCGGGGAGCAGCTCGCACAGCGCGAAGTCGGACGTGGTCGCACTCCCCGCCCCGTCGGCCACCAGTGCCCCGAGCTCGGCGGGGATCCCCCTCACGAATCCCGACATACCGGCACCCTACCCACGCGCGGGCGGTCCAGCGCCGCGCAGCGCCAGGTCACACCGGCCCCTCCGGGCACGTGGGACACTCGCGCATGACCCGCCCCCGCGCCCTGGTGCTGCTGGGAGCGGGCGTCCTCGCGCTGGTGGCCGGAGCGTCGTACGCCGTCCTCGACGACCGGCTCGGCGATCCCTACCGCCACCGGCTCGAGAGGTACGACGACCAGCAGGGCGAGCGCAACCGGTTCGTCGCCCTGCCCGACGCGCCCGGTGGCAGGGCGCAGCTGTCCCTCGGCTCCCCGGACGGGCACCGGCTCGTCGTGCAGTGGCGCGACCCCGACGGGCACGGATGGACCGCGCCCGAGACCGTGCACGAGGACCGGACCCACCGGGCGGTGGACAGCACCGTGCGGATGGCGGGTGGGACGGTCGCGGTCGTGGAGACCTACACCGACGACGTGCACGACGACTCCGACATCGGTGACGTCGACGTCGTGGTCGTCTGCCGCGACCGCCGGTGCACGCCCGGTCGCACGGTCGACGGCGCTGCGGTCTCGGAGCCGCAGGTGACCCCCGACGGGCGCACGGTCCTCTTCGGCTGGACCCGCCGCGGCGCGGTCGCGTGGGAGCACGACCACGGGTTCCGCACGTGGAGGTGGACCGGCCTCGACACCCGGCGTACGGGGGTCTCGCGGCCCGTGCTCGCCCCCGACGGCTCGCTGCGGCTGGTGCGCGGGACGCGCTCCGAGGGCGCCTGTCGCTACTCGCTGCTCACGGCCCCGCCGCGCTCGGGCGACCTCCGGGTCTCGGGCGAGCAGACCTCACCCCTGCCACCGCGGCAGCACGGGTCGGAGTGCCTGTCCTCCCTCGACACGTTCAGCAGCGACTGGGTCGGCGTGGAGCCCGACGACCACGCCACCGACCGCTTCTGGTTCGTCCGGGACGGGCAGCGGTGGACCACCACCGCCGAGGACCCCAGCGGCCTCGTGCGCGGGCCCGACCTGCGCGGTGACGCGTGCTGCGAGCTCGCCGTCAACGACGTCGGGCGGGACGAGGTGGCCTCCTTCTCCCCCGACGGTCGCCGCGTCTCCGTGCAGGTGCACCGCCAGGGCGACCCCACCTGGGGCAGCCGACGGCTGCTCGACGCCGCCCCCGCCGACGTGCGCTGCACCTGGCTCGAGGGCAGCCGCGTCGGACCCCGTGGCTTCGCCCTCCGGTTCGCGTGCCACTCCGGGCCCAGCGGGCCCGCGGACCGGTTCGAGGGCGACTCCTACGCCGTGGCCGTCTCGCCGGACCTCGAGCGGTGGGAGACCTTCTTCGTGCGGGACGTCATCGGTGACCCGCTCACGGACGAGGACGTCGGCGTCCTGGTCCCGGGGCGTCCCTACACGAGCTGGACCCCCGAGGGCGGGGTGCAGCGGCTCGGCCTCCCCCAGCCGTCGGGCACCTACGTCGGGCGCGCGCAGGACGGCACCTACGTCCGGCTCGCCCTCACCGAGGGACCCTCGGGGTGCACCGGCGAGGCGGTCGTCGCCGACCCCGGCGACCAGGAGTGGAGCGAGCCGGTGCCGGGCTCGTTCACCGCCGGCCCGGCTGCGCGGTGCCGGGTCGGCTACGTCGGCCTCACCGAGGACGGGGACGCGCTCTTCACGCTGGACTCCGACCGGGCCACCCGCCGCGCCGAGGTCGTGCGTGAGGGGGACGGGTGGCGCCTGCGCGCCGGACCCCGCGGGTGAGCTGTCGGCTCAGCGCCGGGCGGCGTAGGTCGCGTAGAGGCAGACCGCCGCAGCCGTCGCGAGGTTGAGGCTCTCGGCCCGGCCGGGGATCGGCACGCTCACCCGGTGGTCGGCCAGCTCGGCGAGCTCGGCCGGCAGGCCCCACGCCTCGTTGCCGAACAGCCACGCCACGGGACCGCGCAGCAGCTGCGGGTCGGCGTAGAGGTCGGTCTCGCCGGACCCGTCGGCGGCCAGCACGGTGAAGCCGCGCTCCTGCAGGAGCGCCACCGCCTCGGCGGTCTCGCGGTGGACGGCCACCGGGAGGTGGAAGACCGAGCCGACCGAGGCGCGGACCGTCTTGCCGTTGTGGACGTCGACGGAGTCGCCGGTCAGCACGACCGCCTGGGCCCCGACCGCGTCGGCGCAGCGGACGACGGTGCCGGCGTTGCCGGGGTCGCGCACGTCGGCGCAGACGACGACCAGCGAGGGGGTGTCGGAAAGCACGTCTGGGAGGGGACGGTCGAGCGCGGAGCACACCGCGACGACGCCCTGCGGGCTCACGGTGTCGCTCAGGGAGGCGACCGCCGCCTCGTCGGCGTCGTGCCACGCGACGCCGACCGCGTGCGTGCGGAGGTCGTCGTGACGGCCGGGGACCGCGAAGACCTCGCGGACGCAGCCCGGGAGGGCCAGCGCCTCGCGGACCGCCTGCCGGCCCTCGGCCAGGAACAGGCGTCGCTCGGTGCGAGCAGCACGACGGGTGAGCCTCCTCGCCTCCTTGACCCGGCCGCTCCTGGTGGAGAGCAGCGGGTCGTCGGCGGGGACGCTCACCCGTCTGTGGTGGTGCTGGGGCGTCAGGCCGTGGCCGGCGCGTTGACGTCGTCGGGCAGGGCCGCCTTGGCGGTCTCCACGAGGACGTTGAACGCCGCCGGGTCGTTGACGGCGAGGTCGGCGAGGATCTTGCGGTCCACGTCGACACCGGCCAGGCGCAGGCCCTGGATGAACCGGTTGTAGGTCATCCCCTGCTGGCGCGCCGCGGCGTTGATCCGCTGGATCCACAGCTTGCGGAAGTCGCCCTTCTTGGCCTTGCGGTCCCGGTAGCTGTAGACCAGCGAGTGGGTGACCTGCTCCTTGGCCTTGCGGTAGAGGCGCGAGCGCTGGCCGCGGTAGCCGCTGGCGCGCTCGAGGGTCGTACGACGCTTCTTCTGGGCGTTGACCGCCCGCTTCACGCGTGCCACGTGAGTTCTCCTTCAGTTCGGGGTGGAGCCGGAGCTCAGCGGCCCAGCAGCTTGCGGACGGTCTTGTTGTCGGCCTTGGAGACCTCGGTGGTGCCCGACATGCGACGGGTCATCTTCGAGGGCTTCTTCTCCAGGTTGTGGCGCAGCCCGGCCTTCTGGCGGCGGAGCTTGCCCGAGCCGGTCACCCGGAAGCGCTTGCTCGCACCGGAGTGCGTCTTGTTCTTCGGCATCAGTTCGTCCTTCTCGTTGACTGCTGGTCGCACCCGCGGGGGCGGGTGACCGTCGGTGCCGGCCCGGCTGGGCCGACGACCTCAGATGTCGGTGTCGGCGTCGAGGTTGTCGCCGCGCCGCTTGGGCTTCTCGGCCTTGGGCTCGGCGGCAGCCGCGGCGGCGTGGGCGCGGCGCTCGGCGTGCTCGGCCTCGACCTCCGCCGCCTTCTCCGCGGCGCGCTCGACCTTGGCGGCCTTGACCTCGGCCTTGGCCTCGGCCTTCTTCTTGTGCGGGCCCAGGACCATGATCATGTTGCGCCCGTCCTGCTTGGGGGACGACTCGACGAAGCCCAGCTCGGTCACGTCCTCCGCGAGACGGTTGAGCAGGACCAGCCCGAGCTCGGGACGGTGCTGCTCACGACCGCGGAACATGATCGTGATCTTGACCTTGTCGCCCTGCTTGAGGAAGCGCACCACGTGACCCTTCTTGGTCTCGTAGTCGTGCGCGTCGATCTTGGGGCGGAGCTTCATCTCCTTGATGACCACGTTGGTCTGGTTGCGGCGCGCCTCACGGGCCTTCTGGGCGTTCTCGTACTTGAACTTCCCGTAGTCCATGAGCTTGCAGACCGGGGGCCGCGCCATCGGCGCGACCTCGACGAGGTCGAGGTCGGCCTCCTGCGCGAGCCGGAGCGCGTCCTCGATGCGGACGATGCCGACGGTCTCGCCGTTGGGTCCGACGAGCCGTACTTCGGGAACGCGGATCCGGTCGTTGATGCGCAGCTCTGTGCTGATGGGTCCTCCTGGTGTCGTGGGTCGTGCGACCTCGGCGCCGGAGCTCCCCGAAAAGCGAAGCAGCCCCCGTGTCGGCGACAGCGGAGGCCAGTCGGCGGCGTACGTCGTCCAGCGCGCGCGCTGGACGGGCGTCGTACGACGTCGCGCCCGGGACCACCCCTGCGGGTGGACCGGGTGACCGGACCCGACGACCTGGCGGCCGGTGCGGGTGGGAGCCTGGGCCCCGCTTGTCGGACCCGCATGCTCGTGGTGCCGGTGAGCACGCGGATCGGTCCCGACCATCATAGCGACCACGCTGCCCGGACGCACATCGCGGCGCCGCCGGGCTCAACCGGGAGTCAGCCGGGAGTCAGCCGGGGGTCAGCCGGGGTCGACCACCTTGGTCCAGGCCAGGCGTCCGGCAAGGTCGGCGAGGCGGTAGCCCTCGGCGAGCGCCTGCAGGTCCTCGTCCTGCACGACGAAGCGCACCGGGCCCGCCACGTCGACCAGGAGGGTGTCGGCGCCGTCGACGCGGGCGGCCTCGGCCGCGGCCGTGACCGAGACCGGGACCGGCCTGGCGTCGGGCCGCCACGCCTGCAGGGCGGCCATCGAGGTGAACGCCAGCAGCGCCGTGCGTCCGCCGGGGCCGCGCATGAGCACGGTCGCCATGTCGGAGGTCTTGTCACGGGCCAGGCCGTCCTCCCCCAGCTCGACCTCGCCGAGGACGGCCACGACCGGCACGAGGAGGCGGGCGTCCTGGAGGACCGCGAGGGTCTCGCGGTGCAGCCCGTCGGGGTCCGCGTCGTACGCCGTCAGGGCGTCGGACACCGCCTGGCTCGCCGTCCCGTCGTCGTCGCCGAACCCGGTGTCGAGGAGGCGGCGGGCGGACGGCGGTTCGGTCACCGGGTCATGCTCTCACCGGGCTCGTAGGCTCCTCCCATGGACTCCGTCTCCTGGGTCGCCCTCGGCTCGGCGCTCACGCTCGCCGGCCTGCTGGTGTCGGTGCTGGTGTGGTCCCGGCGCGGGGCGGGTCCCGGGCTGCGCGCGGTGGCGTGGAGCCTGCTGCCCCTCGCCGCGGCGCTCACCGGGATCCTCCGCCTGGCCGGGGACGTCGTCGACGCCGTGGGCCGGTGGGCGGTCCGCCTGGTCCTCAGCCCCGTCGTCTGGCTCGGCGTCGTGGTCGCCGGCCTCGCCGTCGTGCTGTGGCTGGTGGGCACGGTGGTCTCGGCGCGCACCCAGCCCAAAGCCGTCGGGTCGGCGCCGGCGCGACCTCGGGGCCAGGCGCCCGTCGCGTCCGGCCGCGGTGGCGTGGTGGAGGACCAGGACGACATCGAGGCGATCCTGCGCAAGCACGGGATCCGGTGACGCCCCTCGGGGACCGGCTGCTCGACCTGGCGCTGGCCCGTCGCGGACGCCTCGTCGCCGGCTCGCGGCTGGTCTGCGTGGACGGCTTCGCCGGCTCGGGCAAGACCACGGCGGCCGGCCTCCTGCACGCTGCGGCCGGCTCGCGGGGGCTGCGGGCGACGGTGGTCCACATGGACGACCTCTACGCCGGCTGGTCGGGCCTGCCCCACCTGCACGAGGTCACGGTGCCCCTGGTGAGGGGACTCGCCGAGGCCGGCCGGGCGACGTACCGACGCCATGACTGGGAGCGCGGGGCGCGCGCCGAGGAGCACGTCGTGGAGGCCGGCGACCTGGTGGTGCTGGAGGGCGTGGGCTCCGCCGACCCGGCGTACGACGACGTGGTCACGCTCCGCGTGCTGGTCACGGCTCCGCTCGACGAGCGGCTGCGGCGCGGCCTGGCGCGCGACGGCGAGGCGATGCGCGAGCGGTGGCTGCGGTGGCAGGAGGCGGAGGCGGCCCACCTCGAGCTGGCCCGGACCGCCGAGCGCGCCGACGTGGTGGTCGACGGGCTGACCGGCCGGGTCACCCCGGCCTGAGGAGCCTCAGGCGTCGGGCTCGCGGGCGTCGTGCTGCGCGATCAGCGCGCGCAGGGCACGGACCTGGCGCTGGGCCCGCGCGCCGTCGGAGCCCTGCACGCCCAGGGCGCTCAGGGTCGTGCCGTCGGCGAGGTCGAAGGTGACCCACGGGTTGCCCGGCAGCATGCGGACCGCGAGGACCTGGGGCCACTGCAGCCGGTGGGTGCGGTAGCCGTTGACCACGTTGAGCCCCTCGGCGTCCGCGTCGACCCGGCAGCGGGCGAGGGCGTGACCGACGACGAGGACACCGGCGCCCATGCCGAGCACCGTGAGCCGCTGGAAGACGGTGAACGCCTCCCGGACGTGCGGCGGGAACGAGATCCAGATCGCCGCGCCCACGCCGAAGAGCATGACGCCGAACGCGACCGCGGCGATGCGCACCCCGAGCGGGCGGAACGTCACCGGCAGGTCGGGCGTGGCCGGCGTCGGGCGGGCGCCCTCAGAGTCGGCAGGCATGGATGTCGGTGGTCAGGATGGCCCGCGCGCCGATGTCGTAGAGCGCGTCCATGATCCGCTGGGCCTGGTCGCGCGGGACCATCGAGCGGACCGCGACCCAGCCCTCCTTGTGCAGCGGCGCGACGGTCGGGCTCTCGATGCCGGGGGTGAGCGCGAGGGCCTCCTCGGTGCGCGCCGCGGGGAGGTCGTAGTCCATCATCACGAACGATCGGGCGACGAGCACGCCCTGGAGCCGGCGCAGGAAGACCTCGACGCCCGGGTGGGCCGAGTCCGGGCCGCGTCCGATGAGGACCGCCTCGGAGCTGAGGATCACCTCACCGGCCACCTCGAGACCGGCCTGACGCAGCGTGCTGCCGGTCTCCACGACGTCGGCGATGACGTCGGCGACGCCGAGCTGGATGCTGGTCTCGACCGCGCCGTCGAGCCGGATGACCGTCGCCTCGATGCCGCGCTCCTCGAGGTAGCCCTTGACCACGCCCGGGTAGGACGTCGCGACGCGCTTGCCGGCCAGGTCGGTGGCGTCCCCGCCGAGCACGCCGGGGCGCGCGGCGAAGCGGAAGGTCGAGCGGCCGAAGCCGAGGGTGAGCACCTCGTCGGCCTTGGCCCGCGAGTCGCGCAGCAGGTCGCGCCCGGTGACGCCGAGGTCGAGGGTGCCCTCCCCGACGTAGAGCGCGATGTCGCGCGGCCGGAGGTAGAAGAACTCCACGCCGTTGTCGGTGTCGGTGAGCGCGAGCTGCTTGGGGTCGTTGCGCTGCTTGTAGCCGGCCTCGCGCAGCATGTCGGAGGCGGCCTGGCTCAGCGCGCCCTTGTTGGGCACGGCGATGCGCAGCGGGGCGCCGTCGGCGCCGGCGATCGGCGGCGGCAGCGGGGTGGAGGTGGGCGGGGTCACGAGGGGGTCCTCACGGGGGTGGTCACAGGTGGGCGTAGACGTCGTCGAGGGTCAGTCCGGAGGCGAGCATGAGCACCTGGGCGTGGTAGAGCAGCTGGGAGATCTCCTCCGCCGTGCGCTCCGGGGTCTCGTGCTCGGCGGCCATCCAGGACTCGGCGGCCTCCTCGACCAGCTTCTTGCCGATCGTGTGGACACCGGCGTCGAGCTCGCGGACGGTCCCCGAGCCCTCCGGCCTGGTCGCGGCCTTGTCGCTGAGCTCGGCCCAGAGCTGCTCGAACGTCTTCACAGGAGGACAGCCTATCGGCGGCCGACGCCGCCGACCTCGCGCAGCGTCCGGGCCGTGAGCAGCGCGGCCGCGGTGGCCTCGTAGCCCTTGTCCTCCTGGGAGCCCTCCAGCCCGGCTCGGTCGAGCGCCTGCTGCTCGGTGTCGCAGGTCAGCAGGCCGAAGCCGATGGCGACGCCGTGGTCGAGCGCGACCCGGTTGAGCCCGTCGGTCGCGGCGGAGCAGACGTAGTCGAAGTGCGGGGTGCCGCCGCGGATCACGACCCCCAGCGCGACGACCGCCTCGTGGCCGGCGCGGGCCAGGGCGTCGGCGACGACCGGGAGCTCGAAGGACCCGGGCACCCGGACGACGTCGGCGGTGACGTTGAAGTCGGCCAGCGCCTTCTGTGCGCCGGCCACCAGGCCGTCCATCACCTGGTCGTGCCAGCTCGCGGCGACCACGGCGACCTGGAGGTCGCTGCAGTCGACCGGCTCCGCCGCGTAGCGCTCGGTGGGGGAGCCCACTCCACTCATGCGTCTGCTCCTTGGTTGTCGTCGAGGGTGAGGTCCGGGAGGACGTGGCCCATCCGGTCGCGCTTGGTGCGCAGGTAGTCGAGGTTGTGGTCGTTGGGGTGGGGGGTGAGTCCCACGCGCTCGACCACCTCGATGCCGTAGGCCTCCAGGCCCTCGGTCTTGGCCGGGTTGTTGGTCAGCAGCCGCACCGACCGGACCCCGAGGTCCTTGAGCACCTGGGTGGCCGCGCCGTAGTGACGGGCGTCGGCCGGCAGCCCCAGGTCGAGGTTGGCGTCGACGGTGTCCCGTCCGCCGTCCTGCAGCTGGTAGGCCTGCAGCTTGGCCAGCAGGCCGATGCCCCGGCCCTCGTGGCCACGGAGGTAGACCACGACGCCGCTGCGGTTGGCGACGATCCGCTCCATCGCCTCGTCGAGCTGCGGCCCGCAGTCGCAGCGGCTGCTGCCGAACACGTCGCCGGTCAGGCACTCCGAGTGCACCCGGCACAGCACGCCCTCGCCGCCCTCCAGGGCCGCCGGGTCGCCGTACACCAGCGCGACGTGCTCGGACTCGTCGATCGCGATGCGGTAGCCGAAGGCGGTGAAGTCGCCGAACCGGGTCGGCAGGCTGGTCACCGCGACCCGCTCGACGTGGCTCTCGTGACGGCGGCGGTGGTGGACCATCTGCTCGATCGAGATGAGCTTGAGCCCGTGCTCGTCGGCGAAGTCGCGCAGCTCCTGCCCGCGCTTCATCGTGCCGTCGTCGTTGACCACCTCGACGAGCACGCCCGCGGGGGTCAGCCCGGCCATGCGGGCCAGGTCGACCGCGGCCTCGGTGTGCCCGCGCCGGGACAGCACGCCACCCTCGCGGTAGCGCAGCGGGAAGATGTGCCCGGGGCGCGTGATCTCCCACGGCTCGGTCGCGGAGTCGGCCAGCACGCGCGCGGTGTGCGAGCGGTCGGCGGCACTGATCCCGGTGCTCACCCCGTCCCGGGCGTCGACCGAGATCGTGTAGGCCGTCCGCAGCTTGTCCTTGTTGTGCGGCGTCATCAGCGGGATCTCGAGCCGGTCGAGCATCTCCCCCGGCATCGGCACGCAGATCACGCCCGAGGAGTGGCGGATCGTGAAGGCCATCAGCTCGGGCGTCGACCTGCTGGCGGCGAAGATGAGGTCGCCCTCGTTCTCGCGGTCCTCGTCGTCGACGACCACGACGGCCCTGCCGGCCGCGATGTCGGCGATCGCCTCCTCGACGCTGTCGAGGCGGATCGTGTCGCTCATCGGTTGTCCTCCTGCTGCAGGCGGGGGCCGAGCATGCGCTCGACGTACTTGGCGACCACGTCGACCTCGAGGTTGACCGGCTCACCGGGCTGCCGGTGACCGAGCGTGGTGCGGGCGAGGGTCTCCGGGATCAGGGAGACGGTGAAGCTGCCGCGGGCGTCGTCGACGCGCACGACGGTCAGCGAGACGCCGTCGACCGTGATCGAGCCCTTGTCCACGAGGTAGGTCGCGAGGTGCGGCGGGAGCGAGACCTCGACGACCTCCCAGTGCTCGCTGGGCGTGCGGCTGCGGACCTCGCCGACCCCGTCGACGTGGCCCTGCACGAGGTGGCCGCCGAGGCGGGCCTGCAGGGTCATCGCGCGCTCGAGGTTGACCTGCGACTGCGGGGCGAGGGCGCCGAGGCTGCTCTTGTCGAGCGTCTCGCGCATCACGTCGGCGGTGAACACCTCGCCGTCGAGGCTCGCGACGGTCAGGCAGACCCCGTTGACGGCGATGGAGTCGCCCAGCGAGGCGTCCTCGGTGACGAGCGGTCCGCGGACCGAGAGCCGCATCGCGTCGCTCTGGCTCTCCAGGGCGACGACGGTGCCGAGCTCCTCGACGATGCCGGTGAACATCAGGCCTCCTTCTCGTGCGGTCTCATGGTGAGCCGCACGTCGGTCTCGGGAGCAGCGCCGATCGTCGTCACGTCGAGGACGTCGAGGCGCAGCGCGTCGGTGATCGAGGTGAACGGCAGCCCTTGCGCAGCAGGGATCCCGTCACCGATGAGCAGGGGCGCGACGTAGGCGACGACCTCGTCGACGAGCCCGGCCGCGAGGAAGGCGCCGGCCAGGGTCGGGCCTCCCTCGAGGAAGACCTCGCGCCGGCCCTGCTCGAAGAGCGTCGTGAGGACCGCGGACAGGTCACGCGTGCCGGTCACCCAGGTGGCGGCGGAGTCGTCGAGCACGGCGGCGTCGCCGGGCAGGGGGCGCTCGCCCACGACGACGCGCAGCGGCTGCGCCTGGCGCGGCAGCGGCCGGTCGTGCTCGTCGCGGACGTTGAGCCGGGGCCCGTCGGTGAGCACGGTGCCGGTGCCGGCCATCATCACGTCGGCCAGCCCGCGCAGGCGGTGGGTGTCGCGGCGCGAGGCGGCGTTGCTGACCCAGCGGCTGGTGCCGTCCGCGGCGGCGCTGCGCCCGTCGAGGCTGGTGGCCAGCTTCCAGGTGACGAACGGGCGGCCGTGCCGCAGCCCGTGCAGCCAGCCGCGGTTGAGCCGCGTGGCCTCCTCGGCCATCAGCCCGCACTCCACCTCCACACCTGCCTCGCGCAGCCGCCGCGCTCCCCCGCCCGCCGCCTCGGTGGGGTCGGGCAGGGCGTGGACCACCCGCCGTACGCCGGCGGTGAGGAGGGCCTCGCTGCACGGGCCGGTGCGGCCCGTGTGGTCGCACGGCTCGAGGGTGACCACCGCGGTCAGGCCCTGCCGCAGCAGGGCGTCGTCGACCTGGGACAGCGCGTCGACCTCGGCGTGGGCGGTGCCCGCGCCCCGGTGGAGGCCCTCGGCGACCACGCGGCCGTCGTCGTCGAGGAGCACGCAGCCCACGCGGGGGTTGGGACCGAAGGGGACACCGGGCGTCGCGGCCAGAGCGAGGGCGCGCGCCATCGCCTCGCGCTCCGCGCTGCTGGTGCCCATCTGGTCGCCTCTCCGGTCCGCGTCTCGCGGTCACCGGGGGCGTGCAGGGAAGACGGTCGGTCCGGCCCACCGTCGTGCGGCGGCCGGAGCCGTGCGTGCGCTTCCCATCCGGACTCTCACCGTCGGTCCAGGAGTTCCACCTGGTCCACCGGTCACTGGCTGTGACCGGGTCGCGGACTGTCACCGCCGGCTCGGAATTTCACCGATCCCAGTGCACGCGAGCTCAACACTCGTCACGGGAAAGGGTGCCACACCCCCGAGGGAGGTGTCAGCGACGTCCCACGGAGACGCGCGTCACGCCTGCGCGGCCGCAGCGGTCGCGCGCAGGCGGTCGACCATGTCGGCCGGGTCGTCGGCGCTGAAGACCGCGCTGCCGGCGACGAACATGTCGGCCCCCGCCTCGGCGCAGCGCTCGACCGTGTCGAGGGAGACGCCGCCGTCGACCTGGAGCCACAGGTCGAGGCCGTGCCGGTCGATGAGCTCGCGCGCGCGGCGGATCTTGGGCAGGCACAGGTCGAGGAACTTCTGGCCGCCGAAGCCGGGCTCGACGGTCATCACCAGAAGCATGTCGAGCTCGGGCAGGAGGTCCTCATAGGGCTCGACCGGCGTCGCCGGGCGCAGGGCCAGCCCGGCCCGCGCGCCCTGGGCGCGCAGCTCGCGCGCGAGGCGGACCGGGGCGGTGGCCGCCTCGACGTGGAAGGTCACCGAGCCGGCCCCCGCCTCGACGTACGCCGGAGCCCAGCGGTCGGGGTCCTCGATCATCAGGTGCAGGTCGAGCGGGGTGTCGACGGCCTTGGCGAGGGCCTCGACGACCGGCACGCCGAGGGTGAGGTTGGGGACGAAGTGGTTGTCCATCACGTCGACGTGCAACCAGTCGGCGTTGGCGATGCGGCGCGCCTCGTCGGCGAGGTGGGCGAAGTCGCAGGACAGCATGCTCGGTGCGATCTGGATTCCCATGGCGGTGCGCAGCCTACCGACCGCGCGCTCCGCGGTTGGGAGCCGTACGGCGGGGGTACCCCGTGCAGCAGGAGGGCGGGAGAGGGTACGGCGCACCGGCGCGCCGCCCCCCGCACAGGAGAGGAGCCCTCATGGACACCGTCCAGGTCATCGTGCTGGTGGTCGTCGTGCTCGTGGTGGTGGGTGCCGTCGTGGCCCTGCTGGGACGACGCAGGCGGCAGCAGCACGAGCAGCGGGTGCAGGTCGCCCAGCAGCACCGCGAAGGTGCCCGGGAGGAGCTCGGCGACCTCCACCAGCAGCGGCAGCAGGCCGACGTCGCCGAGCAGCGCGCCCAGGAGGCGCGGCTGGCCGCCGAGCGCGCCGAGACCGAGGCCAGGGCCGCTCGCGAGGCCGAGCAGGTCCAGCTGGCCCGGGCCGAGGACCGCGTCCGCGAGGCCGACCGGGTGGACCCGCGCGTGGACCACACCGCCGACGACTACGAGCCCGGCTTCGACCGGGTGGACCGCCCCCAGGACGTGCAGCACCAGCAGCCGGGCACCGCGCCGGTCGAGCCCGGCACTCAGCCGGTGGACGGCCGGCCGACCACCTGACGGCGGCGCAGCAGCGCCAGGAACATCGCGTCCGTGCCGTGCCGGTGCGGCCACAGCTGGACGGTGCCCGCCAGCGGGCCCGCGTGGTCGGGCACGGCACGGAGCACGTCGGCGGCCACCTCGTCGGCGTCGAGCAGCTCCACGTCGTTGCGCCCGGCCAGCACCTGCTCCACGACGCCCGCGGTCTCGGCGAGGACCGGTGAGCAGGTGACGTAGGCCGTGAGGCCGCCGGGCCGGGTGGCGTCGATCGCCCTGTCCAGCAGCGCGCGCTGGAGCGGGACCAGTGCCTCCACGTCGCCCGGGGTGCGGCGCCAGCGCGACTCCGGGCGCCTGCGGAGGGCACCCAGGCCCGAGCAGGGCGCGTCGACGACGACGCGGTCGAACTCGTCCCTGCCCCACGGGGGGTCGGTGGCGTCGGCGACGACGACCTCGACGACCCCGGCCGGGACCGCGGCGACCGCGCGCTCCACCAGGGCCGCCCGGTGCGGAGCGCGCTCGCCGGCGAGGAGGTGGGCGCCGCGGCGGGCCGCCTCGGCCCCCCACAGCGCGGCCTTGCCACCGGGCCCCGCGCAGGTGTCCAGCCAGCGCCGGTCGTGGCCGCCTTCGAGGGGCACCGCGAGCGCCGCGAGGGCGACCAGCTGGGAGCCCTCGTCCTGGACCGCCGCGCGCCCCCGCCGGACGGCCTCGATGGCGCCGGGGTCCCCGGAGCCGAGCGTGACGCCCAGCGGCGACCAGCGGGTCGGCTCGGCGCCCTCGACCGCGAGGAGCTCCTCCCGGTCGACCAGGCCCGGTCGGGCCACCAGCGTCACGCGGGGGGCCTCGTTGTCGGCGGCGAGCAGCGCGTCGAGCTCGTCCGCCCGCTCCCCCAGGCTCTCGGCCAGGGCGTCGACCACCCACCGGGGGTGCGACTGCCACACCACCTGGAAGCCGCGCGGGTCACCGCCGGGGTCGGGCGCCACCGCCCGCACCCAGGCGTCGAGCGTCTGCTCGGCCACCCGGCGCAGCACGGCGTTGACGAAGCCGGCCGGACCGTGGCCGACCTCCTGGCGCACCAGGTCGACGGTGGTGCCGACCGCGGCGTGCGACGGCACCCGCATCGACAGCAGCTGGTGGGCCCCCAGCCTCAGGGCGTCGAGCACCGGCGGGTCGATGCGCGTCACCGGACGCCGGGCGCAGGCGCTCAGCACCGCGTCGTAGGTGCCCTGCCGACGCAGGGTCCCCGCGGCGAGCTCGGTCGCGAACGCCGCGTCCCGTCCCTCCAGCCCCCGGGCCCGCAGGCGCTCGGGCAGCACGAGGTTGGCGTAGGCGTCCTCGGCCGCCACCGCACGCAGCACGTCGTACGCCGCAAGCCTGGCCTGGTCGACCTTGGGCCGTGGCCGAGGTGGCCGGCCGCCGCTGCGCGGTCCGGGGCGCTTGCCACCCGGGCGGGGCCGGACGTTCATCCGAGACGCTCGCCGGAGGCGACCCGGACCCCGCGCGCCCAGTCGGCGGCCGGCATCTCCTTGCGGCCGTGGGCTCTGACGAGCCCGAGGCGGACGGCCGTGGTGCCCGTGCCGACGAGCACCTCCTGCTTGCGGACCACGAGCTCGCCGGCCGCCACCTGCTCGTCGACCGGCTCGAGGGGTCCGAGCTTGAGCCGCTCGCCGGCGTACGTCGTCCACGCGCCGGGCGCGGGCGTGCAGGCCCGGACCTGCCGGTCGACGGCGAACGCGGGCTGCTCCCAGCGCACCTCGGCCTCGGCGACCTCGACCTTGGCGGCGTGGCTGACGCCGTCCTCGGGCTGGGGGCGCTCGTGCAGCTCGCCGGACTCCAGGCCGTCGAGGGTCGCCACCAGCAGGGGCGCGCCGGCCTCGGCGAGGCGGTCGAGCAGGTCGCCGGCGGTGTCGCGAGGACGGATTCGCTCGGTCAGCACGCCGTACGTCGGGCCGGCGTCGAGGGCGCGGACGATGCGGAAGGTGGTGGCGCCGGTGTAGTCCTCCCCCGCCCAGAGGGCCCGCTGCACCGGGGCGGCGCCGCGGTAGGCCGGGAGGACCGAGAAGTGCAGGTTGACCCAGCCGTGCCGGGGCACGTCGAGCGCCGACTGCGGCAGCAGGGCGCCGTAGGCCACGACCGGGCAGCAGTCGGGCTCCAGCGCGCGCAGGGCCTCGAGGAACTCAGGCTCGCGCGGGTGGCCGGGCTTGAGCACCGGCACGCCGAGCTCCTCGCCCAGCTCGGCCACGGGACTCGCGACCAGCCGGCGCCCGCGGCCCGCCGGGGCGTCGGGACGGGTCACCACGCCGACCAGCTCGTGGGGCGAGGCGGCGATCGCCCGCAGCGACGGGAGGGCGACCTCGGGCGTGCCCGCGAAGACGACCCTCACAGCGCCAGGCCGCGCGTGGGGTGCGGGCTGACCTTGATCGTGGGCGGCGGCCCGAACCACTCGGACTCGCGGATCGCGCGCATCGCCTGCTTGCGGGTCTCGGCGTCCAGGCGCTGGACGAAGAGGATGCCGTCGAGGTGGTCGGTCTCGTGCTGGATCGCCCGCGCGAGCAGGTCGGAGCCCTGGATCGTCACCGGCTCGCCGTGCATGTCGACACCGCGTGCGACCACCTGCAGCGACCGCCTGCAGGGGAAGACCAGGTCGGGGATCGACAAGCAGCCCTCGTCGCCGTCCTGCATCTCCTCGGACAGCGAGAGCTCGGGGTTGACCAGGTGGCCGAGCTCGCCGTCGACGTTCCAGGTGAACACCCGCAGCCCGACCCCGATCTGGGGCGCGGCGAGGCCGGCGCCCGGGGCGTCGAGCATCGTGTCGGTGAGGTCCTTGACCAGGCGGCGCAGCTCGGCGTCGAAGTCGACGACCGGGGCGGCCTTCGTGCGCAGCACCGGGTCTCCGAAGAGACGGATCGGCTGGACGGCCACGGGCGCTCCTTCACGGGTCGGGGGGACGACCCCCGAGTCTACGGAGCCGCCCGATCGGTCCCTCAGCCCAGGGACCAGGGGTCGACCTGCACGCGCACGGGCGGCAGCTTGCGGGCCGCACGCACCCCGGACACCGCGCGCAGCGCCTCGGAGAGCGCCGGACCGGCCCGGCGCGGGACGCGGACGACGACCCGCTCGGCGCCGTCCTGGTCGGGCACCGGTCCGAGCACGTCGGCACCCGGCGGGAGGCGCAGCCGGCCCAGGGCGTCGGCGAGGTCGTCGGGCGACCCGGTCAGCACGGCCATGCGTGCTCCCGGCGGGAGGTGGGCCTCGCGCCGCTCCTGGGCGGTGCGACCGGCGAAGCCTGCGGGGTCCCACCGGACCAGGGCCTGGACGACCGGGAGCGCCGGGTCGCCGACCAGCACCACGTGCCCACCCTCGCCCGCCGGGCGGGCCAGGGCCGCGGCGTTGGCCCAGCGGCGCAGCGCCTCCTCCTCGGTGCGCAGGTCGGGGCGCGCGAGCACGAGCCAGGTGTCGAGCAGGACCACCGTGGTGTAGCCGCCCCGGGCCGGTGGCTCGGCGCCCGGGGTCGCCACGACGAGCACCGGGGCGTCCTCGACCTCGTCGAGCACCCGGTCGGCGCTGGACCGCCGCACCGTGGTGCCGGGGAACGAGCGGCCCAGCTCCTCGGCCGTGCGCCGCTCCCCCAGCACGACGGCCCTCAGGCTGCCCTGTCCGCACACCGGACAGCGGTGCTCGGGGACCTCGGTGCCGCACCAGCGGCAGGTCAGGTCGGCCTGGGAGCGTGGCTGCTCCAGCGGCCCCTGGCAGTGGGCGCAGCGCGCCGGGGTGCGACAGGTGCTGCACACCAGGGCGGGGGCGTAGCCGCTGCGCGGGGTCTGCACCAGGACGGGCCCGTGGGCGAGCCCCTCCGCGATGGCGCGGTGGGCGCTGGTCGGCAGCCGGGTCGTGCGGGCGAACGGGTCGCGCTCGACCTCCTTGTCGGTGGCCCCGGTCACCGACACCCGCGGGGCGAGGCTGCGGCGCAGGTCCCGGTGGGCGGTGAGGTCGTGGGCCCAGCCGGTCTCCACCAGCACCGCCGCCTCCACGCTGCGGGAGGTCGCGGCGAGCAGGGCCCCGGCCCCCGCCTCGTGGGCGCGGACCAGCAGCACCTCACGGGTGTGGGGGTAGGGCGCGCGGGGCTCGGCGAACAGGTCGTCGCCGTCGTCCCAGAGCGTCACCAGCCCGAGGTCGTGGACGGGAGCGTAGGCCGCGGCGCGGGTGCCGACCGCGACCCGCACGTCGCCGCGCGAGAGGGCCAGGAACGCGCGGTAGCGGGCGGCCGGACCGAGGTCTGCCGAGAGCACGACGTGGCGCCCCACGCCGAGCACCTCGCCCAGGGCCGCGTCGGCGCGGGCCAGGTCGCGGTGGTCGGGGACGCAGAGCAGCGCACCCCGCCCGCTCGCCACCGTCGCTGCCACCGCGTCGGCCAGCCCGCGCATCGGGTCGTCGCCGGGCAGGACGGACCACACCGCTCGCGGGGACCTCCCCTCCCGCAGCCCCTCGAGCAGGCCGGGCGGGTAGTGCTCCCACAGGGGCGACGGGTCCAGAGGGGCGGCCGGGTCGGCGGCCGGGCGTCGCTCCTCCTTCTCCACCCGGGCGTGGCGGGGCGGGATCGCGAGGCGGAGCACGTCGGAGCGCGTGCCGGCGTACCTCTCCGCGACGAGGAGGCTGAGCCGGGCGACCTCGGGGTGGAGCACCGGCTCGGGACTGACCACCTTGCGCAGGGGCGCCAACCGGCCCGGGTGGTCGCTCTCCGCGACGCGCTCGAGCAGGAAGCCGCCCACCTCCTGGCCGGCGAAGCGCACCTTGACCCGGCAGCCCGGGACCGCCTGGTCGTGCAGGTCGGCGGTGACGAGGTAGTCGAACGGCTTGTCGAGGTGGGCCAGCGGCACGTCGACCAGCACGCGGGCCACGGGTCGCTCCGGCGCCGGGTCGGGCCCCCGGGCCTGGTCCTTGGCGCGGGTGCGCTCGGTCTGCTCCGCCGCCTCGGCCCGGGCCCGCGCGAGCTCGGGGAGCAGGTCGAGCTGCTCCCCGGCGGGCGGGGTCCTCGGGTCGGGCTCTTCGGGCACGCCGGGAGTCAACCAGCCCCCGCCGACGTACGCCCCATCTGGGTCCACAGGGCCCGCTGCAGTTTCACTAGGTACCTAGTGAAACTGTCACCTCCCGAGCGAAGTTTCGCTCGGGGAGCGAGAACATCACTAGGTACCTAGTGAAACCGAACCCAGCGGCTCAGATGCCGGCGGCGGCCTTGAGGGCGTCGACGCGGCTGGCCTGCTCCCAGGTGAACTCGGGCAGCTCGCGGCCGAAGTGGCCGTAGGCCGAGGTCGCGGCGTAGATCGGGCGGAGCAGGTCGAGCTCGCGGATGATCGCGGCCGGGCGGAGGTCGAAGACCTCGAGCACGGCCTTCTGGATCAGCTCGTCGGAGACCACGCCGGTGCCGAAGGTCTCGACGAAGACGCCGACCGGGGCGGCCTTGCCGATGGCGTAGGCGACCTGGACCTCGCAGCGACGGGCCAGGCCCGAGGCGACGACGTTCTTGGCCACCCAGCGCATGGCGTACGCCGCGGAGCGGTCGACCTTGGACGGGTCCTTGCCGGAGAACGCGCCGCCGCCGTGGCGGGCCATGCCGCCGTAGGTGTCGACGATGATCTTGCGGCCGGTCAGCCCGGCGTCGCCCATCGGGCCGCCCACGACGAACTTGCCGGTCGGGTTGACCAGCATGCGGTAGCCGTCGGAGGGCAGCTCGAAGCCCGCCAGCACCGGGTCGATCACGTGCTGCTTGACGTCGGCCTCGAGCTGGGCGTGCTCGACCTCCTCGGCGTGCTGCGTCGACAGCACGACCGTGTCGATGCGCACGGGGCGGTCCTCGGCGTCGTACTCGATGGTGACCTGGGTCTTGCCGTCGGGACGGAGGTAGGCCAGCGTGCCGTCCTTGCGGACCTCGGTCAGCCGCTGCGCGAGCCGCTGGGCGATCATCACCGGCAGCGGCATGAGCTCGGGGGTGTCGTCGCAGGCGTAGCCGAACATCAGGCCCTGGTCGCCCGCGCCGCGCATGTCGTCCTCGTCGGCCGAGGAGCCCACGCGCGACTCGTGGCCGTGGTCGACGCCGGCGGCGATGTCGATGGACTGGTTGCCGATCGCGACCGTGACGCCGCAGCTGTTGCCGTCGAAGCCCTTGTCGGAGGAGTCGTAACCGATCTCGAGGATCGCCTCGCGGACCAGCTGCGCGACCGGGGCGTAGGCCGTCGTGCGGACCTCGCCCGCGACGACGACCAGGCCGGTGGTCAGCAGGGTCTCGACGGCGGTCCGCAGGTTGGCGCGGTCGGAGTCGTGCTCCATCAGGTAGTCCAGGACGGTGTCGCTGATCCGGTCGGCGATCTTGTCCGGGTGGCCCTCGGTCACGGACTCGGAGGTGAAGAGACGTCCAGTCATGACGCCGAGCGTATCCGCCGGCCCGAGGCTCAGCGGGGGGTGCCCGAGGCCGTGGACAGCCAGCGCGAGGCGACCCGGTCCCAGATGACGTGGGCCAGCACCGACTTGGACCCGAGCGGGACGCTCGTGGTCGTGCCGTCGCTGCCCAGGACGACCGCCTCGTTGTCCGGACTGCCGAACACCTTGCCCTGGCTGACGTCGTTGACCACCAGCAGGTCGCACCCCTTGCGGGCGAGCTTGGCGCGGGCGTGGTCGAGCACGGAGCCGGTGGCGTCGCCGGTCTCGGCGGCGAACCCCACCACGACCTGGCCCGGCAGGGCCCGCTCGCGGGAGAGCTCGGCGAGGATGTCGGGGTTCTGCACCAGCTCGAGCGGCGGGGCGGAGCCGTCGTCGCCCTTCTTGATCTTGCTGTCGCTGTGCGCCGCGGGCCGGAAGTCGGCGGGCGCTGCTGCCATCACCACCGCGTCGGCGTGAGCGGCCGCGGCGAGCACCTCCGTGCGCAGCTCGGCGGTCGTCTCGACGCGTACGACGTGCACGCCGGCCGGGTCGGGCAGCGCCACGTTGGCCGCGACCAGCGTGACCTCCGCCCCCCGGGTGACCGCGGCCCGGGCCAGGGCGACTCCCTGGAGCCCCGAGGAGCGGTTGCCCAGGAAGCGCACCGGGTCGAGGTACTCCCGGGTGCCGCCCGCCGACACGACCACCTTGCGGCCGGCCAGGTCCTGGCTGAGCCCGCCCTCGTGCCGGCGCGCGTGGGCCAGCACCCCCAGCGCGGTCTCGACGATCTCGAGCGGGTCGGGCAGCCGGCCCTTGCCGGTGTCCTTGCCGGTCAGGCGCCCGGAGGCGGGCTCGAGCACGACGACCCCGCGGTCGCGCAGCGTCGCGACGTTGGCCTGCGTGGCGGCGTGCTCCCACATCTCGGTGTGCATCGCCGGCGCGAGCACGACGGGGCACCGGGCGGTCAGCAGCGTGTTGGTCAGCAGGTCGTCGGCGAGCCCGTGGGCGGCCTTGGCCATCAGGTCGGCGGTGGCGGGGGCGACCAGGACGAGGTCGGCCTCCTGGCCCAGGCGCACGTGGGGCACTTGGTGGACGTCGGCCCAGACCTCCGAGGAGACCGGCTTGCCGGACAGGGCGGCCCAGGTCGGCGCCCCGACGAACTCGAGCGCGGCGGCGGTGGGGACGACGGTGACGTCGTGACCGGACTCGGTGAGCCGGCGCAGCACCTCGCAGGCCTTGTAGGCGGCGATGCCGCCGCTCACCCCCAGGACGACCCGGGGACGGGCGACGGCATCTGCTTCGGTGCTCACGTCAGGAATGGTCGCAGACCCGACCGGCGACCCGACAGGGAACGGCGACGCGAGGGCTCAGAGGTCGAAGTCGGAGGACCCGGCCTCGGTGGCACCCGCCGGTGCGGCGGGCTGGTCGACCGCGAGTTGCGGCTCGGCCTCGGGGTCGTACTCCTCGCAGGTGAGGAGGTCCGCGTTGATCTCGCGGAGCGCGATCGACAGGGGCTTCTCCTGCACGTGGGTGTCGACCAGCGGGCCGACGTACTCCAGCAGGCCCTCGCCGAGCTGGGAGTAGTACGCGTTGATCTGCCGGGCGCGCTTGGCGCTGTAGAGCACCAGCTGGTACTTCGAGTCGGTCTTGGTCAGGAGCTCGTCGATGGGCGGGTTGGTGATGCCCTCGGCGATCG
This sequence comes from Nocardioides marmoribigeumensis, assembly GCF_031458325.1. Taxonomy (NCBI): domain Bacteria; kingdom Bacillati; phylum Actinomycetota; class Actinomycetes; order Propionibacteriales; family Nocardioidaceae; genus Nocardioides; species Nocardioides marmoribigeumensis. The sequence continues at coordinate 550,217 of NZ_JAVDYG010000001.1, forward strand.
GGGTGCCAGACACGTGGGTGAGCCTCACAGAGAGTTGCGGGTGGTGAATGAAGAGATGTCCGCCTGCGCGACCAGGTCAGGTGACCGGAGCAGAACTGGGACCAAGCATCAATCGTACCAACTCCTCGCCCGCAGCCGGAATCTCGGTGTTGACGATGGTCACGTCGAACTCGGGCTCGGCGGCCAGCTCCTGCCGCGCGGTCCGGAGCCGGCGCTCCCGCTCGGCCTCGGTCTCGGTGCCTCGGCCGACCAGCCGGTTGACCAGCTCCTCCCACGACGGCGGGGCGAGGAAGACGAACAGGGCGTCCGGTGCGGTGCTCCGCACCTGGCGTGCGCCCTGCAGGTCGATCTCGAGCAGCGCCGGCCGGCCGGAGGCGAGCGCCTCGGAGACGGCGTGGCGGGGCGTGCCGTACTTCGCCGAACCGTGGACGACCGCCCACTCGAGCATCTCGCCGTCGGCGATCATGCGGTCGAACTCGTCGTCGTCGACGAAGAAGTAGTGCTGCCCGTGCACCTCCCCCGGGCGCGGGGGCCGGGTGGTCGCGGAGACCGAGATCCAGATCTCGGGGTGGTGCTCGCGGACGTAGGCGGCGATCGTGCCCTTGCCGACGGCAGTGGGGCCGGCCAGGACGGTCAGGCGGCTCACGCGGGTCCGCCGCCGGCGAACTCCTCCTTGAGCGCGGCGATCTGCTTGGAGCCCAGACCACGCACGCGGCGGCTCTCGGAGATGCCGATGCGCTCCATCAGCTGACGGGCGCGGACCTTGCCCAGCCCGGGCATGGCCTGCAGCAGGTCGACCACGCGCATCTTGCCGATGACCTCGTTGGTCTGCCCCTGCTCGATCACCTCGACGATCGAGGCACCGGAGTGCTTGAGGCGGTTCTTGACCTCGGCCCGCTCCTTGCGGGAGGCGGCTGCCTTGTCGAGGTTGGCCTGACGCTGTTCGGGGGTGAGTCGCGGCAGAGCCACAGTCGTCCTCGCAGTCCACTCGATCGGGGCGTCGCGTCGGGTCCACGACAGGTCAGGAACGGGTCGAAATCTAGTCATCCCGCCCGGCGTGCCGCAAACGGGGGGTCAGCGGGTGTCCCGCCCGGTCAGACGCGGAGCTCGACGTGGCACACCTGGCGAGCCTGGTCCTCCAGCCCGCGGGAGGCGTCCACGACGCGTGGGCTGGAGAGCTCCGCCGCGACCTCGCCGAGTCGCCGGGCGTCGGCCGCCGAGACGCCCGCCGGAGTGCGGCCGGGGCGGTAGTCACCGGGGTCGACCCCCGCCTGCTTCACCGCGTCCACCAGGCCGCTCCAGGCGTAGTAGACGGTGTCCCACTCGTCGCGCAGGTCGTGGGGCGCGGCGTCGCGCAGCCGGCCGAGCGCCTCGGCGGTGGGCGTCAGCACGTCGGTGCCGGGCTTGCCTGCCTGGGCGGCCAGGTCGGCCAGCTGCTTCCGCTCGTCCTTCAGCGTCGAGCAGTAGGCACTGTCGCGGCTGTCCCCGTCGCCGCCGCAGCCGGTCAGGCCCGCGAGCACGAGGAGGCCGCAGAGCGCAGCGGCGAGGCGGCTCAGGACGTGCGCCCTCATCGGACCAGGGCCGCGAACTGCTCGTTGGTGCGGCGGGCGGCCGCCCGCAGCGCGGCGACGTCGGGGCCGGCACCGAGGATCTCGCGGCTGCTGGACGGGACGACGTGGCGCACGGCGTCGCCGAAGACCGCGCGCACCGACTCGGCCGTGCCGCCCTGAGCGCCGACCCCGGGCACCAGCAGCGGGCCGTTGACGTCGAGGTCCTCGGCGCTGACGGGGGCGCGTCCGATGGTGGCGCCGACGACGGCGCCGTGCGAGCCCCAGGGCTCGGCCCCGGCGTTGCGTGCGGCGAGCTCGGCCAGGACGGTGCCGGCCACCGAGCCACCGTCCGGCGTGCGGGCGTGCTGGAACTGCGGACCCTCGGGGTTGGAGGTCAGGGCCAGCACGAAGACCCCCGCCCCGTGCCGCTCCGCGGTCGCCAGCATCGGCTCGAGCGACCCGAAGCCGAGGTAGGGGCTGGCCGTCATCGCGTCGGCGGCGAGCGGCGAGCGCGGGTCGAGGTAGGCATCGGCGTAGCCCTGGGCGGTCGTGCCGATGTCGCCGCGTTTGACGTCGAGCAGGACCAGCGCGCCCAGCTCACGGCACCCGGCGACCACCCGCTCGAGCACGGCCACGCCGGCCGACCCGTGGCGCTCGAAGAACGCCGACTGGGGCTTGACCACCGCGACCTCGGGACCCAGCGCCTCGACCGAGGTCATCGCGAAGCGCTCCAGCCCGGACACGTCGTCGCTGAGGCCCCAGGCCCCGAGCAGCGCCGCGTGCGGGTCGATGCCGGCGCAGACCGGTCCGCGCGCGTCCATGGCGGCCCGCAGCCGCGCGCCGAAGGGGGTCGTCATCGGGTCGCCTCCCGGGTCGGGGTCTCGGACAGCGCGCGCTGCACGCGGGCGGGCCACCACGGCCCGCCGTACACGAAGCCGGTGTAGGCCTGCAGGAGCGTCGCCCCGGCCTCGAGCCGGGCGCGCGCCTGGGCGGCGTCGCCGATGCCGCCGACCCCGACCAGGCACAGGTCGGGGCCCACGCGCCCGCGCAGCAGCCGCAGGACCTCCTCGGACCGCGTGGTCAGCGGCGCACCGCTCAGCCCGCCCGCGCCGCAGGCCTCCACGTCGGCGGACGGGCTGGCCAGCCCGTCGCGGCGGATCGTGGTGTTGGTCGCCACCACCCCGTCGAGGCGCAGCGCCAGGGCCAGGTCGGCGACCGCCAGCACGTCGTCGTCGGAGAGGTCGGGGGCGATCTTGACCAGCAGGGGGACGCGGCGGCCCTCCCCGTCGGTCGCCTCGTCCGCGCGCCGGCGTACGGCGGCCAGGAGCGGCTCGAGGCGCTCCACCGCCTGCAGGTCGCGCAGCCCCGGGGTGTTGGGCGAGGAGACGTTGACGACCAGGTAGTCCGCGAAGGGGGCCAGCAGCCCCGCGCTCTTCTCGTAGTCGGCGACCGCCCCGTCCTCGGGGACGACCTTGGTCTTGCCGATGTTGACCCCCAGCACCACCGGGTGGTCGCCGGGAGCGCGGCGAGCGGCACGAGCCGCGAGCCGACGGGCCACGACCTCGGCCCCGTCGTTGTTGAAGCCCATGCGGTTGACGATCGCGCGGTCGGCCGGCAGCCGGAACAGCCGCGGCCGGTCGTTGCCCGGCTGGGGCTCCCCCGTCACGGTGCCGATCTCGACGTGGCCGAAGCCCAGCGCGGCAAGGGCGTCGACGCCCTGGGCGTTCTTGTCGAACCCGGCGGCGAGCCCGAGCGGGCCGGCGAAGGTCAGCCCCATCGCGAGCACGGGCTCCGCCTCGCGGCGGACCCGCGTCCCGCGCGCGGCCAGCGCAGGTCCGGCCGACCGGATCGCCCGGAACGCAGCGTGGTGGGCGCGCTCCGGGTCGACCCGGGTGAACGCGTGCTGGAACAGCGCGTCGTACGCCGTCACGCGCGGCCGCTCCTGGCGGCCCAGTCCTGCAGGGACCGGACCCCGATGTCGTGCCGTCGCAGCGCCTGGATGCCCTGCACCGCGGCGGCCAGGCCCTGCACGGTCGTGATGCACGGGATGTTGGCGACGATGGCCGCGGTGCGGATCTCGTAGCCGTCGACGCGCGCCGACCCTCCGGTCGACGAGCCGTGGGGCGTGTTGATGATCAGGTCGACCTCGCCGTCGCGGATCAGGTCGACCGTGGTCGGCTCGCCGTCGGGGCCCGGGCCCTCGAAGTGCTTGCGCACCACGCGCGCGTCGATGCCGTTGCGGCGCAGCACCTCGGCCGTGCCGCCGGTCGCGAGGATCTCGAAGCCGAGGTCGGCCAGCACCTTGATCGGGAAGATCATCGTGCGCTTGTCGCGGTTGGCCATGCTCACGAAGATCCGGCCGCTGGTGGGCAGGCTGCCGTAGGCCGCCGCCTGGGACTTGGCGAACGCGGCGCCGAAGTCGGCGTCGAGGCCCATCACCTCGCCGGTCGACTTCATCTCGGGGCCGAGGACGGTGTCGACCTGCGCGCCGTCGGCGGCACGGAACCGGTTGAACGGCATCACCGCCTCCTTGACCGCGATCGGCGCGTCGCCCGGCAGCTGCCCGCCGTCGCGCTCGGGCAGCAGCCCGCCGCGGCGCAGGTCGGCGATGGACTCGCCGAGCATCACGCGCGCCGCGGCCTTGGCCAGCGTCACCCCGGTCGCCTTGGAGACGAACGGCACCGTGCGGCTCGCCCGCGGGTTGGCCTCGAGGACGTAGAGCACGTCGGAGCCCAGGGCGTACTGGATGTTGAGCAGGCCGCGCACCCCGATGCCCTTGGCGATCGCCTCGGTGGCCTCGCGGATGCGGCCGATCTCGGCGGCCCCCAGGGTGATCGGGGGCAGCGCGCACGCCGAGTCGCCGGAGTGGATGCCGGCCTCCTCGATGTGCTCCATCACGCCGCCGAGGAACAGGTCGGTGCCGTCGTAGAGCGCGTCGACGTCGATCTCGACGGCGTCGTCGATGAACCGGTCGACCAGCACCGGCCGGTCGGGGCTGATCTCGGTCGCGGCGTCGATGTAGGACCGCAGCGCCTCGTCGGCGTAGACGATCTGCATGCCGCGGCCACCCAGGACGTAGGACGGCCGCACGAGCACCGGGTAGCCGATCTCGGCCGCGATCGCGCGCGCCTCGTCGTACGACGTCGCCATGCCGTGCTTGGGCGCGACGAGACCGGCGTTGCCGAGCAGCCGGCCGAAGGCACCGCGCTCCTCGGCGAGGTGGATCGCGTGCGGGGAGGTGCCGACGACCGGGACGCCGGCGTCCTCGAGGCCCTGCGCGAGCCCGAGCGGGGTCTGACCGCCCAGCTGGCAGATCACGCCCGCGACCGGTCCCATGGCGAGCTCGGCGTGGTAGATCTCCAGCACGTCCTCGAGGGTGAGCGGCTCGAAGTAGAGCCGGTCGGAGGTGTCGTAGTCGGTCGAGACCGTCTCGGGGTTGCAGTTGACCATGATGGTCTCGTAGCCCCCGCCGGGCAGGGCCGAGCCGCCCTTGGTGTGCGACAGCGCGAGGCTGGCGTGCACGCAGGAGTAGTCGAACTCGATGCCCTGGCCGATGCGGTTGGGACCGCTGCCGAGGATGATCACGGCCGGGCGCTCGCGCGGCTCGACCTCGGTCTCCTCGTCGTAGGACGAGTAGTGGTAGGGCGTGCGGGCCGCGAACTCCGCGGCGCACGTGTCGACGGTCTTGTAGACCGGGCGGATGCCGAGCGCGTGACGGACCCCGCGCACGACGTCCTCCGACAGGTTGCGGATGCGGCCGATCTGGTGGTCGGAGAACCCGTGGCGCTTGGCCAGCCGCAGCAGGTCGGCGGTCAGCTCGGGGGCGTCGATGAGCTCCTGGGCGACCTCGTTGATCAGCACCAGCTGGTCGATGAACCACGGGTCGATCCGCGTGGCCTCGACGACCTCGTCGGGCGTCGCCCCGGCGCGCAGGGCGTCCATCACCTTGCGCAGGCGCCCGTCGTGCGGCGTCGCGATCTCCTGCAGCAGCGCGTCCTTGTCGAGCTCGACCCACGTGTGGGACCAGTCGAAGGGAGCCTTCCTGTCCTCCAGGCTGCGCAGGGCCTTCTGCAGCGCCTCGGTGAAGCTGCGTCCCAGGGCCATCGCCTCGCCGACCGACTTCATGTGGGTGGTCAGGGTCGGGTCGGCGCCGGGGAACTTCTCGAAGGCGAACCGCGGCACCTTCACCACGACGTAGTCCAGCGACGGCTCGAAGCTGGCCGGGGTCTCCCCCGTGATGTCGTTGGGGATCTCGTCGAGGGTGTAGCCGATGGCGACCTTGGCCGCGATCTTGGCGATCGGGAACCCGGTCGCCTTGCTGGCCAGGGCGCTGGAGCGCGAGACGCGGGGGTTCATCTCGATGACGACCACGCGGCCGTCCTCGGGGTTGACCGCGAACTGGATGTTGCAGCCGCCGGTGTCGACCCCGACCGAGCGGATGATGCCGATCGAGAGGTCGCGCAGGTGCTGGTACTCCCGGTCGGTGAGCGTCATCGCCGGCGCGACGGTGATCGAGTCGCCGGTGTGGGTGCCCATCGGGTCGAGGTTCTCGATCGAGCAGACGATCACGACGTTGTCGGCCTTGTCGCGCATCACCTCCAGCTCGTACTCCTTCCACCCGAGGATCGACTCCTCGAGGAGCACCTCGGTGGTGGGGCTGGCCGAGAGGCCGGCGCCGGCGATGCGGCGCAGGTCGTCCTCGTCGTAGGCCATGCCGGAGCCGGTGCCACCCATCGTGAAGCTCGGGCGGATCACGCAGGGGTAGCCGAGCTCCTGGGCGCCGTCGAGCGCCTTCTGCAGCGCGTGCCGCTCCTTGTCGCCCTTGCTCGCATGCGCTCCGAGGTCCTCTCCGTTGCAGATGACGCTGCGCGCCACCTCGCCGCCGAGCTCCTCGACGATGCGCTTGAACGACTCGCGGTTCTCACCGCGGTGGATCGCCTCGATGGACGCGCCGATCAGCTCGACGTCGTACTTCTCGAGCACGCCGGCCTCGGAGAGCGCGATCGCGGTGTTGAGCGCGGTCTGGCCGCCGAGGGTCGCGAGGAGCGCGTCGGGCCGCTCGTGGGCGATCACGCGCTCGACGAACTCCGGGGTGATCGGCTCGACGTAGGTCGCGTCGGCGAACTCCGGGTCGGTCATGATCGTGGCCGGGTTGGAGTTGACCAGGATGACGCGCAGTCCCTCGGCCTTGAGGACGCGGCAGGCCTGGGTGCCGGAGTAGTCGAACTCGCAGGCCTGGCCGATGATGATCGGCCCCGAGCCGATCACCATGATGCTCTGGATGTCGTCGCGCTTGGGCATGTCAGGCCTCCCCGCCCATGAGGGCAACGAACCGGTCGAAGAGGTAGGCCGCGTCGTGGGGACCGCCCGCCGCCTCGGGGTGGTACTGCACCGAGAACGCCGTGAGGGCACCCTCCGCGTCGCGGAGCTCGAGGCCCTCCACAACGTTGTCATTCAGACAAATATGCGAGACCGTCGCCTCGCCGTACGGCGTCGAGGTGGCGCCGTCGCGCGGCGCGTCGACGGCGAACCCGTGGTTGTGCGCGGTGATCTCGACCTTGCCCGTGGTGCGGTCCATCACCGGCTGGTTGATGCCGCGGTGGCCGTACTTCAGCTTGTAGGTGCCGAACCCGAGCGCCCGCCCGAAGAGCTGGTTGCCGAAGCAGATGCCGAAGTAGGGCAGCCCGCGCTCGAGCGCCTGCTGGAGCAGCGCGACCTGGTCGGTGGTGGCGGCCGGGTCACCCGGGCCGTTGGAGAAGAAGAGCCCGTCGGGCGAGACCGCGAGCACGTCGTCGATCGTGGAGGTCGCCGGCAGCACGTGCACCTCGATGCCGCGCTCGGCCATCATCCGCGGGGTGTTGGCCTTGATGCCGAGGTCGAGGGCCGCGACGGTGAACCGCTTGTCGCCGACGGCCGGGACGACGTACGTCGACTCGGTGGTCACCTCGCCGGCGAGGTCCGCGCCGGTCATCTCGGCCGACTCGCGCACCCGGGCGAGCAGCGCCTCGGGGTCGCGCTCGGTGGTGGAGATGCCGACGCGCATCGCGCCGCGCTCGCGGAGGTGACGAGTCAGCGCGCGGGTGTCGACGCCGCTGATGCCGACCACGCCCTGGTCGCGCAGCTCGTCGTCGAGGCTGCGGCGGGAGCGCCAGCTCGACGGCACGCGCGCGGGGTCACGCACGACGTAGCCGGCCACCCAGACGCGGCGGGACTCGGGGTCCTCGTCGTTGATGCCCGTGTTGCCCACGTGGGGGGCGGTCATGACCACCACCTGGCGGCGGTAGGACGGGTCGGTGAGCGTCTCCTGGTAGCCGGTCATCCCCGTGGAGAAGACCGCCTCCCCGAACGTCTCTCCCTCGGCGCCGAAGGACTCACCGCGGAACGTGCGGCCGTCCTCCAGGACCAGCAGTGCGGGCGCATGCCTCGGCACGCCGTACCTCCTTCTCCGCCTCACTGGACGGCTCGTTAAAGGATGTTCGAGCTGGTGGGAAACCTACCAGCGGGGATGGTCAGGTCAGCTTGCCGTCCAGGACCGTCGGTCGGCCGCGGAGGAACGTCGCGACCACGCGGCCGGGCAGCTCCATCCCGGCGTACGGCGTGTTGCGCGACAGCGAGGCGCTCTCGGCGGCCTCGACCACGCGGCGGGCCGACGGGTCGTAGAGGACGACGTGGGCCGGGTTGCCCTGCTCGAGCGGCTGGCCGTGGTCGGTGAGCCGCCCGATCCGCGCCGGGGCGTAGGACATCCGCTCCGCGACGCCGGCCCAGTCGAGCAGCCCGGGGTCGACCATCGTCTCCTGCACGATCGACAGCGCGGTCTCGAGGCCGAGCATGCCGAAGGCCGCGCTCGCCCACTCGCAGTCCTTGTCCTCGTGGGGGTGGGGGGCGTGGTCGGTGGCGACGATGTCGATCGTGCCGTCGGCCAGGCCGGCCCGGAGCGCCTCGATGTCGCTCGCGCCGCGCAGCGGCGGGTTGACCTTGTAGATCGGGTCGTAGGTCGCGGCCAGCTCGTCGGTGAGGATCAGGTGGTGGGGGCACGCCTCGGCGGTGACGTTCCACCCCTGGGCCTTGGCCTGCCGCACGATCGCGACCGAGCCCGCGGTCGAGACGTGGCACACGTGCAGCCGCGACCCGACGTGGGCGGCGAGCAGGCAGTCGCGCGCGATGATCGCCTCCTCCGCCACGGCCGGCCAGCCGGCCAGGCCGAGGCGGCCGGAGAGCTCGCCCTCGTTCATCTGGGCGCCCTCGGTCAGCCGCGGCTCCTGCGCGTGCTGGGCGATGACGCCGTCGAAGGCCTTGACGTACTCCAGCGCGCGGCGCATCAGCAGCGGGTCGCTGACGCACTTGCCGTCGTCGGAGAAGACCCGGACCCGGGCCGCGGAGTCGGCCATCGCGCCGAGCTCGGCCAGCCGCTCCCCCGCCAGCCCGACGGTGACCGCGCCGACCGGGAAGACGTCGGCGTAGCCCGCCTCGCGACCCAGCCGCCACACCTGCTCGACGACGCCCGCGGTGTCGGCCACGGGGTCGGTGTTGGCCATCGCGTGCACGGCGGTGAAGCCGCCGAGCGCGGCGGCCCGCGTGCCCGAGAGCACGGTCTCGGCGTCCTCGCGGCCGGGCTCGCGCAGGTGGGTGTGCAGGTCGACCAGGCCGGGCAGCGCGACGAGGCCGTAGGCGTCGACGACCTCGGCGCTCGGGGCGGTCACGGTGCCGGCGGCGCCGACCTCGGCCAGCACGCCGTCGCGCAGCAGGAGGTCCTGCGGGGTGCCGCCGAGCACGGCGGCGCCGCGGATCAGGAAGTCGGTCACAGGTTGTCCTCCGAAGGGATGTCCGAGGCGTCGGCGCCGCTGAGCAGCAGGTAGAGCACGGCCATGCGGACCGCGACTCCGTTGGTCACCTGCTCGACGATCACCGAGCGCTGGGAGTCGGCGACGTCGGCCGTGATCTCCATGCCGCGCACCATCGGGCCGGGGTGCATCACGATCGTGTGGTCCTGCAGCGTGGCCATGCGGCGGGCGTCGAGGCCGTAGCGCCGGGAGTACTCCCGCGTGGTGGGGAAGAACGCGGCGTTCATCCGCTCGGCCTGCACGCGCAGCATCATCACCGCGTCGGTCTTGGGCAGCACGGCGTCGAGGTCGTACGACGTCTCGACGCCCCAGGTGTCGACGCCCACCGGCAGCAGAGTCGGTGGGGAGACGAGGGTGACCTCGGCCCCGAGCGTCTTGAGCAGCAGCACGTTGGACCGGGCCACGCGCGAGTGCAGGACGTCGCCCACGATCGCGACGCGGCGGCCCTCGATGCCGCTCTCGGAGGAGCCGAGGTGGCGCCACATCGTGAACGCGTCGAGCAGCGCCTGAGTGGGGTGCTCGTGCGTGCCGTCGCCGGCGTTGACCACCGAGGAGCGCACCCAGCCGGAGTTGGCCAGGCGGTGCGGCGCGCCGGACGCGCCGTGGCGGATCACCACCGCGTCGGCGCCCATCGCCTCCAGCGTCAGCGCGGTGTCCTTGAGCGACTCGCCCTTGGACAGCGAGGAGCCCTTGGCCGCGAAGTTGATCACGTCGGCCGACAGCCGCTTGGCCGCGGCCTCGAAGGAGATCCGCGTGCGCGTGGAGTCCTCGAAGAACAGGTTGACCACGGTGCGACCCCGCAGGGCCGGCAGCTTCTTGATCGGCCGGTCGGCCAGGGACCGCAGCTCGGCCGCGGTGGTCAGGACCAGCTCGGCCTCGTCACGGCTCAGGTCGCCGGCGCTCAGCAGGTGCTTCATCAGGAGCTCGCCTCCTCGATCGTGACCGAGTCGGTGCCGTCCATCTCCGCGACCCGCACCCGCACCCGCTCGGCCGAGGAGGTGGGGAGGTTCTTGCCGACGAAGTCGGCGCGGATGGGCAGCTCGCGGTGCCCGCGGTCGACCAGGACCGCGAGGCGCACGGCCTTGGGCCGGCCGAGGTCGTTGAGCGCGTCCAGGGCGGCCCGGATCGTGCGCCCGGAGTAGAGCACGTCGTCGACGAGCACGACGACCTTGCCGTCGATGCCGTCGGAGGGGATCTCGGTGGGCAGGAGGGCCCGGGCCGGCTTCATCCGCAGGTCGTCGCGGTACATCGTGACGTCCAGGGAGCCGGTGGGGACCTGCTCGCCCTCGACCGAGGCGATGCGCTCGGCGATGCGCTGGGCCAGGGGCACGCCGCGCGAGGGGATGCCGAGCAGCACCAGGCCGGCCGGGCCCTTGTTGCGCTCGAGGATCTCGTGGGAGATGCGGGTGAGGGCCCGGTTGACGTCACGGGGATCGAGGACGGTCCGGACGGGGTCGCTCACCGCGGGACCGGGGACAGGCGCGCTCACAAGAGGAGGACCTCCTTCTCCGCCTCACGGGACGGCTCGTTAAAGGATGTCGTGCGCCCCCACCTTAACAACCGAACGGCTGCTCGCCGAACCGCGACAGGCCGCCGAGGGGGTCACACCGCACGCCCCCGCGTGGCGAAGCCCACCCCGCCGAGCCCTCCCCGGCGAGGACGGTCTGTGGCACGGTGGGGTCCTCGAGCAAGAGGAAACGAGGGTTGTCACATGGCGAGGAGCCGGCAGGGACTCCGCGGCCTCCGCGTGGCCGTCACCGGGGGAGCCCAGGGCATCGGCCGCTCGATCGCCGAGCGCCTGGTCGCCGAGGGGGCGCTGGTCGTGATCGGCGACGTCCAGAAGGACCTCGCCGATCGCACCGCCGAGGCGCTCGGGTGCACCGCGCTGGCCCTCGACGTCACCGACGGCGTGGAGTTCGAGGGCTTCCTCGACCAGGCGGGCGCGGCGCTCGGGGGGCTCGACGTGCTGGTCAACAACGCCGGGATCATGCCGATCGGCCCGTTCCTCGAGGAGGACGACCGCACCACGACGCGGTGCGTCGAGATCGACCTGCTGGGCGTGCTGACCGGCACCAAGCTGGCCGGACGTCGCTTCCGCGAGCAGGGTCACGGCCACGTGGTCAACGTCGCCTCGGCCCTGGGGACCTTCGCCTCGCCCAACGCCGCGACGTACTGCGCCACCAAGTACGCCGTCGTCGGGCTCGGCGAGGCCCTGCGCCAGGAGTGGCACGGCTCCGGGGTGCAGGTGAGCACGATCTGCCCCGGCTTCGTGCGCACCGAGCTCATCGCCGGCATGCGGCCTCCCGCCGGGACCGAGCGCCTCCTCATGATCGATCCCGAGCAGGTCGCTGCCTCGGTCGTCGGGGCCCTGGCCCGCGGCCGCTCCCGCACCGTGTCGGTGCCGTCCCACCTGGTCCCGTCGGTGAAGGTGTTCACGCTCGTCCCCGAGCGCCTCCGCGACCGCGTCTTCCGGGCCGTCGGCGGGCACCGGGTGACCTCCGGACTCGACGTCGAGAAGCGGGCGGCCTACCAGCGCCGCCTCGAGAACAGCTAGGAGCCGCACGTGACCGCGACCGACCTCCCCCGTCCCGAGCTGACCGGTGTCACCGGGGTGGCCGAGACCCTGCTCAGTCCCGGCCTGCTCGCCGCGCTCCCGGAGAACACCTCCGAGGCTCCCTGGACGGTCAACTGCTCCGCGGTGCTGTGGACCGGGCGCCCGACCGCCGCGGCCCGCGCCGCGCTGGCCCCGCAGCTGCGCGACTCGCGTGCAGTCGTCGTGGTGGGCGGGATGGTGCGCTACCTCGAGACGCCCGTGGGGCCGTACGACGAGGTGTTCGGCATCGTGATGGTGCGCGAGTCCCTGACCCGGACGTTCGGCCACGTCGCCTTCATGGCCGTCGACTCCCCCGCGAGCCTGGTGGGCGGTCGCACCAACTGGGCGATGCCCAAGACCCTCGCTTCGTTCTCCGGCGGCGTCGGCAGCGGTCGCACGATCGTGGCCCGAGGCGATGACGACAAGGCGTGGGAGGTGCGTGCGACTCCGCGCGTGGTGGGGCCGCGCGTCCCGGTCCGCAGCAAGGCCGTCACCCGGCAGGAGTTCCCGGGGGAGCGGCTCGGCGACAGCCGGCTCTCCGCCAAGGGCAGGGCCCGGCCGGCCGTCGTGGACGTGCAGGTCGCCTCCGACGGACCGCTGGCCGGGTGGATGCGTCCCGGACGCCACCTCGGGGCGGTCGCCGAGGACGTCACCTTCACCCTCGGCGTGCCTCGCCTCCTCGGCTGAACGCCGTCCGTCGGGCCGCCACGACCGTCACGTCGTCCTGCCGGGCGCCGGCGGTGAACGCTCTCACCGCCGCGTCGACCTCGGCCACCGCGGCCTGCGGTGACCAGTCGTCGAGGTCGCGCAGCGCCCGGAGCACGCCCTCCTGGCCCAGCTCGGTGCCGTCGGCGGACCGCGACTCCAGGACGCCGTCGGTCAGCGCCAGCAGGAGGTCGTCGTCGCCGAACGGGGTCACGGCCGCGTCCCACTCCCCGCCCAGCACGCTCACGACCGGTCCGGTGGGCGCCAGCTCGTGCGCGACGGGGTGCGCTCCCCGTCGTACGAGCAGGGCGGGAGGGTGGCCGGCGTTGACGTGCAGGAGCGTGCCACCGGCGACGTCGACCTCCACGACCAGGCAGGTCAGGAAGCGCTCCGGGTCGTGGTCGAGGTCCGCGGCCGCGATGGTGAAGGCGCGCAGCAGGTCGAGGTCGGTGCGGAGGAGGGTGAGGAGGCGCTGCTGGAACCGGAGGGCCACGAGCCCCGCGGTCGCCCCGTGGCCGGAGACGTCGGCGACCATCAGCGCCACGGCCCCGCTGGGCCGCTGGACCGCCTGCCACCAGTCACCGGCGAGCACGCCCTCCATCGGTCGCAGGACGCCGGCGACGGTGAGCCCGCCGAGGTGGCGCAACGGCTCGGCGGAGAGCTCCCCACGCATCCCCGCGACGACCGGGGTCTGCTGCTCCAACGCCTCGACGGCGGCCCGCGAGGTGTCCAGCTCCTCGACCAGCCGACGGCGCATCGCCTCGGCGTCGGAGGCGATCGCGACCACCTCCGGGGGCCCCTGGGTGGTCACGCGCGCGGTGAGGTCGCCGGCAGCCACGCGACGCAGCGACCGGCGGAGGGTGCCCACCGGGACCAGCAGCCAGCGTCGTAGCAGCAGCCCGATGCCGACCAGCAGCAGGAGCAGCACGAGCGAGCTCGTGAGCAGGACGTCGCGCAGGGTGCGCTCCGCGGCGGCGGCGGAGTCCTCCGCCTGCACGACCCGCTGCTCGATGTCGGCCAGCAGCGCCTCCTGCACCCGGCGCACCTCGTCGAAGGCCCGGCGCCCCGTCCCAGTAGCGACGAGCCGCTGGGCGAGACCCGTGCGACCCGCCTCGCGGGCGCGGACCTCCGGGCCGGGCCCCACGCGTCGCCAGGTCCGCGCCGCGTCCTCGGCCTGGTCGATCCGGCGGAGCAGGGCCGGGTCGTCGACGAACGCCTCCCGCAGCTGCGCGACGCGCCGCCGCTCCTGGGTCCGGCCGACGTCGTACGGCGCCAGGAAGCTGCGGTCCCCGGTGATGAGGAAGCCCCGCTCCCCGGTCTCCTGGTCGACCAGCGCACGGGCGAGGGCGCGCGCGTCGCCCGCCGCGGGCTGGAGCCGGCGGTCGACGTCGCGGCGGATGGCGCTCGTCCGGTCGGCCGCGACCAGCACCGCGGCGCCGGCCACCACGACCACCAGCAGCGCCGCCACCACGACGGCGACGACGCGGAGGTGCAGCGGGACCCGAGACACCCCGCTCAGCCCAGCGGGGAGGGGGCGTCCCGCTGTGGCGCGGTGCCCCCGAGGGCGGACAGGGCCTGGCGCACGACGCCGTGCCACGTCGGATAGGCGTAGATCATCGACTTGAGCACGCTGACCGGCACGCCGGCGTGGACGGCGGTGGTGAGCATGGCCAGCACCTCCCCACCCATCGGCCCGACCGACGTACCTCCCAGGAGACGGTCGCCGGTGGCGACGAGCTTGACCAGCCCGTCGTTGCCCTCCCCGTGCAGGTCGCCGCGCGAGGAGTCCTTGATGTCCACGACCCCGACGCGCACGTCGTGTCCGGCCTCCCGCGCCTGCGCCTCGGTCAGGCCCACCGCGCCGACCTCGGGGTAGGTGAACGTCACGCGCGGCACCGCGGAGTAGTCCGCCGCGGGGCCCTCCTCGCCCAGGAGCTGGCGGATGACGACGGCCGCCTGGTACTTCGCGACGTGGGTGAACAGGCCCTTGCCGACGACGTCGCCCAGCGCCCACAGCCCCTCGACGGTCGCGCCGTCGTCGTCCCGCACGCGCAGGTGGTCGTCGACGTCGACGAACGTCCGGTCCTCGGTGTCGATCCCGACGGACTCCAGGCCGATGGCGGGCAGTCCCGTGTCGCGGCCGGCGGCGACCAGCAGCCGCTCGGCCCGGACCTCCTCGCCGTCGACGGTCAGGACGAAGCCGTCGTCGCGGTGCGTGACGCGGCTGATCCCGACCCCGGAGCGGACGGTCATCCCGTCACGCCGCAGCACGTCGGCCATGAGCGCGGAGACCTCGGGCTCCTCCTTGGCCAGGATGCGCTCCCCGGCCTCGAGCAGCGTCACGTCCACCCCGAAGCGGGCGAAGGCCTGGGCCAGCTCGCACCCGATCGGGCCGGCACCGACCACCGCCATCGTGCGCGGCAGGTCGGTGACCTTGACGATGTCGCGGTTGGTCCAGAACGGCGTGTCCGCGAGCCCGTCGATCGGCGGCGCGGCCGGCGAGGTGCCGGTGGCGAGCAGCACCGCCCTGCTCGCGGAGTACGGCGTGCCGTCGACCTCGACGCTGCGGGCGCCGGTCAGCCGTGCCTCGCCGTGGAGGACGGTCGCGCCGCGCTCCTGCAGCCGCTCGACGGACGCGGTGTCGTCCCACCCGTGGGTGCCCCTCGCGACCCGCCGGGCGACCGCCTTCCAGTCGGGTCGGACGTCGCACTCCCCCGAGACGCCGGGGGCGTGACGGGCCTCGACCACCGCGGTGGCGCCGCGCATCATCAGCTTGCTGGGCACGCAGCCGTAGTAGGGGCACTCACCCCCGGCCAGGTGCTTGTCGACCGCGAGCACCGACAGCCCCGCCCCGGCCAGCTTGTTGGCGGCGAACTCGCCGCCGGGTCCGAGTCCCACGACGATCACGTCGTACGCGTCCCCCACAGGCGTCCTCATGGGGACACCCTGCCAGGTAGGTCAGACGCGGTGGGTGCCGTCGCGCAGGATCGCGCCGAGGATGCCGTTGACGAACGCCGGGGAGTCGTCGGTCGAGAGCTCGGTGACCAGGTCGACCGCTTCGTCGATGGCGACCTCGTCGGGGACGTCGGTGTGCCGCATCTCGTAGACCGCGAGACGCAGCGCGTTGCGGTCGACCGCCGGCATGCGGGTCAGCGACCAGTCCCGGGAGTAGCGCGAGAGCAGCTCGTCGATCTCCTCCTGGTGGTCGACGACCCCGCGCACGAGCTCGACGGTGTAGCCCGCCACCGGCGGGTCCTGGTCGTCGAGCCGCTGCTGCAGGGTGCCGTCGAGCGACAGCCCGCGGACCTCGCTCTCGAAGAGCACGGTCAGGGCGCGGGACCGCGCCTTGCTCCGGGAGGAGCGGTGGGGGCGTTGCTCGGCCACGCTCGTGCTCAGCTGACCCGGCCGAGGTAGCTGCTGTCGCGGGTGTCGACCTTGACGCGCTCCCCGGTCGTGATGAACAGCGGGACCTGGATGGTGTGCCCGGTCTCGAGCGTCGCGGGCTTGGTGCCACCGGTGGAGCGGTCGCCCTGCAGGCCGGGCTCGGTGTAGGTGACCTCGAGCTCGACCGAGGCCGGGAGCTCGAGGTAGAGGACGCGGCCCTCGTTGGTGGCCACGATCGCCTCCTGCTGCTCGAGCAGGAAGTTCTTCGCCTCTCCCACGGTCTCGGGGTCGATCTCGAGCTGGTCATAGGTGCCCGAGTCCATGAAGACGTAGTTGGTGCCGTCGTTGTAGAGGTACTGCATCGTGCGCTTGTCGACGTTGGCGACCTCGACCTTGACGTCGGCGTTGAACGTCTTGTCCACGGACTTGCCGGACTCGATGTTCTTCAGCTTGGTGCGGACCACCGCGCCGCCCTTGCCGGGCTTGTGGTGCTGGAACCAGATGACCTGCCAGAGCTGGCCGTCCAGGTTGAGCACCATGCCGTTCTTCAGGTCGTTCGTGGTCGCCATGCGCGCAGGAGCCTCTTCAGTACGTCGGGGGTCGGGCAGCGCCCCAGCCTACCGGTGGCCCGCCGTGCCGGACGAACCGCGACCCGTAGCCTGACCCGGTGACCTGGTTCGACTCCCCCGCGGATGCCACCGAGCGGCTGCACGGCGCCGGCTACCTCGCCGACGACGCCACCGCCACCACCGTCTTCCTCGCGGGCCGGCTGGAGAAGCCGCTGCTCGTCGAGGGGCCCGCGGGGGTGGGCAAGACCGAGCTGGCCAAGGCGGTCGCGCGCGCCACCGGTGCCGAGCTCGTGCGGCTCCAGTGCTACGAGGGGCTCGACGAGGCCCGCGCGCTCTACGAGTGGAACTACAAGAAGCAGCTCCTGCGCATCCAGGCCACCAGCGACGACCAGGCCTGGGAGCAGACCCACGACGAGATCTTCACCGACGAGTTCCTGCTCACCCGCCCGCTGCTCGGCGCGATCCTCCGCGAGGAGCCGACGGTCCTGCTCATCGACGAGGTCGACAAGACCGACGTCGAGGTCGAGGGCCTGCTGCTCGAGGTGCTCAGCGACTTCCAGGTGACCATCCCCGAGCTCGGCACCGTGGCCGCCGTACGCCGGCCGTTCGTGGTGCTGACCTCCAACGCCTCGCGGGAGCTGTCGGAGGCGGTCAAGCGGCGCTGCCTGTTCCTCCACCTCGACTACCCCGACGCCGAGCGCGAGCGCGAGATCGTCACCTCGCACGTCCCCGAGGCCGCCGAGCGGCTCACGCGTCAGCTGGTCGACCTGGTCGGCACGCTGCGCGAGCTCGACCTCAAGAAGGCACCCTCGATCAGCGAGTCGGTCGACTGGGCGCGCACCCTGGTCGCCCTCGAGGTCGCCGACCTCGACCAGCACGCGGTCGAGCGCACGCTGGGCGTCGTGCTCAAGCACTCCTCCGACCAGACCAAGGCGGTCGCGGCCCTGCGCAACCACCACGCGGGCACCCGGCCCGGCGCGCCCCGGCGACGGTAGGGACGCCGACCCGTGGCGCTGCTCGAACGGCACCTCGCCTTCATCGAGGCCCTGCGCGAGGCCGGTGTCCCGGTCTCCTTGGCCGAGGACCTCGACTCGGTCGTGGCCGTCGAGCAGGTCGGCCTCGGCGACCGCGAGACCCTGCGGGCCGGGCTGGCTGCGACCCTGCTCAAGCGGCAGACCCACCGAGGGCTGTTCGACGCGATCTTCGACCTCTACTTCCCCGCCCTGGTGGGGTCGGGCTGGCGCGGCGGGCCGCTCGACGGCAGCGAGCCGGCACCACCTGCGGACGCAGCCCCCGAGCGCGGCGCCGACGACGCCCTCGCCGAGCTCCGCCAGGCGATGGCCGACGCGCTGGCGGACGGCGACCAGGACGCCATCCGCCTGCTCGTGCGCGAGGCCGTGGAGCAGTACGGCGCGATGCCCGGCCGGGGCGAGGGGCTGTCCTCGTGGTCGTCGTACAACACCGTGCAGCAGCTCTCCCTCGACGGGCTGGTTCTGCGCGTCGCGCGGGCGCTGATGGAGGGCAGCGACGACCGCGACCCGCGCTCGGAGGAGGTCTCGATGCTGACCGCGGCCAACCGGGTCGCGAGCCTCCAGCGGCAGGTCGAGGCCGACGTGCGCCGACGCATCGCGGAGGAGAAGGACCCCGACCACGTCGCGCGCACCACCCTGCGGCCCAGCCTCGACCAGCTGCCGTTCCTCAACGCGCGCCGCGACGACCTCGAGGAGCTGCGGCGCCAGATCTACCCCCTCGCCCGGCGCCTCGCGACGCGACTGGCCCGCGAGCAGCACGCGCGACGGCGCGGCCCGCTGGACTTCCGGCGCACCATCCGCGCCTCCATGGCCACCGGTGGGGTGCCCATCACCACCCACCACAGGCCGAGGCGGCCGCACCGCACCGAGCTGGTCGTGCTGTGCGACGTGAGCGGGTCGGTGGCCAACTTCGCGAGCTTCACGCTCCTGCTCGTCTACGCGCTGCGCGAGCAGTTCACCAAGGTGCGGGCGTTCACCTTCGTCGACGACATCCGGGAGGTCACCGACGACTTCGTCCCCGGGGCCGACCCCGCCGAGACCATGCTGCGGCTCGCCGAGTCCGCGCGGCACGCCTCACGGTGGGGCCGCACCAACTACGGGCGCGCGCTGAGTCGCTTCGTCGAGGACCACCCCGACGCGGTCGGTCCCCGCACCAGCCTGCTCGTCCTCGGCGACGCGCGGTCGAACTACTCCGACCCCGGCCTCGAGGTCCTGCGCGAGCTGGTCGCGACCGCCCGCCACGCCTGGTGGCTCAACCCCGAGCACCGGCGCCAGTGGGGCACCGGCGACTCCGCGGCCCCGGAGTATGCCGAGATGATCGACATGGTCGAGTGCCGCAACCTCACCCAGCTGAGCGAGTTCGTGCACGACCTGGTCTGAGGTCCGCGCGGTCAGCCGTTGATGCTGGCGATGCCGGCCATCACGAGGATGACCGAGGGGATGCCGAAGACGAGCGTGCCGAGCCAGCCGGTGACCAGCCCCGCGGTCGCCACGCCCTCACCGCCCAGGCGGCCACCCGAGGAGCGGATCTCCCGCCGGGCCCGGCCGCCCAGGATGATCGCCGGGATGCCGGTGAAGAAGGCGCAGCCGGTCAGCGACAGGATCCCGCAGACCAGCGCCGCGACCGCCGGGCCGTGCAGCGAGGACGTCGGGTGGCTGGACTGCGCGTGGGTCACGCTGCCGTCGGAGAGGTAGGAGCGGAACTCGCGGTGCTCGGTCCACTGCTCGCCGTCCCACCAGCGCAGGCGGCCCGGCTCGGCGGAGTCGGGGTACCACCCCGCCGGGGGCGACCCGGTCACCGCGGCGTCCGCGGGCGTACGGCGGCGAAGGCCTGCTCGAGCAGGTCGGTCGAGGGCCCCTCGAGGACGACGGGCCGAGCGACGCCCTCCAGCACCACGAACCGCAGCAGGTCGCCGCGCGACTTCTTGTCCAGCCGCATCGACGCGAGCAGGTCGCCCCACGGCGCGCCGTCGTACGACGTGGGGAGGCCGACCGCGGACAGCAGGTCGGCGTGACGGGCGGCCGTGACGTCGTCGAGACGACCGGCGAGGCGGGCCAGCTCGGCGACGAAGACCATGCCGATCGAGATCGCGGCACCGTGGCGGTAGCGGTAGCTCTCGGCACGCTCGATCGCGTGCCCGAGGGTGTGGCCGTAGTTGAGCGCCTCGCGACCGGGGTGGCCGGCAGCGCCGCCGGTCTCCTTGAAGTCACCGGCGACGACGTCGAGCTTGACCTGGATGGCCCGCTCGACGAGCTCCCGCTGCTCCTCGGAGCCGACGCGCATCGCCGTGGCGGGCGACCGCTCGACGATCGAGAGGATCTCGGGGTCGGCGATGAAGCCGCACTTGACCACCTCGGCCATGCCGCTGACCAGCTCGTTGCGCGGCAGGGTCTCCAGCGTCGACAGGTCGCACAGCACCCCGGCGGGGTGGTGGAACGAGCCGACGAGGTTCTTGCCCTCGTCGGTGTTGATGCCGGTCTTGCCACCGACCGCGGCGTCGACCATGCCCAGCAGGGTCGTGGGCACGTGGACCACCTCGACGCCACGCAGCCAGGTCGCCGCGACGAAGCCGCCGAGGTCGGTGGCCGAGCCGCCGCCCAGCGTGACGACCGCGTCGGAGCGGGTGAAGCCGGCCTGACCCAGGACCGACCAGCAGAACTCCGCGACCCGGGCGGTCTTGGCGGTCTCGCCGTCGGGGACCTCGATCCCGTGGGCGGCGAAGCCTGCTGCGTCGAGCGCGTGCCGCAGCGCGCGGGCCCGGTCGGCCATCGCGGTCGGGTGGATGACCGCCACCCGGACCACCCCGTCGCCGAGGAGCGCCGGGAGCCGGTCGGTCAGGTGGTGCCCGACCACGACGTCGTACGACGTGTCGCCCTGCAGGCGCAGCGTGGTGGCGCTCACGCGCCCTCCTCCGCCTCGACCCACGCCCGCACCTCGTCGGCGACCTCGTCGGCCGGACGCCCGTCGGTGTCGACGACGTGCGAGGCGACGGCGGCGTAGATCGGCAGCCGCTCGGTCAGGATCGTCTTGATCCGCGAGCGGATGTTGCCGACCAGGAGCGGGCGCCCCTGGCCGAGCCCGACCCGCTTGGCGGCGTCGGCCAGGCCGACGTTGAGGAACACCACGCGCTGGCCGACGAGCACCTCACGGGTCCCGGGGTCCATCACCGCTCCCCCGCCGAGCGCCAGGACGCCGGTGTGCTCACGGACCGCCGCGCGCACCGCGGCCCGCTCGCGGTCGCGGAAGTAGGGCTCCCCCAGCTCGATGAAGATCTCCTGGACGCTGCGGCCCTCCTGGGCCTCGACGTCCTGGTCGGTGTCACGGACCTCGCAGCCCCAGGCCTGCGCCAGCAGGTCGGCGACAGTGGTCTTGCCGGCCCCCATGGGACCGATCAGGACGACGCGCGGGCCGTGCGGCTCGGTCACCGGAACCTCAGCGTCTCGAGGTAGGACTCGACGTTGCGGCGGGTCTCCCCCACCGAGTCGCCGCCGAACTTCTCCAGCACGGCCTCGGCGAGCACGAGCGCGACCATCGCCTCGGCGACCACCCCGGCGGCCGGCACGGCGCAGACGTCGGAGCGCTGGTGGTGGGCGACCGTGGCCTCGCCGGTCGCGACGTCGACGGTGCGCAGCGCGCGGGGCACGGTCGCGATCGGCTTCATCGCGGCCCGGACCCGCAGGGTCTCGCCGGTGGTCATGCCGCCCTCGGTGCCCCCCGACCGCCCGGAGGTACGGCGGATGCCCTCGTCGGTGCCGACGATCTCGTCGTGCGCCCGGGAGCCGGGGACCTCGGCGAGCCCGAAGCCGTCGCCGACCTCGACGCCCTTGATCGCCTGGATGCCCATGAGCGCCCCGGCGAGCCGGGCGTCGATGCGGCGGTCCCAGTGCACGTGGGAGCCGAGGCCCGGCGGCAGCCCGTGGACCACGACCTCGACGACGCCGCCGAGGGTGTCGCCGTCCTTGTGGGCCTGGTCGATCTCGGCGACCATCGCCTTGCTCGCGTCGGCGTCGAGGCAGCGGACCGGGTCGTCGTCGAGGTGGGCCAGGTCGGCCTTGGTCGGCACCGAGCCGTAGGGCGCGGTGGCCTGGCCGATCCGCACCACGTGCGAGACGATCTCGGCCCCGGTGGCCTGCTCGAGGAAGGCCGACGCGACGGCCCCGAGCGCCACGCGCGCGGCGGTCTCGCGGGCGGAGGCGCGCTCGAGGATCGGGCGGGCCTCGGGGAAGTCGTACTTCTGCATGCCGACCAGGTCGGCGTGGCCCGGGCGCGGCCGGGTCAGGGCGGCGTTGCGGGCCGAGCCCTCGAGCTCGTCGGCCGGGACGGGGTCGGCCGACATCACCTTCTCCCACTTGGGCCACTCGGAGTTGCCGATGCGCAGCGCGACGGGCCCGCCCTGGGTCTCGCCGTGGCGGATGCCGCCGACCACCTCGAGCTCGTCGGCCTCGAACTTCATCCGTGCGCCGCGGCCGTAGCCGAGCCGCCGGCGCGCGAGCGCGTCCTGGATGTCGGCGGAGGTGACGCGGACGTGGGCGGGCAGGCCCTCCAGCACGGCGACCAGCGCCGGGCCGTGGGACTCTCCCGCAGTGAGCCAACGAAGCATGCGCTCAGTCTCTCAGCCGCCGAGGTAGGCCCTCGCGACGGTCTCGCCCCACACGACCCCGATGACCGCGCCGACGAACATGAACGGCCCGAACGGGTAGGACCGGCGCTCGACCACGCGCAGCACCGAGAGCAGGCCACCACCCAGTCCGCCGACCAGGAAGCCGGCGTAGATCCCGACCAGCAGGGGGCCCCAGCCGAGGTAGCCCAGCGCGATGCCCAGCACCCCGGAGAGCCGGACGTCGCCGTAGCCCATGCCGCGCGGGTAGACCAGCCACATCAGCACGAACGTGCCGCCGGCCACGAGCCACCCGAGAGCCGCGCGGCGCAGGTCGTCCCAGTCCCGGCCGGGGACCGCCGCAGCGACCGCGAGGACCACCACCACGGCGTACGACGGCGCGATCACCTTGGTGGGCAGCAGTCGCGTGCGCCAGTCGACCAGGGACAGGGCGACGCCGACCGGCGCGAGGTAGGCCAGGAACAGCAGCGGGGTGGCGAGCCCGACCGACCAGCCCAGGACGGCGCCGACGACGGCGGTCGCGACCGCGCACCTCCAGGCGAGCCCGGGGAGCGCCGCGATGTCGGCGTAGAGCTCCTTCGGCGCCTCCGGGGCGGGCGCGGGCTCCTCGGGCGGGGCGGTCGTGTCGGTCTCGTCGCGGTGGTGCGCCGACGGGTCCTGGTCGGGCTCGGGCTCGGGGTCGGGCTCGGGGTCGGGCTCGGGGATCGCACGGACGAGCACCGGCACGAACCACCCGGTCACGGCCCCCAGCACGGCCATGAGCAGCGCGGCGGCCAGGGACGAGGACACCTGCGGAGCCTAGCGACGGGAGTCGGCGCGGCGGGCCAGCTCGGCGCGACCCGCCTCGCGCAGCACACCCACCTCGACGCGCTGCCCGGTCATCAGGGCGACCTGGAGGGCCGCCTGGTGGGCGAGCAGGTCGAGCCCGTCGACCAGCGGCAGCCCGACGGACAGCGTGGTCTCGGCCAGCGGCGTGGGCCACGGGTCGTAGACGACCTCGAACACCGCGCCGACCTGGGCCGCCGCCGACAGCACCCCGGAGGTCTGCGCCTCGGCGGGGATCGTGCTGACCAGCAGGTCGGCGTCGACGACGCGGCGCTCGAGGTCGTCGAGCCGGGCGACGGTGAGCAGGGGCGGGGTCGGGTGCCGGTGGACGGCCTCCACGGTCGCGACCGCCCGCGCGGGGTCGCGGACCAGCAGGGTGGCGTGGCTGCAGCCGAGGTCGGCCAGCCCCAGCAGGACCGAGGCGGCCGTGGCTCCCCCACCGAGCACGATCGCGGAGTCCGGCGACCCGCCGAGCCGCTCGCGCAGCGCCCCGACCACCCCCGGGACGTCGGTGTTGTCACCGACCCGGCGGCCCCCCTCGAGCACGACGGTGTTGGCGCCCCCCGCGAGCCTCGCCGTGTCCGAGACCTCGTCGAGCAGCGGCATCACCGCGCGCTTGAGCGGCATGGTCAGCGACAGCCCGTGCCAGGAGTCGTCGAGCCCCTCGAGGTACGCCGCCAGGTCGTCCTCGCCGACGTCGTGGGCGTCGTACTCCCAGTCGAGGCCGAGCGCGGCGTAGGCGGCCCGGTGCAGCGCGGGCGACAGCGAGTGCGCGATCGGTCGACCGAGCACCCCGCAGCGTCGGCGCCCGGGGCCGGGCCCGCTCAGCACCGGTCGGACCCGGCGCAGAACTTCGCCAGGTCGTTGTTCTTCCACGACAGGAACTGGTCGTAGTCCTTGGTGAACCTGGTCTCGCCGGTGTCGAGGTTGACCGTCACGTAGTAGATCCAGTCACCCGGGGTGGGGTCGGCGGCCGCCGCGATGGCCTCGTCGCCGGGCGCCTCGATCGGGGTCGGCGGGAGGCCGGGGTACTTGCGGGTGTTGTAGGGCGAGTCGACCTGGAGGTCCTCGGTGGTCAGGCCCAGGCCCAGGTCGCGCCCGAGGGCGTAGTTGACCGTGGCGTCGATCTGCAGCAGCTTGTCGGTCGCGTTGGTCTCGAGGCGGTTGTAGATCACCCGCGCGACCTTGCCGCGGTCCTGGTCGCGGTTGGCCTCGGACTCCACGAGGCTGGCCACGATCATCAGCTGGCCCGGGGTGTAGCCCAGCTTCTTGGCCGCCCCCTCGAGGTCGGCCTCGTCGGCGGCCTGGCGCCAGCGGTCGACCATGGTGGCCAGCACCTTGGTCGCGCCGGCGTTGGGCGGGAAGGCGTAGGTGGCGGGGAACAGGTAGCCCTCGGCGTTGCCCTTGGCGTAGGACGGGAGCCCGATGCCCTTGGCGTCCTTGACCGCCTTCTTGTACCTCGCCAACGGGATGTCGGTGGCCTTGGCGAGCCTGGGCAGGATGTCGGAGACCCGCAGCCCCTCGGGGATCGTCACCGAGGCCTGCACCAGGTTGGCCGGGTCGACGAGGACCTCGAGCGCGTCGGCGGCCGGGAGCTGCTTCTTGAGCTGGTAGAAGCCGACCTGGATGTCCTGGGCGTCCGCGTCGTCCTTGGCGGCTTCGCTGAAGGCGTCGACGCTCTTGACCACGCCCTGGGCCTTGAGGTGCCGGGCGATCTCGGTGGTGGTGTCGCCCTGCTTGACCTCGAACAGCACCGAACCGGTGCCGGGGCCGTCGTAGTCCGGCGGCGGGGCCATCAGCGCGTCGATCTTGTCCTTGCCGAAGGTGAAGGCGGCGACGGCACCGGCGACCACCAGCGCCGCGACCACGATCAGGACCAGGCACGACTTGAGGCTCCCGAGGCGGCGGTGCCGGCGCGGGGCGGGCTCGAGGTCGCTGAAGAACGACCGCCCCTCCTCCTCGGCGGTGAGGGGCGCGCCCTCCTGGGCGACCTCCTCGTGCGGCGGCTCGTCCTGGCCGAACAGGCTGAAGCCGTGCTCGTCGTCGCGGTCGCGCTCCAGGCTCATGCCACTCCCTGTCGTCGTCGGTCAGCCGGGAGGTCCGCCGACCAGCTCACCGGGCGGCGCTCCCGTCGCGCGCTCGGTGTCAAGTGCATTCTGCAGGATGACGACCGCAGCGGCCTGGTCGACGACGGCTCGCCGCTTCCTGCCGTGCTTCTTCCCGCGCCCCCCGTGCTCGCGCAGCTGGTGCGTGGCCGTGACGGTGCTCATCCGTTCGTCGCACAGCCGCACGCCCACGGTGCTCCCGGCGGCGCCGAGCGCCTGGACGAGCTGGTCGGCGTAGGCGCGGACCTTGGCGGCCGCGGGACCCTCCTGCCCCGACAGGGACCGGGGCAGCCCCACGACGACCTCGACGGCCTCGTGCTCGGCGACCAGGGCGACCAGGCGAGGCACGTCGTCCTCGCCGCGCGGCAGGGTCTCGACCGGGGTGGCGAGGAGGCCCGAGCGGTCGCTGGTCGCGACCCCGACCCGGACGTCACCGACGTCCACGCCGATCCGCGCGCCCTCCCGCACCCTCAGGCCCCGCCGGCCTCACGGACGCGGAGCACCTCGGCACGGACGTCGGCCAGCGCCTGCTCGACGCCCGAGGCGTCCGAGCCGCCGCCCTGCGCCACGTCGTCCTTGCCGCCGCCCCGACCGCCGATCGCGGGCGAGGCCGCGCGGACCAGCGCGTTGGCCGAGAAACCCGCCGCCCGCGCCCGGTCGTTGGTCGCCGCGACCACGGACACCTTGCCGTCGGCCGCGCCGATCACCACCACCACGCCCGGACGGTCCTGCGGCAGGCGCCCGCGTACGTCGAGCGCGAGCGTCCGCACGTCGCCGCCGCCCGCGCCGTCGACCCGGTGGCCGACGAACGCGATCCCGTCGAGGTCCTCGGCCCCCGCCGCGACCTGGCCGGCCGCCGCGAGCAGCTGGGCCACGCGGACCTGCTCGATCTCCTTCTCCGCCGACCGGAGCCGCTCGACGAGGTCCGAGACCCGCTCGGGCAGCTCCTCGGGACGCGCCTTGAGCACCTCGCTGAGCTGGGCGACGAGCACGTGCTCGCGGGCCAGGAAGCGGTAGGCGTCGGCGCCGACCAGCGCCTCCACCCGGCGCACCCCCGAGCCGATGGACGACTCGTGCAGCAGCTTGACCAGGCCGAGGCGCGCGGAGGTCGCGGTGTGGGTGCCGCCGCACAGCTCGCGCGCCCAGTCGCCGACGGAGACCACGCGCACGCGGTCGCCGTACTTCTCGCCGAACAGCGCCATCGCGCCGGACTTCACCGCGTCGGCCTGGCTCATGATCTCGGCGTGCACGGGGAGGTCGGCGAGGATCAGGTCGTTGACCCGCGCCTCGACGTCGGCGAGCACCGAGGTCGGCACCGCCCCGGAGGCGGAGAAGTCGAACCGGAAGCGGCCGGGCGCGTTCTCCGAGCCCGCCTGGGTGGCGGTCTCGCCGAGCGCCTCGCGCATCGCCTTGTGGACCATGTGCGTCGCGGTGTGGGCGCGGCTGATCGACAGGCGCCGCTCGAGGTCGACCAGGCCCTGGGCGCGCTCGCCCACGGTGACCTCGCCCTCGAGCACCTTGACCTGGTGCACGACCAGCCCGGTCACCGGGCTCTGCACGTCGAGCACCGCCAGCCGCGCGCCGTTGGCGAGCTCGATGACGCCCTGGTCGGCGAGCTGGCCGCCGCCCTCGGCGTAGAACGGGGTGCGGTCCAGCACGAGCCCGACCTCGTCGCCGGCCGACGCCGCGGCCGCGGTCGCCGAGCCGGTGATGATGCCGCTGACCACGCCCTCGGAGACGACCTCGTGGTAGCCGGTGAACTCGACCGCCCGACCGAGGCTGTCGGCGATCTCGCGGAACGCGCCCGCGTCGCCGTGGCCCGCCTTCTTGGCGCGCGCGTCTGCCTTGGCCCGCTCGCGCTGCTCGCCCATGAGGCGGCGGAAGCCCTCCTCGTCGACCGAGAGGCCCTGCTCCGAGGCCATCTCGAGCGTGAGGTCGATCGGGAAGCCGTAGGTGTCGTGCAGGGCGAACGCCCGGTCGCCGCTGAGCACGGTCGCGCCCTGCTTGCGCGCGTCGCTCGCCGCGAGGTCGAAGATCTGCGTGCCCGCGCGCAGCGTGGAGCGGAACGCCTCCTCCTCGGCGTAGGCGACCGTGGAGATGCGCGTCCAGTCCTGGTGGAGGTAGGTGTAGGTCTCCCCCATCTTGTCGCGGCTGACGGGGAACAGCTCGGGCAGCACGCGGTCCTCGCAGCCGAGCAGCCGCATGGACCGGATCACGCGGCGCAGCAGGCGCCGGAGGACGTAGCCGCGGCCCTCGTTGCCCGGCGTCACGCCGTCGCCGATCAGCATCATCGAGGAGCGCACGTGGTCGGCGACCACGCGGAAGCGGACGTCGTCCTGCTCGCCCTGTGCGCCGCCGGCGCCGTAGCGCCTGCCGGTGAGCTCCATCGCCCGCTGGATCACCGGGAACATGACGTCGATCTCGTACATGTTCTCCTTGCCCTGCAGGAGGAACGCGACCCGCTCGAGGCCCATGCCGGTGTCGATGTTCTTCCGGGGCAGCGAGCCCGCGATGTCGAAGTCCTCCTTGGAGCGCACCGCGCTGAGCTCGTCCTGCATGAAGACGAGGTTCCAGAACTCCAGGTAGCGGTCCTCGGCGGAGAAGTCGCCGTCGGCGCCGTACGCCGGCCCGCGGTCGATCAGGATCTCCGAGCACGGGCCGCCGGGGCCGGGGACGCCCATCGACCAGTAGTTCTCCTTGGGGCCCAGGCGGGCGATGCGCTCGTCCGGGACGCCGGTGATGCGCTTCCAGAGGCCGAGCGCCTCGTCGTCGCCGTCGAGGATCGAGGGGTAGAGCCGGTCCTCGGGGAAGCCCCAGCCGCCGTCGGCCACCGGCTTGGTGACCAGGTCCCAGGCCGCCTCGATCGCGCCTTCCTTGAAGTAGTCGCCGAACGAGAAGTTGCCGCACATCTCGAAGAACGTGCCGTGCCGGGTGGTCTTGCCGACGTCCTCGATGTCCGGGGTGCGCACGCACTTCTGCACGCTCACCGCGCGCTTGTAGGGCGGGGTCTCCTGGCCCAGGAAGTACGGCTTGAACGGGACCATGCCGGCGTTGACGAACAGCAGGTTGGGGTCGTCGAGCAGCAGCGAGGCCGACGGCACGGGCGTGTGCCCGAGGGCCTCGAAGTGCGCGACGAAGCGGCGACGGATCTCCGCGGTGCTGAGGTCGGTGTCCTGCATGGTCCGGTGGGGCCTTTCTTCGGCTCGACGTCTGGGACGGGCGTGCGACGCGGCCGGGGCCGGCGTCAGCGGGGACGAGCAGCGGGCAGCACCCGCACGGTAGCGCTCTCACCTGAGCCGCTCGTGCCCTGTGTCAGCGCCTGGGGCCCGGACCTCGGTCCGGTGGGCCCAAGCGCGAGGCGCTCGCGCAGCTCGGTCTGCTTCTCGGCCCGCCCGGCCTCGAACTCCGCGCGCAGCACCCGGGCGCCCGCGAACCACCCGGTGAGCCGGTCGTGCAGCCCGTCGACGGTCAGGGCCTCGGCGACCCGTCGGGTCCGGGTCGAGGCGTAGACGCCGGCCGCACTCCCGGCGACGAACCAGAACGTCCTCATGCCGCGTCCTCCACGCGGGCCGGGCGCTGGGCCTTGACCGCCCGGAGCAGCCGCCTGGCCTCGCGCAGCTCCTGGCGGCGCACGCGCCGGGAGCGACGGCGTGCGACGTGGGCCTCGGCGGCCGCGCGGTCGAGGTGCTCGGGCCGCAGTGCGCGGCGTACGCCGTGGGCGGCGGCCAGCAGCGAGACCCCGGCGTCGGTGACGCGCCGGGCGACGACCGACCGGTCGTCGAGGCGCCCGAGCCCCTCGAGGACCCGCGTCTCGACGTCGAGCGGGGCCGTGCGGCGGGGCGCCGGGTCGTCCTGGGGGCCGTGGGTCAGGGCGGCCTCGGTCAGGGTGGTGATGACGTACTCACGGTCGGCGGCGACCGCGTCGCTCGCGCGCCGGGCGCTGTGCACCTCGGCGGTCAGCTCCTCGACCCTGGACGCCAGGGCCTCGACCTGCTCCTGCGAGCGGCGCAGGCCCGCCTCCAGGGCGGCACGCTCGGCCGCGGACCGCGACCGTGCCCGCCGCACCACGACGAGCACGAGCCCGAGGACGAGGAGAGCGCCCGCTGCCCCGAGGGCGAGGTCGAGTTGGCTCATGCGGCCCGACCCTACCCGCCGCCGGTGCCGGTCGGACCACCCTCCGGGACGGCCGGACCGCCCCGGACCAGACGGCGCACCCGCTCCCAGCGCTCCTTGACCGCCGCCTCTGCGCCGTGCGTCGTCGGCTCGTAGTAGGTCGCCTCGGCGACCACGTCGGGGGCGTACTGCTGGGTGGCGATCGCGAAGGGGGCGTCGTGGGCGTAGCGGTAGGCCGCCCCGTGGCCGAGCTTCGTGGCGCCGGAGTAGTGCGCGTCGCGCAGGTGGGCCGGCACCTGCCCGACCTTGCCCGCGGCGACGTCGGTCTCGGCCGCACCGATCGCGCGGGTGACCGCGTTGGACTTGGGCGCCACCGCGAGCGCGATGACGGCCTGGGCGAGGTTGAGCTTGGCCTCGGGCATGCCGATCAGCTGCACGGCCTGGGCGGCGGCGACCGCGGTGGTCAGGGCGGTCGGGTCGGCCAGCCCGATGTCCTCGCTGGCCAGGATCACCAGGCGCCGGGCGATGAAGCGCGGGTCCTCCCCCGCCACGACCATGCGCGCGAGGTAGTGCAGCGCCGCGTCGGCGTCGCTGCCGCGGATGGACTTGATGAAGGCGCTGGTCACGTCGTAGTGCTGGTCGCCCTGGCGGTCGTAGCGCACCGCCGCGCGGTCGACGGCACGTTCGGCGGTCTCCACGTCGACGGTGGCGCTGCCGGTCGCCCGGGCCGCGCCCGCCGCCGCCTCGAGGTAGGTCAGCCCCCGGCGCGCGTCGCCTCCCGCGAGCCGCACCAGGTGGTCCAGCGCCTCGTCCTCGACCTCGACCTCGCCGGCCAGGCCGCGCTCGTCGCCGATCGCCTGGTGCAGCACCGCACGCACGTCGTCGTCGGTCAACGACTGCAGGGTGAGCATCAGCGAGCGGCTCAGCAGCGGGGAGATCACGCTGAAGAACGGGTTCTCCGTGGTCGCGGCGATCAGGGTCACCCAGCGGTTCTCCACGCCGGGCAGCAGCGCGTCCTGCTGGGCCTTGGAGAAGCGGTGCACCTCGTCGACGAACAGCACGGTCTCGCGGCCGGTGCGCACCAGGCGGTTGCGCGCGGCGACGATCGCCTCGCGCACCTCCTTGACCCCTGCCGCGACCGCCGAGACCTCCACGAAGTGCCGGTCGGTCTGGCGGCTCACGATGCCCGCGATCGTGGTCTTGCCGGTGCCCGGGGGCCCCCACAGGATCAGCGAGGTCGGCTGATCGGCCTCGACCAGGAGGCGCAGCGGCGACCCGGGGGCGAGCAGCTGCCCCTGCCCCACCAGCTCGTCGAGCGTGCGCGGGCGCATCCGCACCGCCAGCGGGGCCGAGGAGTGCGTGTTGCCCGCCAGGGTCCCCCCGCTGCCCCCAGGACGACTCGAGGCGGGCGCGTCGTCCCGCCCGTCGTCGTACTCGAAGAGGCCGTCCACGTGTCCGACCCTACGTGGGCCCGCGCGGGGCTCAGTCGCCGGCGCCGACCACGTTGCGGACCTCCGCGAAGTGGCAGGCCGAGGGGTGCGGGTCGGCCTGGCGGTCGACGAGCAGCGGCTCCTCGGTCGCGCAGATCTCCTGCGCCTTCCAGCACCGGGTGCGGAAGCGGCAGCCCGACGGCGGGTTGGCCGGCGAGGGCAGGTCGCCCTGCAGCACGATCTGGTCGCGGAGGCCGCGCAGCGTCGGGTCAGGCACGGGTACGGCGGACAGGAGCGCCTGGGTGTAGGGGTGCGTCGGCCGCTCGTAGAGCGCCTGGTCGTCACCGATCTCGACGATCTTGCCGAGGTACATCACCGCGACCCGGTCGGCGATGTGGCGCACCACCGACAGGTCGTGGGCGACGAAGACGTAGGAGAGGCCGAGCTCGTCCTGGAGCCGCTCGAGCAGGTTGATCACCTGCGCCTGGACCGAGACGTCGAGGGCCGAGACCGGCTCGTCGCAGATGATCACCTCGGGCCGCAGGGCCAGGGCCCGGGCGATGCCGATGCGCTGGCGCTGACCGCCGGAGAACTGGTGCGGGTAGCGGTTGTAGTGCTCGGGGCTCAGGCCCACCACCTCGAGCAGCTCCTGCACCTTCTGCTTGCGCTGACCCTTGGGGGCCGCGTCGGGGTGCACCTCGAAGGGCTCCCCCACGATGTCGCCGACCGTCATGCGCGGGTCGAGCGAGGAGTAGGGGTCCTGGAAGATGATCTGGACGTTGCGGCGCACCTCGCGCAGGCGCCGCTCCTTCATCCCGACGAGCTCCTCGCCGTTGAGCTTCACCGAGCCGTCGGTGGCCTTCTGCAGGCCCATGAGCACCCGGCTGAGGGTCGACTTGCCGCAGCCGGACTCGCCCACGAGGCCCAGGGTCTCGCCGCGGTGCAGCTGGAGGGAGACCCCGTCGACCGCCTTGACGTGGCCGATCGTGCGCTTGAAGACGATGCCCTGGGTGATCGGGAAGTACTTCTTGACGTCGGTGGCCTCGAGCACGACCTCGCTGGTGCGCGAGGTGCGCACCCGCTCGTCCTGGACGGTCACGATCCGAGCACCTCCTCGTAGTAGTGGCACGCGCTCTGGCGGGGGGACCCCGCACCGGGGCCGGACTTCACCGGGTCGGCCACGTCGTAGAGCGGCGGCACCTCACGCTCGCACTTGTCCTTCTTGAAGGCGCACCGGGGGTGGAAGTTGCAGCCGGTGGGCAGCTGGGTGAGGTTGGGCGGCAGCCCGCTGATCGAGGCCAGCTGCTGGCCCTTCATGTCCAGGCGCGGGATCGACTCCAGGAGCGCCTTGGTGTAGGGGTGCGCCGGCGCGGAGTAGATCGACATCACGTCGGCGCGCTCGACGACCCGGCCGGCGTACATCACGCAGATCTTGTCGGCCACGTCGGCGACCACACCCATGTCGTGGGTGATCAGGATGAGCCCCATGTCGCGCTCCTCCTGCATGTCCTTGAGCAGGCGCATGATCTGGGCCTGCACGGTCACGTCGAGGGCGGTGGTCGGCTCGTCGGCGATGAGCACGTCGGGATCGAGGGCCAGCGACATCGCGATCATCACGCGCTGCCGCATGCCGCCGGAGAACTGGTGGGGGTAGTCGTCGACGCGGTTCTTGGCGTCCGGGATGCCGACCATGTCCAGCAGCCGGGCGGCCTCCTTCTTGGCGTCCCCCCGCGACATGCCACGGTGCTCCCGGAACAGCTCGCCGAGCTGCCAGCCGACGGTGAAGACCGGGTTGAGCGAGCTGAGTGCGTCCTGGAAGACCATGGCGATGCGGTTGGACCGCACCTTGCGGCGCTTGTCGTCGGACAGCTTGAGGAGGTCCACGCCCTGCAGGAGCACCTCGCCGCCCTCGATCTTGGCCGGCGGCGAGTCGAGGATGCCCATGATCGCCTGCGCGGTGACGGACTTGCCGCAGCCGGACTCGCCCAGGATGCCGAGGGTCTCGCCCGCGTTGAGGACGAAGTCGAGACCGTTGACCGCGTGGGCCACGCCCTCCCGCGTGTGGAAGTCCACGCGCAGGCCCTTGACCTCCAGCAGCGGCGCCGTGGGGTCGAAGTCCACCCCCGAGATGGACTTGTCGTGCGTCTGGCGGGGTCCGCTCGAGATCGCCTCGGTGGTCATCAACGGCCTCTCGGGTCGAGTGCGTCGCGCAGCACGTCGCCGAGCAGGATGAAGCTCAGGACGGTGATGATCAGCGCCGCGCACGGGAAGATCAGCAGGTGCGGGTTGCCGGAGACGGCGTAGCCCTCTCCCTGGGCGACCAGGATGCCCCACGAGATCGCCGGCGGCTGGAGACCGACGCCGAGGAACGTCAGCGTGGCCTCCGCCGAGACGTAGGTGCCGACGTAGAGCGTCGAGAGCACGATGATCGGCGACAGCGCGTTGGGCAGGATGTGCTTGCGGATCAACCAGAAGTTCGACGCCCCGAGCGCGCGCGAGGCCTCCACGAAGTCCTGGTCGCGCAGGCTGATCACCGTGCCGCGCACGATGCGCGTCATCGAGGTCCAGCCCAGCGCCACGAGCACGATCGAGACCGACGTGCCGTTCTGCTGCTGGAGGAGGGCGAGGAACATCAGCGCGCCGAGCAGGAACGGCAGGCCCAGCACGACGTCGGTGAACCGGCTGATGAGGGTGTCGGTCCAGCCGCCGTAGAAGCCCGACAGCACGCCCAGCGTGCCACCGATCAGCGCGGTCAGGATCGTGACGATCACGGCGATGAAGATCGAGGGCCGCGCCCCGTAGATGATGTGGGTGTACATGTCGCAGCCGAGGATCGTCGAGCCGAAGACGTGGCCCTCGCTCGGTCCCTTGCGGGCGCTGGTGAGGATGCACTTGTCCGGGCTGGTGTGGGTCCACAGGCTCGGGAACAGCGCCATGGACACGACCAGGAGCACGATCAGCGTGCTGACGATGAACACCGGGCTGCGCCGCAGCTGAGCCCAGGCGTCGGCCCACAGGCTGCCCGCGCCCGCGCCCGCGCCCTCGCCGGGCGGGGTCGGGGAGTTCTCGACCTCCTGGGTCGTCACGGTGCTACTCATAGCGGATCCTCGGGTCGAGTACGGCGTACAGCAGGTCGACGAACAGCGAGGCCACCAGGAAGACCAGGGTCAGCAGCGTCGCCACCGCGATGACCACCGGTGTCTGGCCACCGCGCACCGACACGAAGGTCAGGCCGCCGATGCCGGGGATGTTGAAGATGCCCTCGGTGACGAGCGCGCCCGCCATGAGGGTCCCGATGTCGATGCCGATGTAGGTCACCACCGGGATGAGCGAGTTGCGCAGCGCGTGGATGCCCACGATGCGGCGCTGCTGCAGGCCCTTGGCGCGGGCCGTGCGCACGTAGTCGGACCGGAGGGTCTCGATGAGCGAGGTCCTCGTGAGCCGAGCGATGAAGCCCAGCGACAGTCCGCCCAGCACGATCGCCGGGACCACGAGACTGGCCCACGGATGGTCGGGGCGGTAGGTCACCGAGAACATCGCCTCGACCCAGTCGGGTGCTCCTCGGTCCTTGACCCACTTGCCGATGTAGAGGCCGCTGAGGATCTGCATCAGCACGCCGAAGACGAAGACGGGGACCGAGATCAGCAGCACCGTCGAGACGCGGACGAAGTTGTCGGCGAACGAGTCCTTGCGCAACCCGGCCAGCACGCCGGCGACGATGCCGACGAGCGACTCGAAGACGATGGCGAGGGCGGTCAGACGGAGGGTGATCGGCGCGGCGCGACCGATGAGGTCGAGCGTCGACTGCCGGTTGAAGTCGGTGCCGAAGTCGCCGTGGGCGTAGTTGCCGAGCCGCTCGAAGAACATCCCGAGGCACGGGTTGCCGGTGTGGTTCAGGCAGGGGTCGTCCAGGCCGAAGGACCGCGTGAGCGTCGCGATCGTCTCCGGCGGCGGCTGACGGTCACCGAACAACGAGCGGATCGGGTTGCCGCTGATCTGGAACGACAGGGTCTGCAGGTAGTGCAGCAGGAACATGGTGCCCAGCAGCACCGGGATGAACTGGAGCAGTCTTCGGATGGTGTAGCGACCCACGCTCTGACCTCCTCACGGGATCGGGGGGCTCGGACGTGCAGGCGAGCGTCGGGCGAGTGCGGACCCCGGTTGGGGCCCACACTCGCCCGATCGTCTCAGATGGTCAATACGGCTGACCGTAGGTCAGCTGTTGACCGTGACGTCCTTCAGCAGGAGCTGGTCGAGCGGGCTGTAGCCCACGTTGTCGACGTTCTGGCTGCTGAGGATGAAGGTCTGGCCGAACCACAGCGGGATGACGACCATGTCCTTGAGGACGACGTCGGCCGCTGCCTGGTAGTCCGGCAGGCCCTCCTCGACGGTGGCCGCCGAGTTGCCCTTGTCGATGAGCGACAGGAACTTGTCGTGCTCCGGGCCCTTCCAGTCGCCGTAGTTGGAGCTACCGGCGCCGTACAGCGGGTCGAGGTAGTTCTCCGGGGACGGGTAGTCCGGCAGCCAGCCGAGACGGTAGGGACCGTCCACCTTGCTGCGGGTGCCCAGCGTGTTGAGGTAGGGGGTGAAGGGCTGCGACTTGAACTCGAAGTCCACGCCGAGGACCTGCTTCCAGCCCTGGGCCATCGCCTGCACCCACTCCTCGTGGCCGCCGTCGTTGTTGAACCAGATCTTGATCTTGTTGCCCGGCACACCACCGGCCTCGTCCCAGAGCTTCTTGGCCTGCTCGGGGTCGTACTTGCAGAACTCGCAGGCGTCGTCGCGGCCGCCCGGCACGAAGCCCGGGATCAGGTCGGTAGCCGGCTTGTAGAGGCCGTTGAGGACGTTGTCGATGATCGCCTGGCGGTCGATGGCCAGCGAGAGCGCCTCGCGGATCTTCGGGTTGTCGTAGGGCTTCTGGTAGAAGGGGAAGCCGAAGTACGAGAACGAGCCCGAGTCGGTCTTGAGGATCTGGTCGGGGTAGGAACCCTCGGCCTGCTTCTGCTGGGTGGCGTCGACCTGGTTGACGATGTCGAGCTCACCGGACTGGAAGTCGCGGTAGGCGGTCTTGAGGTCGCCGTAGAGCTTGAACGTGATGCCGTCGGCCTTGCCGTCGGTCGCGTCGTCGGAGTACTTGTCGTAGTGCTTCAGCGTGATGGACTGGTTGTGCTTCCACGCCTCGGCGAACTCGTAGGGGCCGTTGCCGATCGGCTTCTCGTTGCAGGCCTTGATGTCGGCCTCGCACGCCTTCGCCATGGGGGCGAACGCCGGGGTGTAGGACATGACCAGCGGCCACTGCGAGAACGGCTTGGTGAGCTGGACCTCGATGGTCTTGTCGTCGACGGCCTTGAGGCCCGACATCTCCTTGGACTTGGGCTTCTTGCCCTGGAGGTCGTCGTAGCCCTTCACCTTGCCGAAGAAGAAGCCGACCTGGGTGGCGTTGGGGCCGTAGGCGGCGTAGTTCCACGCGCGCACGAACGACTCGGCGTTGACCGGCTCACCGTTGTGGAAGGTGAAGCCGTCCTTGAGCTTGATCGTCCACTTGGCGCCGTCCTCGGAGTTGATCGACTCCGCCATGCCGAGCTTCTGCTCGGTGGTCTTGGGGTCGATCGACAGCAGGCCGGTCCAGACCAGGCCGATGATCTGCGAGCAGCCGGACGAGTAGCAGGCGCTGGTCGGTGCGAACGCCTCGGGCTCCGCCTCCGACACGCTGAAGCTGCCGCCCTTGGCGCCGGAACCGCCACCCGAACCGCCGGACCCGCCGTTGCCGTCGTCCGAACCCCCGCCACAACTGGCGAGGATCAGGGCGGCAGCCACGGGCAGCGCGAGCGTCGACAGACGCTTCATTCGCCTCATGGGATGTCCTCCATCACGTGGAACTTGTCATGGCGCGGGACGTAGGTCACGCCCGCGCGGAGCCCACCTCACCACACCGTTCGGGGCGAGGTCACGATCGTCGACTGAGTCGGGACTGAGTCGTGTCCTAACCGTTATCCGCACCGGGGACCGGCCCCGGCTCCTTCGTGGCCGGGGCGTCGACGCCGGCCTCGGCGCGCTGCTCCGGGCTGATCGGCGCGGGGGCCGCGGTGAGCGGGTCGAAGCCGCCGCCGGTCTTGGGGAAGGCGATGACGTCGCGGATCGAGTCGGTGCCGCTCAGCAGGGCGCAGACCCGGTCCCACCCGAAGGCGATGCCGCCGTGCGGCGGGGCGCCGTACTTGAAGGCCGAGAGCAGGAAGCCGAACTTCTCCTCGGCCTCCTCCTCGCCGAGGCCCATCACCGCGAAGACGCGCTTCTGGACGTCCTCGCGGTGGATACGGATCGACCCGCCACCGATCTCGTTGCCGTTGCAGACGATGTCGTAGGCCCAGGCCAGCGCGTCGCCCGGGTCGGTGTCGAAGGTGGCGGTGTCCTGGGGCGAGGTGAAGGCGTGGTGGACCGCGGTCCACGCGCCCGAGCCGACCGCCACGTCCCCCGCGGCCGTCGCGTCACCCGCGGGCTCGAACAGCGGGGCGTCGACGACCCACACGAAGCTCCAGGCCGACTCGTCGATCAGCCCGCAGCGACGACCGATCTCGAGGCGGGCGGCGCCGAGGAGCGCGCGGCTCGACCTCACCGGGCCGGCGCCGAAGAACACGCAGTCGCCCGGCTTCGCGCCGACGTGCTCGGCGAGGCCCGCCTTCTCCGCGTCGGAGAGGTTCTTGGCGACCGGGCCGCCCAGCTCGCCGTCCTCCTGCACCAGGACGTAGGCCAGGCCACGTGCCCCGCGCTGCTTGGCCCACTCCTGCCAGGCGTCGAGCTGCTTGCGCGGCTGGCTCGCGCCACCGGGCATGACGACCGCCCCGACGTACGGCGCCTGGAAGACGCGGAACGGGGTGTCGGCGAAGAACTCGGTGCAGTCGGTGAGCTCGAGGTCCAGGCGCAGGTCGGGCTTGTCGGAGCCGTAGCGCGCCATCGCCTCGGCGTAGGTGATGCGCGGGATCGGGGTGGTGATCTCGTGGCCGATGAGGGCCCACAGGCGGGTCAGGATCGCCTCGCCCAGCTCGATCACGTCGTCCTGGTCGACGAACGACATCTCGATGTCGAGCTGGGTGAACTCGGGCTGACGGTCGGCGCGGAAGTCCTCGTCGCGGTAGCAGCGGGCGATCTGGAAGTAGCGCTCCATCCCGCCGACCATGAGCAGCTGCTTGAACAGCTGGGGGCTCTGCGGCAGGGCGTACCAGCTGCCCGGCCGCAGGCGCGCCGGCACGAGGAAGTCGCGCGCGCCCTCGGGGGTCGAGCGGGTCAGCGTCGGGGTCTCCACCTCGACGAAGCGGCGCTCGTGCAGCACCTCGCGCGCGGCGTGGTTGACCTCCGAGCGCAGGCGGATCGCGGCAGCCGGGCCGCTGCGCCGCAGGTCGAGGTAGCGGTGCGCCAGGCGCACCTCCTCCCCCACCTCGACGTGGTCGCTGATCGGGAACGGCAGCGGCGCGGCGGCGGAGAGCACCTCGACGCCGCCGTCGGCGGACGCGACGACCTCGACCTCGCCGGTCGGCAGGTGGGGGTTCTCGTTGCCGGCCCTGCGGGCGACGACCTCGCCGACGACCTTGAGGCAGAACTCGCTGCGGAGGCTGTGGGCGACCGACTCGTCGCGCACCACCACCTGCACGACGCCGCTGGCGTCCCGCAGGTCGATGAAGGCCACCCCGCCGTGGTCGCGGCGGTTCGCCACCCAGCCGGCCAGGGTGACGACCTGGCCGACGTGCTCACTGCGGAGGGTGCCGGCTTCGTGGGTGCGGATCAACGCGATGCTCCTTGCTCGGTGCTGCTGGTGGTGATGCGGGCGGTGAGGTCGGCGGGGGGTGGGGTCCAGGCGTCGGGGTCGGCGCTCTGCTGGTCACCGGACCGGATGTCCTTGACCTCGTCGGGGCCGCCGTCGGTGCCGGGGAACCACACGTAGGGGATGCCGCGGCGCTCGGCGTACCGGATCTGCTTGCCGAACTTCTGGGCCGCGGCGGCGACCTCGCACGGGATGCCGCGGCGGCGCAGGCGCTGGGCGGTCGCGTCGCACGCCTCGCGGGCGTCCTCGTCGGGCAGCGCGACCAGCACGACGCTGGGCACCTGGCGGTCGGCGGCGAGGCCCTCGCGCTGCATGAGCGGGACCAGCAGCCGGGTGACGCCGAGCGAGATCCCGACCCCGGGGTAGGTCGTCCGCCCGTCGCTGGCCAGCGAGTCGTAGCGACCGCCCGAGCAGATCGAGCCGAGCCACTCATAGCCCTCGAGGCGGGTCTCGAAGACCGTGCCGGTGTAGTAGTCCAGGCCGCGCGCGATCTTGAGGTCGGCGACGATGCGCACCCGGTCGGAGACCAGGTCCGCGCACCGGCGTACGACGGCCGCGAGCTCCTCGAGCCCCTCGTCCAGGAGCGGGTCGGTGACCCCGAGGGCCCGCACCTGCGCCACGAACGAGTCGTCGGACGCCGAGATCGCGGCCAGCCCCAGGGCGGCGCCGGCCTGCACGTCGGTGAGCCCGGCCTCGATGACCAGGAGCCTGCGCACCTCGTCCTCGGGGAGCTTGTCGAGCTTGTCGACGACGCGCATGACCTCGTCGACGTCGGGGGCCCCGATGCCCTGGTAGAAGCCCTGGATCAGCTTGCGGTTGTTGACCTGGAGCGTGAGCGCCGGGAGGAAGTCGAGGCGGCCGAGGGCGTCGAGCATGACCCGGGCGACCTCGACGTCGTGGTGGAAGGGCAGCACGTCGCGGCCGACCACGTCGATGTCGGCCTGCGTGAACTCGCGGTAGCGACCCTCCTGCGGGCGCTCACCGCGCCACACCTTCTGGATCTGGTGGCGCCGGAAGGGGAACTCCAGCCGGCCCGCGTTCTCCAGCACGAAGCGGGCGAACGGCACGGTCAGGTCGAAGTGCAGCCCGAGGCCGGCGTGGCCCTCGGGCGAGGTCTCCTGCAGGCGGCGCAGGACGTAGACCTCCTTGGAGGTCTCGCCCTTGCGGAGCAGCTGGTCGAGCGGCTCGACGGCACGGGTCTCCAACGGAGCGAACCCGTGCAGCTCGAAGGTCTCCGCGAGCGTGCGCAGGACCTGCTGCTCGGCGATGCGCTGGGCGGGCAGCAGCTCGGGGAACCCGCTCAGCGCGGTCGGCTTGGCCATGGGTGTGTGTCTCCTGGGGCCCGGGGACGGGCGGTCGGTCGGGGTCGTGCCTCAGAGCCCGCGCGTGGGCGCCGCGGGGGCGCCGGCGTCAGGGTGGCCCTGACGCACCAGGTCGAGGAGGAACGGGTTGGTCGCCCGCTCGCGGCCGATGCTGGTCTGCTCGCCGTGACCCGGCAGCACGACCACGTCGTCGGCCAGGGGCAGCACCTTGGTCGCCAGGCTCCGCAACATCGTCGCATGGTCGCCACCGGGCAGGTCGGTGCGGCCGATCGAGCCGGCGAAGAGCAGGTCGCCGGAGAACATGACCTCCGAGACGTCGGCGGAGTCGTACGGCGTGCGGAAGGTGATCGAGCCCCGGGTGTGGCCGGGGGCGTGGTCGACGGCGAACCTCAGCCCGGCCAGCTCCAGCAGGCCGCCGTCGGTGACCTCACGGACGTCGTCGGGCTCGGCGAACTCGTACTTCCCGCCGAGCAGCATGCCGGCGGTCTCGCGCGACATGCCGGCCATCGGGTCGGAGAGCAGGTGGCGGTCCTCGGGGTGGACGTAGGCCGCGGCGTCGTAGGTGCCGGCGACCGGGGCCACGCACCACATGTGGTCGACGTGCCCGTGGGACACCATGACCGCGACCGGCTTGAGCCGGTGCTCGCGCACGACGTCGGCGACGCCCGGCGCGGCGTCCTTGCCTGGGTCGATGACGACGCACTCGCTCCGGGGGGAGTCGGCGACCACGTAGCAGTTGGTGCCCCATGGTCCGGCGGGGAATCCGGCGATGAACACGGGGGGCAGCCTACCGAGCGCCCGGCGGCCGTCCCCACCGAGATTCCGGGCGGGGCCTGCGGACTACCATGGCGGCGCGGGTCGCGCGGACGGCCTGCAGACGTGCACGACACTCCGCCGGGACCCTGACCGCACGGGTCCCGCACCAAGCGCCGGCCCCGGCCGGCGCCGACCCGAGGGGAAGCCCCATGACCGAGAGCCCGGAGACGCCCCACCCGGCCGAGACTCCCGAGAACCCGGCACCGGAGGCACCGGAGGCCCCGGCCGCGCAGGCACCGGCGTCGGAGGCACCGGCTCCCGCCCCCCGTCCCGGCCCGCGGCCCGTCCCCCGTCCGGGGCGACGCCCGGCCGCCGCGAAGGCCGCCGAGGCCGCGCCGGTCGTCCCGCAGGTCCCCGAGTCCGACCCGCGCCCCTGGGGCCGCGTCGACGAGGAGGGCAACGTCTACTGCAAGGTCGGCGACGGCGGCGAGGAGCGCCTGGTCGGCCAGACCCCCGACATGACGCCGGAGGCCGCCCTGGCCTTCTTCGGCCGCAAGTACGACGAGCTGCGGTTCGAGCTGGCGCTCCTCGAGCAGCGGGTCACCTCCGGCACCGCGGCCCCCGACGACGCCGCCGGCGCCCTCAAGCAGCTCAAGGCGCAGGTCCGCGACGCCCGCGTCGTGGGCGACCTCGCCGCCCTGGACTCGGTCCTGGCCACCCTCGACGAGGAGATCAAGGCCGAGCGCGAGAAGCGCAAGGCACGCCGCGCCGAGGAGGTGGCCGCGGCCCGCACCGCCAAGGAGCGCCTGGTCGCCGAGGCCGAGAAGATCTCCGGCGGCACCGACTGGCGCCACGGCGCCGACAAGCTGCGCACCCTGTTCGAGGAGTGGAAGGCGCTGCCCCGCCTCGACAAGCCCAGCGACGACGAGCTGTGGAAGCGCTACTCGGCCGCCCGCACGTCCTACACCCGCCGTCGCAAGGCGCACTACGCCGAGCAGTCCGAGAAGCGCGAGGCCGCCAAGGTGGTCAAGCTCAAGCTGGTCAAGCAGGCCGAGGCCCTGGCCACCTCGACCGACTGGGGCCCGACCGCGGGGGCGTTCCGCGACCTCATGCAGCAGTGGAAGGCCGCCGGCCCGGCCCCTCGCACCGAAGACGAGGAGCTCTGGCAGCGGTTCCGTGGCGCCCAGGACCAGTTCTTCAACGCGCGCGACGCGGTCAACAAGGCCACCGACGCGGAGTACGCCGGCAACGCCGAGGCCAAGGAGAAGCTCCTCACCGAGGCCGAGGCCCTGCTCCCGGTGACCGACCTGCAGGCCGCCAAGACCGCCTTCCGCGACATCGCCGAGCGCTGGGACGCCGCAGGCAAGGTGCCCCGCGACCGGATCAAGGACCTCGAGGGCCGCATGCGCAAGGTGGAGCAGGCGATCCGCTCCGTCGAGGACGCCCAGTGGAAGCGCTCCAACCCCGAGGCCCGGGCCCGCGCGGCCGACACGGTCGCCCAGCTCGAGGCCTCGATCGCCGATTTGCGGGCCAAGGCCGACAAGGCGCGTGCGGCGGGCAACGAGAAGAAGGCC
Source organism: Nocardioides marmoribigeumensis (assembly GCF_031458325.1). NCBI lineage: Bacteria > Bacillati > Actinomycetota > Actinomycetes > Propionibacteriales > Nocardioidaceae > Nocardioides > Nocardioides marmoribigeumensis. The sequence goes on from NZ_JAVDYG010000001.1 coordinate 592,450, forward strand.
GGCGAGCACGAGTCGGCCGCCGAGGCCCGCACCGCGTGGCTCGACCAGGCCCAGAAGGCACTGGAGGAGTTCAGCCGGTGATGCGCTGGGCGTCGAAGACGCCCTCCACGTGCCGCACCGCCCGCAGCACGTGACCCAGGTGCTTGGGGTCGGCCATCTCGAAGGTGAAGCGCGTGCGTGCGACCCGGTCGCGCCCGGTGGTCAGCGACGCCGACAAGATGTTGACGTGCATGTCGGAGAGCACCTTGGTCACGTCGGACAGCAGCCGTGAGCGGTCCAGGGCGTCGACCTGGATGTTGACCAGGAACATCGACTGAGCGGTCGGGGCCCACTCCACCTCGACCAGCCGCTCGGGGTGGCTGGTCAGCGCGGTGGCGTTGGTGCAGTCGGGGCGGTGCACCGAGACCCCCGAGCCGCGGGTGACGAAGCCGATGATCTCGTCGCCCGGCACGGGCGTGCAGCACTTGGCCACCTTGACCCACACGTCGCTGATCCCCTTGACCACGACGCCCGCGTCGCCGGCCGGCCGGCCGACCCGCGGCGGCTGGGTGATCGTGACGCTCTCGGCGAGGTCCTCGGTCGCCCCGATCTCGCCGCCGAACAGGTCGATCAGGCGGTGGACGACGTGCTGGGCGCCGATGGTGCCCTCCCCCACCGCGGCGTAGAGGGCGGAGACGTCGGCCAGCCGCAGGTCGGCGGCGACCGCGCTCAGGCTGTCGTGGGTCATCAGTCGCTTGAGGGCGACGCCCTCCTTGCGCATCAGCCGCGCGATCTGCTCCTTGCCCCGCTCGGAGGCCTCCTCGCGGCGCTCCTTGAGGAACCACTGACGGATCTTGCCGCGCGCCCGCGGGGACTTGACGAAGCCCAGCCAGTCGCGGCTGGGGCCCGCCCCGTCGGACTTGGAGGTGAACACCTCGACCACGTCGCCGTTGTCGAGCGTGGACTCCAGCGGCACCAGCCGGCCGTTGACCCGGGCACCGATCGCGCGGTGCCCGACCTCGGTGTGGATGGCGTAGGCGAAGTCGACCGGCGTCGACCCCGCCGGGAGGGCGATGACGTCACCGGCCGGGGTGAAGACGTAGACCTCGGTGGAGTTGATCTCGAACCGCAGCGACTCCAGGAACTCGTCGGGGTCGACGGTGTCCTGCTGCCAGTCGATCAGCTGGCGCACCCACGCCATGTCGCCGTTCTCGCCGGCGCGGCGGTCGGTGTCCTGCCCGCCTCGCACGTCCTCCTTGTACTTCCAGTGCGCCGCGACGCCGTACTCCGCCCTGCGGTGCATGGCGTGCGTGCGGATCTGGATCTCGACCGGCTTGCCGCCCGGACCGATCACCGTGGTGTGCAGCGACTGGTACATGTTGAACTTCGGCATCGCCACGAAGTCCTTGAACCGGCCCGGGACGGGGTTCCAGCGGGCGTGGATCGCACCGAGGGCGGCGTAGCAGTCGCGGTCGTCGTCGACCAGGATGCGCAGGCCGATGAGGTCGTAGATGTCGGAGAACTCGCGGCCCCGCACGATCATCTTCTGGTAGATCGAGTAGTAGTGCTTGGGCCGACCGGTGACCGTCGCCTTGACCCGCGAGCTGCGCAGGTCCTGCTCGACCAGCTCGGTGACGGTGCGCAGGAAGCTGTTGCGCGACGGCGCCCGCTCGGCGACCAGCCGCACGATCTCGTCGTACATCTTGGGGTGCAGGGTGGCGAAGGCGAGGTCCTCCAGCTCCCACTTGATCGTGTTCATGCCGAGCCGGTGGGCCAACGGCGCGAAGATCTCGAGGGTCTCCTTGGCCTTGCGGACCTGGGAGGACTGCTTGGTGTAGCGCAGCGTGCGCATGTTGTGCAGGCGGTCGGCGAGCTTGATCACGAGCACGCGGATGTCGCGGCTCATCGCCACGATCATCTTGCGGATGGTCTCGGCCTGGGCGGACTCGCCGTACTTGACCTTGTCGAGCTTGGTGACCCCGTCGACGAGCTGGGCGACCTCCTCGCCGAACTCCGCGCGCAGCTCCTCGAGGGTGTAGTCGGTGTCCTCGACCGTGTCGTGCAGCAGCGAGGCCACGAGCGTCGGCTCGGTCATGCCGAGCTCGGCCAGGATGACCGTGACCGCGAGCGGGTGGGTGATGTAGGGCTCGCCGCTCTGGCGCTTCTGGTGGCGGTGGGCGTGCTCGGCGACCCGGTAGGCGCGCTCGAGCAGCGCGAGGTCGGCCTTGGGGTGGTTGGCCCGGACCGCACGGAACAGGGGCTCCAGCACCGGGGAGTTGGACTGCCCACGACCGCCGATGCGTGCCAGGCGGGTGCGCATGCGACCCGCCTGGGCGGCCGGGGTCGAGACCTCCGGGCGGTGCTCGACCGGCTCGGGCAGCCGCTCCGGGACGCGGGGCGCGACGGCCTCTCCCGGAGCGTCGTCCGAGGACTCGCGGGGACGTGGCTCAGCGGCTGCCGTGGACAACCGCTCCTCGCTCATCGCCGTCCCCTTCCTGCTCCGGGGACCAGTCTAGGCGGGAGGTCGCGCGGACGGCCCGCGCGCTCGCACTAGATGGTGTAGAGCGAGTGGAGGGGGGTCTCGCCCAGGGCCTCGCGGCCGGGGAGGAACGAGAGGTCCATCAGCACGGCGACCGCGATGACCTCGCCGCCACAGGCCTCGACCAGCTCCTTGGTGGCGTTGACCGTGCCGCCGGTGGCCAGGACGTCGTCGACCACGAGCACCTTGTCGCCCGGCTCGATGGCGTCCTGGTGCATCTCGAGCGTCGCCTCGCCGTACTCCAGGGCGTAGGAGACCGCGTGCGTCGGCCCGGGCAGCTTGCCGGCCTTGCGGACCGGCACGAACCCGGTGCGCAGGCGCAGGGCGACCGGCGCGGCGAGGATGAACCCGCGCGCCTCGATGCCGAGCACCTTGTCCACGCGCGGCTCCCCCGCCTCGTCCAGGGCCGCGGCCGCGAGCCCGTTGACGACCGCGGTGAACCCGTCGTGGTCGGCCAGCAGGGGCGAGATGTCCTTGAAGACGATGCCCGGCTTGGGGAAGTCCTCGACGTCACGGATGAGCTGGTCGATGCGGTCGTGCAGCTCCTGGGGCGAGAGCTCGTGCGGGGGCACGGGCGTGACCACCGCGTCGCTCACTTCTTGCCGCGCTGCGAGCGTGGCTTGCGCGTGGGCTGCGGGCGCCGGGCCGCCGAGGTGTCGCCGAGCGGGATCGAGCGCTTGTCGGTGGACCGCTCCCCCGCCGAGAAGCGACCGGGCGCAGCACCCGTGACGGGGCGGCCGCCGTTGCGCGGCTCGTCGTCGACGTCGTGGAGATCGTCGTCGGCGACGGCGCGCCCGCGCGAGGCGGCCGGCTCGTCGTAGACCGGCATGTCGTCGGAGTACGCCGGCACCGAGGCGTAGCGGTCGACCTCGCGTCGGCTGCGGTGCTTGCGCGCACGGGCGTCGCCCGCCCTGACCCCCGGCTCGCGCTCCTTGAGCTGCACGAGCAGCGGGGTGGCGATGAAGATCGAGGAGTAGGCACCGGCGGCCATGCCGACGAACAGCGCCAGGGCGAGGTCCTTGAGGGCGCCGGAGCCGAGGTAGACCGCGCCGACGTAGAGCAGGGCGCCGACCGGCAGCAGCGCCACGACCGAGGTGTTGATCGACCGGACCAGGGTCTGGTTGACCGCGAGGTTGGCGGACTCGGCGTAGGTCCGGTGCATGCGCTTGCCGGACGCGACGTTCTCCCGCACCTTGTCGAACACGACGACGGTGTCGTAGAGGGAGAAGCCGAGGATGGTGAGGAAGCCGGTGACGGTCGCCGGGGTGACCTCGAACCGCGACCAGGCATAGACCCCGACGGTGATCACCAGGTCGTGCGCCAGCGCGACGATCGCGGCCACCGACATCTTCCACTCGCGGAAGTAGCCCCAGATCATCAGGATCACCAGGCCGACGAACACCCCGAGGCCGAGCAGCGCCCGGTTGGCGACGGCCCGGCCCCACGAGGGCCCGATCACGTCCTGGCTGATGTCGTCGGCGCGGACGCCGGCGGTCTTCTGGATGATCTCCGAGACCTTGTCGGCCTCGTCGGTGGTCAGCGGCTCGGTCTGGATGCGGATGTTGTCGCTGCCCGAGGTGTTGACGATCGGCGCCTTCGCGGCGTCGACGCCGGCGCCGGCGACCGCCTCGCGGATGTCGGTCACCGCGCCCGGGGTGGCGTTGCCCTGGCCCATCGCGACGCGGTACTCCACGCCGCCCTCGAACTCGATGCCCATGTTGAGCTTGGGGAGGAGGAGACCGGCGACCGAGACCAGCACGATGACGGCCGAGATGGAGTACCACAGCAGCTTGCGACCGACGAAGTCGATCGAGATCGTGCCGTCGTACAGGTCGTGGCCGAAGCGGGAGAGCTTGCTCATCGGGCACCTCCAGCGGCGGCCGTGGGGATCGGGGCCGGCTTGCGACCGACGTGCTCGGGGGACAGCCCGGACCAGCTGGAGCCGGTGCGGAACATCTTGAACCGGGCCAACCAGGTGACCATCGGCTTGGTGAACCAGAAGAACACGATCAGGTCGATGACCGTGCTGATGCCCAGCGCGAACGCGAAGCCCTTCACCACGCCGATCGCGAAGACGTAGAGCACGACCGCGGCCAGCAGCGAGACCGCGTCAGCGGCCACACAGGTGGCCCGGGCGCGGACCCACGCCGCCTCGACCGCGACCCGCAGGGTCTTGCCCTCGCGGAGCTCGTCGCGCAGGCGTTCGAAGTAGACGATGAACGAGTCGGCGGTGATGCCGACCGCGACGATGAGGCCGGCGATGCCGGGCAGCGTCAGGGTGAACCCGGCGTTCTCGCTGAGGAAGATGACCGCGGCGTAGGTGATCGCGGCGGCGATGCCCAACGAGGCGACCACCACGACGCCGAGCGCGCGGTAGTAGAGCATGCAGTAGACGATCACCAGGAGCATTCCGACCCCGCCCGCGAGCAGGCCCGCGTCGAGCTGGTCGGCGGCCAGGGTCGGGCCCTCGACGGTCTCCAGCGGCACCTCGAACTTCAGCGGCAGCGCGCCGTACTTCAGCGAGTTGGCCAGCGACCGGGCCTCTGTCTGGTTGAAGTCACCGGTGATCTGCGGCCGGCCGTCGGCGATCGGGGAGATCACGCGCGGAGCGGAGAGGACCTTGCCGTCGAGCACGATCGCGAAGAGCTCGTTGGTGCCGGCCATGGACCGGGTCACGTCGGCGAAGGTCTTGGTGGCCTTGCCGTTGAAGTCCAGCGTGACGACGTACTTCGCCTCGTTCTGCGGCACGCCGTAGTCGGCGCTGTCGAGCTGGGTGCCCTCGATGATCGCCGGGGAGAGGAGGTACTTGTTGCCGTCCTTGTCGCAGGCGAGCAGCGGCTTGGACGGGTCGTCGTTGACGGTGGCCTCGGCATCGCAGGTGAAGTTCTGGAATTTGGCCAGGTTGACCGGGTCGGGGTTGCGCATCCAGGCCAGCTGCTCCTCGACCGAGCTCGTGTCGGTCGGGACCGGCGCGGCCGAGGGCTGCGCGGCGGGGCTGGTCGGCTGGGCCTGCGGCGTGGCCGAGGGCTTGGCCGAGCCCTGGGGCTTGGGCTTGGGCTTGGGCGAGGGGGTGGGCGCGAGCGCGGCCGCGCGACCGGCGGGGCTGGAGGACGAGCCCGCGGAGGCCTTCGGCTCGGGGGACGAGGACGGCGCCGCGCCGGGCGACCCGCTCGGCTTGCTGGTCGGGTTGCTGCTCGGCGAGCCGCTCGGGGACGGCGAGGGCTGGGCCTGGGGGGTGCCCGGCGCGCTGGCGGCCACGAGCCGGAAGCGCAGCTGGGCCTGCTGCTTGACCGTGTTGACCAGGTCCTTGCGCTCCTTGCCGGGGATCTCGACCACGATCTGGTCGTTGCCCTGCACGGTGACCTCGGACTCCGAGACACCGGAGGCGTTGACCCGGCTGTCGATGATCTCGGCGGCCTCCTTCATCTTCTCGGGGGTGATCTGCTCACCCGTCGCGGTCGAGGCGGTCAGGGTGATCCGGGTGCCACCCTGCAGGTCCAGCCCCAGCTTGGGCTTCCAGACGCCGTTGAGCGCCAGGCCGACGTACATCACGACGATCGCCAGGACGAACAGGACGAGGGTGCGGCCCGGACGCGAGCGCTTCGCAGCCATCAGTTGCTCCGGTGGGGGTCGTCGGGGGTGTCGGTCCCGGGGTCCGGCACGGGGTCGGGCTCGACCTCGTGGGCGACCTCGGGGTCGCTGTCGATGGGTGCGGTCACGACCTTGAGGACCGCGCCGCGGGCGACCTTGACCTCGGTCCCGGGCGCCAGCTCCAGCATGAGACAGTCACCCGCCGCCGGGTCGTCGACCTCGGCAGTGACCCGACCGAAGAAGCCGGCGTTGGTCATCACCTCGTCGCCGACACCCACCGCGCGCTGGGTGTTCAGCATCTCCATCTGCCGCTTGCGCTGCGGCCGGATGAGGAGGAGCCAGAAAGCAACGGCCAACAGGACCAACCAGAGGAGCTCAGCTCCGCCCACGAGGGTGTCCTTCCAGGGTCGACGTGCACGCCCGAGCGTGCGGGAGGGCATGACGAAGGAGCCCCCCTCGTCGCGCCAGTGGCAGAGTCTAGCCCTCGAGGTCGAGGCTCATCTGCGGCTCCTGGGGAGGGGCCAGCCCGAGGTGGGTCCAGGCGGCGCGCGTGGCGACCCGTCCCCGCGGCGTGCGCGCCAGGAAGCCCGACCGCACCAGGAAGGGCTCGGCGACCTCCTCGACGGTCTCCCGCTCCTCCCCCACGGCCACGGCGAGGGTGGACAGCCCGACCGGGCCTCCCCCGAACCGGCGGCACAGGGCGTCGAGCACGGCCCGGTCGAGCCGGTCGAGCCCCGAGCGGTCGACCTCGTAGAGGTCGAGGGCGGCCCGGGCCACCGCGCGGGTGCCGGTGCCGTCGGCGCGGACCTGGGCGTAGTCGCGCACCCGGCGCAGCAGACGGTTGGCGATGCGCGGCGTGCCGCGGCTGCGCGAGGCGATCTCGGCACAGCCCTCGTCGTCGACCGGTGCCTCGAGCAGCCCGGCGCTGCGCCGGATGATGCGCTCGAGCTCGACGGGCTCGTAGAACTCCAGGTGGGCGGTGAAGCCGAACCGGTCGCGCAGCGGGCCCGGCAGCAGGCCGGCCCGGGTGGTCGCGCCGACCAGGGTGAAAGGAGGCAGCTCGAGGGGGATGGCGGTGGCGCCGGGGCCCTTGCCGACCACGACGTCGACCCGGAAGTCCTCCATCGCCATGTAGAGCATCTCCTCCGCCGGGCGCGCCATCCGGTGGATCTCGTCGACGAAGAGGACGTCGCCCTCGTTGAGGCCGGACAGGATCGCTGCCAGGTCGCCGGCGTGAGTGATCGCCGGGCCGCTGGTGAGGCGCAGCGGCACGGTCATCTCGGCGGCGATGATCATCGCCAGCGTCGTCTTGCCCAGTCCGGGCGGCCCGCTGAGGAGCACGTGGTCCGGGGTCCTCCCCCGGCGTCGCGCCGCGTGCAGCATCAGTGAGAGCTGCTCGCGCACGCGCTCCTGCCCGACCAGCTCGTCGAGGGTGCGGGGACGCAGCGCGGCCTCGACGGCGCGCTCGTCACCCACCGCCTCGGCGTCCACCAGGGCACGGCTCTCGAGGTAGGAGAGCTCGGCGGCGCTGAGCTGGTCCAGGTCGCCGAGGTCGCCGAGGTCGCCTGGGTCGCCGAGATCGCCGGGGTCGTGGTTCACCGGTGCCTCACGACCGGCTCAGGGTGCGCAGGGCCGCCCGCAGGAGGGCGGCGACGTCCGGGCTGGGGCCGGCGTCGTCGGCGACGGTCTCCACGGCGCGGTCGGCCTCCTTGACCGACCAACCGAGACCGACCAGGCCCTCCCGGACCTGGCCGCGCCAGGCGGGCTCGGCCGGCGTGGGCGTGGCCGTGGCGAGCGCGCCCCCGCCCGTCGGGGAGCCGACGCGGTCCTTGAGCTCGAGGATGATGCGCTGGGCGCCCTTCTGGCCGATGCCGGGCACCCGCGTCAACGCCCGGACGTCCTCGGTGGTGACCGCCCGGCGCAGGTCGTCGGGCGGGAGGACCGCGAGCATCGCCTGGGCGAGCTTGGGCCCGACCCCCGAGGCGGTCTGCAGCAGCTCGAAGAGCGTGCGCTCGTCCTCGTCGAGGAACCCGAACAGGGTCAGCGAGTCCTCGCGCACGACCATGCTGGTCGGCAGGGTGGCCTCGCCGCCGAGCCGCAGTGTGGCGATGGTGCCGGGGGTGCAGTTGAGCTCCAGGCCCACCCCGCCCAGGTCGACGACGACGGAGGTCAGCCCGACCTGGGCCACGCGTCCACGGACGAAGGCGATCATCGGGCGGCTCCTCGGGTGACGCTCGACTGCTGGAGGGCGGTGGCGATGCGGCGCTGGGCGCCGCCTCGCCAGACGTGGCAGATGGCCAGGGCGAGCGCGTCCGCCGCATCGGCGGGCCGCGGTGCCTCGGCCAGGCGCAGGAGGCGCGTGACCATGGCCCCCACCTGGGCCTTGTCGGCCCGGCCGCTGCCGGTGACCGCGGCCTTGACCTCGCTGGGGGTGTGCAGCGCGACCGGGATCCCGCGTCGCGCCGCGGCGACCATCGCCAGGCCGCTCACCTGGGCCGTGCCCATGACGGTGCGGACGTTGTGCTGGCTGAAGACCCGCTCCACCGCGACCACGTCGGGGGCGTGACGGTCGATCCAGGCGCCGATCTCGACGTCGACCAGGTGCAGGCGCTGGGCGACCTCGAGGTCGGGCGAGGTGCGGGCGACGCCGACGTCGACCAGGGTGAGCGGTCGACCGGGCGAGCCGTCCACGACCCCCAGGCCGCAGCGCGTCAGACCGGGGTCGATCCCGAGCACCCGCATGCGGCTCTCCTCAACGTCGTCCGAACATGTGTTCGTACGACGCTAGCCGAGGCCACCCCGGAGCCGGGGCAGACGCGCCGGGCCGCCTCAGGCGTCGAGCGCCTCGAGCACGTCGTCGGGGATGTCGAAGTTGCCGAAGACGTTCTGGACGTCGTCGAGGTCCTCCAGCGCCTCGACCAGGCGCATCACCTTGGCGGCGCCGTCGGCGTCGACCTGCACCTCCATCGACGGGACCCACTGGGCCTCGGCGGAGTCGTAGTCCAGGCCGGCCTCCTGGACCGCCGAGCGCACGGCGAGCAGGTCGGTGGCCTCGCTGAGCACCTCGAAGGCGTCGCCGAGGTCGTTGACCTCCTCGGCCCCCGCCTCGAGGGTCGCCTCGAGGACGTCGTCCTCCCCGATCGCTCGGTCGCCCTGCTCCTTGGGCAGCACGACGACGCCCTTGCGCGTGAAGAGGTAGGCCACCGAGCCCGGGTCGGCGAGGGTGCCGCCGTTGCGGGAGGTCGCGGTGCGGACCTCCATCGCGGCGCGGTTGCGGTTGTCGGTGAGGCACTCGATCAGCAGCGCGACACCGCCCGGACCGTAGCCCTCGTACATGATCGTCTGGTAGTCCGCGCCACCCGCCTCGGCGCCCGAGCCACGCTTGACCGCCCGGTCGATGTTGTCGTTGGGGACCGAGGACTTCTTGGCCTTCTGGATCGCGTCGTAGAGCGTCGGGTTGCCCGTCGGGTCACCGCCGCCCATGCGGGCCGCGACCTCGATGTTCTTGATCAGCTTGGCGAACAGCTTGCCGCGGCGGGCATCGATGACCGCCTTCTTGTGCTTGGTGGTGGCCCACTTGGAGTGACCGGACATGCAGGCGATCCTATGCGAGGCGACTCAGCGCGCCGCACCCGCCAGGCGCACGAAGAACGCGTGCACGCGACCGTCGCCGGTGATCTCGGGGTGGAACGAGGTGGCCATGAGGGCGCCCTGGCGCACCGCGACGACCCGGCCGGAGGCGGGGCCCGTGGCCACGGTGCCGAGCACCTCGACGCCCTCCCCCACCTGCTCCACCCACGGGGCGCGGATGAACACCGCGTGGAACGGCCCGTCCAGCGAGGTCTCCGCCGCGGCCCCGGCCTCCTCCACCTCGGCGTGCAGGTCGAGGTCGGCCTCGAACGAGTCGACCTGGCGGCCGAACGCGTTGCGGCGCACGACGACGTCGAGGCCGCCGATCGTCTCCTGGCCCTCGACGCCGCCCTCGATCCGGTCGGCGAGCAGGATCATCCCGGCGCACGTGCCGAACATCGGCAGGCCGTCCCGGGCACGCTCGCGCAGCGGCTCGAGCAGCTCGAAGGTCCGCGCGAGCTTGACCATCGTGGTCGACTCGCCGCCCGGCAGCACCAGGCCGTCGACCTCGGCGAGCTCACGTGGACGGCGTACGGCGACCGCGTCGGCCCCGCCACGCACGAGCATCGCGAGGTGCTCGCGTACGTCGCCCTGGAGGGCGAGGACACCGATGCGGGGACGGGTGCGGGACACCGGGCAAGCCTAGGAGCCAGACCACCACCAGCCGCACCGAGGGGTCGCCCTCAGGGGCGCTGGAGCATCGAGAACGCGGCGGCCCACGACAGCACCCGAGCCACCCCGCCCAGGCGCCGTCCCGTCGCTGCGACCTCGAGAGGGTCGAAGGTGCGGTCGAGGCGAGGGGTGAGGACCTCGAAGACGCCGGGATGCTGCAGGGCCGCCGCGACGACGGGCCAGGAGTCGCGCACCGGGTCGTCGGGGGCGAGCCAGATCGGCCCACCGGCTGGTCGCCGCGCTCGCCGAGCGCCGAGACCCAGCCGGACGGGTCCTCGGCCACCGCGCACGCGACCTGCTCGGGGACGGCCAGCGGTGCGGCGTCGAACAACCACTCACCGGCACTCGCCACGCGCCTGCCGATGACGTGCTCGCCGGGCTGGAGGGTGGCGGCCGTCCCGAGGTTGAGCGTCCGCACCTCCCGATCGGCTGCGACGTCGAGCCACGTGATCGTGGTGGCGTCGTCACGGACGAGACGAAGGCGCCCATGGCTGCTCCGCACCAGCCCCTCGACGCCGACCGCACGAGCGACGAGCCCGGGAGAGCACGTCCCGAGGAAGTCCCGCAGTCCGTGGTGGTCGTTCAGGTAGGACTGGGCGAACACCCAGTCGTGGTCCGAGACCTGGCACTGCGCATCGATCGGGTCGCGGACGGCCCGTGCGCCGGTGGCACCGGCCAGACGAGCGCGGCGGGCGTCGCGGAAGGCGGCCAGGATGTCCAGCGAGCCCGGTCTGCCCAGGTGCCCGACGGCCTGCGAGCGGATCCATCGCGCCAGCGCCCAGGGCGGCAGGAGGCGGATCCCGGCCATCGCCTCCTGGGGGAGCCCGGCGGTCGGCAGCCGGCGAGGTCGTGGTCGGTGCGGGGCGCGCTTGCGACTGCGTCAGTTCGACATACGCGCATGTCAGCAGTCATCGGCGACAGCGAACGGCCCCTCCTCCCGCGCCGGGAGGAGGGGCCGCTCTGTCAGTCTGTGGGTGAGACCCGGCTCACCAGCCGCGCTCGGCGAGCCGGTGGGGCTGCGGGATGTCGTCGACGTTGATGCCGACCATCGCCTCGCCGAGACCACGGGAGACCTTGGCGACGACGTCGGGGTCGTCGTAGAAGGTCGTGGCCTTGACGATCGCCTCGGCGCGCTGCTGGGGGTTGCCGGACTTGAAGATGCCGGAGCCCACGAACACGCCCTCGGCGCCGAGCTGCATCATCATCGCGGCGTCGGCCGGGGTGGCGATGCCGCCGGCGGTGAACAGCACGACGGGGAGCTTGCCGGCCTCGGCGACCTCCTTGACCAGGGAGTAGGGCGCCTGGAGCTCCTTGGCGGCCACGAACAGCTCGTCGGGCTCGAGGTTCTGCAGGCGGCGGAGCTCGCGGCGGATCGTGCGCATGTGGGTGACGGCGTTGGAGACGTCGCCCGTGCCGGCCTCGCCCTTGGAGCGGATCATCGCCGCGCCCTCGGTGATGCGGCGCAGCGCCTCGCCCAGGTTGGTCGCCCCGCACACGAACGGCACGGTGAACTGCCACTTGTCGATGTGGTTGGCGTAGTCGGCCGGGGTGAGGACCTCGGACTCGTCGATGTAGTCGACGCCCAGGCTCTGCAGCACCTGCGCCTCGGCGAAGTGGCCGATGCGGGCCTTGGCCATCACCGGGATCGAGACGGTCTCGATGATGCCGTCGATCATGTCGGGGTCGCTCATCCGGGAGACGCCGCCCTGCGCACGGATGTCGGCGGGCACGCGCTCGAGGGCCATGACGGCGACGGCACCGGCGTCCTCGGCGATCTTGGCCTGCTCGGGGGTGACCACGTCCATGATCACGCCGCCCTTGAGCATCTCGGCCATGCCGCGCTTGACGCCCTCGGTGCCCCGCTGGGGAGCGCTCTCGGTGGTGGCGTCGGGGGTGCTGGTCTGGTCAGTCACAAGGTCACTCTTCGATCGGATCGGGGGTCGGGGACGGTCACGAGACCGCCTCCCAGTCTACTTCCGGGGCCCGCGGGACCGAAATCCGCGGACTCTCCGCAGGACCTCCGGTACTGGTCGCTCGTCCGCGCCGCCCCCACCATGGCGCTGTCGGTCCAGGAACGTCCGGAGGGACCCGCCATGAGATCCAGGCTCCACGCTGCACTGCTCGCCACCGTGGTCTCCCTCGGCACCCTCCTCCTGCCGTCCGCGCCGGCGGCCCAGGCCCAGCCCACGACGGTGTCGGTCCCGGGCAGCTTCGGCAGCGAGGTCGGCTGCGCCGGCGACTGGGACCCCGGCTGCAGCCAGGTGCAGCTGGTGCGCGGGACGGACGACGACGTGTGGTCGACCGTCCTGTGGCTCCCCGAGGGCAGCTATGAGTACAAGGCCGCGCTCAACGGCACGTGGGACGTCAACTACGGCCTCCACGCCGTCCAAGGAGGCGACGTCATCCCCCTCACCGTCCCGCCCGGCGGTGCCTCGGTGAAGCTCTACTACGACGACACGACGCACTGGGTGACGGACTCGACGGGCACGACCGTCGTCACCGCGGCGGGCAGCTTCCAGTCCGAGCTCGGCTGCCCGGGCGACTGGGCCCCGGACTGCCTGCGCTCCTGGCTGGAGGACCCGGACGGCGACGGCACCTCCACGTTCACCACCACCGCCCTCCCGGCCGGCGACTACGAGGTGAAGGCGGCCCTCGGCGAGACGTGGGACGTGAACTACGGCGCCGGCGGCGCACCCAACGGCTCGAACATCCTGTTCCACGTGCCGACCACGGGCTCCGCGGTCACCTTCTCGTTCGACGGCGCCACCCACGTCCTGACCGTCACGACCCAGCCCACCCAGCAGGCGACCTCGGTCACGGTCACCTCGTCGGCCAACCCGTCGCTCGTCGGCCAGCAGGTCACCTACACCGCGACGGTGAGCCCGGAGCCCGGTGGAGGCACGGTGGACTTCACCGACGGCGGGACCTCGATCGACGGTTGCGGCGCCGTCGCCGTCGGCACGACGGGCACCGCGACCTGCGAGACGACGTACTCCGCGGTGGGCACGCGCACGATCGCGGCGACGTACTCCGGCGACGACGCGTCCGCGAGCAGCGCGTCCGGCCCGCTGAGCCAGCAGGTCGGCTACGGCACGAGGCTGCGCTACGACGCGTCCAAGTCGAACCGGGCCGGGTCGACGGTGCCGGTCAAGGTGCAGCTGGTGGACGCCACCGGAACGAACGTGTCCGCTCCGGGGACCACCCTCACCGTCACGGGGTTCTCGCCGTCACCGGCCCCGGGCACGGCCCCCTCGGGGACCTTCACCTCTATGACGTCCGCCCAGGGTGCGTACTACCAGCTCAACGTGCGAACCACGCGGTACCCCAAGGCGCGCTACCAGCTGTCGTTCACGGCGACCGGCGACCCGACGGTCCACACCGCCACGGTCGTGGTCGGCTGAGCCACCGGCGGCCCGGTCAGCGCGGGCTCAGCGTCCGCCGGTAGACCTCCACGATGCGCGGGGTCACCACGCTCCAGTCCAGGCGGCGGGCGGCGGCGCGACCGCTCCGTCCCAGGGAGGTACGGCGGGCCGGGTCCGCGAGCAGCCCGGTCACCGCCGCCGCCAGGTCGGCGGACCGACCGGGGGGCACGAGGAGCCCGTGCCGCCCGTCACCGAGCAGCGCCCGGAACGCCGGCAGGTCGGAGGCGACGACCGGGGCGCCGGCGGCCATCGCCTCGGCGACGACGATGCCGAAGCTCTCGCCCCCGAGGTGCGGGGCGAGGACCACGTCGGCGGACAGCAGCAGGCGGGCCTTCTCCGCCTCGCTCACCGGGCCGATGACGTCCACATGGTCCGCGGCGCCCTCGACGTGGCCAGGGCCCGCGACGACCAGACGGGCGGTCGGGTGGGCCGGCACGACGGCGCTCATCGCGCGCAGCGCGACGGCCAGACCCTTGCGGGGCTCGTCGGCGCGCCCCAGGAACAGCACGGTCGGGGTCGCCGAGGGACTGCGCTCCCCCGCGAACCGCTCCAGGTCGAGCGCATTGGGGATCACCTCGACCGGGGCGTCGCTGTAGCGCGCGAGCGTGTCGGCCGCGACCCGGGAGACCGCGATGTGCGCGTCGATCCGGCGACTGCGGCGGGCGACGGTGGCCGCGCCGGCCCGCATCGCCAGCGCCCGCTCCTGGGCGGTGTGGACCGTGGCGACCAGCGGCAGCGACCCGGCACCGAGCGCGTGCCACGTCACGCTCGGCGTGACCGGCTCGTGCAGGTGGAGCACGTCGAACCGGCCGTCGCCCAGCCAGGCCCTGGTGCGTCGGGCGGTCTGGGGACCCAGGTCGAGCCGCGCGACCGAGCCGTTCCAGCGCACCGGGAGGTCCTGCCCGGTCGTGGTGACCCACTCGGGGTGCTGGCCCGTGTTGGGCCGGCCGGGCGCGAGCACCCCGACGTGGTGGCCCAGCCGGCGCAGCGACCCGGCCAGCCCGAGCACCTGGGCCTGCACTCCCCCGCGCGCGTCGAGGGAGTAGGGGCACACCAGCCCGACGCGCATCAGGGGAAGACCCGCTGCATCATGTGCCAGTCGGCGGTGTCGGCGACCAGGCCGCGGGAGAACGCCGCGGCCACGGCACGGGTCGCCGCGGCCACGCCGTCCTCGCCGGTCCCGGGATCGACCGGCTCGTGGAAGGTGATCTCGAGGTCGTCCTCGCGGTAGGCCAGGGTCACCGGCACCAGGTCGGCGCCCGTGCGCTGCGCCAGGAGGGCCGGCCCCGGCGGCATCCTGGCTGGCTGTCCCGCCAGCTCGACGTCGACCGCCGTGCGGCTCAGGTCGCGGTCGGCCAGCAGGCACACGAACCCGCCCGCGCCGGCCCAGTCCCCCAGCGCCGTCATCGGCGGCTCTCCCCCGGTGAGCGGGAGGATCTGCATGCCGAGGGAGGAGCGGAACCGCACGAACTCGTCGTACACCCGGACGGGCTCGAGGCGCTCGGCGACGGTCATCAGCGGCATGCCGGTCGCGCAGGCCCAGGCCCCGGCCCAGTCCCAGTTGGCCTGGTGGGGCAGGGCGGCGACGACACCGCGCCCCTCGGCGTACGGCGTGCGGAGTCGTTCCTCACCGGCGGTGCGGGTGCGCGCGACGAGGTCGTCGAGGGGCCAGGTCGAGAGGCGGAACGCCTCGCACCAGTAGCGCAGGTAGGACTGCACCCCGTCGTGGACGAGGTCCTCGAGGTCGGCGGCGTCGAGCTCGGGCCGCAGGCGGGCGTAGTTGGCGCGCAGCTGCTGCACCCCGCGTCCGTTGCGCCGGTAGGTGCGCCCGCCGATCCGGGCGAACAGCGAGCGGGCCCGCGCCTCCGGCAGCCGGCCGACCCCGCGCCAGGCACCGACGTACGCCGAGGCGACGGCCCGGTCGCGCAGGCTCACGCCGGTCTCACGCGACGGGACGCGTGGTCTCGAGGGCGCGCGACTGGTCGCGGACGGTCAGCACGCGCTGGAAGACGGTGATCGTGCTGGCCACGGCGAGGGCACCGAGGGTGACCGGGATCGCCCAGAGCGCGTCCTCGCCGGCGCCCAGGAGGTTGGCGATGTCGGCCAGGCCGGTGACCACGAGGATCGAGACCAGGCGGGTCGCGCGCTCGGCGATGCCGACCTTGGCCTCCATGCCCAGCGACTCCGCGCGAGCCCGGGCGTAGGAGGTGACCGACCCCATCACGAGGTCGTAGAGGCACAACGCGACGAGCCACTCGTTGTCGCCGGGACCGACGTAGTACATCGCCAGGCCGGCGAACACCGCGGCGTCGGCGATGCGGTCGAGCGTGGAGTCCAGGAAGGCCCCGAAGGGCGAGACCCGCCCCGACAGGCGCGCCATGTTGCCGTCGACGATGTCGGAGAAGACGAAGGCGGTGATCACCAGGACGCCGACCAGCAGGAGGCCCTGGGGGAAGAAGACCAACGCGCCGGCGCAGACCCCGAGGGTGCCCACCAGGGTGACCGCGTCGGGGCTGACGCCCAGCTTGAGGAGGAGGCGGGCGATGGGTGTGAAGACCCCGCCCCAGAAGGCCCGGAAACGTTCGAACATGGTGGGGCCAGGCTAGCGGCCGCGCTCCCCCTCAGACGGTCGGCCACGCCTCGGCGAGCAGGGCACGGGTCTCGGTGAGCAGCTGGGGCAGCGTCTTGGTGCGCCCGATGATCGGCATGAAGTTGGCGTCGCCGCCCCAGCGGGGCACGACGTGCTGGTGCAGGTGGGCGGCGATCCCCGCGCCGGCGACGTGCCCCTGGTTCATGCCGAGGTTGAACCCGTGGGCGCCGCTGACCGCGCGGATCACCCGCATCGCCTGCTTGGTGAACGCGGCGAGCTCCGCGGTCTCCTCGTCGGTGAGGTCGGTGTAGTCCGCGACGTGGCGGTAGGGGCAGACCATCAGGTGGCCCGAGGAGTAGGGGTAGAGGTTGAGCACGGCGAAGGTGTGCTCGCCGCGGTGCACGACCAGCCCCTCCTCGTCGCCGAGGGTGGGGATCCGGCAGAAGGGGCACTGCCCCTCGCTGCCGTCGGCGGGCTTGTTCTCCCCCGAGATGTAGGCCATCCGGTGAGGAGTCCACAATCGCTCGAGAGCATCCCTCTCCCCTGCGCCGTACTGGTGGACGGCACCCACCTCATCGTCTCCCACCTCGTTACACCTGGGCCTTGTCCTCGACCGCCTTCACGACCTGCTCGATCGCCTCGTCCACCGAGAGGCCGTTGGCCTGCTCTCCGTCGCGGAAGCGGAACGAGACGGTGCCCGCCTCGAGGTCGCGGTCGCCGACCAGCAGCATGTAGGGGACCTTCTGCAGCTGGGCGTTGCGGATCTTCTTCTGCATCCGCTCGTCGGAGTAGTCGACCTCGACGCGGATCCCCCGCGCACGCATCCTGGTCGCCACCTCGTCGAGGAAGTCGAGGTGACGCTCCGCGACGGGGATGCCGGCGACCTGCACGGGGGCCAGCCAGGGCGGGAAGGCGCCGGCGTAGTGCTCGACCAGGACGCCGTAGAACCGCTCCAGCGACCCGAACTTGGCCGAGTGGATCATCACCGGCTCGTGCGGCGAGCCGTCGGGGCCGGCGTACTCCAGCCCGAAGCCCTTGGGCTGGTTGAAGTCGTACTGGATGGTCGACATCTGCCAGGTGCGACCGATCGCGTCGCGCGCCTGGACCGAGATCTTGGGGCCGTAGAACGCCGCGCCGCCCGGGTCGGCGACCAGCTCGAGGCCGGACTCGTCGGCGACGTCCTGGAGCACCTGGGTCGCCTCGGCCCAGTCCTCGTCGGAGCCGACGAACTTGTCGGGCTTGGAGTCGTCGCGGGTCGAGAGCTCGAGGTAGAAGTCGTCGAGCCCGAAGTCGCGCAGCAGGCCGAGCACGAAGTCGAGCAGGTGCTTGATCTCGGCGGGTGCCTGCTCCTTGGTGACGTAGGAGTGCGAGTCGTCCTGGGTCATCCCCCGCACACGGGTGAGGCCGTGGATCACGCCCGACTTCTCGTAGCGGTAGACCGAGCCGAACTCGAACAGCCGCAGCGGGAGCTCGCGGTAGGAGCGCTGCCGCGAGCGGTAGATCAGGTTGTGCATCGGGCAGTTCATCGGCTTGACCATGTACTTCGCGCCCTCGAAGTCCATCGGCGGGAACATGGTGTCGGCGTAGTAGGGCAGGTGGCCCGAGGTGTAGAAGAGGCCCTCCTTGGTGATGTGCGGGGTGCCGACGTAGGAGAAGCCCTCCTCGATGTGGCGCCGGCGGACGTAGTCCTCCATCACCCGCTTGAGCACGCCGCCCTTGGGGTGGAAGACCGCGAGGCCCGAGCCGAGCTCGTCGGGGAACGAGAAGAGGTCGAGCTCGCGGCCGAGCTTGCGGTGGTCGCGCCGCTCGGCCTCCTCGATGCGGTGCAGGTGCTCCTCCAGCGCCTCCTTGGACTCCCACGCGGTGCCGTAGATGCGCTGCAGCTGCTTGTTCTTCTCGTCGCCGCGCCAGTACGCCGCCGCGCTGCGCATCAGCTTGAAGGCCGGGATGCGCTTGGTGGTGGGCAGGTGGGGACCGCGGCACAGGTCCTTCCACGCCAGGTCACCGTTGCGGCGGTGGTTGTCGTAGATGGTCAGCTCGCCGGCGCCCACCTCGGCCGACGCGCCCTCGGCGATGCTGTCGGTCGAGCCTGTCGAGACCCCACCCTTGAGCCCGATCAGCTCGAGCTTGTAGGGCTCGTCGGCCAGCTCCTCGCGCGCGTCGTCGTCGCTCACCACGCGACGGGAGAACCGCTGGCCCTCCTTGATGATCTTGCGCATCCGGGTCTCGATCTTGTCGAGGTCCTCGGGCACGAACGGGGTCGGGACGTCGAAGTCGTAGTAGAAGCCGTTCTCGATCGGCGGCCCGATGCCCAGCTTGGCCTCGGGGTAGAGCTCCTGGACGGCCTGGGCCATCACGTGCGCGCAGGAGTGGCGCAGGATGTCGTGCCCGTCCTTGCTGTCGATCGCGACGCCCTCGACCTCGTCGCCGTCGCCGAGCTCGTAGGCGAGGTCCTTGAGGTCGCCACCGACGCGGGCAGCGATGATGCTCGGCTCCTCGGCGAACAGCTCCCACGCCTTGGTGCCCGTGGTGACCGCGCGCTCGGCTCGCTCGCCTGCGTCGATGACGGTCACCTTGGTCTCGGACACCGGGTTGCTCCTGTACGTCGGGGGCTGGGCGCCTCGATCGTATCGGCCGGGTCGGGGGCCCCGGCCAGCCGTCATCCCCCGTGCGCGTCCTCGGGCGTCGCCTCGTGACCCTCGCGGCCCTGGGTGCGCCGCAGCGCCTTCATCTCGGCCTCGAACACGTGCCGCTTGCCCTCGACCAGGTCGTCCAGGGCCCGCTGGTGGAGGCCCTTGACGTCGGCGTAGTAGCCGTCGTCGTAGGCCTCCACCATCTGGAAGGACCACATCCCCGGCAGCGGGTTGCGCCCGAGGACCGTCGCGTCGAGCGCGTCGGCGAGGTCGTGGTGGCCGGCCTCGCGGATGAGCCGGGTCGCCTCCTCCATCGTGGTCTCGGCGCTGCCGCACAGGCGGTGGAAGGCGTAGAGGTGGCCGCGGGCGTCCTCGACGTGGTCGACGGCGGCGGAGAGCTTGCCCAGCGCCTCGACGGTGGCGTCGGTGACGCCGGCGGGACGGCGGTGGTCGGGGTCCGGGAAGTCGGTCATGTCTGGTGGTTCACCAGATCGCCGCGAGCCAAACGGCCCGGAGGGGTGCAGTCGGGGTGGGCGATACTGGGTTCGAACCAGTGACCTCTTCGGTGTGAACGAAGCGCGCTACCACTGCGCCAATCGCCCGGGTGCGGGGACACGATAGCCCACCCGATCGGCGTCGCCGACCACGGGTCTCCCCCGCCCGGGCGGCCGTCTGCGGCGCCGGGCGACGTCCTGGAACGGTCCCGGAGGGGTCCTGGGACCCCTCCACCCCGGTCGCGGGTGGACAGGAGGACCAAGGTCCTTTATGTTTGTTTTGTCCGTTTCTCCGGCCTTGTCGCCGCCCGGGTGGACAATCCGAGTGCGCCCGCGGATCACCCGTCTCTAGTCCATCTGGGCCATTTGCTCGGGACTTTCGTCTTTCGTGTTTACGGGACCCTTGGTCCGAGGCACTCTGGTGCCAGGGAGATCGAGGGCCCGGGAACAAAGTCCCGAAAAAGTCCGAGAACCCGCGTCATGGAGGCTCTGGGAGGCCGTCTCCTTGACGTCACTGCCAAGGGAGAGGCAACCGAGATGGACTTCAACGTCACCGCCAAGAACACCGCCGCACAGCTGGTCACGACGGTCATGACCCTCGAGCTGATCGACAGCACGGGTGCTGCCACCCCGCTGGAGACCGAGTTCGCCTACGACCCGGCCGACCCGTTCGCGGTGTCCGCCACCTTCGTCACGGTCGCCGGCCGCGTCCAGTGGACCTTCGGTCGCGACCTGCTCATCGGCGGGCTCTACGAGCCGACCGGTGACGGCGACGTCCACGTGTGGCCCTGCCTCGACGGCGACGCCCACTCCGTGGTGATCATCGAGCTCTGCTCGCCCGACGGCGAGGCCCTGGTGCAGGCCCGCGCCTCGGAGCTCACCTCGTTCGTGGAGAAGATGACCTCCTCGGTCGCCCCCGGCGCCGAGTCGGCCTACCTCGACGTGGACGGCGCGATCTCCGCCATCCTGGGCGAGGCTGCCTGAGTCTGGTTCCCTCGGGACGACCGCGGTTTGGGAGGACCTGGTCGTCGCGGCGGAACCCCGCCTCTCCGGCAACGCCGAGGCCGGTCCAGCAACGGAGCTGGACCGGCCTCGGCGCTTTTCGTGCCCTCACGGATCGGGGTGCTCGGCCTCACGCGCGCGCCAGGTCTCGGCCGCGGCCCGGGTGACCGGGCCGACGTCGTCCCACTCGCGGTCGTCGCAGCGGGCGACGGGCTGGACGTCGCGGGTGGTGGAGGCCAGGAACACCTCCTCCGCGCGGGAGAGCACCACGAGCGGCTCGTCGACCTCACGGGCGCCGCACCACTCGACCAGCAGCTCGCGCGTGATGCCCGCCAGGCACCCGGAGGCCAGGGTCGGCGTGCGCAGCTCACCGTCGACGACGTAGAAGACGTTGGAGCCGGTCCCCTCGCACAGGTGGCCGGCCAGGTTGCCGAAGACCGCCTCCTCGGCCCCGCGCTCGGCGGCGTAGGCCAGCGCGACGACGTTCTCGGCGTACGACGTGGTCTTGAGCCCGGCGACCGCGCCACGTTCGTTGCGGGGCCACGGCACCGTCACGACCGATGCCCGGCCCGTCCGCTGCTGCGCCTCCACGGCTGCGACGACGAGCGTGGGGCTGGCGTCGCCGCGACCGGAGCCCATCGGCGCCGGCCCGGCGGTCACGGTGATGCGCAGACGGCCGAACGGCAGATGCCGGCGCTCGAGCACCTCGGCCACCCCCCGGCGTACGGCGTCCTCGTCGACCGGCGGCAGGCCCAGCCCGGCAGCGGAGCGCTCCAGACGCCGCAGGTGGCGCGTGAGGGCGAACGGCACGCCGTCCACGACCTTCACGGCCTCGAACACCCCGTCACCCACCGTGAAGCCGTGGTCGTCGACCCGGATCACGGGCTCCCGGGGGTCGTCGAGCACCCGCCCGTCGACCCACACCGTCGGCTGCTGCTGGTCTGCCACCCGCGTCACGCTAGCCCGTCCGCGACGCCCCCGTGGGGCCGCGCCGAGGAGCCCCCGAAATTGGACACTCCCAGGACGTCGGCTACAGTTCTGCTCGCACGTCACCGGCTCGTCCGGTGGAGTCGCAAGCGGACGTAGCTCAGTTGGTAGAGCGCAACCTTGCCAAGGTTGAGGTCGCGAGTTCGAGCCTCGTCGTCCGCTCGGAGAAGGGTCGCCACACCAGCGAGCTCCTCCTTGGTGGAGTGGCCGAGAGGCGAGGCAACGGACTGCAAATCCGTCTACACGGGTTCAAATCCCGTCTCCACCTCGACACAACACAACAAGGGCGATTGGCGCAGCGGTAGCGCGCTTCCTTGACACGGAAGAGGTCACTGGTTCAAACCCAGTATCGCCCACCACTCCTCACGACCCCTGGCTGCCGGCGACGCGCGCTCAGGGGTCTTGTGCTCGGTGGACGGCACGGTACGCCGGCGCACAGCCGTGAACGGCGAGCCACCTGCGCGCCCTGCCCCGGCGACGGTCGTCGGCGAAGGTCAGCCAGTCACCGAGCAGGTCCTCGTGCTCCCAGATGACGTCTCGGAAGCGCCGGAAGGCGCCCCGTCCGTGCAGTGCGCGTTCGAGCCGGCGGGCGACGTCCGGGGCGCGCACGCTCTCCAGGAAGAGCTGCATGTCGCGGAAGCCGTCCCGCGAGCCCTCGCACTGGACCCACAACCAGGCGTCGGAGTCCAGGTCGTCCTCCTCGAGCTCGCCCTCCTCCATCGCGTCGTCGATCGCGCTCCGGGGCCACACCGCCCCGGTGGCGAGCTCGACCGCCCCGCCACCGTGGACCGGGTCGCCCTCGAGCACGTCCGAGAGCTCGTCGAGATCGACTGGCACCGGACGAAGCAGCGGAGTCGCACCGACCCCTTCGGCGGCCTCCAGGACCTGCCGCAGCTCGTCGTCGCCCGTCCAGCCGCGCGTCTCGAGCCTCTCCCGACAGGCTCGTGCCGTCTCTCCGGCGCCGGGCACCGCGGCGCGCACAGCCGCGGCGAGCCCGTCGCCGATCAGGTGCAGCGAGGCCGGGCTGTCGCCCAGGGCGAGCTCGACGACGTCCTCCAGGTCGCCGCGGGCCACGGCGGAGCGCGCCCTGCGTAGCTGGTCCTGCTCCGTCATCGCTCCCAGCTCTCGGACTCGGCGCTGTCCCGTTCGTGCACGATGGTGCGGCGCCGGGTCGAGGCGAGCAAGGCCGGATCACCCAGCTCCGGGCAGCCCGGCGCGCCGTCGACCGACACACCTGCTGCCTTCATCAGGATGCGGGCCCGGTCGGACACCGAGCCGATGACGCCGAAGTGGTCGAGCAGCTCCGCGGTCTGCAGGCCCGGCGACCAGGCGCCGGCAGTGTGGTTGGCGGTCGCCACCATCCACGCCACCGCCGCCGCTGCGCGCACGGGCGAGGCCTTGCGCGCGAAGACCTTGGGCTCGTTGCGGGCAGCCCGGGCCAGGACCGGCGCATGGCCGTGCGGTGCTCCACGTCGAGCAGCGACTCCGCACCGTCGTCGCACCGGTCGAGGATCTCCTGGACCACCGAGCGGATCGTCTCGGGGATTCCGATCCAGTCGAAGGGCTCATCAGGGAGCGGCACATCGTCGAGCGCCGCGAGTGCTGCCGCGCCACCGACCTCACGAGCCAGCTGGTCGCGGGCCCAGCTGCGGTGGAGCTCCCCACGGTGGTCGGAGTCCATGAGTCGCTCGACGAGGTCGGCCAGACCCGTCGTGGGCTGCGCGCGCACCTGCTCGAGGTAGACGGGCTCCCACCGGTCGATGCTCGCGAGCGTGTCCGCGGTGTGCTCGGCCCGGATGCCCTCGTGGGCATGGCAGTAGCGGGTGTAGGCACGGACGAGCCGCGGAAGTCGCGCCAGGAAGTCGGAGTCGGCCATCACCTTGCGCGGGAACCAGTCGGCCAGGAGCAGCTCGACGGTCACCGGGCTCCGCCGGTAGGGGTCCCCGGGGGCATGGTCGGTGCAGAACCACAGCACGCTCTCCAGCAGATGACGCTCGTCGGGTCCGTCGACGCCGCGGCCGAACGGTGAGGCGAAGAAGTCGGCCGCCACAGCGGCGGTCTCCTGCGCGGTCCACTCCTCGCGACCCTCCAGGTGTCCGCCGGGAGGAAGCAGCTCGGTGATCCACTCCACCAGCGGGCGACACATCGGCCAGCTGTCGGAGGTCGGCTGCGGGTAGGTGCGGGCGCCGCGGTCGACAGCTGCCTCGATCACCGCGCGAGCGCGTGCAGGATCGGTGCGGGTCAAGGACTGGTCCGGGTCGTCGAGCAGCGTCCCCGTCCGCAGGGCCAGGTCCTCCAACGGAGCCGGCACGACGAAGGCGTCCTTCACCACCGAGCCGAGGTTGTGGTCGACGTAGACGAGCGCGGACAAGGCGTCGCCGCTCGGCAGGACCGCGCCCACCAGGTAGTCGTCCCCGTCGCCGAGCACGTGGGTGAGGCACCAGGCCTGCGGGTCTGCTACAGCCCCACCGAACGAGGCGACCCAGTCAGGCAGCGGATGGTGCCGGTGGACCAGCTCTCGGCGGATCGTCTCCGCCACGGCCTCGTCGGTGGTGAGCTCGGCCATGAGGGTGAGCACGGCCGTCGTCTCGGCGTACGGCGTGCCCACGAACGACTCGACCAGGTCTGTCAGGACGATGCCCTGCGGCTCCGGGTGGAACGGGTCGCGGGCCCGCGGGCCGGTGGTCTCGAGCATCCCGCTCACGAGTGACAGCAGGTCGATCGGGTCCGTGGAACGGAGAGCGGACCTCATGCTCTGGAAGAGCCCCTGATCCTCCGCGCGTTCGTCCGGCCTGCGTCCCTGGACGGTCGGTCGCTGACGCGCGTGAGGGGCGTGGTGGCGGCAAGGCTTCTTCCTCGACACGAGGCGACCCTACGACGGGGCCCTCCTCGCGGGACCACCGTCGCGGCGGTGGCAGCTCACCCCGCGAGCGTGTTTCCGGGTTGCACGAGGGTCAGGTGAGACCCGTGCGGCGTACGCTCGTCACAGGGTACGGCCGGGCGCCCAGCGCGCCGGCCCCCGAACCCCCAGGCGGGGGCCCGGCCCGGGTCCGTCGTCCTCCAGGAGCCGCTCGTGCGGATCACCCCAGAGCCGCCGGGCGGCTCCGCCCTGCACCTCACTGCGGTGGCCCGTACACCGCGAAGTTGAACCCCGCGTCGTAGAAGGCCCCGCTCGGCAGGTAGACCGCCACCGTGATCGTCACATCGCCGGTCGCGCACGAGGTGACCGTGGAGTTGACGGTCACGAAGACCCCGCTGAAGCCGGGCGTGCCGATGAAGACGGGCAGCCCGCCCTGACACCCGGGCCGGAGGCCGGGCAGGACGAGCGGGTACACCCCGGTGGAGCTGCGGGAACCCGTGATGTTCCCCGAGGTGGCGGCCTGGCTGAGCACGCCGGAGTCGCTCATGTAGCCCACGGCGAGGAGCCGCGCCGACGGTCGGGCGTCGATCTGGCCCTTGGTGTAGTAACGCTTGTCGTGGTCGTGCGACGCCGGGGCGAAGGAGGCCGCCGTCCGTCCGGCCAGCCTCGCGGAGTCCAGCGCCTTGAGCAGGATGTTGTTGGGCAGCCTCCCTGACGCGTCGGTGGCGACGAGCTTGCCCGCACGGTCGCTGATCGTGGCGCTCGCGCCGACCGCATGTCGCCCGTCCACCTTGTCGGCGTTCATCGCGTCGTAGGCGGCTCGCGCGACGCTCGGCCCCGCGGCGCTGACCAGCCCCGCGACGAGACCGACGGCGAGATACGGCACCCAGCGGCGGACCTGGTTCATGGCGCTCCTCCTCACCGCGGGCCGGAGGACCCGCACCTGCCTGGATTGTGGAGGCCCGCACTGCCCGGAGTCAGGGCCCTGAGGTCCCTGGACTTTTCAGGCCTGGAGGCGGACCTCCACGCCGGCGGGGTCACGCAGGACGGCCAGGACGCCGTACGGCGTGGCCTCGGGCGGCATGAGCACCTCGGCGCCGAGCGAGGCCGCGCGCTCGACGACCGCGCGGGCGTCGTCGCAGCCGAGGTAGACCGCCCAGTGCGCGGGCTCCTCGGGCATGCCCGCGTCGGCGGCGTCGTCCATGATCCCGGCGCGTACGGCGGCCGGGTCGCCGCCCTGGGCGCCGTAGGTCGCGTAGCGGAAACCCGGCAGGTCCGTGACGTGGTCCTCCCAGCCGAACACCCCGCGGTAGAACGCGTGCGTGGCGTCGAAGTCCCGGGTGTGCAGCTCGAAGTGGGTCGGGGCGCCGGCCTCCATCAGGGCGCCGAAGCCGGGCTCCGTGCCGGGCTGCCAGGCGCTCACGACCGCTCCCCCGGCGTCGCGCAGGATCGTGAACGTGCCGTTGGGGGCGACCTCGCAGGGCTCCATCAGCACGGTGCCGCCGTGGGCGGTCGCTGCGGCGGCCGTGGCCGCGGCGTCGTCGGTGCGAAGGAAGACCGACCAGGCGTCCGGCATGCCCCACCCGGGGTCGTTGGCCATGACCCCACCGACCGCGCGGCCGCGGTGGAGGAGGTAGCGGTAGCCCTCGGGCGACCCGGCCTCCTCGCAGGTCCAGCCGAGCAGCTGGGTGTAGAAGGCGACGGAGGCCTCGACGTCGGAGCTGACGAGGTCCATCCAGACAGGGGCGCCGACGGGGATGTGGAGGTCGGTGGTGGCGAGTGGGCTGGTCATGGGGCGGTCCCTTCCGGAGCGGGCTGTGAGCGTGTGTCAGTGGTCGGACCCGGCGAGGACGCGCGACTCATCGGTGCAGCTGCGGCCATCCGGTCAGGAGGGCGTCGAGCTCCGCTCGCCTGAGGTACGACGGGTTGCCGCCGGCCGGCATCCGCAGGACCTCCGCGCCCCGCAGGACCGGGTGGTCGAGCAGCTCGGGCCGCAGCACGTGAGGGTCGACCGGCTCGAGCCGCAGGGGGACGCGCAGCGTCGTCCCGTCGTACGACGCCCGCCCGGTCGTCGTGCCGTGCGCGTGGATCCCGGCGGGGAGGGTCGGGCTGCGCCCGCTCACCCACAGCAGCACGGCCTGACCCGGCTCCACCAGGTCGGCCCGGTAGGTGGGCCGCACGCAGGAGACCCAGTCGGTCGAGAAGCCGCGACGGGCGAGCTCGGCGACGGTCCCCTCGGCGGGGCTCGCCTTGACCACCCAGGCGCCGAGCGACTCCGGGGTGACCGACCGCGACGGCGTGCTCACGCGCCGACCCTGCCCGGCCGCGCAGACGCCTAACCTGGGCCCGTGGAGCAGACGGAGGCCTTCGAGCAGGAGCGCCCGCGGCTGGTGGGCATCGCCGCGCGGGTCCTCGGCGACCACGCCGAGGCCGAGGACGTCGTGCAGCAGGCGTGGCTGCGCCTGCACGGCACGGACGCGGCGATCGACAACCTGCCCGCGTGGCTGACCACCGTCACCACGCGTCTGTGCCTGGACCGGCTCAAGTCGCGGACCCCGACGCCCGTCGAGGAGGTCGAGCCGGCCGACACCGCGCCGGACCCGGTCGACGACGTGGTCCTGGCCGACACCGTCGGCGTGGCGCTGCAGGTCGTGCTCGACCGGCTCACGCCGTCGGAGCGGGTGGCGTTCGTGCTCCACGACACCTTCGGCTTCGAGTTCCCGCTGATCGCCTCCCTGCTGGGCACCACGCCCGCCGCCGCCCGCAAGCTCGCCTCCCGGGCACGCGCCAAGGTCAGCGCCCCCGCCTCCGAGGACCACCTGGCCGACTGGGAGGTCGTCGACGCGTTCCTCGAGGCGGCGCGCGAGGGCGAGTTCACCCGCCTGATGGAGCTGCTCGCCCCCGACGCGTTCGTCGGCGCCGACGAGGCCGCGGTGCTCGCCGGCACCCCGTCGCGCATCGAGGGCCGGGACGCGGTCGCCGCGTTCTTCGACGGGGCCGCGAAGACGGCCTTCCCGGCGTACGTCGCCGACCGGCCGGTGGCCGCGTGGATCCACCGCGGCGAGGCCCGGGTGGTCTTCGACTTCGAGGTCGTCGACGGCCGGGTCCGGAGCATCACGTTCCGGGCGGCGCCCGACGTGCTCGCGGCCGTCGTACGACGGGACGGGGCGGTCGCGCGCACCTGACGGTCACACTCGTGGCTCCCCGCTCGTCGGGAGGTCAGGAACCGATCGAGAGGACGACCCCATGAAGACGATGACCTGCCGCGAGCTCGGCGGACCCTGCGACCTCGAGCACCGCGGCGAGACCGCCGACGAGGTGATCAAGGCCCAGGACGCGCACCTCAAGGAGGCGGAGAAGGCCGGCGACACCGCGCACCAGCCGGCCCGCGACGAGATGAAGGGCCGGTGGCGGCACCCGAAGCGGTCGATGGGCTGGTACACCCAGGTCAAGCGGGACTTCGCCGGCCTCCCGGAGGCGTGAGGCTCAGCGCCGCAGCACGTAGCACCGCAGCAGGTCGTGGCCGAGGTCGACGACCTGCACGTCGGGCAGGCCGGCCTCGGTGGCGTAGGCGCGCAGCGTCGAGGGCCGCATGACCGCGCCGGTCCCGGCCGACCCGTCCTCGCTGAGGCCGACGGGCAGGCAGTGCAGCACCGACGAGGCGTAGAACAGCCGCTCGGGCAGCGGCCCCTCCTGCCCCGGCCCCGGCGGGGCGAACTCGTCGGCGACCGCCTCGTCGAGGACGACCACGCAGCCGTCCTCGGCCAGGGAGGACCGGGCCGCGGCGAGCGCGGCGACCGGGTGCGCCATGTCGTGCAGCGCCTCCAGCACGAGCACCGCGTCGCAGGTGCCCGCCACCGCTCCCAGGTCGGCGTCGGCGTGCAGCGTCTCGAAGCGCACCCGGTCGCCGACCCCCGCGGCGGCAGCGTGCTCCCTCGCGTCGGTCACCGACGCCTCGTCGCTGTCGACGCCCACGACCGTCAGGCCGGGGAACCCCTGGGCGAGCGCGACCGCGGCGTAGCCGACCCCACAGCCCAGCTCCAGGACCCGCGCCCCCGGCCGCGAGAGCCGCTCGTCGAGCCCGAGCAGCGGCACCCACTCCGGCACGAGCCGCTGCTGCCAGTCACCGCGGTTGAAGGCGCCCTGCGCCTCGCGCAGGCCGTCGCCGTACTCCCCGAACGACAGGCCCCGGCCCTCGCGCCAGGCGCGCGTGACGGCCGGCATCGAGAGCCCGGCGGCGCCCAGGAGCCGCACCAGGGGCGTGAGGTCGAACGGGCTGCCCTCCGCCGCGAGGACGAGGGCCGTGCTCGCGGGCAGGGAGTAGGAGCGGGCGTCCGGGTCGGCGGCCGGGTCGTCCACCCCGACCAGCCCGGCCATGGCCTGCTGCTCCAGCCACTCGCGGCAGTAGCGGGCGGCGATGCCCGTCGCCTCCGCCAGCGCCGGCGCCGTGCGCGGGGACGCGGCCAGGGCGGCGTACAGCCCGGTCTCGAGCCCGAGCTGGATCGTCATCAGCTCCAGGGACCCGAGGGCCGTCGCGACCAGGCGTCCGGCGAGGGCTCCGGCCGCCTCCACCGTCACCGGGGACGGCTGGTCCAAGGTGGCGGTCATGCCGGCACCCCGGCCGTCGACCCGGCGTTGGCCTCGGCGATCTGCTGCTCGAGCTCGACGCTCCAGCTGCCCGCGCAGTGCACGCGCAGCGACGCGACCCGGCCGCCGCGCAGGCGGGCGACGAGGGTGCCGACCGAGAGCGTGGAGGGCTGCTCGGCCGTGGGGTGGGTGCGGTAGGCGTACTCGACGAGGACGCCGTCCGCGATCGGGTGGGCCTCCCACTGCTCGAAGGTCCGGCCCGGGGCCTCCTCGCGCAGGCCCGTCACCATCTGGTCGACGCCGCGGGTGACGACCTGCCAGTGCGGCACGAACATGTCGACGGTGACGTCGTCGGCGACCAGGCCGTCGAGCACCTCGTTGGTCTCGAGCGTGTGGCGCAACCCGTGGGCGACGCCCTGACGGAGGTCGGCCGAGGTGACGAGGTCGAGGTCGGTGAACTCCGCGGGACCGTCGGTGAGCGCCATCGCCTGCGCGGCCATCGCGTCGGTCTCGGGAAGCGCGGAGTTGACCCTCGCGTCCTCCCAGGAGGCGAAGTGGTTGACCGAGACGTAGTGCGTCGGGTCGTGGCGGTCGCGGTAGAGCGCGCCGTCGACCAGCGTGCGGCGACCCTCGGTCTCCTCGGTCCACCGCCGCTCGAGCTCCTCGAGGGCCTCGATGCGGTCGGTGCGGAAGCTGATGATCTGGACGAAGGACATGGACCCCTCCTCGGCTGGGCCGCGGCCGGTGCCGCGGGCTCTGACCTGCAGGCGTGAGGTCGGGCCTCACGTCGTGACCTGCCACCTCACGTCGCGCTCGGGCTCGTAGCGGCAGAACACCCCGGTGCGCACCGATGCCCGCAGGTGCCGGCCCGCCTCGGGGTGCTGCTGCTCGACGCGCGCGAGCGTCTCCTTGAGCCGGCGCGTGACGCGGGAGCGGGCGCGCTCCGCCTCCCCACCGGTACGGCGGGCGCGGCCACCCAGCCCGTAGGCCGAGCGCAGCGCCGACAGGAGGGCCTCGCGCTCCTCCCGGAGCCGGTCGGCCTCGTCGTCGCGGCCGTCGTCCTCCGCGTCCGCGAGGTCCGCCTCGATCGTGGCCAGCCGCTCGGCGTACTCCCGGCGCGCGCGGTCGTCCAGCACCTCCCCGAGGTCTCCCCCGGCGGCGACCGCGGCGCGCGTGTCTGCCCGGCCGCCACCGTCGAGGTCGAGCACGTGGACCTCGTGGCCCGGGCGGGTGAGCAGCACCGCGAGGTCAGCCAGGCCCTTGCTGTCGGTGAGGGTGACCGCGCGACCGGCGTAGGTGAGCGTCCAGACCTCGCCGTGGCGGGCGAGGGCGGTGCCGACGGGCTCGACGGGGGTGCTCCCCGGGTCGACCGGGTCCACCGGGTAGCGCTCGGCGTACCACCGGGCGCGCCGGTCCAGGCCCATCGCGAGCAGCTCGGACTGCGCGTGCTCGAACAGCCGGTGGGCCTCCTGCGCCGCCCCCCGGCCGGCGAGGACGCCGGCGAGGACCCCCTCGGAGTAGGCGACGTGCAGCCGGCTCCCGAACCGGGCGTTGCCCGCGACCGCTGCCCGCGCGTGCTCCTCGGCCTCCTCGAGCCGGCCGGAGGCGTGGGCGAGCATCGCGAGCAGCCGGTCGGTGACCCCGTGGGTCCCGGCCGCGATGCCGTCGACGGCGACCAGGCCGGCGTACGGCAGGAGGCGGGCGTGGACGACGTCGCAGTGCTCGGGCTCGTCGCGTCCCTCGACCAGCGACACCGCCGCGTGGCACAGCCCGGAGAGCCGCTCGGCGTCGTCGGGCAGGCCGTCGACCAGCTCGGCCAGACGCGGCAGGGCCGGGCGGCGGACGTGGTCGGGCTGGCCCGGGAAGAGGGCGACATAGGTGGCGCCGTCCGGCGCGAGCTCGGGCAGCACGCCGAGCATCTCGAGCATGACCGGGAGCTGCTCGGCGAGCCGGTCCTCCTCCCCCGCGGCCCACGACTCCTGGACGTAGGAGAGCGCCGCGGCGTTGCGGCTGCCGGCCCGACCGCCCAGCTCGCGCGCCTCGCGGGCCGCGGCGATCATGGCGGGCACGTCGCCGCGCAGCTGGGCGCGGAAGCCCCGCCACAGCGGGACGTACCACGAGCAGAGCGGCTGCCCGAGCTCGTCGGCGACGGCGGCGAAGCGGTCCATGTCGGCGAAGGCGCCGGTGCTGTCGCCCAGCTCGAGCCGCGCCACGACGCGGTGCCGCAGGCCGAGGAGCACCATGGCTGGGTCGCGGCCCTCGGAGAGCCGGACGATCTCGCCGGCCTGGGCCACCCGCGTGTGCACGTGGGCCGGGCCGGCGAAGGCGTCGCAGTGCGCGGCCAGCGCGTGGGCCGTGGCCCGCGGGTCGCCCACCCGTCGGGCCATGTCGACCGCCTCCTGCGCCAGGCGCGGCCGGGCGGCGTCGCCGGCGGTGTAGGAGACCGCGACGGCGAGCCTGGCCAGCAGGTCGACCCGGGTGACCGAGTCGTCGGCGGGCAGGGCGTCGAGCGCCTCGGTGAGCAGGGCGACCTGGGCCTCGTCGTGCAGCCGGACCTCGAAGCCGGTGAGTCCGGCGGCGTAGCCCAGGGCGGCCGCGGCCAGCCCCTCGGCGTCCTCGTGCTTGCGGGCCAGCGCCGCGGCCTCCTCGAAGACCGACCTGGCGGCGTCGAGGTCGCCGTCGGCCAGCAGCGCGTCGGCCCAGTGCCGGAGCACCTCCCCGCGACGCGGGTCGTCGGGGGTCGTCACGTCGGCCACGCGGCGCCAGCCCTGCGCGGCGACGGCGTAGGCGCGGGCGGAGTACGCCGCCGCGGCGGCGCGGCTCCCCCAGGCGACGGCCCGGTCGAGGTCACCGAGCGGGAGGGCGGCCAGGGCGTGGTGGGCGGCCTCGGCGAGCGCAGATGGGCTGAGGTCCGCGGCGCCCTCGAGGTGGTCCGCGACGGCGAGGTGGAGCGCGCGCCGCTGCGCGACGGGGACCGTCTCGACCAGCGCGTCCCTGACCAGGGCGTGCCGGAACACCACGCCACCGTCCTCCCCCTCGGCCAGGCCGGCGGCCGCCGCCTCCGCGAGGTGCTCCTCGACGTCGCCCGCGTCCTGCCCGGTCACCGCCGCCACCGTCGACAGGCTCGGCGTCGCACCCGCCACTGCGGCCGCGGCGAGCGTGGCGGCGCACGGCTGGGAGAGGCGCGCCAGGCGGCGCCGCAGCAGCGAGCGGGCGCTGTCCGGGACGAGCCTCACCGCGGCCGCGCTCTCCCCCCGCGAGGCGGCCAGGCGCCCCATCTCCGTTGCGAACAAGGGGTTCCCGCCCGTCCGGGCCGCGAGCTCACGGGCGTCGTCGTCGTCGAGGCGGAGCCCGCTGGCGTCCTCGACCACGCGGGCGAGGTCGGCGGCCGCCAGTCCGGCGAGGGGGACCACCTCCGCCCAGCGGTGCAGGGTCAGCCGGAGCTCGTCGGCGAGGTCGCCGCGCTCGATCTCGTGCGACCGCCAGGCCGCGACCGCCACGACGCCTGCGGGCAGCCCCGTGCTCGCCAGGAACGAGAGCAGCCGCAGCGAGTCGGGGTCGGCCCAGTGCACGTCGTCGAGCAGCATCAGGAGCGGCCCCTGCCGGGCCTCGGCCTCGAGCGCGGCCAGCACGGCGTCGAACAGCGGGAACCGGTCCGGCGCGTGCTCCGGTCCGGTCAGCCCCGCCGGGGGCCCGGCGGCCTCGGGCACGAGCACCGTCGCCGCGCGGGCGCGCGGGCCCCAGCGCCGTCGTACGCCCTCGGCGGTGGCGTCCTCGCCGAGCAGCCGGCGCAGGACCTGCGTCCACAGCCAGTACGCCGGCGTGGCCGGGTCGGACCAGCCCGCCCCCCGGGCGACCGCGACGCGCCGGTCGGCGGCGAGCGTCTCGGCCTCGGCGAGCAGCCGGGTCTTGCCGATGCCGGCCTCGCCCTCGACCCACAGCAGCCGCCCCGGCCCGCCCTGTGCGGAGTCCAGGACCTCGAGCAGGCGGGCGCGCACGGGGTCACGACCCACCATCCGTGCGGTCATCGGCCCTCCTGAGCGGCTCGACGCACTGCCCGGGGACACTCTGCTCCTGCCGGGGTCACCCTGGAAGGGTGATCTCCCACGACGTCGCCGTCCGCCTGTCCGCGGCGGGCCTGGCCTGGACGCCGGCGAACGCCGACCGGTTGTGGCTGGGGGCGGCCGACGCGGCGGCCCGGGCACTGCTCGCCGTCCTGGCCGGGTGACCCCTCAGCGGACGTCGAAGAAGTCCTCGAAGCCGCTCGGGTCGTGGCGGCCGATCACGAAGTGCTCGAAGAGGCCCCACCCCTCGTAGGACCTTCCCCGGTCGGTGAGGACCGCCCGTCCCACGTGGTCGACGCAGCCGAACATGACGCGGCCCTTCACCTGCTCGTCGGCGAGGTCGTAGGTCACGCGCTCGGTGAACCCCTCGCCCTTCCAGGTGCCGTGGGTCCAGTCGGGGTCGCCGCCGTAGCCCCCGCCGACGTGCAGCGGGGTGGCGAGCAGCGAGGTGACGTCGAGGTGCATCGGCTCGCCGGACGGGGTCGCCAGGCGGAGGCGCGCCCCGGTCGGGGTGCGGGTGCCGGGGGCGTAGTCGACCGCCACGACCGGCCACCCGAGCTGCTCGACCCGGCCGTCGGCCCACACCCGGTGGACGTCGTTGAGCGTGCGGTGGCCGCTCGGCTCCTCCTGGAGGATCACCACGACCGCGAAGTCGTCGAACCGCATCGGGACGTAGAGCCACCACATGCCCTCGAAGGGCGGGTCGCTCGGAGCGCCGGGCGGCTCCGCCGCACCGACCGGACGGATGCCCCACGAGCGGTCGCGCGTGCCGACCCAGCGGTCGGGCGTGACCTCGAGACGCTCGCCGTCCACGACGAGGTGCCCCGACCACGTGCCGACCTGGGCGAAGCGCTGCGCGTCGAGCGTGACCCGGGCCCCCGACCGCAGCACGTGCGGCTGCTCGCGCAGCACCGGGAACGAGCCCTCCCAGTTGAGGTCGGCGGAGATGCCCTCGGTCTCGTCGAGGGTGACCCGCAGGCGCTGGAGCGGCTGCTCGACGTCGATGCGGAACCCGCCGACGCGCTGGTCGAGCCGGTCGTCGTCGCAACGGTCGGACAGGTGGACGGCGGTCTGCCGGCCGTCGCGGGCCACGAGCAGGAACGCGTCCTTGGTGCCCAGGTTGGGGTAGTAGCCCAGACCGCCGACCACGAAGACCTCGCCGGTGCGGTCGTGGGCGTTGAAGTAGCAGCGGTCGTAGAAGTTGCGGTCCGAGCTCGCGGGCCACGCGACCGGCAGCGGCGCCTGGTGGATCGGGAATTCGTCGAGCGGGCTGATGCCGCCGCTGCCGGTGCTCACGCGCCGACCTCGTCGAGGATCTGGGCCATCAGCGGCCCGCAGTGCATGAGGGAGTCGACCTCGTCGGGTCGTTCGATCTCGCCGAAGTGGATCTGCCGCGCCCCGGTGCGCATGAAGACGATGCACCACTGCAGACCGTTGTAGACGTGGTACCAGGTGAGGTCGCACAGGCGGGCGCCGCTGAGCTCCTCGTAGGTCGCGACGACGTCCTCCTCGCGCAGGAAGTCCGGCATGCCGGGCAGCTCGAGGGCGGCGGCGATCGACTCGAAGACGCGGTGGGCGAAGACCATCCACGACACGTCGAGCTCGCGCGGCCCGAGGCAGGCCATCTCCCAGTCGAGGACGGCGACCGGCTCGAAGTCGCGGTAGATCATGTTGCCGATGCGCGCGTCGCCCCAGCAGAGCACGTCGTCGATCGGGTCGGTCTCCGGGACGTTGGCCTCCAGCCACGCCAGCGCACGCTCCGCGAGCGGCGACCGGCCGATGTCCGCGGCGGCGTAGCCGTACCACGCCTTCGTCCGCGCGAGGTCCCGCTGGAGCAGGGTCTCCCCGTCGTGGCCGTGCCGGGCCGGGTCGAGGAACTCGAAGGTCGTGGTCGCGTCGCGGATCGCGTGCAGCCCGGCCAGCACGGCCACCGAGGAGTCCCGCAGCCTGGCCTGCTGCTCGGGGGTCGCGTCGTGCACCCAGCTGTCGCCGAAGTTGTAGGGCAGGACGTCGGGAGGTATGACGCCCTCCACCCGGTCCATCAGGAAGAACGGCGTCCCGAGCACCGTGCCGGTCGGCTCGATGAGCCCGACCTGTGGGACCGGCACGTCGGTGACCTCCCCGACCAGGCGCATCACGTCGTACTGCTCGCGCAGCTCGTAGCGGGGGAACACCGGGAAGTCCTCGGCCGCCGGGGCGACCCTGGCGACGTACCGACCCACCCTCTGCTCGCCTCCCTCGCGCCAGGTGGCGTCGAGGACCAGGGTCTCGCTGCTCATGCCGTTGGCGTCGACGCCGGAGAGCAGCGAGAGGGTGGGCCGGCTGCCCGGCGGCAGGGCGCCGGACAGCCAGTCCTGAAGCAGTCGCTCCGTGCCCGCCGCGTCTCGGCTCGACCGCTGCAGGCGGAGGTCGGCGGGGGGTCCGGAGGTGCTGGTCATCCGGGGATGATGGCTAGAACAGGTTCTCGAGTCAACGGTCCAGACATTCACGTCAATGGGCATTGACACGAATGTGGGATTCGGCGTCAACTACCACTGACATGAAAACAACCCGCACGTACACGATGGGCGCCCGCGCCGAGGCGGTCGAGCGCACGCGGCGAGGGATCATCGACGCGGTGGTCCGGCTGGCCCAGCAGCGCCCGTTCACCGAGATCTCGCTGGACGCCGTCGCGAGCGACGCAGGTGTGAGCGTCCAGACCGTGCTGCGACAGTTCGGCTCGCGCGACGAGCTCCTCGAGACCGCGCTGGAGGTCGCCAGGCGCGAGGTCGTCGAGAGCCGGCGCACGCCCCCGGGCGACGTCCCCTCGGCCGTCCGCACGATCGTGTCGCACTACGAGGAGCACGGCCGCGCCGCCCTCCTCATGCTCGGCCAGGAGAGCCACGACCTGTTCGCCCGGCACGTCACCGACCGGGGCCGGAAGATGCACCGCGACTGGGTGCGCGAGGCGTTCGCGCCGGCCACCGACGACGTCCTCACCCTCGACCTCCTGGTCGTCGCGACCGACGTCTACACCTGGAAGCTGCTGCGACTGGACCGCGGGCTGTCCCGTGCGACGACGCAACGGCGGATGCTGCACCTCGTCAACGCCGTCCTCGCGGCCGACACCCCCTGAAGGAGACCCCCATGGCCGAGATCCTCGTCGTCACCTGGGACGGGGGCGGCAACGTGCCGCCTGCCACCGGCATCGCCCGCGAGCTGCTCTCACGGGGTCACCGGGTCCGCTTCGTCGGGCACCGGGCACAGCACCGGAGCCTCGTCGACGCGGGCTTCGAGGTCGCGCCCTCGCCGCGGTCACGCGACTTCAGCGGCGTCCAGGAGAGCTCGCCGGTGACGATGGCGCGCACCTTCTCCGACCGCGGCCTCGCCCGCGACGTGATCGCCGCCCTCGACGCACGCCCGGCCGACCTCGTGGTCGTCGACTGCCTGCTGATGGGCGTGCTCGAGGCCGTGCGCGCGCACGGGACGCCGTACGTCGTCCTCGAGCACCTGTACGACGCCTCCTACCGCTCGCTGCTGCGGGGGCCGATCGGCCTCGGGATGCGCCTGCACGGGCTGCGACCGGGCCGTGCGCTGGCCGGGGCCGCCGCACGGCTGGTCGCCTCGGTCCCGGAGCTCGACCCCTCGGGCGAGCGGGCCGGCATCGAGCACGTGGGGCCGGTCGTCGAGTGGAGCCCTCGGGTCCCGGGCGACCCGGCCGTGCTGGTCAGCCTCAGCACCTTCGCCTACCCCGGCATGGCCGACTGCCTGCAGCGACTGCTGGACGCGACCGCCGGGCTGGAGGCCCGGGTGGTGGTGACCACCGGCCCGGTGGTCGACCCCGCCTCGCTGCGCACGGCCGCCAACCACGAGGTGCACCGCTTCGTCCCGCACGCCGAGCTGATGCCGCACATGTCGCTGGTCGTCGGCCACGGCGGTCACTCGACGACCATGCGGGCGCTGGCCCACGACCTGCCCCTGGTGGTCATGCCGATGCACCCGATGGTCGACCAGCCCGTGGTCGGCAGGTCGGTCGCCCGGGCCGGCGCCGGCCGCGTCGTGCCCAAGGCGGCACCGGCCAAGCGGGTGCGGCCGGTCATCGAGGATCTGCTGGCCGACGGTCCCCACCGGGCGGCCGCCGCCCGGCTCGGCGAGGCCGTCCGCGCGCGTCCCGGTGCGCGGCGGGCCGCGGACCGGGTCGAGGACCTGGTCAGCCACCGGCGGCCGGGTGTACCGTTTGGTACATGATCTCCTCGACCCGCACGATCCCCGCTCCCCCGGCGCAGGTGTACGCCGCCCTGGCCGACGTCGCGCACTGGCCCGACTGGCTCGACACCGTCGACTCCCTCGAGCTGCTCGACGGCGCCGCGAGCCCGCCCGCCGTGGGCGACCGCGCGACCATCCGGCAGCCCAGGCTCCCGGCTGCCACCTGGACGGTCACCGAGGTCGAGCCGGGTCATCACTTCACCTGGGAGTCGACCGCGCCCGGCCTGCGGTTCGTCGGCCGTCACGTCGTCGAGCCGTCCGGCGACGGCGGCTCGGTGGTCACGCTCGGGATCGACCAGCAGGGACCCCTGCGCGGCTTGGCCCGGCTGCTGTGGGGCCGGCTCACCCAGGAGTACGTCGACCGCGAGGGCGTGTGCCTCGAGAACCGCGTGCTGGGTGGCTGAGGCATCGGCCGAGGGCCCGCGCGAGCGCCTGCTCGCACGTGCGGTCGAGCACTTCGGCCGCACCGGGCTCGGGGACCGGAGCCTCCGCGGGATCGCCGAGGACCTCGGCACCAGCCACCGGATGCTGATCTACCACTTCGGGTCCCGAGAGGGCCTCGTCGCGGCGGTCTCCCTCGCCGTCGAGGCGCGCCAGCGCGAGGTGATGGCGCAGGCCTACGCCGATCCCGACGCCGACCCGCTGACGGCCGCGGCGGCGTACTGGGCCGACACGGTGGCGGCGACGCGTCGCTACGGGCCGCTGTTCTTCGAGGCCGCCGCGCACGCGGCGCAGGGCCGCCCGCACGCCGACGACTTCGCCCGCGGCATGGTCGCCGACTGGCTGCCCGCGGTCACCGAGCAGTGCCGGCGCGCCGGGATCCCCGACGACGGGGCCGAGGACCACGCCCGCCTCGCGCTCGCCGCCACCCGCGGGCTCCTGCTGGACCTGCTGGTGACCGGCGAGGACGACGCGGTGGCCCGCGCCTCCGCAGTGCTGCACCGCTTCCTGCTGCGGCCCGCCTAGCGCGTCCAGATGTACGGCGTCGTGGTCGTCACCGCGAGCAGCCCGGAGCGCTCCAGGATGGGCCTCGACATCGGCGTGCAGTCGGACTGGATGTAGCGGAACCCCCGCCCGAGGGCGGACCGGGCGCGGGCGCTGACCAGCGCGCGGTAGAGCCCCCTCCCCCGCCACTCCGGCACCGTCGAGCCGCCCCAGACCCCGGCGAACTCGGTGCCCTCGACGCCGACCAGCCGCCCGCCGGAGACGATGCGTCCCTCGTGCTCGACGACCCAGTACTCGTCGCCGCGCGCCATCCCCTCCAGCCCCGACCGCACCGAGCCCCAGGACTCCCCGAACACCCCGGCCTGCATCTCGAGCAGGGCGGCGAGCTCGATCTCGACGTCGGACGCCCCGGCCTCCAGCCGTCGTACGACGACGCCGTCGGGCAGGTCGAGGTCCACGACCAGCGACGCGGCCTCGCCGATCATCACGGTCTCCTCCTCCTCGGCCTCGAGGCCGGCCGCGACGAGGTGGTCGACCAGGTCGGCCGGGAGGTCGTGGCCGCGGGTCTTCCACTCGAAGCGCTCCATCGCGGTGCGGTCGCGGAAGAACGCCACGACCTCGGCGACCAGCTCGTCGAGCGCCTCGCCGTCCAGGTCCCCCAGGCTCCGGTAGGACACGAACCCGCCGCCCCCGTCGTCGAACTCGGCCAGCACCACGGGTCCGAGCGGGGTCACCTTGACGGCCCCCACCACCTCGGCGTCGCCCCGCAGGTCGCGGTCATAAGCACGCAGCATCTCGTCTCGCAGGTCGTCCACGGGCCCATGATTCACCCTTAGGGCGAGTCCCGGGCGAACAGGACCGACGGCCCTGCCGCAACGAGCACCGCGCCGCGTAGACCGGGCTGGCAGCAGTTTTTCTCACCTCAGACAACGAAGGGGGACCCCTCATGGTTTCTCGGACCAGAGCCGCACTGGTGACCGTGCTGGCACTCGGCACGGCAGGCGCCGTCGTCGCCGCGCCGGCCACCTCCACGGCCGCGATCAGCGGCGGCGGGCACGGGATCGTCGTCGCCTCCAAGCTCGGCGACCCGTTCGGTCTCCAGAGCGCGCGGGCCCACCGGGGCCTGATCGTCGCGGAGAACGCCGGGAGGGTGACCCGCCTCTTCGCCGACGGCCGCAAGCGCACCATCCTCTCCGGCGTCCCGGGCCTGGCCGGTGTGGCCGGCGGGCCGCGCCGCGTCTTCGCCGTCGTCGGTGGACCCAACGAGGAGGGCTCCCCCTCGGGCGGCAAGTACGGCCCCAGCCGCGTGATCCGCATGACCTACAACGGCAAGGGCAAGAAGGTCATCGCCAACCTGCTGGCCTACGAGCTCAAGCACAACCCCGACGGCCAGAAGCAGTTCGTCAAGGGCAAGCCGGTCGACGCACTGTCCAACCCGTTCGCCATGACCTGGTCGAAGTACGGGCTCTTCGTCGCCGACGGTGGCGCCAACGACGTGCTCAAGGTCAACCCCGCAACGGGCAAGGTCTCCACGTTCTTCGTCCCGCCGACCGTGAAGGACGAGAAGGCCTGCAAGGGCCCGGACGCCAACGCCAACCCGGGCACCAAGGGCTGTGACCCGGTGCCGACCGGTGTGCAGGTCGTGGGTCGCGACGTCTTCGTCAGCACCCTCGGCGCCGAGGCGCCCTCAGCGGGCCGCGTCTACCGTGTCGACGCCCGCAGCGGCAAGGTCCGCAACGTGTGGACCAACCTGACCGCGCCGACCGGGGTCGCCGTCCGTCGTGACGGGACGGTCTACTTCTCGCAGGTGCTGCACGGCGCCCCGGCGGGACCGCCCGGACCGGGCTTCGACCCCGCCGACGTCGGCCGCATCGTCCGCATCCGCAACGGCCACCGCACCTTCGCGCCCGTGACGATGCCGACCGGCCTGCTGCTCAAGAGGGGCGTGCTCTACGCCAGCTCGTGGAGCGTGGGGTCCTTCCTGGGCATGAAGGACGCGGGCAAGGTCGTGCGCGTGCCCGACTCGCTGTTCCACCGCTGAGCCACCGGCTCACCCGCCCGAGCCTGCGAGCGCGCACCCCGCTCGTAGGCTCGTGGCGTGACCACGACCTCCGTCCGCCTCGGCAACCGGTTCGCGACCGCGCTGCCCGAGCTCGCCCTCCCCTGGACGGGTGAGGCGGCCCCGGACCCGCGGCTGCTCGTGCTCAACGAGCCGCTCGCCGCGGCGCTCGGCCTCGACCCGTCGTACCTCCGGAGCGAGGCGGGCCTCGGCCTCCTCCTCGGCACCGACGTCCCGCCGGGTGCCACGCCCGTCGCGCAGGGCTATGCCGGACACCAGTTCGGCGGATGGTCGCCGCGTCTCGGTGACGGGCGCGCGCTCCTGCTG
This sequence comes from Nocardioides marmoribigeumensis, assembly GCF_031458325.1. Taxonomy (NCBI): domain Bacteria; kingdom Bacillati; phylum Actinomycetota; class Actinomycetes; order Propionibacteriales; family Nocardioidaceae; genus Nocardioides; species Nocardioides marmoribigeumensis. Next base: position 633,076 of record NZ_JAVDYG010000001.1, read on the forward strand.
GGCGAGCTCGTCACCGACTCCGGTGACCTGCGCGACCTCCACCTCAAGGGCAGCGGCCGCACGCCGTTCTCCCGCGGCGGCGACGGCCTGGCCGTCGTCGGCCCGATGCTGCGCGAGTACGTCGTCAGCGAGGCCATGCACGCTCTCGGCGTCCCCACCACCCGGTCCCTCGCGGTGGTCGCGACCGGCCGTGAGGTGCGGCGCGAGCGGCTCGAGCAGGGCGCCGTCCTGGCGCGGGTGGCGAGCAGTCACCTGCGCGTCGGGACCTTCCAGTACGCCGCCTCGCTCGGCGACCGCCCGCTCATGGTGCGGCTGCTCGACGAGGCGATCGACCGTCACCACCCGTCGGCGCGCTCGGCCCCCGAGCCTGCGCTCGGGCTCTTCGACGCCGTGGTCGAGGCCCAGGCCCGGCTCGTCGCGCAGTGGATGCTGGTCGGCTTCGTGCACGGCGTCATGAACACCGACAACATGACGATCTCCGGCGAGACCATCGACTACGGCCCCTGCGCGTTCGTCGACGCCTTCGACCCGGCGGCGGTGTTCAGCTCGATCGACCACGGCGGTCGCTACGCCTACGGCCGGCAGCCGCTCGCCGCCGAGTGGAACCTCGCCCGTCTGGCGGAGACGCTCCTGCCGCTCATCGACGAGGACTCCACGGTCGCGGCCGAGAAGGCGACCGAGTCGCTCGGCCGCTTCCGCGGCCTCTACTCCGCCGCCTGGTACGACGGCCTCCGGGCCAAGCTCGGCCTGCCGGAGGGTCTCGCCGACGACGTGTTGACCGCCCTGTCCACCGACCTGTTCGCGCTGCTCGAGTCGGGGCACGTCGACTTCACCTCGTTCTTCCGGCGGCTCGGGTCCGCGGCCCGCGACGACCGGGCGCCCGCGCGCTCGCTCGTCCTCGACCTGCCGGGCATCGACGCCTGGCTCGACTCCTGGCTCGCGCTCGCCCCGGACGCCGACGCCATGGACCGCGCCAACCCGGCGTACGTCCCGCGCAACCACCTCGTCGAGGAGGCCCTCGCGGCCGCCACCGCCGGGGACCTCGCTCCCCTGCACACGCTGCTCGACGCGGTCACCTCGCCGTACGACGAGCGCCCGGGGCTCGAGCGCCACCTCGAGCCCGCGCCCGACAGCTTCGGCGCCTACACGACGTACTGCGGCACCTAGCCTGTCCGCATGACCTGTCGACTCCATGAGCGCCGGGGCGGCGGCTTCCGGTGACCACGCTGTTCGCCGGGCTGCTGGTCTCCGACCTCCCTCGCGCCGAACGCTGGTGGACGGCCGCGCTCGGGTCCGAGCCGCTGATGCGACCCAACGACACCGAGGTCGTGTGGGAGGCCGGCGGTGGCTACGTCTACGTCGACGCCCACCTCGACGGGCGCGTCGCCGGGCAGGGCCAGGTGACGCTGTTCCTCGACGAGGGCCACGACCTCGAGGAGCGCGTCCGCGCCCTTGCCGCGCACGAGATCTCACCCGTCCTCGACGAGACCTACGACAACGGCGTCCGCAAGGTCACCTTCGCCGACCCGGATGGCAACCGTCTGGGGCTGGGGGCCCGCCCCGCCTGACCCGCGTCGCGGTGCGGACTCGGATCTCGTTGCACAGCTGGCGAAAGTCGCCTGTGCGCCGGAGAGAAAGTGTCGGAGCTCGGTGGACGGATGAGGTCATGACAGCGACCGCCGGGTTCACCGCCCCCGCCCCTGAGGACCTGACCTCCCAGGGCCGTGGGTGGCGCCGTGAGGTGCTGCTGTCCGGGGTCCGTGCCGAGAAACGCACGATCGAGGCCGCCGAGGCCCGCAAGCTGTCCCTGGTCACCGAGTGGGCCGACCTGCACCGCGCCGACACGGTCGCCCTCGACGGCGACACGCTGCTCCCCGTGTCCGGTTCTGCGCCGGCCCCGGCCTCGGTGGACCTGGGCAGCCTGCCGATCCTGATGTCCGGGGTGCCGGTCGAGGAGTACTGCGTGACCGAGCTGGCCACCGCGCTGCGCACCAGCCACGCCGCGGCGCGGTCGTTGACCCAGGACGCCCTGGAGCTCCGCGAGCGTCTGCCCCGCTGCTGGGCCCGGGTCCACGCCGGCAAGCTCCCCGCCTGGAAGGCCCGCACCGTGGCCCAGCAGACCCACTCACTCCCCGATGAGGCGGCGGACTGGGTCGACCGCAACCTCGCCCCGTTCACCACCAGCCTGTCGGTGACCCGGATCAAGAACGCCATCAACGCCGCGGTCCTGCGCTTCGACCCCGACCGTGCCGCCGCCGAGGCCGAGGCCGCCTCCGACCGGCGGGGGGTGTGGTTCGACTACGAGCACGGGGCCGACGACCTCGTCCTGCAGGACAGCCGCCCCGACGGCACCATGCGGTTCGAGGGCCTCGCCTCGGTCCCCGACGCACTGGCCTTCCGCGACGCACTCAAGACCACGGCCACCGAGCTGGGCATCCTCGGCGACGACTCCCCCGAGCTGGTCCGCATGTCCAAGGCCATCGGGATCCTCGCCGACCCGCAGCACGCCATCGACCTGTCCCACTCCGCCGACCACGCCCTCGAAGCCGAAGCCGAGCCCGAAGCCGCGAGGGGGGAACCGGTGCCCCGCCGCCGGCCGAACCGGGCCCGGAGCCCGCTCGGGGTCGAGCGCCCCATCCACCTGCACCTGCACACCTCCACCGACGTCGCCCGCATCCAGGCGAGCGGCCTGCCCCACGCCGCGTCACCGATCAGCCGGGCCGCGGTCGAGCAGTGGCTCGCCGACCTCGCCCCCGGCACACGCGTGCAGGTCACCCCCGTGATCGACCTCAACCACCACCACGCCGTCGACGCCTACGAAGCCCCCGACCACCTCCGCGCCCTGGTCGACGAACGCGACCACGGCTGCGTGTTCCCCTACTGCACCAACCGAGGCCGCTACGACCTCGACCACACCGACCCGTTCCTCGACCCCGACGACGGCGGACCACCCGGGCAGACGGGCAACCACAACCTCGCCAAGCTCTGCCGACACCACCACCGAGCCAAGACCCACGGACACTGGACCTACCGACGCGTCACCGACCCCTGGGACCTCGACATCGGCTGGCCCGACCCACACCGGGACGAGCAGCACCCACCCGTGACCTCCACCGCCGACCGCGGCGGACCACCCGCCGCCTACCGCTGGGACTCACCCCTCGGCCACGCCTACCTCGTCACCGCCACCGGCACCTACCCCCTCGACTGACGCCGCCGGCGCACGGACGACCGGGGCGTCAGGCGAGCTCGAGCACGGCGTAGCCGAAGCCCTCGGCCCGCAGACCGGCAGCGGTCAGCCCGACCCCCTGCCCGAGGAGGACCGTCGCGCCGGCGAGCCCGTCGAGCTCCACCTCGGCAGGCTCGCGGCGCGGGTTGACCACGACGACGTGGGAGTCACCGCGCCGCCAGGTGAACGGGTAGCCCTCGTGCAGGACGGTCGTGCTCGCCCGGCCCCCGAGCGCCGGGGTCGCCCGGCGCAGGGCGGCGAGTCGCCGCACGAGGTGGAGGGTCGAGCCGGGGTCCCGCTCCTGGGCCGCCACCGTCGGGCGGTCGCCGGAGGGGTCGATCGGGAGGTAGAGCGCCTCGGCCGGCGCGGTCGAGAAGCCGGCGTTGGGCGAGTCGTCCCACTGCATCGGGGTGCGGCAGCCCGAGCGGTTGTACGCCGGGTTGCAGATCGAGCCCTCGACGTCGGGCAGGCCGGGGAGGTAGCGCATCCCGATCTCGTCGCCGTAGTAGAGCGAGGGCACCGTGCCCCAGGTGAACAGGAAGGTGAGGGCGGCCCCGAGCTCCTCGGGCGTGCGCGGGTCGGTGCGCAGTCGGCTGAAGTCGTGGTCCGCGGTGGCCATGATCACCCGGCGCGCCGGGTCGTCGGCCTTCGCCCGGGCCCAGCCGTCGAGGAAGGGCCGGGTCGTGCCCCGGCCGTCGGCGTGGAAGAACGGCTCGGGGTTGTGCTGGAACGGCAGGATCCCCGCGCCCTTGTTGTCGAAGAGGCTGCCGTGCTCGGGCTGGATGACCAGGAAGAAGTCGGCGTCGAACCCGAAGCCGAGACCCGTGCGCGGCTCGGACCCCTCGGGGACCAGCACCGCGTCGGGGTGCGCGGAGGCCAGCCAGGCCTGGAGGTCGCGCCAGATCCGGGTCGTGGCGACCGTGCCCCTGTTCTTGCCGTGCTGGTCCTTGACCAGGGAGAACGCCATGTCCACGCGGAACCCGGCGACGCCCCTGCTCAGCCAGAAGTCGAGGACCTCGCGCAGCATCTCCTTGTTGCGCATCGGTCCCGGGTCGTCGACGCCGTCGCGCCACGGCTCGTCCGGAGGGGTCTCGGTCCACCCGAAGTTGAGCGCGGGCTGCTCGTCGTAGAAGTTCTTGAGGTACCACCCCGGACGCGGCCCCGGGGACGGCACCCAGCCCGGGGTGCCCGGGATCGTGGAGTCCCACGCCCAGGTCGGCAGCTCCTCGATCCAGACGTAGCGGTCGCCGTCCGGGCTCGGGCCGTCGGCGTGCAGCTCCTCCTGGAACCACGGGTGCTCGATCGAGGTGTGGCCGGCGACGAGGTCGAGCAGGACCCGGATGCCACGCTCGCGGGCCCGGCCGACGAGCTCGACGAGGTCGTCGTTGGTGCCGTAGCGCGGCGCGATGCGCAGGTAGTCCGACACGTCGTACCCCGCGTCGACGAACGGCGAGGCGAAGCACGGGTTGAACCAGATCGTGTCCACCCCGAGCGACTCGATGTGGTCGAGGTGCTCGATCACCCCGCGCAGGTCGCCGATCCCGTCCCCGTCGGAGTCCGCGAAGGACTGCGGGTAGATCTCGTAGACGATCGCGTCGGCCAGCCAGTCACCTGCCACGGTCAGTCCTCGTCGTCGGCGAAGTCCTCGTCGTGGGTGCCCGGGCGGGGCGCCCACGGCAGCTCCTCCGCGGGGCGTACGACGACCAGGCGGTCGCCGCGGGCGAGCTGGGTGACGACGGGCTCGTAGTAGCGATGCACCTTGTTGTCCCGCACGACCGCGATGACCTGGTCGGGCAGCTGCTGGGGCTGCTTGCCCACCTCGGGGACGAGCAGGTCGCGCTCGGCGACCTCGAGCCCCTCGCCGTAGGAGAGCAGGTCGTCGATCACCGAGCCGAGGGCCGGCGAGACCGCGGACAGGCCGAGCAGCCGGCCGACGGCGTCGGAGGAGGTGACGACCGCGTCGGCACCGGACTGCCGCACCAGGCGGACGTTGTCGCTCTCGCGGACCGCGGCGACGACGTAGGCGCGGGTGTTGAGCTGGCGCGCGTTGAGCACCGACAGCACCGTGGAGTCGTCGCGGTCGGTGGTGATGATGATCTGCTTGGCCTGCGCGGCCCCCGCGCGCCGCAACACGTCGCGCCGGGTGGCGTCGCCGACGACCGCGGTCAGGCCGTCGTTGTTGGCGTCCTGGACCGCGCTCTGGCTGGGGTCGACGACGACCATGTCCTCGCGGGAGACCCCGTTGCCCAGCAGGGTCTCGATGGCGCTGCGGCCCTTGGTGCCGTAGCCGACGATCACGACGTGGTTCTTCATCCGTCTCCTCCACCGGGACACCCGGTACATCTCCCGGCTCTGGCTGGTGAGCGCCTCGATGGTCGTGCCGATCAGCAGCACCAGGAAGGCGATGCGCAACGGGGTGATCAGGATCGCGTTGACCAGGCGCGCGGACTCGGAGACCGGGGTGATGTCGCCGTAGCCCGTGGTGCTGAGCGTGACCGTCGTGTAGTAGAACGCGTCGGACAGGTCGACCTTGCCGGTGGGGTCGGCGGTGTCGCGGTAGCCGGTGCGGTCGGCGTAGACGATGGCGATCGTCACCAGCAGCAGCGCGACCGCGATCAGGATGCGTCGGGTCAGGATCCACCCGGGCGAGCGCACGATCTCGGGGAACCGGATGGACCCCAGCGTGGACTCAGGCACGACGTCGGGCACGGGATCAAACTACTCGCGGCGCTCGACGTCGCCGTAGAGGTAGATGGTGGTGTCCTCGCCCTTCTCCGACCGGTCGAGCGACACGAAGCGGAAGGTGTCGCCCTTGACCGGTCGCGCGGAGCCCGGCGTGCGACGCCACTCGCCGCACAGCGCGCCGTCCTGGGTGCCGGGGTCGTCGGCGACGCCGTCCCCGGTCAGGCACAGCTGGCGGGTGTCGGGGTCGTAGCTCTCGACGGTCGCCACCGTGGGGTCGGAGGCCCGCGGGCCCGCCACCGAGCCGATCAGGAAGCCCCCGAGGAGGCACAGGCATCCGCCGGCGACGGCCACAGGGGTCGGCAGGTTGATGTTGGCCACGGCCACAGCATCCCAGAGGGCACCACAGACAAACGTGAGATCGCTCAGCGGCGGACCGTGTCGCGCCCCGGGCTCTCGTCGGGGGCGGGGTCGGGCTCCTGGTAGGCGGGCAGGGCGACGGTCAGCTCGTCGCCCTCGGCCAGGTCGAGGTCGTCGTATGCCGCCTCGGCCTGGCGCGCCCTCAGCTGGCGGGCGCGCTCGCGCAGCCGGCGGACCAGCTCGATGCGCGCCCGCGCCGGCCCGGACTCGGGCCACAGCTGGTCGAAGGAGGCGTTGAGCGCGGCACCGATGAGCACCGCGATCGCGATGATGTAGAGCCAGATCATCACCGCGATCGGCGCCGACAGCGGGCCGTAGATCGAGGTCGACTCCCGCGCAGTGATGGTGAGGACCCACCGCAGGATGTAGGACCCGACCACCCAGATCAGCAGGGTGAGCGCGGCCCCGGGGAGGTTGTAGCGCCACGAGGTCCGCACCGGCACCGACACGTGGTAGAGCGTCGCGGTGAACACGATGCAGAGCACCACGACCACGGGCCAGTAGAGCGCGTTGAGCGCGTCGAGCCGGGCCGGAAGCACCTTGTCGACCAGTCGGGGACCGGCCACCACGAGCGGGATCGTGATGATCCCGGTGACCAGGCCGAGGACGTAGAGCGAGAACGACAGCACACGGGTGCGCACGATGCCGCGGTGGCCGCCGAGGCCGTACATGATCGTGACGGTGTCGACGAAGACGTTGAGCGCCCGCGAGCCCGACCACAGGGCGAGGATGAAGCCGATGGAGGCGACGTCGTAGCGAGGCGTCCTCAGCACGTCGTTCATCGTCGGCACGATGATGCTCTGCACGGTGTTGTCGGTGAACAGCTTGAGCGCGAGCCGGACCACCTCGGCCTTGAACTCCCCCACCCGCTGGTCGGTGAAGTTCTGCACGAACCAGCCGATGGAGCCGGTGAGGCCGAAGATCAGGGGCGGGAGCGACAGCAGCGCGAAGAAGGCCGCCTCGGCGGCCAGGCCGGTCACCCGGTTGCGCAGACACGTGGCGACGGTCGACACCACCAGCCGCCACGACGTCTCGCCGACCGCCCTGGCTCGGGCCTGGAGACGCTCCCAGGTGGCGGCGGGATGCTCCTCCTGGCCCGCCATGGCTCTACGGTAACCGCATGGACGACGGCACCCGGGTAGCGACGAACCAGGCACCTCCCCTCGTGGGACACAACACGTTCACCACCGACCTCGCCCTGGTCGAGGCGGTCCGCCGGCACGGCTCCGAGGAGACCGTCGAGAGCCTGGGTGCGGTGGGCGCGGAGGCCGGCACGGCCGAGGCCCGGGAGCACGGACGGCTGGCCAACGAGCACGAGCCGGTGCTCAAGCCGTTCGACCGCTACGGCAACCGGGTCGACGAGGTCGAGTTCCACCCGTCGTGGCACTGGCTGATGACCCGCGGCATTGGGCACGGCCTCGGCGCCACCCCGTGGACCAGCGACGACCCGCACGCCCACGTGCGCCGCGCGGCCGGCTTCATGGCGTGGGGCCACACCGAGCCCGGCCACGGCTGCCCCATCTCGATGACGTACGCCGCCGTCCCGGCCCTGCGCGTCGACGACGCGGTCGCCAAGGAGTGGACCCCCCGGCTGGCCTCGACGACCTACGACTTCGGGCTGCGTCCGGTCGACCAGAAGGCCGGCGCGCTGGCCGGCATGGGCATGACCGAGAAGCAGGGCGGCTCCGACGTCCGCGCCAACCAGACCCGCGCGGTGCGCACCGAGGTCGAGGGCGAGTACACCCTGCACGGCCACAAGTGGTTCACCTCCGCCCCGATGAACGACGTCTTCCTCGTGCTCGCGCAGGCCGAGTCCGACGAGGGGGGCCGGCTCTCCTGCTTCCTGGTCCCCCGCGTCCTGCCCGACGGCACGCGCAACCGGCTCGACGTCGTACGCCTCAAGGACAAGCTGGGCAACCGCTCCAACGCCTCGTCCGAGCTGGAGTTCCACGGCACCTGGGCCCAGCGGCTCGGCGACGAGGGCCGCGGCGTGCGCACGATCATCGAGATGGTCGCCGCCACCCGGCTCGACTGCGTGCTCGGCTCGGCCGGCCTCATGCGCAAGGCGCTCGCCGAGGCGTCGTGGCACGTCGCGCACCGCAGCGCCTTCGGCGGGCTGCTCGCCGACAAGCCCCTGATGCAGAACGTGGTCGCCGACCTGGCCGTCGAGTCCGAGGCCGCCACCGCCCTGGGCATCCGGCTGGCCGCGGCGGTCGACGACCGCACCGACCCCCACGAGGCGGCCCTGCGGCGCATCGCGCTCCCCCTGGCGAAGTTCTGGGTCTGCAAGCGCACGCCGGCGATGGTCGCCGAGGCGCTGGAGTGCCTCGGCGGCAACGGGTACGTCGAGGAGTCCGGCATGCCGCTGCTCTTCCGCGAGTCGCCGCTCAACTCGGTGTGGGAGGGCTCGGGCAACGTCAACGCGCTCGACGTGCTGCGCGCGCTGCGCCGCGAGCCCGAGGTCGTCGACGCGTGGATCTCCGAGGTCGGCCGGGCCGCCGGCGCCGACCACCGGCTCGACGCCGCGATCACCTCGACGCTGGAGACCCTCGCCGACTCGATGGACCCCGAGGGCGCCGAGCTGGGCGCCCGCCGCCTGGCCTCGCAGATGGCGCTGTGCCTGCAGGGCGCGCTGCTCGTGCAGCACGCCCCCGACGCGGTGGCCGACGCCTTCTGCGCCTCCCGCCTGGGCGGGCACATGGGCGGCACCTTCGGCCAGCTCCCGCGTGGCCTCGCCTACGCCGAGCTCGTGGAGCGCGCCACCCCGGTCCTCTGACCGAGGACCGGGGCGGGCGCACCCGGGGGGGACTCAGCCGGTGTGGTGCACCTCCTGCAGCCCGTAGACCGGCGTCGGGAGGCCCTCGTGCCGCGCCTTGAGCTGGAGGGCGAGGTAGAGCGAGTAGTGCCGTGACTGGTGCAGGTTGCCGCCGTGCATCCAGAGGTTCTGCACCTGGGTCGGCTTCCACATGTTGCGCTGCTCGCCCTCCCACGGACCGGGGTCCTTGGGGGTGTCGGAGCCGAGGCCCCAGCACTTGCCCAGGCGGTCGGCGGTCTCCTGGTCGACGAGGTCGGCGACCCAGCCGTTCATCGAGTTGTAGCCGGTGGCGAACACCACGAGGTCGGCCGGCAGCTCGGTGCCGTCCTCGAGCACGACGGCGTCCTCGGTCAGGCGCACGACCTGGCCGTGGGCGAGCTTGACGTCCCCGTTGGCCACGAGGTCGGCGGCACCGACGTCGATGTAGTAGCCGGACCCGCGGCGCAGGTACTTCATGAAGAGGCCGGAGCCGTCCGCACCCCAGTCGAGCTCGAACCCCGCCTTCTCCAGCCGGTCGTAGAAGTCCTTGTCCCGCTCGCGCATCTGGTCGTAGAGCGGGATCTGGAACTCGTGCAGGATCCGGTAGGGCAGGGAGGCGAAGATCATGTCCGCCTTCTCCGTCGTGACGCCGTTGGCCACGGCCTCCTCGGAGTAGAGCGCCCCGAGACCGATCTCCATCAGGCTGTCGCTCTTGACGATGTGCGTGCTCGAGCGCTGCACCATCGTCACGTCGGCGTCGTGCTCCCACAGCGCCCCGCAGATGTCGAAGGCGGAGTTGTTGGAGCCGATCACCACGGCCCGCCTGCCGGCGTACGCGTCGGGTCCGGGGTGGCGCGAGGAGTGGTGCAGGTCGCCCTTGAAGACGTCCATGCCCTCCACCTCGGGCATGCGCGCCTTGCCCGACATGCCGGTGGCGAAGACCACGTGCTTCGGGGTGAGGACCAGGGGACGGCCCTCCCGCTCCACCTCGACGGTCCACTCCTGCGCCTCGTCGTTCCAGCGGGCCGACCTGGCCTCGGTGCTCGACCAGTAGGGCACCTCCATCACCTTGACGTAGGACTCGAGCCAGTCGCCGATCTTGTCCTTGGGCGCGAAGACCGGCCAGTTGTCGGGGAACTTGAGGTAGGGCAGGTGGTCGTACCAGACCGGGTCGTGCAGGCACAGCGACTTGTAGCGGTTGCGCCACTGGTCGCCGGGCCGCGGCTGCTTGTCGATGACCAGGGCCGGCACGCCGAGCTGGCGCAGCCGGGAGCCCAGGCCGATGCCGCCCTGCCCGCCGCCGATGACCAGGACGTAGGGCTGCGTGGTCGAGCCGAGGCTCTCGGCCTCCTGCTGGCGCCGCTCGGCCCAGGTGGCGCGGTGCTTGTCCGCGCCGTGCTGGGCGCCCATCGGCCGGCGCGTGCCGCGCGGCTCCTCGAACCCCTTGAGCTCGTCGAGCGTGGTGAGGAACGTCCAGGCGACGTCGACCCCGTCCTCCTCCTTGAGCCGGACGAGACCGCTGCCGCGGCCCGCGCCGGTCTCGAAGCGGAACCAGGCCGTGACGACACCGTCCTCCTCCGTCGCGGGCTCGGTGGTCGTGAAGTGGGACGGGTCCGCGCCCTCCAGCGTCGCGGTGAGCAGGTCGGTCACCCCCTCGCGACCCTCGACGGTCTTGAGGTTCCAGGTGAAGGCCACCAGGTCGCGCCAGAAGGCGTCGGTGGCGAACAGGCCGGCGGCGCGCTCCACGTCGTGGGCGTGCAGGGCCGACTCGAAGGCGGAGAACCAGGCGTCCGCGCGGTCGGCCGGGGAGACCCCGGCGCCGGCGGGCCGTTCGATCGTGTTGGTCATGGCGACAGGACACCCACCGGCCCCGACCCACGTGAAGGGTTGCAGCGAGTTGCACTGTTTGTGGTGCACGTCACGCCCACCGACCTAGGCTCGCCCCGTGACGTCCCCGTCGTACGCCGCCGTGCGCCCCGGCACCGACCTCGGTGTGCATGCCCGCGCGCTGCGCCGCGTGCACGACGCCGTGCTGGGCGGCATACGCCCTCCCGACGCCCCGCGCCCGCTGGTCGGACGCTCCTGGCAGCGGGTGATGGAGCTCGGTCTCGACCCCACCCGGCCCAACGCGCGGGACCCGCTCCCCCGCTCGCTGGTCGAGCAGCGCCGTCGCGAGTCGGGCCTGTCGCAGGTCGTCGACGACATCCGGTCGGTGCTCGGCAGCGTCGCGGACGCCTCGCGCTTCATCGTGGTCGTCACCGACGCCGAGGCGACGATCCTGTGGCGCGAGGGCGCCCCGCGGGTGCTCATGGAGGCCGACCGGCTCGGCTTCTCCGAGGGCGCGTGCTGGACCGAGGAGCAGGTCGGCACCAACGCGATCGGCACGGCGCTGACCGAGGCCGCCCCCGTGCAGCTGTTCTCCGCGGAGCACTTCGAGGAGGGCCAGATCCCGTGGTACTGCACCGCCTCCCCGATCCACGACCCCCGCACCGGCGACCTGCTCGGCATCGTCGACGTCAGCGGGCCGGCGCTCACCCTGCACCCCGCGCTGGTCGCCCTGGTCGAGACCGCCACCCGGCTCGCCGAGGCGCAGCTGTGGCGGCGTCATCAGGAGCGGCTCGATCGGCTGCGCCGCTCGGCGGGCCCGGTGCTGGCGACCACCTCCGGCCCCCTGCTCGTGGTCGACGACCACGGCTGGGTGGCCCACCACGCCGGCGTCTCGGCCCGCGACCGCATCGCGGTGCCCGCCGCCCAGCGCACGCTGGCCGTGCCGGGGCTCGGTCTCTGCGTGCCCGAGCGCATGGGCGAGGGCTGGCTCGTGCGCCCCTCGGCCGGCGAGCGGACCGTGACGGCGACCCTCGACCTCACCGGTGACGAGGCGCTGCTCGAGGTCTCCTCGGCCGACGGCGCGTGGCGCACGTCCCTCTCCCGACGCCACGCTCGGCTCCTCGCCGACCTGCACGACGCGGGCCGCGAGGGGCTCACCGCTGCGGCGCTCAGCCGGCGCACCTACGGCGACGACGCCCACCAGGTCACCGTCCGCGCCGAGGTCAGCCGCTTGCGCCGCGTGGTCGGCGGGCTCGTCACCACCGGTCCCTACAGGATCTCGGCCGACGTCTCCCTCACCGTCCGTCGCTGAGGCCTGGCACGATCGCCGGATGGTGTTCGCCGAGGACGAGGAGGTCGCGGGTCGCGCGTTCCGCGACGAGGACTGGTACGCCGAGTCGCTGGGCCGGGTGACCTTCCGCGACTGCACCTTCACCGACGTCGACCTCACCGAGTGCACCACCGACGGGACGACCTTCACCGGCTGCACGTTCTCGTCCAGCCGGCTCAACGCCTCGACCCACACCGCGTCGTCGTCCGCCGGGTGCGATTTCCGCCGGACCCGCCTCTTCGGCGAGACCCGGCTCGACCTCGCCGCGGCGGTCCTCCTCGCCGAGGCCCACGGGGCGCGGGTGGAGACGTGAGGACGCTGGTCGTGGACGGGGCCAACGTCGTGGGCTCCCGGCCCGACTGCTGGTGGAAGGACCGCGCCGGCGCGGCCCGGCGGCTGCACGACCGGCTGCTGCGGGCCGACCTCGACCACGACGAGGTGGTCCTCGTGCTCGAGGGGGCCGCCAAGGCCGGGGTCCCGGCGGGTCGCGACCTGCACGTCCGCACGGTGCACGCGCCTCGCGACGGCGACTCGGCGATCGTGGCGCTCGTGACCGAGCTGTCCGGTGCGGGCGCGCTGTGCACCGTGGTCACGGCCGACCGCGTCCTGGCCGGCCTGGTGTCGGCGCGCGGCGCGGTCGTGAGCAGCCCGTCGTACCTCCTGGAGAGGCTGGACTGATGCGGCTCGTCGACGGCGCGGGCTCCCGGATCGCGGTGCACACCGTCGACGGACCGGCTGCGCGCGCCCGGGTCGTGCTGCTCCACGGCACCGGCGGGACCGCGGCGACCTGGGACGTCGTGGCGGCCGACCTGGCCCGGGACCGCACCGTCCACGCGGTCGACCTCCGCGGCCACGGGGCGAGCGAGTGGCCCGGCACCTACTCGGTCGACCTGATGGCAGCCGACCTCGCGGCGTTGCTCCCGCAGCTGGGCACCGACCTCGACGTCATCGGTCACTCCCTCGGCGGACTGGTCGCGGCTCGCACGATCGCCCGGGGCGCGCCCGTGCGGCGGCTCGTCCTCGAGGACGTCGGCGTGCTGCACCCGCGGCCCCCGGCGACGCCCGACCGACCCGACGGCAGCCTCGACTTCGACTGGGCGGTCGTCGAGCAGGTCCGCCCCGAGATCGACTCACCCGCCGAGCACTGGCCGGCCACCTTCTCGGACCTCACCGTCCCGACCCTCGTCGTCGGCGGCGGACCGTCGTCGTTCGTCCCGCGGGACCACCTCGCCGAGCTGGTCGGCCTGCTTCCCCACGGGTCCCTGGTCACCCTCGACACGGGTCACGAGGTGCACGCGACGGCGCCGGGAGACTTCCTGGCAGCCGTGCGTGCGTTCCTCGACGGGTCCCTCAGCTGAGCTCGAGACCGGGGTAGAGCGGGTTCTTGTCGAGCATCTCGGCCGAGGCCGCGCGCACGCGGTCGGCGACCCCGTCGGCCAGCTTGTAGCTGGCCTTGGAGGGCTCGCCCTTGGACGTGGTCGTCGGCTCGGTGTTCCTCAGCACCTCGACGACCAGCTCGGCGACGCGGTCGAACTCGGTCGCCCCGAAGCCGCGGGTGGTGAGCGCCGGCGTGCCGAAGCGGATGCCGGAGGTGTACCACGCGCCGTTGGCGTCCGACGGCACCGAGTTGCGGTTGGTGACCACGCCCGCCTCGAGCAGCGCGGACTCCGCCTGACGGCCCGTCAGCCCGAACGAGCTGACGTCGAGCAGCACGATGTGGTTGTCGGTGCCGCCGGTGACCAGCGTGGCGTCACGGGTCAGGAAGCCCTCGGCCAGCGACTTGGCGTTGTCGGCGACGTCCTGGGCGTAGGTGCGGAACTCCGGCTGACGCGCCTCGGCCAGCGCGACCGCCTTGGCGGCCATCACGTGCGACAGCGGGCCGCCGAGCACCATCGGGCAGCCGCGGTCGACCGAGGGGGCGTACTCCTCCGTCGCCAGCACGAGGCCGCCGCGCGGGCCGCGCAGGGACTTGTGGGTCGTGGTGGTCACGATGTGCGCGTGCGGCACCGGGTCCTCGTCGCCGGTGAACACCTTGCCCGCCACGAGACCGGCGAAGTGCGCCATGTCGACCATGAGGGTCGCGCCCACCTCGTCGGCGATCTCGCGCATCTTGGCGAAGTCGACGCGGCGGGGGTAGGCGGAGTAGCCGGCGACCAGCACCAGCGGCTTGAACTCGCGCGCCTTCGCGGCGACCACGTCGTAGTCGAGCAGGCCCGTGGCGGGGTCGGTGCCGTACTGCTGCTGGTGGAACATCTTGCCGCTGATGTTGGGGCGGAAGCCGTGGGTGAGGTGGCCACCCGCGTCCAGGCTCATGCCCAGCAGGCGCTGGTTGCCCAGGTCGTGGCGCAGCGACTCCCAGTCGGCCTCGGTGAGCTCGTTGACGTTCTTGGCGCCCAGCTTCTCCAGCGCGGGGGCCTCGACGCGGTGGGCCAGGATCGACCAGAAGGCGACCAGGTTGGCGTCGATGCCCGAGTGGGGCTGGGCGTAGGCGTACTCCGCGCCGAACAGCTCGCGCGCATGCTCGGCGGCGAGGGCCTCGACGGTGTCGACGTTCTGGCAGCCGGCGTAGAAGCGGTGACCGACCGTGCCCTCGGCGTACTTGTCGGAGAACCAGGTGCCCATGGTGAGCAGGACGGCCGGCGAGGCGTAGTTCTCGCTGGCGATCAGCTTGAGGGAGGATCGTTGGTCAGCGAGCTCCTGTCGTGTGGCCTCCGCCACACGGGGCTCGACGGCGCCGATCACCTCGAGCGCGAGGTCGTAGGCGCGGGACGCCTGGGAAGCGGTGCTGCTGGGGGTGGAGGCGGTCATGGGACCAGCCTAGTGCTGATCCCGACCGTCTCATCCAACGGACATCCGTCTCACTACATGAGAACAGCGCTTGTGGGATGCCGTCTTGTCACCTGAGACTTGCGCCCATGATCACTGCGGCGACCTCCCTGGTGCTCGTGGCGCGACGCCACGTGGACCTCGGTCGCACCCGCAGCATGATGTGTATGTCGGCCTGACGCCTGCCTGCCCCGACCGTTCCCGGTCACCACCTTGGCTCGCGGCGCCGACTGCACCCCGACAACGTCGTCGGCACCGGAGTCCGCGCGCGCACGCCTGCTACAGACTCAGAGGTCCAGCCCGACATGACGATCGACACCAGCACGCGGCGCCCCGCCCGCACCCGCGACGCACGCCCCCGCGGCGAGGGCCAGTGGGCCCTCGGCCACCGCGAGCCGCTGAACGCCAACGAGGTGTTCAAGAAGGAGGACAACCCCCTCAACGTGCGCGACCGGATCGAGAAGATCTACGCCTACGAGGGGTTCGACTCCATCGACCCGGACGACCTGCGCGGCAGGTTCCGCTGGATGGGCCTCTACACCCAGCGCAAGCAGGGCCTCGACGGCACCCAGACCTCCGCCCTCTCCGACGAGGAGCTCGAGGACTCGCACTTCATGATGCGGATCCGCAGCGACGGCGCGATCCTCGGCATCCCCCAGCTGCGCGCCCTCGGCGAGGTGTCCACCACCTACGCCCGCGACACCGCCGACATCACCGACCGCCAGAACATCCAGCTGCACTGGGTGCGCATCGAGGACGTCCCGGCGATCTGGGAGCGCCTGGAGAAGGTCGGCCTCGGCACCACCGAGGCCTGCGGCGACGGGCCGCGGCCCTTCCTCGGCTCACCGGTGGCCGGCATCGCCGCCGACGAGATCATCGACGGCTCGCCCGCGCTGGCCGAGATCAAGCGCCGCTACATCGGCAACCCCGACTTCTCCAACCTCCCGCGCAAGTACAAGACCTCGGTGTCGGGCCACCCCAGCCTCGACGGCGCCCCCGAGGTCAACGACTGCTCCTTCGTGGGCACCGTCCACCCCGAGCACGGCCCCGGGTTCGACCTCTGGGTCGGCGGCGGCCTCGCCACCAACCCGATGCTCGCCCACAAGCTCGGTGTCTGGATCCCGCTCGCCGACGTGCCCGACGTGTGGGAGGCCGTGACCTCGGTCTTCCGCGACTACGGCTACCGCCGCCTGCGCAACCGCGCGCGGCTGAAGTTCCTGCTGGCCGACTGGGGCGTGGAGAAGTTCCGCCAGGTGCTCGAGGAGGAGTACCTCCACCGGCGGCTCGTCGACTGCGAGTCCCCCGCCGCACCCACCACCAACGGCGACCACATCGGCGTGCACAAGCAGAAGAACGGCCTGTTCTACGTCGGCGCCTCAGCCATCGCCGGCCGCGTCTCCGGCACCACGCTGAGCGCCCTGGCCGACGTCGTGGAGAAGCACGGCGCGCGCGGGGTCCGCCTCACGTCGTACCAGAAGATCGTGGTGATCGGCGTGCTGGAGGACGAGGTCGAGGGGCTCGTGGCCGACCTCGACGAGATCGGCCTCGCGGCCAACCCCTCCCCGTGGCGCCGCTCGACGATGGCCTGCACCGGGCTGGAGTACTGCAAGCTCGCGCTCGTCGACACCAAGGAGCGCGCCCGCGCGCTCGTGGCCGAGATGGAGAGGCGGATCCCCGAGCTCGACACGGTCATCACGGTCAACGTCAACGGCTGCCCCAACGCCTGCGCCCGCACCCAGATCGCCGACATCGGCCTCAAGGGCCAGCAGATCAACGAGGACGGTCGGCAGGTCGAGGGCTTCCAGGTCCACCTCGGTGGCGGCATCGGGCTGCAGTCGCAGTTCACCGAGACGCCGTTCGGCCGCAAGCTGCGCGCGCACAAGGTGAGCAGCGCCAAGCTCGACGACTACGTCGAGAACGTCGTGCGCCACTACCTCGCCGAGCGCACCGACGGCGAGGCGTTCGCGACCTGGGTGGCCCGCGCCGACGAGACTGCTCTCCGCGGAGAGGCCGAGCTCGTGGAGGTGGACGCGTGAGCGAGCGCAGCGAGCGAACCAACAAGTCACGCGTGGCTCCGCCGCCGAGCGCAGCGAAGGCGGTGGACGCGTGAGCGAGCGCAGCGAGCGAACCAACAAGTCACGCGTGGCTCCGCCGCCGAGCGCAGCGAAGGCGGTGGAAGCGTGAGTGCGGCGACGACGACGGCGGCCCGCAACCAGCGGGGCAGCCTCACCGAGGGACGCTCGCCCGAGGAGCTGCGTGACCTGGTCAACGCCGTCGGCGCCGAGCTCGAGCTCGCGCCCGCGGAGGACATCGTGGAGTGGGCCGCCGAGACCTTCGGTGAGCGCTTCGCGATCACCTCGTCGATGGGCGACGCGGTCCTGGCGCACCTGGCGAGCCGGGTCGTGCCGGGCATCGACGTGGTCTTCCTCGACACCGGCTACCACTTCGCCGAGACCATCGGCACCCGTGACGCCGTCGAGCTGACCCTGCCGGTGCGCATGCTCACCATCGAGCCCGCCCAGAGCGTGGCCGAGCAGGACGCGGAGTACGGCGAGCGCCTCTTCGAGCGCGACCCCGACCTGTGCTGCGCGCTGCGCAAGGTGCAGCCGCTGCAGGACGCGCTGGCGGGGTACGACGCGTGGGCCACCGGCCTGCGCCGGGCCGAGACCCACGCCCGCGTCATCGCGCCGGTGATCGGCTGGGACGACCGCAAGCAGAAGGTCAAGGTCTCGCCGCTCGCGCGGTGGACCGACGAGCAGGTCGACCGCTACATCGCCCGGCACGACGTGCTGGTCAACCCGCTGCAGCAGGACGGCTACCCCTCGATCGGCTGCTGGCCGTGCACCCGGCGCGTGGCACCGGGCGAGGACAAGCGAGCCGGCCGCTGGGCCGGCCAGGACAAGACCGAGTGCGGCATCCACCTCTGAGGTCGACGAGGACAGCAGAGGCACCGCACCCACCAGGAAAGACCGCTCCCCCGGGAGCACGAGACGAAGGAGGCTCCGATGACCGCACCCGCTCTGGTGGCGCTGGCTCACGGCAGCCGTGACCCCCGTTCGGCCGCCACCGTGCGCGCCCTGGTCGACGAGGTCCGCGCCCTGCGGCCGGACCTGCGCATCGAGACCGCGTTCCTCGACCTGTCGAAGCCGTCCTTCGACACGGTCGTCGCCAAGCTCGTCCGGGCCGGCGTCGAGGAGATCGTCGTCGTCCCCCTCCTGCTCACCGAGGCCTACCACGCCAAGGTCGACGTCCCCGAGGCGATCGCCGCGGCGATGGAGCGCCACGAGGGCCTCAAGGTCCGGGCCACCCCGGTGCTCGGCCTCGAGGCGATGTTCCTCGAGGTGCTCGACCAGCGGCTCCGCGACGCCCTGTGCGCCGCCCGGGTCCGCGAGCTCGACGGGCTCGTCCTGGCCGCCGCCGGCACCACCGACCCGCTGGCGCTGCAGTCGATCCAGCGGCTGGCCCGCGTGTGGGGCGCCCACCACAAGCTGCCGGTCATCCCGGCGTACGCCTCGGCCTCTCCCCCGGCCACCGGCGAGGCCGTGCGCTCCCTGCGCGCGCAGGGCCGTCGCCACATCGCGGTCGGCTCGCTCATCCTGGCCCCGGGCAAGCTCTACGACCGGGCGGCCGAGCTCGCGCTCGAGGCCGGGGCGGTCGCGGTGTCCGACCCGCTGGGCGCCCACCCCGAGGTCGCGCGGGTCGTGCTGGCGCGCTACGCCGTCGGCGCGGTCGAGCTCGTCCCGGTCTGAGCGGGGCGGCCCGGACCCTACTGCCGGGTTCGGTCCGGGCTGCATGACCCGCCCTCGGGACGGATAGGCTCAGCACCATGAGCCAGCACTTCGATGTCGTCGTCCTCGGCGCGGGCCCCGGGGGCTACGTCGCCGCGATCCGCGCCTCGCAGCTCGGCCTGAAGGCCGCGGTGATCGAGAAGAAGTACTGGGGCGGTGTGTGCCTCAACGTGGGCTGCATCCCCAGCAAGGCGCTCCTGCGCAACGCCGAGCTGTCCCACATCCTCCAGCACGAGAAGGACAAGTTCGGCATCGAGGGCGACGCCACGATGTCCTTCGAGCCCACCCACAAGCGGTCCCGCCAGGTCTCGGCGGAGATCGTCAAGGGCGTGCACTTCCTGATGAAGAAGAACAAGATCACCGAGATCGACGGCTGGGGCACCTTCGTCGACGCCAAGACGATCTCGGTCGAGGACGACGAGGGCAACACCTCCGAGGTCACCGCCGACACGGTCATCATCGCCACCGGCGCGACCACCCGCCTGGTCCCCGGCACCGAGCTGTCCGACAACGTCGTGACCTACGAGGAGCAGATCCTCGACAGCGAGCTGCCCGAGAGCGTGATCATCGCCGGCTCCGGCGCCATCGGCGTCGAGTTCGCCTACGTGATGAAGAACTTCGGCGTCGACGTCACGATCGTGGAGTTCCTGGACCGGATGGTCCCCACCGAGGACGCCGAGGTCTCCAAGGAGCTCGCCAAGCACTACAAGAAGCTCGGCGTGAAGGTGCTGCTCAAGACCAAGGTCGAGAAGATCGAGGACCCGGGCGGCGGCGGCAAGGTCAAGGTGACCGTCAGCAAGGACGGCAAGGAGGAGGTCCTCGAGGCCGACCGCGTGCTGCAGGCCATCGGCTTCGCTCCCCGGCTCGAGGGCTACGGCCTCGACAAGACCGGCGTGGAGACCACCGACCGCGGGGCGATCGCGGTCGACGCCCGCGGTCGCACCAACGTCGACGGCGTCTACGCGATCGGCGACGTGACCGGCAAGCTCATGCTCGCCCACACCGCCGAGGCGATGGGCGTGGTCGCGGCCGAGACGATCGCCGGCGAGGAGACCGTCGAGATCGATTTCGACATGATCCCGCGCGCGACCTACTGCCAGCCCCAGATCGCCTCCTTCGGCTACAGCGAGGAGCAGGCCAAGGACAAGGGGTACGACGTCAAGGTCGCCAAGTTCCCCTTCGCCGCCAACGGCAAGGCCAAGGGCCTCGGGGACACCTCGGGCTTCGTCAAGATCGTCGCCGACGCGGAGTACCACGAGATCCTCGGTGCCCACCTCATCGGCCCCGACGTGACCGAGCTGCTCCCCGCGCTGACGCTGGCGCAGAAGTGGGACCTCACCGCCGACGAGGTCGCGCGCAACGTGTTCGCCCACCCGACGCTCTCGGAGGCCGTCAAGGAGGCCGTCGAGGGCATCGCCGGCCACATGATCAACCTCTGAACGTCCCGGAGGGCACCCGCTGGAGCATCGCGGCCGGCCCGGTCGACGACCCGGCCGTGGTGTCGGTGGAGCCCGACCTGCTCCTGCCGACCGCGAGCGTGGGCAAGCTGTTCCTGCTCCTCGAGCTGGCCGCACGGCTCGAGGCCGGGACGCTGTCGCCCGACCAGCCGGTGGACCGCCGGTCCGTCGCGCCGGTCGCGGACTCCGGGCTGTGGCAGCACCTGATGACCGACGTCCTGCCGCTGGGTGACGTGGCCCAGCTGGTGGGATCGGTGAGTGACAACTGGGCGAGCAACGCGCTGCTCGACCTCGTCGGCATCGAGGCCGTGCAGTCACGCGCGCAGTCCCTCGCGCCCGGTGGCTCCACCCTGCTCGACCTGGTGCGGGACCGTCGGGGCCCGGAGCACCCGCCGACGCTGAGCCTCGGCTGCGCCTCGGACTGGCTGGCGCTGATGTCCGCGCTGGCCACCGGCGACGGCCTCGGCCGGGCGACCAGCCTCCGGGTCCTGGAGTGGCTGCGGCACGGCCTCGACCTGTCGATGGTCCCCTCCGGCTTCGGACTCGACCCGCTCGCGCACGCCGACCCCGACGGTGGCCTGCGGGTCTTCTCCAAGACCGGCACCAGCGACGGCGTCCGCGCCGACGTGGGCGTGGTGATGGGCAGCCACGACACCTGGGCCTATGCCGCGATCGCGAGCTGGGACCCGGCCGAGGGCGACCGCCGCGACGAGGTGCTGGCGACGATGCGCGAGCTCGGCGAGCTGGTCAGGCGCGAGGTCAGCTCGTCGGGATGACGTGCTCGGCGACGACCTCGCCGCCGACCGACACGACCGCGGTCCACAGCGGCCACTCGACCGCGACGCCGACGACCTCGGCCGGGAACCGCGCGGTGATCTCGCCCTCGCCGAGGTCGGCGTCGACCTCGACGTCCTGACGCCCGGTGTCGCCCACGACCCACTGCCGGTCGGCCGACCCGCCGGCCTCGCCCAGCGAGCAGCCCAGCTCGACCGTCTCGCTGTGGTCGGGGCTGGTGATCCGGACGGCCCACTCCGCCTCGCCGGCCGCCTCGCCGTCCCACTCGATGGTGAAGGCCACCACGTCACCGGCGATCGTCCGGCCGCACTCCGTGATCTCGACGCGCGTCATGAGGGTGAACCTACCCGCGCGGGCGAGGCGCCGGCCGCCCGCCGCGCTCAGGCGCCCAGCTCGGCGTACGCCGGCTTGAGGACCTGCTCGATGATCGCCAGCCGCTCGTCGAACGGCAGGAACGAGGACTTCATCGCGTTGACCGCGACCAGTCGCAGCTCGCGCGCGCCCCACCCGAGTGCGTCGACCAGCTGCTGCAGCTCGCGGCTCATCGAGGTGCCGCTCATCAGCCGGTTGTCGGTGTTGACCGTGACCCGGAACCTCAGCTCGGTGAGCAGGCCGATCGGGTGCTCGACGAGCGAGGGCGCCGCCCCGGTCTGGAGGTTGGAGGTCGGGCAGAGCTCGAGCGGGATGCGCTTGTCCCGGACGTACGCCGCGAGGCGGCCCAGGTGGGCACGTCCGGACCCGTCGACCTCGATGTCGTCGATGATCCGCACGCCGTGCCCGAGCCGGTCGGCACCGCACCACTGCAGCGCCTCCCAGATCGACGGCAGGCCGAAGGCCTCACCGGCGTGGATGGTGAAGTGGGCGTTCTCGCGGTGGAGGTACTCGAAGGCGTCGAGGTGCCGGGTGGGCGGGTAGCCCGCCTCCGCACCCGCGATGTCGAAGCCGCAGACGCCCTCGTCGCGGTAGCGCACCGCAAGCTCGGCGATCTCGCGCGACCTGGCCTGGTGCCGCATCGCGGTGAGGATCTGCCGCACCACGATGCGACCGCCGGCGGCCCGCTCCCCCGCCCTGAAGCCCTCCTGGACCGCGTCAACCGCCTCCTCGAGGGAGAGTCCGCCGGCGAGGTGCTGCTCGGGCGCCCAGCGCACCTCGGCGTAGACCACGCCGTCCTCGGCGAGGTCCTCGACGCACTCGCGGGCCACGCGCACGAGGTCCTCGCGACGCTGCATCACCGCGATCGTGTGCTCGAAGGTCGCGATGTAGCGCTCCAGCGAGCCGGAGTCGCACGCCTCGACGAACCAGTCCCCCAGCGCCTCCGGGGCCGCGGGGAGGGGGTGACCGACCTCGGCCGCGATCTCCGCGACCGTCGCGGGCCGCAGCCCGCCGTCGAGGTGGTCGTGCAGCAGCACCTTGGGGGCGCGACGGACCAGGTCGGACACGGGGACGTCGACTCGCTCGCTCATGTCACGAGTCTCTCGACCAGCCGAGCCAGCTCGGCCTGCGGGTCGGTGGTCGCGCCCCCGTGGATCGGCCCGGGCTGCACGACCGTGCTGCGCGGTGCGCTGAGGAACCCGAAGCGCTGCGTCATCGGAGCCCCGGCCGGGTCGCCGGCCGCCCCGTCGCCGGCACAGACGTGCTCGATGGTCGCGAGCGCCGACCGCACCGCCCGCAGGTCGAGGTCGGGGGCGAACGCCCGCACCCGCTCCTCGTCGAGGTGGGCGGCGCAGCCGAGGAAGTCGGCCTGCTGGCTGTAGAGCACGACCCCGAGGTTGAGGAACTCCTCGCGGTCCACGCGCGGGACGCACCGCACCACGACGTACTGGAACCCGACCCTGCTCATGCCGCACCTCCGGGGAGCCAGGGGCGGCCGCCGCCGACGCGGGCCAGCAGGAAGTCGACGTACGCCGCCCGCACGGCCTCGGCGTCCGCACCCGGCACGGGCTCGAGCCACTCGGTGGGGACCCGGCCCGTCACCTCGGTCAGCAGCTCACGGGTCACCCGGGGCGCGAGCTCGGCGTCGGCGGCGGGCACGCCGTCGAGGAAGGCGCGCAGGACGTGCGTGGAGGCGTCGTACGCCTGGAGCGCGAAGCGCTCGGGAGAGGTGAGGCCTCCGGACCACGAGTGGTGGAAGTAGAGGCACGCCCCGTGGTCGATCGCCCACAGCCGGCCGTGCCACATCAGCAGGTTGGGGTTGCGCCACGAGCGGTCGACGTTGGCGCACAGGGCGTCGAGCCACAGGACGCGGGCGGCGTCGACGGGGTCGGGCTCGCAGCCGGCGTCGAAGCCGAACGAGCCGGGGAGGAAGTCGATGCCCAGGTTGAGCCCGAGGCTCGCGGTGAGCAGGTCCTGGACCTCCTCGTCGGCCTCGTAGCGCGCGATCACCTGGTCGAGCTGGAGGCCGACCAGGCGGGGCGTGGCGATGCCGAGCTCGCGGGCCAGCTCGCCGACGACGACCTCGGCGACCAGGACCCGCAGCCCCTGGCCGGCGCCGCGGAACTTGCAGACGTAGGTGCCGAGGTCGTCGGCCTCGACGATGCCCGGGAGCGAGCCACCCTCGCGCAGCGGCGTGACGTAGCGGGTCGCGGTCACGGTCGGGAGGGCGGGCACGCCCCGAGGCTAGCGGGCGGCGGCAGGGACCTACGCCTCCTGCCGCGGAAGCCGACCGAGCCGGACAATCCGGATATGTCTCTCTCGCGCGTGCGCTCGCTCCTCGCCCCGGCGATCGCGGGCCTGCTCGCGCTGGCGCTCCTCCCCTCCTTCGCTCCCGGCGCCGCCGCGGCGGAGACCTGGCTCGACCCGGCCTTCGGCGGCGACGGACGCGTCCAGCAGTCCTGGACCGGCGACCTGTTCGGCACCGTCATCGACTCCGACGAGGCCCCGGACGGGACGCTCGTGGTCGCGGCGGAGCCTGCCCACACCTTCTGGGGCTGCTGCAGCGCCCAGGTCGGCGCCTGGGCGCTCGCCCGGCTGACCCCGCAGGGCGACCTGGTCAGCTCCTTCGGGGGCGACGGGATCGTCGGGATCGCCCAGGCCGCCTCCCCGGGGTCGGCGAACAACGTGGTCCCCACGGGGCTCGACGTGGACGGGGCCGGCAGGATCCTCGTGGTCGGCCATCGCAGCAGCGGGGGCGACTCCGTGCCGGTGCTCGTCCGGCGCACCTCCTCCGGCGCGCTGGACCCGGCGTTCGGCTCGGGCGGCACGGTGGCGGTCGGGAACCCCTCCACCTGCTGGAAGACCGACGTTCCCTACCTCGAGGACGTCATCGCCCTGCCCAGCGGCAAGGTGCTGGTCGTCGGGACCTGCTCGACCGCCTCGCAGACCTCGTCGTACTTCGCGGTGGTGACCGCGCGCTACCTCGCCGACGGCACCCTGGACACCTCCTACGGCACCAACGGGTGGAGCACGCGGTCGATGCCCCAGGCCGTGGGGGCCTGCTGCGGGGCAGACGTGACGCGCCTGTCCGACGGCCGCATCGTGGTCGGCCTGTCGAGCAACGACGGGGCGGTGGTGCGCCTGCGTCCCGACGGCACCAACGACCCGACCTTCGGCGGCGGCGACGGCCTGGCGACCTTCCCCGACGGCTCGGGCTACCCCCTCCTCGCGCTCGACGACGGCACGGCGTTCGTCGGCTCGGGCTACGAGACCGTGCGCCGGCTCGAGGCCGACGGCACCACGGACACCTCGTGGGGCGCCGACGGCCTCGCGTCGTTCGCCACCACCGACGTCTGCTCCTACCCCGGTCTGAGCGCCCTGACCGGCACCGCCGCCAAGGTCGTCGGGATCGTGACCTGCTCACGGGGACCCGTCGACGCCACCACGTCCGGGTCCGTCCTCAGCGCGCTCGACAGCACCGGCACCCTCGACGGCTCGGTCGGGACGCGGACCAGCGTCCTGCGGGCCACCGGGGCGGACGACTTCTCCGGCGGGACCCCCGGCATGCTCCGCACCGACGGCACGGGCTACCTCCTGCTCGGTGCCGACACCACCCCCGGCCTGCGCATCGAGCGCCGCACCTCCACCGGCGCCCTCGACACCTCGTACGCCGACGTGGGCGGTCGCCACGTGACCTTGCGGGGTCGGCTGTTCTCGCTGGAGGAGCCGCACGGCGTCCGCGACCGCCAGGGCCGCCTGGTCACCGTGGTGCTGGCCGGTGACCGCAGCGTCGCCGACGAGGGCGTGCTGCTGGTCTCGCGCTTCCTGCCCGGCGGAGCGCTCGACACCGGCTTCGGCGTCGGGGGCACGCGCCGGATCGAGGTCGGCGGCCACGAGCCCCACCAGAGCGAGAAGGCCTCTGCCCCCACCCTGCTCGTCGCGCCCGACGGCAGCATCACGCTCGTCGCGCGCTGGAAGAACGACACCCAGATGTCCGCGGAGAACCACCGGGACGGGCTGCTCTACGCGCGGCTCACCGACACCGGCACGCTCGACACCGCGACCGTCCCCGGCGGCAGCCGGATCGTCGAGGTCCCCGGTCTCGACGGCGACAGCTCCATCGGCGGCGTCGTGCCGGGGGCCGGCGGCACGGTCGTCGTCGGGTTCGACCGGTCCACCGACGACGGACCGGTCCCCGCCGCCGTACGACTGCTGCCCGGCGGGGACATCGACGCGTCGTACGGCGTCTCGGGCGTCCGTGCGCTCGCCGACGTCGCGTCGTCGGGCAACGCCCAGGTGATGCTCCTCCCCCTGCCGGGCGACGCCTCGTTGCTGACCTGGCGGGAGTACACCAGCAACTTCGACAAGGACGCGTTCGTCGCGGCCCGGCTCACCTCCGGCGGGTCCGTCGACGGCGGCTACGGCACCTCGGGCCGCTTTCGCCGTGCCCTGCCGGGCACGGTCGTGGCGACCACGGCACCCAGCGGCAGGACGCTGTTCGCCTGGCACGTGCGGCGCCACCCCAGCGACGGCTACGACTACTCCGCCGTCCTCCACGTCGAGCGGCTGACGGCCGGCGGCGTCCCGGACACCTCGTTCAGCGGCGACGGCGAGGCGACCGCCAGCCCGGCCTCGACGGTGACCACCTCGATCCTCCTCGCCATCGGGGCGTCCGGCGACCGGCCGCTCGTGCTCTACAGCGAGTACGCCGCCCACAACACCACCAGGCTGGCCCGCTTCACCGCCTCGGGCGCGCTCGACACCGGCTTCGGCACCAACGGTCGCGTGGCCCTGGCCACGAGCTCGATCAACGTGGGCTTCGGGCGCGACCAGGTGCTCGGACAGCCGTCGGGGCCCACCGACGTGGTGACCGTCCCCTACGTCCCCGCGGGCGGGGCCCGCTCGCTGTCGGTCATCCGCGTCCGCGACCGGGTCATCGGTCTGACCGGGCCGACCGGCACCGTGCTGACCGGCTCGGCGTCGTACTCCTGGTCCGGCAAGGGCCTGGCTCCGCCGTTCACCGTGGCGACGACGTCGGTCTCACCTGCGGGCACCTTCGCCTCCTGGAGCAACCACTCGCCGACCTCGTCGACCGCGACGTCGGTCCCGCTGTCGGCGGGCCGGACGACCTGCGTGCGGGTGCGGGACCGCGGCGGTCAGACCACCGCACCGTCCTGCGCGACCTCACCGCTGACCGCGACCTCGCTGACGGCCGCCGGGTCGTGGTCGAGGCTGTCCGGAAGCGCCTACTACCGCGGCTCCGCGAGGACCACCGAGGCCGGCGGCGCGACGCTGAGGGCGACGGTCAGGGCGCGCGGCCTCGCCCTGGTCGCCACCACCTGCTCGACCTGCGGCAGCGTCGCGGTGCTCTGGAACGGCACCCGGCTCACGACCGTGTCCCTGCAGGGCTCCTCGCGGCACAAGGTCGTGCTGCCCGTGGTCACCTGGTCGGCGGTCCGCAGCGGCAAGGTGACGCTCAAGGTCGCCACCTCGGGCAAGCGGGTCACCCTCGAAGGCCTCTCGACCTGGCGCGACGACAGCCCCTGACCGTCAGCGGGTGGATCGGCGACGCACGCGCAGTCGCAGCGGCTCGAGGTCACGGGGACGGTTCTCGTCGACCCACCGGTCGATGTCCTCCCACCAGGAGAACAACCAGTCGATCCGCTCGTCACGGTCGGTCGGCACCTCGGCCCGTGGCACTCGCCACCACCGCATGAGGATCTCCTTGTCCATCGGCAGCTCGCGCCACACGTCACGGACGGTGACGAGGTGCTCCAACCCCGTGTGCGCCACGAGCATCACGTCGGCGTCCGGGGCGGCGTCGAGGGCCGCCAGCAGGCCACCGGGCTGGGGTGCGAGCACGTGCTGCATCCCCTCGGCACGCTCGGCCATGCCGTGCAGGCCCTTCTCCCGCAGGCGGGCGATGCGGGTGTGGCGGCGGCGGGGGGTGAAGTTGCCGCCCTCCGGGAAGATCACGAACGCGTCGTCCTCGTCGAGGTCGGCGGCCAGGCCGGCGATCGCCTGCTCGACGTCGGCGTCGCCTGCGGAGATGAAGCGGCTCGGCACACGGTTGAGCAGCGTGTCCACCATGGGGTCCCAGGCCAGGGTCTCCTTGAGGACGACGCGGGGCTCGCGGTCGTACCAGTGCAGCAGGGCGTACATCAGCACGAACGAGTCGCCCGGCCCCGCGTGTCGGCAGCAGACCAGCAGCGGGTCGCCGGGCCGCGCGTCGGGGGTCGGCCCCTCGGTGCTGATCTTGAGCCGCAGGACCCGGCGGCACTCGCGGAAGAACACCACGAGATACCACCGCGCCAGGACGTAGTGGGCGCGCTCGAAGCGTGGCCCGTGCAGCTTCCACCCCAGGCCCGAGGCGATCCACAAGCCGAACAGCGCGACCAGCATGAGGCTCTCCAGCACCGCCTGGACGACCGCGATCCACAGCAGCCGCAGCGGACGCCACTGCCCGGGCACGAACGGCGACAGCGCCGCGGCCGCGAGCAGGGCCACCGGCACGAACCCCAGGAGCAGCACGGTCAGCCCGACCACGAGGCTGCCGGTCACGGCGCGGCGCGCCCCCCGCACCCACCAGCGCGGCGACCAGGTCGGGACGTAGCGCTCGGTCACAGCGACCGCTCCAGGTAGGCCCGCGAGGCGTCGTACGCCCGGGTGATGCGGTCCGTGACCCCGCCGAAGCGGCGGTAGGCCAGCAGGGAGTCGTCGGCGGCCGACCCGCCACCGGACGGCATCACGTGGGCCTCGACGTGGTCGGGCAGCTCGGCGAGCTCGCGGTGGAAGCGGTGCCGGCGCGCGATCTCGAACGAGACCCGGGCGACCTCCCACGGCCGCCGCGGCAGGGTGAGCGGGCGCTCGACCCGGCCGACCTGGAGCACGAAGACCCGGTCCGCCCCGAGCGCCACCGCCCGGCCCAGCGGGATCGAGTTCACGATGCCGCCGTCGAGGTAGTGCTCACCGTCCACCTCGGCCGGCTCCAGGAGACCGGGGACGGCGGCCGAGGCCATCACCGCGTCGACCACCCGGCCCTCGGTGAACCAGTGCTCCGCGGCGCGCTCGATCGAGGCGGCGCAGCACTGGAAGGGGACGAGCAGGTCGCCGAACGTGCGCTCCCCCAGCTCGGCCTCGATCCGCCTGCGCAGCGGGGCGCTGGAGTGCAGGTGGGTGCCGGTGCTGACCGCCCGCCGGACCTGCCGGAGCACGCCGTCGGGGTAGATCTCCTCGCTCGTGGCGGCGCGCCACAGCTCGGTGAGCCGTCGGACCACCTCGTCGCCGGGGTACGCCGCCACGAGCGCGCCGTTGAGGGCACCCACGCTCGTGCCGAGCACCAGGTCGGGCTGGACGTCGGCCTCCAGCAGCGCCTGGAGCATGCCCACCTCGGCGGCACCGAGCACACCACCACCACCGAGCACGAAGGCTGTCGTCATGGCCCCACGCTAGGTGACCGGTCGAACCGGGCGGCTTGGTCTGGGCCCACCCACGCGGTATCCATGACTCGTGCAAGGGCAATGGCGCACCACCGTGGTCGGCCAGCTCGCGCGGCTGCGCCTGCGCGGGCGCTCGGGCACGCTGTGGTCGCTGCGGATCACGGTGGCCGCGGTCGCGAGCTACGTCGTGGCGCTGGCCCTGTTCCCCGGCTCCACCCCGCTGCTCTCGCCGCTGACCGCCATGCTCGTCGTGCAGGTGACGCCGTGGAGCCTGCTGGCCAGCGGGATCGACCGGGTCGTCTCGGTGGTCCTCGGCGTCTCCGTCGCGATCGGGGTCTCCGCGCTGGTCCCGCTGACGTGGTGGAGCCTCGGGGTCGTCATCCTGGTCTCGCTGCTGCTCGGCCAGGTGCTGCGGCTGCGCCACAACCTGCTCGAGGTCCCGATCAGCGCCATGCTCGTGCTGGGGGTGGGCTCGCTGGCCACCGAGTCCGCGGCCAGTGACCGGGTCCTGGAGACGTTGGTCGGAGCCGGGGTCGGGGTGGTGGCCAACCTGGCGTGGCCGCCCAAGGTCGCCAGCGCGGACGCCGGGACGGCGATCGACGACATGGCCAACTCGCTGGCCGACCTGCTCCGCGGCGCGGCCGGCGACCTGGAAGGCTCCGACGGCTCCCCCGAGGACCTGGTGCGCCTGACCGACCGGTTCCTGGGGCAGGTCCGGCAGGTGACCCACCGGATCCCCGACGCCGGGTCGGCCCTGCTGCGCGCGGAGCAGAGCCGTCGCCTCAACGTGCGTGCCGTGGGCAAGGCCGACCGGGGCCCCGGCCTGCGCCAGGGGCTGGAGGCGCTGGAGCACAGCGCGGTGTCGATCCGCGGACTGCTGCGGGCCTTCGCCGACGCCGCCGCCTTCCTGGCTGCCGACGACACCACCTCGACCGACCCCGGCCTGCGCAGCACCGGAGCCCGGGTGTGCCGCGTGCTCGCGGACGCCGTCGACGCGTTCGGCCAGACCGTGGCCGACGACGCGATGGGCTCCGCCGAGGACAGCACGCGCAGCCTCACCGCCCTCCGCACCCGGGTCACCGAGCTGCGCGAGCTCCACCTGGAGCTCCAGGCCCGGATGGAGACCACCACCGACCCGGCCATGGTGGAGCTGGTGGCCTACACCACGGCGACGGTCCGCCGTCTGATCCGCGAGCTCGACCCCGACGAGCGGCTGCGCCGGCAGCTGCGGCTGCGCCGGGCCCAGCGGCCCGTGGCCCCCCGCCTGCGCCACCGCGACCCGCCCTCCGGACCCCTCGGGGAGGTCGGCGAGGACTCCCCCACCACGGTGTTCCACCCCCGGCTGAGCAAGCCCCGCCCGCCCGACTGACCCCGGCGGGGAGCAGACGACAGCGCCTCAGCCGCCGAAGGCGTGGGTGGCCGTGCAGCCGCCGTCGGCGACGAACTCCGCGCCGGTCGAGAACGAGCTCTCGTCGCTGGCCAGGAAGACGTACATCGGCGCGAGGTCCTCGGGCACGCCCACGCGCTTGAGCGGCACCCGGCTCGCGCCCCACTCCATGCCGGCGTCGCCGGCGTAGCCGCGGGTCATGCCGGTGTCGATCATGCCGGGGTGCACCGAGTTGACCCGGATGCCCTTCGGGCCCAGCTCCATGGCCGCGGCCTTGGTCATGCCGCGGATCGCGAACTTGGTGCCGGTGTAGGCCACGAGCGTCGCCATGCCGGCCAGGCCCTCCACCGACGAGGTGTTCATGATCGAGCCGCCGCCGTTGGCCGCCATCACGGGCGCGACCGTCTTCATCCCGAGGAAGCAGCCGCGCACGTTGATCGAGAAGATCCGCTCGAAGTCCTCCAGCGGCATCGTCGTGAGGTCGGCGAACGCCAGGATGCCGGCGTTGTTGACCAGCGTGGTCACCGGCCCGAACGCCTCGGTCGCCGTGGCCACGCAGGCCTGCCAGCTCTCCTCGTCGGAGACGTCGTGGTGGACGAAGACCGCGGCCTCGCCCAGCTCGTCGGCCAGCAGCTTGCCCGCGTCGTCGGCGATGTCGGCGACCACGACCCGGGCGCCCTCGGCCACGAAGTGGCGGCAGATCGCCGCCCCCTGGCCCTGCGCGCCACCGGTCACGATCGCGACCTTGCCGGCCAGCCGGCCGCCCTGTCGGTTGGGTCCCCCGTTGCCCGTCACGTCCTCAGACCTCCAGTCGCATGATGCTGTCAGCGGCGAAGCAGATCGCCGGGTCACGGTCGGAGAAGTAGCTTCCGACCTGCTTGTCGAGGTCGGCCAGGTCCCAGGTCGACCCGGAGGCGTCGAAGCGTTGCTCGACCGTGGGCGCCGCGACCAGCGCGACCATCCCGCCGTACACCACGAAGACCTGGCCGCTGATCGCCTGCGCGGCGGGCGAGGCGAGGTAGGCCACCAGGGGCGCGACGTGGGCGGGCGAGAGCGGGTCGACCTCGGCCCCGGAGTCGTCGGTCTCGCCGAAGACCCCGGCGGTCATCGCCGTGCGGGCCCGGGGGCAGATCGCGTTGGCGGTCACCCCGACCCGGCCCAGCCCGCGCGCCTCCGACAGGGTCAGCGCGGTGATGCCGGCCTTGGCGGCGGCGTAGTTGGGCTGGCCCGGGGAGCCGGAGAGGAACGCCTCGCTGGAGGTGTTGACGATCCGGCCGTACGTCGGGGCGCCGGTCTCCTTGGCCACCGCGCGCCAGTGGGAGGCGGCGTTGCGGGCCAGCAGGAAGTGGCCGCGCAGGTGGATGCGGATGACGGTGTCCCACTCCTCGTCGGACATGTTGAACAGCATCCGGTCGCGGGTCACCCCTGCGTTGTTGACCACGATGTCGAGCCGCCCGCGAGCCTCCGCGGTCGCGGCGAGCAGCGCGTCGGCCGTCGACCGCTCGCCCACGTCGCCCGCCACCGCCTCCGCCGAGCCGCCAGCGGCGCGGATCGCGTCGACCGCCTCGTCGGCGGCACCGGGCAGGTCGTTGAGCACGACGTGCGCGCCTGCCTGCGCGAGGGCCTCCGCCTCGGCGCGGCCGAGGCCGGCGCCGGCGCCGGTGACGACCGCGACCCGCCCGTCCAGGCTGAGATCACTCACGCTTCCACCGCCTTCGCTGCGCTGGACGGCGGAGCCAAGCGCCTGTGCCTGGAGTTCGCTCCGCTCACGGGACGATGCTCAGCGCGGCCTTGGGGCACGAGGCCACGGCCTGCTCCACTCGGGCACGGTTCTCGTCGGTGACCTCGTCGGTCAGGATCTGCAGGTAGTCGTCGTCGTCCACCTCGAAGACGTCGGGTGCGATGCCCACGCAGATCGCGTTGGACTCGCAGAGGTCGAAGTCGGCCTTGACCTTCATCAGCTCATCTCTCCTGTCTCGATGCCTCAGCCCTGTCCGGGCAGGGCCTTCATCTTGCTGTGGTCCCAGCTGGCGACCTTGTCGGGCGTGATCACGATGCCGACCCGCTTGGCCACCTGCTGCTCGACGATGTCGCGGCCGAGGTCGCCGAGGTCGGCACCCCCGGCCATCGCCGTCACGACGGCGCTGCCGATGCGGCGGATCCCGTCGGGGTCGCGCACCAGCTCGGCCGTGCCCTGGATCGAGACGCCGGCCAGCTCGGCGTAGTCGCTGCCGGTCTCGACCAGGGCGGTGATGCGCGGGTCGCGCTCGAGGTTCTTGACCTTCTGGGAGGTGCCGTAGGTCCAGAACGCGATGCGTCCGTCCTGCACCACGTAGAAGAGCGTGGTCAGGTGGGGCGCGCCGTCCTTGCCGACGGTGGCGACCTGGACCTTGATGTGGGCGCCGAGGAAGTCCTGGACCTCCTGCTCGCTCATCGCGACCGCCTGTCGAGACCTGCTCATCTCATCCTTCCGAGGAGTGGCCCGGGAAGAGGTGGGCCTCGGGGTTGATCGTCACCGCGGCGTTGTTGACCGCGGTCGCCGCCTCCCCGAAGCCGACGGCGATGAGCCGCACCTTGCCGGGGTAGTCGCTGATGTCGCCGGCGGCGAACACCCGCGGCAGGTTGGTCGCGGTGGTGGAGTCGACGACGATGTGGCGCTTGTCGGTCTCCAGCCCCCACTGCTGGATCGGGCCGAGGTCGGCGACGAACCCCAGGGCCGCGACCACCGCCTGCGCCGGGAGCGTCTCGCTCTCCTTGGTCTTCACGTGCTCGACCTCGACGTGGGTCACGCGCCCCTCGCCCATGAGCTGCGCGACGTTGGCGTTGGTGATGACCCGCACCGAGGAGCCCAGCACCTTGTCGACCGTCGCCTGGTGGGCGCGGAACGCGTCCCGGCGGTGGACCAGCGTGACCGAGGCCGCCAGCGGCTCGAGCGCGAGCGCCCAGTCGAAGGCGCTGTCGCCGCCGCCGACGATGACGACGTCCTTGCCGACGTAGCCGTCGAAGCTCGGGACGAAGAAGGCCACGCCGTCGCCCATCCAGCCCTCGGCCGCTGGCAGGGGACGCGGGGAGAACTTGCCGATGCCGGCGGTGATGATGACCGCCTTGGCCACGACCTGCTCGTCCTCGCCGATGGTGACCGTGACGGTGCCGGAGGCCTCGTCGCTGACCAGGTGCGTGGCGGTGCGGCCGAGCAGGTAGAGCGGCGAGGCGGTCGCGGCCTGCTCCACCAGCCCGGCGACCAGCTCCTTGCCCTTGACCACGGGGAAGCCGGCGACGTCGAGGATGTCCTTCTCGGGGTACATCGCGGTGACCTGCCCACCGAGCTCGGGCAGCGAGTCGACCACGCCGACGCTGAGCCCGCGGAAGCCGGCGTAGTACGTCGCGTAGAGGCCCACCGGACCCGCCCCGATGATCAGCAGGTCCAGCTCGTGGGTGGCTGTGGTCACGCTCGTCCGCCTGTCGATGAACCCTGTCGGGGATGGCTCAGTCGGAATGTAGAACGTGTTCTAATCTATCCGACTCCGGCGGTTCTTCCTAGCACGTCCTGAGCTCCGGGCACCTCCCTCAGGAGGTGGGGAACGAGATGTCGTCGATCAGCCACGACCCGTCGCGACGTACGACGGTCACGTTGGCGCGGTCCTGCAGGATCTGCTGCTTGTCGGACCCGGCGGTCGAGGTCGTGCGGTTGATGAACACCAGGGTGGTCACCTCGTCGCGCTCGGCCCGCACCACCGCCACCGCGACGACCTGGGCGTCCTGCGTGCGGCGCTGCTTGCGGGCCCGCTCCTCGATCTCGTCGAGGGTGTCCTCGTAGTCCTTGCGGAACGACGGCGTCAGCTGGGCCAGCGCCTTGGCCCGGTTGTCGTCGAAGGTCTGGAAGTCGTAGCTCAGGACCGACTGGAGCTTCTCCGGCAGCGTCGCCCGCACGGTGCGGCCCGCGTCGTCGGCGGCCTGCAGGTCCTGCTCGTGGCGCCAGGCGAGGAAGGCCATCGTGGCGAAGACCAGGGTCAGCACGAGCGCCAGCGCCGAGGCGGCCAGCACGACCGGGCGGGACGGCCCGCCGCCCGCCGTCCGGCTGGTCTTCGTGCCGTCCGGGGTGGTCTCGACAGGCTCGACCACCGGGGGCTCGACCACCGGGGGCTCGACCACCGGGGGCTCGACCACCGGGGGCTGCTCGACCGCAGGCTCCTCGACCGCGGGCTCCTCGACGGGTGGGAGGTCGCTGTGGCAGTAGCGGCACCGGATGGCCGCGGCCTTGATCACCTCGGCGCAGTAGGGGCAGACCTTGCTGTCGGCCGGGACCTCGCCGGCGCCCGGCTCACGCGGTGGCATCGACGAACTCCAGGTTGGAGGTGAGCCAGCGGCCGCCGACCCGGGTCACGGTGACCTGGAGGCGGTACTGGCGCGGCTGGGGGGTGGAGGTGCTGCGGTTGGTCACGTCGGCGTCCATGACGATGAGGACGCGGGCCTCGCTCCCCCG
This sequence comes from Nocardioides marmoribigeumensis, assembly GCF_031458325.1. NCBI lineage: Bacteria > Bacillati > Actinomycetota > Actinomycetes > Propionibacteriales > Nocardioidaceae > Nocardioides > Nocardioides marmoribigeumensis. Next base: position 667,905 of record NZ_JAVDYG010000001.1, read on the forward strand.
GCGCTCGAGCAGCGCCGCGCCGTCCTTGGGGATGGTGGGCACCTGCACCGAGCGGTTCTGCTGGATCAGGCGGCGCAGGGGCTGCTCGCTCTGCTTGAACTGCTGCAGGAACGGGCCGGTGGCTCCCTGCTCGACCCGGCTGACGAAGTCGTCGATCTTGCGGTAGTCGACCGACGCCCAGCTGAGCGTCTGGGCCGTGGCGGCGTCGAGGGCGGCGCGGTCCGCGGCGACCGACTCCTCGGCGTCGGAGGCCTTGCGCGACAGCACCACCCAGGCGGCGACGGACAGGACGACGGGGACGAGCAGCGCGGCCAGCGCGACCCACCCCGTCCAGCGACGGGACCGGCTCATCTGCCCGTCACTGCTCCAGCGTGGGGCCGATGAGCATCCACTTCCAGGCGTCCTTCCCGTAGACGTCGCTCGCCCCGAGGCCGCTGACGACGACCTGGTCGGGGGTCCCGACGACCGTACCGGTGCGGGGGTCGTACGGCGCGACGCGGTAGCTGCGCGTCTTGGGCGCGGGGGCGTACTTCGACCCGCGCGAGGTGTAGGGCGAGGGCGAGGCGCAGTGCGCCTTCAGGTACGTCGGGGCGTCGCGCAGGTCGAGCGGCGAACGCCACTGCGACTCGGGCTTGTAGCCGGCGGTGCAGGGGGGCGGGTCGTTGGTGTACTCCAGGTGCACGTGGCCGTAGCCGTCCTTGGTCGTGCCGCTGAAGCCCGAGGCGATGATCACCGGGTAGGTCACCAGCAGCTGCTCGACCGAGGCGAGCCGCGCGACCGTGACCTGGTTGACCGTGACCAGGTTGCCCAGCAGCACCGGCAGCGTGGGCTCGAGGTCCTTCATCAGCGCCTGCACCTCACGGGCCGCGCCGGGGCCGCCCTGGAGCACCTGGCGCAGCTGGGGGTCGCGCGAGCGCAGGGCCCCGCTGATCTCGGCGAGCCCGGAGGCGAAAGCCTTGATGTTGTCGGCGTTGGCCGCCTGGGTGCGCAGGACCGTGCGGCCGTTGCGCAGCAGGCGGATCGTCTGGGCCTGGTTGGCGTCGGCGGCGTCGATCAACCGGCCGCTGCCGTCGATCAGGTGGCCGAGCGGGCGACCGGTGTCGTTGAACATCGCGCCGAGCTCGCTGATCGTGGTCTTGAGGTTGGCCCGGTCGACCGAGCCGACGAACCTGTTGAGGTCGACCAGCAGGTCGCCCTCGTCGACGGGGATCGAGGCGTCGTTGCCCGTGATCGTGTCTCCCTGGCCGAGGAACGGCCCCTTGTCCGAGGGCGGCTCGAAGTCGAGGTACTGCTCGCCGACCGCCGACCCGTTGTGCACGAACATCGGGCTGTCCTGGGGCACCCGGGCCCGGTCCTCCAGGTCGAGGCGTACGGCGACCTGGTCGCCGCGCGGCACCATCGAGTGGACCTTGCCGATCTGGACGCCGCGGTAGGTCACCTCGCTGCCCTCGTAGAGCCCGCCGGTGGTGGGCAGCACGGCGGTCACCGTGAAGCCGCGCCCGAGGATGCGGTCGACCAGGCCGAGGTAGTTGGCGCTGGCGTAGAGGACGCCGACGGCACTGATCACCACGAAGGCGATCAGCCGGCGCCGCACGCTGCTGGTCACGCCTGCCCACCTCCCAGCAGCTGGCCGAGGGAGGTCGAGCTCGAGGTGCGGTTGGTGCCGAGCAGGCCGCCGAGCAGGCCCCCGCCCGAGCCACCGCCCGAGCCACCGCCCGAGCCACCGCCCGAGCCGCCCGGGCCGGGCAGGTCGGGGAGGTCGGGCAGCTGCGGCGTGCCGCCGCCACCGGGGAGCGGGACGCACAGCGGCGTGCCGGGCACGCAGGTGCCACCGCCGTTGCCGCCGCCACCCCCGCCGCCGCCACCGCCGGCGAAGTTCTGGAACAGGTTGTCGAGGTTGACCGAGAAGACGATCGAGGTGTTGGCGTAGTCGCCGTGCACGATGTCGTTGGACTCGATCGGGAACGGGAAGCTGATCAGCAGCCCCAGCGCCGGCGGGATCTGGTCGTCGGCGTCGGCGATCTCGCGCACGACGGGCTCCAGGGAGCGCAGGTCCGCGAGCAGGTCGTCCTTGGTCGCGCCGATCACCCGGGTGCCGACCTTGCCGAGCCGGTCGAGGGCCTCGAGCATCGTCATCAGCTGCTTGCGCTGGTCGGCCAGCACCTTGACCGCACCGGGGAACTCGTCGAGGGCCGCGGTGACCGTGCCCTTCTCCTTGTTGAGCGTGGCCGAGAAGCTGTTCAGCTTCTCCATCGCGGTGAGGATGTCCTGCTTCTGGGCGTCGAGGCCGCTGACCAGGGTGCGCAGCTCGCCGAGGAGGTGACGCATGCGGCCCTGCCGGCCGTCGAAGACCGCGTTGATCTCGCGGGTGATGGTGGCCAGCTGGCCGACGCCGCCGCCGTTGAGCAGGAACGACAGCGCCCCGAGGACCTCCTCGAGCTCCGGGTTGCGTCCGGTCTCGTCGAGCGGGATGCGGGCCCCGTCCTCGAGCCTGCCGCTGGTCGCCCCCTTGGCGGGCACGAGCGCGACGTACTTCTCGCCCAGGAGGCTGGTCTGACGGATGTCGGCGGTCACCTGTGACGGCAGGTCGACGTCGTCCTGGATGCGCAGCACCGCCTCGGCGTGCCACCCGACGCGCTTGAGGTCGACCACCTCCCCGACCGTCACGTCGTTGACCTTGACCGGGGAGCGCGGCACGAGGTTGAGCACGTCGTCGAACTCCGCGGTCAGGGAGATCGCGTGGTCCTTGTCGACCGGCGAGCCGGGCAGCGGGAGGTCGGTCGCCTCGCAGCCGGTGAGCACCACCGTGGTCACCAGCGCCAGGGCGGCCGCTCCGCCGCGGACCAGCCGCCTCATCGCGCACCCCCGAGCAGGCCGGACAGGTCGTCGGCCGAGCGCGCGCCGCCGTACCTCACCGCGACCGCGCCCTCGGAGGCGGCGGCCGGGGCAGGGGCCGCGGCGTTGCTGTTGGCCTGGTCGAGGACCGGGCGCAACAGGGCCTTGAACAGCTTGCACGCCGTGCCGGCCTGCGGGATGCCGCCGCCCTTGACCAGCAGGCAGAGCAGGCCGTCGAGGTTGGCCCGGTTGGGCTCGGTGCGCAGGCGCGACCCGATCGTGCCGCTCTTGGGGTCGAAGGCGATCGCCAGGTTGCCCATCGCGGAGGGGCCGATGTCGAGGACGTTGCGCAGGGCCTCCTTCTCCTCGGCCAGGATCTTCACGATCGTGGTGAGGTCCTTGACGTCCTTGACCAGCATGCCGCGGTTGTCCTTGACGAAGCGCTGCACCCGCCCGAGCACCGAGGCGAGGCTGTCGAGGACGGCGTTGAGCTCGTCCTTCTCCCCCGCCAGCTGGGTCGAGACCGCGCCGAGGTTGTCCATGAACTGGCTCACCGACCGGTCGTTGGCCGCGAGCGCGCCGCTGAACTCGTCGAGCGCCCGGACCGACGCGAAGAGGTCGCCGCTGCCGTCGCCGAAGGTGGTCAGCGCCTTGGACAGGTTGACGATCGTGGCGTTGCCCGCCGCCCCGCGGCCCTTGAGGAACTTCGCGCCGGCGGTCAGCACGTGGTTGAGCGTGCCGTCCCTGTTGACGCCGTTGGGGCCGAGCGCGCGGGTCACGTCGACCAGGCTGCGGTAGATGCGGTCGAGCTCGATCGGGGTCGCGGTGTCCTGCACCTTGATCTCGGCGTCGTCGGCGAGCACGTCGCCCTTGGTGTACGCCGGGGTGAGCTGCACGAAGCGGTCGGCGGTCAGCGTCGGGGTGATGATCACCGCCTGCGCGTCGGCGGGCACCTTGTACTGGTCGTCGTACTCCATCTCGACGCGCACGGTGTTGCCCTCGGGGATGACCGCGGTGACCTTGCCGACCGGGACGCCGAGGATGCGCACCTCGGACCCGGGGAAGAGCTGGACGGCCCGGCTGAAGTCGGCCGACACCGTGCGCGTGCCGCCGCTGTCGCGGAGCATCACGAAGGTCGCGATCACCAGCAGGCCGACGACCAGCAGCGCCACCAGGCGAGGGGCGCCGGAGAGCCGCGGGAGCGAGAAGGAGCGCGCCATCAGCCACCCACCTGCGGGCTGTTCTCGGTGGCGATCGTGCCGAGGTTGACCGCGAAGGCGTCGAACCACGGGCCGGTGCCGATGATGTTGGACAGGATGCGGGTGTAGGGGCCCAGCGCGTGGACCGCGCGCTGGAGCTGGCCCTGCCGCCTGACCAGGGTCTGGGTGACGCGGTGCAGGTCCGCGAGCATGGGGCCGATCTGCTTCTGGTTGTCGTCGACCAGGCCGCCGAGCTGCCGGGAGAGCTGGGCGGTGTTGAGCAGCAGCGTGTGGATCGCCGCGCGGCGGGCGCGCAGCTCGGCCAGGACCAGGTTGCCGTCCTTGATCACCTGGACCAGGTCGCCCTTGCGCTCGGCGAGGAGCCGCGTGACCGACTTGGCCCGGGCGAGCAGCTGCTTGAGCTGCGCGTCGCGCGAGGCGATGGTCTGCGAGACCCGCGACAGGCCGTCGAAGACCGCCCCCGCGTCGTCGCTGGTGCGGTCCATCGTGCCCGCGACGGTGGTGAGCGCCTGCTGCAGCTGGGGGATGTCGATCCGCTCGGTGGTGTCGGAGAGCTCGCCGAACACCTTCACGATGTCGTAGCTGGAGTCGGTGCGCGCCAGGGGGATGGTCGAGCCGCCCTCGGCCTTCTTCCCGCCCTTGGGGTGCAGGTCGATGAACTTCTCGCCGAGCAGGTTGAGGACCTCGATCTGCGCGGTCGACTCGTCGCCGAACGAGACCCCGTTGTCGATGTCGAAGTGCGCCACGACGTAGCTGCCCTTGAGCTCGATCTCGCTGACCCGCCCGACGTCGACCCCGGCGATCTGGACCATGTTGCCCTTGTGCAGGCCGCTGGCGTCGCTGAACTGCGCGGTGTAGCCGGTGCCCCGCATGCCGGGGAACTTCTGGATGTTGAGCGCGAGCGCCATCGCCACCAGGGCCATCACCACGCTGATGGTCCCGATGCGCACGATCTGCGAGCTGGAGTAGCGCCTCATGACAGGTGGCACCGCTTCTCGCTCGAGCTGTAGCGGACGTCGCGCAGCCGCTGGGCCAGCGGCTTGAGGGCCGGCAGCGCCTTGACCAGCTCGCGTGGCAGCGTGATGTCGGCCTGGTAGCTGCAGAGGTAGTAGTTGTACCAGGAGCCGTAGGTGCCGGTGCGGGTCTGGTCCTCGAGCATCTCGGGCAGGTTGGTGAGGATCTGGTTGAGCACCTTGCGGGTCTCGTCGCGCGACAGGACCTCGGCCAGCCGCCGCAGCTGGGCGATGTCCCGCTCGAGGACCGGTCGACCGTCGGTGATGAGGTCGGCGAGCAGCGCGGTCAGGCTCGAGATGTTGACCACCGAGCGGCCGATCTGGACGCGGTCCTCGGCCAGGCCGTGCATCCAGCGGCGCAGCTGCGTGACCAGCTGGCCGACCTGGCTGCGCTTGGCCTGGACGGTGCCGAGGGTCTGGTTGAGGTTGTCGATCACCTGGCCCACGAGCTGGTCGCGGTTGGCGATCGTGGTGGTCAGCGAGGCGGTCTCGCGGACCAGGCCCTCGATCGTGCCGCCCTCGCCCTGCAGGACCTTGACGATGTTGAGCGAGAGCTGGTTGATCTGGCTCGGCTCGAGGGCGTTGAACAGCGGGGCGAACCCGTTGTAGAGCGCACTCAGGTCGAGCGCGGGTCTGGTCTGCGTCGCCGGGAGGGTGGCCCCCGGCTCGAGCGGCGCGGCCGACGCGCCGTCGCCCTGCTCGACCGCCAGGTAGCGGTCGCCGACCAGGTTGAGGTAGCGGACGGCGACCTCGGCGCGCGTGGTCAGTGGCAGGTCCTTGACCACCGTGAAGCCGACCTTGGCCTGGTCTGTGCGGAAGATCTCCACCGACCTCACCTTGCCGACGATGACGCCGGCGACCCGCACGTCGTCGCCCTTCTTGATCAGGCTGGCGTTGCGGAAGATCGCGGAGTACTCCCGGGTCTCGCCGGTGCCGAACTTGCCCATGATCACCACGAGGGTCCCGGTGACCACGAGCGAGACCACGGTGAAGACGGCCAGCTTGGAGCCGGCGACGAGGACGGAACGGCTCACCTTCACGACGGCGCCCCCTCCCCCGCGTGCGTCATGGGGGCGTACATGTAGGACGACAGGGCCGGGATGCGGCTCACCGAGCGGCCCGTGCGCGTGCTCAGCAGCGCAGCGCTGGCCCGCCGCCCGTCACGGGTGTTGCCCGGGTCGACCATGCCCGCCGGGAAGCTCTGCCCGGTGAACGCCTGGACGAGGTCCTGGAGGAACGAGGGACCCGGCTCGGCCCCGCCGGGGAAGTAGGAGTTGCCCAGCCCCTTCTTGGAGTCCAGGTCCGTGCCGTTCCTCAGGTCCAGCCCGGGCCACGGGATCGGCACGTGGTGGGGCAGGCCGTAGCAGCGCGGCCCGCGCGTGTCGTCGTACGCCGGCCGGTCGCGCCGGTCGTAGCCGCGCCGCTGGGTGGTGGGGAACTCGGCGAACTGCTTGACCCGGCCGCCCTCGAAGGTCTTGATCAGGATCGGCTTGTAGGCCGCGACGCCGCGCAGCAGGCAGTTGTACTCGGGGGCGTACTTCTCCAGCAGGCCGAGGATCGGCTTGGAGGACTGGGTGGCCTGGATGGCGGCGGCCTCGTTGTCCTCGAGCACCGTCGAGGTGGTGTCCGAGACGTCGGTGACCGCCTTGAACAGCCCGGCCAGCTCGGCCCGCTTGGCCTTCACCGTGCGGGAGGTGACGGTCAGGTTGCCGAGCGCGCGCACCAGGTCGGGCGCGGCGACGTCGTACGCCGAGGTGACGGTGGCCAGGAGGCGGAGGTCCTCCTGCAGCTCGGGCAGGTGGGGGTTCATCGTGGTGAGGTAGCCGTCGAGCTTCTCGAGGGTGTCGCCGAGCTGCGCACCGCGGCCGTTGAGGGCGGTGGCGAGGGCACCCAGGGTGGCGCTGAGGTCGGCCGGGCGGACCGTGCGCAGCAGCGGGAACAGCCGCTCGAGCACGCGCCCGAGCTCGACCGAGGTGGTGACCCGCTCGGGCGGGATGACGGTGCCGTCCTTGATCCCCTCGGGGCCCGACCGGGCCGGCGGGTCGAGGGAGATGAACTTCCGACCGAACAGCGTGGTCGGCATGATGCTGGCGTCGACGTCACGGGGCAGCGACCGGGCCGCGTCGGGGTCGAGGGCCAGGGTGATGCGCGCCTTGTCGCCGGTCTGGTCGATGCCGCGGATCTGGCCGACGAGCACGCCGTCGTAGCGGACGTCGCCGTACTTCGCCAGCTGGAGGCCGGCCCGGTCGGCCACGAGGGTCACCGTGGTGACGTGGGTGAACGCCTTGGTGTAGATCGCGATCGAGAGCGCCCCCAGGAGCGCGACCGCGACGAGGTAGGCGATGCCCGCCACCACGAGGCGGGCCTCCTCCTTGGCGTCGTTCTCCCGACGCAGCATGACGAACACGGTCAGCTCACCCCGTGATCCGCACCGTGGTCGTGGAGCCCCAGATCGCGAAGCTGAGGAAGAAGTCGGCGACGACGACGGTCACGATCGAGGAGCGGATCGCCCGCCCCACGGCCATGCCGACGCCCGCCGGCCCGCCACTCGCGCTGTAGCCGTAGTAGCAGTGGATCAGGATGATCAGCACCGCGAGCACGATCAGCTTGAGGAAGCTGTAGATCACGTCCTGGGGCGGCAGGAACGCCAGGAAGTAGTGGTCGTAGGTGCCGGCGGACTGACCGAAGATGTAGACGGTGATCAGCCGCGGCGAGAGGTAGGAGGCGAACAGCGCCACGATGTAGAGCGGGATGACCGCCAGGAAGGCCGCGATCATCCGGGTGGTCACCAGGAACGGCAGCGACGGGATGCCCATCACCTCGAGGGCGTCGATCTCCTCGCTGATCCGCATCGAGCCGAGGCGGGCGGTGTAGCCGCAGCCCACCGTGGCGGCCAGGGCGATGGAGGAGACCAGCGGGGCCACCTCGCGGGTGTTGAAGTAGGCCGAGATGAACGCGGTGAACTTCGAGACGCCGATCTGGCTCAGGGAGGCGTAGCCCTGCAGGCCCACCTCGGTGCCGGCGAAGAACGACAGGAACGCGATCACGCCCACGGTGCCGGCGATCATCGACAGCGCCCCGGACCCGAAGGCCACCTCGGCGAGCGTGTTGAGGATCTCCCGCTTGTAGCGACGGACCGCACGCGGCGTCCAGGCGAGCGCGCGGCCGTAGAAGAGCAGCTGGTCGCCGTACTCCATCAGGCGGCGCTTGCGGCCGCGGACGACGGCGGCGCCGAGCTCGGACAACGCTGACATCTCAGAGCCCCTGCTGGGGGACGACCTGGAAGTAGACGGCCGTGATCAGCGCGTTGATGAAGAACAGCAGCATGAACGTGATGATCACGGCCTCGTTGACCGCCCGCCCCACGCCCGAGGGACCGCCGCCGGCACTGAGGCCCTTGTAGGAGCCGACCACGGCGGCCAGCCAGCCGAAGATCGCCGCCTTGACGATCGCGATCAGCAGGTCGGCGAGGGTGGCCAGGGTGGTGAAGGAGGAGAGGAACGAGCCCGCCGAGCCACCGGTCACCACGACGTTGAAGAAGTAGCCGCCGCCGATGCCCGCCGCGATGACGATGCCGATGATCATCATCGAGACGAAGACGGTGGCCGCCACGCGGGGCACGACCAGCCGGTAGAGCGGGTCGACGCCGAGGACCTCCATGGCGTCGATCTCCTCGCGGATCTTGCGCGCCCCGAGGTCGGAGCAGATCGCGGAGCCGGCGGCCCCGGAGATGATGAGGGCCGCCGCGATGGGCGCCGCCTCGCGCACGGTGGCCAGCACCGCCGTGGCGCCGGCGAACGACTCCGCACCGAGCTGTCCGGTCAGGTTGCCGACCTGCAGCGAGATCACCGCGCCGAACGGCACCGACACCAGGATCGTCGGCATGAGGGTGACGCTGGTGACGAACCAGGCCTGCTCGATGAACTCGGCCCACTGGAACGGTCGCCGACCGAAGCGCTTGGTGACCTCGTAGACCATCACGGCGATCTCGCCCGGTCCACGCATGGTCGACGACAGCGACAGCGCCACCGTGCCTCCCTCGTCTCCGCCCGCCCAGCTCGAGTTCCGGAACAGACTAGAACATGTTCTCGTTTCCCGCAGGGGGTCTCACGCCCGAACGGGTGTCCGTGGAGGCACTCCGGGTGAGGAGCCCGCCCCCGTGCGGCACATCACCGCCGCACTGTAACCGCCCACCCGCAGGTAGGGGTGCGACTTTGGGAAGGGCCGGACCAGAGGGGTCCGGAACCTGCGTCATCGCAGGTCAGAAGGGTAGGCGGGACGAATCCCCGCCGCCATACCTAAACAGTGTTCACTTCGTCACTCCGTGGGCTCGGACGCCCGGGAGCCGTCCCGGTCCGGCAGCCCGCCCGAGCGCCACAGGCTCGCGACGGTGGTGACGACCAGGATCCCGACGATCATGCCCAGGGACAGCTCGATCGGGATCTCCGGCGCCCACGAGACGTGCTCGCCGCCGTTGACGAACGGGAGCTCGTTGGTGTGCAGCGCCTCGAGCACGAGCTTGACGCCGATGAAGGTGAGCAGCAGCGCGAGTCCGTAGGAGAGGTAGACCAGGCGCTCGAGCAGCCCGCCGAGGAGGAAGTAGAGCTGCCGCAGGCCCATCAGCGCGAAGACGTTGGCGGTGAGCACGAGGTAGGCCTCGCTGGTCAGCCCGAAGATCGCCGGGATCGAGTCGAGGGCGAACAGCAGGTCGGTGGTGCCGAGCGCGACGATGAGCGCGAACATCGGGGTGAACAGCAGCCGGCCGTGCTCGCGCACCCAGACCTTGCCGCCGCCCCACTCCCCCTCGTCGGTGTGGGGAAGGGCCTTGCGGGTCCAGCGGACCAGGCGGTTCTCCTCGAACTCGTCCTCGTCCTCGGAGCCCTCGAGCGCGAGCTTGACGCCCGTGTAGACCAGGAACGCACCGAAGACGTAGAAGATCCAGCTGAACTGCTGGATCGCCGCCGAACCGACCGCGATGAAGAGGCCGCGGAACACCAGCGCGAGCACGATGCCGATCAGCAGCGCCTTCTGCTGCAGCTCCCGCGGCACCGAGAAGCGGCTCATGATGATGATGAAGATGAACAGGTTGTCCACCGACAGGGAGTACTCCGTCAGCCAGCCGGCGAGGAACTCCTTGCCGTAGCGGGGCCCGCTGAGGGCCCACACCCCGATGCCGAACACCACCGCGGCGCCGATGTAGGTGCCGAGTGCCGCGACCAGCTCCCGGCGGGAGGGCTCGTGGGGGCGACGGCCGATCACGACGACGTCGAGGAGGAGGACGGTGATGGTCACTCCGAGGGTCAGCCACCACACCCAGGCAGGAACGTCCATCCGGGAAGTCTCGCAGACCACTCAGGACGGTTGAGTACGCGCACCCATGCGCGGACGCCGCCTCGCGGCCGAGCATGGAGCCATGACGACGACACCCGCTCCGACCAAGAACACCGCCGCCTTCTTCGCCCAGGCAGGCCTCTCCTTCGGCGTGGCCCTGGTGGGCCTGATCTTCGCGATCATCTACCTGCCGGTCGACCCCTGGATCCGCGCCTTCCTCGCCATGACCGCGCTGTTCCTGGTCTCCTCGTCCTTCACGCTGGCCAAGGTGGTCCGCGACGCGCAGGACGACAAGTACCTGGTCAACAAGGTCGACGAGGCCCGCCTGGAGAAGCTGCTCAGCGAGCAGGACCGCTTCTCGGTCAGCTCACGCCGGCCTGCATCATCTGGCGCAGCTCCTTCTTGAGGTCCCCGATCTCGTCGCGCAACCGGGCGGCGAGCTCGAACTGCAGCTCCGCGGCCGCGGCCTTCATCTGGTCGGTCAGGTCCTGGATGAGCTGGGCGAGCTCGCTGCTCGGTGCGCCGGCCAGGTCGCGCCCGTGGCCGATGTCGGCCTTGCGCAGCGCGGGCGTCGGGGAGCGCTGGCCCTTGTTCTTGCCGCCGGTGGTGCTGGTCTGCCAGGTCTGCAGCAGCTCCTCGGTGCTCTCTTCCTCGCGGGCGAGCATCTCGGTGATGTCGGCGATCTTCTTGCGCAGCGGCTGCGGGTCGATGCCCCGCTCCTTGTTGTAGGCGACCTGCTTCTCCCGCCGCCGGTTGGTCTCCTCGATCGCGAGCTCCATCGAGGGGGTGATCTTGTCGGCATACATGATCACCTGGCCGGACACGTTGCGCGCCGCACGACCGATGGTCTGGATGAGCGACTTGTCGGAGCGCAGGAACCCCTCCTTGTCGGCGTCCAGGATCGTCACCAGTGAGACCTCGGGCAGGTCGAGACCCTCGCGCAGCAGGTTGATGCCGACCAGGACGTCGTACTCCCCCATGCGCAGCTCGCGCAGCAGCTCGATGCGGCGCAGGGTGTCCACCTCGCTGTGGAGGTAGCGGGTGCGGATGCCGGCCTCGAGGAGGTAGTCGGTGAGGTCCTCCGACATCTTCTTGGTCAGCGTGGTGACCAGCACCCGCTCGTTGCGGTCGGCGCGGACCCGGATCTCGTGGATCAGGTCGTCGATCTGGCCCTTGGTCGGCTTGACCACCACCTCGGGGTCGACCAGCCCGGTCGGCCGGATGATCTGCTCGACCACGTTGTCGAGGCCGCCGACCTTGTCGAGCTCGTAGGGGCCGGGGGTGGCCGAGAGGTAGATCGTCTGGCCGATGCGGTCGAGGAACTCCTCCCACCGCAGCGGGCGGTTGTCCATCGCGCTGGGCAGCCGGAAGCCGTGGTCGACCAGGTTGCGCTTGCGCGACATGTCGCCTTCGTACATCCCGCCGATCTGCGGCACCGCCACGTGGGACTCGTCGACCACCAGGAGGAAGTCCTCGGGGAAGTAGTCGAGCAAGCAGTTGGGCGCCGAGCCCCGGCTGCGGCCGTCGATGTGCATCGAGTAGTTCTCGATGCCGGCGCAGCTGCCGACCTGGCGCATCATCTCGATGTCGTACTGCGTGCGCATGCGCAGGCGCTGGGCCTCGAGCAGCTTGCCCTGGCGCTCGAACTCGGCCAGCCGGTCCTGGAGCTCGAGCTCGATGCCGCGGATCGCGCGCTCCATGCGCTCGGGGCCGGCGACGTAGTGGGTCGCCGGGAAGATGTAGAGCTCCTCGTCCTCGGTGAGCACCTCCCCCGTCACCGGGTGCAGGGTCATCAGCCGCTCGATCTCGTCGCCGAAGAGCTCGATGCGGACGGCCATCTCCTCGTAGACCGGGAAGACCTCGAGGGTGTCGCCGCGGACCCGGAAGGTGCCGCGGGTGAAGGCGTGGTCGTTGCGGGTGTACTGGATCTCCACGAGCCGGCGGAGCAGCTGGTCGCGGTCGACCTCGCCGCCCACGCGCAGGCGGACCATGCGGTCGACGTACTCCTGCGGGGTGCCGAGACCGTAGATGCAGGACACCGTGGACACCACGATCACGTCGCGTCGGGTGAGCAGCGAGTTGGTCGCGGAGTGCCGCAGCCGCTCGACCTCCTCGTTGATCGAGGAGTCCTTCTCGATGTAGGTGTCGGTCTGGGGGACGTAGGCCTCGGGCTGGTAGTAGTCGTAGTAGGAGACGAAGTACTCCACCGCATTGTTGGGCAGCAGCTGGCGCAGCTCGTTGGCGAACTGCGCGGCCAGCGTCTTGTTGGGCTGCATGACCAGCGTGGGGCGCTGGAGCTGCTCGACCGCCCACGCGACCGTCGCGGTCTTGCCGGTGCCGGTGGCGCCCAGCAGCACGACGTCCTGCTCCCCGCCCTGGATGCGGGCGGTGATGTCCTTGATCGCCGTCGGCTGGTCGCCCGACGGCGTGTAGTCCGAGATGACCTCGAACGGCGCCACGCGGCGCTTCAGATCGGTGACGGGCCTCATGTCAGTGACGATAACCGTGGGCACCGACAGTAGATTCCTGGTGTGCGCGAGCGACTGGTCAGGCTGAGACGGGCGACCGAGCCCGGTTCACCGGTGCGCGCGCGCGTCCGCACCACGTTGCTGGCGGTCTTCGGCCTCCAGGTGCTGGTCGCGCTGGTCCTCACGGTGGTCGACTCCTACCGGCGCCGCGGCAAGCGCCCCAAGCCGTTCGCGACCCGCCCGCCCACCGACGTCGCGGTCGGCGAGGGCACCCTGACCAGCTACACCTTCGGCGCGGACCTCTACGACGCGATGCTGGACGCCATCGGTCGCGCCCGGCAGCGGGTGCTGCTGGAGACCTACATCTGGAAGGGCGACGAGGTCGGCGAGCGCTTCAAGCAGGCGCTGTACGACGCCGCGGCCCGCGGGGTGGAGGTCTACGCGATCTACGACGGGTTCGCCAACCTCGTGGTCTCGCCGCGCTTCAAGCACTTCCGGCCGCCGATCCACGTGCTGCGCTACCCCGTCTACGGCGCCGGCATCCGGTTCTTCGACCTCCGGCGCTACGGACGCGACCACCGCAAGATCCTCGTCGTCGACGACGAGGTGGCGTTCGTCGGCGGCTACAACATCGGGTCGGCCTTCGCCACCGAGTGGCGCGACACCCACGTCTCGGTCACCGGACCCGCCGTGTGGGACCTGACCCGCGCGTTCGCGGACTTCTGGAACCTGCACCGCCGGGGCCACCACGGGGGGCCGCTCGTCGTCGAGGCGCCGTCGGACTGGGAGTCCCGGATCCGGGTCCAGCGCAACATCCCGCGGCTGTGGATGTTCCCGATCCGGGCGATGTACCTCGAGGCGATCAACCGCGCGGCGCGCAACATCTACCTCACCCAGGCCTACTTCATCCCCGACTCCGACTTCGCCGACAGCCTCGTGCGGGCCGCCCAGCGCGGGGTCGACGTCAAGATCCTGGTCCCGGAGACCTCCAACCACGTCGTCGCCGACTGGCTCTCGCGCGGCTACTACCGCGAGCTGCTCGCCGCGGGCGTGGAGATCTGGCGGTTCCACGGCGCGATGGTCCACGCCAAGACCGCCACGATCGACGGCAGCTGGTCGACGGTCGGCACCGCCAACATCGACCGGCTGTCGATGACCGGCAACTACGAGGTCAACCTCGAGGTGATCGACCCCGCGATGGCGCAGGAGATGGAGCGCATCTTCGAGATGGACCTGCGCAACGCCGACCGCCTCACCCTCGACGTGTGGGAGTCCCGCCCGGTGCAGGCCAAGCTCACCGAGCTCTTCCTCGCGCCGCTGCGGCCCCTGCTCTAGCGAAGCTCGACGTCGTCGACCAGCCAGCGACCGCCCTCGTGCACCATCTGCATCACCACGCGGTTGCTGTCGAGCGACGACTTGGCGTCGCCGGCCCGCCGGAGCTCCTGGTCGACGAACAGCAGCACCTCGACGTGGTCGACGTCGTCGGCGGTGCCGGCCGCGTCGCTGACCTTGCCCGTCGCGGTGGCGCGGGTGCGGGTGATCAGCTGGCGGATCGGCTTGGTGGACTCGCTGAAGGTCTTCTGGAACCTCGAAGTGCCGTCCTGGTCGATCCAGGCGAAGTCCTCGTCGACCGTGCGGTAGTCGTAGGAGGTCATCGACACCGCGATGCGCGAGGCCGCTCGGGTGGCGTCGTGCTCGGCGACGGCGAGGTCCCGGGTGCGGGTCAGGTCGGCGTCGTGGCGCCACAGCACGACCAGCGCCACCAGCGCGGCGACCAGCAGGACGACGAGGACCAGCATCCCCGCGCGGAGTCGTCGGGTCATCGAGCCGGCACCGGGACGGGTCCGGGCGCCCACTGGGCCCCCCGCTGGGAGAAGGCCAGGCCCTTCGGGCAGTGGCCCTGGTCCTGGAGCGGACGTCGCGTCGTGGCGCGCGGGCTGCGCCGGACCGTCGGGTAGTCGCAGGTCTCGGTGCGCTGCATGATCACGTCGAGGTGGCCGGCGCCGTTGCGGATCGCCCCGGCCAACGCGTTGAACCCGCGCGGGAACTGCACCAGCAGCTCCCGGATGTGGGGGTCGTGGGCGGCCATCACGTCGCTGAGCGTGATCGCGGGGTCGAGCAGCTGCGGCAGGGTCTCCCGGACGTCACGGACCACGCGACGCAGCTCCTCGAGCTGGCCCGGCGCCCGTTCGAGCAGCCGGAACAGCGTCGGGTCGTAGCCACGCAGCCAGGCGGCGAACAGCTTGCTGTTGCGCGCGATCCGGAGGATGTCGGCCGAGTTGTCGGTGCCGATGCGCAGCAGCACGTTGCCGTTCTCGAGCAGGCGCTCGGTCACCGGCCAGTTCTCGTCGAAGGTGCGCAGCAGCTCGCTGCCGTCCTTGACCAGGGTCTGGAGGTCGCGCTCGGCCCCGCCGAGCCCGGTCGCGATCTCGTCGAGGACGATCGCGACCTTCTTGGGCTGGATCTGCTCGATCAGCTTGTTGAGCGTGATCGCCATGCTGCCGAGGGTCTTGGGCAGGTCGACCGCGTCGGCCTTGATGACGCTGCCGTCCTTCAGGTAGGGGCCCTTCATGTCGGCCGGCTGGAAGTCGAGGTACTGCTCCCCGACCGGCGAGAGGCTGCGCACCTGCACGTGGCTGTCGGCGGGGATCTCGGTGCCCCCGGAGAGCTTGACCGTCGCCTCGACGCCCTCCGTGCCGAGGTCGAGCTTGGTCACCTTGCCGACGCGTACGCCGCGGAAGGTCGCCTGCGAGCCCTCGAAGAGACCGCCGGTGCGCGGCATCTCGACCTTGACCGTCGGGGCGTCCTCGAGCAGCGGGGTCTTGAGCACCGAGCCGAAGATGTAGAACACGCACAGCACCAGGGCCAGCACGATGCCGCCCCCGCTCAGGATGAACTTGCGCTCCATCAGCTCGTCCCCTGGACCATCGCGCGGAAGCTGAGGCCGCCGAGCAGGCCGCCCCCGCCGCCGCCGCCGCCGCCGCCGCCGGGCAGGATCGTCGGCAGCTTGGTGGGCAGCGGGATCGTCGGGAGGGCCGTCGGCAGGCCACCGGGGCCGGGGCTCTGCGACGGGCCGCCGCCAGGTCCGCCGCCGGGTCCGCCGGGGGTGCCGTCGAGCTTGATCGTGGCGTCGAGCGGGAGGAAGTCGCCCTCGACGGTGCGGTCGAGGAAGTCGGCCGCCGCGATCATGTTGCGCAGGCCCGGGGCGAGCTGGGACCGGGTCGAGAGGACCGCGTCCATGATCGGGCCGAGGTCACGCAGGATCGCCAGGATGTTCTGCTTGGTGGCCCCGACGACCTGCTTGGCCGTCGTCGAGAGGTCGTCCACGGCCTTGAGCAGCTTGATGATGTCGTCGGTGTTGCCGCGCAGCACCCGCGAGATCGGGATGACCTCGCGCAGCGCCCGGTTGATCGTGCCCCGCCGCGCGTTGAGCACCTTGGACGTGCTCGACAGCGACCGGAGCACCCGGTCGATGTCGCGGGTGCTGCGGTTGGCCTCGGCCAGGAAGGTGGTGAGCCGGCGAAGGGTGTCGCGCACCAGCGGCTCGCGCCCCCCGAGGGCGGTGTTGAGCTCGTCGGTGATCGTCCGCAGCTGCTCGAGCCCGCCGCCGTTGATCAGCAGCGACACGGCCGCGAGGGTGTCCTCCACCGTCGGGGCGGTGCTGGTGTCGGCGTGGGACAGCGCGTCGCCGTCCTCGAGCGGCTGACCGGTCCTCGACGGCGTGATCTGGATGAACAGCTCCCCGAGCGGGGTGTCGTAGCGCAGCCGCGCCTGGGAACCGTGGCGCAGCTTGGCCGAGGCCTTGATGTCCATCACGACCTTGGCCTTGAAGTCCTTGGCGGTCACGGTCTGGACCCGGCCCACCGGGACGCCGTTGACCTTGACCTGGGCGCCCTGCGCGAGGTTGAGGGCCTCGTCGAAGATCGCGCTCAGCCGGTAGGTCTCGCCCCCGACCTTGGACCCGGGGAGCGGCAGGTCGCCGTAGTCGGGCCCGCACGCCGACAGCCCGGTGGTCAGCACGAGGGCGACCAGGGCGGCGAGCAGCGAGGCCGTGCGGGGGCGACGGGCGGGTGAGCGGGTCACGGGGTGCCTCCCAGGATCGCGCCGAGCAGCTCCTCGGGGCTCGGTGGCACGGTCAGGCCGTTGCACAGGTCGCCGAGCGCGTCGCAGAGCTGCTGCACCTGCGACCCGCCCAGCGGCAGGGCCTGGGACAGGTCGGCGCGCACGCGGATGTTGCCGTTGGACGCGCGGGCCCGGGCCAGGTTGTCGCTGGCCAGCGGCAGTGCCTCGGCGATCTCGGCGAGGTCGCTGCGGGCGCGCACCAGGTTGGCCACCACCGCGGTGAGGTCCTTGGTGTCGCGCTTGATCCGACCGCGGTTGGCCTTGGCGAAGGCGGCGACGCTGTCGGCCGTGCGGGACAGGCTGGTCAGCGCCACCCCGAGGTTGTCGCGCTCGTCGGCCAGCAGCTGCGAGGCGTCGGCGACCTGGGCGACGAACCGGCGGACGGTCTGCTCGTCCTTGATCAGCGCGGAGGCGAGCGTGTCCAGCGAGCGCATCGTGGCGATGATGTCGCCGCTCTGGCCGTTGGTGGTCCGCACCGCCTCGGACAGCGAGGTGATCGTGCGGTTGATCTGCTCGCCCCGGCCCTGGAGGTTGTCGGCGGTGATGTCGATCAGCTGCTTGAGCGAGTTGGTCGCGTCGGGGTTGTCGACCAGCCCACGCCCGAGCTTGTCGACCGACGCGAGCACCTTGTCGAAGTCGACCGGCGTGACGGTGCGCTCGGTCGGGATGACCGCGCCGTCCTGGAGCTGCGGGCCACCCCGGTAGACCGGGGTCAGCTCGACGTAGCGGTCGGTCGCGACGCTGCGCGAGACCACCGCCGCGTTGACCCGGGCCGGGATCTTCACCTCGCCGTCGGTGATCGAGAGGGTCACCGTGACGTGGTCGCCCTTGGGCTCGATCTCGGTCACCTTGCCGATCGCGACGCCGAGGACACCGACGTCGTTGCCGGTGAACAGGCCGGCGGAGTCGAGCAGCTCGACCTTGACCGTGCGCGTGCCGGCGCCGCCGAGCAGCCCGCAGCCGGCGAGGGAGCCGGCCAGGAGCAGGGCGAGGAGGGCCGCGAGGGCCCGGGAGCACGCCGGGAGGCGGGTCTGGGTGGTCATCAGCGGCACCCGCTCCCGTTGTTGCAGTAGAGGTCGTCGGACTGGCCCGGGATGAGCAGCTCGATCCAGGGTCCGTTGCCGGCGGCGTTGGCGAGGTAGCGTCCGGCGACCGCGAGCTTGTGCAGCGCGCCTCGCAGCTGGTCGTCCTTGCTCTTCAGGATCCTCAGCACCTTGTCGAACTCGTCGAGGGCCGGCCCGATGTCCTGCTTGGTGTCGGCGATGATGCCGCGCACCGACGAGGCGAGGACGCGCACGTCGAGGAGGAGCCGGTGGATCGCCTCGCGACGACGCAGCAGCTCATCCACGACGAGGTTGGTCTGGCGCATGAGGCGGATCAGGTCGTCGCTGGAGGCGGCCAGCTGGTCGGCGACCTCGCGCGAGGAACGCAGCAGCCGGCCGAACTGGTCGCTGCGCTTGGCCACGACCTGCGAGAGCCGGTCGACGCCCTCGAGGGCCGGCAGGAACTCCGGACCACTGGCCCGCAGCGTGTCGGCGACGGTGCTCAGCGCCTGGCCGAGCAGGGCCGAGTCGAGCTTGTCGGCCGCGGCGGTGCCCTTGTCGATGACGTCCTGGAGGTTGAACGGCACCGAGGTCTGCGACAGCGGGACCAGCCCGTCGCGCAGCTCGCCGGCGCCCTGCGGGTCGATGTCGAGGTAGTGGGTGCCCAGCAGCGTGGAGACCTTGACCGCCGCCGTGGTGTCGCGGCCCAGCCGGATCGACCGGTCGACGGTGAAGTCGACCAGGACCCGGGTGCCGTCCAGGTGGATGCCGCGCACCTGGCCCGAGTCGACGCCGGCCACCTGCACCGACTCCCCCACCCGCAGGCCGGCGGTGTGGGGCAGCTGGGCGGAGTAGGACCTCGTCCCGATCGACACCGTGCTGATGACGACGACGAGGACGCTGAGCACGCCGAGGGCGACGAAGGCGGCGATGCCGATGCGGAACGGGTCCCGGTCGCCGAAGACCTTGCCGTTGGCGGCACGCAGGTTGATCGACGGGGTCCTCATCGGCACACCTTCGTCTGACGCGAGCTCGCGGTGCCCGTGCCGAACTGGACCCCGAGGATCGATCCGTCGAGGTTGCACAGGTAGGAGTTGAGCGCGCTCTCGTAGGACAGGCCGATCCCGACGATGCCCACGACGTTGCCGAACGCCTCGAGCGAGCTGCCGAACAGGCGGCCCTGGTCGGCGTACATCTGGGACAGCGCGCGCAGCTTGCGCACGTCGTTGCCCAGCGGCCGGCGGGCGTCGCGCAGCAGACCGCTGGTGGTGCCGATCAGGTCGCTGACCTTGCTCAGCGAGCGCCCGAAGGTCGCCCGGTTGCGGGCGAAGCCCTCCATCAGACGGCTCAGCTCCCGCACGGTCGACCGTAGCTGCGTGCCCTGCCCGGAGAGGTTGTCCAGCACGGGCGTGAGGTTGGTGACCACGTCGTCGAACAGCTGCTCGCGGTCGGCGAGGAAGCCGGTGAGGTCGGCGGTCTGCTTGAGCAGCATCTCGACCGTGCCGCCCTCGCCCTGCAGGACCTTGATGATGCTCTCCGCGAGCTTGTTGACGTCCTCGGGCTTGAGCACCGCGAACAACGGGCGGAAGCCGTTGAGCAGCGCGGTCAGGTCGAAGCCGGGGCTGGTGCGGTCGACCGGGACCGTGGCGCCCGGCTCGAGCGCAGGGCCCTGGCGGCCGGTCTGCACCATCGAGACGTAGCGCTGGCCGAGGAGGTTCTGGTAGCGGATCACCAGGTCGGTCGTGGTCAGCAGCGGCTGGTCCTTGGAGAGCACGAACCCGATGCGGGCGTCGCGGCCCTGCACCTCGATGCTCTGCACGCGGCCGACCTTGACCCCGGCCACCCGGACGTCGTCGCCGGTGCGCAGGCCGCTGACGTCGGAGAAGACCGCGTCGTACTCCACGACGTCACCGCTCACGTTGTTGGCCATCGTGTTGTAGAGCAGCGCCAGGAACAGGATCGAGACGGCGGTGAAGATGCCGAACTTGAGGGCGGTGCCGCGGATCCTCATCGTCGGCCCCCTCGCGTGAGCGAGCCCGCCACGAGGGCCCCGGCGTCGCCGCCACCGACCGCCGCACGACCCGCGCCGCCGCAGTTGCCACCGCGGGCGTTGCCGTAGCGCGGGCAGTCGGCCCGGGTGTAGTAGCTGTAGCGGCCGGCGTCGACGAGCACGCCGTCGACCTTGGCGGGGCCGCCGTTGCCGACGGTCTGGATCTTGCCGGACACGTTGTTGATCGCGAGCAGCGTGTCGACCAGCCCACCTCGGCTGTCGTAGAACGCGTCGGAGACGATCACCGCGGTGTTCACCAGCCGGACCAGCTTCTTGTCGTTGGCCTCGAGGAACCGGTCGGCGTCGCGCACCAGGGCGGTGCCGCCGGTGAGCAGCCGGGTGAGGTCGGCCTTCTGCTTGACCAGGTGGGCGCCGACGTAGAGGCCGTCGTCGACCGCGTCGAGGAGGTCGGGGGCCGCCTTGCTCACGGTCTCCAGGTTGGTGGCGAGCAGGTTGAGGTCCTCGCGGACCAACGGCATCGTGGGGGTCACCTTGCGCAGCAGGTCGTTGAGCGTCCTGATGGTGCGGCCGAGCTGCTCGCCGCGCCCGTCGAGCGCGCCGGCGACGGCGGACAGGGCGGTGTTGAGCTCGGCCGGGCCGAGCGCGTCGACCAGGCGGTCGATGCTGTCCAGCGCCTTCTGCAGCTCGAGGGTCGGCACCGAGGTGTCCTGCTCGATCACGTCGCCGGCCCGCAGGTGGCGACCGCCGGCCAGGTGACCGCCGGTCAGGTCGACGTACGTCGTGCCGAAGACCGTGGCGGGCAGGATGCGGGCCTCGACGTCGCTCGGGATGCCGTCGATGAGCTCGTTGTCCATCGTGAGGTCGAGGGTGACGCCGCCTGCGCCCCCGGAGATCGCCTTGACCCGGCCCACGATGAGGCCGCCGAGCTTGACGTCGGACCCGGGGCCGATCGAGCCGCCCGCGGTGTCGAGCCGCGTCGAGACCGGGCTGGTGTCGGCGAAGGCCCCCTTGAGGCTGGCCGCCATCAGCAGGATCAGGCCGACGAAGAAGGCGATGAGGATCAGGCCCCGTGCGACGAGGTCGTTGCGCGACGGACCGCCGCGAGCACTCCGGAAGACTCCCACCCGTCCCCCTCAGCCCGAGATCCGGAAGCCGGGGGACGCGCCCCAGAACAGCAGGGTGAGCACCATGTCGAGGAGCACGACGACCACGATCGAGGCGCGGATCGCGCGCCCGGTGGCCTCGCCGACGCCCTGCGGGCCGCCGGAGGCGTTGAAGCCGTACCAGCAGTGGATCAGCGCGACCGCGAACGCGAAGACCACGATCTTCACCACCGACAGGAGGATGTCCCGGCCCTGGATGAAGGCGGAGAAGTAGTGGTCGTAGGTGCCCCCGGACTGGTGGAACAGCAGCACGACGGTCGCCTGGGCGGCGATGTAGGAGCCGATCAGGCCGATGAGGTAGAGCGGCACGATCGCGAGCATCGCCGCGATGACGCGGGTGGTGACGAGGTAGCGCATGGGCTGCACCGCCATCACCGCCAGGGCGTCGATCTCCTCGTGCAGCCGCATCGACCCGAGCTGGGCGGTGAAGCGGCAGCCGACCTGGGCCGCGAGCGCGAGCGCCGCGATGAGGGGGGCGAGCTCGCGTGTGCTGACGCCCGCGGAGATGAAGCCCGTGAGCGGAGCCAGGCCGATCAGCTCGAGGCCGTTGAAGCCCTCGATGCCGAGCGAGGTGCCCGCCGCGACGGAGAGCAGGATCATCACCCCGACCGTGCCGCCGCCGACCAGGATCGCGCCGGAGCCCCAGGCGATGTCGGTCAGCTGCCGCATCACCTCCTTGGGGTAGCGCTTGAGCGTGATCGGGGTGACCGAGACCGCCTCGGCCGAGAACGACGCGAAGGACCCGACGTCGGCCAGGGCGTTGAGGGCCCCCTCCTTGGCGCCGGTGATCGAGTCCGCGACCGCCGACGCGGGGGTGCGCTTGCCGTCCTCCTGGATCGCCACCGTCACGCCACCTTCTGCGGGACGAGCATCACGTAGGCCTGGGTCAGGCCGACGTTGACCAGCGCCAGCAGGATCACGCTGAGCACGACCGACTGGTTGACCGCGTCCGCGACGCCCTTGGGGCCACCCTTGGCGTGCAGGCCCTTGTGGGCCGCGACGATCGTGGCGATGAACCCGAACAGCACCGCCTTGAGCTCGGCGAGCGCGAGGTCGGTGGGCTGGCCGAAGCTGATGAAGGCGCCGAGGTAGGTGCCGGAGCTGACGTCGCCGGAGCCCACGGTCAGCGCGAAGCCGGTGACGATGGCCGTCGTGGCGACGACCGCGCTGAGCAGGGCGGCGACGACGATCGCGGCGACGACGCGCGGGCTCACCAGGCGGCGCACGGGGTCGAGGCCCATCACCTTCATCGCGTCGATCTCCTCGCGGACCTGGCGGGCCCCGAGGTCGGCGGTGATGGCGGAGCCGACCGCGCCGGCGATCATCAGCGAGGTGACCAGCGGGGCTCCCTGGCGCAGCACGCCGATGCCGTTGACCGCGCCGACGAACGAGCTGGCGCCGATCTGCGAGGCGATGCCGCCGATCTGGATCGACACGATGACGCCGAACGGGATCGCCACGAGGATCGTCGGCAGCAGCGAGACCCGGACCATGAACCAGGCCTGCAGGAGGAACTCCTGCCAGGAGAACTTGCGGCTGATGATGTCGAGGATCGCCGCCCGGACCGAGTCGTAGGCCAGGAGGACCAGCTCGCCACCGGTGTGGATGCCCTCGCGTGCGCGGTCGCTGAGGTCGGCGTACGTCGCTCGCGCGGTGGTCGCGATGCTGGCCATGCTGCTCCTCTCGTGCCTCGGGTCGCGTGCTGCTCCACGACCGCGGGCACGGTGGGGGTCCTCGCTCCGGTGCCGGCCGCACAGGGCCGGCTGATGGTACCGAGCCGCCCCCGCATGGCAGCCACAAGATAACCACCGGGTGGTCGACGCGGTACGCTTTGCCCGATCTGCAGCGGCGGTGTCGACCTCACCGGCGTCCGCGACCGGCGGCCGGGACGTGGGTCGGCAGGGTCATCCGGGGGCCCCGTCGCGGGCGTCGCAGGCCCGCCATCCCGAGCAGGACCTGGACCCGGAGCCGGTGGCCGGCGTAGGGCTCGAGCAGCACGGCGAGCTGCTCGTCGTCGACCGGCGTGCCGGTGAGCGCCCAGCCGATGTCCTTGGCCACGTGGTAGTCGCCGAAGCTCACCGCGTCGGGATCGCCGAGGGCGCGCGCGCGGACCTCGGCCGAGGTCCACACCCCGATGCCGGGCAGCGTGCGCAGCCGCCGGTCGGCCTCGGCGTGGTCGACCAGCACCAGACGCTCGAGCGCGGGGGCGACCTGCAGCACGCGCTGGAGGGTGGTCGAGCGGGAGTGGTCGACGCCGTACTGCAACCAGCGCCACGACGGCACCTGGCGCAGCGTCGCGACGTCGGGGAAGACGCGCAGCCCGAGGTCGGCGCCGGGGCCGGGCGCCACCTCGCCGTGCTCGCGCACGAGCAGGCGCTGGGCGCGGAACGCCTCCTTGCCGGTGACCTTCTGCTCGATGACCGCCGGCACCAGGGACTCGAGCACCAGCCGCGTGCGCGGCACCCGCCAGTGGGCGAACGTCCGCGCCGGCGCCTCCAGGACGTCGTGGTGGACGGTGAACCCGCTCGGGTCGTCCTCGGCGCCGAGGAGGGTCGGGAGCCCGTCGAGGACCCAGTCGGCGCCCGGCCCCCAGGCGCTCGCGCGCACCTCCCCCGCCGCGTCCAGGGGGCGGATCGCCAGGGTGACCGGTCCCTCCGGCGTGCGGAAGGTCTTCCACAGCGTGCGCTGCTCGTCGGTGAGGTAGGTCGGGTCGCCCGGGCCGCGCCGCAGCCCGCCCAGCACGCGCGGGACGGGGCAGGGCCAGCCCGGTCGCCAGGTCCGCTCCACCTCCACGCTTCCACCGCCTTCGCTCCGCTCGGCGGCGGAGCCAGGCGTGGCCCTTGGCTCGCTCCGCTCGCTCACGCGTCCAGGTTAGGTGTCGGTGGGGACAGGAAGGATGGGCCCATGCTGCTCGCCGACCTCATCGACGTCTCGGCCCGCGTGGCCGCGACGCGGTCGCGCAACGACAAGACCGCCCTGGTGGCCGACCTGCTGTCCCGCGCCGAGCCCGACGAGGTCGAGGTGGTGGCCACCTACCTGTCCGGGGTGCCGCGCCAGCGGCGCACCGGGCTCGGGCACCGCTCGCTGCGCGACCTCCCTCCCCCGGCCACCTCGCCCACGCTGACCGTGGCCGACGTCGACGAGGCCCTGTCGACCGTGGCGACCGCCGCCGGCACGGGCTCCCGGGCCGTGCGCGCGTCGGCGGTCTCCTCGTTGTTCGGGCGGGCCACCCCCGAGGAGCAGACCTACCTCACCGCGCTGGTCCTGGAGAACCTCCGGCAGGGCGCCCTCGACTCGATCCTGCTCGACGCGATCGCCAAGGCGTCGGGCATCGGGGCCAAGGAGGTGCGCCGCGCGGCGATGTACCTCCCCGACTCCGGCGCCCTGGCCCACCTGGCGCTGCACGGCGGCGGCGCCGAGGCCCTGGCCGCGGTCGACATGGTCGTCGGCCGGCCCGTGCGCCCCATGCTCGCGTCCTCGGCACCCGCCCTGGCCGAGGCGCTCGCCAAGGCCGGCCCCTCGGCGTACGTCGACCGCAAGCTGGACGGCATCCGCGTGCAGGTCCACCGCGACGGCGAGGAGGTCCGCGTCTACACCCGCAGCCTCGACGACGTCACCGACCGGCTGCCCGAGGTGGTGGCGGCCGCCCGGTCCCTGCCGTCGGAGCAGGTGGTGCTCGACGGCGAGGTGATCGCCCTCGGCCCCGACGGCCGGCCCCGGCCGTTCCAGGAGACCGCCTCCCGCACCAGCAGCTCGGCCGATGTGGCCGGCGCCGCGGCGCGCACTCCCCTGTCGGTCGTGTTCTTCGACCTGCTCAACCTCGACGGACAGAGCCTGGTCGACCTGCCGCTGTCGTCCCGGTTGGCGCGGCTGGCCGCGCTCGCCCCCGAGTCGTTGCTCGTGCCGCGCGTGCAGCCGGCCACGGTCGAGGAGGGCCAGGACTTCTTCGAGTCGACCCTCACGGCCGGTCACGAGGGGGTCGTGGTCAAGGCCGCCGACGGGCCCTACGAGGCCGGGCGTCGTGGCGCGGGCTGGATCAAGGTCAAGCCGCGCCTGACCCTCGACCTCGTCGTCATCGGCGTCGAGTGGGGCAGCGGCCGGCGCCGGGGGCTGCTGTCCAACATCCACCTCGCCGCGCGCGACCCCGACCGGCAGCTCTCCGAGACCGGGTTCGTGATGCTCGGCAAGACGTTCAAGGGCATGTCCGACGAGATGCTCGCGTGGCAGACCGAGCGCTTCACCGAGCTCGCCGACGGGCCCACCGACGGCTGGGTCGTGCGGGTGCGGCCCGAGCAGGTCGTCGAGATCGCGCTCGACGGGCTGCAGACCTCCACGCGCTACCCCGCCGGGCTCGCCCTGCGGTTCGCCCGGGTCCTGCGCTACCGCGACGACAAGACCGCCGCCGAGGCCGACACGATCGAGACGGTCCGCGGCCTGGCGTGAGCGGTGTGACCTCCGCCGCGAGTCGTGCAACTCCCAGTTACACACCCGTACGATGACCGGCATGTCCGAGCAGGAGCCGGTGCAGCAGTCCGACGAGGCCGAGCAGGACGGGCGACGGCCCGACCGGAGGCGCTCCGCCGCGGCCGAGCGCAGGCGGGCCCGCGAGGCGGCGATCATCGCGGCCACGCGGTCCCTCCTCGACGCGCGCGGGGTGCGCGACGCGCAGATCGAGGACGTCGCCCGCGCGGTCGGGGTCAACCGCGCGATCATCTACCGCCACTTCACCGGCAAGGAGGAGCTCTTCGCCCTCACGCTGGTGGGCTACCTCCGCGAGCTCCAGCAGGCCCTGACCGACGCCGACGACCCGGAGGCCGGGCCCGAGGAGCGGTTGCGACGGGGCGCCAAGGCGTTCCTCGACTACGGCCGCGAGCACCCCGCGTTCGTCGACTGCGGCGTCACGATCCTGCGCAGCGGACCCGAGCTGCTCGACGAGATCAGCCCGTCGGCGCTCTTCCGGCTCGGCCGCGCGATGACCGGGTGCCTCGCCGGCGCGGTGGCGATCCTGCGGGAGGGCAAGGAGCAGGGCGTCTTCGACATCGAGGACCCTGACCTGGTTGCCAACACCACCTACGCGATGGGGCTCGGTGGTCTCCAGCTGGCCCGCCTGGGCGTCGTGGTCCGCGAGGACGCGCCCGGCGTCCCCGCCGTCGTACCCGTCGGTGCGGAGCAGGTCACCGACACCCTGGTCGAGGCGCTCATGGCGCTGGCGCGCACCCGCTGAGGGCGACCACCCGGACCGGCACGATGCCGGACGCTGGCCGCCGTCCACGCCTGGGCAGGCACTCGCGCCCGACGATGTGCCGGTCCCGGTGGTCGGGGCGATCCGACCGCTCACCGTGACGGGACGTGGCCGCGACATGGCGCGAGGCCCGCCACCTCACGGTGACGGGCCTCGACGCGGTGTGGGTCAGGGGGCCTCGACGATGGCCGTGACGCCCTGGCCGCCGGCGGCGCAGATGGAGATGACGCCCTTGCCGGAGCCCTTCTCGTGCAGCAGCTTGGCCAGGTTGGCCAGGATGCGGCCACCGGTGGCGGCGAAGGGGTGGCCCGCGGCGAGCGAGGAGCCGTTGACGTTGAGCTTGTCACGGTCGATCTCGCCCAGCGGCTCGTCGAGGCCGAGGCGCTCGCGGCAGTAGATCGGGTCGTTCCAGACCTTGAGCGTGGCGAGGACCTGCGAGGCGAAGGCCTCGTGGATCTCGTAGAAGTCGAAGTCCTGCAGCGTCAGGCCGTTGCGCTTCAGCATGCGCGGCATCGCGTAGGCCGGGGCCATGAGCAGGCCCTCCTGGCCGTGGACGTAGTCGACGGCGGCGGTCTCCCAGTCGGTCAGGTAGGCCAGGACCTCCCAGCCCTGCTCCTTGGCGTACTCCTCCGAGGCCAGCAGCACGACGGACGCGCCGTCGGTGAGCGGGGTGGAGTTGGCCGCGGTCATGGTGGCGGTCTCGCCCTTGCCGAACACCGGCTTGAGGGTGGACAGCTTCTCGACCGAGGAGTCGGGGCGGAGGTTCTGGTCGCGCTCGACCCCGCGGAACGGCGTGATCAGGTCGTCCTGGAAGCCCCGGTCGTACGCCGCGGCGAGGTTCTTGTGCGAGCGCACCGCCAGCTCGTCCTGCTCGTCGCGGGGGATCTGCCACTCCAGCGCGGTGACCGCGGCGGACTCGCCCATCGACAGGCCGGTGCGGGGCTCGCTGTTCTGCGGGATCGAGGGGGCCAGGTGACCCGGGCGCAGCTTGGCCAGCGCGGCGAGGCGGCCCTGCGTGGTCTTGGCGCGGTTGGCCTCGAGCAGGATCTTGCGCAGGCCCTCCCCCACCGCGATCGGGGCGTCGGAGGTGGTGTCGGTGCCGCCGGCGATGCCGACGTCGATCTGGCCGAGCGCGATCTTGGAGGCGACGAGGATCGCGGCCTGGATGCCGGTGTCGCAGGCCTGCTGGATGTCGTACGCCGGGGTCTCGGGCGAGAGCTTGGAGCCGAGGACCGACTCACGGGTGAGGTTGAAGTCGCGGGAGTGCTTGAGCACCGCGCCGGCGACGACCTCGTCGACCCGCTTCCCCTCGAGGCCGTAGCGCGAGGCCAGGCCGTCGATGGCCGCGGTGAGCATCTCCTGGTTGGAGGCGTCGGAGTAGACGGTGTTGGACCGGGCGAAGGGGATGCGGTTGCCGCCGATGACGGCGACGCGGCGGATCTTGGCCTGCATGGCGCTCCTCGTTGCTGGGAAAGGTCGGCGACGGGTCCGCATGTCTGAGCCGGTGGCCCGTCACCGGGTCAATCCTGTCCCCCTGCACGGGGTCAGGAAACCGATTGTCGGCGAGATCACCTTGTGTGGACTCCGAGTTACACCACTCGTTACCTTTTGTGTGAGCCTTGCGTGAGCCCCTGTGCACGGGGCACACCCGAACCATGGAGGAACCCTCGCGATGAGCGACCGCTACCAGTCCCTGATCCACACGCCCGTCGGCCAGCTCCTGGCCAAGAACCTCGGCCTGCCCAACCCGGTCGAGCTCGAGCGCTACGAGGAGGGTCAGCCGCTGGTGCAGGGCACCGTGGTCGTGGGCGGCTCCGGCCGCCTGGGCAACCAGCTCACGCTCGCGCTGGACGAGCTCGGCGTCTCGTTCGTGCAGGACGTCACCGAGGGCGAGACCTACAAGGGCCTGGTCTTCGACGCCACCGGCCTGACGTCCTCGGAGCAGCTGGTCGAGCTCCAGCACTTCTTCACCCCCAAGCTCCGCAAGCTCGACGCCTGCGCCCGCCTGGTCGTCATCGGCACCCCGCCGGAGAAGGTCAAGGACCAGGCCGAGCACGTCGCCCAGCGCGCGCTCGAGGGCTTCACCCGGTCCCTGGGCAAGGAGGCCGGCAACGGCACCACCGTCCAGCTGGTCTACGTCGCCCCCAAGGCCGACAACGGCCTCGCCTCGACCCTCGCCTTCCTCCTCTCGCCCAAGTCGGCGTACGTCAGCGGCCAGGTCATCCGGGTCGGTGCGGTCGGCGACGCCAAGGCCACCGACAAGATCGAGCCCGTCGACTGGACCAAGCCCCTGCTCGGCAAGACCGCGGTCGTGACCGGCGCCAGCCGCGGCATCGGCGAGCAGATCGCCCGCGTGCTGCACCGCGACGGGGCGACCGTGGTCGGCATCGACGTGCCCCAGGCCGCCGAGGACCTCACCCGCGTGATGAAGGACATCGACGGCGACCTCCTCACCCTCGACATCACCGCCAAGGACGCCCCGGCGCGCATCGCCCACCACGTGGCGACCAAGCACGGCGGCGCCGACATCGTCGTCCACAACGCCGGCATCACGCGCGACAAGAAGCTGGCCAACATGAAGGACGACGTGTTCGCCTCCGCGATCGCGGTCAACCTCACCGCTCCCGAGCGCATCACCAAGGTGATGCTCGAGGAGGGCGCGATCAACCCCAACGGGCGCATCGTCGGCGTCGCCTCGATCGCCGGCATCGCGGGCAACGTCGGCCAGACCAACTACGCCGCCTCCAAGGCCGGCGTGATCGGGTTCGTCGAGGCGCTCGCCCCGACCCTCAAGGACGGCATCACCGTCAACGCGGTGGCGCCGGGCTTCATCGAGACCAAGATGACCGCGGCCGTGCCGTTCATGACCCGCGAGGTCGGGCGTCGCCTCAACGCGATGCAGCAGGGCGGCCAGCCCGTCGACGTCGCCGAGGCGATCGCCTACTACGCCAGCCCCGCCTCCAGCGCGGTCAACGGCAACGTCGTCCGGGTCTGCGGCCAGATGATGCTGGGCGCGTGAGGGTGCGTGGGCATGACTGAGACCAGGACGATCAGCGACCCGCCCAGCGGGCTGCCCCTGATGGCCAAGGCGGTGCTCCCGGTGCTCCCGGGGGTCTCCGCCCTGCCGGGGGTCCGCAAGACCACCAAGGAGCTGCCCGACCTCGAGCTCCGGCGCCCCGGCGTCGCGGTCGACCCGGGCCACGTCGCGGCGTACTCCTCGGTGTGCGGCTTCGCGCGCAAGGACACGCTGCCGCTGCCCTACCTGCACATGCTGGCGTTCCCGCTGCACATGGCGCTGCTCACCGACAGCGCCTTCCCGTTCCCCGCCATGGGCACGGTGCACCTGGAGAACACCATCACCCAGCACCGTCCCTCGACGGCCTCGGAGACCTACGACGTCAGCGTGCGTCCGACCAACCTGCGGCCGCACGCCAAGGGCCAGGTCTTCGACATGGTCACCGAGGTGCGCGTGGGTGAGGAGCTCGTGTGGGACGAGGTCTCGACCTACCTGCGCCGCGGCAAGGGCGACGACGAGGCGCCGGCCGGCCTGGACCTCCCCGCCGTCGAGACCGGCGGCGTGGACTGGAGGCTGCCGGCCGACCTGGGCCGTCGCTACGGCGCGGTGTCGGGTGACCGCAACCCGATCCACCTCTACCCGTGGAGCGCCAGGGCGCTGGGCTTCAAGCGGCAGATCGCCCACGGCATGTGGACCAAGGCCCGCAGCATCGCCGCGATCGAGAACCGCCTGCCCGACCGGGTCAGCGTGGAGGTCGCGTTCAAGACCCCGGTGTTCCTGCCGGGCGTGGCGCAGTTCCGCGCGGAGACCACCGGCGCCGGCACGGCGTTCAGCCTGGTCAACCCGAAGTCGGGCGCTCCGCACCTGCACGGCCGGGCGCACTGACCGGTCCGACGAGGGTCAGTAGCCCCAGGGCGTGACGGCGCCGTACTCGTAGGCCACGGGTGCGGCGTCGCCCTTGTGCGCCGAGCACCAGGTGTCGCGCGCGGTCGTGGTGTTCAGCAGCGAGTAGCCCTGCGTCGCCAGGAGGCCCTGCGCCACGGCATTGGCGTCGGACTCGATCTTGTCCGCCACGAGCCGGCGCGCGGCGGCGTCCGGAGCCGCGAGCAGCGCCTCGGCGTTGCGCCAGGCGTTCTCCCGCCACAGCGAGACCATCTGGAAGAGCGCGGCGTAGGTCAGGCCGAACGGGTCGTCGGCGTCGTCCAGCGTGGAGTCGTAGCGTGCGGCTGCTTCGGCCAGCATCGGCTCGGTCGCGGAGTAGAGCCACTGCTCGACCTTGTCGTAGTCGGGCTTGCGCGAGGATCCGTCGGGAGCGACGGTGCCGACGGCGGCGATGACGAACGGCAGGTCGCGATTGATGTGCGCGCTCATGCCCAGCAGCAGGTCGCCGTTGCCGGTCACCTGCTTGTTCTTGGCCGCGTCGAAGGCGTAGAGCCAGGCCCGCGGGACCGCGGAGCGGTTGCCGTTGCGCCAGTTCCAGAACGCGTCGGTGTAGTAGCGCGCGAACACCGCGTCCTGGTGGTTGGCGAACGGCACGTCCTGGTAGTAGTCCGGCAGGTCACGGGTGTAGCCGTAGTACTGCGTCATGCGCAGGTAGGCCAGCGAGAAGATCGCGTTGTGCGAGCACGACTGGCCGTTGAGGTCGTGGATCTTGGCCAGCTCCTTCAGCGTCTTGCCCAGACAGCTCGACCGACCGGCCGCGCAGTCGTCGTCGCTGCCCGGCGTGTAGGTGTCCGACCACCCCGGGAGCGAGCTGCTCCAGGGGACGTAGAGCAGGTCGTCGGCCTGCGCCGGCGCGCTCGACACGGCCGCGAGGGCGGGTAGGACGAGCGCGCTCGCGCAGAGCACGACGACGCGACGCACCAGTGTGGTCCCAGACATGTGACGGCCTCCCACGGCTCTCCCGGAGCTCCCCAGCTCCCCTGCACCCGCGGGCAAGTCTTCTCGGGACCAACGGCCCCGTCCGGACGTTGCGGCGGATTTAGCCGCAAGCGGGTGCACTGGTCTCGACCACCGGCGAACTATGTCCTTTTCGGGACCGCCCGGACGCCAGTAACCTGAGGATTGTTTGGATCGTTGACCCGGGCATGAGGTCCCCCCGCCACGCCCTGCTGCGTCTCGCCCTGGCCGGCGGGCTGGCCGCCGGCTCCGTCGCCCTCGTGCTCCCCGACGGCGCGTCGACCGCCGTCTCCGAGCCGCCGCTGCGCGCGACCCCGCAGGCCAGGTGCAACGACGCCTCCCGCCCCGAGACCTCCACGCAGGGCCGGGTGCCGGCCGTCGACTACGCCAGCGGTCGGGCGGCCCGGGGCTACACCTGCAACGCCACCCAGGTCTCCCACCACGGCGGCGCCGGCGGCTTCAAGACCTTCCGCTACGTCGACCGCGCCGGCCACGTCTGCGGCTACTACGACTCGGGCTCGATCTTCTCCGCCGACCTGGTGACCCGGAAGGAGGGCACCGGCGTCGTCGTCCTCGACATGGCCGACCCCCGCCGGCCCCGGCAGACCGCCAACCTGACCACACCGGCGATGGAGACCCCGCACGAGTCGCTCTTCCTCAACCAGCGTCGCGGCCTCCTCGCCGCGGTCGCGGGCAACATCGAGACCCTGCCCGGCCAGCTCGACCTGTACGACGTCCGGGCCGACTGCCGGCACCCGCGGCTGCTGTCGACGCTCCCGCTCGGCGGGCTCGGCCACGAGAGCGGCTTCGCCCCCGACGGGCGCACGTTCTACACCTCCTCGACCTTCGGCCAGGTCGTCACCGCGGTCGACGTGAGCGACCCGGCCCTCCCCCACCCGATCGCGACGCTGGGCGGCGTCAACTTCCACGGCATGCGGCTCAGCGCCGACGGCCGCACCCTCTACGCCGCCAACCTGGGCAACCCGAGCGGCCCCGACTCGACGTACTCCAACGGCGGGCTGGCGGTCCTCGACGTGAGCTCGATCCAGGACCGCGACCCGCTCCCGGCGTTCAAGCCGGTCACCGGCCTGGCGTGGAGCTCCGGCTCGATCCCGCAGTCCGCGGACCCGGTCACGATCAAGGGTCACCGCTACCTGCTCGAGGTCGACGAGTTCGCCAACTACGGCGCCCGTCCCAACCTGGTCACGGGCCTCGGCTACCAGCCCGACGCCCCGGTCGGTGCGGCCCGGCTGATCGACGTCGACGACCGGCGGCACCCGCACGTGGTGTCCAACCTGCGCCTCGCCGTGCACCAGCCGAAGGCCCGGCTCGGCGCGCAGGGCAAGGACCC
Organism: Nocardioides marmoribigeumensis; assembly: GCF_031458325.1. NCBI lineage: Bacteria > Bacillati > Actinomycetota > Actinomycetes > Propionibacteriales > Nocardioidaceae > Nocardioides > Nocardioides marmoribigeumensis. The sequence continues at coordinate 700,619 of NZ_JAVDYG010000001.1, forward strand.
GGGCGCCTCCTCCCTCGTCGGGGGCTACGCCGCCCACTACTGCTCGGCGCCACGCACCGTCGACCCGGGCCTCGTGGCCTGCAGCATGATCCTGAGCGGCCTGCGGGTCTTCGACGTCCGCGACCCGGCCCACCCCCGCGAGGTGGCCTACTTCAACAAGCCGGCCCCCGGGGGTGCGGGGGCGTTCTCGGCGCCGGCGTGGGACCTGCGCCACCGGATGGTGTGGTACTCCGACACCACCAGCGGCTTCTACGCCGTGCGCCTGGCGAGGTCGGTCGTGCCCCGCCACTACTGGCAGTGACCTAGGCGACCGGCGCGACCACCGCGAGCACCGCGGTGTGGTCGCTGCGCGGGACCTCGACACGACGCAGCGAGGTCACGGTCCACCCCCGCCCGACGAGGACGTGGTCGATCGCGGCGAAGCGCGGCAGGGGCACGCCGAGCAGGTGCTGACGGCCGTGGCTCGGCCAGGTCGGCGCCCAGCCGCTGCCGGTGAGGTCCACGGCGTCGCGCAGCCCCTCGCCGAGCAGGCGCCGCAGGGGCAGGTGGTCGGTGGTCGCGTTGAAGTCGCCGGCCAGCAGGTCCGGACGCTCCCGGCGTACGGCGCGCAGCAGGTCGGCGTGGTCCTCGCGCCAGGTGTGCGGCCAGACCGGCGGCCCGGTGTGCACGCCGAGGAGGTCGACGTCGCGCCCCTCCCACCGCAGCGTGGCGCTCAGCACCCCCGAGGCCCGGGGCAGCGTCCGCAGCCGGGACATCGGCAGGTGCGACCAGATCATCGTCGCGGTGTCACCGGCGTCCGGGGACCACGAGCGGTGGGCGTAGGCGGCGACCAGACCGGCCCGGAGCGCCTGCTCGTACGCCTCGCCGGTCAGCTCCTCCACGACGACCACATCGGCGTCGGCGCCACGCGCGAGCCGCACGAGGTCCGCACCGGAGGCGCCGGTGTAGGCCAGCGCGTTGACGGTCAGCACGCGCAGCCGGGGCCCGTCGGCCGCCGCGGGTCCGTCGTCGGTGAAGGCGGGCGTGAGCCACCACAGGTGCAGCGCCAGCCCGGCGACCGCGAGCACGAGCAGTGCGGCGGCCGGCCGCCACCGCCGGACCAGGAGCGCGGCCCCGAGCGCCGCGACCGCGTAGGGCAGCACCGCCAGGGGCACCAGCGCGGCGAGCCGGATCATGGTCTCCTGCAGGGGACCCGCCGCAGGCTGCCAGAGCCGGGCCAGGGTGAGCACCCCGCCGCCCAGGAGCACCAGGACCACGACGACGCGGAGCACCCGCTGCCGCCGCTGCCCCGTCACAGGGCGCAACCTACCCGGGCGCCCGTCAGGGACCGGCCCAGCGAGGACACCTAGCGCGCGGTCCCGAACACCTTGCTCACCATCCGCGGGGAGGCACTGGTCGCGGTGGTCGCGTAGCGCTGGTTCCAGGTCGCCGTCGAGGGCGTCCAGGTGCCGAGGTCGGTGGTGCCGTCGCCGTTCCAGTCGCCGGCCACGGGCAGGTCGCCGGCCGCGCCGAGCCGCGTGGTCCCGGTCCACACCGTGCCGTCCCTGCCCACCATCCGCAGCGACCAGGTCGCGGTGGTCGGGTCGAAGACCCCGAGGTCGGTGGTGCCGTCGCCGTTCCAGTCGCCGGTGACCGGCAGTTGCGAGGTCGAGCCGAGCTGGACCTTGCGCACCGACCCGTTGGGCCACCGCATCCAGAACATCCCGGTCGCCGGGCGCCACAGGCCGATGTCGGTGGTGCCGTTGCCGTCCCAGTCGCCCACGAGCGGCTTGTCGTCGACGGCGCCGAGGCGCAGCTTGATCGCCGGCGCCCCGGAGGCCAGGCGCAGGACGTAGTCGGGCGTCGTCGCGCGGCGGACGCCGAGGTCGGTCCTGCCGTCGCCGTCGAAGTCGCCGACCAGGGGCCGGTCGGCGCCGAGCCCGCGCCGGGCTCGGGTCACCTGCCCTGCCTTGAGCAGGTTGAACCAGCCGTAGACGCGGCGGCTGAACGTGCCGAGGTCGTCCGTGCCGTCGTTGTTCCAGTCCCCGACGACCGGGACGTCGGGACAGTTCTTCGACGCCAGGGTGGAGCCGAACGTGAAGGCCACGCCGTCGAAGTAGGGCTGCACGTCGGTGCCGTTGCGCCGCTCCTCGAAGTGCAGGTGCGGACCGGTCGAGCCGCCGGAGGAGCCGACCGCCGCGATCACCTCGCCGGTGTCGACGCGCTGGCCGACGGTGACGTACTCCGCGGAGAGGTGGGCGTAGAGGGTGGTCTCGCCGTTGCCGTGGTCGAGGATCACGTAGAGGCCGTAGCTGCGGCTGCCGAGGTTCTCGACCCGGGTGATCACGCCCGGGGCGGGCGCGATCACCCTCTTGCCCAGGTCGCCGTCGCGGTTCCAGTCGATGGACAGTGCGCTCGGTGAGTGGGTCGGGCGCGAGTCACCGGTCCAGGCCTGGCCACAGGTGAACGGCATCGTGTAGTCGGTGACAGGCACCCGGGCGTACGCCGCGGAGGGCACCGCGACCGCGCCGGCGACGACGGGGGCCAGGACAGCGAGCAGGCGAGCACGACGGGACACGGAGACGGCTCCTCACACGGGCGGATGCACGGGGATGAGTCACCGTCGTCACATCCGTCACAGGAGCGACTGTGGTGCCCAGCAGCAACAAAAGTAGCCCGCTATCCGCGTGTCTGTCCTGACTTTGCGAGGAAGCCGTGCTAGCCGGCTCAGTCCTGGTGGCGCGGGCGGATCAGGCCCTCCTGCGCGACCGTGGCGACCATGCGGCCGTCCACGGTGAACAGGTGGCCGAACGCCAGCCCACGCGCGCCGGTCGCGATCGGCGACGTCTGGGAGTAGAGCAGCCAGTCATCGGCGCGGAAGTCGCGGTGGAACCAGATCGCGTGGTCCAGCGACGCGGCCTGCACCCGGCGGTGGCCCGGGTGGACCTGGTGCTTGACCAGCGTCGCGCCCAGCAGGGTCAGGTCGCTGAGGTAGGTCAGTGCGGCCTGGTGGACCAGCGGCTCGTCGGGCAGCCCGCCCTTGATCCGGATCCAGTAGTCGACGGCGGTCGGCCCGGTGAAGGTGTCCTCCTCGCCGCGCGCGGGCTCGCGGCGGGCCAGGCGCAGGTCCATCACCGACCACTCGCGCAGCCACTCGTCGCGACGCTGCGGGTCGTTGGCCATCCACTCGGTCACGTCGAAGGAGTCCTCGGGGCCCGGCACGTCGGGGATCACGTCCTGGTGCTCCCACCCCTCCTCCTCGATCTGGAAGGAGGCGGTCAGGCCGAAGATCGGTCGTCCGTGCTGACGGGCCAGCACCCGGCGCGTGGCGAACGAGCGGCCGTCGCGGACGCGCTCCACGTCGTACACCAGCGGGACCGTGGGGTCGCCGGGGCGCAGGAAGTAGGAGTGCAGCGAGTGGACCTCGGTCTCCTCCGGCGCGGTGCGCGCCGCGGCGACCAGCGCCTGCGCGGCGACCTGGCCGCCGAAGGTGCGCTGCATCTGCGTGTCGGGCTGCTTGCCGCGGAAGAGGTTGAGGTCGATGGTCTCCAGGTCGAGGAGCTCGACGAGCTCGGCGGCGGAGGAAGGCATCTGCCGATGGTCCCACGCGCCGGACGGCCTCCTGACCGTCAGGGGCTATCTGCCCTTGTCGTCTCGGTCACCCTCGTCGAGGTCGGCGAGGAACCGCTCGAACTGCGCGCCGAGCTCGTCACCCGTGGGCAGCTCGCCGTCCTCGGCGAGCGGGAGACGCTCGTCGTCGTCGGGGCGGTGGAAGGCGTCGTACTGCTGCTCGAGGCCGGCGACCACGTCACGGACCTCGGCCGACTCCGCCACCTGGGTGGCGATGTCGTCGGCGCGGGCCGCGGCCCGGGCGTGCAGCCCGGTCAGGTCCCACTGCAGCCCGGTCGCCTCGGCGGCGGCGGTGAGCAGCGGGATCGCGGACAGGGGGTAGTCGACCTGGGCGAGGTAGTGCGGCACGTGGGCGACGAAGCCGGTCGCGGCGTGGCCCCACTCCCCCAGTCGCAGCTCGAGCAGCGCCAGCGCGCTGGCCGGGATGCGGATCGCGCCGCGCCACATCGACGAGCGCGTGACCAGCTCGGGGCGGTTGCCGTGGTGGGTGATCATCACCGGCCGCGTGTGCGGGACGGCCATCGGCACCGCGCCCCACGAGACGACGAGGCTGACCCCGAAGTGCTCGACGACGGTGCGTACGGCGGCGCAGAACGCCTCCCAGTGCGTGTCGGGCTCGGGCCCGTGGAGCAGGAGGAAGGGCACCCCCGCCGCGTCGTGCACGAGGCGGCAGACCAGCCGCGGGGCCTGGTAGTCCTCGTAGTGGTCCTCGGCGAAGGTCATCGGGGGACGACGGGCGCGGTAGTCGTAGAACGCGTCGATCTCGAAGGTCGCGACCACGCGGCCCTGGTCGGTCTCGAGCAGGTGCGACAGCGCGCTCTGGGCCGCGCCACCGGCGTCGAGGAAGCCCTCCAGGACCGTGACCATCACCAGGTCGGAGGCGTCCTCGAGCTCGGGGACCTCGTCGACGATGAAGACGTGCGAGGCGCTCATGCCCGCCCCACCGATCGGACGGGGCCCGGGTCGTCGGTCGCGGACAGGGCCGCCATCGCCTCCACCACGTCGCGGGCCAGGGCCTGGGGGGTGAGGCCGATGCGCTCGAGGATCGCCGCGCGCTTGGCGTGGTCGAGGAACTCCTGGGGGACGCCGTGCAGGCGCACCGGGGTGGTGACGCCGGCGGCGTTGAGCGTCTGGAGCAGGACCGAGCCGCAGCCGCCGACGACCCCGTTGTCCTCGACGCTGACGACCAGCCGGTGCTCGGCGGCCAGCCCGACCAGGTCGGGCGAGACCGGCTTGACCCAGCGCGGGTCGACCACCGTGACCCCGATGCCCTGGGCCGCGAGGCGGTCGGCCACCTCCACGCAGGTCGTGGCCATCGCGCCGACGCCCACGAGGAGGACGTCACGGGCACCCTGCCGGACCAGCACGTCGACGTCGCCCACCCGGTCCACGGCCTCGAGGTCGGCCGGCGGCGGGCCCTTGGGGAACCGCACGACGGTGGGGGCGTCGGAGACGTCGAGCGCCTCGCGCAGCAGCTCGCGCAGCCGCGCGCCGTCGCGGGGCGCGGCCAGCCGCAGCCCGGGCACCACCTGGAGGAGCGAGAGGTCCCACATCCCGTTGTGGGAGGCGCCGTCGTCACCGGTGACCCCGGCCCGGTCGAGCACGAAGGTCACCCCGCAGCGGTGGAGCGCGCAGTCCATGAGCACCTGGTCGAGGGCGCGGTTGAGGAAGGTCGCGTAGACCGCGACCACCGGGTGGAGACCGCCCATCGCCAGGCCCGCGGCCGAGGTGGCGGCGTGCTGCTCGGCGATGCCCACGTCGAAGACCCGGTCGGGGTAGCGCTCGGCGAACAGGTGGAGGCCGACCGGGTGCAGCATCGCAGCGGTGATGCCCACGACGTCGGTGCGCTCGGCGCCGACGGCGACCATCTCGTCGGCGAAGAGGTCGGTCCAGATCAGGCCCTTGGTGGCCTCGCGGCCGGTCGTCACGTCGAAGGGGCCGGGCGAGTGGAACTGGTCGGCCTCGTGGCGCTCGGCGGCGTCGTAGCCCTGGCCCTTGCGGGTGATCGCGTGCACGATCACCGGCCCCTCGAAGCGCTTGGCCTGCAGCAGCGCCTGCTCCGTCGCGGCGAGGTCGTGGCCGTCGATCGGGCCGACGTACTTCAGGCCGAGGTCCTCGAAGAGGCCCTGGGGGGCGAGCGCGTCCTTGACCCCCTTCTTCATCGCGTGGAGGGCGTCGTAGACGGCCGGGCCCACGCCGGGCACGCCGTGGAGCCGCCGCTTGACCGCGTCGAGCATCGGCTCGTAGCGGGGGCTCGTGCGCAGCGTGGTCAGCGCCTCGGCGAGGCCGCCGACGGTCGGGGTGTAGGAGCGGCCGTTGTCGTTGACCACGATCACCAGCCGCCGGCGCTCGGCGGCGCCGACGGAGGCGATGTTGTTGAGCGCCTCCCAGGCCATGCCGCCGGTGAGCGCGCCGTCGCCGATGACGGCGACCACGTGACGGTCCTCGCCCTGGACCGAGTAGGCCTTGGCCAGGCCGTCGGCGTAGGACAGCGCGGTGGAGGCGTGGGAGTTCTCGACCAGGTCGTGCTCGGACTCGCGCTGGGAGGGGTAGCCGGACAGGCCGCCCTCGGTGCGCAGGGTGTCGAACTCCTTGGCGCGCCCGGTGACCATCTTGTGGACGTAGGCCTGGTGTCCGGTGTCCCAGACGACCTTGTCGTGCGGGGAGTCGAAGACCCGGTGGACGGCCAGGGTGAGCTCGACGACACCGAGGTTGGGGCCGAGGTGGCCACCGCGCGGGGAGCACGTGCTGACCAGGCGGTCGCGGATCTCGGCGGCCAGCTCGCGCAGCTCCTCGGGGGAGAGCGCGCGCAGGTCACCAGGACCGGTGAGCGAGTCGAGCAACGGCATCCCCCGATTCTACGGGGGTGGGGCCCACCGGTCCGCCTCAGGCGTCCTGTCCGAAGCCTGCCTCGCGGGCCTTGATGATCGCCTCGGCCCGGTCACCGGCGTGCAGCTTGGCGTAGATCGCCGAGACCGAGTTGCGCACGGTCTTGTTGGAGACGAACAGCTGGCGCGCGATCGCGTCGTTGGAGCGGCCCGCGGCGAGCAGCTCGAGCACCTCGCGCTCGCGGTCGGTGAGCTCGGGGAACACCTTCTTCTCGGGACGGCGGCCGGACGGGGCGGCGAACAACGCGGCCACGCGGCCGGCCAGGCGGGCGCCGAAGACCATGCCCCCGGCGTGGGCCGCGCGGATCGCCGACTGCACCTCGTCGGCCCCCGAGCCCTTGAGCAGGTAGCCCGAGGCCCCCGCCCGGATCGCGGAGAGCACCGTGTCGTCGTCCTCGTTCATGGTGAGCATCACCACGCGGGACTCCGCGGGCCCCGCCGCGATGCGGCGAGTGGCCTCGATGCCGTCGAGCTCGGGCATCTGGATGTCCATCACCACCACGTCGGGTCGGGTGCGCTCCACCACCTCGACGGCGGCGAGGCCGTCACCGGCGGTGCCGACCACCTCCAGGCCGTCGAGCGCGCCCAGCAGCGCGACCAGCCCGTCACGGACGATCTGGTGGTCGTCGACGACGACGACGCTGATGCCTGGGTCGGTCACGGGGTTCCTCCTGGGGTGGCGGACTGTCGCAGCGGGAGCCGGGCGCGGACCCGGGTGCCGCCGCCCTCGGGGCAGGTCACCTCGGTGCGGCCGCCGAGCTCGGCGGCGCGCTCGCGCAGGGAGAGCAGGCCGACGCCGGCCTCCACGTCGGGGGGCACCCCGACGCCGTCGTCGCGGACCTCGACCAGCAGGTCGGCGCCCCGCACCCCGAGGTGCACGCAGGCGTGCTCGGCGCGGGCGTGACGGACGACGTTGGTCAGGGCCTCGGCCGCGATGCGGTAGGCCGCGACCTCGACCGCGGCGGGCAGAGCCGGCAGGTCGTCGGCCTCCAGCTCCACCTCGACCGGCAGGGACTCGGCGAGCTGGCCCAGCGCCCCGACCAGCCCACGGTCGTCGAGGGCCGGTGGCCGCAGGTCGTGCACCAGCCGGCGCACGTCGGCGACCACCTCCTGCACGTGGGCGGCGGTGGCGGCGAGGCTCTCCTTGGCGCGCTCGGGGTCACGGTCGACCAGCAGCCGGGCGGACTCGACCTGGAACACCACGCCCGACATCGCGGGACCGAGGCCGTCGTGGAGGTCGCGACGGATGCGCCGCCGCTCCTCCTCCCGCGCCACGACCAGGCGCTCCCGGCTCTCCTGCAGCTCGTCGGCCAGCCGGCTCGTGCGCGCCGCGGTCGCCGCCTGGCGGACCAGGTCGCCCAGCAGCTGCTCGTCGCGGCCCGAGAGCCTCGAGCGGACTCCCCGCGAGGGCAGCACCAGGCGGCCCACCTCGGTGCCGCGATAGCTGATCGGGAGCGTGCGCACCTGCCCCGGCCGCTCGCCGTACGACGCGACGAGGCGCTCGCCGCCACCCCGGTCGACCTCGACGGCGACGAACCGGACCCCGAACGCCCCGGCCACCGCCCGGGCCACGGCGGCCAGCTGCTCGCTGCCCTCGTCGGCGGTCTCGAGCGCGGAGGCCAGCCCCGCCACGACGTCGTACGGCGCCGCGCGCTCGCCGAGCGCCCACCGGCGCACGGTCACCGAGAGGCGTGAGCGCAGGGGGGCGTAGAGGGTGACCGCGAGGACCAGCGCCACGACCACGACCTGGCGCTGGTCGAGCCGCTCGCCGAGCAGCTCGGTCAGCAGCGCGAGCACGGCGAGGTCGACGAGCACCAGGCCGACCGCGAGGCCGCCGTAGAGCAGGGTGCGAGCCAGGAGGTCGCGGATCGGCACGAGGTCGGGCCGGACCACGCCGACGGTCATCGCCACGGTCGGGAGCGCGACCACGAAGAACGCGAAGATCGACTCGCCCTGCCCCAGCCGGAGCAGCGAGTCGAGCACCATGAGCAGGACCATCGCGACGACCGCCCACACCAGCCAGCGCAGGCGGTCGCGCTCCTCCTCGTCGGCGCGGCGGTAGCGCACGACGACCGAGGCGTTGGCGACCAGGACCGGGGCCGCGAGCGCGGTGAGGCCCACGGTCCGCAGCGGGCCCGACCAGGACTGCGGCAGGCCGGGGGTCCAGAACTGGAGGTCGACCCCGGCCGGGACCGGACCGGGGTCCGGCACCCCGGTGGCCTCGATGAGCAGGAAGACGGTCGCTCCCAGGAGGCCCAGCACGAGGACGACCGCGCACAGCCGCCCCCACCAGCCCGACAGCAGCCGACCGGTCGGGAAGATCATCAGCAGCACCGCGACGGTGACCGGCAGGAAGGAGCCGAAGCGGTTGAGGAACCACAGCGCGAGGTTGACCCCCGGCAGCACCCGCTCGTCGGAGACGCCCCAGCGGGCCCAGCCCTGGGCCAGCGCGTCCACCGACCAGAACACGCCGAACCAGCCGAGCATCCAGCCCCACAGCTGGCGAGCGTCGCGCCACAGCACCATCGCGGCCAGGACGGACATCAGGAGACCGAGCAGCCCGTAGCCCCAGGCGAGGCCGGGCGCGAGCCGGGCTCCCGGGCCGGTGCCGGGCGCGACCACGTCGAGCGTGACGACGCCGGCGAGCACGAGCAGCCCCACGAGCGGCGCGGCCAGGACGCCGCGGCGGCTCGGGGGCGGGATCACCGCGCCATTGTGACGCCGCTGCCGGCCCGACCCTGGACGGGTCGGGCCGGCGAGCGTGTCGGACGGTCCGCTCATGCGGCGCGGTGCTGCTTGTCGCCGAGGAGGAAGCCGAGGGAGGTGGCGAGCAGCCAGAGCACGCCCGGCACGATCGCCATGTACTCCGCGGGGCTGACCCCGGCGAGGACGGTCAGGCCGCCGAGGACCAGGCCGACGCGACCGATCCAGCGGGGTGCGCCGCCACGGCGCGCCACGGACCAGATCGCCGGCCCGGCGAGACCGGCGAGGGTCCACAGCCACGGGATCGTGCCGGTCCAGTGGTTGAACATCGCCGCCGACGACTCGGAGAACGGCCGGTCGCCCGTCGCCAGCGGGGTCATGAACTCGGTGTCGAGCCCGGCACCGAGGATCGAGACCACCGACGTGCCCGCCAGGCCGGCGAAGGCGATCATCGGCGCGAGCGAGTCGGGTGCGACCTGGCGCAGCCGGCGGTGCAGTCCCGCCGCGAAGACCAGCATCAGCACGGCGCCGAACGTCAGCGCGTGGTGCATCACGAACATCGCGACCACGTCGCCCTTGAGGTCGGCGATGATGCCCGTGTCGTGCTCCACGATGTCGGGGTTGTAGACCGCGTCGACCATCGAGCTCGACACGGTGGTGACACCGCCGAGCACGGCGGCGCCGACGCCGGCGACGGCCCACAGGCGCGAGCCGTGGCGGGGGGTGCGGGCCTCGTCGGTCCCGGCGGGGACGTCGGAGCGGACGGGGTTGCGGGTGGTGACCGTGGTCGTCATGGCAAGTCCTTCAGCGGGTCGTCCCGGGGCCTCCCGGGTGCCAGGGCTCCCTGGCGATGACCAGACGATGGCGGGCCGGGTGTCCCGCCGCCCAGGGACAGCGGGGCAGAGGATGTCCCGCGTCAGAGCCGGGCGACGTACCTCCGGCCCCGCAGCGCCTCCTCCAGCAGCGCGACCGCGCGCCGCTGGGCGACGAGCCGGGCCTGCTCGGCCTGCCAGACCCGCACCGCCGCCTCGACCGTGTCGGGGTCGGCCACGTCGCGCAGCACCCCGCGCGCCTCGCTCAGCCCCCGGCGTACGGCGGCCTGCCCGGCCTCGACGTGCAGCGCCACGAAGCGCGCGAGGACGACCACGTGCCGGCGCAGGACGGGGTAGCCACGGAACTCCGGCGGCGCCTGGTCGAGCAGCCACGCCGAGGCGGTCTCCTCCCACCCCTCGACCCCCGGCGGTCGGACGAGGGCGGGCCAGCCGGGCGGGACGTAGGGGCGCTCCATGGGTCCCCATCCTAGCCGATCTTCGAACACCTGTTCGACCCTGCACCTTGGTCGAACCCCGCACCAGGCGGGCCGGGCGCCGCTAGCGTGGCGCCGTGCCCCGCCCCGACCCGTCCGTGACCACCGTCGACGACCTCGCCGGCCTGCTCGAGGTCCCGCCCGGCGAGGTCTCGTTCCTCGACAGGCTCGACGCGGCCGACCTGTCCCGGCTCCGCGAGGTGGTGGCCGGATCGCTGGAGCGCGAGGCGCGGGCGATCGACCAGGCCCTCGAGGCGACGGTGCGCTTCCTCCCCCGCCCGCTGCGCGGCCGCGCCCGCACGATGCTCTTCCCCGGCGAGTGAGGGGACCGACGCCGTGACCGACCTGCTGCAGCACGTGGAGATGGTCAAGCTCGCCCACGACCTCGGCGTCGAGGTCGCCGAGGTCGAGTTCCTCTCCGCGCTGACCGACGAGGACCTCGCCCGGCTCCGCGGAGCGGTCAACCACGCGCTGTTCGCGCCCCACGAGGCGCGCTTCGCCCGCATGGCCGGGCTGGGCAGGCACGTGCCGAGCGCCCTCGCCGCCAGGGGCGCGCAGCACGCGCTCGGTCCGCTCATCGCCGCCCGGGTCGCGGCCGTCACCGACCCCGAGCTGGCGGTCAGGCTCGTCGGGCACCTGAGCATCGGCTTCCTCGCGCGGATGACCCCCTTCATCAACCCCGCCCGGGTCGCCGACATCGTGGCCCGGCTGCCCGAGGACGTCGTCATCGCGACCGGCCAGCGCCTCGTGGCGAGCAAGGAGTACATCCCGCTCGGTCGCTTCGTCGCCCACGTCGACCTCGCCACCTCGCTGAAGGTCGTGCGGGCCGCACCGCCACGCGACCTCCTCCAGGTCGCGATCTTCACCGACGACCGCGAGGCGCTCGACCGGATCATCGCCGAGGTCGAGGATGAGGTCCTCGCCGCGGTGCTCACCGAGGCTGCGGCCGCGGGCGACATCGATGACGCGCTCACCCTGCTGGCCTCGCTCGCGGTGGACTCACGGCTGCGCGTGGTCCGGGTCGCGGGCGCCCTCGCCGACGACGTGCGCGACGCCCTGGTCGCCTCGGTCGCCCGCAACGAGGTGTGGGACGCGCTGCAGCCCGTGCTCGACCACCTCGAGGACGAGGAGGTGCTGCACCTGCTCGACGTGCCCGCGCTCTCCGACCCGGACGCCTTCGCCGGGCTCGAGCGCTCGGCGGCCTCCTCCCCCGGCACCGACCACCTGCTCGAGGAGCTGCGGTGCCGGCGGGGACTCAGCTGACCAGCAGCGTCTCCAGCTCGGGCGCAAGCTCGCGGATCCGCTTGATCGCGTGCCGGGTCTGGGACTTCACCGTGCCGAGCCCCACGCCCATCACCTCGGCGGTCCGCGCCTCGGTCAGGTCCTCGTAGAACCGCAGCACCAGCACGGTCCGCTGCTTCGGCGTGAGGCGCGAGAGCGCGTCCTCGAGCGCCAGGCGCGTGGTGTCGTCGCGGGTGACCTGCCGCTCCGGCAGCACGTCGGTCAGGCGCTCGGGGCGACGGCTGCGACGGCGCCAGCGCGAGATGTTGTCGTGGTACATCACGCGCTTGACGTAGGGGTCCGGGTCCGCCGCGATCCGGGGCCAGACCGCGACCACCTTGACCAGCGTCCGCTGCACGAGGTCCTCGGCGTCCTGGTGGTGCCCGGTGAGGAGGTACGCCGTCCGGCTGAGCGCGGCGAGCCGCGCGCCGACGTACTCCTCGAACGACTCGGGCGCGCTCACGCGCCCACGCCCCTGAGCCGGCGACAGCGACGGCGCCACAGCAGCCCGACCCCGGCGACCGCGGCGAGCAGGAGGGCCGTGCCCCCGCCCACCAGCCGCGGATCGCGCACGTCCGGGGGCCGCACACCCGCCACGGTCGGCACGGCGGCGAGGTCGGTGGCGACCTGGGGCAGCGCACCACGGAACTCGACGAAGCGGACGAGGTCGGTCGCGGACGACGGAGCCGTCGAGTCGACGCGCGCGACTACGGTCGGTCCCCCTCGCCAGGACATCAGCGCCAGCACGCGGCCGTCGGCGGTGACCTCCAGCGGCTCGATGGAGTCGACCTCGCTCACCAGCGTCCGCGGCTGCGCGACCGGGGCACCCTCCCCGAGCTGCTGCCTGGCGACCTGCAAGGAGATCCGGTCGTTCGGCCCCTGGCTCTGGGGCGCGGTCGCCATGGTCGCGACCGTCCCGGCCCGGTCCACGAACGTCGCTTCCAGTCCGTTGTCGGGAACGCTGCCGGTCCGTCCCAGCGGCTCGGCCCTCGCCGTGCGCACGTCCAGCCGGTCGAGCCGCCGGCCGGACCGGAGCAGCAGGTCGTCGCCAGATCGGCCCACGACCTCGGAGGCGAAGGCGCCGGTCATGCTCGAGTGCCGGTCGGTGGTGACGTCCCAGACGTCGGTGCTCTTCGTCTCGCAGGACAGGCTGTCCCTGGTCACCTCGGTCACGCGGCACACGTCCAGCAGCAGGACCCGCGAGTCCGGGCCCCAGACGATCGCGCCCTGACCGACCCCCTTCGGGGTCCCCTCCGGGAGGTGCCGGCGGACCCGGCCGGTCTGCGCGTCGTAGACCGCCCACCCCCGTGAGACCCCGGCGGAGGCGTCGTCGGCGCCGGCGGTCCGCAGCGGGTAGGCGAGGTAGCGCCCGTCTGGCGACAGCACCGGAGCGTCCGACCCGTCGAAGAGGAGGTCGGGCAGGTCGAGGTAGCGGTACTTCCCGTCGACCGCCGAGACGCTCACCCAGCCACCACCGTCGGCGCCGCCCGAGGAGCGGCGCCGCCCGTTGTCCCAGAACAGCACCGCGATCCGTCCGGGATCCCCCGCCCGGTTCGTCCCAGGCGTCCACGGGGACGGCATCCAGACCCGGTCGGGCAGGTGAGTCTCGTCGAGGGCGGCGGCAGGCGGCGCCTGCTCCGTCCGCAGCCGGCCCGGGGTCGCGGCGATGCCGACCACGCCCGCGACGAGGGCGAGGACGGCCAGGGTCCCGGCGACGGTCCCGGCGCGGCGGCGGTTGCGGCGTTGGATCCCCTGACGCCACAGGGGGTCGGCGGCCAGGTGCGCGACGCGGGCGTCGTCGGCGATCTCACCGAGGCCCTGCTTCAGGTCGATGTCCACACCCCCAGTACGCCGGCGGCGGGCCCCCCGGAGGGAACCCGCCGCCGGATGATCCGCGATCAGCCCTTGAGCAGGCTGCGCAGGACGTACTGCATGATGCCGCCGTGGCGGTAGTACTCCGCCTCGCCGGGGGTGTCGATGCGCACCTTGGCGTCGAACTCGGTGTCGCCGGCCTTCACCTTGACCGTCGAGGGGATGCCGTCGTTGAGCTCGGTGACCCCGGTGAAGGAGAACTCCTCCTCGCCGGTGAGGCCCAGCGACTCCGCGGTCTCGCCCTCGGGGAACTGCAGCGGCAGCACCCCCATGCCGATCAGGTTGGAGCGGTGGATGCGCTCGTAGGACTCGGCGATGACCGCCTTGACCCCGAGCAGCGCGGTGCCCTTGGCCGCCCAGTCGCGCGACGAGCCGGAGCCGTACTCCTTGCCGGCCAGGACGACCAGGGGGATGCCCGCCTCGGCGTAGCTCTGCGCCGCGTCGTAGACCGTGGTGACCTCGCCGTCCTTGGTGAAGTCCTTGGTCACGCCGCCCTCGGTGCCCGGCGCGAGCTGGTTGCGCAGGCGGATGTTGGCGAACGTGCCGCGGATCATCACCTCGTGGTTGCCGCGCCGTGAGCCGTAGGAGTTGAAGTCCCGCTGCTCGACGCCGTGCTCACCGAGGTACTTGCCGGCCGGCGAGTCCTTCTTGATCGCGCCCGCGGGCGAGATGTGGTCGGTGGTCACCGAGTCGCCGAGCTTGAGCAGCACCCGGGCGCCCTCGATGTCCTCGACCGCCTCGGGCTCTTCGGGCATCCCGTCGAAGTACGGCGGCCGGCGGACGTACGTCGAGTCCTCGGCCCACGCGAAGGTGTCGCCGTCGGGCGTCTCGAGGGACCGCCACCGCTCGTCACCGGCGAAGACGTCGGCGTAGTCGTCGGTGAACATCTCCGAGGTGATGCACTCGTCGATCGTCGACTGCACCTCGCGCGGCGAGGGCCAGATGTCCTTGAGGAAGACGTCGTTGCCGTCCTGGTCCTGGCCCAGCGGGTCGTTGAACAGGTCGACGTCCATCGAGCCGGCGAGCGCGTAGGCGACGACGAGCGGCGGGGACGCGAGGTAGTTCATCTTCACGTCGGGGTTGATCCGGCCCTCGAAGTTGCGGTTGCCCGAGAGCACCGAGACGACCGCGAGGTCGGCGTCGTTGACCGCCTGGCTGACCTCGGGGATGAGCGGCCCCGAGTTGCCGATGCAGGTGGTGCAGCCGTAGCCGACGAGGTTGAAGCCCAGCTTGTCGAGGTAGGGCGTCAGCTCGGCCTTCTCGTAGTAGTCGCTGACCACCTTGGAGCCGGGGGCGAGCGTGGTCTTGACCCACGGCTTGCTGGTCAGGCCCTTCTCGACCGCCTTCTTGGCCAGCAGGGCGGCCCCGATCATCACCGACGGGTTGGAGGTGTTGGTGCACGAGGTGATCGCGGCGATCACGACGGCGCCGTGGTCGATCTCGAACTCCGTGCCGTCCTCGAGGCGCACCGCCGTCGGCGACGAGGCCCGGTCGCCACCGTCGTCCGCACCCGGGTGCCCGTGGGGCGTGCCGGCGCCGTTGCCGCCCTCGGAGTGGGCCGGGGCGTCGCTGGAGGGGAACGACTCGTCGGAGGCCTCGTCGACCTTGGAGGCCTGCGCCGCGTCGGGGGTCTCCTGCGCCGGGACGCCGGCCTTGTCGCTGCCGCCCTGGGGCTCGGCGTCGACGTAGTCCTTGAGCGCCTCGCGGAACGACGCCTTGGCCTCGGTCACCTCGACCCGGTCCTGCGGGCGCTTCGGGCCGGCCAGCGAGGGGACGACCTCGCCCAGGTCGAGCTCGAGCCTCTCGGAGTAGCGCGGCTCGGCGCTGGGGTCGTGCCAGAGGCCCTGCTCCTTGGCGTAGGCCTCGACCAGCTTGAGCTGCTCCTCGGAGCGGCCGGTGAGCTGGAGGTACTTCACGGTCTCCTCGTCGATCGGGAAGACCGCGATCGTGGAGCCGAACTCGGGGCTCATGTTGCCGATCGTCGCGCGGTTGGCCAGCGGCAGCGCGGAGACGCCCTCGCCGTAGAACTCCACGAACTTGCCGACGACGCCGTGCTTGCGCAGCATCTCGGTGATCGTCAGCACCAGGTCGGTCGCGGTGGAGCCCTCGGGCAGCTCGCCGGACAGCTTGAAGCCGACGACGCGCGGGATGAGCATCGAGACCGGCTGGCCGAGCATGGCGGCCTCGGCCTCGATGCCGCCGACGCCCCAGCCGACCACGCCGATGCCGTTGACCATCGTGGTGTGGCTGTCGGTCCCGACGCACGTGTCGGGGTAGGCCTGCAGCTCGCCGTCGACCTCGCGCTCGAACACCACACGGGCGAGGTGCTCGATGTTGACCTGGTGGACGATGCCGGTGCCGGGCGGGACGACCTTGAAGTCGTCGAAGGCGCCCTGGCCCCAGCGGAGGAACTGGTAGCGCTCGTTGTTGCGCTCGTACTCGATCTCGACGTTGCGCTCGAAGGCCTCCGGGGTGCCGAAGACGTCGGCGATGACGGAGTGGTCGATGACCATCTCGGCCGGGGCGAGCGGGTTGATCCTCGAGGCGTCGCCGCCGAGCTCCTCCATCGCCTCGCGCATCGTGGCGAGGTCGACCACGCAGGGCACGCCGGTGAAGTCCTGCATGATCACGCGGGCCGGGGTGAACTGGATCTCGGTGTCGGGCTCGGCGTCGGCGTCCCAGCCGGCGACCGCCTTGATGCTGTCCTCGGTGATGTTGGAGCCGTCCTCGGTGCGCAGGAGGTTCTCCAGCAGGATCTTGAGGCTGTAGGGCAGGGAGTCGACGTCGAGGCCCTCCCCCACCACCTTGTCGAGACGGAAGATCTCGTAGGACTTCCCGTCCACGTCCAGCGTGGCCTTCGACCCGAAGCTGTCCTTGCTCGCCATGCGACTCCTCGATCCGTGTCTGGTCCGTCCGGGCCCATCCTGCCCACTCTGCGTGGGCACGTCACCCGGAGGTCGTTCTTCGACGATGATTTATCTTGATATCAAGATACATGACATCAAGGCATTTCGGGAGGGCGGCCCACCGCCCCGGTGCCCGCGCAGGGCCCGGCTCATGCTCCGCTCAGGGCATCTCGACCGGCACGTCGACGAACTTGGCGATCACCTCGACGTGGTGGGTCATCGGGTAGGCGTCGAAGGCCCGCAGCTCGGCCAGGGCGTAGCCGTGCTCGGCGAGGATGGCCGCGTCGCGCGCGAACGACGCCGGGTCGCAGGCCACGTGGACCACGGTGCGAGGGCCCAGGGCGACGACCTGCTCGAGGACCTTGCGCTTGGCCCCGACCCGGGGCGGGTCCAGCACCACCACGTCGTACGACGACCCGTGGTCGACCTCGATCGCGAGGACGTCGGCCACCGCGCCGGGGCTGACCCGGGCCCACGGCCAGGTCGCGAGGTTGCTGCTCGCCAGGCTCGCGGCGACCTCGTCGCCCTCGACGGCGAGCACCGCCCCGGTCTCCCCGACCGCGTCCGCCAGGGGGGCGGAGAACAGGCCGACCCCGCTGAACAGGTCGACCACGTGGTCACCCGGCCGCACCTCGGCCATCTCCAGGACCGTGCGCACGAAGACGCCGGGGGCGTCGCGGTGGGCCTGCCAGAAGCCGGCCCCGTCGGCGGCGAAGGCGTAGGTGCCGACCTGCTCGATCACCGTCTTGGGCGGCTCCCACTCGCCTCGCACCGACACGACCGCGTCGGGCGCGCGCACCAGGCAGTCCTCGACCGGGACGACCCGGTGGGAGCGGTGGGCCAGCATCCCGAGGCGGCCGTCGCGGGCGCGGTGGAAGCCGACCCGGGTGCGCCAGCGGAGGCCGTCCTCGTCGGGCCGCACGGGCTCCACGACGAGGTCGGTGTCGATCCCGGCCAGCCGTCGCAGCTGCTCGAGCACGATGCCGGCCTTGGCCTCGCGCTGCGCCTCGAGCCGGACGTGCTGGAGGTCGCACCCCCCGCACAGCCCCGGTCCGGCGACCGGGCACGGCGCCTCGACCCGGTCCGTGGAGCGCGTGTGCAGCTCGACCGCGTCACCACGCAGGAACCGGTCGCCGACCACCCCCTCGGTGATCGCGACGGTCACCTCCTCACCGGGCAGGGCGTGCCGGACGAACACCACCGTGCCGCCGACGTCCGGCTCGCCGGCGTCGATCCGCGCGACGACGTGGCCACCGTGGGCCCACGACCCGCAGGTCACGGTGAAGCGGCGTCCGACCGCCGAGGGCCCCTGGGGGGTGCGCTCGCGGGCGCGTCTGCTCAATCGAAGTCCTCGTCGAGGCCGGTCGACCAGTTGCCGAAGGCACGCCCGGCCACGACCTGCTCGTCCTGGCGGGCGGCACGCTCCTCGCCGATGCGCGAGGACCGGAGCTGGTAGGGCACGGAGATCACCATGACACCCGGGGTGAAGAGCAGCCGGGTCTTGAGCCGCAGCGCGGTCTGGTTGTGGAGCAGCTGCTCCCACCAGCGGCCCACGACGTACTCCGGGATGAAGACCGCGACGACGCCGCGCGGCTGGGCGACGCGGATCGCCTTGGCGTAGTCGACGATCGGCCGGATGACCTCGCGGTAGGGCGAGTCGAGGATCTTGAGCGGCACGTCGATCGCCCGCCGGTCCCACTGGTCGACGATCCGGTCACGCTCGGCGGGGTCGGTGGCGACCATGACGGCCTCGAGCACGTTGGGCCGGCTCGCCTTGGCGTAGGCCAGCGCGCGCATGGTCGGCTTGTGCACCTTGGAGACCAGCACCATCGCGTGGACCCGGGTGGGCAGGATCTGGTCGTCGGCGTCGACCTCGAGCTCCGCGCCGACGGAGTCGTAGTGGCGCCGGATCGACTTCATGATCATGAAGAAGGTGCCCATCGCCAGGATCGCGATCCACGCGCCGGCGAGGAACTTGGTCAGCAGGACGACCACGAAGACGACCGCGGTCATCGCCAGGCCGAAGGTGTTGATCGCGCGCGAGCGCAGCATGCGTCGCCGCTCGGCCGGGTCGGTCTCCTCCTTGAGGTGCCGCGTCCAGTGGCGGATCATCCCGAGCTGGCTGAGGTTGAACGAGACGAAGACACCGACGATGTAGAGCTGGATCAGCCGGGTGACCTCGGCGTCGAACGCGACGATCAGCACCATCGCGAAGAGCGCCAGGATCACGATGCCGTTGGAGTAGGCGAGCCGGTCACCGCGCGAGCCCAGCTGGCGGGGCAGGAAGCCGTCCTTGGCGAGGATCGAGCCGAGCACGGGGAAGCCGTTGAAGGCGGTGTTGGCCGCCAGCACCAGGATGATCCCGGTGACGCCCACCACGAAGTAGAAGCCGGGGTCGAAGTTGTCAAAGACGCCGCGCGCGATCTGGGCGATCACGGTGTGCTGGTCGTAGCCCCCCGGCAGAGGGCCGCCGTCGGGGCCGCGGAGACGGTCCAGGTCGTTGGGGTCGACGAAGCGCAGGTGCATCGCCTTGGCCAGGAGGATGACGCTGATCATCATCGTGATCGCGATGACGCCGAGCAGCAGCAGCGTGGTCGCGGCGTTCTTGCTCTTGGGCTTCTTGAAGGCCGGGACCCCGTTAGAGATCGCCTCGATGCCGGTCAGGGCCGCGCACCCCGAGGAGAACGCGCGCGCCAGCAGGGCGACGAGGGCGATCGAGGTGATCGTCCCCTCGTAGTCGCTGCGCGGCTGGATCACGTACTTCGCGGACTCCACGTCGGGCAGCTCGCCGTGGAAGGCACGCAGCGCCCCCCAGGCGCACATGCCGAGGATCGCGAGCATGAAGCCGTAGGTCGGGACGGCGAAGAAGGTGCCGGACTCGCGCACGCCGCGCAGGTTCATGGCGGCGAGGACGACCACCAGGATGCAGGCGTAGAGCGCCTCGTGACCTCGCACGAAGGGCAGCGCCGCCCCGGCGTTCTGGGCGCCGGAGGAGATCGACACCGCGACGGTCAGGACGTAGTCGACCAGCAGCGCGCTGGCCACGGTGACGCCGGCGTTGGAGCCGAGGTTGACCGACGCCACCTCGTAGTCCCCGCCTCCGCTGGGGTAAGCGTGGACCGTCTGGCGGTAGGACGCCACGACGGTCAGCATGACCAGCGCGACCGCCAGGGCGATCTTCCAGGACCAGACGTAGGCCGAGGCCCCGGCCAGCGACAGCATGATGAAGACCTCGTCGGGGGCGTAGGCCACCGAGGAGAGCGCGTCGCTGGCGAACACGGGGAGCGCGATGCGCTTCGGCAGCAAGGTCTCCCCCAGCTGGGAGGAGCGGAGCTTGCGGCCGATGATGATCCGCTTGGATACGTCGCCGAGGCCCACGCGGCAAGGCTAGGCCATGCCCGGGGACGTACGACGGGGAACACCTCCGGTGCCGTCGTCGCCGTGTAGCGTTCCCACGTGCACGTCGTGATCATGGGCTGCGGCCGAGTGGGAAGCACCCTGGCCCGCGACCTCGAGGACCGGGACCACACGGTGTCGGTGATCGACACCAACGCCGACGCGTTCCGGCGCCTCGGCCCGACCTTCGGTGGCCGCAAGGTGATGGGGCTGGGCTTCTCCCGCGAGGTGCTCGAGGAGGCCGGCATCCGCGACGCCGACGCCTTCGCCGCGGTCTCCAGCGGTGACAACTCCAACATCATCGCCGCGCGCGTGGCCCGCGAGACCTTCGGCATCAGCTCGGTCGTGGCCCGCATCTACGACCCGGGTCGCGCCGAGGTCTACCAGCGGCTCGGCATCACCACCGTCGCCACCGTGAAGTGGACCGCCGACCAGATCCTGCGCCGGCTGCTCCCGGTCGGCGCGGAGCCCGACTTCCGCGACCCGAGCGGCACCATCCGGGTCGACGCGATGATGGTCGACCCGCGGTGGATCGGCCGGCGCACCGTGCTGTTCCAGGAGCAGTCCAAGAGCCGCATCGCCTGGATCGACCGCCTCGGCGAGGGCATGCTCCCGACCCGCGAGAGCGTGCTCCAGGAGGGCGACATGCTCCACCTGGTGATGCGCGAGGAGAACGCCGAGCACGTCTACGCCGTCTTCGAGCGCGGCCCCGAGGAGGACTGATGCGCGTCGCCATCGCCGGCGCCGGTGCCGTCGGCCGCTCCATCGCCACCGAGCTGATCGAGAACGGTCACAAGGTCCTGCTGATCGACAAGGAGCCCCGCGCGATCGCCCCCGACCGCGTCCCGGGGGCCGAGTGGCTGCTGGCCGACTCCTGCGAGCTGTCCTCCCTGGAGGAGGCGCGGCTGGACATCTGCGACGTCGTGATCGCCGCGACCGGCGACGACAAGGCCAACCTGGTCACCTCGCTGCTGGCCAAGACCGAGTTCTCCGTCCCCCGCACCGTCGGCCGGGTCAACCACCCCGACAACGAGTGGCTGTTCACCGAGGCGTGGGGCGTCGACGTCAACGTCTCGACCCCCCGCATCATGTCGGCGCTGGTCGAGGAGGCGGTCTCGGTCGGCGACGTCGTCCGGCTGTTCACCTTCCGCCAGGGCGACGCCAACCTGGTCGAGATGACCCTGCCCTCGACCTCACCCTTCCTGGGCAAGCCGTGCGGCCTCATCCCGTGGCCGGACAACTGCAAGCTGGTCACGATCCTGCGCGACGGCATGGTCTACAGCCCCGACCGCGAGCAGCCGCTCGAGGCCGGGGACGAGCTGCTCTTCGTGGCCGCGCCGGACGCCGAGCCGGTGCTCGCCCGCCTGCTCAACCCGCACTAGTCACGCTCAGGTGGTGACGGCGGTGGCGGGGGTGCGGTCGCGGCTGAGCAGCCACACCATGAAGCCGAGGGCGGCCAGCTGGAGCGGCCAGCCCATCACGACCTTGAGCACGCCGAGCGCGGCGACGTAGGCGTCGGCGTCGTCGGCCGAGCGGCCGGCGAGGTAGACCGGACCCTGCGCCACCACCCGCAGCACGCAGGGCGCCGCGAGGGGCCAGGTCAGCTGGCTGCACAGGCGGAGCACCTGCGGGTCGCGGCGCCAGGCGACGGGGTCCTCGGCCATCGCGCCGACCATCGCCCCGACGACCGGGAAGCGCAGCAGGATGCTGAGCACGATCACGACGGCGTAGCCGGCGTTGTAGAGCAGACCGGGCAGGAAGTAGGCCAGTGCCTTGTGCGACTCGTCACCGCCGTTGCGCCCGCCCAGCCAGACGAAGAAGACGCCGACGCCGATGCCGAACAGCGCGTTGAGCACGAACTGCACCGAGCTGCGCTGGACCAGGCGGACCGCGAGCAGCACCAGCGCGAGGCCGACGCTGACCGCGACGGCCAGGCCCACCTCCTTGGTCGTCACGAAGGTCGCGGTGAAGGCGATCGTGGGCAGGGCGGCCTCGGCCATGCCCCGCTTGCCGCCGAGGGCGGTCGAGAGCTGACGGCGTACGGCGGCCTCGACGGTGTCGGTGCCGACGTGGACCCTGTGCTGGTCGGGATGCTCGGGGTCGACGGGCTCCTCGTGGACGGGCAGGCCGTGCCGGAAGGTGAGGTCGTCCTCGGGGCGCTCGGTCACGAGGCCCGCAGGTCGTAGCGCGGGTTGAACATCAGCCTGGTCTCGTCGTGGACGCCGATGCGTCCCTGGACCTGGATCGCACGACCGGGCTCGATGCCCGCGATGCGGCGGCGCCCCAGCCACACCAGGGTGAGGATGCCGCTGCCGTCGAACAGCTCGGCCTCGAGCGCGGGGACCCCGCCGCGGGGGCGGAGGGTCACGGTCTTGAGGATGCCCTCGATCGCGACCATCTCGCGGTCCTTGGCCTCGTTGACCGGGCAGCAGCCGGCCCGGAGGGTGACGTCGCGAAGCTCCCGCGCCTCCTGGGTGGAGTGACTGGCCCAGCGGTTGAGGCTGGTGCGGAGACGGCCGGATCTGGAAGCCATGGGAGAAGCGTAACCGCGCCGGGGCGCAGGTTCAGCCCTGGCGCTGGGCCTCCGGGGGCAGCTGCAGCGGCAGGGCGTCCCCCGGCGGCATCGGGTCGCTGCCGCGCACGACGACGACCTGGCTCAGCGCGGTCTCGAGGAGCCCGTCGGAGTGCCACTCGGCGGCCGGTCGGCCGTAGGCCGAGACCCGCAGCAGCCAGCGCGGGCCGTCGATGCCCAGCAGCAGCGTCGGCTGGGTGACGGTCTGCCCGTCGGGGGTCTGGCCGGTCATCACCAGGTGCAGCGCCTTGCCGTAGGGGCCGTCGACCTCGCTGGCCCCCGCGCCCTGGCGCTCCAGGTCGGCCATGATCTCGCCGCGCACGTCCTCCCACATGTCGTGGTGGCGCGAGGCCGCGAAGGGCCGCAGCTCCAGGGCGCCGTCCTCGGCGACCAGCAGGGCCGCGACGACGGCGCCGGAGGCCTCGTCGACCTGCAGGCGCACCTCCAGGTCGGGGTGGCCGGCCAGCGAGAGCGCACCGAGGTCGATGCGGCTGGGGTCGTCCTCCTCGAGCGGGTGGTCGGCCACGTCGTAGGGCCCACCGGAGCGCACCTGCCCGGGGTCGCCGCCCTCGACCTCCTCGGTCGGGGCGTCGGAGCTCTCTCTGCGGCGTCGTCTCATCGTGTCGTCTCGCTCGTGTCGGTGGTGGGGGCAGGGGTGGTGAACCCCCCGGTGGAACCGTAGCCGCCCTCGCCGCGGCTGGACCCGGGCAGCGTCTCGACCTCGACGAAGCGCGCCTGCTCGACGCGCTGGACGACCAGCTGGGCGATCCGGTCGCCCTTGCCGAGCACGACGTCCTCGCGCGGGTCGAGGTTGATCAGCAGCACCTTGACCTCGCCGCGGTAGCCCGCGTCGACGGTGCCGGGGGTGTTGACGATCGAGAGCCCGCAGCGGGCGGCCAGCCCCGAGCGCGGGTGGACCAGGGCGACGTAGCCCTCGGGGAGGGCCATCGCGAGCCCTGTCGGCAGCAGGGCCCGCTCCCCCGGCGCGAGGCGCACGTCGACCGTGGTGCAGAGGTCCGCTCCCGCGTCGCCGGGGTGCGCGTAGGAGGGCACCACCGCGTCCGGGTGCAGCCGTCGCAGGCTGATCTCGACCATCCCTTCACCCTAGGCGCACGGGGCCGCGGTGCCGCTCGCCGGGCTCCCTGCCACAATTCGGCCGTGACCACGTCCCCGTCGTACGCCGAGGTCCTGCGGGTCCCGTTGCGCTGGTGGGCGGTCGCCACGATGTTCCACGCCTCGGCGCTGCTGGCCTTCCTGGTCGCCGGGCTCGGCGTGTGGGCCTACGTGCTCGGCGGGTCGATGCTCGCGTTCAACGTCGGGGTCTTCCTCAGCTACGGCGGCGCGATCGTGGAGGTGCGGCAGGGCGTGCTCTACGCCGGCCGCGCGCACATCCCGCTCTCGCTGCTGGCCGACCCGCAGGCCCTGGACGGCGACGAGGTCCGCCTGGCGCTGGGCGTGGACGCCGACGCACGGGCCTACCTCGTGGTCCGCCCCTACATCCGCCGCGGTGTGATCGTCCGGGTCGACGACCCCGCCGACCCCACGCCGTACTGGCTGGTCTCGAGCCGTCACCCGCGCACCCTGGCCGCCGCCCTGGCGGCCGGGACCGCCGGGACCACCGGGGCCGTCGTTTCCGGTCCCGGTGACCGGGGAGACTGAGCAGCACCCACTGGAAGGAGCAGCATGGCCGGCAAAGCCCAGAACGTCGTCGCCCTCGTGGCCACCCTGGGAGTGACCGCGGTCGCCAAGAAGGCGGTCGACGCGACGTGGAAGATCGGGTCGGGAGGCAAGGAGCCCCCGACCGACCCCGCCGACCCGGACATCGAGGTGCGCGAGGCGATCGTGTGGGCGGTGGTGAGCGGCGCCGCGATCAGCGTGGCGCGCATGTTCCTGGCCCGGCGGCTGGCGCGCAACGAGCGCCGCACGTCGCGGGTGACCAAGGCCGTCCACCCCTGACGCACCCCCGACCTCTCGCCCGTCCAGGCACAGCACGAGGCCCCCGTCCACCGGACGGGGGCCTCGTGCTGTCGGGCCGGGGTCAGACGCAGTCGCGGCAGATCATGTTCTTCTCGTCCGCGAGCTGGCTGCGGTGGTGGACCAGGAAGCAGCTCATGCAGGTGAACTCGTCCTCCTGGCGCGGCTTGACCTCCACCGAGAGCTCCTCGTTGGACAGGTCGGCGCCGGGCAGCTCGAAGGACTCGGCCGCCTCGGTCTCGTCCTCGTCGACCTTGCCGGAGTTCTTGTCGTGGCGGCGAGCCTTGAGCTCCTCGATGCTCTCCTCGCTCGACTCGTCGTCGGTCTTGCGCGGGGCGTCGTAGTCAGTAGCCATGGTTGGTTCTCTCCCGTGGTGGGTGGGGCATCCCACCGTCGTGTGCGTCTCAGGTGCGTCCGAGGGTGTTCGCGGGCCCGGACCGACCCCCTCGGCACGGTTCCGCTCGCGAAGCGGATTGTGCACCATCGACCCAAGAAATGCAGCACCGGGTCTCATGCCTGGTGACACGTGGTCCAGGTGCTGGCGCCAGGCGTGCGGTGCCCTACCCGCGTGGGGATGAACCACCGGCGAGGAAGCCGCATTCCCGCGCCAGCGCGACCATCTCGTCGTACGACGACGCGGGCGCGGCGACCACGCAGTCCGTGCCGCCGGCACCGGGGTGGTGACCGACCCGCGCCCCTGCCTCCTGGGCCACGAGCCCGCCGGCGGCGTGGTCCCAGAGGTTGAGCCCCTCCTCGAGGTAGGCGTCGGCCGCACCTTCGGCGACCGCACACAGCTCGAGCGCCGCGGATCCCTGTCGGCGGATGTCGCGCACCCGCCCGAGGAGGGAGGCGACGGCCCGGCCCTGCAGCACCCGGCGCTCGGGCTCGTAGCTGAACCCGGTCAGGACGAGCCGCTCGGGCATCGGCGGCACCGCCCGGACCCGCAGCGGGCGGCCGTCGCGCGTCGCGCCGTGCCCGAGGGCCGCGGTGTAGCTGGTGCCCGTGAAGACGTTGACCACAGCCCCGGCGACCACGGTGCCGTCCTCCTGCGCGGCGATGCTGACCGCGACGGAGGGCAGGCCGTAGAGGAAGTTGACCGTGCCGTCGATCGGGTCGACCACCCAGGAGACCCCGCCGGCCTCGGTGGGGTCGGCGCTGCTCCCCTCCTCGCCGACGAAGCCGTCGCCGGGGCGGAGCGCGGCCAGCCGGTCGCGCAGGAGCCGCTCGACCTCGCGGTCGGTCTCGGTCACCACGTCGGTGTCGGAGGACTTGGTGGCCGCCACCGACACCCCCTCCTCGCGGCGCCGGCGAGCCAGCTCGGCCGCCTCGAGGGCGAGCCGCTCGGCGAGCCCGCGCAGCTCCTGGCGGTCGGCGCCCGCCATCAGTCCGACCCGCAGCAGGCGGGACGCTGGGCGCGCGGGTTGGCGCAGCAGCCCGCCGGGCAGACGTCCCAGCTCGGGCCGAGGGAGCCCAGCGCCGGCCGCTCGGGGGCCTCCCCCCGCTCGACCGCCGCCCGCTCGAGGAGCAGGTCGCCGACGACCGCGACGAACCTCGGGTCGATGCCGGCGGTGGCGGCGCGGACGAACCCGATGCCGGCCTCCTTGGCGGCCTCCGCCGCCTCGGTGTCGAGGTCGTAGATGACCTCCATGTGGTCGGCGATGAAGCCGATCGGCACCACCACCACGGCCGGCACGCCCTCCTTGGCCAGCTCGCCGATGCGGTCGCCGACGTCGGGCTCGAGCCACGGCACCTGCGGGGGGCCGGACCGGGAGCAGAACACCAGCTCGTGGCGGACCCGGCTGCCGGTCTCACGGCGGACCCGGTCGGCGACGAGCTGGGCCACCGACCGGTGCTGGTCGACGTACGCCCCACCGAGGCGCTCGCCGTGGCGGCCGCTCGCGTCGTTCATCGAGTCGGGGATCGAGTGGGTGACGAACAGGACGACGGTGTCGTTGCGCTGCCGCTCGGGCAGCTCGCTGAGCGCGGTGAGCGTCGCGTCGACCATCGGCTCGACGAAGCCGGGGTGGTTGAAGTAATGGCGCAGCCGGTCGAGCTGCAGGACCCCCTCGGAGTCGCTCCCGGCCAGCGCGTCGGCGAGGTTCTCGCGGTACTGCCGGCACCCGGAGTACGACGAGTAGGCGCTGGTCAGGAAGCACGCGACGCGGCGGTGGCCGGCCTCGCGGATCTCGCGCACCGTGTCGGTGAGGTAGGGGTCCCAGTTGCGGTTGCCCCAGAAGACGGGCAGGTCGAGCCCGCGCCCGCGCAGGTCCTCCTCGACGGCCCGCCGCAGCTCGCGGTTGAGGTCGTTGATCGGGCTGCGGCCGCCGAAGCGGAAGTAGTGCTCGCCGACCTCCTCCAGCCGCTCGCGCGGGATCCCGCGTCCGCGGGTGACGTTCTCCAGGAAGGGGACGACGTCCTCCGGCTTCTCCGGACCTCCGAAGCAGACCAGCAGGACGGCGTCGTACGGCGTCGGGTCGGGCATGCCGTCATCCTAGAGAGCGTGCTGAGCACCTACCGACGCGTTCTCCGGGTCCCGGGCGCGGCCGCCTTCACCGGGGCGGCCGTGGTCGCCCGCCTGCCCATGTCGATGACCGGCCTGGGCATCGTGCTGCTGGTCACCCAGGCGAGCGGGTCCTACGCCCACGCCGGGCGGGTCTCGGCGACCTACGTCCTGGCGACCGCGCTCGCCTCGATCCCGCTGGCCCGCCTGGTCGACCGGCTCGGGCAGCGACGGGTGCTCCTGCCCGCCGCGGTGGCCTCGGGGGTCGCGCTGCTCACGATGGTGCTCGGCGTCCGCCTGGAGTGGTCCTCCCCGCTGGTCTACCTCGCGGCGTTCGTGGCCGGCGGGCTCATGCCCAACTTCGGCTCGGCCGTGCGCACGCGCTGGACCCACGCGCTCGACGGCGACACCGACCGGCGGCGCCTCGACACCGCGTTCGCCTGGGAGGCGGTGATGGACGAGGTCGTGTTCGTGGTCAGCCCGACCGTCGCGACGGTCCTGGCCGCGACCGCGTCGCCGTCGGTGACCGTGGTGGCCTCGGTCGCGGCCCTGCTCCTGGGCGCGACCTGGCTGCACACCCAGCGCAGCACCGAGCCCCCGGCCTCCGCGGGCGACATCGACCTCGGCGACCTGGGCCGGCTGCCGTGGCGCACGCTCGGCCCGCTGTCGCTCACCGGCACGCTGCTCGGGGTGGCCTTCGGCGGCTGCGAGGTGGCGACCGTCGCGCTGGCCGACGAGCAGGACAAGCCGCTCGCGGCGGGGGTCATCCTCGCGGTCTGGTCCCTCGGGAGCCTGCTGGCCGGGCTGGTGACGGGTGCGCTCACCCTGCGCCGGTCCGCCGCGACCCGGGTGCGGCTCGGGCTCCTCGCCCTGGCCGTCGCCTCGCTGCCCACCCCGTTCCTCGGCGACTCGCTGGCGCTCACGGCGTTCTTCCTGCTGTTCGTCGGCGCGGGCATCGCCCCCACGATGATCGCCTCGGTCTCGTGGGTGGAGTCGCTGGTGCCGCGGGCCCGGCTCAACGAGGCGCTGGCCGTCTACACGACCGGCGTCGTGGCCGGGGTCGCCCCCGGTGCCGCGCTGTCGGGGGCGGTGGTCGACGCCCAGGGCGCGCGGTCGTCGTACGGCGTGCTGGTGGTGGGGCTGTTCCTGGCGGTCCTGCTCGGGCTGGTGACCCGGGAGGGTCCCCGGGTGCGTGAGACTGCGTCCATGGAGACCCGATGACCGCGGCCTGGACCAGCTGGTCGGGGCTGGCCGAGTCCCGTCCCCGCCAGGTGCTGCGGCCGACCTCGCCCGCCGAGGTGGCCGACGCCGTCGTCGCCGCCCGCGCGTCCGGGCTGCGGGTCAAGATGCCCGGCAGCGGCCACTCGTTCACCGACATCGCGACCACCGACGGCGTCCTCCTCGACCCGACCGGGCTCACCGGCCTGGTGTCGGTGGACCGCGAGGCGATGACGGTGACGGCGCTCGCGGGGACGACGCTGCGGCAGCTCAACGCCGCCCTCGACGTGCTCGGGCTCGCCCTGCACAACATGGGCGACGTCGACCCGCAGACGCTGGCGGGCGCGCTGGCGACCGGCACCCACGGGAGCGGCGGCGTGACCTCGTCGCTCTCCGGGCAGCTGTCGTCGTTGACGCTCGTGGACTCCTCCGGCACCGAGCGGTCGGCGTCGCTCGGGGAGCCGCTGTTCGACGCCGCCCGGGTCGGACTGGGGGCGCTCGGCATCCTGACCACGGTGACCTTCCGGGTCGAGCCGGCCTTCGTCCTCGAGGCCGACGAGCGCCCGATGTCGTGGCAGGACGTGCTCGCGTCGTACGACGAGCTGACCCGGTCCCACCACCACGTCGACCTCTACTGGTTCCCCCACACCGACAACTGCCTGGTCAAGACCGACGACCGCACGCTCGAGGACCCCGCGCCGCTCTCGCGCGCCCGTGCGTGGGTCGACGACGAGCTGCTGTCCAACACCGTCTTCGGGTGGGTCAACCGGCTGACCAACGCGCGCCCGTCGCTGGCCCCCCGCGTCAACGCGATCTCGTCGCGAGCGCTGTCGGCACGGACCTACCGCGACGTCTCGCACAAGGTGTTCGTCTCGCCGCGGCGCGTGGTCTTCCGCGAGATGGAGTACTCCCTCCCCCGCGAGGTCGGGATGGAGGCGCTGGCCGAGGCCCGCCGCGTGATCGAGCGGCGCGGCTGGAACATCACGTTCCCGGTCGAGGTGCGCTGCACCCCGCCGGACGAGGCGTGGCTGTCGACGACCCACGACCGCGAGTCGGTCTACCTCGCCTTCCACGTGCACCGCGACACCGACCACCGCGCCTACTTCGAGGGCGTCGAGGAGGTGCTGCGGGCCTACGACGGCCGTCCCCACTGGGGCAAGCTGCACACCCGCACCGCCGCCGACCTGGCCCTGGCCTACCCCCGCTTCGGCGACTTCCTCGCCGTGCGGGACGAGCTCGACCCCGACCGCGTGTTCACCAACCCCTACCTGGAGCGTGTGCTGGGCTGAAGTGAACGGCGCCTGAAGTACGGTGTCGGCGTCGGCCCCCTTCCCCTCCTGGTCGGGTCGAAGACGACGGACAGCTCGACGGAGACAGTGAATGGACAGCGTGCTGCGGCCCCGCGACATCCAGGCCCGCATCCGGGGCGGCGAGAGCCCCGAGGACGTCGCCGCGGCGGCTCAGACCTCGGTCGACCGCATCATGGGCTTCGCGACGCCGGTGCTCGCCGAGCGGGCCTACCAGGCCGAGCTGGCGCAGAAGGCGTCCGTGCGCCGCCGCGCCGCCACCGGGCCGGTCGGCCACCTCGGCCAGGCGGTCGAGGCGTTCCTCGAGCCCCACGGCCTCGGGGCCGACGACGTCGAGTGGGACGCCTGGCGCCGTGAGGACGGCCGCTGGACCGTGCTCGCGACCTACCTCTCCGGCGCCGCGCAGCAGACCGCCCGCTTCACCTTCGACACCGGCGGCCGCTTCGTGGTCGCCGACAACGACGAGGCCCGCATGCTCGTCGGGGAGCGGACCACCGAGCAGGCGGCCGAGCCCGCGGCCGAGCCGGAGGCGCTCGGCGCCCCTGCGACCGCGGAGCCCCCCGCGCCGGCCGACCCCGGCACCGACGACCAGCTCACGATCGGCGACGACACCCTCGGCATGGTCCTGGGGCGGGCGTCCACCGAGCAGCCCGAGCAGCGGTCCTTCGACGAGCCGGAGGTGACCGAGGACCTCTCCTCCGTGGTCCGCGCCGTCCGCCCCCCCGCCCCGCCCCTCGGCACCGGCGACGCCGACTGGATGGTCACCCAGGCCAGCGAGCGCCCCGAGCCCCGGGCGGCTGAGCCCGCTGAGCCCGCTGAGCCCGCTGAGCCCGCGGCGGCCGCCGAGCCCGTCGCCCGGGACGAGGAGCCGGCCACGGACGAGCCGACCCCACCTCCGCCGGCCTCCCCTGCGGTGGCGGCGTCGACGGAGGACGAGCCGTTCGAGGAGGCGCTGTTCGAGGCGCCGGGCACGGGGTCCGACACGGGGTCCGACACCGGGTCCGACACGGGGACCGACACCGGGACCGGGGAGTCCGCGGAGGAGGCGCCGCGCAAGCAGACGGCCAAGTCGTCGCGCGGCCGGGGTCGCGCCTCGGTCCCGAGCTGGGACGAGATCATGTTCGGCACGCCGAAGGACTGAGCCGCGCGGGGGTTCCGTGGTGGGCCGGATAACTGCGACACGATGTTACCCGTGAGTAACTTCACCCGGCGAGGCCTTACCCCGAGGTGGGTGTGGGCAATAACCTAGGCATCCGTCGCCCTGACGGACCGCTGACCCAGCCCCGAGATCCCGCAAGGACTCCCGCATGACCTACTTCGTGACCGGCGCCACCGGCTTCATCGGCCGCTACCTCGTCCAGGAGCTGCTGGACAACCGTGAGGGCGAGGTGTTCGTGCTCGTCCGCGAGGGATCGCGCGGACGCATGGAGCGCCTGGTCAGGCAGTGGGGCCACCCGGACCGCGTCACCCTGGTGACCGGCGACCTCGCCGAGGCGGCGCTCGGCGTCGACCCCGCGTGGGTCAAGGAGCACGAGGGGAAGATCGACCACTTCTTCCACCTCGCGGCGATCTACGACATGACCGCCTCCGACGAGCAGAACGAGACCCTCAACGTCGGCGGCACCCGCAACGCGCTGGAGCTGGCCGCCGACCTCGACGCCGGGTGCTTCCACCAGGTCTCCTCGATCGCCGCGTCCGGCGACCACGACGGCTTCTGGGACGAGACCATGTTCGACGTGGGCCAGCACCTGCCCTCGCCGTACCACCGGACCAAGTTCGAGTCCGAGAAGATCGTGCGCGAGGAGTCCGCGGTCCCGTTCCGGATCTACCGCCCCGCGATGGTCATCGGCCACTCCGAGACCGGTGCGATGGACAAGGTCGACGGTCCCTACTACTTCTTCCCGCTCCTCAAGGCGCTGCGCGACGCGCTCCCCTCGTGGACCCCTCTGGTCGGCGTCGACCTGGGCGACACCAACGTCGTGCCGGTCGACTACGTCGCCAAGGCGATGGACCACCTGGCCCACCTCGAGGGCCGCGACGGCGAGGCCTTCCACCTGGTCAACCCCGAGCCGCAGCGCACGGTCGACGTGGTCAACCTGTTCGCCGAGGCCGCCAAGGCCCCCCAGTTCGCCACGCCGATCGACCGCGCCGTGACCGGCAAGGTGCCGACCAGGCTGCTCCCGCGCGCCGTACGCCCCGGCAACCTGGTCAAGGCCGCCCTGCGCACCCCGCCCGCCCAGCTCGCGCTGCGCGAGACCATCGGCCGGCTCGGGCTCCCCCCGGCCGTCGTCGAGCACGCCGGCTTCCCCACGGTGTACGGCGCGCGCCTGACCCAGCAGGCCCTCGCCGGCAGCGGCATCTCGGTCCCCGACCTGGAGAGCTACGCCGCGACGATCTGGAACTTCTGGGAGGAGCAGCTCGACACCTCCCTGGCCCGCGACAAGGAGGTCGTGGAGACGCTGACCGGCAAGACGGTGGTCATCACCGGCGCCTCGTCCGGCATCGGCATGGTGACCGCGTTCAAGGTCGCGCAGGCCGGGGGCATCCCGGTGCTGGTCGCGCGCGGGAAGGACAAGCTCGAGGCGACCAAGGACGCGATCGAGTCCCGCGGCGGCAAGGCCTACGTCTTCCCGTGCGACCTGTCGGACCTCGAGGCGATCGACCACCTGGCCCACCGGCTCTCCACCGAGCTGGACTCGGTGGACTACCTGGTCAACAACGCCGGCCGGTCGATCCGCCGCTCGGTCAAGCTGAGCCAGGACCGCTTCCACGACTTCGAGCGCACGATGCAGCTGAACTACTTCGGCGCGATCCGGCTGATCATGGGCCTGCTGCCCACGATGACCAAGCAGCACCGCGGCCACGTGGTCAACATCAGCTCGATCGGCGTGCAGACCTCTCCCCCGCGGTTCAGCGCCTACGTCGCCTCCAAGGCGGCGCTCGACGCGTGGAGCAACGTGGTCAGCTCCGAGGTCGTGGGCCACGGCGTCACGTTCACCAACATCCACATGCCGCTGGTCAAGACGCCGATGATCGCGCCGACCAAGATCTACGACAAGTTCCCGACGATCAGCCCCGCGCAGGCCGCCGACATGGTGATCCGCGGCCTGGTCGACCGGCCGCACGAGATCAACACGACCCTCGGCACGGCCGGTGCGCTCGCCCACACCCTGGCCCCGCGCACCGCGTTCCGGGTGCTCAACCTGGCCTACAAGGTGTTCCCCGACTCCGCGGCCGCCCGCGGCGACGGGGGCAAGAGCGAGCCCGACGTCACCACCCAGCAGCAGCTGCTCCTGGCGCGGCTGACCAAGGGCGTGCACTGGTGAGGACCGGCTCGGTCGTCTAACCTGGGCGCACCATGACCTTCCTGTGTTGTCGCTGTCGCTGACGCCGTGCCCTGCGGGGCGCGGCGCGGTCCTCGTGGCCGAGATCGCAGCCCGACAGCGCCGAGCAACCAGGAACACCTCATGAACGCCCTCACCTCCCTCGCCCCTCGCGGCTGGTCCGTCCTGCCACAGAGCCACCTCGTCCCCGTCGACGTCTGGCTGCGCTCCGGACCAGTGCTGCTGCACCTCAGCGGCCGCGGCACGACCGTGCGCCTGCGCCGCTACGCCGAGTCCGACCTGGCCGTCGCCCTGCTGCGGGCCGAGTGCGACTGCCAGTCCCACCGCGAGGCCGGCGCCGCGGCGCGCGTCGTGCTCCGCCCCGGCGCCGCCCCCTCCGCGTCGGTGGCGTACGACGGCGCCGCGCGGCACGGGTGGACCGGCGTCGAGGCCGCGCGGCTGCGGGCCGACGAGCTGCGACCGGTGCTCGCCGAGCTGCTCGCTGACCTCCTCGCCTCGGCTGGGCCGGCTCCGGCTCCGGCCGCAACTCCGGCTCCGGCCCCGGCTCCGGTGGTCGAGCCTGTCGAGACCACGCTCGCGGTCTGACCGGCCCGCCGATGCCCGGCCCTCCGATGCCCGGCCCTCCGATGCCCGGTCCGCCGATGCCCGGTCCGCCCACCGACGTCCCGGAGCCGGACGAGGCCTACGTGCGGACGCTCCTGGCCGCCGTACCCGAGCTCGGGGACGTGGCCGGCCTCCCCCTCACCTTCGTCGCCAGGGGCTGGGACAACAGCGTGTGGCGGGTCGGCGAGACGCTGTCCGCACGGGTGCCGGTGCGCGCGCAGGCGGTGGAGCTGGTCGAGAACGAGGCGGCGTGGGCACGCGAGGTCGCAGGTCCGTTCGTGGCGCAGGGCGCAGGGGCGTCGCTCCCCGTGCGGCTGGTGAGCACCGGCCCGCACCCCTACCCGTGGCTGCTCGCCGAGTGGGTCGACGGCACCCTCCTCGAGCACCTGCCGGTCGCCGAGCGCGGGCCCGTCGCAGCGGGTCTCGCCGCCGCCCTTCACGGTGTCCACCGCGCGGCACCGGCCGACGCCCCGCTCAACCCGTTCCGAGGCGTCGACCTGTGCGAGGCACCCCTGGTGGCCGGCGACGCGATCGACCGTGCCCGGGTCCGGTGGGGCCCGACCGCCGACGCGCTGCTCGACGTGTTCCTCGCCGCCCGCGCCGCCCCCGCCTGGCCCGGCCCCCGCGTGTGGTGCCACGGCGACCTGCACCCGCGCAACCTGGTGCTGCGCTCGCCGGGCGGCGCCGGACCGGCGGCTCGGCTGGGTGTGCTCGACTTCGGCGACCTCACCTCGGGGGATCCGGCCACCGACCTCGGCGTGCTGTGGCTGGCCTTCGACGAGGCCCAGCGAGCCGAGGCGCTCGAGGTCCTCGCCCCGCACTACGACGACGCCGTCGTGACGCGGGCGCGCGGGTGGGCGGCGCGCTTCGTGCTGGCGGTCTCGGGGGTCCACCCCGAGCCGTTCGAGGCCACGCTGGCCCACGCGGCGGCCCAGCTGCTCGGCTGAGTGCGCTCGCCCTGAGGCATCCCGCTCCTATCTGCGGGTGCGGGTGAGGTGGGTGGTGCCGCCGGGGTCGTAGGTGGTGGTGTAGGCGGGGTGGTGGATCTTGCGGTGGTGGGGGCCGCAGACCAGGGTGCCGTCGGCGAGGCTGGTCCGTCGGGACAGGGCCCAGGGGGTCTTGTGGTGGGCGTGGCACCACGCGGCGGGGACGGTGCAGCCCTGCACGGTGCAGGTGCGGTGCTGCACGCGTAGTCCGATGCGCATCGCCTGGGTGTGGAAGCGGGCCTTGCTGCCGACGTCGAGGACCTCGGACTTCGTGCCGAGCACGACGGGGATCAGGCCGTGCTCGGCGGCCAAGCGACGGGCCTCGCCGGGGCTGATGAGGGTGCCGGTGTCCAGGACGCCGGGGGCCAGGCCGCCGAGGAGCGAGGCCAGGGTCATGGTCACCACGACGGTGAACGGCGATCCTCCCGTGGAGGGCAGGGCAAGCGGCCGGGAGGCGTTCGAGGAGCTCGCAGAACGCGCGGCCTCGTGCCTGGTCGCGGCTGATCCGACGGCCAGGGCGGGTCGGGTCCTCGACGAATCCGTCGTCCCTCCCGGTCTCGGTGCTGTCTCTCCTGGTCGCCGTGCTGTGGGTCCCGGTGCCCTTCTTGCGTCGCTTGCCGCGTCGCTTGCCGCGTCGCTTGCCGCGTCGCTTCCCGGTCGGGGAGGGCTGGTGGGTGGGTCGCTTGGGTGACTCGAGCGCGTGCAGGATCGAGCGGAACAGGTCGCCGTCCAGGCGGGGCATGTCGATCACCGCGCGGGTGCGGCCGTTGCTGGTGTCACGGACCTTGCAGGTCGTGGCGGCGTGGGCGGCGTCTTCCTCCGCGGCGAGCCGGGCGGCCAGGGCGGCCTCGGCGCCCTCGGGGTCGATCACCTCGTGCAGGTGCCGGGCGAGGTTCGTCAGCTCCTCGGCGTCGTGGACCCGGGCCAGGTCGAGCAGGTGGGCCTCGGCCTGGTCGCGCAGGACCGGCCCGACGTGCTCGGGAAGGTCGTCGACCGCCTTGACCACGACTGCTGCCTGCGCGGCGTCACAGGCACCAGCCCGCAGAGCCGCCCCGGTCAGACGACGCTCGCCGGCCAGCCGCAGCGCCTGCTTCACCTGCCGTGCCGCAGCCGGGCGGCCGGTGCGGGTGGCGTGGGCGAACCACGCCCCGGTGGTGGTCGCGACCGGCGTGGCGTGAGCGGCGACGTCGAGGGTCTCGGCGTGGGCGAGCGGCTCCGCGGTCAGACCCCGGAGCCGGGCCACCGCACGGTGGATCTCGACCACCGTCTCCGCGGTCTGCTGCTCATCGAGCAGCGACAGCGCCAGACCCGCCTCTCCCTCGGGGCCCAGGAGCCCGTCGAGGACCTCACCCAGACGACCGGAGAACCAGTGCACCCGATGCGCCCGCTCTCCGGTCGGGGTCACCGCAGCCGCGCCCGTCGGCGGGGTCTGCGGTGCTGCCTGGTCCTCGTCCATGCAGACCACTCAACCAGGCACCACCGACAATCCACGGAACCGAAAACCCCCTCTGACCTGCGGCTTTACGGACCGGATTCCGTCCACAGGCCGACAGAGCCGGACTCCACCGGATCAGTCGCCGGTCTCCACCGGCCGCTCCGGGTCGGAGGTCCACCCGCTCCAGGAGCCGGCGTACAAGGCGGCCTCGACCCCCAGGGCGTGCAGGACGAACGCGTCGTGGGCGGCGGTCACGCCCGACCCGCACGAGACCCCGACGACGGCGCCGGTGTCGGCGGCGCGCAGCGCGTCGGCGTACACCTCACGGAGATCCTCCTCCGGCCGGAACCGCGCCCCGGACCCGTCGCCGAGGTTGGCCGACGTCGGGACGTTGCGCGCGCCGGGCACGTGCCCGGCAACCGGGTCGACGGGCTCGACGTCGCCCCGGAAGCGTTCGGGAGCCCGTGCGTCGAGCAGGACGCCGGACCGTGCGGCGCTCTCCGCTCCATCAGCATCGAGCACCGGGAGCCGGCCCGGGGCGGGCTCGAAGTCACCGTTGACCACGGGCCCCTCGCCCTCCTCGACGTGGCCACCGGAGGCGACCCAGGCCGACCAGCCTCCGTCGAGCAGGAGTACGTCGTCGTGGCCGTGGTGCCTCAGCAGCCACCACGCCCGGGCGGCGGCGAGACCGGACGTGTCGTCGTACACGACCACCGGCCTGCCGGTCGTGACCCCGGCCCGCCGCATCGCCCTGCCGAACCGCTCCAGGTCCGGCAGCGGGTGGCGTCCCCGGCCGTCGACCGGCGCGGCCGGCGGGTCGGAGAGCTCGGTCGGCAGGTCGACGTAGGCCGCGCCGGGGACGTGCCCGGCGAGGTACTGCTCGCGCCCGTCGGACCGGCCCATCTGCCACCGCACGTCGAGCACGGTCGCCTCGGGGAGCAGCTCGGCCAGGGACTCGGGAGAGATCAGGTCGCGCACGGCCGCCACGCTACAGACGACGTCTCACAGGACGATCCGGGCGGGGTCGATCGCCTCCGCAGGCCACAGCACGTCGTTGCTGTCGAGGACCCACAGGCGCCCAGGTGACAGCAGCGCGGCCTCGCGCAGGATGCGGGCGAAGACCTCCTCGGACCGGCACTCGATGTACCACGAGGAGCCCTCCTCGGGTGGTTCGGCGTGCGTCGACTCGCTCTCACGCCAACCCTCGCGCCAGTCCGACTCCTGGTAGTCGTCCGACTCTGTCGACACGTTGAACAAGAATCCCGAGTCGAACCACTGGATGACGCCCGGCCCGCTGTCAACGCCAGGCCTTGCTCGCCATGCCTCAGCGACCCGCTCCAGGGCGGCGCTGGTCGTTCCGATCAGGTAGGCACTCTTCACAACATCTCCTTCAGGATCATGACGAGCTCCTCTGGGTCACGAGCAACGATGACGCCTTTCAGCGCGGCGTCTCGCCACGCCCCTGGTCTCATCGTGGGCGCGTAGGCGATCGTCCGTCGGCCGGTGGTCTCCACCGTCTTGCCCACCTGCGCCTGGAGGCCCCGAGCCTTGAGCGACTTCACCTGGATGTTGAGCGAACCGAGATCGATGTCGAGCTCGCGAACTCTCCCATCCAACATCGGGACTTCGACGTTCACGCCCCTGATCGCGCCCGGGAACGCCCGCTCGACGTGGTTCGCGATGTCGCCTACGAGCGGGTCGGGCGAGCTGAAGGTGCGGCGTCCACCAGCTGACGGTCCGCCGCGCACCCACCGCACGATGCAACCGGTCGCCGAGCCCAGCCCCTGGCGCAACCCGACCGTCGCCCGACGGACCTCAGCCACGCACGTGAGGCCGCGCGTCGCGGGGATGCAGCCGAGCGCCGCGAAGCCGACCTCCCAGAGCGACGCCCGCCCCTGCACGTGACGCGTGACCGCGTCCGCCAGCAGGACCACCGCCGCGGCGAGCACCACCCACACCAGCGGACCACCGAGGAGCAGCGCGACGACCCCCAGGACCGCGACGACGACCCTGGCCACCTGCACCACGACGTGCCAGGCCCGGGCGGCCCAGTCCTTGACCTTCTCCCAGCGGGAGCGCTCCGGGATCCCCGCCTCCGCGGCCTCGTGGATGCGGTCGGCTGCCGCGCGCCCGTCCGACTCGCGCAGGGCGAGGGCGTCCAGCGCGAGCCGACGCGCGGCCTCCAGACGCGACGCGGCCTCGGCCACGGCCGCGTCCGCTTGGGAGTGCGCGGCGCGCGCCGAGGCCAGCCGGGCCGTCGCGTCGCGGACCTGCTCAGGGCCCAGGGCCGGCGCCGTGCCCGCGAACGCCGGGACCGCGAGCGACAGCGTGTGCTCCGCGGCCCGCCTCGCCGCCGCCTCGGCCTGCTGCAGGTCCTCCCGAGCCACCCGCCCCCGCACCAGCGCAGCATCCGCATCGCCCTGGTGCACCTCCAGCCGCGCAGCCCACCACGACAACGCCGAGGCCGCCTGCCCGTAGGAGTCCGCGCACCGGCCCAGCTGCCCCGGCAGCTCACCTGCTCGCGCGCGGAACGCCTCGCCGGCCTCGCCGACCCACCGGCCGACCACCTCGTCCCCCATCAGCTGGGAGACCCGGCGCTGCGCCCACGCCGCGTCCTGCGCCACCTCGTCCCAACCTCGCGCCATGGTCCGCAGCGCCGACGGCGAGCCCGGGGTCGGGTCGCCGTCGAGGCCGAGCACCCACCAGTCGGTCGGCCGCGTCACGTGTCCCCCGCTCGTCGGCTGCAAGTGCCAGGACCGTAAGCCGCCCCGCCCGATCGCCCCGAAAGTTCTCCACAGCCCCCCGCCGCGCCCGCCGGCGTACTCCGACGTACGTGCTGGACATATCGCCCACGAGCAGCACGTACGTCGGAGTACGCGGGTACGTCGGAGTACGCGCGGGCGGGGCGGGCGGGGCGGGGCGGCGGGCGGGGGCCGGGGTCAGCCGAACGGCAGGGGGTCGCCGATCATCGAGACGGCCCGGGCACGGGCGGAGGTCATCCGGCGGCGGTGGTGCTGGCGGCAGAGCACCTCGTAGCCGATCTCGGCCGGGGTCTCGTCGAGGTCGGCGACGTCACCGACCACGATGACGTCGCCCTCGGTGACCATCTCGCCGTTCTCGGTGCGCGCGTTGTGGGTGGCACGCTTGCCGCACCAGCACAGCGCCTCGACCTGGAGGGTCTGGATGCGGTCGGCGAGCTCGATGAGCCGCGCGGAGCCGGCGAAGAGCGAGGTGCGGAAGTCGGTGAGGATGCCGAAGCAGAACACGTCGATCTGGAGCTCGTCGACGATGCGGGCGAGCTGGTCGACCTGCCGTGGCGTGTAGAACTGCGCCTCGTCGCAGATGAGGTAGTCGATGCGCGCGCCGTGGGTCAGGGAGTCGACGACGTAGTGCCAGAAGTCGAGGTCCGGCCCCACCTCGAGCGCCTCGTGGACCAGCCCGAGGCGGGAGGACACGCGCGCGGACCCGGCCCGGTCGTGGCTGGTGAAGATCCGCCCCACGCGACCCCGGGCGGCGTAGTTGTGGTTGGTCTGCAGCGCCAGGGTCGACTTGCCGGAGTCCATCGTGCCGGTGAAGTAGAGGAGCTCAGCCACCGCGCAATCCAAGCACGTCAGGAGACGAGGACCGGGACCAGCATCTCCGCTGGGGTGAGCGAGCCGTGCATGCCCACGAGCCGTGCCTCGTAGGGGAAGTCGCGCGAGCTGAGCACCGCCGTCGTGCCCCGAGCGGCGATGACCACGTCGCCGATCCGCGGCCGGACCTGGGGGGCGACCTCCCCGAACCAGCCGGTGGCGAAGGCCTCGTCGCGCGGCAGCACGAGAGCACGGTCGCCGAGGACGGAGCGCCAGGTCGCGACGACCGAGTCGACCGCGCCGGCGGGGCAGTAGAGGTGCCGGAACCGCGCCTCTCCCCCGAGCAGCGCCACGCCGTCGCGCAGCTCGGGGAGGGCGTCGACGTCGACCCGCGAGGCCTCGTCGGCGTCGACCATGCCGTGGTCGGCGATGACGACGATGCGTACGTCGGCCGGGAGCGTCTCGCGCAGCCGCTCGGCCGCCTGGTCGGTCATCGACAGCTGGGTCCGCCACTGCGCGGAGTCGACGCCGTAGCGGTGGCCCGTCCAGTCGAGGTCGCCGTCGTAGACGTAGGTGAGCGAGGGCACCTGGGAGGACGCGGCCTGCACCGCGACGATGCGCTCGCCCCACCGGTCGGCGCCGACGAACCCGGCCCCCCGCGAGGACGCGTCGGTCAGCCCGGACCCGACGAACTCCCGCTTGTTGACCGCGGTCGTGGTCACGCCCTGCGCGGCCAGCCGACCGAAGATCGTCGGGTGCGGCTGCCACTCCGCGGAGCTGACGTCCTTGCTCCACTGGAGGTGGTTGATCAGCCGGTCGGTGCCGGGGATGCGGGCGGTGAACCCGACGATCCCGTGCCCGCCGGGCGGCATGCCCGTGCCCAACGAGGTCAGTGAGGTCGCGGTCGTGGACGGCACCCCGGCCGTCGCCAGCGCGGAGCCCGCGAGGAGCGAGGCGAGGAAGGGCGCGTCCTCGGGGTGGTCGGCGAGCAGCTCGCGACCCAGCCCGTCGACGAGGAACACGACGTAGCTGCCCGCCTCGGGCAGCACCAGGCCCTCGGGCGAGGACTCGAGCGGCCTCCCGATCGCGCGCGCGACCGCGGGGAGGACGTCCGCCAGCGAGTGGTCGCCGTACGCCGGGGCGACGAAGTCGTCAGCCGTCACGTCAGCGGTGCGTCCGCAGTCCGGTCGCCCCCGTGCCCGGTCCGGCGGCGGTGCGGGCCGAGAGCGCGGCGGAGAACTCCAGCAGGTCCCGGACGGCGCCGGGGCCCTCGGCCGCCTCGCTGACCCGCAGCGAGAAGTCGTCGGAGGCCACCATGCCGGTGTAGCCGTGGTCGGCCTCGCAGCCGGGGTCGCTGCAGATCGCCGGCTCGAGGTCGATGCGTCCGGACGCGCCCCACCCGATCGTGAGGACGGCCTCGGCGGCCAGGGACGGGTCGGTGCGCTGGGCGTCGGGCTCGGTCACCATGCGGCTCACGACCACGTTGCGGATCGAGGAGACGTTGACCGCCTCGGTCGTCGAGGAGGTGTAGGGCGCCGGGAGCAGGTCGTCCGGGGCGTGGTCGTCGGTGTGGGCCAGGATCAGCCGGGTCGGGGTGAGCACGAGGACCGTGACGTGGCGACGCACCTCGTCGCGCTCGTCGATGGTCGGCTCGTGGTGCACCAGGTGGGCCTCGACGAGCTCACCGGCCACCGCTGCGAAGACCGCGTCGGCCACGACGTCGGGGTAGTACCCGGACTGCTCGATGGCGGTGCGGAGGTCGTGGGAACGGTCGGTGACCCTCTGGTCGCGGGCGGACATGCGGGTCAGTCTGTCACGGGCCCGAGCCCGGTCCGCCGACCCTCACGGACGGCGCCGCGACCCCGTCCTGGGCGTCGGTGAGGTGGCGGTGCAGGTCGAGGAGGAGCACCGCGGCCGCGAGGGACCCGCCGACCGTCACGACCACCCAGAGCGCCGCGAGCCCGTGGCCGATGAGCAGGCCGGCGATGGCCGGGCCCAGCACCATCGCGACCGTCCACGTGCTCGACCCGAGCGCGTCGTAGTGGCCACGCAGGTGCCCCGGCGCGAGGTCGTTGACCAGGACCGGGTGCACCGGCGAGAACAGCGTCTCCCCCAGCCCGAACACCGCGAGGCCCACCACCATCAGCACGACCGCCGGTGCGGTCGCGAGCAGCCCGCCCACCGCCACCAGCGTCCACGAGACCGCCCACACCGCCGCGCACGCGGCCAGGACGCGGCTGCGGCGGCGTCCGCGGACGACCCGCAGCGCCACCATCTGGCCGCCGACGATCGCAGCGGTGTTGGCGGCGAACGCCGGTCCCAGCACCCACACGGGCAGGTCGGCGACCTCGACGACGTACGCCGCGAAGCCGGACTCGACCTGCGCGTAGCCGAAGGTGAGGAGCAGCAGCACCGTCAGCGCGACCCGGCGCAGCGTCGCGTCGGCGAGCATCTCGCGCCACCCGGCGAGCGTGAGGCGGTCCCGGTCGACCGGCACCCGGCCGGTGGCGGGTGGCAGGGACAGCACGATCGCGGCGAAGCCGAGGAAGGTCAGGCCGTCGAGGAGGTAGAGCACCTCGAAGGTGCGGGGCCGGCCGACGTCGACCAGCGTCGCACTGACCAGGCCGCCCACGCCGAGACCGGCGTTGAGCAGCATGAAGTTGAGCCCGACCACGTGCTCCCGCAGGGCGGCGGGGACCAGGCGCGGGATCATCGAGCTCGACGCGGGCCACATCCAGGCGTGGCCGAGCGCGACCGCACCCGTCACCAGGAACGCCCCCCGGACGGTCTGCACCTGCGACAGCAGGGCCGTGCCGACCGCCTCGACCAGCAGGGCGCCGACCAGCACGGGCCGCGCGCCGAGCCGGTCGACGAGCGCGCCGCACAGCGGTGTCGTGACCAGCCCGACCACGCCCATCCCGGCCAGCACCAGCCCGACGGTCGCGGTCGGGAGGTCGCGGACCTTCGCGAGGTAGACGAAGAGGAAGGGCAGCGTCAGCCCGCTGCCGACCGCGGTCAGCGCGACCCCGAGGAAGTAGCGGCGCACGACGGGGTCGAGCCGGCCCAGGAGCAGCCGGTCCCAGGCGGTGCTCACCCGGGCAGGGTGTCCGGCAGCGGCTCGGCCAGACGGCGCACGAACCAGTCGGAGCGGGCGTCGGTCGCGGGCTCGACCCGCGCCTCGGCCGACAGCACCGAGGCACCGTGGGGCCCGGCCATCACCAGCGACAGGTCGAGGGAGCGCACCTCGGGCAGGTCGTTCTTGAGCCGCGCCACGCGCAGGACGAGGTCCTCGACCGCGGTCAGTTCGACCGGCTCGCTGCCGCGGTAGCCGAGCAGCAGCGGCGCCGCCTTGATCTCCCGCACCATCTCGGCGGCGTCCTGCCGGTGCAGCGGCGGGATCCGGAAC
Organism: Nocardioides marmoribigeumensis; assembly: GCF_031458325.1. Classification (NCBI taxonomy): domain Bacteria; kingdom Bacillati; phylum Actinomycetota; class Actinomycetes; order Propionibacteriales; family Nocardioidaceae; genus Nocardioides; species Nocardioides marmoribigeumensis. The sequence continues at coordinate 743,497 of NZ_JAVDYG010000001.1, forward strand.
ACCGTGTCGCCGAGCAGGTCGCTGACGAAGCCCGCCATGCCGAAGGAGACGACGGGCCCGAAGAGCGGGTCCTCCACGCCCTTGACCGAGAGGGAGACCCCGGCCGGCGCACGGCGCTGCACCACGAACCCCGGCTCGGTGCCGGGCGCGAGGACGGACTGCGTCATCGTCCGCCAGGCGTCGCGCATCTCCTCCTCGTTGTCGATGTTGCGCCACACGTGGGCCAGGTCGGGCCGCTGCCGCAGGTGCTCGGCGGTCGACTTGAGGATGACGTCCCAGCCCAGCTCGGCCCCCGCCGCCACGGCCTGCTCCTCGTCGGCGACCGGGAGGCGACGCCACAGCTGGACGCCGTACGCCGCGAGGAGGTCGTGCAGCTCGGCGTCGGTCAGCGCGCGGCCGTCGTAGGCCTGCGACAGCGCGCGGGTCACGACGGTCCGGCCCGCGACGAGGTCGACCTCGTCGTCGGGCTCCGGCTCGGCCTCCGGGCGGGCCAGCCACTCGGCGTACGACGCGGCGTGGGCGAGCGCGACGACCGCTGCCGCGGGCGAGGAGTACGACGGCACCGAGCCCCGGCCGGCCGAGGAGCCGGTGGCGTCGGGGACGCGCAGCAGCTCGGGCACGCCCTCGGCGGCGAGGAACGAGGAGACGACGGGCTTGTCGGACTGCTCCCCCACGACGGCGAGGACGTTGGCGACCTCGGTGCCGCTGGTGTCGACCGGCGGGAGGTAGACGGCCAGCACGGCGTCGATCTCGGGGTCGTCGAGGGCCTCGTCGAGCGCGTGCTCGAACGCGCCGGCGTCGGCGTCGGGACGCAGGTCGCCGACCCACCTCGCCTCCAGCCCGGTCGCGACCGCGGCGTCGTTGGCGAGCAGGGCGAGGGCGTCGGAGTTGCTGACCACGCCGAGGCGACGCCCGCGCGGCAGCGGCTGGTGGGCCAGGAGCTGGGCGACGTCGAACATCTCGTCGATGGAGTCGACCTGGATCACGCCGGCCTGGCGGAACATCGCGTCCACCGCGACCGGCCCGACCTCGGAGCTGCGGACGGTGTGGCCCATCGGGACGCCCTGGGTAGTGCGGCCGGACTTCACCACGATCACGGGCTTGCGGCGCGAGACCCGGCGGGAGATGCGGCTGAACTTGCGCGGGTTGCCCAGCGACTCGAGGTAGAGCAGGACGACCTCGGTGGAGTCGTCCTCCTCCCAGTACTGCAGCAGGTCGTTGCCGGACACGTCGGCGCGGTTGCCCGCGGAGACGAAGGTGGAGAGGCCCAGCCCGCGGCGGGAGACGTTCTCCAGGATCGCGACGCCGAGCGCGCCCGACTGGCAGAAGAAGCCCGCACGGCCCCGCGGCGGCATCAGCGGCGACAGCGACGCGTTGAGCTGGAGGTCGGTGGCGGTGTTGATCACGCCCAGGCAGTTGGGCCCGATGAGGCGCAGGCCGTAGGTGCGGCACAGCCGCAGCACCCGCCGCTGCAGCGCGCGGCCCTCGCGGCCGGACTCGGCGAAGCCGGAGGAGACCACCACGACCCCGCGGACGCCCTTGTGGGCGCAGTCGAGGATCACGTCGGGCACGGCGTCGGCGGGCACCGCGATGACGGCGATCTCCACCTCGTCGGGGATGTCGGTCACCGAGGCGTACGCCGGCATGCCGGCCACGCTCCCGGCCGCCGGGTTGACGACGTACACCCGCCCCTGGAAGTCGCCGAGCACGATGTTGCGCACGAGCATCCGGCCGACCGTGTCCTCGCGCCGCGAGGCGCCGATCACCGCGACGCTGCGGGCACCGAGGAAGTGCTGGACGGACGCGGTGTCGGCACGGTGCTCGCGGGCGAGCATCACCCCGACCGAGGTCTCGGTGGCGTCGATCGCGAACCGCATGGCCACCACGCCGTCCTCGAAGCCGCCCTTGACCTCGTAGCCGGCGTCGCGGAAGACCTGCAGCATCCCGGTGTTGTCGGGCAGCACCTCGGCGACGAACTCCTCGATCGCCAGCTCCCGCCCGATCTGGGCGAGGTGCTCCAGGAGCAGCTGCCCGATGCCGCGGTGGTGGTGGCGGTCCTGCACGAGGAACGCGACCTCGGCCCGGGGGCGCGGTCCGTCGATGCGCTCGAACTGGCCCACCGCGATCATCTTCTCCGCGACCTCGGCGACGAGCGCGACCTTGTGGTCGTGGTCGACGTCGACGAAGCGGCTGACCTCGCGCTCCGACAGGGTCGGCATCGCGGCGAAGAACCGGTAGTACTTCGACCGCGGGGACACCTCGGCGTAGAACTCCTGGAGCAGCTCCACGTCGTCGCGGCCGATCGGCCGGAGGTGGGCTGTGCCCCCGTCCCGCAGGACGACGTCGGCCTCCCAGTGCGCGGGGTACGTCGCTGCCCCATCCAGGTCCACGTCCACGCGGCCAATCTAACGGGAGCCGACACTGCTGACGGGAGCACCGGCCGGTGGTTCAATCGGCGCAGCGGCATGGATCGAGGTGGTCGCGGTGACCGGATGTGCGGGCTGCGGCATACAGCTGGCCGACGGGGCGCGGTTCTGCCCCGCGTGCGGCACGCCCGTCGCCCGGGCCTGCGCCTCGTGCGGCGCGACCCTCGTGGCGCCGTACCGCTTCTGCATGGAGTGCGGGACGCCCCAGGCCGGGGCCCCGCCCGCAGCGGTGCCGGACGGGGTCAGCACGACGACCCGGCGGCAGGCCTCGGTCCTCTTCGCCGACCTCGTCGGCTTCACCACGCTGTCGGAGTCGCGCGACACCGAGGACGTCCGCGACCTGCTGAGCCGCTACTTCGAGGAGTGCCGCGCGGTCATCGGGAGGTACGGCGGCCAGGTCGAGAAGTTCATCGGCGACGCGGTCATGGCCGTGTGGGGCGCCGACGTCTCCCACGAGGACGACGCCGAGCGCGCCGTGCGCGCGGGCCTCGAGCTGGTCGCGACCGTCGCGGGCTTCGCGGAGGACGTGGGCGCGCCCGACCTCGCGCTGCGGGTCGGGGTGGTCACCGACCAGGTCGCGGTCGACGTCGGCGCGGTCGCCCAGGGAGGCCAGGGCATGGTGGCCGGCGACCCGGTCAACACCGCCGCCCGCGTGCAGGCGGCCGCGAGCCCCGGCTCGGTCTGGGTCGACGAGACGACCCGGAGGCTCACCAGCGCGGCGGTGGCCTACGCCGACACCGGGCTGCACGAGCTCAAGGGCAAGGCCGAGCCCGTGCGTCTCCACGCGGCGACCGCGGTCGTCGCCGCGATCGGGGGTGCCCAGCGCGCCGACGGCCTCGAGGCGCCTCTCGTGGGCCGCGCCCGGGAGCTGCGCGTGGTCAAGGAGCTCTTCCACTCCGCCGAGGAGACCCGCTCCCCCGTGCTGGTCGTGGTGGCCGGTGAGGCCGGGGTCGGCAAGACCAGGCTGGGCTGGGAGTTCGAGAAGTACGTCGACGGCCTGAGCCTCACCACGCGCTGGCACTCCGGCCGCTGCCTGTCCTACGGCGAGGGCGTGTCCTTCTACGCCCTGGCCGAGGCGGTCCGCGGCCGCCTGCTCACCCTCGTCGACCCCGACGAGCCCCAGCCGACCGAGCAGACGTTGGTCGAGCGCGCGGTGGCCAGGTGGGTCCCCACCGAGGAGCGCGACTGGATGCGCGCACGCCTCGCAGCCCTGCTGGGGCAGGGATCTGCGGGGACCGGGCTGACCAAGGAGGACCTGTTCATCGCCTGGGCGGCGTTCTTCCGCCACGTCGGCGACGGGGACTCGGTCACCCTGGTGGTCGACGACGCGCAGCACGCCGACGACGGCCTGCTCGCGTTCGTCGAGTACCTCCTCACCACCGTCGACTTCCCGCTCTTCGTCGTGCTCATGACGCGCCCCGACCTGCTGGCCCGCGCCCACGACGTGGTGACCCACCCCCGCGCGCACCTGGTCAACCTGCCCACCCTCGGCACCGACGACATGGTCGCGCTGGTCGACGGCCTCGTGCCCGGGCTGCCGGCGCGCTTGCGCGCCCAGCTGGTCGAGCGGGCCGAGGGCATCCCGTTGTACGCCGTGGAGACCGTCCGCGCCCTCGTGGACCGCGACCTCGTCATCCCCCGGGACGGTGTCTACGCCCCGGTGGACCCGTCGACCGCCGACACGCTCGACCTCGAGTCGCTCGGCGTCCCGGCGTCACTGCACGCCATGGTCGCGGCACGCCTCGACCGGCTGACGGTCGAGCAGCGGACCGTGGTCGAGCGCGCGTCGGTCCTCGGCCTGTCCTTCACCCCCGACGCCGTCGTGGCGCTCTGCTCCGACGCCGGGCTCGAGCGCGCCACCACGGAGGCCGCCCTCACGGCCCTCGTCCGGTCCCAGGTCCTCGCCCGCGAGACCAGCCGGCTCTCCTCCGAGCAGGGCAACTTCAGGTTCGTGCAGGCGATCGTGCGGCAGGTCGCCTACGACACCCTGTCCCGCCGCGACCGCAAGCGCCTGCACCTCGCCGCCGTCGCCCACCTCGAGTCGCACGGCCTGGACGGCGACGACACGGCCGCCGTACGCGCGCAGCACCACCTCGAGGCGCTGGCTGCGTCCGGGGCCGACGACGCGGACGCGGCGATGCTGCGGTCCTCTGCGGTCGACCTGCTGGTGCTCGCCGCCGACCGCGCGGTGAAGGTCGGAGCACCCGGCGAGGCGATGCGCCACGTCGCCGCGGCCCTCGACCTCCTGCCCGACGACGCGACCTCCTCACCTGCCGACGCCGACGTCGTCCGGCGTCGCGCCGAGCTCCACCTGCGCACCGCCGCGGCCGCCTCGGTCGTCGGTGACCTGGAGGCGGTCTCCCGGCACGGTCGTCGCTCGATCGAGCTCTTCGAGCTCCTCGACGACTCGGTCGGGGCCGCCCTCGCCGCGACCGAGGTCGCCACCGGTCTCGGCAAGGAGGGCGACGACCGGGCAGGGGCGGCGCTGGGGGAGGAGTGGTGGGACCGGCTGCAGTCGCTGCCGGACTCCGCGCGCGTGCCGGAGGCTCGCCTGGGACTGAGCTTCGCCATCTCGATGGACCTCACGCCGCGGGAAGCGCTGTGGACGGGACTGACGTGGCGACTCGTCCACTGCGAGCGCACGGCTCACCACGCGGAGCTGTCCAAGACCCTCGCGCGCATGGCGATGCTCAGCTCCCGCCTCGGTGCCGGCAGTCACGCCCACGACCTCTTCGCCTCGGCCGTGCGGCACGCGCGCATGGGTCACGACCCCCGCTCGCTCGCCTACCTCCTGGCCAACCTCGCCGGCCAGGACTGCACCTACGACCTGCCGGCCGCGACGGAGCGCGCCACCGAGGCGGTGGAGGTGGCCCGGCGTTGCGGCGACCGCTTCATGGTCGAGCTCGCCGAGGCCAACCTCGCCATCGCCGCCTGGTCGGCCGGGGCGTGGGACCTGACGCGGCTCGAGGACGCCCCCGTCGGGCTGCTGGCTGCCATCGGGGTGCTCGTGCACGTGGCGACCGGACGACCGACGGACGGGAGCTCGCCCCCGCCGATCCCGGCCGAGACGTCCCGTCAGATCTGGGCCACGTTCGCCCACGCGTTGTGGCACGAGTGGGAGGGCCGTCCGGAGGAGTGCCTCGCCCAGGCCAGGGAGGTGGTGGCGCTGCACCTGGACTGGATCGGTGTCGAGGACGACTTCGTGCACTTCTTCGCGCACCTCGCCCGCCTGGCCTGGAGCGTCGGTGACGACGAGACCCTCGGCTGGCTCGTGCAGCCGGTCGACGGGGCAGGGGATGCCGTCCCGCTCGGCCTGCGCGCCCATCGGCGGCACGTCGCCGGCCTCGTGGCGGACCGCGACGGAGAGATCGAGGCCGCGGAGGCGGCGTACGGCGAGGCGATCGAGCTGTTCGGTCGGTGGGGCGCCATACCCGCCGAGGCGCGGGCGCACGCCGACCTCGGGGTGCTGCTCACCAGGCTCGGCCGGGGCGAGGAGGCGGGCCCGCACCTGACACAGGCACGCGAGGTCTTCGACCGTCTGGGTGCAGCTGCCTGGGCCGCCGAGCTCGACGCCGCTCTCGGCTCCCCGGCAGCGTCTGACCCCGTCCCGGCGAGCCCCTGACCGGACTGGGGGTGGGGCCGGAGAGAATGCCCCAATGGCCCGCCGCAGCACACGCTCCGCTCCGCTCCCCGAGGACTTCGAGGAGCACATCGTCGACATCGACGTGGGCGACGAGATGCGGTCGAGCTTCCTGGAGTACGCCTACTCCGTCATCTACTCCCGCGCCCTTCCCGACGCCCGCGACGGGCTCAAGCCGGTGCAGCGCCGGATCCTCTACACGATGAACGACATGGGTCTGCGGCCCGACCGCGGCCACGTCAAGTCGGCCCGCGTGGTCGGCGAGGTGATGGGTCGCCTCCACCCCCACGGCGACGGCGCGATCTACGACGCCCTGGTGCGCATGGCGCAGCCGTGGTCGATGCGGCTGCCGATGATCGACGGCCACGGCAACTTCGGCAGCCCTGACGACTCCCCGGCGGCCATGCGCTACACCGAGTGCCGCATGGCGCCGCCCGCCTCGGCGATGACGGGGTCGATCGAGGAGAACACGGTCGACTTCAAGCCCAACTACGACAGCCGCGAGGAGGAGCCGACGGTCCTGCCGTCGGCGATCCCCAACCTGCTGGTCAACGGCGCGTCCGGCATCGCCGTCGGCATGGCCACCAACATGGCGCCGCACAACCTGGTCGAGGTGGTGCAGGCACTCCGCCACCTGATCACCCACCCGGCCGCCGACCTCGACGCGCTGATGCGGTTCGTGCCCGGGCCCGACCTGCCGACCGGCGGCAAGATCATCGGGCTGGACGGCATCCGCGACGCCTACGAGACCGGCCGCGGCTCGTTCAAGATGCAGGCCACCACCCGCATCGAGAGCGTCACCCCGCGCCGCAAGGGCATCGTCGTGACCGAGCTGCCCTACGGCGTCGGCCCGGAGCGCGTGATCGAGAAGATCAAGCAGCTCGCCCAGTCCAAGAAGCTCCAGGGCGTCGCCGACATCAAGGACCTCACCGACCGCGAGCACGGCCTGCGCCTGGTGATCGAGGTCAAGAACGGCTTCAACCCCGAGGCGATCCTGGCCCAGCTGCTCAAGCAGACCCCGATGGAGGACTCCTTCGGGATCAACAACGTCGCGCTCGTCGACGGCCAGCCCCGCACCCTGGGGCTCAAGGCGCTGCTCGAGGTCTTCCTCGACCACCGCTTCACCGTCGTACGCCGGCGCTCGCAGTTCCGGCGCGACAAGGCCGCCGACCGGCTGCACCTCGTCGAGGGGCTGCTCGTCGCGATCCTCGACATCGACGAGGTCATCCAGCTGATCCGCGGCAGCGACAACTCCGGGGAGGCCAAGGAGCGCCTCATGACGGTCTTCGACCTGACCGACCCCCAGGCGACCTACATCCTCGACATGCAGCTGCGCCGGCTGACCAAGTTCTCCCGCATCGAGCTGGAGAACGAGAAGTCCGAGCTGCTGCAGACCATCGAGGCGCTCGACCAGATCCTCGGCGACGACGCCCAGCTGCGCCGGGTGGTCTCCGACGAGCTGGCCGAGGTGGCCAAGGCCTACGGCACCCCGCGTCGCACCGTCCTGCTCGCCTCCGCCGGCCAGACCGCGGTGAGCGCGGTGCCGCTCGAGGTCGCCGACGACCCGTGCTTCGTCCACCTCTCCTCCGCCGGTCTGCTCGCCCGCACCAGCGACGCCGAGCCGCCGGGCCCCGTCGGGGACCGCGCCACCCATGACGTCGTCGTCTCCACGGTGCGCACGACCGCCAGGGGCCAGGTCGGCGCGCTGACGACGACCGGCCGGCTGCTGCGCCTCGACGTGCTCGACCTGCCGACCATCCCCCCGACCGCGGGGTCGCCGCACCTGCAGGGCGGCCAGCCGGTCGAGTCGTTCCTCGTGCTCGAGGGCGCCGAGCGGGTGGTCGGGCTGTGCGCGCTGCGCGAGGACGGCCCCGGCCTGGCGCTGGGCACCGCCCAGGGCGTGGTGAAGCGGGTCAACCCCGAGGTGCTCAACCGCGACGCCTGGGAGGTCGTGCGCCTCGCCGACGGCGACGAGGTGGTGGGCATCGTCGAGCTGGCCGACGGCGAGGAGGAGCTGGTGTTCGTCTCCAGCGACGCCCAGCTGCTGCACTTCCCGGCCTCGGCGGTGCGCCCGCAGGGTCGCTCCGGGGGCGGCATGGCCGGCATCCGCCTCGCCGCGGGCGCCAGGGTGGTCTTCTTCGGCGCGATCCGCATCGAGGACGCCGTCGTGGTGACGATCTCCGGGTCCTCCAGCGCGCTCCCCGGCACCGAGGTCGGCGCGGTCAAGGTGACGCCCTTCTCGGAGTACCCCCCCAAGGGCCGCGCCACCGGCGGCGTCCGCTGCCACCGGTTCCTCAAGGGCGAGGACGCGCTGCTGCTCGCCTGGGCCGGCGCCCAGCCGATGGCCGCCGCCGCCTCCGGCCAGCCGGTGGACCTGCCCGCCCCCGACGGCCGCCGCGACGGCTCGGGCGTGCCCGGCAGCCAGCCGGTCGCCGCGGTCGCCTCCCCGCCCTGTGTCAGGGTGACGGCATGACCTCTCCCCGGTCCCGCGCCGCCCGGCCGAGCGGACGCTCGGCCGCCCGGCCGAGCGGACGCTCGGCCGCCCGGCCGAGCGGACGCTCGGCCGCCCGCTCACCCGGACGCTCGGCCGCCCGCTCACCCGGACGCCGCGCCGGCGTGCTGCTCGCCGTCGTCGTCCTGGCCACCGGGCTGGCCGCGTGCGGCGGGGGCAAGGACGGCGGCGGGGGCGACGACCCGACCAAGGTGCTGGCTGCCGCCAAGCAGCAGCTCGACGACACCCCCGGGGTGCGGCTCTCCCTGCGCACCAAGGCGTTGCCCGAGGGGGTGGACGGCATCCTCGACGCCACCGGCGTGGGCACCCACGCGCCGGCGTTCAAGGGCGAGATCAAGGTGCTGTTCAACGGCCTCAGCGCGACCGTGCCGATCGTCGCCGTGGGCGGCAAGGTCTACGCCAAGCTGCCCTTCAGCGGCAACGGGTTCGATCCGATCAACCCCGACGACTACGGCGCCCCCGACCCGGCGGGCCTGCTCGACCCCGACACGGGGGTCGCCACCTGGCTCACGGCGGCCACCGGCGTCGAGAAGGGCAAGCAGTCCCGCAACGGCAAGCAGGTCCTCACCGACTACACCGGCACGGTGCCCGGTGAGGCCGTCGCCGCGGTCATCCCCAGCGCCAACAAGGCGGCCGGGTTCCCCGCGACGTTCTCCCTCGACGGCGACGGGCGCCTGGTGAGCGCCGACATCACCGGGCCGTTCTACACCGGCAAGGAGCCGGTCGCCTACACGCTCGGCCTCAGCGACTACGGCACCGACCAGGAGATCACCGCGCCGTGACGTCGACCGGCGTCGACCGCACCCAGCGGGTCCTGCTCGGTCTCGCCGCCGTCGCGGTGATGTTCGCCGCCGCGGACACCTACGTCGTCGTGCTGGCCCTGCCGGACATGATGGCCTCGGCCGGGCTGTCGGCCGACGAGCTGCAGCGTGCGGCCCCGATCATCTCCGGCTTCCTGCTCGGCTACGTCGCCGTGCTCCCCCTCATCGGCCGCGTCGCCGACCTCCGCGGACGGGTGCCGGTGCTGGTGGGCTGCCTGGTCCTCTTCGCGGTCGGATCGCTGGTGACCGCCGTCGCCTACGACCTGCCCTCGATGGTGACCGGCCGCGTGCTTCAGGGGGTCGGCGGCGGCGGGCTGCTCCCGGCCACGCTGGCCCTGGTGGCCGACCTCTACCCGCCGCGCGAGCGGGGCGTGCCGCTCGGGATCGTCGGCGGCATCCAGGAGCTGGGCAACGTCCTCGGTCCCCTCTACGGCGCGCTGGTGCTCAGCGTCGGCTCGTGGCGCGGCATCTTCTGGCTCAACCTCGCGGTGGCGCTGGTGCTCGCCGCGGTGGTCCGCAGCCGCGGTCCGCGCACGAGCACCACCGGCACGCCCGACCCGGTCGGGGTCGGCCTCGCCCTGCTGGGCCTGGGCTGCCTCGTGCTCGTCATGGCCCCGCCCGACCGGCTGGCCACCGACGTGACGTGGGGGCTGGCCGTCGTACCCCTGGTCGGGGAGTCGCGCTGGCTCTCGCCGCTCGCGCTTGCCACCGTCGCGCTCGCGGTGCTCTTCGTCGCGCGGCTCCTCACCGCCCGCCGCCCGCTGGTCGACCTCGGCTCCTGGCGCGGCACCCTGCGCGAGGTCGACGTCTGGGGCTCCCTCCTGCTCGCCGTCGCCCTCGGCGCAGTGATCCTCGCCTTCGCCACCTCCGACCCGCAGGTGCAGGTGTTCTCCCCCGCCGGCCCCTACCTGCTCCTCCTCGGCGCGGCCGCCGGCGCCGGCTTCTGGTGGCGCAACCGCCGTGCCGAGCACCCGCTGGTGCCGCGGGGAGCGATCGCACGCACCCCCGCGTGGGGGGCGATGGTGGTGAGCTTCTTCGTCGGCGCGGCCCTCATCGCCGCGCTCGTCGACATCCCGGTGTTCGCCCGGGTGACCGTCTACAACGACTCCCAGCTCCTTGCCGCGCTCGTGCTGGTGCGCTTCCTCGTCGGGCTGCCGCTGGGGGCGCTCGCCGGCGGTCTGCTGACCCACCGCTTCCCCGCCGGGCCGGTGACGGCGGTGGGCATGGCCGCCTCCGCCTACGGCTTCTGGGCGATGTCGCGGTGGTCCTTCGACGCGTTGGAGGGCCCGTGGGCCACGGTGCCGCTGCTGCTCGCCGGCTTCGGCGTCGGGCTCGCGATGGCGCCGACCAACGCCTCGCTGCTGGCCACCACGACCGAGTCCTCCCACGGCGTGAGCAGCGCGCTGCTCGTCGTCTCCCGCAGCGTGGGCAAGCTGGTCGGCCTCAGCGTGCTCACCAGCGTCGGGCTGCGCGCCTACTACGCCGGCCAGACCGGCCTGCCCGCACCCATGGACGTGTGCGGCGAGGGGGTCAGCCGGTGCACGGCCTACTCCCGCCTGCTCCAGGACGCCGGCCTGGTGCAGCTGCACACGATCTTCCTCGGCGCGATGGTGTGCTCCGTCGTCGCGGGACTCGTCGCGCTCGTGGTCTTCCGCGGTGCCGACACCCAGCACGTGCAGGCCGCGGCGTTCGAGGGTGCGACCGGGTGAGGAGTCAGGGGCTGTCCCGTCTCCCGTCGCGTGACAGGGTGTGCGCATGAACACCGGGGGAACCACGCGCCGCCGCCTGCTCGCCGCCACCACGCTCGTCCTTGTCGTCCCGCTCGCGCTGTCGGCCTGCACCGGCGGCTCCGACAAGGGCACCACCACCGGCCCCCAGGCCGGCGACGGCCCGCTCGCCGCGGCCCAGCAGAAGCTGCTCGACACCAGCGGTGTCGACCTCACGCTCACGGCGAGCAAGCTGCCCCGCGGCGTCGACGGCGTACGCCGTCTGAGCGGCACCCTGACCGCCGCACCGGCCTTCAAGGGCAAGGTCGGCGTGCGGGTCAACGACCTGACCGCCACCCTGCCGATGGTCGCGGTCGACGGGGCCGTCTACGCCCAGCTGCCGTTCACCGACTCCTACGCCGAGATCGACCCGGCCGCCTACGGCGCCCCCGACCCGGCAGAGCTGCTCGACCCCGAGCACGGGCTCGCCGGCTGGCTGGGCGAGACCCAGGGGCCGCAGAAGAGCGACGACGGCAAGGTCGTCACCGGCACGATCCCCGGGCAGGTCGTGGCCGGCGCCGTCCCGTCCGCCGCGGCGGGCGGCACCTTCCAGGCCGAGTGGCACCTCGACGGCGACGGCCTGCTCGAGGACGCGACGATCACCGGCCCGTTCTACGGCAAGGCCAAGGACGTCACCTACGCCCTCGACCTGGGCGAGTACGACCTCTCCCCCGACATCACGGACCCCACCCAGAAGTGACCGAGCCCCAGCCGCGCTGCAGCACCGCCTCCGTCGCCGTCGGCGAGCCCACCGAGGGCACCGCACCGCACGCCGTCGGGTGGCTGGTCCTCGAGCAGCCCGGCCCCTGGGGCGCCAAGGCCTTCACCGCCAGCCGCCTCGACCCGGCCCTCGGCGCCCGCATCGAGGCGGCGTGCGCGACGACCACCCGGCCGGTCCGCCCTGTCCTGGTCCGCCGGCCCGACGGCACCTCCGGGGACTCGCGGACGCTCCTGCTCGCGCACACCACGCCCGGGACCGGCTGGCTGCTCGGGGCGCAGGTCGACGCCGCCGCGCTGGGCGACCTGCCGTGGGAGGCGCTGGCCGTCGCGGTCGCCACCGGCGACGCCGACCTCGTGCGCCGGGAGGTCCCCGGCTGCGTGCCGGTCCCGCCGCTGCTCCTCGTGTGCACCAACGGCAAGCGCGATCGCTGCTGCGCGATCGAGGGCCGCCCGGTCGCCCTCCACGTCGCCGCGGCCCACCCCGGCCGGGTCTGGGAGACCACGCACCTCGGGGGGCACCGGTTCGCCCCGACCGCGGCCGTGCTCCCCTCCGGGTCGGTCCACGGCCGGTTGTCCACGGCCACCGCCGCCGCCCTGCTCCATGCCGCAGACCACGGGAAGGTCCTCCTCGACGGGACCCGTGGCCGCAGCACCTGGGCGCCTCCTGCCCAGGCCGCGGAGGCCGCCGTACGCCGGGAGGTGGGTGAGCACGACGCCGACGCCCTCCACGTGGAGGGCGAGCGAGAGGTGGTCATGGTCCGGCACCGCGACGGCCGGGCGTGGACGGTGGAGGTGACCCGCGAGGAGCGGGCCGACGAGCGGCCGGAGTCGTGCGGCAAGGCCGCCCTGCCCGTGGCGGCGTGGGTCGCCGGGGTGCCTCAGCCCGCGAGGTGACGCAGGGTGAAGTCGAGCAGGCCGGGCACGTAGGTCCGCCAGTAGCGCGCCTCGTGGGCCCCCGGGCCGCCGTGGAGCTCCACGTCCACCCCGGCCCTGCGCAGCCCCTCGACCAGGTCGTCGTCGACCGGCCGGTAGGGGTCGCCCGCACCGACGTTGACCTGCACCGGCACGCCGACCAGCCGCTCGGGGTGGCCGAGCACGTCGTCGGCCGAGGTCGGCTCGTCGCGGTGCACCGCCGGGCTCAGCGTGGCCACGGAGGTCGCGGGCACCAGGTCGAGACCGGCGAGCCGCAGCACGCCGTAGCCGCCCATGGACCAGCCGGCCAGCGCAGGTCGCTCCACGTCGAGCCCGCGCCGCGCCAGCAGCGGCAGCAGCTCGTCGGCGACCATGCGGCCGGCGTCGGCGCCGGAGGGCTCGGGCCGCCAGTAGCCCGTGCCGCCGTCGACGGTGGCGATCGCGAAGGGCCGGGCCCCGCCGGCGACGGCCGCCGAGGCGTAGCGGTCGAGGCCCAGGTCGGTGAACGCCGTCGTGTGGTCGCCGCCCCGGCCGTGCAGGACGACGAGCACGGGCAGCGCGGCGTCGGTGGGCGTCCCGTGCGGGTAGGCCACCGTCCATCCCGTCGCCGTGCCACGGCGGGCCGCGGAGTCGAAGCTCCCGCTGACCAGCTCGCCGCGGGGGCCCTCGGGGAACGGCGTCCCCTCGCCGTTGCCGATCAGCTCGTGCAACCGGGCCCGGCCCGGGAGGCGGTCCTCCTCGACCAGCTCGCCGAGCACGAGCCCCGCCGCGGCCAGCCCGACCACTCCCCCGCCGGCGCGGAGGAGGGCGCGGCGCGACAGCCCGCTCACGCGGTGAGGTGCCTCGCGGTGAAGCGCAGCAGGCCGGGCACGAAGGTGCGCCAGAACCGCTGCGTGTGGCCCCCGGGCCCGGTGTGCACCTCGGGACGGACCCCCTGGGCCCGCAGCGCGGCGACGTACTGCCGGTCGACCCGCCAGAACAGGTCGCCCCGTCCCACGCTGACCTGCACCGGCATCCCGCGCAGCCGCTGGGGGTTGCGCAGCACGTCGTCGGCGTCCTCCGCGTAGTGCAGCGCCGGGGCGAAGGTCGCGACCGACCGCACCGGCAGCAGGCCGAGCCCCGCGATCCGCAGCGAGCCGTAGCCGCCCATCGACCAGCCGCCGAGCGACATCGTCGCGGTGTCGAGACCGTGCTCGGCGAGGAGCGGGACGAACTCGTCGACCACCATGCGGCTGGCGTCGCTGCCGTCGGGGGCCGGCTTCCAGTAGTCGCGGCCGCCGTCGACCGACGCGATCGCGAACGGCGGCAGGTCGTGGCGCACGGCCTGGGTGAGGAAGCGGTCCATGCCGAGGCCCTCGAAGGCCGCGGTGTGGTCGCTGGCGTGGCCGTGCAGCATCACCAGCACGGGGAGCGGCGTGCCGCGCTCGATGCCGTGGGGCCAGCAGATCGTCCAGCCGGTCTGCGCGCCGAGACGGGCCGGGGACGCGAACGACCCGGAGACCAGGGTGCCGCGGGGCACGTCGGGGATGGGCAGCGTGCCACCGTTGCGGCCGAGCACGGCGCGGAGCACGTCGCCGCCGGGCAGGAGCCCGCCCTCCACGGCCAGCCCCGCGCCCAGCGCGCCGGCACCGGCGACCCCGGCGCCGGCCAGGAAGGTACGCCGGGTGGTGCGCACGGCGAGCGGTGCCGGGTCCACCGGCGCGTGCGCGTGTGACGATCCCCCCATGGTCATGGGCGCAGGATAGGTCCCCGGCTGGATAACCTCATGAGCATGACCGAGTCTGCTTCCTTCGACGACCTGCTCGCCGCCAACCGCACCTTCGCCGAGACCTTCGACCTGCAGGGCTTCGACGGCGTCGCCCACGCCGGCGTCGCCATCGTGACCTGCATGGACTCCCGCATCGACCCGCTGCGCATGCTCGGGCTGAAGGCGGGCGACGCCAAGATCCTGCGCAACCCGGGAGGCCGCGTCACCGACGCCGCTCTCGAGGCGCTGGTGCTGGCCACGCACCTGCTCAACGTCGACCGGATCCTGGTGGTGCCCCACACCCGCTGCGCGGTGGCCTCCAACGACGAGGACGAGCTGCGTCGCCGCGTCGAGGAGTCCGCTGGGGTGGACGCCACCTGGCAGAGCTTCCACGTCATCCAGGACCAGCTCGCGACCCTCGCCCAGGACGTCCACCGGGTCACCTCGCACCCGCTGGTCCGCGACTCGGTGAAGGTCGGCGGGTTCCTCTACGACGTCGACTCGGGCCTGCTCACCCAGCACGTCTGAACCTCGCCGGGCCGAAGTTGGTCAGTTGGCCTAGACCGGTGACCACATTTCCGCCGGTTCCTGTCCGCTTCAGGCCTTAGGTCCTGTCTCCTTTCGGGTAGTCGGAGCGAGTTGGGAGTGCTCGCCCCGCCGACCCTGGGAGACCACCATGACGATCCGTCGTACCCGTCGTACCCGTCGAGCCGCCCTCGCGGCCGCCGCCACCGGTCTCGTCGGCCTCGCGACGGTCGGGGTCCACGCCCCGGCCGAGGCCGCCGACACCACGACCACCTTCACCATCACCGCCGCCGGCGGCCTGTCGATCAGCGCGCCGACGAGCGTCAGCCTCGGCTCGGTGACCTCCGGCACCACGTCGGTCAGCGGGAGCCTCGGCGCGGTCACCG
This sequence comes from Nocardioides marmoribigeumensis, assembly GCF_031458325.1. Lineage (NCBI taxonomy): Bacteria > Bacillati > Actinomycetota > Actinomycetes > Propionibacteriales > Nocardioidaceae > Nocardioides > Nocardioides marmoribigeumensis. Next base: position 758,952 of record NZ_JAVDYG010000001.1, read on the forward strand.
TGACCGACCAGCGGGGGCTCATCCTCGGCAACTGGACCGCCACGGCGTCCAGCACGAGCTTCGCGCACAGCACCGACTCGACCTACGACATCGGCAGCGCCCAGGCGGTCTACGCCACGGGGTCGGTGTCGGGCGACGGGGGCGCCGCGGTCGGCGCGGGCGGCTCGCTGGCCGCCCCGGTGGTCGCCGCGACACGCCTGGGCGCGGGCAACAACACCGTGACCTGGAACCCGACGGTCACCGTGACGCTCCCGACCACCGCGGTCGTCGGCACCTACACCGCCACAATCACCCACTCGGTGAGCTGAGGCGCCCTACCGTGGGGGCGTGACCGCACGTCGTCTGCTCGCCCTGGGCGCGCTGGTGCTCGCGCTCGCGCCGACGCTGGGGCCCACCGCCGCGCACGCGGCGGCGGACGGCTCGATCGAGATCCAGCTGCTCGAGGCCCCCGAGTCGCGGCGCGACGACCCGCGCGCCCTGGCCTACATCGTCGACCACCTCCACCCCGGGGACACGATCGAGCGCGACTTCGCGGTCACCAACCACACCGACCGGCGGCAGCGCGTCCGGCTCTACGCCGGGCCGGCCGAGATCCGCGACGGCCAGTTCATCGGCGACGAGGCCGGCACGAGCAACGAGCTCACCTCCTGGGTCTCGGTCAGCCGGTCCCGGGTGCGGCTCGCCCCCGGCGAGACCACCGAGCAGACCGTGCGCGTCGAGGTGCCGCCCGACGCCGCGCGGGGCGAGCGCTACGCCGTGCTGTGGGCGGCGGTGCGCTCCCACGGAGGCGGAGACGTGCGCCTGGTCAACCGGGTCGGCATCCGCCTCTACCTCGACGTGGGTCGAGGCGGCGAGCCCCCGTCGGACTTCTCGGTCGACGAGATCGTCCCCGGCCGCAACGCCTCGGGCCAGCCCACCCTGACCGCGCAGGTGACCAACACCGGTGAGCGCGCCATCGACGTCCGGGGCGAGGTGCGGCTGCGCCGCGGGCCGGGCGGGCTCAGTGCCGGGCCCTTCGAGGTGGCCAGCGGGGCGACCCTCGCACCCGGCGACCGGGGCAGCGTCGCCATCGCGCTCGACAAGTCGCTGCCGGCCGGACCGTGGCGGGCGAAGTTCCTGCTCCGCAGCGGTCGCGTCGTGCACCGCGCCGCCGCGACGGTCACGTTCCCCACCTCCGGCACCGGCGCCGCGGTGACGCCCCGTGACGCCGACCCGACCGACGCGGCGTCCGGCACGGGCAGCCCGTGGACCGACCCCTGGGTGATCGGCACGGTCACGGTCGGGCTGGGCCTGCTCCTGGCGCTGCTCCTGCTGCGCCGGCGCAGGCGGGTCGCCGCCGCTCCCCCGGCCCCGGGCGGGGGCCCGTGACCCGGCTGCTCCCCGTGGCCGTCCTCGGGGCCGTGGCCGTCCTCACCACCGCGACCCCGGCCGACGCCCTGTCGATCACGGCTCCGGGCCCGACCGACCTCGGCACCACCCAGAGCGGCGGCACGCTCACCGCCCAGCTCGGTCCGGTCACCGTCAGCTCCAACGTCGCGCTCGCCACCGGGTGGGTCGCGACGGTCTCCCTCTCGGGGGCGTTCACCGTCATCCAGGCCGGCCGGACGGCGACCTTCCCCGCCTCACGGGTGCAGTACTGGTCCGGGAGCGCCACCGCGCTCACCGGCCTCACCGTCGGGCTGTGCACGCCGGGCCAGGCCACGTCCCTGCTCGCGCAGACCCTGACGAGCCCGCGCACGGCGTACACCTGTCCGGCGATCGTCGCGCTGAGCTCCTCGCTGACCTGGCGGCCGACGCTGGTGGTCACCACGCAGGGCAGCGACCCGGTCGGGACCTACAGCGGGACGATCACCCACTCCGTGGCCTGAGGCCTCCCGAGCGGCTCAGGCGTCGATCAGGTCGGCGTCGATCTCGTAGGCACCCTGGACCAGGAACTCCCGCCGCGGCGCGACCTCGGAGCCCATCAGCAGCTCGAAGACCTCGGCCGCGACCGCCGCGTCGTCGGCGGTGATCCGCCGCAACGTGCGGTGACGCGGGTCCATGGTGGTCTCGGCCAGCTGGTCGGCGTCCATCTCGCCGAGGCCCTTGTAGCGCTGCACCGGGTCCTTCCAGCGCAGGCCCTTCTTGGTCAGCTCGGCCAGCTTGCGCTGCAGGTCGACGTCGGAATAGGTGTAGACGTACTTCTCCATCCCCTTCTTGGGGTTGGTCAGCTCGATGCGGTGCAGCGGCGGCACGGCGGTGAAGACCCGGCCCGCCGAGATCAGCTCGGGCATGTACTTGAAGAACAGCGTCGCCAGCAGGCACCGGATGTGGGCGCCGTCGGAGTCGGCGTCGGCCATGAAGATGACCCGGCCGTAGCGCGCGGCCTCGAGGTCGAAGTTGCGCCCCGACCCCGCCCCGACCACCTGGATGATCGAGGCGCACTCGGTGTTCTTGAGCATGTCGCCCATCGAGGCCTTCTGGACGTTGAGGATCTTGCCGCGGATCGGCAGGAGCGCCTGGTACTCCGAGTCGCGCGCGAGCTTGGCGGTGCCGAGCGCGGAGTCGCCCTCGACGATGAACAGCTCGGTGCGCTCGTTGTCGCCGGAGCGGCAGTCGGCCAGCTTGGCCGGCAGCGCCGAGGACTCCAGGGCGTTCTTGCGGCGCTGGTTGTCGCGCTGGGTGCGCGCGGCGATGCGGGTGCGCGAGGCGTTGGCGACCTTGTCCAGCAGCGGCTTGACCTGGACCTTGTCGGCGCGCTTGCTCGAGGTCAGGAACGCCTTGAGCTCGGCGGCGACCACCTTGCGCACGATCGAGCGCGCGGCCGGGGTGCCGAGCACCTCCTTGGTCTGGCCCTCGAACTGCGGCTCGGCCAGCCGGACCGTGACGACCGCGGTCAGCCCCTCCATCACGTCGTCCTTGACCACGTCGGGCTCGGCGACCTTGAGCGTCTTGGACTCGCGCAGCGCCTCGTTGAGCGTCTTGGTGAGCGCGGCCTCGAAGCCACCGACGTGGGTGCCGCCCTTGGGCGTGGCGATCACGTTGACGTAGGAGCGGACCTCGGCGTCATAGCCGTTGGTCCAGCGCAGCGCCACGTCGACGCCCAGCTCGCGCTCGACGTCCTGGGGCGTCATGTGGCCCTGGTCGTCGAGCAGCGGCACGGTCTCGACGAACCGGTCGCTGCCGGTCAGCCGCAGCACCTCGGTGACCGGCTCGCCGGCGGAGAGGAACTCGCAGTACTCCGTGATGCCGCCGTCGTGCTTGAACGCCTCCTCGACCGGCTCGGCGCCGCGCAGGTCGCGCAGCACGATCTCGAGGCCGGGGACGATGAACGTGGTCTGGCGGGCCCGGGTGACCAGGTCCTCCATCACGAAGGTCGCGTCCCGGGTGAAGATCTGCGTGTCGGGCCAGAACCGCACCCGCGTGCCGGTGACCGTCTTGGCCACGCGCCTGCCCTTGACCAGCCCGGAGGCCGGGGTGAAGGCCGCCTTGGGGCCCTCGCCGTCGAACGTGCCCGGGACGCCGCGGTGGAAGCTGATGTGCTGGGTGGCCGGCGAGCGGTCCACCTCGGCGTCGAGCCGCACCGACAGGGCGTTGACCACCGAGGCGCCCACGCCGTGCAGGCCGCCGGTGGCGACGTAGGACCCGCCGCCGAACTTGCCGCCGGCGTGGAGCTTGGTGAAGACCACCTCGAGGCCGGACAGGCCCGTCTTGGGCTCCTTGTCGACCGGGATGCCACGGCCGTTGTCGGTGACCTCGGCGGAGCCGTCGGGGTGCAGCGTCACCACGATGCGGTCGCAGAAGCCACCCAGGGCCTCGTCGACGGCGTTGTCGATGATCTCCCACAGGCAGTGCATGAGCCCGCGCGTGTCGGTGGACCCGATGTACATGCCGGGCCGCTTGCGCACGGCCTCCAGTCCCTCGAGGACCAGCAGGTGGTGGGCGTTGTAGGTGTTGTCGATGACCGCCTCCGGAGTTTTGCCCAATCTATCGAGCGAGCCCGGGCGTGAACGGAACGCCACGGGGGTACAACCTCGGCACAGGAAGTGAAATTCCACAGGCCGAACGGATTTCCGTCGTCAGCTGGGGTGGGACCTGCACACTGGGTCCCAGCACGGGACGGCAGTCCGCGTGGCTGGGAGACGCGAACCAGGGGTGGGACGGATCACAGGTCCGGTCCACCCGTCGGCCCGGGAGACCGGGAAGTTTGTGGGCCGTGTGATCGTTGCCGAGGAGTAGCCACGTCGCAGTCGGGACCGACACCCCGCTCGACGCCGGCTCGACGACAGGAAGGAATGGCCCACATCATGACCACCGCCGTTGCACCCACTCCCCTGACCGCGTCCGACCGCTGCGACCGTTGCGGCGCCCAGGCCTACGTACGTGTCCACCTCAACAGCGGTGGTGAGCTGCTCTTCTGCGCCCACCACAGCCGCGAGCACGGCGACAAGATCAAGGCCATCGCGGTCAACGTCCACGACGAGACCGGCAAGCTCATCGACTCCCCGGCCGTGGCCGCGGAGGACGCGCGCTGAGCCGCTGACCGCACGACCAGAGACACCCGAGGGGCCCCGGCACAGGCCGGGGCCCCTCGGCCGTCCTCCCCGGACCCGTGACAGGCTCGGGGCGTGGACCTCTCCGACCCCCGCACCACGGCCGACCTCGTCGCCGGCCTCGTCGTGCTCCTCGGCCTGGTCGGCATGGTCGTCCCCGTGCTGCCCGGCACGCTGCTGGTCGCGGTCGCGATCGCCGGCTGGGCGGCGTACGTCGGGGAGCCGCGCGGCTGGGCGCTGGCTGGTGCCGCGCTGGTGGTCCTCGCCGCCGGGGCGGGGCTGAAGTACCTCCTCGCCGGTCGCCACCTGCGGGGCCACGGCGTGCCGTCCTCGACGCTGGTCGTCGGCGGGCTCCTGGGCATCGTCGGCTTCTTCGTGGTCCCCGTCATCGGGCTGCCGCTGGGCTTCGTGGTCGGGGTCTACCTCTCCGAGCTCAACCGGGTCGGGTCCCAGCAGGCGTGGCCGGCCACCGTCGCCGCCCTCAAGGCGGTCGGCATCGCCCTCCTCGTCGAGCTCGCCGCGGGCTTCGCCGCCGCCGCGCTGTGGCTGACCGGGGCCCTCATCACCTGACATGACCACCGTCCTCCTCGCGCTCGCCTCGGCCGCGGCGTACGGCGCCTCCGACTTCGTCGGCGGCGTGGTGTCCCGTCGTACGCCGGCGTGGGGCGTCGCCTTCGCCGTCCAGCTCACCAGCGCCCTGGCCGTGCTGGGGGTCGCGCTCGCCCGGCCCCACGGGCTGACCACCCCCGACCTGCTCTGGGGGCTGATGGGCGGCGTGGGATCGGGCGTGGGCATCGCCTTCCTGTTCCGCGGCTTCGCCGCCGGCCGGATGAGCGTCGTGGCGCCGCTGTCCGCGGTCGGTGCCGCGGTGGTCCCCGTCGCGGTGGGGCTGCTGACCGGCGAGCGGCCCGGTCCCCTGGTGCTGGCCGGCCTCGCCGTCGCCGTCCCGGGCATCTGGCTGGTCTCCGTCGGCGAGCGCGCGCCCGGGGAGGTCGGCGCGGACGCGCCCCGCTCGGCCTCCGACAGCGGCATCCTCGACGGGGTGCTGGCCGGGCTCGGCTTCTCCGCCACGTTCATCGGTCTCGGCCGGCTCGGCGACGACCCCGGCCTGTGGCCCCTGGTCGCCTCCCAGACGATGAGCGCGGTCACGGTCGTGGTGCTCGCCACCGCGCTCGGCAGCCGCCTGTTCCCGCTCGACCGCGCCGCCTGGCGGGCCTGGCCCGGCGGGCCGCTCGGCTCGCTGGCCCTCGTGCTCTACCAGGCCTCGACCGCGGCCGGGCTGCTCACGGTCGCGGTGGTGGTCACCTCGCTCTACCCCGCGATGACGATCCTGCTGGCCGTCCTCCTCCTCAAGGAGCACATCTCCCGCCCGCAGACCCTCGGACTCATCCTTTGTGGGGTGTGCGTGGCCCTCGTCGCCGCGGGATGACCCCGCCAACCGGTGTCGACCCTGTCCCCAGCGCTCTCGCCGCGGCTACGATGACCATCGGGAGATTCACAGGCGCTCAGGGGTGAGCGGCCGGTCAGGGGTACTCGTGGGAGGGACGTCGACGCTCGGCGCACGCCTGAGCACGCGCCTGCGCGACGCCCTGCCCACCGGCTCGGCCCTCCCGGAGGAGACCTGGCAGGCCCGCCACCGCGCGATCACGCTGCTGCTGTGGGCCCACGTCGTGGCCCTGCCGTTCGTCGGGCTGTGGCAGGACCGCGGGCTCGTCCACTCGCTCACCGAGACCGCCCCCGTGGTCGGCCTCGGCCTGGCCGCCACCGTCTCCGGCGCCCCCCGGGTGGTGCGGGCCAGCCTGACCACGCTCGGGCTGGTGCTCTGCTCGGCCCTGCTCGTGCACCTGTTCCACGGCCTGATCGAGCTGCACTTCCACTTCTTCGTGGTGATCGCGGTCATCTCGCTCTACCAGATGTGGACGCCCTACCTGCTCGGTGTCGGCTTCGTGCTGGCCCACCACGCGACGATGGGCCTGGTGGCCCCGCTACAGGTGTTCAACCACCCGCTCGCCATGGAGCACCCCATCCTCTTCGCGCTCGTCCACGGCGGCTTCCTGCTCGCCGAGAGCATCGCCTGCCTGGCCTACTGGCGCGCCAACGAGCGCACCTTGGAGGACGAGCGCGCGGCCCGCGAGAGCGCCGAGGAGTCCAACCTCGCGCTGAGCACCGCCCACGCCGAGATCTCCGACCTGGTCGGCATGCTCTCGCACGACCTGCGCAGCCCGCTCACCTCGATCAACGGCTTCACCCAGATCCTGCGCGAGGCCCACGACCTGCCGGCCGAGCGCTCGGACGACCTGCTGCGCCGCATCGCCGAGGCCAGCCGCAACCTCGAGCTGATGCTCGACGACGCCCTCAGCGCGACCGCCCTGGAGGCCAACGGCCTGCTCCCCGAGCCCCAGCCGGTGCGGCTGGACCAGGCGGTCGGCGACGTCCTGGAGCTCATGCCCGTCCCCCTGCCCGGCGCCGACCTGTCCCGCCTCGAGCCCGTCCTCGCGCTGGTCGACCCGGGCCACCTGGCCCAGATCCTCACCAACCTGGTGACCAACGCGCAGAAGTACGGCGCGGCGCCGTACGTCTTCGCGACCTGGGTCCGCGGCCAGGAGACCGGGCTCACCGTGACCGACCACGGCAGCGGCGTCCCCCCGGACTTCGAGGCCCGCCTGTTCGAGCGGTTCGCCCGAGCCGACCGGCACCGGTCCGGGGGGATCAAGGGCACCGGTCTCGGGCTCTACATCGCCCACCGGCTGGCCCAGGCCAACGACGGTGGCCTGAGCCACCGGCGCAGCGAGAGCGGCGGGGCGGAGTTCCGCCTCACGCTGCCCCGCGTCGCCCTGCCGGCCTCGCGCACCCAGCCCGGTGACCTGCGCCAGCCGCTCGCGGAGCAGCCCGGCTGATCACTGGAAGACGTAGCTGCAGCTCCCGCCGTTCCAGGCGAACCCGTAGGCGCTGATCAGCCGGTAGCTCGTGGTCCGGTCCGCGATCCAGCCGATGCGGCTGGTCGAGTTCCACCACTCCACCCGCGTCTCGACGCGGTAGTTGCCGCGTCCGGCGAGGGTGAACAACGTGCCGCCGCTCCACGTCGCGGGCGAGTTGTCCCAGGCGCGCTTCCAGCCGCTGTAGCCCGAGCTGGTCACCGTCGCGCCGGTCGAGGCGTTGACCACGAACACCCGGAAGCGGACCCAGGCGGCGTCGTTGCCTCCGCCGGCGTGCAAGTTCTTGGCCAACGCCCGCGGGGAGGCCGCGGTCAGGTCGACCACCTGCGTGTTGCCGTAGAGGCGGCTGCGGCACGTGGCCTGCCCGACGTCGTAGTAGCCCCACGTCCCGTTGCCGGCGAAGATCTGGGCGGACGCGGGGGCCATGGCCCCGACGAGGACGGCCACCAGGGCGGTGGCAGCGGTGAGGAGGGCGGTGCTGGTGCGGCGGATCGTGGTGCTCATGGTCGGCTCCTGGGGTGTGGTCCTGGTCTGTGACCACACCCTGCGCCGCAGCGCTTAGGAACCGCTTAGTGCCTCAGTCGAGGTAGTCGCGCAGGACCTGCGAACGGCTCGGGTGACGGAGCTTGGACATCGTCTTGGACTCGATCTGGCGGATCCGCTCGCGGGTCACGCCGTAGACCTTGCCGATCTCGTCGAGGGTCTTGGGCTGCCCGTCGGTGAGGCCGAAGCGCATCGAGACCACGCCGGCCTCGCGCTCGGACAGGGTGTCGAGCACCGCGTGCAGCTGCTCCTGGAGCAGCGTGAACGACACCGCGTCGGCCGGGACGATCGCCTCGGAGTCCTCGATCAGGTCACCGAACTCGGAGTCGCCGTCCTCGCCGAGCGGGGTGTGCAGCGAGATCGGCTCACGGCCGTACTTCTGGACCTCGACGACCTTCTCCGGAGTCATGTCGAGCTCCTTGGCGAGCTCCTCCGGGGTGGGCTCGCGGCCGAGGTCCTGCAGCATCTGACGCTGGACGCGGGCGAGCTTGTTGATCACCTCGACCATGTGGACCGGGATGCGGATCGTGCGGGCCTGGTCGGCCATCGCGCGCGTGATCGCCTGCCGGATCCACCAGGTGGCGTAGGTCGAGAACTTGTAGCCCTTGGTGTAGTCGAACTTCTCGACCGCACGGATGAGGCCGAGGTTGCCCTCCTGGATCAGGTCGAGGAAGAGCATGCCGCGGCCGGTGTAGCGCTTGGCCAGCGAGACCACGAGGCGCAGGTTGGCCTCGAGCAGGTGGTTCTTGGCCCGGCGGCCGTCCTCGGCGATCCACTCGAGCTCCTCGAGGACCTTGGCCGAGATCTTGCCGCCCTTGGCGAGCTTCTCCTCGGCGAACAGGCCCGCCTCGATGCGCTTGGCGAGCTCGACCTCCTCGACCGCGTTGAGGAGGGAGACCTTGCCGATCTGCTTGAGGTAGTCCTTGACCGGGTCGGCGGTCGCACCGGCGACCATGACCTGCTGCTCGGGCTCGTCGGTGTCATCGGTGTTGTCGATGACGAAGCCCTTGTTCTCGTCCTCCTTGAGCGTCGGGTCCGTCGCGACGTCCTTCTCGAACTCCTCGTCCGGGATGTCGGGCAGGACCTTCTTGCCGTCGGGGCCGATGACGGTCGGCTCGACCGCGGGCGTCGCGCCGGCGGCCTTCTTGGCCGGCGCCTTCTTGGCGGTCTTCTTGGCCGGGGCCGTGTCGGCCTCGGCCTCCTCGGCGTCAGCCTTCTTGGCGGGGGCCTTCTTGGCGGGCGCCTTCTTGGCCGCGGCCTTCTTGGTGGTGGAGGCCGTCACCTTGTTGGCGGTCGAGGTCGCCGCCGCGACGCGCTTGCGCGGTGCGGTGTCGGAGGCCCCGACCGAGACCGAGATCCCCTCGGCGCTCAGCAGCGTGATGAGGGCCCGGAGGTCCTGGGGCTGGAGCCCGGCGGACTCGGAGGTCTGCCGGACCGCCTCGGCCGACACCTCCCCGACGGCCTTGCCGAGGCTCACCAGAGCAACGATGTCGGGGTGGGCCAGGGCCTCTGCAGAGTCCTTGCGCGGCATACGCGACGACACGAACTACCTCTCGTCCAGGTGTGCTGTGAGCGCGGCAGAGCCAGGTGGTGTCAAGCGCCGCAACGTCCATTGTGACACGCTCTCAGCCCTTTCCAAGGATCGGGTCAGGCCTCGGCCGCCTTGGCTGCGGCCTTCATCTCCTGCTTGTGGGCACGCACCCGGCCCAGGGACTCGGCGTCCACCACGTCGGCCACGGACTTGAAGGCGCCGGCCTCGGCGTAGCCGCCCGCGGCGGCCTCCCAGCCCTCGGGGCGTACGCCGAGCTGCTTGGCCAGCAGGGCGGTGAAGATCTGCGCCTTCTGCTTGCCGAACCCGGGCAGCGCGGTCAGCCGCCTCATCAGCTCGTTGCCCGAGGCCGCGTCCTCCCACAGGCGGGCCGTGTCGCCGTCGTACTCCGCGACGACCAGGCGGGCCAGCGTCTGGACCCGCTCGGCCATCGACCCCGGGAACCGGTGGATCGCCGGCGGGGTGGAGCAGAGCGCCTTGAACTCCTCGGGGTCCGCCGCCGCCACCGTGGCGGGGTCGATCGACCCGAACCGCTCGAGGATCTTGGCCGGGCCGGCGAAGGCCCGCTCCATGGGGAACTGCTGGTCGAGCATCATCCCGACGAGCAGCGCGAAGGGGCTCTCGGACAGGACGCGGTCGGCGTCGGGGTCCTGGGCGATGCGCAGCTGGGCCATGGGCACATCCTGCCGGGTGCCGCGTGGGCGGCGACAGCTCCGGGGCCTCAGGCCACCGGCGGGAAGACCACGAGCAGCAGCGCGACCGACTCCATGGCCACCGCGGCACCGAGGGCGAGGAGCGCGAGCTGGCCGGCGGTCGGGGGCACGTAGCGGCGCCACAGGCCCCAGCCGATCGCGGCGGCGGCGGTGACGTGGACCACCAGCGGCAGGACGACCTGGACCGCCATCGAGGTCGGCTCGACCGACGAGCGCGGGAGGATCCACCACACCGACCACAGCGCCACGAGGGCGACGGCCCCCCACGCGCACCACGAGCCGAGCGTGGTCCCGGCCGGGTGGCCGACGGCGCGGTGCTCGCGGTGGAGAGTCATGTCCTCAAAGTAAAGGGCGACGGTGCGGGCGGACCTCAGCCGTTCGGGTCACGTCGTCCACCGGGCGTCGGCAAGAGTGCGACCGAGTCGCGGGTGTGGGTCGTCCGACCCCCGGCGCGTGGACCCCGTCAGCCCCGGGTCAGCCCAGCCGCATCTCGATCGGCGTGCCGAGCTGGACGGTGCGCGACACCGTGCACAACCGGTCGTGGCTCATCGTCACCGCCCGGGGCAGCATGTCGCGGGCCCGGTCACCGGCCTCCCCCTCGGGGAACCGCACGGTGAAGGTCACCTCGAGGCCCTCCATGTGGTTGCCACGCTCGTCCTTGGCCTTCTCGCCGGAGGCCGCGACCTCGAACTGCGTCGGCTCGGCCCGGCGGCTGGTCACCGCGTCCACGTCCACCGCGCTGCAGCCCGCGATCGCGGTCAGGAGCAGCTCGACGGGGGTGAAGTCGGCGGTGCCGCCACCGCCGATGCGGATGGTGCCCCCGCGGACGTTGCGGACGGCGTACTCCCCCGGCGCGACGCGGGTCATCGACACCGACCGGTGCCCCAGGCCCGTGCCGCCGGTCGGCTCGTCCCGCGTGCTCTCCTCGCCCATGGCGCTCCTCCTGCGTTGCCGGTCGTCGACCCCCGCCCGTGCGTCGCCTGCGTGTCGCAGGTCCGACGCGCCCGAGGAGCCGCATCCTGACACGGGGCGACCCGATCAGGTCGCCCGTCCACGCCGAACGGCCGATGCGCCGGCGGCCCGCCGCGTGTGACCGTGGCGCGCCGAGCTCTCGAGGAAGGCTCCCCCGTCCCCATGCACACCACCGTCACCCGCACCGCACTCGGGCTGCTCGCCGCGGTCCTGCTGACCGCAGGGCTGAGCGCGCCGGCCTCCGCCGAGCGCTACATCCACCACGACCCGGCCCACGACGTGCGCAAGGTCAGCGTGATGAGCATGGGGAACGACGGCTTCGTGCGCGCGCCTCACCGCAAGCAGGGCGACTACGTCAAGGTCAAGATCTGGCACCAGGTCCGGGCCGTCCGCGTGGTCGGCAAGTTCCGCCGGCTCGACCGGGTGGGCCAGGGCCTGATCCAGATCGTCTCGATCCGGACGCCGGACGGCTCCGAGCGCACCTTCCAGGTCTTCGCCGGCCCGGGCATGTGGAAGGGCGTCGACTCCGACGAGGCGGGCGAGAACTGCGTGGTCGGCCACCACGTGAACTACCGGCGTGACCGTTTCTCGATGCGCATCTCCCGCTCCTGCCTCGACCGGCCCCGCTGGGTCAAGGTCGGCGTCGGCTTCATCACGCTCAACCGCCGCGACCTCACCGCGGACGACGCGCAGCTGCGCAAGGTGCGCAACGACCTCACCTACTCCCCTCGCCTCGGGCACGCCTGAGCCCCGCGGGCACCCCGCGACCCACCACCTCCGACAGACGGCTCTCGGTCCCGCTCCCAGTGGACCGGGAGCCGTCGCACGTCCCGGAGGTCCACGCAGTCGTGCCCGCCTGTGGAGGGAGGCCCCGGCCCGTCGGTGCCGCGAGGCAGACTCACGCCGTGACCGACCCTCCCGAGCCCGCCCGTCGCGCGGGCCTGCTCGGTGCCCTCCGCGCCGAGGTGGGCCTCCTGCGGCAGGAGCACCAGCGCCGCCTCTTCGCGCCCCGGCTGGCCCTCGGCGAGCTCGGCAGCCGCGGTCCGGGCACGGTGCTGAGCGGGCCGATCGCGCCGTGGCAGGGCGACCCGTGGCCGCCACCGGCGTGGCTCGACGCCGGTCTGCGGTTCGACGTGGTCGACCGTCTCCTCGGCCACCCGCGCGTCCCCCGCGACGGCACCGCCCACGTGTGGCTCCTGCGGCCCGGGCACCCCGTCCTGCACGACGAGGACCGCGCCTGGCTCGCCGCGACCCGCCACGCCTGCTCGGCCCACGACCTGGCGACGGCCGGCTTCTGGGTGGTGACGCGCTACGGCTGGCTCGACCCGGTGTCCGGCGACTCCCGGACGTGGAAGCGGCTCAGGATCGCCCGCTGAGCCGCCGACGCGGCCCTCACTGCCAGGTGTGGACCGGCTCGTTGCTGTGCATGCGCGGTCGGTAGTCGGCGAGCACCCGGCGCAGCACCCCGGCCCGGTCGCCCTCCCCGGAGCGCCGGTGGACCTGGTCGACGAACCACGAGGCGGCGTTCTGCCCGGTCAGGCAACGCTGCTCGATGATGTCGAGCAGCCGCCCGGCCTCCTCGCCGTCGACGCCCCAGGCCTCGAGGCCCTGGGCGGCCAGCGGCAGCAGCCGGCGTACGACGAGCTCGGTGGCGCGCACCTGGCCGGCCCCGGGCCAGTACACCTGGGCCTCGACGCCGGCGATCGCGGCGGAGTGGAAGTTCTCCTCGGCCGCCGTGAACGACATCTGCGACCACACCGGGCGGTCCTGCTCGGCCAGCGCGCGCACGAGCCCGAAGTAGAAGGCGGCGTTGGCGATCGTGTCCATCACGGTCGGGCCGGCGGGCAGCACGCGGTTCTCCACGCGCAGGTGCGGGACCCCGTCGACCGCGGCGTAGATCGGGCGGTTCCAGCGGTAGACGGTGCCGTTGTGCAGGCGGAGCTCGTCCAGTGACGGGGTGCCGCCGGCGGCGAGCACCTCGGCCGGGTCCTCGTCGGAGAGCACGGGCAGCAGCGCCGGGAAGTAGCGGGCGTTCTCCTCGAACAGGTCGAAGATCGAGGTGATCCAGCGCTCGCCGAACCACACGCGAGGGCGCACCCCCTGGGCCTTGAGCTCCTCCCCCCGGGTGTCGGTGGCCTGCTCGAACAGCGCGATGCGCGTCTCGCGCCACAGCTCCTTGCTCATCAGGTAGGGCGAGTTGGCGCCGAGCGCGAGCTGAACCCCGCTGATCGCCTGGCTGGCGTTCCAGAAGCTGGGGAACTGCTCGGGACTGACCTGCACGTGCAGCTGGGTGCTGGTGCACGCCGCCTCGGGCGCGATGGAGTCCGCGGTCACCGAGAGGCGCTCCGGGCCCTGGATGTCGAGCGAGATGTCCTCCCCGCGTGCGGCGAGGATCTCGTCGCTGAGCAGGTGGTAGCGCGGGTTGCCCGACAGCGAGTCGGCGCTGAGGGTCTCCTCGGTCAGCGTCGGGAGGATCCCGATCATCACCAGGTGGGCCCCGACGCTGTTGGCCGCCTTCTCGGCGGCGTCGAGGCTGTTGCGGATGCCGTCGGCGAAGGCCATCACGCCCTGCTCGGGCAGGCGCTTGGGCGCCACGTTGATCTCGAGGTTGTACTTGCCGAGCTCGGTCTGGAAGTCGGGGTCGCCGAGCTGCTCGAGGACCTCCATGTTGCGCATCGCGGGCCGCTCGTCCTCGTCGACGAGGTTGAGCTCGATCTCGAGCCCGGTGGCCGGCCGGTCGAAGTCGAACTTCGACTCCACGAGCATCCGCTCGAACACGTCGAGGCACGCGCGCACCTTCTTGCGGTAGCGCGTGCGGTCCTCACGCGTGAAGGTCTGGTGCTCGACGTCCTCGCCCATGACATCCACCTTAGGAGAAGCGACCGCCCCTGCCAGACTGTCCGCATGAGCATCGTCTCCCGGCTGAACCCACTCAACCCCCGACGTGCCGCCGCCAGCCTGGACCGCCTCTCCGGCCAGGTCGTCCTCGTCACCGGCGCCGGACGGGGCATCGGCGCCGAGACCGCCAAGGCGCTGGCCCGGCTCGGCGCCGAGGTCGTGCTGACCGACGTCGACGAGCCGGCCCTGCGCGAGACCGTCGCCGCCATCGGGGAGGCCTCCGCCCTCGGCGTGGTCGCCGACGTCTGCGACCTGTCGTCGATGGAGGACGCGGTCGCCCAGGGAGTCGCCCGGTTCGGCGGCATCGACGTCGCGGTCGCCAACGCCGGCATCGCCTCCTACGGCTCGGTGCTCGCGGTCGACCCGGCGACGTTCCGCCGCGTCATGGACGTCAACGTCAACGGGGTCTTCCACACGGTGCGGGCGGCCCTGCCGTCGATCATCGAGCGCAAGGGCTACGTGCTCGTGGTCTCGTCGCTGGCGGCGTTCGCGGCCGCGCCCGGCATGTCGCCGTACAACGCGAGCAAGGCGGGGGTCGAGCACTTCGCCAACTGCCTGCGGCTCGAGGTGGCCCACCACGGTGTCGCGGTCGGCTCGGCCCACATGTCGTGGATCGACACCCCGCTGGTGCAGGACGCCAAGAAGGACCTCTCGGCGTTCGCCGACATGATCGCCACGCTCCCGCCGCCGCTCAACCGCACCACCGACGTGCAGACCTGCGTCGACGCCTTCGTCGCCGGCATCGCGCAGCGCTCGCGCCACGTCTACGTGCCGGGCTGGGTCGGCGCGATCGCCAAGTCCCGCACGCTGCTCAACTCCGCGTTCGGCGACCGCCCGACGCTCCAGCAGGCGGCGACCTCGGTCAAGCGCATGGACGAGGAGGTGCGCCACCTGGGCCGGTCGACCAGCGAGCGCAACCTGGACTCCCTCCACGAGGCCGAGCAGGCGGGGAGGGTCTGAGGTGGCACGACGCACCGCCGAGCGCCTCGACCTGGTCGTCGTCGGCGCCGGCCTCTCCGGCATCGGGGCGGCCCACCACTTCTCGACCGCGTTCCCCGACCGGTCCTACGCGGTCCTCGAGGGGCGCGGGGCCATGGGCGGCACGTGGGACCTGTTCCGCTACCCCGGCGTGCGGTCGGACTCCGACATGGTGACGCTGGGCTACTCGTTCCGGCCGTGGACCGACCCGACGACGATGGCCGGGGGCGACGCGATCCGTGACTACATCCGCGACACCGCGCGGGAAGGCGGCATCGACGGTCACGTCCGCTACCACCACCGCGTCCTCGCGGCCGACTGGTCCTCCGAGGACGGGGAGTGGCGCCTGACCGTCGAGCGCGGCGCTCCCGACGAGGAGCCGGTGACCGAGGAGATCCGGGCCAGCTTCCTGATGGGGTGCACCGGCTACTACCGCTACGACCAGGGCTACACCCCCGAGCTCCCCGGCCAGGACGACTTCCGCGGGCAGCTGGTCCACCCGCAGCACTGGCCCGAGGACCTCGACTACACCGGCAAGCGCGTCGTGGTCATCGGGTCGGGGGCCACCGCGATCACGCTGGTGCCCGCGCTGACCGACCGCGCGGAGCACGTCACGATGCTGCAGCGCACGCCGACGTACATCACCTCGCTGCCGGCGGAGGACCCCTTCTTCACCTCGCGCCTGGGCCGCGCCCTGCCCGAGGGACTGCGCTACCGCGTGGCGCGGACGAAGAACGTCGTGCTGCAGTCGTTCTTCTACCAGCTGGCGCGCAGGCGGCCCGACACCGTGCGCGCCATGCTCCGCAAGGCCACCATGCGGCAGGTGCCCGACGTGGACGTCGACACCCACTTCAACCCGCCCTACAACCCCTGGGACCAGCGACTGTGCGTCGTGCCCGGTGGTGACCTCTTCCGCGCGCTGCGCAAGGAGAAGGCCTCGGTCGTCACCGACCGCATCGCCCGCCTCGACGCCACCGGGATCCTGCTGGAGTCCGGCGAGCACCTCGAGGCCGACATCGTCGTCACCGCAACCGGGCTCAACCTGCTGGCCTTCGGCGGCATCGACGTGCGCGTCGACGGCAAGCCGGTCGACCTCCCCCAGACGATGGTCTACCGCGGGGCGATGCTCAGCGGGGTGCCCAACTTCGCCTTCGTGGTGGGCTACACCAACGCCTCGTGGACCCTCAAGGCCGACCTGGTGTGCGGCTACGTCATGCGCCTCCTCGGGCACATGCAGCGCGCCGGGCAGGCCGTGGTGACCCCGACCAGGGAGCCCGACGTGGAGGAGGCGCCGTTCCTGGACTTCGCCTCGGGCTACGTGCAGCGCTCGGTCGCGGACTTCCCCCGCCAGGGGTCGAGGGAGCCGTGGAAGCTCCGGCAGAACTACTTCTACGACGCCTGGAAGCTGGGGCGGGCGTCCTTCGAGGACAGCGCCCTGAGCTTCTCCAACCCCTCCCACGAGCCCGACCCGGAGTCCAGCCTCACGCGCTGAGCAGCGGCAGGGACGCCGGGTCGACCGGTTGCCAGGTCGTCGGCGGCAGTGCGTTCTCGAGCACGCCTGCCACGACCGTGGCGAGGCCGATCTCGGGGTCGGCGGCCCGGGCGCGGTCCACGGCGCACCAGGCCAGGGCGCCGTCGCCGTCGAGCCAGGCGGCGAACGCGAGCATCGCGCTGACCGGCCCACGGTGGCCGTCGGGCGCCAGCCGGGCCAGCGCGCGCCACAGCGGCACCTGCGCGCGTGCGGTGGGCAGGGTCACCTCGGCGAGGACCACGTCGCGAGCCGCCGGCACGGCCAGCACCCGCAGCAGCCGTGCGGTGTCCTCGGCCGTGGGCCAGCGGGGCACCTCGACGGGGTGGCCGACCCGGTGGCGGACCCAGGCCGCGGCCCACTGCGCCTCCGCGCGCAGCGCGCCCCGGCCGGTCAGGGCCGCCAGCCCGTCGAGGGCGTCGGCGACCGCCTCGACCAGCTCGGGCGAGGCGGGGTCGAGGCTCGCCGCCAGCTCCTCGCGGTCGGCGTAGGTCACCCTCCCCTCCGCCACGGACTCGGCGGTGAGCGCGTGGACGTCGAGGTCGTAGGGCTCGCCTGCGGTGGCGTCGGACCAGCCCGCGTCACCCGGCAGCAGCGGGAACCAGTGGGTGCCGTCGGCCCGGAAGACGTGGGCCACCGGCACGTGCCGGTCGGCGAGCTCCTCGAGCAGCGACTCGGCGGAGAGCGCCGCCCAGAGGGGGTCGTCGGTGTAGGCCACGACGACCGCGAGCACCGAGCCGTTGACGCTCACCGCGTCGGCGAGCGTGCGGGCGCACTCGCGCGCCTCGTCGGCGTCGCCGCTGAGGTCGGCGCGACCGGTCATGGGCCTGCCGTGCGCGCCCACCCCGATCACGACCAGGGAGTCGTGCGGGTGGAAGCCCAGGCTGTAGGGCACGAAGGCGAGCACGTCGGCCTCGGTGCGCAGCCGGAGGGCACGCGGGGGCCGGGTGGCAGGGACGTCACGGGCGTCACGGGGGTCGGGGTCCTGCGGGTCCAGGGGAAAGGTCGTCATGGCCCCATCCCAGGCCCTCTCGTCGTCGTACGGCGGCCCGTCGCCGCGCGCTGGGGAGCTCTCGCTCCTCTGCCGGCCTGGGGACACGACCCGGCCCGGCCCCCGGGTGGTCGGCGAGGTCGGTGGCGGCGGCGATGATGGACCGGTGCGTGCCGAGCCGACGATCCTCCACGTCGACCTCGACGCGTTCTTCGCCGCGATCGAGCAGCGCGACAAGCCGTCGCTGCGGGGCAAGCCGGTCGTGGTCGGGGGGACGGGCGGGCGCGGCGTGGTCGCCACGGCGTCCTACGAGGCCCGGGTCTTCGGGGTGCACTCGGCGATGTCGACCCGGGAGGCGCGGTCGCGGTGCCCGCACGCGGCGTACCTCTCCGGACGCCACCACGTCTACCGCGAGGTCAGCCGGCTGATCATGGCCGAGCTCCGCGGGCTGTCGCCGCTGGTCGAGCCGCTGAGCGTCGACGAGGCCTTCGTCGACCTCGCGGCCGGCGACCTGCCGGGCACCGATCCCGACTCGCTCGCGCAGGTCGGCCAGGCCCTCAAGGACCGCATCCACGAGGTGACCGGCGGCCTCACCGCGTCGGTGGGCATCGCCTCGTCCAAGCTGGTCGCCAAGATCGCCAGCGACCTCGACAAGCCCGACGGCCTGGTCGTGGTGCCCGCCGGCACCGAGGCCGAGCTGATCGGGCCGATGCCGGTGCGGGTCATCCCCGGCGTGGGCCCGGCCACCGGCGAGCGCCTGCGCCGCGTGGGCGTCACGACGGTGGAGGACCTGCGCCGGATCTCCCAGGACGAGCTGGTCCGCCTGGTCGGGCAGGCCCACGGCAACGGGCTGTTCGCGCTCTGCCGGGCCGAGGACGACCGTCCGGTCGTCGCCGAGCGGGAGGCCAAGTCGGTCAGCAACGAGGACACCTACGACACCGACCTGGTCGACAAGCGGCTGCTCGAGGGACTGCTCACCAAGCAGGCCCGCGGCGTCGCCGAGCGGCTGCGCAAGGCGCGGCTGTCGGGGCGCACGGTGAGCATCAAGGTGCGGCTGCACGACTTCACCACCCACTCGCGCTCCACCACGCTGCCCTCCCCCACCGACGACCCGGCGACGATCGGCCGGCTCGCCCGTGCGCTGCTCGCCGAGGTCGACACCTCCGAGGGGGTCCGCCTGCTCGGGGTGGGGGTCTCGGGACTCGCCGACTGGATCCAGGAGGACCTGTTCGCGCTGGAGGAGGAGTCGGCCGAGCCCGAGTCCGAGGAGGTCGACGCCGCAGTCGTCCGGCGTCGTGCCGGGTGGTCTCCGGGCATGGACGTCGAGCACACCGAGCACGGGCCCGGTTGGGTCTGGGGGTCCGGGGTCGGCCGGGTCACGGTCCGCTTCGAGACCGCCGCGACCGGTCCGGGGCCGGTGCGCACCTTCGCCGACGACGACCCGGCGCTGAGTCCTCTGCGCCGGCCCTCAGCGGAGGACGAGGCGGACTGAGTCCCCCGGCCTGAGCTGGGCGCAGCGCGCCAGGTCCTCCGGCTCGACCACGCACGGCACCGGGTAGCCACCGGTCACCGGGTGGTCGCGCAGGAACACCACCGGCTGCCCGTCCGGCGGCACCTGCACCGACCCCAGCACCATCCCCTCGCTGGGCAGCTCGTCGGTGCGCACCCGCTCGACCGCCGTCCCGCGGAGCCGCAGCCCGACCCGGTCCGAGTCGGGAGCGACCTCGTAGGTCGCGTCGACCAGCCCACGCAGGTCGCACCAGTCGAGCCGTGGTCCCGGCCGGCAACGCAGCACGGTCACCTCGTCGGGCACGTCCGGCCACACCTCGACCCCGCCCACCACGCCGTACGACGGCCCGAGGGCGAGCAGGTCGCCCTCGGCCAGCGGGGCGGGCCCGATCCCGGAGAGCGTGTCGGTCGACCGGGATCCGAGCACCTCGGGGACCCGGAGCCCGCCGCCGACCGCGACGTAGGCGCGCAGCCCGCTGGCCGGCGTACCGAGTCGCAGGCGCGAGCCGGCGGGCACCGACACGGCGCACCCGAACCCGGCGCCGGACCCGTCCACGGTGACCGGGCAGGCGGCGCCGGTCACCGCGACGGTCAGGGCGGAGCCGCAGGTCAGGACGAGCCCGCCGAAGAGGTTCTCCAGGACCGCCTCGGCCTCGTCGTTGCCGACCAGTCGGTTGGCCAGCCGGGCCGCACGCGGGTCGAGCCAGCCCGAGCGGGGCACGCCGAGGTGGGCCAGGCCGGGCCGGCCGTCGTCCTGGACCGTGGTGAGCACCCCCGGGTCGAGGACACGGACCTGCCTCACCGCACCTCCACGAACCGCACCCGCGTTCCAGGGCTGAGCAGGGCCGGTGGGTCGGCAGCGGGGTCCCACAGCACGAGGTCGGTGCGTCCCAGCAGCAGCCAGCCACCGGGGCTGGCCCGCGGGTAGACGCCGGTGAACTCGCCGGCCACCGCCACGGACCCGGCCGGCACGCGGGGGCGCGGCGAGTCGCGGCGCGGCACGCTGTGCCGCTCGGCCATCCCGGAGAGGTAGGCGAAGCCGGGCGCGAACCCGCAGAACGCCACCACGAGGTCCAGGCCGGTGTGCGTCGCGACGACCTCCTGGCGGGTCATGTCCCAGTGCCGGGCCACCACGTCCAGGTCCTCCCCGTCGTAGACGGTCGGCACCTCGACCCGGCCACCGCCACTCGAGGGCCCGTCGGCCCGCGCCGCCGCGACCGCCTCGACCAGCGCCTCGGCGCCCATCCCCCGCAGGCCGTCGACCAGGACGGTCCGCGCCGCCGGGACCACGTCCGCGGCGCTCGCCCCCGCCGCGGCCAGCGCCGCGGTGACCGCGGCGTAGGCCCGCGGCACGTCGTCGACCTCGAGCAGGAACGACGAGCCGCCGCACGGCAGCACCCGCACGCTCACAGAAACCCTCGAAGTGCGAACCCGGCCCCGAGCAGCGCCGCCCGCACGGCCCGGGCCGCCTCCACCGCGGTCGGCCCGTCGCCGTGCACGCACACCGAGTGGACGTCGGCGGCGAGCCCGACCGCGCGCCGGGCGATCTCCTCCGGCTCCTCGACCAGAGCGCCGGGCTGGTCGCGCGGCACCAGCCGGACGACCCCACCCTGCGGCTCGAGGTAGCCGCGGTCCGGGAAGCCCTCGGTGTACGTCGCCCGGCCGGCCTCGGCGGCCAGCCGCAGCAGCGCGCCGCCCGGCAGCCCCAGCACCGGCAGGTCGCCCGACCCGTCGAGCACGGCGGCGGCCTGCTCCTCGTGGTCGACCACGCGGTTGTAGAGCGCGCCGTGCGGCTTGACGTAGGAGACCAGCGTCCCGGCCGCCCGGGCGATCTCGTCGAGCAGCCCCACCTGCTCCGCCACCTGCGCCCGCAGCACGTCGTACGCCACGTCGAGGGGGCGCCGGCCGAACCCCTCGCGGTCGTCGTAGGAGACCTGCGCGCCGATCCGCACGCCGGCCTCCGCCGCCCCCTCGCACACGACGCGCATCGTCTCGTCGTCACCGGCGTGGAAGCCGCAGGCGACGTTGGCGCTGGTCACCAGGGCCAGCAGCCCCGCGTCGTCGGTGACGCCTTCCCCGAGGTCGGCGTTGAGGTCCACGGTCCGCCCCGTCGAATGCTCGGTCACGTTCCGATTCTCCCCCTACTAGGCTCGAACGCATGTCGTCTCCCACCCCTACCAAGCCCCCCGTCGCCGACGTCCGCCCGACCGAGCGGACCCACCACGGCGACACGTTCGTCGACGACTACGAGTGGCTGCGGGCCAAGGAGGACCCCGAGGTGATCGCCCACCTCGAGGCCGAGAACGCCTACACCGAGGCCCGCACCGCGCACCTCGCCGACCTGCGGCAGGCGATCTTCGACGAGATCAAGGCCCGCACCCAGGAGACCGACCTGTCGGTGCCGAGCCGGGTGCGCGGCTGGTGGTACTACGGCCGCACGACCGAGGGCCAGCAGTACGGCGTCTCCTGCCGCCGCCCCGTCCTCGACCCCGACGACTGGACCCCGCCGACGATCGACCCGGCGGAGACCCCCGAGGACGAGGAGGTCGTGCTCGACCTCAACGAGCTCGCCGAGGGGCACGAGTTCTTCTCCCTCGGCGCCAGCTCGGTCAGCCGCGACGGGCGGCTGCTGGCCTTCAGCACCGACACCACCGGCGACGAGCGGTTCACCCTCCAGGTCAAGGACCTCACGACCGGGCAGGTGCTGCCCGACCGTCTCGACGACATCGGCTACGGCGCCACCTGGGACCTCTCCGGCGAGCACCTCTTCTACACCGTCGTCGACGAGGCGTGGCGCCCCCACCAGGTCTGGCGGCACCGGCTCGGCACCGACCGGTCCGAGGACGTCCTGGTCCACGACGAGCCCGACGAGCGCTTCTGGGTCTCGGTCGGCCGCACCCGCAGCGACCGCTTCCTGGTGGTCGGGGTCGGCAGCAAGACGACCACGGAGATGCACCTCATCGACGCGACCGACGCCACCGCCCGGCCGCGCTGCGTGGCCCCGCGCCGCCAGGGGGTGGAGTACTCCGTCGAGCACGCGGTCGTCGACGGGACCGACCGCCTGCTGGTCCTGCACAACGACGGCGCCCCCAACTTCGAGCTCGCCTGGGCCCCCGTCGACGCCACCTCCCACGAGCAGTGGGTCCCGCTGCTGCCGCACGACCCCGCCGTACGCCTGGAGGACGTGGACTCGTTCGCCACCCACCACGTCCTGAGCCAGCGCAGCGACGGGCTGACCCAGCTCCGGGTGCTCGGCCTGGACGCCGACGGGATCACCTCCGACGAGCTCCTGCCGATGGAGCACCCGCTCTACACCGTCGGGCTGTCGGGCAACCCCGAGTTCGCCCAGCCCACCCTGCGGTTCGGCTACACCACGATGACCACCCCGAGCTCGGTGATGCAGCTCGACCTGCGCACCGGCGAGCGCACGCTGCTCAAGCAGACCCCCGTCCTCGGCGGCTACGACGAGTCGGCCTACGAGCAGCACCGCGAGTGGGCGACCGCGGAGGACGGCACCCAGGTGCCGATCTCGGTGATGGTGCCCGCGGGCACGCCGCGCGACGGCTCGACGCCGTTCGTGATCTACGGCTACGGCTCCTACGAGGCCTCGATGGACCCGTGGTTCTCGACCGCACGGCTCTCCCTGCTCGACCGCGGGGTGGGCTTCGCGATCGCCCACGTGCGCGGCGGCGGCGAGATGGGCCGGCACTGGTACGACGACGGCAAGATGCTGCACAAGCGCAACACGTTCACCGACTTCGTCGCCTGCGCCCGGCACCTGGCCTCGAGCGGCTGGACCGCCCCGGACCGGCTGGTCGCCGAGGGCGGCAGCGCGGGCGGCCTGCTCATGGGCGCGGTGGCCAACCTCGCCCCCGAGGCGTTCACCGGCATCCTGGCGTCGGTGCCGTTCGTCGACCCGCTGACCTCGATCCTCGACCCCTCGCTGCCGCTGACCGTCATCGAGTGGGAGGAGTGGGGCAACCCGCTCGAGGACCCCGAGGTCTACGCCTACATGAAGTCCTACTCGCCCTACGAGAACGTCCACGAGGGCCGCTACCCCGCGATCCTGGCCGACACCTCGCTCAACGACACCCGGGTGCTCTACGTCGAGCCGGCCAAGTGGGTCGCGCGCCTGCGCACCCGCGTGGCCGACCCCGACACCGTGCTGCTCAAGACCGAGATGTCGGCCGGCCACGGCGGCGTCAGCGGTCGCTACAACGCCTGGAAGGACCGCGCGTTCACCTACGCCTGGATGCTCGACCAGGCGCTGCGGCACCGAGGAGGCGCAGCCGCGCCGACCGCCGATGCGTGACGCGTCCCTGAAATTCCCCTGAACTTCGGGGCCGGGAGGAAACTATGCGGCCCCGTCGTGCGTAACAACCCATGAAGGCAACCTCCGAGCACCCACGCGGACCCCTCACCCGACGGGACTAAAGGGCCCCACCCGGAGCGTTGTGACTGCTGCAGGGACGGGTTACCGCTCTGCCGTTGTGGGAAGGGAAGGACCGTGACCGCCACCATCACGCACACCCGGGAGATCGAGGGCCGCGACAGCGTCGGGCTCTACCTCGACGAGATCGCGCGCACCCCGCTGCTCGACGCCGTCCGCGAGGTCGAGCTGGCCAAGACCATCGAGGCCGGCCTGTTCGCCCAGCACCTCCTGGAGACCGGTCGCATCGGCCGCGCCAAGGGCGGCGCGCCCAAGCGGGCGACCCGCGAGGAGCTGGAGTGGATGGTCGAGGAGGGCGATCGCGCGATCCAGGAGTTCATCACCGCCAACCTGCGGCTGGTCGTCTCGATCGCCCGCAAGTACGGCCGCAGCCAGATGCCGATGCTCGACCTGGTGCAGGAGGGCAACACCGGCCTGATCCGCGCGGTCGAGAAGTTCGACTACACCAAAGGCTTCAAGTTCTCGACCTATGCCACCTGGTGGGTGCGTCAGGCGATCACCCGCGGCATCGCCCAGCAGGCCCGTGTGGTCCGTCTCCCCGTCCACGTGGTCGAGGAGATCAACCAGGTCAACGGTGCCCGCCGCACCCTCGAGCGTCAGCTCGGTCGCGACCCGGAGCCCGAGGACATCGCCACCGAGCTCGACATGCCGGTCGAGCGCGTGCTCGACCTCATGGCCTGGTCCCGCGACCACGTCAGCCTGGACACCCCGCTCGACGAGGAGGGCGACACCTCCCTCGGTGACCTGATCGCCCAGGAGAGCGCCCCGGGCCCCGACACCACCTTCCTCAGCACCGAGTCGCGTGAGCGCCTCTCGGCCCTGGTGGACAAGCTCGACCCCCGGGCGGCGGACATCATCCGGGCGCGCTACGGCCTGGTCGACGGCCGCATCCACAAGCTCGCCGACATCGGCGCCAAGCACGGCATCTCCGCCGAGCGGGTCCGCCAGCTCGAGCGGGAGGCGCTGCAGAAGCTCCGCGGCTTCGCCGGCCCCGACATGGCGGCCTGATCCGCTGGGTGCGGTTTCACTAGGTACCTAGTGACTTTGTCACTCCCCGAGCGAAACTTCGCTCGGGGAGTGCCAGTTTTCCCGCGCGTACGACGGGGCGGGCCCGGTCGCGGCCCACCCGCGGCATGATGCGCCCATGCCGGCCGCCGCGAGCACCCTGCTCAGCCCCGTGCTGCTCGCGGCCTGGCTCGTGCTCGGCCTGCTGATCGCACGGCGCAGCCACGCGGCCGGCACCGTGATGCTCTGGATGGTGGTCTTCGGTCCGCTCGGCCTCCTCCTCGTGGCGTACGGCGAGCACCAGCGCGCCCGCCTCGGATCACCTCCCGAGGGCGGCCCGGACACGCCCGAGCTCTTCGTCCCCGTCGAGGTGCACACGGAGTCCGGATGGGTGGCGGGCACGCTGCATCACTGGACCCTCACCGCGCAGGGCTGGCACGGCTGGGTCACGTTCGACCGCGACGGGACGGTCGCCGCCGAGTGGTTCACCTCGGACGCCGTGCGCCGCGGGCCGGGCGAGTCACCGGCGCCCCGCGGGCCCGAGGAGCCACGAGGTGGTCCCGTCGGCTGGGGTTCCTGAGGAAATCAGCCCATCAGCTCGGCGTACACCTCACGCACCCGGGCCTCGAGCTCCTCGCGCGTCTCGTCGTTCTCGATCACGTGGGTGGCGATCGACAGGCGCGTGTCCCGGTCGGCCTGGGCGGCGATGCGGGACTCGGCCTCCTCGCGGGTCATGCCGCGGTCACGGACCATGCGGTCGACCTGGGTCTCGTGCGGCGCGTCCACGACGAGCACGGCGTCGAAGTCCTGGGTGCGGCCCGACTCGGCGAGCAGCGGGATGTCGTGCACGACGAGCGCGCCCTCGGGCGCCTCCGCCTCGAGCCGGACGAACTCCTCGAACACGCGCGGGTGGATGATCCCCTCCAGGCGCCGCCGCGCGTCCTCGTCGTCGAAGACGATCCTCGCCACGGCCGGGCGGTCCAGCGAGCCGTCGGCGGCCAGCACCGAGTCGCCGAACGCCTCGACCACCTCGGCCAGCCCGTCGGTCCCGGGTGCGACCACGTCGCGCGCGAGCTGGTCGGCGTCGATGACCACCGCTCCGAGCGTGCGCAGCAACGACGACACGGTGCTCTTGCCCGAGGCGATGCCTCCGGTCAGCGCGACCCTCATGGGACTCCTCTGGTGCGGGGTTGTGGTCGCTCCGATCGTGGCACAACGCCAGATGAGCGACCGTGACTCCGAGTTGCACGACGGGGCGGAGCTCCCGGTCAGGCGTCGTAGTCGACCTCGACCCCGTCGGAGCGGGGGTAGCTCTGGCAGGTCAGGACGTAGCCCCGGGCCACCTCGTCGTCCTCGAGCGCGAAGTTGCGCACCATCTCGACCTCGCCGCTCACGACCCGGGCCCGGCAGGTCGCGCAGACCCCGCCGCGGCACGCGAACGGCACGTCGGACCGCGCGAGGCGGGCGGCGTCCAGCAGGGAGGACCCGGGCGGTGCCGCCACCTCGCTGCGCCGCCCGTCGAGGGTGAAGCACACCGCCACACCACCGGCCTCCTCCTGGGCAGCGGGAGCGGGCGGTGGCGGCACGTCCTCGACGAAGAACAGCTCGGCGCGCACCCGGTCGGCCGGCACGCCACGGTCGGCGAGGACCGCCCGCAGGTCACGCACCATCTCCCACGGGCCGCACAGCCAGTACGCCGCCACGTCCGGCCCGGCGAGCGCGTCGAGCACGGCGGCGAACCGGGCAGGGTCCAGCCGCCCGCTGAGCAGGGGCGCGTCCTGGGGCTCCCGGGACAGCACGTGCACCAGGGAGACCCGCGTGGGCCAGCGGTCCTTGAGGTCGGCCAGCTCGTCGAGGAACATCGCGCTGCGCGAGGTGCGGTTGGCGTAGAGGACCGTCACCCTCGCCCCGTGGTCGCGCAGCAGCGTCGTGACCAGCGACAGCACCGGGGTGATGCCGGAGCCGGCCGCGACCAGCACGTGGTGCTCGCCGGGCGACGGGGGGTAGGACGAGAGGCTGAACCGGCCGGTCGGGGCGGTCGCCTCGATCACGTCCCCCGGTCGCGCGGCGTCGACCAGCCACGAGGAGAACGAGCCGTCCGCCACGCGCCGCACCCCGATGCGCAGCGGCGCGCCAGGAGCCGAGCAGAGCGAGTAGGTGCGCGGCTCGTCCTCCCGGCCGGGCCGGCGTACGACGAGGTGCTGGCCCGCGGAGAACTCGCGGTCGGCGCCGTCGAGGGTCACCGCGACGGCGTCGTCGGTGAGCCGGTCAACGCGGGTGATCGTGAGGGGACGGAAGCGGGTCACTGCTCCCGCACCTTCTCGAACGGCTCGCCGCAGGCCGAGCAGGTGTGCAGCGTCGTGCACGCGGTCGGCCCGAAGGCACTGGTCAGCCTCGTGTCGATGGAGCCGCACCGGGGGCAGGTGGCGTGCACCGGGAGCACGGCAGGCAGCCCCAGCGACACCGTGCCTGCGGGCCCCGGGGGCGCGACGCCGGCCTCGGCCAGCGCGGCCCGCCCGGCCGGGGTGATCCAGTCGCTGCTCCACGGCGGCGAGAGACGCGTGCGGATCTCGGCGCGCAGGCCCAGCGCCTCGACGGTCGCGCGGACGTCGGCCTTGATCTCGGCCATCGCCGGGCAGCCGGAGTAGGTCGGCGTGAGGGTCACCACCGCCGTCGACCCGGACACCTCGACCGAGCGCAGCACCCCGAGGTCGGCCAGGGTCAGCATCGGCATCTCGGGGTCGGGGACCGCGGCGACCGCGGCTCGGACGTCGCTCACCACCTGCCCTCCGGGTGCTGCCGGGCCAGCGACTGCAGCTCCTCGAGCAGCTCGGCGAGCCAGGGGGCGTGCCGGCCGGCGCGACCGTCGTACGCCGAGACGTCGGGGGACGAGGCCGACAGGTCGCACTCCTCCCCCAGCCGCAGCCAGTCCGACCGGGTCTCGGCGGCGAGCGTCCCGGGGTCGGGCACGACGCCGGGAAGGGCGGCCGCGGCCAGGTCGGGGCGCCCGACCCACGGGGTGACCGCGATCCAGGCCTCGCCGGTGCGCCGGCGTGACTCGTCGGTGCCCCCTGCGAGCACGCGCACCCAGCCGACCGCGTGGTCGCGGTGGTAGGCGACCTCCTTGACCGCCCGGCCCGCGACCGCCGCCAGCACCGGGTCGGGCGAGGCAGCCAGCCCGTGCCACAGCCGCACGCGGCCGAGCGAGACCGCCGCGAGGCGGACGACGGCGTGGGCGAAGTCGGCGTCGGGCAGCGTCATCAGCACGTCGCAGCGGAAGTCGGCCGGGTCGCGGAAGAACGCCAGCCGGTCCTCCCCCGGCACCGGCGACCCCGCGGGCACGCCCGGCGCCAGGCGGTCCACGAGCCCCGGGTCGGCGGCCGCGGCCCGCGCGTAGAGCAACCGGGTCTGCCCGAGCAGGTCGAGCGCGACGTTGGCCAGCGCCACCTCCTCCTCGAGCTCGGGCGCCCGGGCGCACCACTGCTGCAGACGTTGCGCCAGCACCAGCGCGTCGTCGCCCAGCGCCAGGCAGTACGACGCCAGGGCGGCTGCGTCGATGCCCTCCGGCACCGCCGCGTCGAGCCCCTCGAGCGGGTCGTCCCAGCCGCCGCCGAAGGCCCAGTGGCCGTCCTCGACGTCGGGCTCGAGCAGGGCGGAGTAGGGGTCGTCGTGCACCTCGTCCACCCCGCTCACATGTGGGGGACGTCGTCGCCGACGTCGTAGAAGGTCGGGTGGCGGTAGACCTTGTCGCCGCTCGGGGCGAAGAACGGGTCCTTCTCGTCGGGGCTCGACGCGGTGACGTCCTCGGCTCGCACCACCCAGATGCTCACGCCCTCGTTGCGCCGCGTGTAGACGTCGCGCGCGTTGCGCAGCGCCGACTCGGCGTCGGCCGCGTGCAGCGACCCGACGTGCACGTGGTTGAGCCCGCGCTTGGGTCGCACGAACACCTCCCACAGCTCCCAGTCCGACCCGCGCGCCTCAGCCAACGCGACCACCCCGCGCCGCGAAGGCAGCGGCCGCCTCGCGCACCCAGGCGCCGTCCTCGTGGGCTGCCCGTCGCCGGGCGACCCGCTCGGCGTTGCAGGGCCCGTCGCCCTTGATCACCCGCGCCAGCTCGTCCCAGTCGGGCTGCCCGAACCGGTAGTGGCCCGTGGCGGAGTCCCACGCCAGCGACCGGTCGGGCAGGGTGACACCGAGCGCGTCGGCCTGCGGCACGGTCATGTCGACGAACTTCTGTCGCAGCTCGTCGTTTGTGTGGCGCTTGATGCCCCACGCCATCGACCGCGCGGTGTGGGCGGACTCCGCGTCGGGCGGACCGAACATCATCAACGAGGGCCACCACCACCGGTCGACCGACTCCTGCACCATCGCGCGCTGCTCGTCGGTGCCGCGCATCATCGTCTGGAGCAGCTCGTAGCCCTGACGCTGGTGGAAGGACTCCTCCTTGCACACCCGGATCATCGCGCGGGCGTAGGGGCCGTAGGAGGTGCGGCACAGCGGCACCTGGTTGCAGATCGCGGCCCCGTCCACCAGCCAGCCGATCGTGCCCACGTCGGCGTACGACGAGGCGGGGTAGTTGAAGATCGAGGAGTACTTCTGGCGCCCGTCGACGAGCATCTGCGTGAGGTCGGCCCGGTCGACCCCGAGGGTCTCGCAGGCGGAGTAGAGGTAGATCCCGTGGCCGGCCTCGTCCTGCACCTTGGCGGTCAGCACGGCCTTGCGCCGCAGCGACGGCGCGCTGGTCAGCCACGCTCCCTCGGGCTGCATGCCGATGATCTCGGAGTGCGCGTGCTGGGCGATCTGGCGCACCAGCGTGCGGCGGTAGTCCTCCGGCATCGCGTCGCGCGGCTCGATCCGCTGGTCGGCGGCGATCGTGCGCTCGAAGGAGTCGAGCTCCCCGGTGGGCGCGGTGGTGGTCATTGAGGTGCCTCCTGGCGGACGCGGGTCACGCGCCACTGGTCGACGGCGGTCGGCGCCCACCCGGTGGGGCGGTGCGCACGCCTCCATCCTGCCTGTGACCGCGGACACATCCAACCCGACCCTAGGCTCGGCACGTGACCGATCTGCTCGACCTGCCCCAGGGGTCCGTCGTCGCGCTGCAGGTGCCCGGCTCGACGGCGTACGTCGAGGTGGTGCTCGCGCTGCTCGGGCGCGGGGTCGTGCCCGCCCCGCTCGACCCCCGGCTGACCGCGGCAGAGACCGCCGGGATCCTCGAGGACCTCGAGCCCGTGGCCCACGTCACCGACCCCGCGGACGTCGACGACCTGGCCGAGCGCGTCGCCGGCGAGCCCCGCCGCACGCCGCTCGCGCGCCCGATGCACATGACCTCCGGCACGACCGGCCGTCCCAAGGGCGTGTGGAGCGGGGTGCTCACCGAGGAGCAGGGCCGGGCGCTGGTCGAGGAGGAGCGCGACCTCTGGGGGTTCCGCAGCGACGACGTCAACCTCGTCGTGAGCCCGCTGCACCACTCGGCGCCGCTGCGCTTCGCGATGGGCACGGTGCTGGCCGGCGGCCGGCTCGTGGTCCCGGGCCCGTTCGACGTCGCGCGTCTCACGCACGCCATCGAGTCCGAGCACCCGACCACCGCGTTCGTCGTGCCGACCCACCTCGCGCGCCTCTTCGCGCACTGGGACGAGGTCGGCACCCCCGACCTGTCGTCGTTCCGCCTGCTCGCCCACGCCGGGGCCGCCTGCCCGCAACCGGTCAAGGAGCGGCTGCTCGAGACGTTCCCACCCGGGACGACCTGGGAGTTCTACGGCTCCACCGAGGGCCAGCTCACCGCCTGCCCCGGCGAGGAGTGGCGCGAGCGGCCCGGCACCGTGGGTCGCGCCCGCCCCGGCCGCAGCATCACCGTCGCCGAGGACCGCACGATCTGGTGCGTGGTCCCCGAGCACGCGCGCTTCACCTACTACCGCGAGCCGGCCAAGACCGCCGAGGCCTGGCGCGAGACCCCCGACGGGCCCGCCTTCACCGTCGGGGACCACGGCCGGATCGACGACGACGGCTACCTCTACCTCGACGGCCGCCGGGAGGACCTGGTCATCTCCGGCGGCGTCAACGTCTACCCCGCCGAGGTCGAGGACGTCCTGTCCGCGGTCCCGGGCGTGCTCCAGGTCGCGGTCTTCGGCCGCGAGGACCCCGACTGGGGACAACGCGTCTGTGCGGCGTACGTCGGCGAGGCCGACCCCGCCGACCTCGCGGCCCGGGCGCGCGAACGACTGTCGCCGGCCAAGCGGCCCAAGGAGTACCACCGCCTCGACGACCTCCCCCACACGCCGACCGGCAAGGTGCAACGGCTCCTGCTCCCCGACCTGGTCGAGCCGGACCCGGCCTGAGACGCACCGAGGGCGGCCACCCCGGTGGGGGTGACCGCCCTCGTCTGCTGGTCAGCGAGCGGGACGCTCAGCTCACTCGTTGCCGCCGGTGAGCTTGTCGCGCAGCGCCTGGAGGGCCTCGTCGCTGGCGAGGGAACCCTCGCCCTCGGCGGCCTCGGAGGAGTACGAGGTGGCCTCGCCGGCCTCGATCTCCGCCTTCTTGGCCTCCTCCTGCTGCTTGACGTGGGCC
This sequence comes from Nocardioides marmoribigeumensis, assembly GCF_031458325.1. NCBI lineage: Bacteria > Bacillati > Actinomycetota > Actinomycetes > Propionibacteriales > Nocardioidaceae > Nocardioides > Nocardioides marmoribigeumensis. The sequence goes on from NZ_JAVDYG010000001.1 coordinate 790,120, forward strand.
TCCCAGCGGGCGTGCGCCTCGGCGTACTGCTTCTCCCAGGCGGCGCGCTGCTCGTCGTAGCCCTCGAGCCACTCACCGGTCTCCGGGTCGAAGCCCTCGGGGTAGATGTAGTTGCCCTCGGCGTCGTAGGAGGCGGTCATGCCGTAGAGGGTCGGGTCGAACTCCTCCACGTCGCTGGCCGTCGCGGTCTCGTTGGCCTGCTTGAGCGACAGCGAGATCCGGCGACGCTCGAGGTCGATGTCGATGATCTTGACCATGACGTCGTCGTTGACCTGGACGACCTGCTCGGGGATCTCGACGTGACGCTCGGCGAGCTCGGAGATGTGCACCAGGCCCTCGATGCCCTCCTCGACGCGGACGAACGAGCCGAACGGCACCAGCTTGGTGACCTTGCCGGGCACGATCTGGCCGATCTGGTGGGTCCGGGCGAAGTGCTGCCACGGGTCCTCCTGCGTCGCCTTCAGCGACAGGGAGACACGCTCGCGGTCCATGTCGACGTCGAGCACCTCGACGGTGACCTCGTCACCGACGGTGACGACCTCGGACGGGTGGTCGATGTGCTTCCACGACAGCTCGGAGACGTGGACGAGACCGTCGACGCCGCCGAGGTCCACGAACGCACCGAAGTTGACGATCGAGGAGACGACGCCCTTGCGGATCTGGCCCTTCTGGAGCTGGGTCAGGAAGCCCTGGCGGACCTCGCTCTGGGTCTGCTCGAGCCAGGCGCGACGTGACAGGACCACGTTGTTGCGGTTCTTGTCGAGCTCGATGATCTTGGCCTCGAGCTCCTTGCCGACGTAGGGCTGGAGGTCGCGCACGCGGCGCATCTCCACCAGCGACGCCGGGAGGAAGCCGCGCAGGCCGATGTCGAGGATGAGGCCACCGCGGACCACCTCGATGACGGTGCCGGTGACGACGCCGTCCTCCTCCTTGACCTTCTCGATCGTGCCCCAGGCGCGCTCGTACTGGGCGCGCTTCTTGGACAGGATGAGTCGACCCTCCTTGTCCTCCTTCTGGAGGACGAGGGCCTCGACGTGGTCGCCGACCGCGACGACCTCGGAGGGGTCGACGTCGTGCTTGATCGAGAGCTCGCGGCTCGGGATGACACCCTCGGTCTTGTAGCCGATGTCGAGCAGGACCTCGTCCCGGTCGACCTTGACGATGGTGCCTTCGACGATGTCGCCGTCGTTGAAGTTCTTGATGGTGCTGTCGATCGCAGCGAGAAGGTCCTCCATGGACCCGATGTCGTTGATCGCGACCTGCGGGGCCTCGGAGAGAGTGGGGGTGATCGTCATAAGAAGGATGGATTCCTTGGTGGATGGAGGTCGTGGCTGAGCGCGCGGCAGCCTGTTTCACTTCCGGGGAGGTGAGCAGGAGGATCATCGGTCTGAGGCTCGAGCGGACCGCACACGCTCTTGACACTCTACCGGCGCACCCGGCAGCGGGTCCAACCGACCCCGACCGCACCCGGAGGAGGTAGGAAGACCCTGTGACAACGATGCCCGACGGCGTCCACCCGGTCCGGCGACCCGTCGACGAGCAGGGCTCCCGCCGTGCCAACCGGACCGACTGGGACGCCTACGCCGACGAGTACCAGTCCACCCACGGCGACTTCCTCGGCGACGTCGGCTTCGTCTGGGGCCCGGAGGGTCACCAGGAGCGCGACCTGCAGGTCCTCGGCGACCCGGCCGGCCTGGCCGGGCTCGAGGTCCTCGAGGTCGGCTGCGGCGCCGCCCAGTGCTCCCGGTGGCTGGCGACCCAGGGCGCCCGGGTGGTCGGGCTCGACCTGTCCGAGCGCCAGCTGCAGCACTCGCGCCGCATCGACGAGGCGACCGGTGTCGTCGTACCGACCGTGTGCGCGACGGCGACCGCCCTCCCCTTCCCCGACGACGCCTTCGACGTGGTCTTCTCCTCCTTCGGTGCGCTGCAGTTCGTCGCCGACGGGGACGTCATGGTCGGCGAGGTCGCCCGGGTGACCCGGCCCGACGGGGTCTTCGCCTTCTCCGTCACCCACCCGATCCGCTGGTCGATGCCCGACGACGCCGGACCCGAGGGCATGACGGTCACCAGCTCCTACTGGGACCGCACGCCCTACGTCGAGGAGGACGAGGACGGGCGCCCGCGCTACGTCGAGCACCACCGCACGCTCGGCGACTGGGCCGACCTGCTGTGGGCCTCCGGCTTCGCGATCACCGCGCTGCACGAGCCGCAGTGGCCCGAGGGCCTCGACCGGGTGTGGGGCGGGTGGGGTCCGCTGCGCGGTCGCCTCATCCCCGGCACCGCGATCATCGTGGCGCGCTTGCTCCGCCCGCCGAGCCCCGTCTCCTAGGCTTCCCCGGTGATGTCCACCCGCCCCCGCCTGCCCTCGTGGCTCACCGGGAGCGGTGTCATCGCGATCGGCATGGGGGTGATGAACCTCGGCACCTACGGCTTCACCCTGCTGGCCGCGCGGCTCCTCGGCCCCAAGGAGTACGGCGCCCTGGCCGCCCTCATGGGCCTCATGCTCGTCACCGCCGTGGTCCAGCTCGGCCTCCAGGCCACCGCGGCCCGCCGCGTCTCGACCCACCCCCACCGGCTCGAGGAGACCGAGGCGGAGGTGGTGCGCGCGTCGTGGAAGGCCGCCTGGGCGCTCGTGGGCATCACGGTGGTCACCTCGCCGCTCGTGGTGCTGCTGCTCGAGCCGGGCGGCCCGCTCGGCGGCTACGCCGCGGCGCTGCTGCTCGCGGCCTCCTGCCTCCCGCTGACCCTGATGGGCGCCCAGGCCGGACTGCTCCAGGGCGAGCGCCGCTGGTACTCCCTCGCCACGGTGTACGCCGCGGTCGGGCTCGGGCGCGTGCTCCTCGGTCTCGGCGGCATGGTGTGGCGCGAGGACGTCACCGGCGCGATGGTCGGCGTCACCCTCGGCAACGTCGTGCCCACGCTGATCGGGTGGGTCGCGCTGCGTCGCCGGGTCCCGGCGCCGAGCGCCGCCCCCGAGCACGAGTCCCCGGAGCCCGCGACCGGGGTCCTCACCGAGGTGGCCCACAACTCCCACGCCCTGCTGGCGTTCTTCGCGCTCACCAACACCGACGTGATCCTGGCGCGCATCCTGTTCGACAAGCACGACAGCGGTCTCTACGCCGGCGGCCTGATCCTCGCCAAGGCCGTCCTCTTCCTGCCCCAGTTCGTGGTCGTGATCGCCTTCCCCAACATGAACGACCCGGCCGTGCGCCGCCGGATGGAGATCTCGGCGCTGGGCGTCGTCCTCGCGATGGGACTCGTCGCGACCGCCGGGGCAGGGATGCTGCGGTCGCTGGCGGTGGTCTTCGTCGGCGGCCCGGAGTATGCCGACCTCGAGCCGGCGATCTGGGCCTTCGCCGCGATCGGCACCCTCTGGGCGATGGAGCAGCTGATGGTCTACAGCACCGTCGCTCGCCAGTCGCGCCGCTCGGTGGGGGTGATCTGGCTCGGCCTGGTCGCCCTGGTCGTCCTGGCACAGCCCGCCCACACCGTCGCCCACCTCCTCGAGGTGGTCGCCGCGGTCCACGTCGTGGTCCTCGGGGTCCTCGTCGTCCTCAGCCAGACCGCCCACCGCCGCCACCGGCCCACGGCGGTCGACCCCGGTGCCGACGCACCCGCTCCCCCCGCTCCCTGACCGGACCCGGGCGCCACGCGACGAGGGTGCCGGCCCCTCGCGGGACCGACACCCTCGTGTGTCGTGTGCGCCCCGGCTCAGCGGCCGGGGCGCGTGCCTCAGATCAGGCGGCGACGCAGCGCGAAGACCGCACCGCCCGCGCCCAGCAGGGCCAGCCCGGCGACGCCGCGCATCAGGTTGCGCGAGCCCTCGCCGTCCTCACCCTTGATCTCGTAGCTGTACGCCGCGAGGCCCATGGCGTCCGCCGGAGCACCGACGACCATCTTCTCCTCCTGGGCACGCTTGGCACCGGCGACCAGCAGGGCGTACTGCTCGCCGTACTTCTGCGCGGTGTCCTGGCCGGCCGCGACGAGCTTCTTGGTGCCCTCGGTCGAGAGGCGCTGAGCGCCGTCGACCAGCTTCGGCGCACCGCCGGCGGCGGTCACGAGACCGTCGGCCAGCTGGCCCGAGCCACCCGCGGCGGCCGAGAGGCCGTCGGCGAGCTTGTTGGCACCCGCGTCGAGCTGACCCGCACCGTCGGCGAGCTTGCCCGCACCGTCGTCGAGCTTGCCCGCACCCGCGCTGAGCTGACCCGTGCCGTCGGCGAGCTGACCCGTGCCGTCGGCGAGCTTGCCCGCACCGGCGGACAGCTTGCCCGCACCGGCGAGCAGGTCACCGGTGCCACCACTGAGCTGGCCAGTGCCGTCGGAGAGCTGGTCCGCACCGGCCTTGAGGTCGGTCAGACCGGCGGCCAGCTTGCCCGCACCTGCGGAGAGGGCACCCAGGCCATCGGTCCCGGCGAGGTCCGCACCCCCGGCGGCGAGGGCCGCCGCGGCGCAGATGAGGGTCTCCTCCGGGTTGCAGCCCTTGTCGGCCGAGCCGAGGCCGGCCAGCAGTTGACCCTGGATGCCGTTGACGACCGTGTCGACCAGAGTCGGGATGCCCTGCTGGATCAGCTGGACAGCCTGCGAGACTCCGCAGAAGTCCGCAGCGTCCTTGTCAGTCTGGGTCGGGTCACAGGGGTCGTTGAAGAGTGCCTTCTTGAGCAGGGCGATGCCAGGCAGGGCTTTCGAATCGAGCCCCTCGAAGACTCGGGTCAGCGCCTTGGCGGCAGCATCGGCCTGAACCTTGAGTCCGCCGTCCTCGAATACCGTGTTGGGGCCGAGCTGAAGACCGCCATCGGGCGCACCGTACCCAAGGGCGGCCACGGTAGCGAACTTGCAGGGGTTGTTGCCCGGGAGTGCCAGGTTCGTGACGGGCGGCAGGCCATTCACGAGCGGAGCGCAACCCGCGAGGGTGATCAGCGCCTGGTAGCTTCCCACTGCTGCCGGCAGCAAGGACGTCGAGATGTCGTCGACCCCGACATTGAACTTGCCAGCAATGATCTCGGCCGCATCCGCTGCGCCACAGTCGTCGGCCAGGGTCGCCGTCGACTCGTCCTGGTCACAAGCGTCTTTTCCGAGCGGGCTGCGCAGGCCGTACTTGAGCAGGTTGAGTCCGCCGAGGATGGTGTCCGTCGTCGTGTCCGAAGGACTGCCGATGCCGGTGACGATCTTGCCGAGGGTGCCGATGAGTCGCTGGTAGTCCGGGCTGACGTCGAGCTGGCCCTTGACCGTCTCGTCGATCGCCTCCACGCCGGCCTTAAGGGTCTGGAGACCCACGAGGAGCTTGGCCTGGCCGGCCGCGATCTGCTGGCTGCCGACGTACGCCGTCTGGGCGCCGGTCGCGAGGGTGCCGGAGCCCTCGGCGAGCTGGCCGGCCCCGTCCTGCAGCTTCTTGGCGCCCGTGTCGAGCTTCTTCGCGCCACCGTCGAGCTTCGTCGCCCCGTCGTTGAGCTGGGTGAGTCCGCCGTTGAGCTGGCCCGCGCCGGCGTCGAGCTTGAGCGCACCGCCGTTGAGCTTGGTGGCGCCCGCCCGGAGCTCGGTCGTGCCGCCCTTGAGCTGACCGACGCCGTCGGAGAGCTGGCCCGCACCGTCGGCGAGCTTGGCCGCACCCGGGGCGGCCTCGTTCTGCAGGCCGTCGCGCAGCTGCTGCGCGCCGTTGCGCAGCTTGATCAGGCCGGCCAGCAGGTCGCCAGCGCCGTCGCGGAGCTTGAGCAGGTTGCTGTCGATCTCGGCCGCACCGGCAGCGAGCTCCTCGCCCGTCTGCGCACCGCCCTTGTAGGAGTCGCCCGCGGTCTTGAAGCTGGGGCTCTCCAGGGGGTTGACCGGGAGCGCCGAGACGCTGGCGTCGGGGGCGATCGCGTCAACCACCTTGGCGGTGTAGCCGAAGGTCGCGGTGTCGGACCCCAGGGGCGCCAGCAAGGTCATCGTGTAGCTGAGCTTGGTGCCGCCCTCGCCGTCGCCGGCCATGTTGGCCTCACCGGACTTGACGTCGCGGAAGGTCGAGGGCAGGCCCACGGTCAGGCTGCCGACCATGGGGACGATGACGTCGGACTGCTTCTCGACCGTGCCGCCCTTGCCGTCGGTGAACGAGATGGTCTGCGTGCGACCGGTGACGTTCTTGACGGTGTAGAGGACCTCGAGGTCGCCGGACTTGCCGACGAGGCTCTTGGGGCTGATCTCCTTGCCGTCGAGCTTGTAGACGATCGAGATGTCGAGGGGCAGGTCGCCCTTGTAGTCGCTGACCGACCGCAGGTTCTTCTCGCCGTCGACCTTGACGTCGACCATCTGGTCGTTGCCCTTGACCTTGAACCCGCCGAAGCCGTCGAGGTTGCGCAGGCCGGAGGTGGTGATCGGGTTGGCCAGGTCGACCGCACCCTTGCCGGTGAGGGCGAGCTGCTCGTAGATGCGCTTGGACTTCACCGCGCCGGTGGCGTCGGTGTAGGCCTGCACGGTCTCGGTGTTGACGACCTGGACGCCGTTGTCCGAGCCGGAGGTGGCCGCCACAGCGGGGAACGCGCCGGCGGTGAGGACCACCGCGGAGGCGCCGACGAGGGCCGCGAGCCGGCTCGCGGTCGAGGTGGGGGTGCGCATCAGTTCTTGCCCATCATGGTGTCGAGGCCGACCGTGTCGTCCTGGGAGTGCTGGGGGGTGGCGCCGCGCGCGGAGCCGTGGGGGGTACGGCGCTCGGCCAGCTCCCGCTCCTCTGCGTGCTCGTGCTCGGGGCCGAACCACGCGACGGACAGGAAGCCGATCGCGGAGGTCAGCAGCACGGTGGTGGCGGTGCTGACCGAGGTGTCGAGGATCTCCGGCGGGGCCGCGGCGTAGGTGAACTCGTAGGCTCCGGCGAAGGTGCCGGCGCCGAGCAGGACCGCCCACAGCGGCAGTCGGCCCATCAGGGCGAGGGTCAGGCCGAGGCACAGCAGCAGGGTGAGCGCGACGGCGACACCCCGTCCCGCGGTGGTGTCAGGCAGGAGCGCGGCCCGGACGAAGTAGCCGATCCAGGCGAAGGCGAATCCCCCGACGAAGCCGGCCAGCCGCATCGACGCGGTGCGGTCCGGCACGAGGCCGACCACGGCGCCCATCGCGGCCCCCAGCAGCGCCACCGACTCGAGCTCGAGGTCGAGGGCCCCGCTGATCAGGACGACGGCAAGGGCGGCCACGGACAGGGCCAACCCCACGAACAGTTCTTTGCGCATGAATGCGCGCTCCCTTCTAACTGAGCGGTTCCCGCCGCTCATGGCCTGCTCTCCACAGGCAAATGTGTTCCCGCACTATAAGGACGCCGCAGACCGTGGCCCTAATGCGACATGACAGTGCGAATCGTCCTCAACAATGCGAAGTGGCGTCACGTTCTCACGAAACTTGGTCAAATGACCAGTTTCGCGGGTCAGTTCGGGCAGAAAGTCCTTCTTCCCCCGGGACGGGGGTCGGGGAACGTGTTCTGACCGAAGTGTCACGTTTCACACCCTGCCGCAGCCAGATGGCGGCGTCCAGGGCCGCATGGGTGCCCCCTGACGGCCGGTCGGGCTCAGTGCGCGGCCTCGTGCCAGCTGCGTCCGAGGCCGACGGAGACCTCGAGCGGGACGGTGAGGTCGGCCGCCGCCCCCATCTCGGTGCGTACGACGGTCTCGAGCGCCTCGCGCTCCCCCGGGGCGACCTCGAACACGAGCTCGTCGTGGACCTGCAGGAGCATGCGGGACCGCAGGCCCTGGTCGGCCACCGCGCGGTCGACCCGCAGCATCGCGACCTTGATGATGTCGGCCGCCGACCCCTGGATCGGGGCGTTGAGCGCCATCCGCTCGGCCATCTCGCGGCGCTGGCGGTTGTCGCTGGTGAGGTCGGGCAGGTAGCGGCGGCGACCCAGGATGGTCTCGGTGTAGCCGCTGCGGCGGGCCACGTCGACGATGCCGGCGAGGTAGTCGCGGATGCCGCCGAAGGTCTCGAAGTACTCGTCCATCAGGCCCCTCGCCTCCGCGGTGTCGATCTTGAGCTGCTGGGACAGCCCGAAGGCCGACAGGCCGTAGGCGAGGCCGTAGTTCATCGCCTTGATCTTGGCCCGCATCTCCCCCGTCACCGCGGTCGCGTCGACCTCGAAGACCCGGGCGGCCGTGACCGAGTGGAAGTCGTGGCCGGACCGGAACGCCTCGATCAGGCCGGCGTCCTCCGACAGGTGGGCCATGATGCGCATCTCGATCTGGCTGTAGTCGGCGGTGAGCAGCGACTCGAAGCCGGGCCCCACCACGAAGGCCTCACGGATGCGCCGGCCCTCCTCGGTGCGGACCGGGATGTTCTGCAGGTTGGGGTCGGTGCTCGACAGGCGGCCGGTCGCGGCGATGAGCTGGTTGAACGTGGTGTGGATGCGGCCGTCGGGCATCACCGTCTTGAGCAGGCCCTCGACGGTCTGGCGCAGGCGGCTCACGTCGCGGTGGCGCAGCAGGTGGAGCAGGAACGGGTGCTCGGTCTTGTCGTAGAGACCCTGGAGCGCGTCGGCGTCGGTGGTGTAGCCGGTCTTGGTGCGCTTGGTCTTGGGCATCTCGAGCTCGTCGAAGAGCACCACCTGGAGCTGCTTGGGCGAGCCGAGGTTGATCTCCTTGCCGATGACGCCGAACGCGTCGGCCGCCGCGCGGCGTACCTCCTCGGCGAAGTGGGACTCCAACCCCTCGAGCAGCTCGACGTCGACGGCGATGCCGGTGCGCTCCATGCCGGCCAGCACGTGGACCAGGGGCAGCTCGACCTCGCCGAGCAGGCGGGTGCCACCTCGGTCGGCGAGCTCCTCGTCGAGCGACGAGGCGAGGTCGAGGACCGCGCGCGCCTGCAGCATCGCGGTGTCGGCCGCCCCCGTGTCGCCCAGTCCCTCGAGGGTCAGCTGGCCGTCGTCGGCCTGCTCGGCGACCTTGAGCTCGCGCTTGAGGTAGCGCAGGGTCAGGTCGGCCAGGTCGTAGCTGCGCTGGTCGGGTCGGGCGAGGTAGGCCGACAGCGCGGTGTCGCGCTCGAGCCCGCCGAGCTCCCAGCCCCGGGCCGCCAGCGCGAGGAGCGGGCCCTTGGCGTCGTGCAGGACCTTGAGCCGTTCGGGGTCGGCCAGCCAGGCGGCGACGGCCGCGTCGGCCTCGGCGTCGAGCCCCGTGACCTCGAACCAGGCGGCACCGGCCTCGGTGGCCAGGGCCAGGCCGTCGACCTCGCCGCTCCCGGCGCGCCACGTGCCGACGACCTGGACCCCGACCCGCTCACCAGCCGGCGCGTGCTTGTCCAGCCAGGCGGCGACGTCGGTGCCGGTCAGGGTGGTGGTGGCCAGGTCGAACCCCGACTCGTCGATCTCCTCCGCGGACTCCAGGGTCTGGAAGAGCCTGTCGCGCAGCACCCGGAACTCCAGCGAGTCGAAGATGGTGTGCACCTCCTGGCGGTCCCACGGACGCACAGCGAGGTCGCGCGGGTGCAGCGGCAGGTCGAGGTCGCACACCAGGGCGTTGAGCTGGCGGTTGCGCATCACGTCGCTCAGGTGCTCGCGGAACGACTCGCCCTTCTTGCCGGTGATCTTGTCGGCGTTGGCGATGACGGCGTCGAGGGAGCCGTACTGCTTGAGCCAGCGGGCGGCGAACCCGGGCCCCACCCCGGGCACGCCCGGCAGGTTGTCGGAGGTCTCCCCCACGATCGCGGCGAGGTCGGGATACATCTGAGGGGGGAGGCCGTAGCGCTCCTCGACGGCCTCGGGGGTCATGCGCTTCATCTCGGACACGCCGCGCATCGGATAGATGACCGTCGTGTGCTCGTTGACCAGCTGGAACGAGTCGCGGTCACCGGTGCAGATGAGCACCTCGAAGCCCTCGGCGACCCCCTGGGTGGCCAGCGTGCCGATCACGTCGTCGGCCTCGAAGCCCGGCTTCTCGACGTAGGGGATGCGCAGGGCGTCGAGGACCTCCTTGACCAGGGAGACCTGGCCGGCGAACTCCGAGGGCGAGGCCGAGCGGTTGGCCTTGTAGTCGGCGTACTGCTCGGAGCGGAAGGTCTGGCGTGAGACGTCGAAGGCGACGGCGAGGTGGGTCGGCGCCTCGTCACGCAGGACGTTGATCAGCATCGAGGTGAAGCCGTAGACCGCGTTGGTGTGCTGACCCGTCGAGGTCGAGAAGTTCTCCACCGGGAGCGCGAAGAAGGCGCGGTAGGCCAGCGAGTGGCCGTCGAGGAGGAGCAGTCGAGGTCGCGTGCCGGGCACCGCGGGGTCAGCCATCCCGCGATGCTAACCGCCGCCACCGACAGGCAGGACGGCGGTCGCCGGCCTCCTCAGGAGACGGCGTTGCGCACCCGCGAGCGACGCTGCAGGCGACGCGCAGCCACGACCTGCCCCACGTGCTTGGACCGGGTGGAGCGGGCGGCGACCGAGGGCTCCACCGGCATCCGCGCCCGGAGGGCCGCCACCGTCGACCCGCGGACGACGGCCACCTGGGCCAGGCCCAGACGCGCCAGGAAGCGGTTGGTCTCGCGGTCGTTGACCGCACCCGCGACCAGCAGGTGCGGGATGCCGTGGTGCTCGGCGTGGGTCAGGGCCGCCTCGAGCAGGGCCCGGCCGACACCGCGTCGCGTCTGGGACTCCTCCACCTGCAGGTGGCTCACGTTGAGCATCTCCTCGCTCAGGAGCGGCGAGAGCCGGGCCGCGCGCAGGTAGGCCGTGCCGACCACCTCGCCCCCCGACTCCGCGACCAGGACCCGGGAGCCCGGGTCGTCGGCGAGCGCCGCCAGGACCATGGCAGCCAGGTCGGTGTGCTCGTCCCACTCAGCGGGGTGGGGCAGGTCGTGCCACAGGCGCGCCAGCGCCGGCCCGTCCTGAGGTCCCAGGTCTCGTACGTCGACAGGGGTGCGCGACACGTGCTTCCTCCCACACAGGTCCGCGCGGGGGCGCGGAGCAAACCACCCGAGATCTGAAGTTGTCATGCCCGTCGACCCGACCGGCCATGCCAGGCACCACACCCCGGGCGTACCCCAGCCCGGGACCGTGGTGAGATGTCCTGCCCCGGGACGAACCCGGGAAGAGGAGGACTCGAGTGTTCCCCGGAACCGGCACGCTCGTCAACATGAGCACTGTTCTGGTTGGCGCCTCGCTCGGTGTGCTGGTCGGCGACCGGCTCCCCCAGCGGGTGCGCGACACGGTCACCGACTGCCTCGGTCTGGTCACCCTCCTCATCGCCGGGCTGAGCGTCGTGGACGTCCTCGACCCCGCGCTGGCGAGGGCCGTCGGCGACCAGGCCCCGGTGCTCGTCGTCCTCGGGAGCCTCGTGCTGGGCGGCATCACCGGGTCCTTCCTGCGGGTCGAGGACCGGCTCGAGGGGCTCGGCGGATGGCTGCGCGACCGCCTCACCCCGCCCACCTCGCCGGACAGCCCGCAGCACGTCGCGGACGGGCCGTCAGCCGCCCGCGCCCGGTTCGTCGAGGGGTTCGTCACCGCCTCCCTGCTGTTCTGCGTGGGCCCGCTGACGGTGCTCGGGTCGCTCGACGACGGCCTGGGCCGCGGCGCGGAGCAGCTCTACGTCAAGGCAGCCCTCGACGGCTTCGCCGCGATCGCCTTCGCCGCGTCGTTCGGTTGGGGCGTCGCGGCCAGTGCCCTCGTCGTCCTCGTCGTGCAGGGCGGCCTGACGCTGGTCGGCGTGCTCGTGGGTGATGTGCTCCCGGCCGCCCACCTCGCGGCCCTGGGCGCGACCGGAGGCCTGATGCTGCTCGGCCTCGGCCTCAACCTGCTGCGGGTGCGGCGCCTCCCGGTCGGGGACCTGCTGCCCGGCCTGGTGGCCGCTCCCCTGCTCGTCGAGCTGCTGGTGCTGCTGCGCTGACCGCCGGCTCAGGTGCTGGGGCTCAGAGGTCCCCGCCGAGGTAGGCCGCCTTGACCGAGTCGTCGCCGGCGAGCTCCTTGCCCGTGCCCGTCCGCACGATCTCACCGGTCTCGAGGATGTGGGCGGTGTCGGCGATCTTGAGCGCCTGGGCGGCGTTCTGCTCCACCAGGAGGACCGTGGTCCCCTGCTGGTTGATCTCGCGGATGATCGAGAAGATCTGCTGGATCAGCTTGGGGGCCAGGCCCATCGAGGGTTCGTCGAGCAGCAGGAGCCGGGGACGCGCCATGAGTGCGCGCCCGATCGCCAGCATCTGCTGCTCGCCGCCGGACATCGTGCCGGCCACCTGCTTCTCGCGCTCCTTGAGCCGGGGGAAGAGGTCGAACACCCGGTCGAGGTCCTCGGTGTAGGCCGGCGTCTTGCGGTCCTTGCGGACGAACGCCCCCATGTCGAGGTTCTCCCGCACGGTCATCCCGACGAAGACCCCGCGGCCTTCGGGCGACTGGCTGATGCGCAGCGCGACCCGCTCGTAGGCCGGGACCTTGGTGATGTCCCTGCCCTCGAACACCACGCTGCCCGCCCGCACGGTGCGCAGCCCCGACAGCGTCTTGAGGGTGGTCGTCTTGCCGGCGCCGTTGGCCCCGATCAGGGTGACGACCTGCCCCTCCTCGACGGTGAAGGAGATGTCACGGATGGCCTCGATGTGCCCGTAGTTGACGCACAGGCCCTCGACCTCAAGAAGCATCCTCGTCCACTCCCAGGTAGGCGGCGATGACCGCCGGGTTGTCGCGGATCTCGGCCGGTGTGCCCTCGGCGATCTTCTTGCCGAACTCCAGGACGACGATCCGGTCGGTCACCCCCATGACCAGCCGCATGTCGTGCTCGATCAGCAGCACGGTGTAGCCTCGGTCCCGCACCCGGCGGATCAGCTCCATGAGCTCGACCTTCTCCTGCGGGTTGAACCCCGCGGCGGGTTCGTCGAGGCAGAGCAGGGCCGGCTCGGTCGCCATCGCGCGCGCGATCTCGAGCCGCCGCTGGTCGCCGTACGACAGGTTGGCGGCGAGCTCGCCGGAGCGCTTGGTCAGGCCCATGAAGTCGAGGAGCTCCATCGCACGCTCGTGGCCCTCCCCCTCCTCGCGCCGGTGCTTGGGCGTGCGGAACAACGCGGAGACGACCCCGGTCGTGTGGTTGGCGTCGGCGCCGACCATGACGTTCTCCAGCGCCGTCATCGACTTGAACAGGCGGATGTTCTGGAACGTGCGCGCGATGCCGAGGCGCGTGATCTGGTGCTTCTTCATGCCCGCCAGCGAGCCGCCGCGGAAGCGGACCTGGCCCATCGTGGGCTCGTAGACGCCGGTGATGACGTTGAAGCAGGTGGTCTTGCCGGCGCCGTTGGGGCCGATCAGCCCGAGGATCTCCCCCTCCTCGATGTGGAGGGAGACCTGGTCGAGCGCGGTCAGGCCACCGAAGCGCAGGGTGACGTCGTCGACCTCGAGGATGCGGCCCGGACGGCCAGTCTCGTCGGCCATGTCAGGCCCCCTCGCCCGTCTCGTCGTCGGTCGTGCTCATGCCACTCGTGGTGCCACTCGCGACGACGCCGTCCTCCGCGAGCTCGCCCTCCTCGAGCAGCTCGATCTCCTTCTCCGCCGCCTTGGCCCGGATCGTGCGCGCCGGCGGGAGGAGACCCTGAGGCCGGTAGACCGGCAGGATCATCAGCGCCAGGCCGAACACGAGCAGCCGGAAGTCGGCGAACTCGCGGAACCGCTCGGGCAGGTAGGCCACCAGCACGCCACCGACCACCGCACCCCACCGGTTGCCGGCTCCGCCGACGATGACCGCGGCGACGAAGAGGATCGAGAGCAGCAGGGGGAAGCTGAGCGGGTTGATGTAGCCGCCCTGGCTGCTGGCGAACAGCGAGCCCGACAGACCGCCGATCGCGGCGCCCATCGCGAACGCGAGGAGCTTGAACCGGAACGTCGGGACGCCCATCAGCTCCGCGGCGTCCTCGTCCTCGCGGGTGGCCTCCCACGCGCGGCCCACCCGGCTGTTCTTGACCAGCTTGTCACCGATCATCACCAGGATGAGCACGGTGAGGATGAGCCAGTAGTAGGGGATCGCGTCGACCGCCCCGAAGACCAGGAAGCGGGTCCCCCGGTCCGGGTCGATCGAGGGGATGAGGCCGTCCCAGGTCAGCTGCGGGATCGTGAACAGCCCGCCGTCGCCGAACGGCGGCTTGGGGGACGGACCGATCGTCGGGGGGTGCGGGATGTCCTTGATGCCGGCCGCCGCGCCGAGCCACTCCACGTTGGTGACCACGAGCCGGATGATCTCGCCGAAGCCCAGCGTCACGATCGCGAGGTAGTCGCCGCGCACACGCAGCGTCGGTGCGCCGAGGATGACGCCGCTGAGCATCGTGACCGCGATGGCGATCGGCAGCACGAGGAAGAACGGCCACTGGAAGTGCTGCGAGGTCAGGACGCCGGTGGTGTAGGCGCCGACGAGGTAGAAGCCGATGTAGCCCAGGTCGAGCAGACCGGCATAGCCGATGACGATGTTGAGGCCGACCGCCACGAGGGCGAGCGCGGCCGAGGAGAACATGATGCCGCCGAAGTCGGTCTGCTGCGTGGTCAGGATCGGGGGCCGCATGAGCGGCAGCGCGTAGAAGAACAGGGCGAGCAGGACCACGAACAGCAGGCGTACGGCGCGTGGCTGGCGGGTCCAGCCGTCGTGCAGCCGCATGCGCGCCCGGGCGACGGGGTTCATCGTGCTCGTGCCCGCCATCACGCACGCGCCTTTCCGAGAGACTCCCCGAGCAGGCCGGAGGGTCGGACGAGGAGGATCAGGATGAGGAGCACGAACGACACCACGTCCTTCCAGTCGGTGCCGAAGATCGCCGCCCCGTAGTTCTCGACCACTCCGAGCAGCAGGCCACCCAGCAGCGCACCGCGCAGGTTGCCGATGCCGCCGAGCACCGCGGCGGTGAAGGCCTTGACGCCGAGGATGAAGCCTGCGTTCTGCCTGGTCGCGCCGATCTTGAGCATGTAGAACGTGGCGGCGGCCCCGGCCATGAGACCACCGATGAGGAAGGTCACCTGGACGACCCGGGTCGAGTTCACGCCCATCAGGGCGGCGGACTCGGGGTCCTGCGCGACCGCCCGTATGCCGCGGCCGAAGCGCGTGCGGCGGACGAACTGGTCGAGCGCGACCATCATCAGCAGCGCGGCCACGATGACCAGCAGGTCGACGTCCTTGACGGTGTAGCCGCCGACGGTGAACAGGCCCTGGGGCTGGATGGTCACCGGGTTGGGGTAGACGTCACGTGCCTTGGCGACGTAGTTGTCGAGGTCGTCGTCGAGGCCCACCCACGCGGCGAAGCGGTTGCGCAGGCCCATTGCCTCGGCCAGCACGAAGGAGGCGCCGATCGCGGAGATCAGCGCCATGAGCCTGGGGGCGTTGCGCGTGAGCAGCGGGCGGTAGGCCACGCGTTCGAGCAGCAGGGCGATGGCCGCGGACACCAGCATGGCCGCGACGAGGGCGACGGACAGGAGCCCGAGGCTCGCCCCCAGGCTCTCGGTGCTGGCCACGGTGCCGTGGAAGAAGACGAACACCCACGCGACCGCGAAGGTGCCGTACATGAAGACCTCTGAGTGCGCGAAGTTGATCAGCTGCAGCACGCCGTAGACCATCGTGTAGCCCAGGGCGACCAGGGCGTAGATCGCTCCGAAGGCCAGGCCGGTCACGGTCAGGCCGATGAAGTTGTCGAACAGGAACTGGAAGTTCACCACGATCCCCTAGCGACGACGACGGCCGGGGGCGGAATGCCGCCCCCGGCCGCAGTCTGTCATCTGTCGTTGTACTCGCCCGTCAGGTCACTTGATCGGCTCGGGGTTCTCCGTGTCGAGCTTGCCGCCCTTGACCTTGTAGACGTAGATCGTCGACTGCTTGATGTCGCCCTTGTCGTCGAAGGCGATCGGGCCGCTCACGCCCTCACCGGAGTAGCTGCCGATGAAGTCGTTGATCTTCTCGGGGCTGTCCGCGCCGTCCTTCAGCGCCGCCAGGAAGATGTTGGCTGCGTCGTAGGACTGGGTGGTGTAGAGGCCCGCGTCGTTGCCGGTGACCTTCTTGACCTTGGCGCCGAAGTCCGCCGGAGCGGGACCGGCCGGAGCCGACAGGAGCGCACCCTCGGCGGCCTGGCCGGCCACCTTCACGAAGGACGGGTCCTCCGCGCCGTCACCCGACATGAATGCGCCCTTGAAGCCACCCTGGCGCAGCTGCTTGGCGAGCAGGCCGGCCTCGGTGTAGTAGCCGCCGTAGAAGATCGCGTCGGCGCCGGAGGAGGTCACCTTCTGGACGACCGCCGACATGTCGGTCTGGCCGACCTGGATCTGGTCGGAGCCGACCATCGCCGAGCCGAGGCCGGTCTTGACCACACCGGCCAGGCCCTTGCTGTAGTCCTGCGCGTCGTCGACGACGTAGACCTTCTTGGCGCCCACGGTCTCGGTGAGGTACTTCGCGTCGGCCTCGCCCTGCGCCTGGTCGTTGCCGATGACGCGGTGCCAGGTGGTCCAGCCCTGCTGGGTGATGGTCACGTTGGTGGCCGAGGGGGAGATCGACGGGAGACCGGCCTCGAAGAACGTCTTGCCGGTGGCCAGCGACTCACCGGAGAAGCCGGGGCCGATCAGACCGATGATGGTCTTGTCGTTGACGATCTGGGTCGCCAGCGCCGGGGCCTTCTCGGGGTTGCCCTGGGAGTCGAACTGCTTGAGCTTGACCTCGCAGTCGGCGCTCTTGTTGTACTCGTCGAGCGCGGTCTGGATGCCGTAGACCATGTTGAGGCCGAGGGCGCCCGCGTCACCGGTCGTCGCGCCGAGGAAGGCGAGGTTCTGCTCGGTGCAGTCCTTGCCGCCGCCTCCGCCGCCTCCGGCGTTGCTGTCGCCGTTGTCGCTGCCGCAAGCGGCCAGCGAGAACGCGGCCGCGGTCGCCGCAGCGGCGATGCGCCAGGAGCGGTTCATGCGAATCATGGGTCCTCCGTCGGGAGTCGTCAGGCGGCCCTCGCCCCGAGGTGAGGACCAGTGGTTGGCCGGAACCTAGCACCGCGCAGGCGCGATCCCGGGGTCCCAGGACCGTGTCGAACGGCCTGTCGTTAGGAACTTGTGACCTGGGGCGCGGTCACTCGTCGCCGGGCTGGACGCTCCGCGCCGCGACCTCGGGACCGTGACGGACCACGCCCTCGGCCACCTGCCGCATCGAGAGGCGCAGGTCCATCGCCGTCTTCTGGATCCAGCGGAAGGCCTCGGGCTCGGTCAGGTCGAGCTGCTGCTGCAGCACGCCCTTGGCCCGGTCGACGGCCTTGCGGGTCTCGAGCCGCTCGTGGAGCTCGGCCACCTCGGCCTCGAGCGTGCTGATCTCGGCGTAGCGGCTGACCGCCATCTCGATGGCGGGCACGAGGTCGTTCTTGGTGAACGGCTTGACCACGTAGGCCATCGCTCCCGCGTCCCGCGCCCTCTCCACCAGCTCGCGCTGGCCGAAGGCGGTCAGGATGACGACCGGGGCGATGCGCTGCTCGGCGATGCGCTGCGCGGCCGAGATCCCGTCGAGCCTCGGCATCTTGACGTCGAGGACGACCAGGTCGGGACGCTCCTGCTCGGCCAGCCGGATGGCCTCCTCGCCGTCCGAGGCCTGGCCCACCACGTCGTACCCCTCCTCGCCGAGCATCTCGGCCAGGTCCATGCGGATGAGCGCCTGGTCCTCGGCGATCACCACCCGCAGGCGCGGCGCGGCACGGTCGGTGGTCGTCACGGCACCCAGGGTAGTCAGCGCGGAGGACGGCCGCCGCGCGGCGTCAGGCGCCCGAGGAGGGATGACGCTGCTGGGCCACCAGCGGGACGTCGAGGTCGAGGTCCCGCTCGAGCTCGAGGGCGGCCTGGCGCTCCTCCTCGTGGTCGGCGAGGAACAGCTCGACGGCGTCCCGCTCGACCCGCGCGCGGGAGAGCTCGGTGGTCGCGCCGCGGGCGTTGCGCACGGCTCGCTCCTGGCTGCTCAGGCGGACCGCGAGGTCCCTCCCGACCTGGACCAGCTGGTCCCACAGCGTGCTGCTCGCCACGTGCTCGCTCTCTCCTCGGCGTCGGTCGTCGCGGCCCACCCTGCCACCCACGTCCGCCGCTTTCAACGATGGTGGTCGCATCACCGGTCCCCTCACTGCCTGCGAGGGTCCCGGCCTCGCCGAGCAGGTCGTCCCGAGCCGGACACCGCCGCCGGGTCGGATAACGTGACCCGCGCAAGCCCCGGTAGCCCAATCGGCAGAGGCAGTGGTCTCAAACACCATCCAGTGTGGGTTCGAGTCCCACCCGGGGCACTCCTCGGTCAGGAGCGCGTGCGGCGGTAGGCCGGCGCGACCTCGTTGATCGCGTCACCCATGCGGTGGATCCGCAGCGCGTTGGTCGACCCGGGGATGCCGGGCGGGCTGCCGGCGATGATCACCACCAGGTCGCCCTCCTTGACCCGGCCGATGCGCAGCAGCGACTCGTCGACCTGGCGCACCATCTCGTCGGTGTGGTCGACGGACTCGCCGATGAAGGTCTCGATCCCCCACGAGAGCGACAGCTGGGACCGCACCACCGGCACCGGGGTGAAGGCGAGGATCGGGATCGCGCTGCGCAGCCGCGACAGCCGGCGCGCGGAGTCACCGCTCTGGGTGAACGCGACGAGGTACTTCGCGCCGACGCGCTCGGCGACCTCGACCGCGGCCTTGGCGATGACGCCCCCACGGGTGCGGGGCTGCCAGTCGATGGCGGCCATGTGCTCGAGCTCGTGGTCCTCGGTGGACTCCACGATGCGGGCCATGGTCCGCACCGTCTCGATGGGGTACTCCCCCACGCTCGTCTCGCCGGAGAGCATCACCGCGTCGGCGCCGTCGAGCACCGCGTTGGCGACGTCGGAGGCCTCCGCGCGGGTCGGGCGCGGCGCGGTGATCATCGACTCCAGCATCTGGGTGGCGACGATGACCGGCTTGGCGTTGCGGCGAGCGGCCTCGATCACGCGCTTCTGGAGGAACGGCACGTCCTCGAGGGGGCACTCCACACCGAGGTCGCCGCGGGCGACCATGAAGGCGTCGAAGGCCTTGATGATCTCGGTGAGGTTGTCGATCGCCTGCGGCTTCTCGATCTTGGCCACGACGGGGAGCCAGACGCCCTCCTCGTCCATGATCGCGCGCACCTCGGCGGCGTCCTCGGCGTTGCGGACGAACGAGAGCGCGATCAGGTCGACGGTCTGGCGCAGCGCCCAGCGCAGGTCGGCCCGGTCCTTGTCGGTCATCGCCGGCACGGAGACCGGGACGCCGGGCAGGTTGATCCCCTTGTGGTTGCTGATGCGGCCGGCGACCAGGACACGGGTGAGCACGTCGGTGTCGTTCTTCTCGAGCACCTCGAGGTGCACACGGCCGTCGTCGATGAGCACCTGGTCGCCGGGGTTCACGTCACCGGGCAGGCCCTGGTAGGTCGTCGGCACCAGCAACCGGTCGTGGGTGTCGGCGACGTCCCGCGTGGTGATGGTCAGGCGGTCGTCGGCACCGAGGTCGACCGGTCCGTGGGGCAGCTTGCCCAGCCGGATCTTGGGGCCCTGGAGGTCGACGAGCACGCCGACGCTCTTGCCCACCTTGTCCGAGGCCTGGCGCACCATCGCGTAGACCTTCTCGTGGTCCTCGTAGGCGCCGTGGCTGAGGTTGAGCCGCGCGACGTCCATCCCGGCCTCGACGAGCTCGAGGATGCGCTCGGGGGTGGAGGTCGCCGGACCCAGGGTGCACACGATCTTGGCTCTCCGCACCCCTCGACCCTACGGCACGCGACGTGAGGATTGGAACGATCACAGCACCCGGGGCGGGCGGACCCGGGTCAGACGACGAGGGGGCGCTCCGTGGGCGGGATGGGGGCGGGGAGCGTCGTGCTGCCGGTGAGGTAGGTGTCGACCGCGGCGGCGGCCGCACGGCCCTCGGCGATCGCCCACACGATGAGGGACTGGCCGCGACCGGCGTCACCGGCGACGAAGACACCGGGGACGGTGGTCTTGTAGTCCTTGTCCCGCTTGACGTTGCCGCGCTCGTCCAGCTCGACGCCGAGCTGCTCGACGAGACCCGGACGCTCGGGGCCGGTGAAGCCCATCGCGAAGAGCACCAGCTGGGCCGGGATCTCGCGCTCGGTGCCCTCGACCGGCTGGAACTTCGCGTCCACCTCGCAGATCCGCAGCGCGCGCACCTGGCCGTCGTCGTCGCCGAGGAACTCGGTCGTCGACGCGGCGTACAGGCGCTCGCCGCCCTCCTCGTGGGCGGAGGAGACGCGGAACGTCATCGGGTAGGTCGGCCACGGCTGGTGGGGCGCGCGGTCCGTGCCCGGCTGCGGCATGATCTCCAGCTGCGTGATGGAGCGGGCCTCCTGGCGGATGGCCGTGCCGAGGCAGTCGGCACCGGTGTCGCCACCACCGATGATGACGACGTCCTTGCCGGTGGCCAGGACCTGGTCCTCGACCTCCTCGCCGCGGGCGACGCGGTTGGCCTGGGGCAGGTAGTGCATCGCCTGGTGGATCCCGCCGAGCTCGCGGCCGGGGACGTCGAGGTCGCGGGCCACGGTCGACCCCGTGGCCAGGACGACGGCGTCGAAGCGCTCGAGCAGCTGCTGCCCGCCGACCTTGTCGCCGACGGCGACGTTGTTGCGGAAGATCGTGCCCTCGCGCTCCATCTGGCGGAGGCGACGGTCGAGGACACGCTTCTCCATCTTGAACTCGGGGATGCCGTAGCGCAGCAGACCGCCGGGACGGTCGGCCCGCTCGTATACCGCGACGGTGTGGCCCGCCCGGGTGAGCTGCTGGGCGACGGCGAGACCGGCCGGGCCCGAGCCGACGACGGCGACGGTCTTGCCGGTCAGCCACTCCGGGGGCTGAGGCCGGACCATGCCGGACTCCCAGGCCTTGTCGGCGATGGCGACCTCGACGTTCTTGATCGTCACCGGGTCCTGGTTGATGCCCAGCACGCAGGCGGTCTCGCACGGAGCAGGACAGAGCCGACCGGTGAACTCCGGGAAGTTGTTGGTCGCGTGGAGGCGTTCGACGGCGTCCTCCCAGTCCTCGCGCCAGACCAGGTCGTTCCACTCGGGGATCAGGTTGCCCAGCGGGCAGCCCTGGTGGCAGAACGGGATGCCGCAGTCCATGCAGCGACCCGCCTGGGTCTTGATGATCGGCAGCAGCGCACGACCCGGGGACTCCGGGTATACCTCGTGCCAGTCGTGCACCCGCTCCTCGACGGGACGACGGTCGGCGACCTCGCGACCGTTCTTGAGGAAACCGCGTGGGTCAGCCATTCTGTGCCCTCTCTTCCGTGTGCTCGCTGCGCTCACCCATGGAGGACCTCCATGATCCGGGCGGCGGCCTCGTCCTCGCTGAGGCCCTCCTCGAGGGCCTCGGCTCGGGCGTCGAGGACCCGCTTGTAGTCGCTGGGCATGACCTCGGTGAAGCGCGTCACCGAGCTCTCCCAGTCCTGCAGGAGCGCGGCCGCGACGGTGGAGCCGGTCTCCTCGTGGTGGCGTCGCACCAGGTCGTGCAGCTCGGTGGCCGCGTCGTCGACGACCGGGCCGAGCTCGACGAGCTCGTGGTTGACCCGGCCCTCGTCGAGGTCGAGCACGAACGCGTAGCCGCCGGACATGCCCGCGGCGAAGTTGCGCCCGGTGGGACCGAGGACGACGACCTTGCCCCCGGTCATGTACTCGCAGCCGTGGTCGCCCACGCCCTCGACGACGGCGCTGGCACCGGAGTTGCGGACGCAGAACCGCTCGCCAACCTGGCCGCGGAGGTAGATCTCGCCGCTGGTCGCGCCGTAGCCGATCACGTTGCCGGCGATGATCTGCTGCGAGGCGTCGAAGGTCGCCTCCTGCGCCGGGCGTACGACGATGCGGCCGCCGGACAGGCCCTTGCCGACGTAGTCGTTGGCGTCGCCCTCGAGCCGCAGCGTGACGCCGCGCGGGAGGAAGGCGCCGAACGACTGGCCGGCCGACCCGGTGAAGGTGAGGTCGATCGTGCCGTCGGGCAGCCCCTCGCCCTTGTAGCGCTTGGTCACCTCGTGGCCGAGGATCGTGCCGACGGTGCGGTTGACGTTGCGCACCTGGAGCTGCGCCCGGACCGGCTCGCCCCTGTCGAGCGCGTCGGCGCAGATGCGGACCAGCTCGTTGTCCAGGGCCTTGTCCAGCCCGTGGTCCTGGCCGGTGGTGTGGTGCAGCGCCGCACCCTCGGGGAGCTCGGGCCGGTGCAGGATCGGCGTCAGGTCGAGGCCCGCGGCCTTCCAGTGCTGGACCGCGCGGACCGTGTCGAGCGCCTCGACGTGACCGATCGCCTCGTCCAGGCTGCGGAAGCCCAGCGCGGCGAGGTGCTCGCGCACCTCCTCGGCGATGTACTCGAAGAACGTCACCACGAACTCCGGCTTGCCGGTGAAGCGCTCGCGCAGGACAGGGTTCTGCGTCGCGACGCCCACCGGGCAGGTGTCGAGGTGGCAGACCCGCATCATGATGCAGCCCGAGACCACCAACGGCGCGGTCGCGAAGCCGTACTCCTCGGCACCGAGCAGCGCGGCGATGACGACGTCGCGGCCGGTCTTGAGCTGCCCGTCGCACTGCACGACGATGCGGTCGCGCAGGTTGTTGAGCAGCAGCGTCTGCTGGGTCTCGGCCAGGCCGAGCTCCCACGGACCACCGGCGTGCTTGAGCGACGTGAGCGGCGAGGCGCCCGTGCCGCCGTCGTGGCCGGAGATCAGCACCACGTCGGCGTGCGCCTTGGAGACGCCGGCCGCGACCGTGCCCACGCCGACCTCGGCGACCAGCTTGACGTGCACGCGGGCCGAGGGGTTGGCGTTCTTGAGGTCGTGGATCAGCTGGGCCAGGTCCTCGATCGAGTAGATGTCGTGGTGCGGCGGCGGCGAGATCAGGCCCACGCCGGGCGTGCTGTGCCGGGTCTTGGCCACCCACGGGTAGACCTTGTGGCCGGGCAGCTGGCCGCCCTCGCCGGGCTTGGCACCCTGCGCCATCTTGATCTGGATGTCGTCGGAGTTGGTGAGGTACTCCGCGGTCACGCCGAAGCGGCCCGAGGCGACCTGCTTGATCGACGAGCGGCGCTCGGGGTCGTAGAGCCGGTCGGGGTCCTCGCCGCCCTCGCCGGTGTTGGACTTGCCGCCGAGGCGGTTCATCGCGATCGCGAGGGTCTCGTGGGCCTCCTTGCTGATCGACCCGTAGGACATCGCACCGGTCGAGAACCGCTTGACGATCTCGGAGACCGGCTCGACCTCCTCGATCGGCACCGGGGTGCGGCCCAGCGCCTCGGCGCCCTTGAGCTCGAACAGGCCGCGCAGCGTCATCAGCCGCTCCGACTGGGTGTCCACGCGGGAGGTGTACTGCTTGAAGACGTCGTAGCGCTGGCTGCGGGTGGAGTGCTGCAGCCGGAAGACCGTCTCGGGGTCGAACAGGTGCGGCTCGCCCTCGCGGCGCCACTGGTACTCCCCGCCCACCTCGAGCGTGCGGTGCGCGGACGGCACGCCGTCGGCGGGGTAGGCACGGGCGTGGCGGCGGGCGACCTCCTCGGCGATGACGTCGAGACCGACGCCGCCGAGCTTGCTCACCGTGCCGGTGAAGTAACGGTCGACGACGTCCTGGGCCAGGCCGACGGCCTCGAAGATCTGCGCGCCGGTGTAGGAGGCGACCGTCGAGACGCCCATCTTGCTCATCACCTTGAGCACGCCCTTGCCGAGCGCCTTGACCAGGTTGCGGACGGCCTGGTCGGTGTCCACGTCGACGAAGTAGCCGTCGCGGGCGAGGTCCTCGACGGACTCCATCGCGAGGTAGGGGTTGACCGCCGCGGCGCCGTAGCCGACCAGCAGCGCGACGTGGTGGACCTCGCGGACGTCACCGGCCTCGACGACGAGACCGACCTGGGTGCGGGTCTTCTCCCGGACCAGGTGGTGGTGCACCGCGGCGGTGAGCAGCAGCGACGGGATCGGCGCCAGCTCGGCGGTCGAGTGGCGGTCCGAGAGGAGGATGATCCGGGCCCCGGCGGCGATCGCCTCGGAGACCTCGCGGCAGATCTCGTCGATCTTCTGCGCGAGCGCGGGGCCGCCGCCGTCGACGTCGTAGAGCCCGCGCGCCACGTGGGTGACGAAGCCGGGCATGTCGCCGTCGCGGTTGATGTGCAGGATCTTGGCGAGCTCGTCGTTGTCGATCACCGGGAAGGGCAGGACGACCTGGCGGCACGAGCGCGGGCTCGGCTCGAGCAGGTTGGACTCCGGGCCGATGGATCCGGCCAGCGAGGTCACCAGCTCCTCGCGGATCGCGTCGAGCGGCGGGTTGGTCACCTGCGCGAACAGCTGGGAGAAGTAGTCGAACAGCATCCGCGGACGCTCCGACAGGGCCGCGATCGGGGTGTCGGTGCCCATCGAGCCGATCGGCTCCATGCCCGTCCTGGCCATCGGGGTGAGCAGGACGCGCTTCTCCTCCTCGGAGTAGCCGAACACCTGCTGGCGCCGGGTGACCGAGGCGTGCGTGTGGACGATGTGCTCCCGCTCCGGGAGGTCGGGGAGCCGCACGAGGCCGGCGTGCAGCCACTCGTCGTACGGGTGCTCGCTCGCGAGCTGGTCCTTGATCTCCTCGTCCTCGATGATCCGGTGCTCCTCGGTGTCGACGAGGAACATGCGACCGGGCTGGAGCCGGCCCTTGCGGACCACCTTGGACTGGTCGATGTCGAGCACGCCGACCTCGGAGGCCAGGACCACGAGACCGTCGTCGGTCACCCAGTAGCGGCTGGGGCGCAGGCCGTTGCGGTCGAGCACCGCGCCGATCTGCTTGCCGTCGGTGAAGACGACGCAGGCGGGCCCGTCCCACGGCTCCATGACGGTGGAGTGGAAGCCGTAGAAGGCGCGCCGCAGCTCGCTCATCTCGGCGTGGTTCTCCCACGCCTCCGGGATCATCATCAGCACCGAGTGGGGCAGGCTGCGGCCGCCGAGGTGCAGCAGCTCGAGCACCTCGTCGAAGGACGCCGAGTCGCTGGCGCCGGGGGTGCAGATCGGGAACAGGCGCGACAGGTCGCCGGGGATCTTGTCGCTGGCGAGCAGGGCCTCGCGGGCCCGCATCCAGTTGCGGTTGCCCATCACGGTGTTGATCTCGCCGTTGTGGGCGATGAAGCGGAACGGGTGGGCCAGCGGCCAGCTCGGGAAGGTGTTGGTGGAGAAGCGGGAGTGGACCACCGCGACGGCGGACTCCATGCGCTCGTCGACCAGGTCGGGGAAGAACCGGTCGAGCTGGTCGGTGGTGAGCATGCCCTTGTAGGCCAGGGTGCGCGAGGACAGCGAGGGGAAGTAGACCCCGGTGTCGCGCTCGGCGCGCTTGCGCAGGCAGAAGGCGCGACGCTCCAGCGTCATCTGGTCCCCGGCGCCGCCGGCTCCTCCGGCCAGCGAGACGAACAGCTGCACGAAGGTCGGCATGACGCTGCGGGCGGTGGCACCGAGCAGGTCGGGCTCGGTCGGCACCTCGCGCCAGCCGAGCACGGTCAGGTCCTCCTCGGCCGCGAGCTCCTCGATCGCCTTGCGGGCGGCGAGCACCTCCTCATCGTCACCGGGGATGAAAGCGGTGCCGACGGCGTAGGAGCCGGCGTCGGGCAGGTCGAACCCGGCCACGTCGCGCAGGAACCGGTCGGGGACCTGGAGCAGGATGCCGGCGCCGTCGCCGGAGTCCGGCTCGGCACCGACGGCACCGCGGTGCTCGAGGTTGCGGAGCGCCTGGACGGCCTGGGCGACGATCTCGTGGCTCGGCACCCCGGTCAGGGTGGCGACGAACGCCACCCCGCACGCGTCGTGCTCGAACCGGGGGTCGTAGAGCCCTTGGGGCGAGGGGTAGGCCTGCATGGCACGCCCTTTCCGTCGTCGTGGTCCGCGCGCCCTCGACCGGACGGGCGCTGCGGGTGGGAGGACGCCTCAGCCGTGCCCCGGTCTGCGGAGCCGTGCTGGGCGGCGTTCACGGCCTGGGACCGTCGGGCGGTCCGTCCGTGTGGTGTCCGTGTGGTTCGGTGCGGGACGACATTGGCCCGGGCGACCCGATCCTAAGGCATCGTACGGCGGCAGCGACCGCCGTTCTCAGCCCTGGAGCACCGCGGGCGGGGCCGGTCAGGCCCCGGTGGTGCCGACCAGGGAGCCCACGACGTAGGTGATCCCGGCGGCCGCGGCACCCAGGGACATCTGGCGGGCCCCGCCGAACCACCAGGCCCGGCTGGTCATCTGGGTGACCACCGCGCCGCACGCGAACAGGGCCGCCATGGTGACCAGCACGGCCGGCCACACCGAGGAGACGCCGAAGAAGTAGGGCGCGAGGGGCACCAGGGCCCCGATCGTGAAGGCGATGAACGACGACACCGCGGCCAGCATCGGGGAGGTGAGGTCGTCGGGGTCGATCCCGAACTCCTCCCGGGCGTGCACCGCGACCGCCTGCTCGGGGTCCTCGTGGATCTGCTCGGCCACCTGGGCGGCGAGCTCGGGGGTGAGCCCCTTGGCGACGTACATCGCCGCGAGCTCGGCCTGCTCGCCGGCGGAGTTGCGCTGGATCTCGCGCCGCTCCTTGTGGATCTCGTGCTGGGCGGCCTCGGCCTGGCTGGCGACCGAGGTGTACTCCCCCACCGCCATCGAGAAGGCGCCCGCCGAGAGGCCGGCGAGACCCGCGAGGATGACCGGCTTGGTCCCGGCCGAGGCGGCCGTGCCGCCCGCGACACCCGCGATGAGCGCGACGTTGGACACCAGGCCGTCCATGGCACCGAAGACGGCCGGGCGGAGCCAGCCGCCGGTGACGTCGGCGTGCTCGTGACCGATCTCTCCGTCGGAGTCGTGGGGGACGCCGGGTGCCAGCTCGTCGCTCATGAGGGAAGGCTAGCCGCGTCGCCGGACCCGTCGGCGGAGGCGTCGTCGCCTCCGGGTCCGGGCTCGACCAGCGCGGACTCCTCGCGGCCGGGGCGGCGTCGTCCCTGGACGACGAAGTAGGCCATCGACAGGACGAACAGCACGATCGAGGTCCACACGTTGAGCCGCAGGCCCAGGACGTCGTTGGCCTGGACCGGGTCGATGCGGAGCATCTCGATCCAGCCCCGCCCGACGCAGTAGGCCGCGACGTAGAGCGCGAACGCGCGCCCGTGGCCCAGCTTGAAGCGCCGGTCGGCCCAGATCACCAGGGCAGCGACCCCGATGTTCCAGACGAACTCGTAGAGGAACGCCGGGTGGAAGGTCGGGCTGTCCTCGTAGCCGGGGGGCCGGTGCGCGGGGTCGATCTCGAGGGCCCACGGGAGGTCGGACGGCTTGCCGAACAGCTCCTGGTTGAACCAGTTGCCCCAGCGCCCGATCGCCTGCGCCAAGACGATGCCGGGGGCCAGCGAGTCGGCCAGCGGCGCGAAGCGTACGCCGGCGCGCCGGGCCCCGATCCAGGCGCCGAGGGCGCCCAGCGCGATCGCCCCCCAGATGCCGAGGCCGCCGTGCCAGATCTTGAGGGCGTCGACGGGGTGCTTGCCCTCCCCGAAGTACTTCTCCCAGTCGGTGGCCACGTGGTAGAGCCGCCCGCCCACGATGCCGAACGGCACCGCGAAGAGCGCGATGTCCTGCACCTGGCCGGGCCGGCCGCCGCGGGCCTGCAGACGACGCTCCCCCAGCCACACCGCGACGACGATGCCGAGGATGATGCACAGCGCGTAGCCGCGGACCGGGAAGGGGCCGAGGTGCCACACACCCTGGCCGGGGCTGGGGATGGAGAGAGGGATCACGCGGGCTCCAGCAGGTCGGGGTCGGCGAGGGCGTCCTGGACGTCGGCGGCCAGCTTGGCGGCCGAGGTGCCCTCGGTCCAGACGACGCGGACCGAGGCCCGGTCGCCCGAGGACCCGGGGACGACGCCCAGCACCGGGGTGCTGTGGGTCACCTCGTAGCCGCCGGTCGGCAGCCGCTTGCCCGTCTCGATGGCGACGTGGAACGCGTCGCCGGCCCGGACCAGGTCGGGCAGCGGGCCGGTGAGGCCCTCGAAGGAGGGGTCGAAGCGGTCGAGGTAGGCGCGCAGCGTCGCGGTGTCGTCGCGGGCGGGGTCGGTGGTGACGAACAGCACGCGGACCTGCTGCGCCTGCTTCTCGCTGAGCCGCGCCATCGTGCTGGCCAGGTCGGACATGACCGCGATGCAGATGTCGGGGCAGTGCGTGTAGCCGAAGAAGACCAGCGTCAGCGGCTTGTCGAAGCGCGCGCTCAGCGGCTCGGTGCGGCCCGCGGTGTCCTCCAGCGGGATCGAGGGGACCGTGTAGGGCTGGTCGAGCACGGCACCGTAGAGCCCGTCGTCGGCGCGGGCCGGGTCGTCCGCCGCGCCCGAGGACCCGCCGCACGCCGCCAGGGGCAGCACGAGGGCCAGGACGGCTGCCCCGGCCGCCCGTCGGAGACGCTCAGGCACCGGTGCGCTCCCGCCCCCCGAGGGGAGCCCGGCGTACGCCGCCGGCGAGGTCCTCGGTCAGCGCGCGCAGGTCGGCCAGTCCCCGCTGCTCGTCGCCCTCGGCGTCGAGCAGGCGGCGCACGAAGGCCGAGCCGACGATCACCCCGTCGGCGTAGGCCGCGACCTCGGCGGCCTGGTCACCGTCGGAGACCCCGAGCCCGACCCCGATGGGCAGGTCGGTGACGGCGCGGGTGCGCGCGACCAGCGGGCCGGCCAGGTCGCTGGTCGAGGTGCGGGCGCCCGTGACGCCCATGACCGCGGTGGCGTAGACGAAGCCCGAGCAGTGCTCGGTGGTGAAACGCAGCCGCTCCTCGGTCGAGGACGGGGCCACCAGGAAGACGCGGTCGAGCCCGTGGGCCGCCGACGCCTCGAGCCACGGCCCGGCCTCCTCGGGGGTGATGTCGGGGGTGATCAGGCCTGACCCGCCGGCACTGGCGAGGTCGGCGGCGAAGCGCTCGACGCCGTAGCGCTCGACGGGGTTCCAGTAGGTCATCACCAGCGTCGCCACGCCGGTGGCCGCGACCCCCTCGACGACCCGCAGGACGTCGGCGGTGCGGGTGCCGGCCTCCAGCGCGTGCTGGGCGGCGGCCTGGATGGTGGGGCCGTCCATCACCGGGTCGGAGTAGGGCAGCCCGATCTCGATCACGTCGCAGCCCGCGTCGACCATCGTCTCCAGCGCGCGCACCGACCCCTCGACGGAGGGGTAGCCGGCGGGGAGGTAGCCGACCAGCGCGGCCCGGTCCTCGGCCCGCGCCCGGGCGAAGGCGTCGTCGACCCGGCTCACGCGCGACCCTCCTCGGCGTCGGAGTCGCCCAGGCCGAACCACGTCATCGCGGTGCCCATGTCCTTGTCGCCGCGGCCGGAGAGGTTGACCAGGATCATCGACCCGGGCATCTCCTGGGCCAGCCGCATGGTGCCGGCGATCGCGTGCGCCGACTCGATGGCGGGGATGATGCCCTCGGTGCGGGCGAGCAGGCGGAAGGCCTCCATCGCCTCGGCGTCGGTCACCGGGAGGTAGGTGGCCCGCCCGGTCTGCGCGAGGTGGGCGTGCTCCGGCCCGACGCCGGGGTAGTCGAGGCCCGCCGAGATCGAGTGTGACTCGGCGGTCTGGCCGTCCTCGTCCTGGAGGACGTAGGTGCGGGCGCCGTGCAGGACGCCGACGTCGCCGGCATGGATGGTGGCCGCGTGCCGCTTGGTGTCGACGCCGTCACCGGCCGCCTCGAACCCGACGATGCGCACCGAGGGGTCGTCGACGAAGCCGGCGAAGAGCCCGATCGCGTTGGAGCCGCCACCCACGCACGCGGTCACCGCGTCGGGGAGGGCGCCGGTCCGCGCCAGGCACTGGGCCCGGGCCTCGTCGCCGATGCCCCGGACGAACGAGCGGACCAGGCTCGGGAAGGGGTGCGGACCGGCGGCCGTGCCGAAGAGGTAGGCCGTGTGGTCCACCGAGGCGACCCAGTCGCGCAGCGCCTCGTTGATCGCGTCCTTGAGGGTGCGCGACCCGCTCTTGACCGAGACCACCTCGGCGCCGAGCAGCTGCATGCGGGCGACGTTGAGCGCCTGGCGCTCGGTGTCGACCTCGCCCATGTAGACCACGCAGTCGAGGCCGAGGTAGGCCGCCGCGGTGGCGCTGGCCACGCCGTGCTGGCCGGCCCCGGTCTCGGCGATCACCCGCGTCTTGCCCATGCGCTTGGTGAGCAGGGCCTGGCCGAGCACGTTGCGGATCTTGTGGGCGCCCGTGTGGTTGAGGTCCTCGCGCTTGAGCAGGATGCGGGCGCCCGCGACCTCGCTGAGCCGCGTGGCGTCGTACAGCATCGACGGCGTGCCGGCGTAGTCACGGAGCAGCCGCTCGAACTCACCGGTGAACTCGGGGTCGGCCATCGCGGCCTGCCAGGCGACGGTCAGCTCGTCGAGGGCGGCCATCAGTGCCTCGGGCATGAAGCGGCCGCCGAAGTCACCGAAGTGGCCCTGCTCGTCGGGCACGGCGTCGGGTGCGTGGGTCACGGACATGGGTCCTCCTGCGCGGGTCAGAGGGGCGGCCGCGCAGGGGCCCCTGCCCCGGCGGCCAGGAAGTCACGGACGGCCACGGCGGGGTCGCCGGTGCGGACGAGCGCCTCGCCGACGAGCACGACGTCGGCGCCCTGGTCGGCGAGGTCGGCGACGTCGGCGGCGTCGCGCACGCCCGACTCGGCGACGCGGACGACGCCGTCGGGGATGCGGGGCGCGACCCGGGCGAAGGCGTCGCGGTGGACCTCGAGGGTGCGCAGGTCGCGGGCGTTGACGCCGACCAGGCGGGCGCCGGCGTCGAGCGCGACGCCGACCTCGTCCTCGTCGTGCACCTCGACCAGGGGGGTCAGGCCCAGGCTGACCGCCTCGGCGTGGAGCTCGGCCAGCTCGTGGGGGTCGAGACCGGCCACGATGAGCAGCACCAGGTCGGCGCCGGCGGCGCGGGCCTCCCAGAGCTGGTAGGAGGTGACCAGGAAGTCCTTGCGCAGCAGCGGCGTCGGGACCGCGGCACGGACGGCCCGCAGGTCCTCGAGGCTGCCCTTGAAGCGTCGCTGCTCGGTCAGCACGCTGATCGCGGCCGCGCCGCCCTCGGCGTAGCGCGCCGCCAGCACGGTGGGGTCGGGGATGTCGGCCAGGTGCCCCTTGCTGGGGCTGGCCCGCTTGACCTCGGCGATGACCTGCACGCCGGGTCCTCGCAGCACCGGCATCGGGTCGAGGGCGGGCGCGGTGTCGGCGACCAGGTCGCGCAGCGCGTCGAGCGGCAGCGCCTGCTCGCGGGCGGCGAGGTCCTCCCGCACTCCGGCGATGATCTCGTCGAGGACCGATGCGGCGCGCGGCGTGGCCGGCATGGGCTTCCTCCGGACGTGCGAGGCACGTGACGACGTCTGACAGGGACGACCCCGTGAGGGGCCGGCCGGCGGCGTGCGCACGGCCAGGACCAGCGTCTCACGCGGGGCCAACGTCGGCGTAGCCGGACCGGCAGGCGGAGAGCCCCGCCGCCCACGGCCCCGAGGTGGTGACCGGTGTCGGATAGCGTCGGCGGGACCCGCACGCCCGCCGCGTCACCGCCGCCAGGAGGTCCCGATGACCCAGCCGCCCGACGAGCAGCCCCAGGGCGATCCCTCCGGCCAGGCCGGCCCCTACGGCCCACCGCCCACCGCGCCCAGCCCGCCCCCGCCGCCGCCGCCCCCGCCGCCGGCCGTGGCCCCGGGCTGGGGGCAGCCGCCGCCCCCACAGCCGTACGCCGGGGGCTACCCGCCCGCGGGGCAGCACGGCCAGGCGGGCCATGCGGGCTATGCGGGCTATGCGGGCTATGCGGGCTACCCCGCACCCACCACGAGCCCCAAGGCCACCTGGGCGCTGGTCACCGGGATCATCGCGGTCGTCCTGGGGTGCTGCGGCGTGCTCGGTCTCCTGGGCATCGCCGGCGTCGTGCTCGGCGTGCAGGCCCGACGCGAGATCGCGCAGAGCCAGGGGACGCTGACCGGCGACGGGGCCGCGCTGGCCGGGATCATCCTCGGCGGGATCGGCGCGGCGAGCGGGCTGGTGCTCGGGCTGGTCGGGTTCGCGATGGTCAGCAGCGGCGACGGCTCGTTCACCTTCGGCAGCGGCTGAGGGGGCGGCTCAGGATGCGTCTCAGGGCGTGAGCCAGCCGGCGAACGGCAGGTTGCGCACCACCCAGAACGCGACCACGAGGACCCCCGCGACCACGCTCAGCGCGTGCAGCCGCGCGGGCGGCCAGGGACGGAGCGCGCCGCGCCAGCGCTGGTGCAGCGAGCGCAGCCAGGCCGCCGCGAGGAGCGGGACGGCGGAGACGAACAGCAGGTTGCTGGAGGCGGCGTCGGCCACGCGCAGGTGGGTCAGGTCGTTGACCGCACGCAGGCCGCCGCAGCCCGGGCAGTAGGTGCCGGTCAGGGCCAGCCAGGGGCAGAAGCCGTAGGAGCCCTGCTGGTGAGGGTCGCGCAGGTGGAGCACGACGCTGGCCCCGAGGAGCAGCGCCGCCAGGGCGAGGGGCGGGCCCAGCCGGACCAGCCGCGGTCCCGTGAGGGGGACCGGGGCTGAGGGCGTGGACACGAACGCCGGTGCGGACCCGTCAGCGGGTCTCGGCACCCATCCCCATCCGCGACATCACGCCGCCGACCACGGCGCTGAGGAGCACGAGCACGCAGCCGACGTAGAAGATCGGCATCACGTCGACCACGAGGCCGACGCCGCCGACGAGGAAGCCGACGAGGGCGATGATCACGCCGGTCCAGGCGGCGGGGGTCTGGCCGTGGTGCGCGCTCATGAAGGCTCCCTGTTGGTGACGGCGGTCGGGGGTCGTGCGGGGCTCATCCTAGTGCGGTCAGCCGAGCACGCGGTCCAGGGGCAGGGCCGGCGCCCACAGGAACCCCTGCCCGTAGTCGGCGCCCAGCTCGACGGCTCGGGCGGCCTGGTCCTCGGTCTCCACGCCCTCGACGGTCACGCTCATGCCGAGCGAGGCGGCCGTGCTGGTGACGGCGGCGACGACGGTCGCTCCGGGACGGGAGTCGATCGCCTCGACGAACGCCGAGTCGAGCTTGACCCCGTCGACCTTGAAGGCGATCAGGTGGTGCAGGCCGGACCAGCCGGAACCGAAGTCGTCGAGCCAGACCTCGAAGCCCGCCTCGCGGAGCCGGGAGATGTTGCGGGCGCACACCTGGAGGTCGGTGGGCGGACGGTGCTCGGTGAACTCCAGGGTCACGCGGAGGGGGTCGGCGCCGGTCTCGACGACCAGCCCGTGCATCCGCTCGAAGCAGTCCTCCTCGTCGAGGTTGCGCCCCGAGAGGTTGAGGTTGAGGCGCAGGTCGGGCCGCTCCCCCGCCCATCCCGCGAGGTCGGTCAACCCGAGCCGGGCCATGTGCCGGTCGAGCTCGATGACGAGGTGGCTCTCCTCCGCCGTGGCGATGAAGTCGGCCGGGTAGACCATGCCGCGGTGGGGCGAGTCCCAGCGGGCGAGCGCCTCCAGCGCGGCGACCTCCCCGTCGGAGAAGCGGACCAGGGGTTGGTACCACGGCAGGATCTCGCCCACCCCGACCGCCCGGGCGACCTCCCGGGAGTTGGGCACCGGCGCGGGCCGGTTGCCGCCCAGCTCCGAGCCCGGGTCGAACCTGCGTGTCATCGCTGTCTCCTGCATGGTGCCTCCCGAGCGCCCGGAGGCGTTCCCGGCCGCCGTGACCTGGCGGTCAGTCCACCACACACCGGCACGTCGCACCGGCACGTCGCCGCGGATACGGCGGAGCGGTCGAGGGATCGCCGTGGATTCTCCGGAGAACGGCCCCGTTGCTCCCTACAATCCCCGGCATGGGTGGGATGGGGAGGGGACTGCGCGGCTTCGTCGTGATCGCGCTGGCCTACGGCCTGGTGTCGTACGTCGTGGTGAAGTTCGCCGGGTTCGACGACAGCCCCGGCAACGTCTTCTGGCCCGCGGCCGGCATCACCCTCGGCATGCTGGTCGTCCGGCCGCGCCGGGAGTGGCCCTGGCTGCTGGCCGGGGTGCTCACGGCCGAGACGATCGTGGACTGGACGCTCTACCAGTCCCCCACGGTGATCGCCATCTGGGGAGCGGCCAACGTCGTCGAGCCCCTCGTCGGGGCGCTCCTGCTGACCCGCGGCGGACGACAACCCCAGCTGGACAACGCCCTCTCGGTGCTGCGCTTCCTCGCCTTCGGCGTGGTCGCCGGACCGGTCGTCGGCACGTCGATCGGCGCGGTCGGCACGATGATCGCCTACGACTCCGCGTTCTGGCCGACCTGGCCGCGCTGGTGGGTCGGCGACGCCATCGGCGTGCTGGTCATCGCCCCCGCGCTCTTCACACCGCGCCGCGCCGACCTGGTCCAGGCCCGCCTGGGTGAGCGGATCGGGCTCCTGGCCGGGCTCGCCACGGTGACGTTCGTGGCCGTGTTCCCCTGGCAGAAGGCGTCCTGGGAGCAGGGGCTGCCCTACCTCCTCGCCCCGGCCCTGGTCCTCGTGGCGATCCGGCTCGGCCCCTTCGTGTCGGCCGTCGCCCTCGCCCTGGCGGCCGCGGTGGTCAACGTCGTGACCGCGATCGGGTCGGGCCCGTTCACCGTGACCGGGCTGGGCAGCGGGCTGGTCATCGCCCAGGTCTGCCTCGCAGGCGCCGCGGTCGCGATGCTCACGGTCTCCGCCCTGACCCACGACCTGATGTCCGTGCAGCGGGTCGAGGAGCTGATGCGCGACCAGGCCCTGCACGACGGGCTCACCGGCGTGGGCAACCGCCGCCTGCTGCACGAGCGTCTCTCGATCGCGATCTCGTCCCTCGGGAACCCGGGTGGCCCCGAGGGGTCGGTCGCCGTGCTGATGCTGGACCTCGACGACTTCAAGTCGATCAACGACGCCCACGGCCACCTCGCCGGGGACGCGGCGCTGGTGGAGACCGCCAGCCGCATCACCGGCCGGCTGCGGCCCGAGGACCTGGTGGTCCGCCTGGGCGGTGACGAGTTCCTCGTGATGCTGGAGGGCGTCGCCAACCGGGAGGAGGCCCTCCTGGTGCGCCAGCGGCTGCTGGCCGCCATCGAGGAGCCCATGGTCTGGAACGACCGGCTGGTCCCGCTGTCGGCCACCGCGGGCATGGCGCTGACCGACGACCCCGATGCCACCATCGACAGGCTGCTGGCCGAGGCCGACCGCGACATGTACGCCGCCAAGGTCTCGCGCACGCCCGTCGTCGATCACTGACCCGGGGCGGGGCCTCACTCGGTCGGGTCGCGTCCCTCGTCCATCGCCTTCCACAGGTCGGCGCTGGTCGCCTCCTCGGGGGCCGGTGGCGAGGTGGTCGCCGCCTCACCCGCGGGCGCGTCGTACCGGCTGCTCATCTCGGGCCACCGTCCGGCCTGCCGCAGCGTGACCACCGACACCGCGGCACTGACCAGCGCACCGGCCACCGCCAGCCACGGCCACGCGGTCTCCTTGCTGGACACGCTGTCGGCGCCGCCGCGCACCAGGGACGCGGCGACGTCGGGTGCCTCGTGGGCCCGGAGCACGACCGCCAGCGCGACCCCCAGGGCGGCGAGCAGCCCGATCGTGGCCACCACGCGACGACCGCGCCGACGGAGCACGAGCACCGCGCCCCAGGAGGCCAGCGCGACCAGGGCCAGGGGCAGGGCGACCGGGGCGACCTCGGAGCCACGGGCCTCGACGGAACGCAGCGCCGGCTCGGTGGCGCGCGCGGTCGCCCACACCTGGGCGGAGGAGACCGTGGCCAGGCCGGCCCCGGCCAGGCCGAGGACGACGGTGGGGCCGAGCCGGGGACCCGTGGGCGTGGTCACTGCTCGAGGAGGAGGTCGCGGTCGAAACAGGTGCGGGCGCCGGTGTGGCAGGCCGGGCCCTCCTGGTCGACGGCGACGAGGAGGGTGTCACCGTCGCAGTCGAGCCGCACCGAGCGGACGTGCTGGCGGTGGCCGGAGGTCTCGCCCTTGACCCAGTACTCCCCTCGCGACCGGCTCCAGAAGGTGCCGCGTCCCGTGGTCAGCGTGCGGTGCAGCGCCTCGTCGTCCATCCAGCCGAGCATGAGGACCTCGCCGGTGTCGTGCTGCTGCACCACCGCGGGCACGAGGCCGGCCGGGTCGCGCTTGAGCCTGGCGGCGACGGCGGGGTCGAGGTCGGTCGAGCCGGGTGCGGCGGGGGACGACATGGCGCCCATCCTCTCAGGCCGGCTCAGGCCGGCTGTCCGTGCTGGGCCACCCAGGAGGCGTGCAGCCGGCCGTAGACACCGCCCTCGGCGACCAGCCCGGCGTGCCGACCCTGCTGGACGACCCGGCCCTGGTCGACGACCACGACGAGGTCGGCCCGCTCGGCGGTGCTCATCCGGTGGGCGATGGTGATCGAGGTGCGTCCGCGGGTCAGCCGGTCCAGCGCGGCGGAGATGCGCATCTCCAGCGCCGGGTCGACCGCACTGGTGGCCTCGTCGAGGACCAGCACCTCGGGGTCGGCGAGCTGCGCGCGCACGAGGGCGACCAGCTGGCGCTCGCCCGCCGAGAGCGACTCGCCGCGCTGGCCCACCCGGGTGTCGAGCCCGTCGGGCAGGGTCGCCAGCCAGTCGGAGAGGTCGAGCTCGGCGACGGCGCGCAGCATCTGCTCGTCGTCGGCGTCGACGCGGCCGTAGCGCAGGTTGTCGCGCAGCGTCGCGTCGAACAGGAACCCCTCCTGGGGCACCAGCAGCACGTGGCGGCGCAGGTCCTCGAACGGCACGTCGCGCAGGTCGACGCCGCCGAGGAGCACGGCGCCGGAGACGGGGTCCATCAGCCGCGTGAGCAGCTTGGCGATCGTGGTCTTGCCCGACCCGGTCTCGCCGACGACCGCGACCCGGGTGGTCGGGGCGATCTCGAGGTCGACCTCGTGCAGGACGGTCGGCCCGTTGGGGTAGGCGTAGGTGACGCCGCGGAACACCACCGGCAGGTGACCCTCGGGCAGCGGCGTGCCCTGCTCCCCCGGGTCGGCCACGTCGGCCGGGGTGTCGAGGATGCCGATCACGCGCCGCCAGCCGGAGAAGGCGTTCTGGGCGTCGGTGAGCACCTGGGTGCCCATCTGGATCGGACCGACGAACAGCGTGACGAGGAAGGCGAAGGCCAGGATCGTGCCACTGGTCAGCTGCCCGTCGACGCCGAGCAGGACGCCCACCGCGATCACGCCGGCGTTGGCGAACCCGGCCGAGACACCCCCGAGGGAGAACGAGAACGCGGTCAGGCCCTGGGCCCGGGTGCTCGCCTCGAGGTGGACGGCCACCGCCTCGTCGATGCGCTCCTGCGTGCGCGCCTCGACGGCGTACGCCCGGACGACGCTGGCGCCGACGACCGGCTCGGAGATCGCCGAGAGCAGCACCCCGACCTGGCGGCGGACGGTCGCGTAGGCCGCGGACAGCCGCCGCTGGAAGTAGCGCAGGCTCAGGAACAGCGGCAGGAAGCAGACCCAGACGACGGTGGCCAGCTGCCAGCTGTAGACGTACATGACGACCGTCGCCACCGCGACCTGCCCGACGCTGACCACCGCGATGAGGCCACCGAAGATCAGGAACTGGGAGACCTGGTCGACGTCGTTGGTGACGCGCGAGACCAGCGCTCCGCGGCGCTCGGTGTTCTGCGTGAGCACGGGCAGGTCGTGCACGTGGCGGAACGCCTTGGTGCGCAGGGTGGCCAGGCCCGACTCCGCGGAGCGGAAGAGCCGCGCGGTCATCAGGGTCGAGCAGAGGCCGGTGACGAGCAGGGCGACCGCGGTGGCGGCGACCGCCCGGGCGACGAAGCCGCCGTCGGGCCCGCCGTCGGCGGTGATGCCGTTGTCGACGATCTGCTGCACGGCGATCGGGACGGCCACGCGGCCGACCGTGGCGCCGAGGGCGAGCGCCAGGGTGACCCAGATCCCGCGGGTCAGCTCGGGCGACAGCTCCGCGCCCCGGCGCAGCACGTGCCAGGCCGAGGCGACGTCGCCGCTGCGCAGCACACCGTCGCGGTCGACGGCCTCGGGGGGCGCGTTGCGCATGCTCATCGGACGGCTCCTGCCGGCTCGTCGGCGAGGTCGGCCGCGCCGCCCTCGTCCTCGACCGCGTGCTGGTCGGTCTCGTAGGCGTTGACCAGGTCGGCGTACGCCGGGTTGCGGCGCAGCAGGTCGGCGTGGGTGCCGTGGTCGGCGACGACCCCGTCGCGCAGGAAGACGACCTCGTCGGCCAGGCCGATCGTGGCCTTGCGGTAGGCGACGACCACCACGGTGGCGCCGCCGGCACTCTCCCTCAGCGCCGTCAGGATGCGGGCCTCGACCTCGGGGTCGACCGCCGAGGTCGCGTCGTCCATGACGAGCAGTCGCGGTTGCCGCACGAGCGCCCGTGCCAGCGACAGTCGCTGGCGCTGGCCTCCGGACAGGGTCGTGCCGCGCTCCCCGAGGCGGGCGTCGAGGCCGCCTGGCAGGGCACGGACGAACTCGTGGGCCTGGGCCACGCGCAGCGCGGCCCACACCTCCTCGTCGCTCCACGGACCGCCGAGCGTGACGTTGTCGCGCACGGTGTCGTCGAAGAGGAACGCGGTCTGCGGGACGAGCGCGGCGACCTCCGCGAGGGCCCCGGGAGCGAGGTCACGCAGGTCGACCCCGTCGACCCGGATCGCCCCGTCGTCGGGGTCGACGAGCCGGAACAGCAACGTGGCCAGCGTGCTCTTGCCCGAGGCGGTCGCACCGACGACGGCGAGCGTGCGGCCCGGGGCCACGGTGAAGGTGATGTCGCGCAGCACGTCGGTGCCCGGCACGTGCGCGTAGCGGACGCGGTCGACCTCGAGGGTCGCCCCCGCCGACCCCGTCACGTGCCCGCGCAGCCGCGCCTCGCCGTACGACGTGCCGACGGCCTCGGCGAGCACCGCACGCACGCGGTCGAACCCGACCACGCTGCGCGGGAACTCACCGAGCAGCCAGCCGAAGGACCGGATCGGGAACGCCACGACCGTGAGGAGGTAGGCGATGTTGACCACGTCGCCGGGAGGGGTGGCGCCGGCGGCGACGCGGTGCACGCCGACGAGCAGCACGGCGAGGACCCCGAGGTTGGGCAGGGTCTCCAGCAGCGGGTCGAAGACGGCGCGGATCTGCCCGGCCCGCACCGAGGTGTCGCGCAGCTGGCCGGCCTTGGCGCCGAAGCGGTCGGTCTCCTCGCCCTCGCGACCGAGCGACTTGACCACGAGCGCGCCGTCGAACGACTCGTGCGCGATCTCGCTGAGCTCGGCGCGCAGCGCCTGGGCGCGGGTCATCAGCGGCGACTGGTAGTGCTGGAAGACCAGGTTGCTGAGCACCACCAGCGGGAACACCGAGAGCCCCACGACCGCCAGGACCAGGTCGGTGGCGAGCATCTGCGCGACGGCGATGACGATCATCGCGACGGTGCCCACGGCCATGGGCAGCGGGGCAATCGGGGCCCAGGCCGCCTCGACGTCCGAGGCGGCGTTGGACAGCAGCTCGCCGGTCGGGTGCTTCTGGTGCCAGCGCAGCGGGAGGGCGAGATACTGCCGGGTGACCGCGCGGCGGTCGCTGGCCTGCATGCGGTACTGCATGACGCCGGCGCCCCACCGCCGCGCCACGATGCTGACCCCGCGCACCACCGCGACGGCCACGAACAGGGCGACGCTCGTGATCAACGCGCCGGTGGGGGACACGCCCTTCTCGAACGCCGGCAGCACGACGTGGTCGGTGGACCAGCCGAGCACCCAGGCGTCGGCGACGGTGAGGCCGCCGAACAGCATCGCGCCCAGCGTGGAGACCGCGAACATCGCCTTCTCCTGGCGGATCGCCACCCCGAGGACGCCGAAGCCTCGACGGAGGGTGCCCCGGGGACGGCGGCGCTGGGTCGCTCGCTGGACGTCGGGCACAGCTCTCCTCTGGGACGGTCCGGGTGGTCGTGGGACCAACCGTGTCGGGGGGCGGAATGTTCCCTTCCTACACTCGGGCCCGTGACCTCCCTGGCAACGGCCGAACGCAACCGCCTGTGCGACCTCGCCCTCGTCGCCGGCCCCGACGCCCCCACGCTGTGCGGCGACTGGACGGTGCGCGACCTGCTCGCGCACCTCGTCGTGCGTGAGAGCCACCCGGCCTCGGTCGGCATCCTGGTCAAGCCGGCCGAGCGGCTGCTCGAGTCCGCGCAGGCCCGGGTCGCGCGCGAGGACTTCCGGTCGCTCGTCGAGCGGGTGCGCTCCGGGCCACCCGTGTGGTCGCCGTTCGCCGTGCCGGTCCTCGGCGGTCTGGCCAACATCGCGGAGTACACCGTCCACCACGAGGACGTCCGCCGCGCGCAGGACTCCTGGGTGCCGCGCCACCTGTCGCAGGGCGAGCAGGACGTGCTCTGGCGCCTCGTGCGGACGGTCGGTCGCGGGCTCGGCGCCCGGTCGCCGGTGGGCGTCGTCGCGGAGCGCGCGGACGTCGCCGGTGCGCGCACCCGAGTACGCCGGAGGCCCGGCTCGGCCGGGGACGTGGTGGTCCGCGGGACCCCGCTGGAGGTGCTGCTCGTGCTCTACGGCCGCCAGGACCACAGCGTCGCTGCGTACGACGGCGACCCGGCCGACGTGGCTCGCCTGACCGGGGCGGACCTCGGGATCTGAGCCGGCCCCCGCGCACCCCCGCGCTGTCAATCGGAGTGACGGTCGCTCATCTGGCGTCGTGCCACGTGCCACGCGACCACAACCCCGCACAAGTGAGCCCAGGTCGGGCCCGTGCGGCCCGTGCGGCCCGTGCGGCCCGGGACGAGCAGGCCCGGGCCGCACGGCGCGGCCCGGCGTACTTCTGCGGGTCTGTCGACAGATCGATCGCGGTGTGCCACCAGATGAGCGACCGTCACTCCGATGTGCACGCGGGACGGCGGCGCGTCACCGGCGGGTCAGGGGGTCAGCGGACCGGCATCCCCGCGGCGGCGAGGGACTCCTTCACCTCGGCGATGCGCAGGGTGCCGAAGTGGAACACCGACGCCGCGAGGACCGCGTCGGCCCCCGCCTCGACGGCCGGCGGGAAGTGCTCGGCGGCCCCCGCTCCCCCGCTGGCGATGACGGGGATGCCCACCGCCGCGCGGACCAGGCGGATCAGCTCCAGGTCGAAGCCGTCCTGGGTGCCGTCGGCGTCCATCGCGTTGAGCAGGATCTCCCCCGC
Organism: Nocardioides marmoribigeumensis; assembly: GCF_031458325.1. NCBI lineage: Bacteria > Bacillati > Actinomycetota > Actinomycetes > Propionibacteriales > Nocardioidaceae > Nocardioides > Nocardioides marmoribigeumensis. The sequence continues at coordinate 831,092 of NZ_JAVDYG010000001.1, forward strand.
CCCCAGCGCGGCCGCCTCACGCGCCCAGGCGACCGCGTCGATCCCGGCGCTGCGGCGGCCGCCGTGGGTGGTCACCTCGAAGCCCGACTCGGTGGGCGCGGCGCCCTCGGGCACGCGCCGGGCGTCGACGGACAGCACGAGCACCTGGTTGCCGAACCGGTTGGCGATCTCGGCGACCATGCCCGGGCGCCGGATCGCCGCGGTGTTGACCGCGACCTTGTCCGCGCCGGCCCGCAGCAGCGTGTCGACGTCCTCCACCGAGGACACGCCGCCCCCGACGGTCAGCGGGATGAACACCTGCTCGGCGGTCCGCGACACGATCTCGAGCGTCGTGGCCCGGCCCTCGTGGCTGGCCGAGATGTCGAGGAAGGTCAGCTCGTCGGCGCCCTCGGCGTCGTACGCCCTCGCGCGCTCGACCGGGTCGCCGGCGTCGCGCAGGCCCTGGAAGTTGACCCCCTTGACCACCCGCCCGCCGTCGACGTCGAGGCAGGGGATGACCCGGACCGCGAGGCTCACGATCCGGGGAGGGTCAGGGCGAGGGCGTCGGCGAGGGTGAACCGGCCCTCGTAGAGCGCGGTGCCGATGATCGCCCCCTCCACGCCGACGTCGAGGAGGGTCTGGAGCGCGCGGAGGTCGTCGAGCTCGGTGATGCCGCCGGAGGCCACGACCGGCTTGTCGGTGGAGGCGCAGACGTCGCGCAGCAGGTCGAGGTTGGGGCCCTGGAGCATGCCGTCCTTGTTGACGTCGGTGACGACGTAGCGGGCGCAGCCCTCGGCGTCGAGCCGCTCGAGCACGTCGTAGAGGTCTCCGCCGTCGCGCGTCCACCCGCGGGCGGCGAGGGTGCGGCCCCGGACGTCGAGACCCACCGCCACCCGGTCGCCGTGGTCGGCGATCGCGCGGGCGCACCACTCCGGCTGCTCGAGGGCCGCGGTGCCGATGTTGACCCGGCGGCAGCCCGTGGCCATCGCGGCCGCCAGCGACTCGTCGTCGCGGATGCCGCCGCTCATCTCGACCTGGACGTCGACGCGGCCGACGATCTCGGCGAGGAGCTCACGGTTGTGCCCGCGACCGAACGCCGCGTCGAGGTCGACCAGGTGGATCCACTCGGCGCCCGCCTCCTGCCAGCGCAGCGCCGCCTCGACCGGGTCACCGAAGGTCTTCTCCGACCCGGCCACGCCCTGCACCAGCTGGACGGCACGACCGCCCTGGACGTCGACAGCAGGCAGCAGCTCGAGGTAGGCGGACATGCCCGCAGACTATCGAGCCGGCGCCACCGCCCCCGACACGTCTCGCAGGCCCGGGACGGCGACGGCGGGCTCGCCGCGCCCGATCGCGACGACCGCCTGCAGGGCCACGCACGCGACGGCCAGGACCCCCATCGCCAGCCCGGGACCGAGCAGCCCCGCGACCGGTGCGGCGACGGCGGACCCCACCGCGATCGCGCCCACGTTGAGCTGGTCGTAGACGCCGAACAGGCGGGCGAGGACGTCGTCCTCCACCGACCGCTGGAGCAGCGTCACGGCGGCCACCTCGGCCACGAGCGTGGTCGCTCCGCACGCCAGGAGCAGCACCAGCGCGACCGGCCCGGGGCCCACGGCCCCCACCAGGAGGACGCACCCCGCGAATCCCGCGAGCGAGACGTGCAGCGTGCGCCGCACCCGGTCCCCGCCCGCCAGCCGGCCGACGACGACCATCGCCGCCACGGCCCCCAGCGTCAGGGCGGCGTTGAGCCGGCCGAGCCAGCGAGCGGGGTCCGGTGCGTCCTGCACCAGCAGGACGACCGCGACGACGAGGTAGCCGTAGAGCAGGTTGTCCACGACCGCGAGCGTCATGGGTCGGCGCACGCCGGGCACGCGGGCGACGAGGCGCACCCCGAGCAGCGCCTCGTCCCACCCGCGTCCCGCCCCGACGGCGGGTCCCGGGGTCCGGGCCCCGGCCGCCACCACGGCGGCACTGGCCAGCAGCGCCGACGCGACCAGGGTCTGGGTGGTGGCGTCGAGACCGAGCAGGACCAGGACGCCGTAGACCCCCGGCCCGGCGATCCAGGTGACGTTCTCCACGCACGTGACCAGGGCGTTGGCCGCCGGCAGCTCCTCGTCGGTGACGCACTGCGGGGTGGCGGCGGCGAGAGCGGGGTACGCCGGCGTCGCGGCCACCGCGACCAGCGCACTGAAGGCGACCAGCAGCCACACCGGCGCGCCGGCGACCAGCCCGACCGCCACCCCCGCGACGAGCACCGCCCGGGCCGCGGCGGAGACCGCGAGCACCCGGCCGCGCGGGAAGCGGTCCGCGACGACGCCCGCGAGACCCGACAGCGCGGCGTACGGCGCGAAGCCGAGCGCGACCGTCACCGAGACCCACGCCGCCGACCCGGTGCGGTGGAGCACCTCGACGCCGAGGCCCAGCGTGACCATGAGCTGGGCGACCGTCGCGAGGCCGTGGGAGGCGGCCAGGCGCGCGAAGTCGGGCCGGCGCAGCGCAGCCCTCACCTGTCGACCTCGCGCAGGGGCGCGAAGCCGTTGAAGCCGACCGAGGAGTACGCCGTGGTGTAGGCGCCCGTGGCGTGCAGGATGACGCGGTCGCCGTCGCGCAGGTCGAGCGGGAGCAGCGGACGGTGCTTGATGTAGAGCAGGTCCGCGGAGTCGCAGGTCGGGCCGGCGAGCACCACACCCCCGACCGGGCCCTCGATCGGCGCCCCGTCGCGGTAGGCGGTCATGCGGTAGCGCAACGCCTCCTCCAGCGTCTCGGCCAGGCCGCCGAAGAGACCGATGTCGAGGTAGACCCATCGCGTGCCGCCGCGCTCGGTGACCAGCACGACCTCGGCCTCGAGCTCGCCGGCGTCGGCGACCAGGAAGCGGCCGGGCTCGGCGATGATCCGCGGCAGGTCCGGGCCGAGGTGGGTCGCGATCGCGTCGACGATCGTGAGGCCGTACGCCGCGATCGGCGGTGTCGGGACCTGCGTGTGGGCCGGGAACCCGCCGCCGAGGTCGACGGTGGAGAGGTCGGACCCTTGGCGCCGCACGGCCGCACGGAGTCGCGCGGTCGTGGCCAGCGGCTCGTCCCAGGCGTGCACGTCGCGCTGCTGGCTGCCCACGTGGAAGCACACCCCCACCCGGTGGCCCCGACGCACCGCCTCCAGCAGGAGCTCCCTGGCCTCGGCCTCGCCGCAGCCGAACTTCGTGCCCAGCGCCCAGTCCGCGCCGCGGCCGCTGGTCGTGATCCGGACCAGCACCTCCGACCCGGGCGCGTGCTCGGTGAGCTTGTCCAGCTCCCGCGCGCAGTCGAGGACGAAGGTGCGCACGCCTCGCGCGAAGGCGTAGGCGATGTCGGCCGACTTCTTGATCGTGTTGCCGTAGGACAGGTGGCTCGGGTCCGGGTCGACCCCGAGCACCAGGTCGATCTCGCCGGGGCTCGCCACGTCCCAGCGGGCACCGGCCCGGGCCAGGGTGCGCAGCACCATCAGGGACGGGTTGGCCTTCACGGCGTAGTGCAGCTGCACGCCGGGCAGCACGGCCCGCAGCGCGCCGTACGACGAGGTGACGGTCGCGAGGTCCACGGTCAGCAGCGGCGTCGTGCTCGCCGGCACCCGTGCCGGCGCGGCCGTCGTACGAGGGGCAGGGAGGCGGTGCGCGATGAGGGTCACGCCGGGGAGGAGCACGCCCCGAGCGTGGTGATACGTGCTCGGGGGGTCACACCCGCTTGAACAGCAGCACCCGCAGCACGGGGTAGGCCAGCACGGCGATCACCACGAACGCCAGGCGGGCCGGCCAGTCGGGGCGGACGACGAAGCCGACGACGAGCAGCACGAGCAGGAGGCCGACGACGACCGCGTGCTGCCGCTGCCGCTTGCGGGCCAGCGAGCCGGTGGGCCGGCCCGTCGTACGCCCGAGGCCGAGCCGGCGACCGGCGTCGCGCACGCGCTTGGCCCGGGCAGCCCGGCGCTCCGCGTGCTCCTGGGAGGCGCTGCGCGCGGCCTGCTTGATCGCGGCCTCGCGCTCGCGCTCCGCGCGGCGGCGGGCGCGCTCCTTGCTCACAGGCTGTCCACCCAGTTGCGCAGGAGCGCGGCCCCGGCGTCGCCCGACTTCTCGGGGTGGAACTGCGTGGCGCACAACGGGCCGTTCTCGACCGCGGCGACGAAGCGGTCGCCGCCGTACTCCGCCCACGTGACCAGTGGCGGCGTGGTGCGGCCGTTGGTGACCAGCTCCCAGCGGCGCACGCCGTAGGAGTGCACGAAGTAGAACCGCTCCCCCGCGACGCCGCTGAACAGGCGGGAGCCCTCGGGGACCTCGACGGTGTTCCAGCCCATGTGGGGCACGACCGGGGCCTGCAGCCGCTCGACGGTGCCGGGCCACTCGTCGAGGCCCTCGGTGTCCACGCCGTGCTCGACCCCGTGGGCGAACATCACCTGCAGGCCCACGCAGATGCCGAGCACGGGACGGCCGCCGGCGAGCCGACGTCCGATCACCTCGTGGCCCTTGACCGCGCGGATGCCCTCGACGCACGCCGCGAACGCACCGACACCGGGGACGACGAGCCCGTCGCACTCCTGGGCACGTGCCCGGTCGGCGGTCAGCTCGACCCGGGCACCGGCGCGCTCGAGCGCGCGCACGGCGGAGCGGACGTTGCCGAACCCGTAGTCGAGGACGACGACGTCAGGGGTCACAGAGTGCCCTTCGTCGAGGGCACACCCTGCTCACGCGGGTCGACGGCGATCGCGTCGCGCAGGGCGCGGGCGACGGCCTTGTACTGCGCCTCGACGACGTGGTGCGGGTCGCGACCGCCCATCACCCGCACGTGCAGGGCGATCTGGGCGTGGAAGGCGAGGGTCTCGAAGACGTGGCGGGTCAGCGAGCCGAGGTAGCCGACCCCGGAGCCGCCGATCGTGACGAACTCCTGGCCGGCCGGCTCACCGGAGTGCACGCAGTAGGGGCGGCCGGAGACGTCGACGACGGCCTGCACCAGCGCCTCGTCGAGGGGGACCATCGCGTCGCCGAAGCGGCGGATGCCCCGCTTGTCGCCGAGCGCTTCGCGCAGCGCGTCGCCGAGCACGATCGCGGTGTCCTCGACGGTGTGGTGGGCGTCGATGTGGACGTCGCCGTCGGTCTGCACGACCAGGTCCACCAGGGAGTGGCGGGAGAAGCTGGAGAGCATGTGGTCGTAGAACCCGACGCCCGTGCTCACCTCGTGGCGGCCGGTGCCGTCGAGGTCGACCTCGACGAGGACCTTGGACTCCTTGGTCGCACGCTCGATGCGGGCGGTGCGATCAGTCATGGCAGAACCTCCAGCAGGGCGGCTCGGAACGCCGCCATCTCGTCGGGGGTGCCGATGGACACGCGCAGCCACCCCTCGGGCCCAGTCTCCCGGATCAGCACGCCGCGTGCGACGAGACCGTCCCAGATCGCGCGACGGTCGGCGAACGTGCCGAACAGCGCGAAGTTGGCGTCGCTGTCGGCCACGGTCAGTCCCTGCTCGCGGAGCCAGTCGACGGTGCGGTCGCGCTCGTGACGGAGCGTGTCCACGTTGCCGAGCAGCTCGTCGGTGTGGCGCAGCGCCGCCAGCGCCACCGCCTGGGTGACCGCGGACAGGTGGTAGGGCAGGCGTACGACGCGCAGCGCGTCGCAGACCTCGGTGCTCGCCGCGAGGTAGCCGAGCCGTGCACCGGCCAGCGCGAACGCCTTGCTCATCGTGCGGGTGACCACGAGGTTGGGGTTGTCCGGCAGCTGCTCCAGCGCGCTCGGCGTGCCCGCACGGCGGAACTCGGCGTAGGCCTCGTCGACCACGAGCACTCCCCCGGCCTCGGCGGTCGCCGCGCAGAGCGCCGCGACGTGCTCGGGGGGCAGGGCGGTGCCGGTCGGGTTGTTGGGGCTCGGGAGCAGGACGACGCTGGGGCGTTCCTGCGCGATGAGGGCCCGCGCCTGGTCGACGTCGATCGCGAAGTCCTCGGCGCGGTGGCCGACGACCCAGCGGGTGTTGGTGTCGCGGGCGTACTCGGGATACATCGAGTACGTCGGCGCGAACGACAGCGCCGTGCGACCCGGACCGCCGAAGGCCTGCAGCAGGTGGAGCATCACCTCGTTGGAGCCGTTGGCGGCCCACACCTGCTCGGGCGCGACGCCCCCGCCGACGTCCCGGCCGAGGTAGGCCGCGAGGCCCGCGCGGAGCTCGACGAACTCCCGGTCGGGGTAGCGGTTGAGCCGCCTGGTGGCCTCCGCGACCGCCTGCGCCACGTCGGCGACGACGGCCTCGGACGGGGCGTAGGGGTTCTCGTTGACGTTGAGCTGGACGGGCAGGTCCAGCTGAGGAGCGCCGTAGGGCTCGATGCCCCGGAGCTCCTCGCGGAGGGGCAGACCCATCAGCTGTCCCCGACGCGCACACGGACGGCCGCGCCGTGGCCGGGCAGGTCCTCGGCGTCGGCCAGCACCATCACGTGGTGGGCGACGTCGCGCAGCGCCTGCTCGTCGTACTCGATGACGTGCACGGCCTTGAGGAACGACCGCACGCTCAGGCCCGAGGAGTGGCAGGCGCAGCCGCCGGTGGGCAGCACGTGGTTGGAGCCCGCGGCGTAGTCGCCGAGCGAGACCGGCGCGAACGGGCCGACGAAGATCGCGCCGCCGTTGCGCACCCGGCGAGCCCAGGTCGCGGCGTCGGCGCACTGGATCGACAGGTGCTCGGCGGCGTAGGCGTCGACGACGGCGAGCCCCTGCTCGAGGTCGTCGACCAGGATGATCGCGCTCTGCTCCCCGCCGAGGGCGGTGCGGATGCGCTCGACGTGCTTGGTGGCGCTGACCTGCTTGTCCAGCTCGGCCTCGACGTCGGCGGCCAGCGACTCGCTCGGCGTGACCAGGACCGAGGCGGCCATCGGGTCGTGCTCGGCCTGGCTGACCAGGTCGGCGGCGACGAAGGCCGGGTCGGCCGCTGCATCGGCCAGCACCGCGATCTCGGTCGGGCCGGCCTCGCTGTCGATGCCGACCAGGCCCTTGACCAGCCGCTTGGCGGTGACGGTGTAGATGTTGCCGGGCCCGGTGACCAGGTCGACCGGGCGGCACGGCCCCGCCCCGTGGGCGAACATCGCGACCGCCTGGGCGCCGCCGACGGCGTACACCTCCTCGACGCCGAGCAGCGCGCACGCGGCGAGGATCGTGGGGTGCGGCAGGCCGCCGAACTCCTTCTGGGGGCTGCTCGTGAGCGCGATCGACTCCACGCCGGCGACCTGGGCGGGCACGACGTTCATCACGACGCTGCTGACCAGCGGGGCGACGCCGCCGGGGACGTAGAGCCCCACGCGCTGCACGGGCACCAGCCGCTGCGTGACCCGGCCGCCGGGAGCCACCTCGACGGTGACGTCCTGCTCGAGCTCGGCCTCGCAGGTCGCCCGCAGCCGACGTACGGACTCCTCGAGCGCCGCGCGGACCGCCGGGTCGAGGTCGGCCAGCGCCTGCTGCAGCGCCTCGGCCGGGACCGTGATGTCGGTCTGCTCCACGCCGTCGAACCGGGCGGTGTACTCCGCGATCGCCTCGACCCCCCGGTGACGCACCGCCTCGACGATCGGACGGACCACCTCGATGGTGCCGTCCACGTCGGCGGCGCCGCGCGGCACCACCCGGCGGTAGTCGGTCGGGGCGCTCCCCGGCACAGCGGCGCCCCGGAGGTCGATGCGGCGGATCATGCCCCCAGTTTAGGGGCGGTCGCGCGGGGTCCAGTTTCACTAGGTACCTAGTGACACCGACACTCCCCGAGCGAAGTTTCGCTCGGGAGGTGACAAAGTCACTAGGTACCTAGTGAAACCGTCCCCCCGGGCTACGGTGAGCGGCATGGAGCGGTTGCTGCCGATCTTCCCGCTGGGCCTGGTGGCCTTCCCCGGGATGACGCTGCCGCTGCACGTGTTCGAGGAGCGCTACCGCACGCTGGTGCGGGACCTGCTGGCGGTCGAGGACCCCGAGGAGCGGGTGTTCGGGGTGGTCGCGATCCGCGAGGGCTACGAGGTGGGCAGCTTCGAGGCCCGGTCGATGTACCGCACCGGCTGCCTGATGCACCTGCGCGTGGCCGAGGCCTACCCCGACGGCCGCTACGACATCTCGTGCGTGGGCCGCGGGCGGGTGCGGGTCCTCGAGACCGACTCCGACCGGCCCTACCTGCGCGCCCACGTGGCGCTGCTGACCACCCCGGAGGAGACCGAGGAGTCGCTGCACGCCGAGACGCAGGCGACGCTGGCGGTCTTCACGGAGTACCGCGCCGCCGTGAGCGAGCTGCGCGGGGACGAGGTGATGAACGGCTCGCTCCCCGCCGACCCCGAGCTGATGTCCTACGCCCTCGCCGCCACGTGCTCGCTGCCCCTGGTGGACCGCCAGCACCTCCTGGAGGCGACGGGTACGTCGGACCGGCTCGGCCTGCTGCGCCGGCAGCTGCGCGGCGAGCTGCGCGCGATGCGGGCACTGCCGTCCCTGCCGGCGACCGAGGTGGCCCGCTCGGGCTGGAGCCCGAACTGACGGTGCGACCCGCTCCCGGGACTCAGTCGGTGCTCAGGCGCAGCGTGGCGTGGAGGACGTCGCCGTCGCGGGTGGAGGTCACCCCGAGGCCGGACAGCGGCGCGAGGTTGGCCGTCTCCTCCTCGCTGCCGCCGATCGCCCGGACCAGCCAGTCGTGGGCGTCGAAGTCGGCGAAGACCGCCCCCACCGCGTCACCGTCGTCGGGCAGCGCCCGCTGGTAGGCGGCGCTGCTGCCGAGGTCGCCGTCCTCCGCCAGCCGGGCGACGTAGTCCTTGTCGAAGCCGATCGCGACGGCGTGCTCGCCACGAGCGACGGTCACCGCGGGACCGTCCTCACGGGTCGCGAAGGCGGCGAGCTCGTCGGCGACGGGCCCGATCTCGTCGGGGTCGCCCGCGATCCGCACGCCGGCCTTGATGCTCTCCACCGGCCCGGCGAAGAACGACTCGGCCAGCCGCGACAGGTCGACGGTAGAGTCGACCGCCAGCGTCAGGGAGTCCCCGGCGAGGGTGGTCAGGTCGTCGGGCAGGCTCAGGCCGCTCTCGCGGGAGGCCTTGGCCATCTCGCGGTCGAAGCCCTGGGGGTCGGCGGAGCGCAGCCGGTCGCGGGTCGCCTCGGCCCACTTCTCACCGGTCGCCAGGCCGAGGGCCAGGCCGGTGCCGCTCGGGAGGTCGGACAGGTCGACCGCCTCGGTGTCGGCGACGTCGCCGCCGAGCCCGTGGGAGGCGATCTCGACCTCGAGCGACTCGTCGGCGAACCGTGCCTGCATCGCCGCCCCCTCGAAGTCGGCGAGCTTGTCGCCGAGCTGGTCGAACCCGCCGAACCCGCTGAGCCCCCCGAGCAGCAGCGCCGGCCCGCCGAGCATGAACGGGCTCATCGGCATCTCGTAGCCGCCGCCGAGGTCGTCCTCGCCCCGCCGCAGGTCGCTCGGGAAGTCCGAGGGCATCGTGGTCGGGAAGTCCGAGGGGAAGTCGCTGGGCAGCTCGGTCGGGAGGTCCGACGGCATCGTGCCCGGCTCGGCCTGCTGGGACTGCTGGTTCTGCGGGGCCGGGGTGGGCTCGTCGGCGCCCGGTTCGGCGGTGTCCTCGGTCAGCGCGCCCGCCCGGCCCGCCATCGTGCTGCTGCCGCCACTGTCGTCGACCGCCCGACCGAGCATGCCGCCACCCAGGTTGCCGAGCTGGTCGGCCAGGTAGTCGCCCAGCGCGGGGGCGGCGTAGGCGGTCACCACGCCGTCGTCGCCGGCCTCGCCGGTGCGCGCGGCGTACGTCGGGTCGTCGGCCAGGGCGGACGACCCGGCCGCGTCCGCGACCGCCTGCGCCGTGGCGTCGGTCTCGGCGACGACCATGAAGTCGCCGGTGAAGGCGGTGCCGACCTGGTCCTCCCCCAGGCAGCGGGCCAGGTCGTCGGCCCCGGCGACGGCCTTGTCGTGGTCGGTCACCTCGAGGGCGAGGAAGACGGTGGGCTCGGCGTCGCCGCGACCCGGGCGCACCCCGGCCCCCAGCGCGCTGCCCAGCCACGGCTCGACCTCGGCGAAGTCGACCGTGTCGCAGTCGGTGCCGGAGGTCAGCCCCTCGAACACCCAGCGGCGCAGGTCGTCCTGCGAGGTCAGGCCGAGGTGCTTCTCCAGCGCGGGGAACTTCTTCAAGGTGCGGTAGGCCGCGAGCTTCTGGCCGCCGGCGGGGTCGAGATCGACCTGCAACCACGCCATGGTGTCGGCCGGGGCTGCGCTCGCGGCCTGGGGCCCGCTGTCCAGGAACTGGGCGACGGCGAGAGCGCCCGCGGCACCGGCGACCACCAGCGCGCCAGCGGTGAGACCGACCAGCGCGCGCCGGCGCCGGGGAGTACGACGGGCCGACGCCTCACGCGGTCCGGGCCGCTCGCCGAGGTACTCGAACCCCGGCTCGGCGGGTCCTTGCTCCGTCATGCCCGTCCCCTCTCCCCTGGCCGGCACGGATCGCGCCGGGACGTGCAGCCTAGTCCGCTGGGGCCACCGCCGCGTCGCTCCGCGTGGCCGGGACGGCCTCGTCGGGACCGTGCTCGCGGGACTCCAGGCGGGTCGCGCCGAGGAGCACGACCAGCGCGCCGATCGCCGCGCCGAGCGGCCAGCTGAGCGGGTCGGCGGCGGAGCTCAGCTCGCAGGGCCGGCCGGGAGCCGAGTCGTCGACCGTGCACAGCCGGACCGGGGCCGTGGTGCCCACCTCGGCGTCACGGAGGACCGAGACCGGGTCGGGCGGGCCGAGGGAGATGCCGAGCGGCGCGGCGATGCGGGTCGCCGAGAGGTAGGTGCCCAGGAGCAGGAGCAGCAGGACCACGACCTCGTGACCGCGCCGCAGCATGAGCAGGCCGCCGAGCAGCACCGAGCCGACGAACCCGAGCACCACGAACCACCCGTCGGCGGCGAAGACGCGGGCGAGCTGGACCTCGGAGGTGCTGATCCCCTCGGCGGTCCGTTCGGACAGGGCGGGATCGACCAGCTGGGGCCAGAGCAGCCCGACCGCCAGCCCGAGCCCCGCGACGAGGACGGCGACCAGGGCCAGGTCGACCAGGAACCCCCGGGCGAGGGTCCGCCCGCCTGCGAGGTTCACACGCCACTCAGGCAGTGCGGTCCGAGCAGCTCCTTGAGCTCCCCGGACAGCGAGGGGCTCGGGGACACGCGCAGGCGGTCGTCGAGCCGCATCACGCGGGTGCTGGTCCTCGTCATGAGGCGCAAGCGTACTTCGGTGACCCCCGGGTGGGTGGCCAGGATGTCGCGCAGGCGGTCGACGGTCTCGGGCGTGCAGCGCGTGGAGGGCAGGTTGATCACCACCGGGCCGCTCGGCCCCTCGGTGAGGTCGGGGCGGGCCAGCTCCTGGCCGTGCAGCTCGGGGGTGTCCTTCTGCCTGGACAGGTTGCCCTTGACCGTGACGACGGTGTCCTCGACCAGCAGCGTGCTGACCAGCTGGTAGGCGGCGGGGAAGAACAGCACCTCGATCGCCCCCTCGAGGTCCTCGACCGTCACCATCGCCCAGGTCGCCCCGGCCTTGGTGATCTTGCGCTGGACCCCGGTGATGAGACCGCAGATCGTCACCGGCGTGCGGTCGCCACGCTCCTCGTCGGCCAGCAGCCGTCCGATGGTGGTCTCGGCCTCCTTGGCCAGGATGTGCTCGAGGCCCTGCAGCGGGTGGTCGGAGACGTAGAGGCCGAGCATGTCGCGCTCGTGGCTGAGCAGGGTCGTCTTGTCCCACTCGGGCAGGTCCGGGACGTGCACCTCGGTGCCCCAGCCGGCCAGCCCGCCCCCGGAGTCGGCCTCGTCGAGCCCCCCGAACAGCGAGTCCTGGCCGATCGCCTCGTTGCGCTTGACCTCGACGTACTGGTCGACCGCGGTCTCGTGGACCGCGACCAGGGCGGAGCGCCGGTGTCCCAGCGAGTCGAACGCCCCGGCCTTGATCAGCGACTCCATCACGCGCTTGTTGCACACCACGGCCTCGACCTTGCCGAGGAAGTCGTTGAAGTCGGTGAAGCGGCCCTTCTCCTGGCGGGCGGTCACGATGCCGGCCACGACGTTGCCGCCGACGTTGCGGATCGCGTTGAGCCCGAAGCGGATGTCGGTGCCGACCGGGGTGAAGGTGGCCTCGGACTCGTTGACGTCGGGCGGCAGCACCTTGATGCCCATGCGGCGGCACTCGTTGAGGTAGATCGCGGACTTGTCCTTGTCGTCCTTGACCGAGGTGAGCAGGGCGGCCATGTACTCGGCCGGGTAGTGCGCCTTGAGGTAGGCCGTCCAGTAGGACACCAGGCCGTAGGCCGCGGTGTGGGCCTTGTTGAAGGCGTAGTCGGAGAAGGGGACCAGGACGTCCCACAGGGTCTTGATCGCCGCGTCGGAGTAGCCGTTGGCCTTCATGCCCTCGGAGAAGGGGACGTACTCGGCGTCGAGCACCTCCTTCTTCTTCTTGCCCATGGCGCGGCGCAGCAGGTCGGCCTGACCCAGCGTGTAGCCGGCGAGCTTCTGGGCCACGGCCATGACCTGCTCCTGGTAGACGATCAGGCCGTGGGTGTTGCCGAGGATGTCGGCGAGCGGCTCCTCGAGCTCGGGGTGGATCGGGGTGACGTCCTGCTTGCCGTTCTTGCGCAGGGCGTAGTTGATGTGGCTGTTCACGCCCATCGGGCCAGGGCGGTAGAGCGCCAGCACCGCGGAGATGTCCTCGAAGTTGTCGGGGCGCATCTGGCGCAGCAGCGAGCGCATCGGGCCGCCGTCGAGCTGGAACACGCCCAGGGTGTCGCCGCGCCCGAGCAGCTCGTAGGAGGCGGGGTCGTCGAGCGTGAGGTCCTCGAGCACCAGCTTCTCGCCGCGGTTGAGCTCGACGTTGCGCACGGCGTCGTCGAGGACGGTGAGGTTGCGCAGGCCCAGGAAGTCCATCTTGATCAGGCCGAGCGACTCGCACGTCGGGTAGTCGAACTGCGTGATGATCGCGCCGTCCTGCTCCCGCTTCATGATCGGGATGACGTCCTGCAGAGGCGCGCTCGACATGATGATGCCCGCGGCGTGCACGCCCCACTGGCGCTTGAGGCCCTCGATGCCGATGGCGGTGTCGACGACGTTCTTGACGTCGGGCTCGGCCTCGTAGAGGGCGCGGAACTCGCCGCCCTCGCCGTACCGGGGGTGCTGGGGGTCGAACAGCTGCTTGAGCGGGACGTCCTTGCCCATCACCGCCGGGGGCATCGCCTTGGTGATGCGGTCACCCATCGAGAACGGGAAGCCGAGGATGCGCGAGGAGTCCTTGACCGCCTGCTTGGCCTTGATCGTGCCGTAGGTGACGATCATCGAGACGCGGTCGGAGCCGTACTTGCGTGAGACGTAGTCGATCACCTCGGCGCGGCGACGGTCGTCGAAGTCGATGTCGAAGTCGGGCATCGAGACGCGGTCGGGGTTGAGGAACCGCTCGAAGATCAGGCCGTGCCGGAGCGGGTCGAGATCGGTGATGCGCAGCGCGTAGGCGCACATCGAGCCCGCGCCGGAGCCTCGGCCCGGGCCCACGCGGATGCCGTTGTCCTTGGCCCAGTTGATGAAGTCGGCGACGACGAGGAAGTAGCCCGGGAAGCCCATCTGCAGGATGACGCCGACCTCGAAGTCGGCCTGCTTCTGGACCTCCTCGGGGATGCCGTCGGGGTAGCGGAAGCGCAGCCCGGTCTGCACCTCCTCGCGGAACCAGGTGTCCTCGGTGTAGCCCTCGGGGACGTCGAACCGCGGCATGTAGTTGGCCTTGGTGTCGAACTCGACCTCGCACCGCTGGGCGATGAGGAGGGTGTTGTCGCAGGCCTCGGGCAGGTCGCGCCAGATCTGCCGCATCTCCTGCGGCGACTTGACGTAGTAGCCGTCGCCCTGGAAGGCGAACCGCTTGCCGCCCTTCTCGTAGGGCGGCTCGCTCATCACGCTGCCCGAGCTCACGCAGAGCAGGTGCTCGTGGGCGGGCGCGTCGCCGGGGTTGACGTAGTGGGAGTCGTTGGTCGCGATCGGCGGGATGCCGAGCTCCTTGGAGAGCGTGAGCAGGTCGTCGCGGACCCGGGTCTCGATGGACAGGCCGTGGTCCATCAGCTCGAGGAAGTAGTTGTCGCGCCCGAAGATGTCCTGGAACTCCCCGGCCGCGCGTCGTGCCTGGTCGTACTGCCCCAGGCGGAGGCGGGTCTGGACCTCGCCGGAGGGGCAGCCGGTGGTCGCGATGAGCCCCTTGGCGTGCTCGTTGAGCAGCTCGCGGTCGGCGCGGGGCTTGTAGAAGTAGCCCTCGAGCGACGAGCGCGAGGACAGCCGGAACAGGTTGTGCATGCCCTGCGTGGTCTCGGCCAGCAGGGTCATGTGGGTGTAGGCGCCGGAGCCGGAGACGTCGTCGCCCGCGCTGTCGCGGCTGCCGTCGCCCCAGCGGACCCGCTTGCGCTCGAAGCGGCTGGTGTCGGGGGTGACGTAGGCCTCGAGCCCGATGATCGGCTTGACGCCGTGCTTCTTGGCCTTGGACCAGAACTCGAAGGCGCCGAAGACGTTGCCGTGGTCGGTCATCGCGATCGCGTCCATGCCGAGCTCGGCGGTGCGCGCGAACATGTCGTCGAGCCGTGCCGCGCCGTCGAGCATGGAGTACTCGGTGTGGACGTGGAGGTGGGCGAAGCCCTCTCCTGGTCCTGACGACCCTGACGACATGGAGCCGACCATCTCCTCTCCCTCGCAACGAGGACAGCACGCAACGACCAGGCCGAGTGGGCTCGCCTGAGGACGTCTTGGGGAAGAGCGCTCAGCCTACGCGACGAAGGCTGCCCGACGGCACCGACACTTCCGTCAGGACGACCACCGCGGGTCGGTCCCGCGGGCCGGCCGCATGAGGCGGTCGAGGAAGGCCACGAGCACCGCCTCCCGCAGCCGCGGAGGGGCGGCGTCGAGCAGGGCGTTGACCTCGGCCATCCGCTCCGGGAGCGCGAGGTCGCCTCCCCCGCCGGCGAGGCCGGCGGCCGCCAGGAGCCCGTCGAAGTCCTCCTCGGAGAGGGTGGCGGGCTCGAGGGCCGCGACGAACGCCGCCACCTCGGGGTCGACCGCGACCGGTCCCGCCTCCCGCGCCCGGCGTACGGCGGCCGCGAGCGCCGCGAGCAGGTCCGGGACCCCCGGCGCGGTCGCCGCGCACAGGGTGAGGTGCAGGGTCGGCGGGCGCCCGGCGAAGCCCATCTGGGGCTGGACGTACCACCCGTGGCCGGCGAGCTCGTCGGCCAGTGTGAACACGTCGCACGACCCGTCGGTCTCCAGCGCCACCAGGGTCGAGTCGGGGGCCGCCACGACCCGCAGCCCGTCGATCCCCCCGACCCCGGCCACGAGCGCGTCGACGCCCTCGAGCGTTTGCCGCACCAGGTCGTCGTACCCCTGCGGCCCGATGGCGCGCACGACGGTCCAGGCCGCGGCGAGCGGGCCTCCGGAGCGCGTGGACTGCATCGTGGAGTTGAGCATGGTGTAGCCGGGCCAGTCGGCGGAGGCGAAGTACTGCGGGCGCCGCAGCGCCGGCGTGCGGTGCAGGAGCAGCGAGGCGCCCTTGGGCGTGTAGGCGTACTTGTGCAGGTCGACCGAGATGCTCGTGACCCCGTCGACGGCGAAGGTCCAGGGGGCGACCGGTCGCCCGAGCCGCGCGGCGAACGGCAGCACCCAGCCCCCGATGCAGGCGTCGACGTGGCAGCGGATCCCGCGCGC
This sequence comes from Nocardioides marmoribigeumensis, assembly GCF_031458325.1. NCBI lineage: Bacteria > Bacillati > Actinomycetota > Actinomycetes > Propionibacteriales > Nocardioidaceae > Nocardioides > Nocardioides marmoribigeumensis. The sequence goes on from NZ_JAVDYG010000001.1 coordinate 846,770, forward strand.
GGCGGCGAGCGCGGCGATCTCGGTGACCGGGTCCACCACCCCGTGGGCGTACGACGGTGCGGAGCAGACCACGAGGACCGTGCGGTCCGGCGCCTCGTCGACCGCGGCGGCCGTGGCGACGGGGTCGGCGCGGAAGTCCTCGCGGACCGGGGCCACGACGAGCTCGACCCCGAAGTAGTGGGCCGCCTTGCGGAACGCGGCGTGCACCGTGTCCGGGACGACGACCCGTGGGCGCTCGACGGACGGGTGGGCGTCGCGGGCGGCCTGCACCGCGAGCAGGCAGGACTCGGTCCCGCCGGAGGTGACCGTGCCCACGACCGTGGGCGGCGCGTCGAGGAGGTCCGCGGCGATGCCGACCAGGTCGTTCTCCATGCGTCTCAGGGAGGGGAAGGCGGTGGGGTCCAGGCCGTTGCTGTCGCAGTAGGCCCCGAGCGCCTGCCGGGCCAGCTCGTCGACGTCGGCGAGGCCGGAGTCGTAGACGTAGGCCAGCGTGCGGCCGCCCTTGGTCGGCACGTCGCCGGCACCCAGCTCCGCGAGCTGGGCGAGCAGGTCATCGGGCACGGGGTTCCTCCGAGGTCGCGGCGGCCACCTCGGCCGCGGTGAGGCGGTAGCCGCGCAGCCACCACAGGGACAGCAGCACCAGCGCGGCGGGGACGAGCGAGAAACCGAGGGTGATCGCGGTGACCGCGGAGGCGGGCTGGGTGACCCCACCGCCCTCGGAGGAGACGTAGCCCCCGGCCGCGAGCACCAGCGCGAAGAGGCCGGGACCCAGGGCGAGGCCGAGGGTCTCCCCCGCGGTCCAGACCCCGGTGTAGACGCCCGCGCGGTTCTCCCCCGTGCGGTGGGCGTCCACGGCCGCGGCGTCGGGGAGCATCGCGAGCGGGAAGACCTGCGCGCCGGCGTACCCCACCCCCACGAGCGCGGTGGCGAGGTAGACCACGGCGGGAGGCACGACCTGGGCCGTCACGAGCAGCAGCGCGCCGGCGGCCAGGCACAGCGAGGCGGCGGCGTAGCCGCGGCGCTTGCCGGCCCGCTCCCCCACCCGCGCCCAGACGGGGGTCAGCAGCAGCGCAGGCCCCACGAAGCAGACGAACAGCACCGTGGAGGCGCCCGCGCTGCCCAGCACCTCACGGGCGACGTAGTCGACCCCGGCGAGCATGGCGCCCACGGCCAGCGCCTGGACGACGAAGGTGGTGAGCAGGGCCCGGAAGTCGCGGGCGGCGGCCACCACGCGCACCTGGTCGGCCAGCGTGCCCGCCCCCGCCTCCACCGTGCCGACCGGCGCGTGCCGCGTGCCGGCGTACGACGCGACGACGCCGACCGCGATGACCACGGCCATGACCAGGCCCATCAGGCGGTAGCCGTCGCGCCCGCCGGCAGCGTCGCGGATCAGCGGCGCGGAGGCCCCGGTGAGCAGGATCGTCAGGGCCAGCAGGGCGACGCGCCAGGTCATCAGGCGGGTGCGCTCGTCGTAGTCGTCGGTGAGCTCGGCGGGCATCGCGACGAACGGCACCTGGAAGAAGGCGTACGCCGTCGCGCAGGCCAGGAACGCGACCAGCACCCAGGCGGTGTCGGCGGCCCGCGAGCCGAGGTCCGGCCCCGCGAAGAGGAGCGCGAAGCAGGCCGCGAGCCCCAGCCCGCCGCGCAGCAGCCACGGGCGGCGGGGGCCCCGCGGGTCGACGGTGCGGTCGGAGATGCGGCCCGCGAGCGGGTTGAGCACCACGTCCCACGCCTTGGGGAGCAGGACCACGAGACCCGCCGCCAGGGCACCGATCCCGAGGGTGTCGGTGAGGAACGGCAGGAGCATCAGGCCGGGGACCGTGCCGAAGGCGCCGGTCGCCACGGACCCGGCGCCATAACCGAGACGGACCGGTCGGGGCAGGTTCCCGACCGGTCCGTCCGCGGTGCTCACGCGGTCAATCTAGGGGTCCTCAGCGGACCACGGTGCTCCGACCCAGCGACAGGCCGAGACCGACCACGAGCAGCCACAGGGGGCCGAGCAGCGCGGGCACACCCGGGACGCCCATGCCGGCCACCATGAGGGTGGTCTGCAGGACCGGCAGCACCGAGACGACCCCGATCCAGCGCGACACCGTGCGCTCGCGGAACGCCATCCACGCGACGGCACCGGCCGAGACCACGACGCCGAGCCAGCCGATGTAGGCCCCGAAGTCGTTGAGCAGGTAGTAGACGTAGAGCCCCTGGTCGTCGTACATCCCGTGCTCGGGGCCGCCAGGCATGTAGTCGCCGAGCGCGCCCTTCCAGCCGTAGCCGTAGGTCAGCCCGGCGGCCGAGGCGAGCAGGCCGAGCGGCACCAGGTGGGCGGCGGTCGAGCCGGGCACCCGGTGCTCGACGTGGCGGCGCCAGTGCGCGGCGGTCACGAGCAGCAGGACGACAGCGAGGTAGCCCACGACCATCGAGGCGCGGTAGACCGTCGGGTCGAGGCTCTCGAAGAGCTGCGGAGCGAGCGAGACGTCGTCACCGACCGCGCTGCGGCCGTCGAGCACGAGCGTGGCAACGACGCCGCACAGGCCGGCAGCGGCGGCGGTGAGCGGCCACGCGCGACGGCCGGCCCCGGACGGCGCGTCCAGGCGGGTGGTGGTCCGGGTCTGCGTCATGGCGGTTCTCCTCGAGGTGGGTCCCGGCGCGTCCGGGGCGGTACGCCGAGCCTCGTGCGCCCGGCGACCCGCCGACGAGGGACACCGACCCCCTCCTTCCGGGACGTCGCGTCGGGCAGAGTTCTCGCCATGACCACCACGGAGGTGACGCCGCCGGACGAGATCGGGGCCCCGGCGTCGAGGTTCGCCACCTTCGCCGCCGTGGCGGCCGCGGTGTCCGTGGCGTGCTGCCTGGGCGCGTTCCCGCTCTCGGTCTACCTCGACGGCAACGACGTGGCACTGGGCTTCGCCGCCCCGGACCTCGTGCTCGGCATGACCTGGCCGGTCGCGGGCGCGCTGATCCTGCGCGTCCAGCCGCACAACAGCGTGGGCCGGCTGATGCTCGTCACGGCCGTCATCGGGCCCTACCACGTCGCCTCGGCAGTCGCCGCCCACACCGGCGGCGAGGGCGTGGTGGGCGCTGCCTGCGCGTGGTTCGCCGTGTGGGGCTTCGCCCCGCCGTACTTCTACACCGTGCCGGTGATCCCGCACCTCTTCCCGGACGGCCGGCCGCTGGGTCGACGCTGGGGCCACCTGGTCCGGTTCCTGCTGGTCCTGGCGACCCTGGCGGTCGTCGGGCGGATGTTCGCCGACGTCCCTCCCGACCTCGCGCCGGAGGTCGCCAACCCCCTCGGCATCCCGGGCGCCGACTGGCTGCGAGGCCTCGTCGTCGCGTGCGTCATGCCGCTGTTCTTCGTCGGGATCCCGACCGGCGTCCTGGTGATCGCGCTGCGCATGCGCCGGGCGCAGGACCGGGAGCGCACGCAGCTGCTGTGGCTGCTCCTCGGCGGCCTGGTCCTGCTCGTGGGGGTGGCCGTGGGCTTCATGCCCGGTGCCGCCGGCGAATGGGCGTTCTCGGCCTCCCTGGCCGGCGTGCCCACGGCGATGGCGATCGGGATCCTGCGTCACCAGCTCTTCGACATCGAGGTGACGCTGAGCCGCACGCTCGTCCTCGCGATCATCACCGCGATGGTCGTGGGCGTCTACGTCGTCCTGGTCTACGTCGCCGACGCGGTCGCGCCCGGCTCGAGCTGGGGCGTGCTCGTCGTCGCCCTGGCGGCCCTGGCCGCGGCGGCCGCTCGCGAGCGCGTCCAGCGGGTCGTGGACCGGCGCCTGTTCGGTCACCGGCACAACGCCTACGCCGTCGTCGCCGACGTCGGCAAGCGGGTCGCCGGGGCCTCCCAGCCCGTCGACGCCCTGCAGCGGCTCGTCGACGGGCTGCGGGAGTCGCTGCGGCTGCCCTACGCGGCGTACGTCAGCGACGACCTCACGCTCACCTCCGGTACGCCGGTCCACGGCAGCCAGGTGGTCAGGGTCGAGGCGCTCGGCGACCGGGTCGGCGAGCTGCACGTCGGGCTGCGCCGGCCGCACGAGCGGTGGACCCCGCAGCAGGAGAACGCCGTGGCCGAGATCGCCTCGCGTGCCGGCACGCTGGCCTACGCCGCACGCCTGGTCGGCGACGTGGCCCTGAGCCGTGGCCGCATCGTGGCCGCTCGCGAGGAGGAGCGGCGCCGGCTGCGCAAGGACCTGCACGACGGGGTCGCACCCGCCCTGGCGGGGACCGCGCTCCAGCTGGACTCGCTGGCGCGGCGGCTGCGGTCGCTCGACGCCTCGCTCGCCGAGCGCGCCGAGGCGCTGCGCGACGGGCTGCGTGCCGGGGTGGGCGAGCTGCGCGCCGTGGTGCACGGGCTGCGGCCGCCCGTGCTCGACCAGCTCGGACTCGCCGGTGCGGTCAGGCAGCTCGTGGCCGGGCACGACCAGCCCGCGACGCAGGTGACCGTCGCGCCCTTCGACCCGCCGACCGCTGCGGTCGAGGTGGCGGCGTACGCCATCGCCTCCGAGGCGTTCACCAACGCGCTGCGCCACAGCGTGGCGAGCCGGGTCGAGGTCGGGCTCGGGCAGGATGGGCGCCGACTGGTGGTCCGGGTCAGCGACAACGGGGTGGGGATGCCCGCCCGGGTGAAGGAGGGGGTCGGGGTGCGGAGCATGCGCGAGCGCGCGGCGGAGGTCGGCGGGACGTTGCGGGTCACCAGGACGCCGGGAGGCGGCACCACGGTCCGCGCCGAGCTCCCCCTGGACCCCGCATGAGCGTCAGCGTGCTGGTGGCCGACGACCACCCGATGTTCCGCGCCGGCATGGTGACCGTGCTGCAGGACCTCGACGACATCGAGGTGGTCGGGCAGGCCGCCAACGGCCGGGAGGCGGTCGAGCTGGTCGCGAGGATGGCCCCCGACGTGGTGCTGATGGACCTGCGCATGCCCGAGGTCGGCGGTCTCGAGGCGACCGCGCGGATCAAGGTCGAGCACCCCGACACCGCCGTGATCGTGCTGACGATGGACTCCGACGACGACTCGATCTTCGCCGCGCTGCGGGCCGGGGCCCGGGGCTACCTGCTCAAGGAGTCCGACGGTCTCGACATCGAGCGGGCGATCAACGGCGTGGCACGCGGCGAGGCGGTCTTCGGGGCCGGCATCGCCGAGCGCGTGCTCACCCTGTTCAGCCAGGGGCGCTCGTCGGCGGTCAGCCCGTTCCCCGAGCTGACCCCCCGCGAGCTGGAGATGCTCGAGCTCATCGCCGGTGGCCTCGACAACCCGACGATCGCGCGACGGCTGTTCCTCAGCGAGAAGACCGTGCGCAACCGGGTCAGCGCGATCCTCACCAAGCTGCACGCCCGCTCCCGCGCGGAGATGGTCGCCCTCGCCCGCGACGCCGGGCTCGGCGGTCCCGCGTCCTGAGGGTCCCGCCTGAAGGTCCCGCCCGGGGTTCCCGGGCAGTCGGGACGCCGACCCCTGCTGCCGGGGTCACCGGGCGGGCGAGAGTCAGGTCATCGGGCAACACCGCCCACTGACCAAGGAGTCGCCATGACCGCCACGCTCGACACCGCCGCCGCCACCACCGCCACCACCACCACCGCGCCCGCCGCCGAGTCCGGTCCGGGGGTCCGCCGCGCCGTGCAGCTCGCCCTCCCCGCCGTCGCCGGCGTCCTCCTCGCCGCTGCCACCCTCACCGACCCGGGCGCGGCCAACGAGGGCCGCGAGATGATCAAGGTCTACGCCGCCGAGGTCGACCAGCTGCAGTGGCACGCCACGCTGCTGCACCTCGCCTACGGCGTGTGGGGCGTCGTCCCGCTCGCCCTGGTCCCCCTGGTCCGCGGTCGCGGCCGCGGCCTGATGAACCTCGCCGCCGTGCTCGGCTTCCTGGTGATGGTGAGCATGCCGGCACTCATGATGAGCGACCTGTTCTTCGCCGCCATCACCAACGAGAGCGGGCTCGACGCCGCGTCGAGGATCTACGACGGCATGGGTGGCGAGCAGTGGGCGGTCAAGGCCTACCTGCTGCCCGGGCTGGTCTCGATGCTCCTCGTGCTCCCGGTGACCTTCGCCGCCCTGGCCCGCGCCCGTCGTACCCCCTGGTGGGCGGTCGTCCCGGCCCTCCTGGTGCTGCCGACCTTCGCCGTCTTCGGCGCCGCCGGCGTCGGGGTCGTGGTGCCGGCCGGGCTCCTGGCGGGCCTCTCGGTGGTCCTGGCCCGCGCCCCGCGGTGAGCCGCTGGGTGCAGTTTCACTAGGTACCTAGTGACTTTGTCACTCCCCGAGCGAAACTTCGCTCGGGGAGTGCCAGTTTTCCCGCACCCCAGTCGTACGACGGCCAGCCGGCCCGGGCGCGACCGCTCAGGCCCGGCGCTCGGCAGCGTCGAGGCTGGCCGTGATGACCGCCTCGAGGATCCGGGTCCACCCCTCGGTGCCGAGGGCCGGCGCCGTGGCCACGAGCCGCTCGACGATCTCGGCCTCGCGCGCCGGGTCGCGGCCCTCGTGGCCGGGCACCTCCTTGTGCTCCTGGATGCGCGCGGTCAGGGCCGCCCGCCGGGCGAGCACGCGGGCCAGGTCGTCGTCGGTCTCGTCGACCTGGGTCCGGAGGTAGGCCATCGGATCGGTCCCCTCCCAGGCCATCCGGAGGTCGGGGGCGCGCTCGTCGTTGCCGGACCCGTCGGTGCGCTCCAGCTCGACCAGCCCCCAGCGGCGGTAGAACCGTCGGGCCGGCTCGTTGCTCTCGAAGACCCACAGGGCGAAGCCGCCCGGCCGCAGCGTCTTGACCAGGTCGAGCAGGTTGCTGCCGATGCCCTGCCCGGCGAAGTCGGGGAGCACGTAGAGGTGGTCCAGCCACGCCCCGTCGACGAGCGCGTAGCCCACGACCCGGCCCTCGACCTCGGCCACCCACGTCTCGCCGGCCGCCATCCGCCCGCGCAGGTAGGGCGCGGCGTCGCGGTCGGGGTGGACCATCGGGGGCATCGCCGGGACCGCGGCCTTGCGCGAGGTCAGGTGCACCTCGACGACGGCGTCGAGGTCGTCGGGACCGGCCGGGCGCAGCAGCACCCCGGTCAGGTCGGGACCGTCAGTCGAGCCCACGGATCACGTCCAGGGCGTGGGCGAGGTCGTCGGGGTAGGGCGACTCGTACTCGACGTACTCTCCCGAGTCGGGGTGGTCGAAGCCGAGCCGCACGGCGTGCAGCCACTGCCGCCTCAGCCCGACCCGCTCGGCCAGGACCGGGTCGCCGCCGTAGAGCGGGTCGCCCACGCACGGGTGGTGCAGCGCCTGCATGTGCACACGGATCTGGTGCGTGCGACCGGTCTCCAGGTGCAGCTCCAGCAGGCTGGCGAACCGGTGGGCCTCGAGCGTCTCGTAGTGGGTGACGCTGTGCCGGCCACCGGAGATCACGGCGTACTTGTGGTCGAACTTGGGGTGCCGCGCGATCGGGGCCTCGATCGTGCCGCGGAACGGGTCGGGGTGGCCCTGCACCAGCGCGTGGTAGGTCTTGTCGACCGTGCGGTGCCGGAAGGCGTTCTTGAGGATGGAGTACGCCGACTCGGACTTGGCGATCACCATCACCCCCGACGTGCCGACGTCGAGCCGCTGCACGATCCCCTGCCGCTCGCTCGCCCCGCTCGTGGAGATGCGGAACCCGGCTGCGGCGAGGTGGCCGACGACGGTCGGGCCCGACCAGCCCGGGCTGGGGTGCACCGCGACGCCGACCGGCTTGTCGATGACCACGAGGGCGTCGTCGTCGTGGATGATCCCGATGCCCTCCACGATCTCGGGCTTGACCGCGACCGGTGCGAGGGCCGGGATCGTGGCCTCGAGCATCGACCCGGCGTGCACCCGCTCGGACTTGGCGACCTCCTGGCCGTCGACGTGGACGAGCCCCTGCCCCACGAGCTCGGCGGCCCGGCTGCGGGAGACGCCGAACATCCGCGCGAGGGCGGTGTCGACCCGCTCGCCCGCGAGACCCTCGGGGACCAGGACGGTGCGGTGGTCGCTCACGAGCCCGCACCCTCCCCGGTCTCCTCGGAGCCGTCGGTCTGGGGCCGTCGCCCGCGCAGCGGGACCCCGCGCCACGAGTGCCAGATGATCAGGGCCGCCGCGAGGTTGATGCAGATGTCCGCGACGTTGAACACCGGCCAGTGCGGCAGCTGGAGGAAGTCCACGACATGACCCCGCAACGGCGCGGGGTCGCGCAGCATGCGGTCGGTCAGGTTGCCCGACACCCCACCGAGCAGCAGGCCGAGCGCGACTGCCCAGCCGCGCGTGCCGACCCGGCGTGCCAGGACCAGGACGACCACCACGGCAGCGGCAGCCAGCAGGGTGAGCGCGACGGTGGACGACGTGCCGGTGCTGAACGCGGCGCCCGGGTTGCGCACCAACGTCAGCCGGAGCACGGGACCGATCAGCTCGACCGGCTCACGACCGTCCAGGTGACGCATCGCGAAGGTCTTGGTGACGACGTCGACGGAGTACGCCGCGAGGGCCACGAGCGCGAGGAGCAGGCGCAGGCGACGGCGGGACGGGGTGGTGACGGGGACTCCAGGGTCGCGGGCCTCGGGGCCGCTGTGACCACTCGGGGTCAGCGGCGTTCCTCTCGCTGCTTGCATGTCATGCACAGTGTCGCACGGGGAAAAGCCTGCAGCCGCATCTTGCCGATGGGCTGGCCGCACGACTCGCACACGCCGTAGGTGCCGTCGTCGATGCGTGCCATCGCCCGCTGGGTCTGCAGGAGCATCCCGCGCGCGTTGTTGGCCAGGCTCATCTCGTGGTCGCGCTCGAACGTCGCGGACCCCACGTCAGCCTGGTCGTTGCCAGCGCCGTCCCCGCCGTCGCGCATGAGCTCGTCGAGCTCGTGCTCCACGAGGTCGAGCTCGCCGCGGAGGCGGTCGACGTCGGTGGTCAGCTCGGCGCGGACCTCGTCGAGCTCGCCCTGGGTCCAGGGGTCCTCGTCGTCCTTGACCAGCAGAGCGGCGGCCGCAGCCTTCTTGGTCGGGGCCTTCGTGGCGGGCGCCTTGGTCGTCGACGTCTTCCTCGCGGTCGCCTTGGCAGGCGCCTTCGCGGTCTTCTTGGCCGCCGACCGGGTGGCCTCGGCCGAGGTCGCCTCGACGGGCGCCGTCTTCTTGGCGGGCGTCTTCTTGGCGGGCGTCTTCTTGGCGGGCGCCTTCTCGGCAGCGGCCTTCGCAGGCGCCTTCGCCGCTGGAGCCTTCGTCGCGGGGGCAGCCTTCTTCGTCGCGGCCTTGGCCGGCGCCTTCTTGGCGACCGACTTGGCCGGAGCCTTCTTCGCGGCCGACTTCGTGGCGGCGGCCTTGGCCGGCGCCTTCGTCGCGGCCGCCTTGGTGGCAGCCGCCTTCGCGGGCGCGGCCTTGGCCGGGGCCCTCTTCGCCGCCGACTTCGCCGGAGCCTTCGCCGCCGACTTCGCCGGCGCAGCATTGGCAGGCGCCTTCTTCGCAGGCGCCTTCTTCGCAGGGGCGGCCTTCGCAGGCGCCTTGGCCGCAGCCTTCGCAGGGGCCTTCGCAGGGGCCTTCGCCGGCGCCTTCGCCGCAGCCTTCGCAGGGGCCTTCGCCGGCGCCTTCGCCGCAGCCTTCGCAGGGGCCTTCGCAGGCGCCTTCTTCGCCGCCGCAGGTGCGGACGTCGACGTCGTGGCCGCGGAGGCCTTGGACTTGGTGGCGGCGCTGGACTTGCGGCCGACGCCCGTGACGCGTCGCGCGGCCGCAGCCGTCTTGGAGACGGTCTTGCTGGCCAGCTTGCCGGCGGTGGATCGAGCCATGCCGGGGACTCCTCGTCGTCGGGGCCGTCCGACGCCGGGGCGTTCGAACACCGAACCGAAACGCGCGCCCCTCCGGCGCGCGCGTGGCGAGGATATGCCGCCTGACCTGGCGTGACAACCAGCCACGCCCGGGCCGATCCACGCCCGGAGGGGTGTGTTCGGCACACGGGGCGAAACCTCGTGGAGCCGTTCGTGGGTGCTCTGGCAGACTTGGGGACGACCGCGAGGCGTGGACGGGACGAGTAGCTCCGAGCACAGCCGGCAGCGACCCGGGGACGGTGAGAGCCCGGGGGTGTTGTCCGGAGCGAAGATCACCCCCGAGCCGCCGGAAGAGCGCTGGACCCGGACCGACCACTCCGGACCCAGCAGGTAGACCCGGCTGCGGCGCGCCACGAGTGGGTGCAGCCCTCAAGGGCGGCACCAAGGAGGGTGGTACCGCGGGACCCGGTGGCGGGCCTCGTCCCTTCGTCCGGACCCGGCACGGGCCCGGTCCGACGAAGCGACCCGAGGAAGACCCGCGATGAGCACCTACCGTCCCGTCCCGCCCCAGGTGGACCTCCCCGCGATGGAGCGCGAGGTCCTCGATCTCTGGGCCGCCGAGGACACCTTCGCCGCCTCGATGGAGCAGCGCGAGGGCGCACCCCGCTGGACGTTCTACGAGGGGCCCCCGACGGCCAACGGCAAGCCCGGCACCCACCACGTCGAGGCGCGGGTCTTCAAGGACCTCTTCCCGCGCTACAAGACGATGCGCGGGATGCGGGTGGAGCGGAAGGCCGGCTGGGACTGCCACGGCCTGCCCGTCGAGCTCGCGGTCGAGAAGGAGCTCGGCTTCAGCGGCAAGGGCGACATCGAGGCCTACGGCATCGCCGAGTTCAACGACAGGTGCCGCGAGTCCGTCCTGCGCAACGTCGACCAGTTCGAGACGATGACCCGGCGGATGGGCTACTGGGTCGACCTGCACGACCCCTACCGCACGATGAGCCCCGACTACGTCCAGTCGGTCTGGTGGGCGCTCAAGCAGATCCACACCTCCGGGTTGCTGGTCGAGGACTACCGCGTCTCGCCGTACTGCCCCCGCTGCGGCACCGGCCTGTCCGACCACGAGCTCGCCCAGGGCTACGAGACGGTCGTCGACCCCAGCGTCTACGTGCGGTTCCCGCTCACCAGTGGCCCGTACGCCGGCCGCGCGCAGCTGCTCGTGTGGACCACGACCCCGTGGACGCTGGTCTCCAACACCGCGGTGGCGGTCAACCCGGACGTCACCTACGTCCTGGTGAGCAACGGCGAGGAGACGCTGGTCGTCGCCGAGCCGCTGGTGGACAAGGCGCTCGGTGAGGGCTGGACGGTCGGTGAGTCCGTGCAGGGCAAGGACATGGAGCGCTGGGAGTACGCCCGGCCGTTCGACCTGGTCGAGTTCCCCCCGACCGCCGACGGCGGACGCTCGCACTTCGTGGTGCTCGGCGACTACGTCACCACCGAGGACGGCACCGGCCTGGTCCACCAGTCCCCCGCGTTCGGCGAGGACGACCTCGCGGTCTGCCGTCGCTACGGCCTGCCGCTGGTCAACCCGGTCAAGGCCGACGGCCACTTCGAGGACGACGTGCCGCTGGTGGGCGGGCAGTTCTTCAAGCACGCCGACACCGCCCTCGTCGCCGACCTCGAGGCGCGCGGGCTGCTGTTCCGCCACGTCGCCTACGAGCACAGCTACCCGCACTGCTGGCGCTGCCACACCGCGCTGCTCTACTACGCCCAGCCGTCGTGGTACGTCCGCACGACCGCGCGCAAGGACGAGCTGCTGCGCGAGAACGAGGCCACCGCCTGGCACCCCGAGACGATCAAGTGGGGCCGCTACGGCGACTGGCTGCACAACAACATCGACTGGGCCCTGTCGCGTCGCCGCTACTGGGGCACCCCCCTGCCGATCTGGCGCTGCGAGAAGGACCACCAGGTCTGCGTCGGCTCGCTCGCCGAGCTGTCCGAGCTCACCGGCTCCGACCAGTCCGGGCTGGACCCGCACAAGCCGTTCGTCGACGACGTCACCTTCGACTGCCCGGTCTCGACAGGCTCGACCACCGGCGACGGCTCCGCCGTCACCACCGGGGACGGCTCCGCCGTCTGTGGGCGCGAGGCGCGGCGCGTGCCCGATGTGATCGACGCGTGGTTCGACTCCGGCTCGATGCCGTTCGCGCAGTGGGGCTACCCCCACGTCGAGGGGTCGGTCGAGAGGTTCGAGCAGGCCTTCCCCGCCGACTTCATCTGCGAGGCGATCGACCAGACCCGTGGCTGGTTCTACACGCTGATGGCGGTCAACACCCTCGTCTTCGACCGGTCGTCGTACAAGAACGTCGTCTGCCTGGGCCACATCCTGGCCGAGGACGGCCGCAAGATGTCCAAGCACCTGGGCAACATCCTCGAGCCGATCCCGCTGATGGAGGAGCACGGCGCCGACGCGGTCCGCTGGTTCATGGCCGCCTCCGGGTCGCCGTGGATGGCGCGGCGCGTGGGCCACGCGACGATCCAGGAGACCGTCCGCAAGGTGCTGCTGACCTACTGGAACGTCGTGTCCTTCCAGGCGCTCTACGCCCGCACCGCCGGGTGGGAGCCGGGCACGCCCGCGCCGTCGTACGCCGACCGCCCCGCGCTGGACCGCTGGGCGCTCAGCGAGGCGCACCGCACCGCCCAGGGCGTCACCGCGGCGATGGAGGGCTTCGACACCCAGCGGGTCGGGCAGCTGCTCGCGGCGTACGTCGACGACCTGTCCAACTGGTACGTCCGCCGCTCCCGCCGCCGGTTCTGGGACGGCGACCCGTCCGCCTTGGCGACCCTGCACGAGTGCCTGCGCGTCGTCACGCTGCTGATGGCGCCGCTGACCCCGTTCATCACCGAGCGGGTGTGGCAGGACCTGTTCCGCAGCACCGCGGACGACGCCCCGGCGTCGGTGCACCTCGCCTCGTGGCCCGAGGCCGACGCCTTCCTCGTCGACGACGAGCTGGCGCGGCAGGTCTCCCTCGTACGCCGGCTGGTCGAGCTCGGCCGCGCCGCGCGAGCAGACGCCAAGGTGCGCACGCGCCAGCCGCTGGGCCGCGCGCTGGTGCCCTCCTCGTCGTACGACCTGCTGGACGAGGCGCTGCGCGCCGAGGTGGCCGAGGAGCTCAACGTGCTCACGCTGGAGCCGCTGGCCTCAGCGGGCGACCTGGTCGACCACAGCGCCAAGGGCAACTTCCGCGCGCTGGGCAAGCGGTTCGCCAAGCAGACGCCCCACGTGGCCAACGCGATCGCGGCCGCCGACGCCGAGGCGCTGGCGCGCTCGCTGCGCGACTCGGGCCGGGCGACGGTCAGCGTCGACGGCGAGGACGTGGAGGTGCTGGCCGACGAGGTGATCGTGACCGAGCGGCCCCGCGAGGGCTGGTCGGTGGTCAACGAGCAGGGCGAGACCGTCGCGCTGGACCTGGAGATCACCGAGGAGCTGCGCCGCGCCGGGGTCGCCCGCGAGGTGGTCCGCATGGTGCAGGAGGCGCGCAAGGCCAGCGGGTTCGAGGTCTCCGACCGGATCACCCTGGTCTGGCAGGCCGACGAGGAGGAGACGGCCGAGGCGGTGCGGACGCACACCGAGCTGATCGGCACCGAGGTGCTGGCCACGTCGGTCACCGAGGCGGAGCCGACCGGTGACGTGCGCCGCGACGACGACCTCGGCATCAGCTTCAGCGTCACCCGCTGACCGCACGAGACCCGCTCCCCCGGGCGACCGGAGGGGCGGGTCTCGTCGTTGCTGAGGTGGTGCCGGCGGGTCAGGCCTGGGCGTCGGCGCCGCTCGTGCCGCTGCTGCTCTGCAAGGACCCCGGCTCGCCGCGACCCTCGAGGGCCTCCAGCTGCTGCTCGAAGTAGCCCTTGAGCTCGGAGCGGTAGGACTGCTCGAACTCCTTGAGCCGGTTGACCTCCGCGTCGAGCTCCTCCTTCTCGCGCTCGAGGTCGCCGAACAGCTGCGTGCGGCGCTGGTCGGTCTCGCTGTCGAGCTGCTCGGCGCGGCTGCGGGCCTCGTCCTCGACCCGCTGCGCCTCGGCCTTGGCCTGGCCGACGATCTGCTCGGCCTGCTCCTCGGCCTCGGCGACCAGGGCGTCGGCGTTCTGGCCGGCGAGCTCGAGCAGACGGGTGGCGGCCTTGGAGGCCTCGGCGGTGGTGCTGACCTGGATGGTCTCGACGACCCGCTCCTGCGGTGCCGCGGGAGCGGCGGGCTGCTCCGGCTCGGGGGCGGGCTCCGGCTCGGGCTCGGGCTCGGCCTGGGTCTCGGGCTCGGCCGGGGTCGCCTCGGGCTCGGGCTCGGGCTCCTTGGCCAGCTCGACGGGGGCCTTGCTCTCGGGCATCGGGGCGCCACTCTGGGCGGCCTCGAGCTTGGCGCGCAGCTCGTCGTTCTCGGTGACCAGGCGGGTGAGCTCGGCCTCGACCTCGTCGAGGAACTGGTCGACCTCGCCCATGTCGTAGCCCTCACGCAGGCGAACTGCGGTGAAGCGCTTGTTGCTCACGTCCTCGGGCGTCAGGGCCATGGTCCGTCCTTCAGGTCGCTGCGGAGCCGGTGTCGGTCGCGACGTGGGTCGCGGGGTTCACCGTAGCGGCTCGCGCTGCGGCACGGGCGGGGACGCTGAGACGCGGATCAGCGGTAGAAGATCGCGGCGTTGAGGTCCATCAGCAGGAAGACGCTGATCAGCACGATGATGAAGGCCAGGTCGAGCTGGATCGCCCCCAGCCGCAGGGGTGGGACGTAGCGCCGGATCAGCAGGATCGGCGGGTCGGTGATGCTGTAGACGACCTCGAGCAGCACCAGCAGCGCACCGCGAGGGTGCCAGTCGCGGGCGAAGACCTGCACCCAGTCGAAGACGAAGCGGACGAACAGCAGGATCAGGAAGAGCTGGAGGATGGTCCCGATGATCGAACCGACGACGTACACGCGCTCAGCCTAGGGATCGACGCCAACCGGACCGGTCGGGGGTCAGCTCTGGTTGAAGAAGCCGTTCTCCACCAGGGTCGCCTTCTCCTCCATGCCCACCTCGACGTTGGGCGGGCAGAGCAGGAAGACCTTGGCCGTCACGCGGTCGATCGAGCCGTGCACGGCGAAGATCAGGCCGGCGGCGAAGTCGACCAGACGCTTGGCGTCGGCGTCGTCCATCTCGGAGAGGTTCATGATCACCGGGACGCCCGCACGGAACGCCTCGCCCACGGCGCGGGCGTCGTTGTAGGTCGTGGGGTGCAGCGTGGTGATGCGGGCCAGCTCGGTCACCTGCGGGGTCGACACCGCGGCGACGGGCGAGGCGACCGGGCGGCGGCGGTCGGCGAGCTGGGCGACCTGGGCCTGACGGCTGCGGTCGTCGTGGTAGCCGTGCTGCGGCGGGACACCCTGGTCGGGTGCGCCGTAGTCGTAGTCGTCGTCGTAGCGCTCGGTGTCCTCGAGGAGTCCGAGGTAGACACCCATCTTGCGCATCGCGCCACCCATGACTGACCTCCGCTTGCCGTTCCGCTTGCCCGTTCGATGAAGCTCGCGTGACCGCCGAGGCCACGCGTTCCACGCTAACCGGTGGTGGGTCTGTTTCCGAGGACCGCAGAGCCGACACGCACGTGTGTCGCACCCCACCGCACGGCCTCCTCGAGGTCGCCGCTCATCCCGGCGCTCACCCAGGTCGCGGCGGGGTCGACCGACCGCACCTGGGCGGCGACCTCCGCGAGCCGCGCGAAGGCCCGCCCGGGGTCCTCGCCCCGCGGAGCGACCGCCATGACGCCGCGCAGCCGCAGGCCCTCGGCCTGCCTCACCGCCTCGACCAGGGCGGGCACGTCGCCCGGGTCGGCACCGGCACGACCGGCGGCCCCGGGCGGGTCGAGGCTGACCTGCACGCACACGTCGAGGACCCGGTCGCGCTCGTGCGCGGCCCGGCTCAGCCCCCGCAGCAGCTTGGCCCGGTCGACCGACTGGACGACGTCGGCCCAGGCCCCCACCGCGGCCGACTTGTTGGACTGCAGGCCGCCGATGAAGTGCCAGACCAGGTCGAGGTCGGCGCACGCGGCGTGCTTGGCCTCGGCCTCCTGGTGGCGGTTCTCGCCGACCTGACGCACCCCGAGCTCGGCCAGGGCCCGCACGTCGGACTCGGGGAAGAACTTGGTCACCACGACCAGCGTCACCTCGTCGGGGTCGCGGCCGGCCTCGTCGCAGGCGGTCGCGATGCGCCGGCGTACGACGTCCAGGCGCTCGGCCAGCTCGGCCGCGCGCGCGCTCACGGCTGCACCCAGACCAGGCCGGCGAGACGGCCGGACAGGGCGCCGTCGCGGCGGTAGGAGTAGAGGTCGGGGTCCTCGCGCGTGCAGCGCTCGACCAGGCGCACGTCGTCGACCCCCGCCTCGGCGAGCTGGGTGCGGACACCCCGCCCGACGTCGATCGAGGGCGTGCCCCAGGTGGTGTCGGCGTACGACGACGGGACGCGCTCGGCGACCTCGTCGCGCAGCGCGGCCGGCACCTCGTAGCAGCCGCCGCAGACGTGGGGCCCGACCCAGGCGGTGAGGCGGCCGGCCCCCAGCTCGTGGAGCCGCTCGACGGCCCGCGGCACGACCCCGAGCGCGAGGCCGTTGCGGCCGGCGTGGGCCGCGCCGACCAGCCCGGACGCGGGGTCGGCGAGGAGGACCGGCACGCAGTCGGCGACCTGGACGACCAGCACCAGCCCGCGCTCGGCGGTGACCAGCGCGTCGGCCTCGGGCGGCTCGGTCGTCGGCCCGGACACGGTGACCACCGTGTCGCCGTGCACCTGACGCATGAGGGCGACCGGCGTCTGCGGGGAGCCGGTCAGCGCCGCGACCGCACGGCGACGGTTCTCCGCGACCGCGGCGGGGTCGTCGTCGGTGCGGACCGCGAGGTTGAGCGAGGCGAACGGCCCGGTGGAGACGCCGCCGGCCCGGTCGGTGAAGGCTGCACCGACCGGGCCGAGGACGTCGTGGAACGCGAACACCTACTTGAGGAACTCCGGCACGTCGAGCTCCTCGACGCGCGGGGTGCTGCGGACGGTCGCCGGCGCCGGGGCGGCCGGCCGCGGGGTCTCCGCGGGACGGCTGCTGGGCGCGGACTGGGCCGGACGCGCCGGCGCGGGCCGGTCGAAGGTGTCCCGACGCAGCGAGGCGATCGCGGAGCGGGTGTCGGCCTGGGTCTGGGCCGGCACCGGCTCGCGGCGCGCCGCGCTCTGGTGGACCTCGTTGCGGCGCTTGGGCATGCCGCCGTCGAACCCGGCCGCGATGACGGTCACCCGGACCTCGTCACCCAGGGCGTCGTCGATGACGGCGCCGAAGATGATGTTGGCGTCGGCGTGGGCCGCCTGGGAGACCAGGGCCGCGGCCTCGTTGATCTCGAAGAGGCCGAGGTCGGAGCCGCCCGCGATGGACAGCAGCACGCCGTGGGCGCCCTCGATGGAGGCCTCGAGGAGCGGGCTGGACACCGCGGACTCCGCAGCGGCGACCGCGCGGTCCTCGCCACGGGCCGAGCCGATGCCCATGAGCGCCGAGCCGGCGTTCTGCATCACGGACTTGACGTCGGCGAAGTCGAGGTTGATCAGGCCGGGGGTGGTGATCAGGTCGGTGATGCCCGAGACGCCCTGGAGGAGCACCTGGTCGGCCTGCTTGAACGCGTCGAGCATCGAGACGCTGCGGTCGCTGATCGACAGCAGTCGGTCGTTGGGGATCACGATGAGGGTGTCGACCTCCTCGCGCAGGGCGTTGATGCCCTCCTCCGCCTGGTTGGCGCGACGCTTGCCCTCGAAGGCGAACGGACGGGTGACCACACCGATGGTCAGCGCGCCGAGCGAGCGCGCGATGCGCGCCACGACCGGGGCGCCGCCGGTGCCGGTGCCGCCGCCCTCGCCGGCGGTGACGAAGACCATGTCGGCCCCCTTGAGGACCTCCTCGATCTCGTCGGAGTGGTCCTCGGCGGCCTTGCCGCCCACGTCGGGGTTGGCGCCGGCGCCGAGGCCGCGGGTGAGCTCACGGCCGATGTCGAGCTTGACGTCGGCGTCGCTCATCAGGAGCGCCTGCGCGTCGGTGTTGATGGCGATGAACTCCACGCCCTTCAACCCGACCTCGATCATGCGGTTGACGGCGTTGACACCACCGCCGCCGATACCGACGACCTTGATCACGGCCAGGTAGTTCTGCGGTGCTGCCACGGCAGGGATCCCTCTCGCTTGATGTGTGCCGCCTCGGGGTGCCGGACGGCTGGTGTGGACTGTGCTGCTGTGCTCCGGGGAAGGGCTCCGGGTCTCATCCTTAACCTTCAGGTAGAGGGTTAATGTTATGTCAACCTGGCGCCTGCAGATGAAGGTAGGCCTTGAGGGTCGGTGCGCTGCGGCGACACGCAGGCGTGTCGACAAATCGGCGAGGTTTTCGCGGGGTGCAGTTTCACTAGGTACCTAGTGACCTTGGTGCTTCCCGAGCGAAACTTCGCTCGGGAAGCGGCAGCTTTGCCGCGGCCCGGCCCGGCGTACGACGGTCAGCCGGCCCCGGCGCGCGCGTGCACCGGGCCGCGCGCGGCCGTCGTACGGCGGCAGAACTGGCACTCCCCCAGCGAAACTTCGCTCGGGGAGCGACAACATCACTAGGTACCTAGTGAAACTGATCCCCTACGGCCGGATCGTCGGGCGGCCGGGGGCCGTGACGTCGTACGTCGAGCCCTTCTGCCGCAGGAGGACCGCGAGGACGCGGGCCTTGTCGCCGGACTGGTCGGCGCTGCCCCAGCTGACCCGGGCGCCGTTGCGCAGGTGGAGCACGATCGAGTCGATCGAGCGGACGTCGAGCGAGGTGGTGCGGCGCAGGATGTCGGCCGGGAGCGCGTTGACCACCGAGGCGGCCTCGGCGAGGGCGGCCGAGGAGGTGTCGGCCTGCATCTCGACGACGGGCAGGCCGGGCGGCTGGCGCCGGAAGTCCCGGAAGACCACGCCCTCGGAGTCCACGCCCTTCCAGGTGCCCTCCTTGTCGACCACGAGCACCGCGGTGCGCTCGATGACCCGGACCAGCACCTTGTCGGGCCACGAGCGGGACACGTCGGCGTCGAGGACGGGGGCGAGGTCCTCCACGCGGGCCTCGATCGCGTCCAGGTCGACGGTGGCCAGGGGCACGCCGGTCGGCACCTTCGCGGCTGCGGCGACCTGGCGCGTGGTGAGCACCGAGACGCCGTCGACGCGGATGCCCTTGACCGCGAGCACGGAGGAGAAGAACACCAGCCAGACCAGGGCCCCGGCGGTGCCGAGGACCACCAGGGCGAGCAGCACGCGGCGCAGGGCCCGCCAGCGGCGTGCGCGGCGGATGCGGGCGAAGCGGTCCTCGGCGCGCGCCTCGGTCGGATCGTGGCGGTGGAGCAGGTCGGTCACGGCTCAGCCCTCCTCGCCCGGGAGGGCGCTCAGCAGCCGGAGCACCTCGGGCCCCAGCTCGGTCACGTCGCCGGCCCCCAGGGTCAGCACGAGGTCCCCCGGCCGGGCGAGGGACACCAGCAGCGGCGGAACCGCGGAGCGGTCGGGGGCGACGTGGACCCGGTCGGGCGGTAGCGGCACGTGGCGCGCCACCAGCGCGCCGTCCACACCTGGCTCGGGGTCCTCGCGGGCGAGGTAGACGTCGAGCACGACCACCTCGTCGGCCGCCCCGAGCGCCTCGCCCATCTGGGCGCCGAACAGGCGGGTGCGGGAGACCAGGTGGGGCTGGTAGGCCACGACCAGGCGCCCCTCCCCCGCCAGCGCGCGCGCGGCCTGCAGGTCGCCGGCGATCTCCTTGGGGTGGTGGGCGTAGGAGTCGTAGACGCGTACGCCGGCCACCTCGCCCTTGCGCTCCATGCGTCGGCGCGTGCCGGTGTAGGACGACAGGCCGGCGGCCAGTTCGTCGAAGGCGAACCCGAGCTCGAGCCCCGCCGCCAGGGCGCACAGCGCGTCGAGCACGTAGTGGCGGCCGGGGATCTGGAGGGTCACCCGGCCCAGCGGACCGTCCGGACCCGCGACGTCGAAGGACGAGGTCGAGCCCTCGAAGACCAGCGACGAGGCGCGCAGGTCCGCCTCGGCGGACTCGCCCACGGTGAGCACGCGCAGTCCTCGCGAGCGCGCCTCGCCGGCGAGCGCGGCGGCCCCGAGGTCGTCGACGCAGGCGACCAGGAACCCGTCGGGGTCGAGGCGCGCGAGGAAGTCGCGGAACGCCTGGTGGTAGGCCTCCTCGGTGCCCCAGTTGTCGAGGTGGTCGGCCTCGACGTTGGTCACCACCGCGGCGTGGGGGGTGTAGACGAGGAAGGCGCCGTCGCTCTCGTCGGCCTCGGCGACGAAGAGGTCACCCGACCCGGCCGCGGCGTTGACGCCGGTCGCGGTGAGGTCGCCACCGATGGCGTACGACGGGTGGGCCCCGCAGGCGAGGAGCGCGACGGTCAGCAGCGAGGTCGTCGTGGTCTTGCCGTGGGTGCCGGCGACCGCGACGACGCGCCGGTCGGCCAGCACGGACTGGAGCGCGGCCGAGCGCGGCCAGACCCGCAGCCCCCGGGCCAGCGCCTCGACGACCTCGGGGTTGTCCTCGCGGACCGCGGTGGAGACCACGACCGTGTCGGCGTCGCCCACCTGCGAGGCGGCGTGGCCGACGTGGACCCGGGCACCGAGGGCGGCGAGCGCGTCGAGCGTCGCCGAGGCCTTGCCGTCGCTGCCGCTGACGGCCACGCCGCGGCCGAGCATCACCCGCGCGATGCCGGACAGGCCCGCGCCGCCGATGCCGACGAAGTGCACCCGGCCGAGCTCCTCGGCGGGCGGGATCGACTCGGGGATCGGGACCCTCACGCGGAGGCCGCCGTCCGGATCATCGCGGCCAGCCGCTCGTCGGCGTCGCGGCGGATCAGCCCGGCTGCGGCGGACCCCATGGCGGCCAGCCGCGCGGCGTCGTGCAGCAGCCCCGGCACGGTCGCGGCGACCCACTCCGGCGTCAGCGCGGCGTCGTCGACCAGCAGGCCGCCACCGGTCGCGACCACGCCGCGGGCGTTGAGCGCCTGCTCGCCGTTGCCGATCGGCAGCGGCACGAAGACCGCGGGCAGCCCGACGGCCGCCACCTCGGTCACGGTGTTGGCGCCGGAGCGGCACACCACCAGGTCGGCGGCGGCGTAGGCGAGGTCCATGCGGTCGACGTAGGGCACCACGGAGTACGCCGGCCGGCCGGGCTCGGTGGAGACGGCGACCGAGCCCTGGGGCCCGGAGACGTGGAGCACCTGCACGCCGGCGTCGCCGAGGGCCCGGTGGGCCGCGGACACCGCGTCGTTGAGCCGGCGGGCGCCCTGGGAACCGCCGGTCACGAGCAGGGTCGGCAGCGCCGGGTCGAGCCCGAAGAACGCGCGGGCCTCCTCCCGCAGCGCCGCCCGGTCGAGGGTGGAGATCATCCGGCGGATCGGCAGGCCGACGTAGGTCCCGTGGCGCAGCTCGGTCTCGGGGAAGGACGTCGCCACGAAGGGGGTGAACCGGGCGCCGAGCTTGTTGGCGATGCCCGGCAGGGCGTTGCCCTCGTGGACGACCAGGGGCAGGCGGCGCTTGCGGGCGGCGAGGTAGGCCGGGACCGAGACGTAGCCGCCGAAGCCCACGACCACGTCGGGGCGGACCCGGTCGACCACCTCCAACGCGGCCTCGCGCGCCGCGCGGAGCCGGCCGGGCACGCGCAGCAGGTCGGCCGAGGGGCGGCGCGGGAGCGGGACCGGCGGGACCAGCTCGAGGGGGTAGCCGGCCTCGGGCACGACCCGCACCTCGAGCCCGCGGGGGGTGCCGAGCGCGGTCACCTCGCAGTCGGGGTCGAAGCGACGCAGCGCGTCGGCGGTGGCCAGCAGCGGCGAGGTGTGTCCCGCCGTGCCGCCCCCGGCCATGAGCACCTTCACCGGCGCGCACCCCGGGGACGTGCGACCCGCGGCCGCGAGGCCTGGCGGGCGAGGCGTCCGCGGAACCCGCCGGCGACGACCGCGTCGCCGCGCCGGCGCCGGGCCAGGCGGGCCTCCTCGGCGCCGGGCTCGTGACGGGCGAACGAGACCAGCAACCCGAGCGCGACCAGCGACGGGAGGAGCGCCGAGCCGCCGTAGGAGACCAGCGGCAGGGGCAGGCCGATGACCGGCAGCAGGGCGAGCACCATGCCGATGTTGATCATCATCTGGCCGGTGATCCACACCGTGATGCCGGCGGCCATGTAGCGCGCGAACGGGTCGGCCGTGCGACGCGCGACCCGCAGGCCGGCGTAGGCCAGCGTGAGGAACAGGGCGAGGACCAGGAGGGTGCCGACGAGCCCGAGCTCCTCGCCGAGCACCGCGAAGATGAAGTCGGTGTGGGCGGCGGGCAGCGTGCCCCACTTCTGCTGGCTGGCGCCGATGCCCTTGCCGAACAGCCCGCCGGACGACAACGCGAAGATGCCGTGGGCGGCCTGCCAGCCCGAGCCGTCGAAGGACTGGAAGGGGTCGGAGAAGGTGAGCAGCCGGCTCATCCGCTCCTTGGAGGTGGCGGCCAGCGTGAGCGCCAGGACGCCGGCGACCAGCAGCGAGCCGACGAACATCTTGCCCGGGGCGCCGACCACCCACAGCAGGCCGAGCACGATCGCCATCAGCACCAGGGCGGTGCCGAGGTCGTGGCCCAGCACGACCAGCCCGACGACCAGTCCCATCACCGGCACGACCGGGACCAGCGTGTGCTTCCAGTTGTCGAGCAGGCGCTCCTTGGTGGCGAAGATGTGCGCGCACCACAGGATCGCGGCGAGCTTGGCCAGCTCGGCGGGCTGGATCTGGACCGGGCCGAGGGCCAGCCAGTTCTTGTTGCCCTGGACGGTCACGCCCATCGCGGTCTGGGTGAGGGCGAGCAGCACCAGCGAGACGGCGAGCGCCGGCCAGGCGAAGCGCCGCAGCACGCGGTGCGGGATGCGCACCGCGACGAGCACGAACGGCACCGCCAGGAAGACCCAGGTCAGCTGCTTGAGGAACACGGCGTAGCTGTTGCCGTCGAAGACCCGGTAGGACCACACGCTCGAGGAGCTGAGCACCATGATCAGGCCGATGGTGAGCAGCAGGCCGACCGAGCCCAGCAGGAGGTAGTAGGAGGTCAGCGGGCGGTCGAAGGACTCCCGCAGCGCGGCCACCCGGGCGGCGAGGACCTCACGCAGCGGCGCGGCCTCGGCGGGTCCGCGCCCTGCTCGGGGGGGTCGTTCCGCGGTGGTCGTCACGTGGGCCTTCCCCGCCCCCGCGGGTCAGCCTCCGGCCAGACGGAGCACCGACTCGGCGAAGGCATCTCCGCGAGCGCCGTAGTTCGCGAACATGTCCATGGATGCGCAGCCCGGGGCGAGGAGCACGGTGTCGCCCGGTTGGGCCAGGGACGCCGCCGCCCGGACCACGAGGTCCATCGCCCCAGTGTCCTGCGCGGGCACGTCGATCACCGGGACATCGGGGGCGTGTCGCTCGAGCGCGGCGGCGATCACCGCACGGTCGCGGCCCAGGAGCACCACGCCCCGCAGACGGCCGCGCACCTGCTCGACCAGCGTGTCGAAGGACGCGCCCTTGGCGAGCCCGCCGGCGACCCAGACGACGTGCTCGTAGGCCTGCAGCGAGGAGGCGGCCGCGTGCGGGTTGGTGGCCTTGGAGTCGTCGACCCAGTCGACCTCCCCGACCGTGGCGACGTGGGCGATCCGGTGCCCGTCGGGGCGGAAGGAGCGCAGGCCGTCGCGCACCGCGACGGGGGGTACGCCGTGGGCGCGCGCGAGCGCGGCGGCCGCGAGGGCGTTGGCCACGAAGTGGGGGGCCGGCGAGGCGAGGTCGGCGAGCGTGCCGAGCTCGGCGGCGTTGTGGTGGCGCTGCTCGATGAAGGCCCGGTCGGCGAGTACGTCGTCGACGACCCCGAGCATGCCGACCGCCGGCACGCCGAGGGTGAAGCCGATCGCGCGGGCGCCCTCGACCACCTCGGCCTCCCGGACCAGGTCCTCGGTCACGGGGTCGGCCACGTTGTAGACGCAGGCCCGGGAGACGTGGTGGTAGATCCGCCCCTTGTCGGCGGCGTAGTCGGCCACGGCGGTGGGGCCGTCGTACCAGTCGAGGTGGTCCTCGGCCACGTTGAGCACGACCGCGGACTCGCAGGCCAGGGAGTGCGTGTAGTGCAGCTGGAACGACGAGAGCTCGACGGCCAGGACGTCGTACTCCTCGGGGTCCATGACCGCCTCGACCAGCGGCAGCCCGACGTTGCCGGCCGCGACGGACCGCAGTCCCCCGGCCCGCAGCATCGCGTCGAGCATCTGCACGGTCGTGGTCTTGCCGTTGGTGCCGGTGACGCCGAGCCATGGCACCTGCTCGGCCTCGGGGATGCCCTGGTGGGACAGGCGCCACGCCAGCTCGACCTCGCCCCACACGGTCACCCCTTGCGAGGCGGCCTGGGCGAGCAGGGGGGCGTCGGGACGCCAGCCGGGCGAGGTGACGACCAGGTCGACGTCGTCGGGCAGGGTCGCGGTGCTCCCCGGGCCGAGGCGCACCGTGGCCCCCAGGATCTCGAGCAGCTGACCCTTGTCGCCGCGGTCCCCGGCCTCGGAGTCGTCCAGGACGGTGACGCTCGCGCCGAGGTGGGTCAGGTTGTCGGCGGCGGCGAAACCGGAGACCCCCATGCCGGCGACGACCGCCCGGACGCCCTCCCAGGAGTCGCGCTTGCCGAGGGTGGAGAGGTCACGCACCGGCGACCCACTCGGCGTAGAAGATCCCCATGCCCGCGGCCACGCAGGTGCCGCAGATGATCCAGAACCGGATCACCACGGTGATCTCGTCCCAGCCCTTCAGCTCGAAGTGGTGGTGCAGCGGCGCCATGCGGAACATCCGCTTGCCGCCGGTGAGCTTGAAGTAGCCGACCTGCAGCATCACCGACAGGGTCTGGGTGACGAACAGCCCGCCGAGCACGACCAGCAGCAGCTCGGTGCGGGTGAGGATCGCGAAGCCGGCCAGGGCCCCACCGAGCGCCAGCGAGCCGGTGTCGCCCATGAAGATCTTGGCCGGGGAGGCGTTCCACCACAGGAAGCCGAAGCAGGCGCCGGTGATCGCCGAGGCCAGCACGGCCAGGTCGAGCGGGTCGCGGACCTCGTAGCAGGCGTTGCCCGGGTTGATCTTGCACGACTGGTTCTGCTGCCAGATGTTCATGATCGTGTAGGCGCCGAACACCATCGTCGAGCAGCCCGTGGCCAGTCCGTCGAGGCCGTCGGTGAGGTTCACCGCGTTGGAGGTGCCGGCGATCATCACCAGGATCAGCACGACCACCACCACCGCGGGCAGCGTGAACCGCTCCCAGTCGCGGGTGAAGGAGATGAACCGCGAGGCGGGCGTCTGGCCGCGGTCGTCGGGGAAGTTGAGCGCGAGGATGCTGAACACGATCGCGACCAGGAACTGGCCGGCCATCTTGGCCTTGCTGCGCAGCCCGAGCGAGCGCTGCTTGGCGATCTTGATGTAGTCGTCGAGGAAGCCGACCAGCCCCAGCCCGCCGAAGAGCAGGACCAGCAGCAGCGCGGAGACCGACGGCGTGCGGCCGGTGGCGAAGGTCGCCAGGAAGTACGCCGACACCGACGACAGGATGATCACCGTGCCACCCATCGTCGGGGTGCCGCGCTTGGTGTGGTGGGTCGTGGGGCCGTCGTCGCGGATCAGCTGGCCGTACTCCCGGGCGACCAGCAGGCGGATCGCCCACACGGTGCCGAGCAGCGTGAAGACCAGGGACAGCCCGCCCGACAGCAGGATCGCTCTCACGCCTCCACCGCCTTCGCTCCGCTCGGCGGCGGAGCCAGGCGTGAGCTCTTGGTTCGCTCGCTGCGCTCTCTCACGCGTCGACCTCCAGCAGCGCCGAGGCGACCTCGTCGAGCCGGGCGCCGCGGGAGGCCTTGACCAGCACCACGTCACCCGCCCCCGTGTGCTCCTGCAGCCACGCGACCGCGGCGGCGTTGTCCTGCACCTGCACCGGCTCCTCCTCGGAGGTCTCGCTGGCCCCCTCGACGATCGCCGCCGCCGCCGGGCCGACCCCCACGACCCTGGCGACACCGAGCTCGCCGGCCAGTCTGCCGACCGCGCGGTGCTCCTCGGCGCTGGACTCGCCCAGCTCGAGCATCTCGCCGAGCACGGCGACCGACCGGCCACCGCGTCCGCGCGCCAGGGCGACCAGCGCCCGCAGCGCGGCGGCCATCGAGTCGGGGTTGGCGTTGTAGGCGTCGTTGAGCACGCACGACCCGTCGGGCCGCTCGTGCAGCTCCATCCGCCAGCGCGAGAGCGCGGTGACCTCCCCCAGCTGCTCGGCGACCACGTCGAGGTCCATCCCGAGCCCGAGGGCGACGGCCGCCGCCGCGGTGGCGTTGTCGGCCATGTGCTCGCCCAGCAGGCGCAGGCGCACCCGGGCCGAGCGGCCGTCGTACGCGAGGGTGAAGGTGGGCCGCCCGTCGGGACCGACCTCGAGCTCCGAGAGGCGTACGGCGGCGCCCGCGCCGCGCCCGAAGCCCAGCACGCGGGCCGAGGTCCGGGCCGCCATCGCGGAGACCAGCGGGTCGTCGGCGTTGAGCACGGCGAGCCCCGCCTCGGGAAGGGCCTCGACGAGCTCGCCCTTGGCGGTGGCGATGTCCTGCTGGGTGCCGAACTCGCCGAGGTGGGCCTTGCCGACGTTGAGCACGAGCGAGACCGAGGGGCGGGCGATCCGGCACAGCTCGGCGATGTGGCCGATGCCGCGCGCGCCCATCTCGAGCACGAGGAACCGGGTGCCGGCATCGGCGCGCAGCACGGTCAGCGGGAGGCCGAGCTCGTTGTTGAAGGAGCCGGCGGTGGCGATCGTGGCGCCCGCCGCGGGCAGGACCCCGGCGAGGAGGTCCTTGGTCGAGGTCTTGCCCTGCGAACCGGTGAGCCCGACGACCCGCAGCCCGGGCAGACGGTCGAGGACGTGGTGGGCCAGGCGCTGGAGCGCGTCGCGGACGTCGGCGACGACGACGGCAGGCACGCCCACCGGTCGCGACCCGAGCACCGCGGCGGCGCCGGAGGACACCGCCCCCTCGGCGAACCGGTGCCCGTCGGCCTTCTCCCCGGCGAACGCCGCGAACAGCCCACCCGGGACGACCTCGCGGGAGTCGAGGAAGGCGGGGCCGGTCACCACGACCGACGCGGCGCCGGGGACGTCGTCGGCGACGGTGCCCCCGACCACCTCGGCGACCTCGGCCAGGCTCATCGGGATCACGCGACGACCTCCCGCAGCGCCGCCCGCAGCTCGTCGCGGTCGTCGAAGGGGTGCTTGCGGCCGTCGACCTCCTGGCCGGTCTCGTGGCCCTTGCCGGCCACGACCAGGCAGTCGCCGGGCCGCGCCAAGGAGACCGCGAGCCGGATGGCCTCGCGCCGGTCGCCGACCTCGTGGACCTCGGCCTGCCCCTCACGTGCGCCGGCGAGCACCTCGGCACGGATCGCGGCCGGATCCTCCGAGCGCGGGTTGTCGTCGGTGACCACCACCACGTCGGCGAGCCGCGCGGCGATCTGGCCCATCACCGGCCGCTTGCCGCGGTCGCGGTCGCCGCCGGCACCGATCACGATGACCAGCCGTCCGCTGCAGCCCCCGCGCAGGGAGGTCAGCACCGCCTCGACGGCGTCGGGCTTGTGGGCGTAGTCGACGACGGCGGTGAAGCCCTGCCCCTCGTCGACCGGCTCCATGCGGCCCGGGACCCCGGCCGCGCGGCCGAGCCCGTCGGCCACGGCCGCGAGGTCGAAGCCCAGCTCGGCGAGCCCGGCGATCGCGCAGACCGCGTTGGCCACGTTGAAGTCGCCCGGCAGCGGCACGTGCACGCGCACCGTCTGGTCGGGGCCGCCGGGGCCGCCGGGACCGCCGGGGCCGCGCAGGGTGAAGTCGGAGCCGGCGCCGCCGGCGACCACGTCGGTGGCGATCCAGTCCGCCTCGGACGCGCGGCCGAAGGAGCGCATCGGGATCGCGCCGCGCTCGAGCAGCCGCCGGCCGTAGGGGTCGTCGGCGTTGACCAGCCCGAGGCGTGCCCGCTCGGGGGTGAACAGCTGGGCCTTGGCCTCGAAGTACTCATCCATGTCGGCGTGGAAGTCGAGGTGGTCGCGCCCCAGGTTGGTGAAGGCGGCGACGTCGAAGACCACGCCGTCGACCCGGCCCATCACGATCGCGTGGCTGGAGACCTCCATCGCGCAGCCCTCGACGCCCTGCTCGCGCATGACCGCGAAGAGCGCGTGCAGGGCCGGCGCCTCGGGCGTGGTGAGCGCCGACGGCACGTCCTCCCCCGCGATGCGGGTGCCGACCGTGCCGACGACGGCCGCGGTCGAGCCGGAAGCCGCGAGCGCGGCCTCGGCGAGCCGGGTGGTCGTGGTCTTGCCCTGCGTGCCGGTCACGCCGAGCAGCCGCAGGTCGGCCGCTGGGTCGCCCAGCAGGAACGCGGACAGGTCGCCGAGCACCGCGCGCGGGGAGGGGACGACGAGGACGGGCAGGCCCACGCGGTCCTGCTCCACCAGGCGCGCACCCTCCTCGTCGGTGAGCACCGCCACCGCCCCCGACCTGGCCGCCTGGCTGGCGAAGCGCGCCCCGTGGGTCGTGGCCCCCGCGGGCGCGACGTAGAGGTCGCCCGGCTGGACCGCGCGGCTGTCGACGGTGATGCCCGTCAGGTCCACCCGGCGCCCGGACTCCAGCGGGACCCCGAGCCGCTTCGCCACAGCGCCGAGCGCAGTGTGCGCCGGCTGCGCCGGCCTCGTCCGGACCACGCTGGAACGCTAGCGCAGCCCGAGGCCGGCGGCGGCGCCGCCTGCGGGCCCGTCCTCGTCGCCGAAGCGCTCCTCGAGGGCGGCCCGCTCCTGGTCGCCCTGGGGGCCGGAGCCGGGCACCCACTCCACCGGGGTGCGCAGGGGCGCGGAGCCGCTCGGCGGCACGGCGTACTTCTGCAGGAGGTAGCCCATCACCTTGCGGAAGACCGGACCGCCGGTCGCGCCGCCGCCACCGCCGTTGCGCGGCTTGTGCACCACGACGTAGACGGTGAAGCGCGGGTCGTCGGCCGGGGCGAAGCCGGCGAAGGAGACGGTGAAGTCGCGCCCGTAGCAGCCGCACTTGGGGTCGATGCGCTGGGCCGTGCCCGTCTTGCCGGCCACGCGGTAGCCCGGGATCGCCGCCATGCCGGCGGTGCCCTCGACCGGGTCGGTGACCATCTCCATCATCTGGGCGGTCTCGCGCGCGGCCCTCGGGCTGACCACGCGGCGCGTCTGCGCGACGGCGCTGCCGGTCACGCGGCCCTGCGTGTCGACCACGCGCCCACGCACCAGGCTCGGCTGGATGTACACCCCGCCGTGGGCCACGGTGTTGACCGCGGCGGCCATCTGGACCGCGGAGACCGCGACACCCTGGCCGAAGGCGATGTTGTCGCGCTCGACCTGGATCCAGTCGCCCCACGGCGACAGCAGGCCGGGACCGCCACCGAGGCCCTCGATGCCGACCCGCTCCCCCTCGCCGAAGCCGTGGAGGTAGCGGTAGAGCTGACGGGCCGGCATCTGCCGCGCGGCCAGCGCGGTGCCGATGTTGGAGGACTTGGCGATGACGCCGGTCATCGTCAGGCGCAGCGTGCCGTGGTCGAAGTAGTCGCCGATCACGCGGTCGGAGGACTTGAGCTTCTCCGGGACGGTGATGCGGGTCAGCGGGTTGACGTAGCCGGCGTCGACCAACGAGGCGGCGGTCAGCACCTTCTGCACCGAGCCCGGCTCGTAGACGTCGCGGAACGCCGCCGCCCCGAGGTGGTCGCTCTTGTCGAAGTAGTCCCCGTTGGCGTCGTACGACGGGTAGTCGGCGACCGCGACCAGCTCACCGGAGCGGGAGTCCATCACCACGACCGAGCCCGACGCGGCGCGGGCCGACTGGACCGCCTGGCGCAGCACGCGCTGGGTGTAGAACTGCACGTCGCGGTCGATGGTGAGGTGCAGGTCCTTGCCGTCCTGCGGCTCGACGCGGCTGTTGTCGCCCAGCGGGATGCGGTTGCCACCGCCCACGTCGTAGACCGCGTGACCGTCCTTGCCGGCCAGCAGCGAGTTGTAGATCATCTCGAGCCCGCCGCCGGCGTCGCCGTTGCGGTTCATGAAGCCGAGCAGGTTGGCGCCGACGTCCTTGCCGGGGTAGCTGCGGACCGGGTCCCAGCGGGTGTCGATGCCCTTGTAGCCCAGGTCGTCGAGCTCCTTGACCGCCGCGCGCGCCTTCTCCGAGGGGATGCGGCGGGCGACGTAGCCGAAGTGGTTCTCCGTGCCGTCCGGGCGCTTGGCGTCGGTGAGCACGTCGACCGTCTGGATGTAGTCCAGCCCCAGCCGGTCGGAGAGCAGCTGGGCGATCTTGGGGGCGTCCTTCTCGGTCCTCGTCGGGTCGGCGACGATCATCAGCCCGTCGAGGGACTCGGCCATCGGGACGCCGTTGCGGTCGAGGATCGCGCCGCGCGTGGCCGGCAGCTCCTCGGTCACCGCGCCGAGCGAGCGGGCCTTGGCGGCGTAGGCCGCGGCGTCGACCCCCTGCAGCTGCAGCAGCCGCGCGGCGAAGATCGAGACCACCATCGCGATGAGGATGAACCCCACCCGCAGCCGTCGCAGCGAGGTGAGCCGGACACCTTCCAGGCGCGAGGTCCGGGGTCGCCGCGTGGGTGGCTGGGGCACGGGTGGGTCTCCTGGAGCCGGGTCGAAGGGGTCAGGGGGAGGTCAGCGGTCTGCCCGCTCCCCCGAGCGTGCCTGGTGCCGGCCGGGAAGCAGCCCAGGCGCGCCGGTGCCCTCGCTCTCGGCCTGCGTCTGGCCGTCCTCGACCGGGGCGTAGACCACGTCGGGCTTGGGCTTGAAGGAGTCGGGCATCTGCTGCGGCAGCGGCCGGATCCGGAAACGGCTCTCCCCGGTGGCCGGCTGCGGCACGCCCAGGACGGTCCCGTCGGACAGCTTGAGGAAGGCCGGGGTCACCATCGGCACCATGCCCAGGCGGGCCGCCTCCTCGCTCACCCGCTGCGGGTCGCGCAGGTTGTCTAGCTCCATGCGCAGCTGCTGCTCCTTGGCGTTGAGCAGGGTCGCCTGCTGCTCGAGGCGAGTGGCCTTGAAGCTGGCCTGCTGCATCGAGGTGTTGAACATCAGCAGCAGCACCACCCCGCCGAGCAGCACGACCGCGACGAGGATGACGAACGGGGTGCGCGGGGCCACCGGACGCTGCCGGGGCACGACGGTCAGCCGCGCCCGCTCCACCGCGCTCTCGGCCAGCCGGGCGAACCTGACCCGCTGTCGCGCCGCGTTCCCCGTGTGGATGCTCATCGATGTCCCCTCGTCGTCGTCCTGCTGCCTGTGCTGCCTGTGCTGCCTGTGCTGCCTGCGCTGCGTCTGCTGCCTGTGCCGTGCTGCTGCCTGCTGCCCCGCGGCCTGACCCGCTCCGCCGCGCGCACGCGCACCGACTGCGCGCGGGGGTTGTCCTCGACCTCGGCGGCGTCGGCCTGCTCCGCTCCCCGGGTGACCAGCCGCAGCTCGGGCTGCAGCTCCTCGGGGACCACCGGCAGGTCCGGGGGCACGTCGAGCCGGGTCGCCTCGGCCAGGACCTGCTTGGTCATCCGGTCCTCCAGCGAGTGGTAGGACATGACGACCAGCCGCCCGCCCACGCGCAGCGAGTCGACCGCCGCGGGCAGCGCCCGGCGCAGCCCGCCGAGCTCGTCGTTGACCTCGATGCGCAGCGCCTGGAAGGTGCGCTTGGCTGGGTGGCCGCCGGTGCGGCGGGCCGCGGCGGGGATCGCGTCGCGGAGCAGCTCGACCAGGCGCGCGCTGGTCGTGAACGGCTCCCGTTCGCGCTCCCGCACGACGCGGGAGGCGATGCGGCTGGCGAAGCGCTCCTCGCCGTACTCCCGGAGGATGCGGGTCAGGTCGCCGGCGGAGTAGGTGTTGAGCACCTCGGCGGCGGTCGTCCCGCCGGTCGGGTCCATGCGCATGTCGAGCGGCGCGTCCTCGGCGTAGGCGAAGCCGCGCTCGCGCAGGTCCAGCTGCATGCTCGAGACGCCGAGGTCGAAGAGGATCCCGTCGGCCCCGTCGAGGCCGAGGTCCCGCAGGACCTGCGGCAGCTCGTCGTACAACGCGTGGACCAGGTCGGTGCGGTCGGCGAACCGCTCCAGGCGGGCGCCGGCGCGCTCGAGGGCCTCGGTGTCGCGGTCGATGCCGACCAGGTGGACGTCGGGGAAGCGCTCGAGCAGGGCCTCGCTGTGGCCGCCGAGCCCGAGCGTGCAGTCGACCACGACCGCGCCCGGCCGGGACACCGCAGGCTCCAGGAGCGCGACGACCCGGTCGAGGAGGACCGGGACGTGGCGGGGGGCGGTCATCGTGGGCACCGCTCAGCCGATCCGCGAGAGCGCGAAGGTGAGCAGCAGGGTCAAGGAGGTGGACGCGGCGGCCGAGAACGCCGCGACCGCGACCCCGTCGCGGACCTCGTAGCGGACGCGTCGACTGCAGCGCCGGTTCTCCAGCGCCGCCTGGCGCAGGGCGTCCATCGCTGCCGCGTCGAGGCGACGTGACCCCGGCGCCCCCGGCAGCGAATGACTCATCTCGACCCTCGACCCGTCGGGCGGGCCCGCGGCGATCGCGGGGCCAGGTCCCCGTCCGCTCTCCCTGGGAGGTGGTCCTCTGTCACCGGGGAAGGTGTGACAGATGACCGGGGAGCGGACGTGAGCCTCGTCCCGCGAGACCGTGGTCCCGCTGGTGTGCTGCTGGCTGCTGTGCTCGGTGCTGCGGTCCTGCTGGGTGCTGCTGGTGCTCTGGTGCTGATCGGTGGTGGTGCTGGGTGGTGCAGGGTGGAGCGTCTGGTGGGGCAGGGACTCAGATCCCGGGGAAGACCTCGTCCGAGAGCTCGGCGAAGGACTCCTCCTGCTGGGCCGAGTAGGCCGTCCAGGCCGCCTCGTCCCAGATCTCGAGCCGTGTCATCGCGCCGATCACGACCACGTCCTTGCTGAGCGAGGCCCACTCGCGCAGCAGGGGCGGCACCGTGATGCGGCCCTGCTTGTCCGGGGTCTCCTCCGAGGAGCCCGAGGAGAACATGCGGATGTAGTCCCGGGCGGCCTTGTTGGAGACCGGTGCTTCTCGCAGCCGTTCCGTGATGCGGGCGATCTCTGCCTGCGGCCACACGTAGAGGCAGTGCTCCTGCCCTCGCGTGACCATCAGCCCGTCCGCCAGCTGGTCCCGGAACTTCGCGGGAAGGAAGAGGCGCCCCTTGTCGTCCAGCTTGGGCGTGTAGGTGCCGAAGAACATCCGACACCTCCTGCCCGCAGGCCCACTGAAGGCTCCCTTTCCTCCACTGCGCTCCACTCTACTCCACTTCGCACCACCGTCAACGACATTCGCCCCACTTCCCCTCCCTTCGTCCTCCATCGGCGCAGGTCACGAGGCGGTCACGTCCGTGGAGTACGTCGCGGCGAGGCGTTCCGTCGGCTGGTCCCGCCTGAGAGAGTGGAGCGCGTCAGACACATCGAGCCGCTGGGAGGACGCGTGACGTCGACGACCGCGCAGGGCGGAGCCGCCGAGACGCTGGACGAGGTGGTCGAGGTGGCCGGGCGCATCCGCGCCAACGTCGAGCGCGTCATCGAGGGCAAGGGCGACGTCGTGCGCACCGCGCTCGTGGTGCTGCTCGCCGAGGGTCACCTGCTCATCGAGGACGTCCCCGGGGTCGGCAAGACCGTCCTGAGCAAGGCGCTGGCCCGCTCGCTGGACTGCACGGTCCGCCGCATCCAGTTCACCCCCGACCTGCTCCCCAGCGACGTGACCGGGGTGTCGGTGTTCAACCAGGACACCCGCGAGTTCGAGTTCCGGCCCGGGGGCGTGTTCGCCAACATCGTGGTCGGCGACGAGATCAACCGCGCCTCCCCCAAGACCCAGTCGGCGCTCCTGGAGTGCATGGAGGAGCGCCAGGTCACCGTCGACAACACGACCTACCACCTCGAGTCGCCGTTCCTGGTCGTCGCGACCCAGAACCCGATCGAGATGGAGGGCACCTACGCCCTCCCCGAGGCCCAGCGCGACCGGTTCATGGCCCGGGTCTCCATGGGCTACCCCGTCGAGTCCGCCGAGATCGCGATGCTCGACAACCGCGCCACCGCCAACCCGCTCGACGAGCTCACCGCGGTGACCGACGCCGAGACGGTGCGGCGTCTGGTCCGCTCCGTCGCGACCGTGCACGTCTCCCCAGCGGTCCAGCGCTACGTCGTCGCGATCGCCACCGCGACCCGCCAGTCCCCCGACCTCTCCCTCGGCGCCTCGCCCCGCGCGAGCCTCCACCTCGTCCGCGCCGCCCGCGCCTGGGCGGCCCTCGAGGGTCGCGACTACGTCGTCCCCGACGACGTCGACACCCTCACCGTCCCGGTGCTCGCCCACCGCCTCCTGCCGACCGTCGAGTCGGCGATGGGCGGACGGTCGGTCGAGCGCACCCTCCGCACGCTGGTCGGCGCGGTGCCCGCGCCGGCACCTGCTGCGCGCTGACGAAGGAGGGTCGCCCGATGACCCTGCGCCGGGTCCGCACCGCCGTCACCGACGGCTGGGACGCCCTCACCCCGCGAGGCCGCGGGTTCGTCTCGGGCGGCCTCAGCGCCCTGGCCGCAGCCCTCGCGCTGGGGCTCGACGACCTCGCCCGGGTCGGAGTGCTGCTGCTCGCCCTCCCCGTGGTCTCGACCAGCCTGCTGACCCGCCGCCCGCCACGGCTCGGGCTGTCCCGCACGGTCTCCCCGCGCACCCTGACCGTGGGCCAGCCGGCGCACGTCGATCTCCGCCTGAGCAACGAGGAGGGCCGCCCCGGCGGGGTGCTGCTCCTGGAGGAGCGCGTGCCCTACGCCCTCGGGTCGCGCCAGCGCTTCGTCATCGACCGGGCGCGGGGCCAGTGGGAGCGGACCGTCCGCTACACCGTCCGGTCCGAGGTGCGGGGACGCCACGTGCTCGGCCCGATGTCCGTCCGGTCCGCCGACCCGTTCGGCCTGGTCGAGCGTCGCCGCACGTTCGTGTCCACCACCCCGATCGTCGTGACGCCCCGGGTGGAGGCCCTCCCCGTGATCGGACTCTCCGGGTCGTGGACCGGCAGCGGCGACAACCGTCCCCGCGCCTTCTCCGGCGGCTCGGCCGAGGACGTCACCATCCGCGAGTACCGCCGCGGCGACGACCTGCGCCGCGTCCACTGGCGCTCCACCGCCCGCACCGGCGAACTGATGGTCCGGCGCGAGGAGCAGCCCTGGCAGTCGCGCGCGACCGTGTTCGTCGACAACCGCCACAGCTCCCACGCCGGCACCGGACCCTCCTCGTCCTTCGAGCGCGCGGTGTCCGTCGCCGCCTCGGTCGTGGTCCACCTGACCGCGCGCGGCTACCGGGTGCGGCTGGTCACGGCCGAGGGCACCCAGGACGCCAGCGCGTGGCACGAGCACGGCGTCGTGCGCAGCGAGGCGGGGCCCTTGCTCGAGGCGCTCGCCGTGCTCGAGTCCGTCGACCGGCTGCGGCTCGAGGCACCCTGGGCCCAGGGCCAGCAGAGCGGTGGCCTCCTCGTCGCCGTCCTCGGGGAGGGCCGGCCCTCCGACGCCGGCGTGCTGCGCCGCATGCGGCACAGCGCGGGCCTCGCCCTCGCCGTACGCCTCGACACCACGGCGTGGGAGCGCCGCCCGCAGAGCGCCGAGGAGGACCGCGGCGACCGGCCGACCGTCGCGTGGCTGCGCACGCAGGGCTGGCAGGCCACGGGCCTCGGTCCGCGCGACTCCCTGCCCGAGCAGTGGACCCAGCTCTCCGGGCGGCGCACCGCGGCCCGGCTCGCCGAGTCGAGCGCCGCGCAGGAGATGGCCCGATGAGCCGGCCCGAGGCCGCCCCGACCGCACGACGGATGCTCGTACGCCGCGGCGGCGGCACGCTCCTGCTGACCTCGCTCGCCGCGCTGGCGGCCTACTTCACCCTCACCGGCTGGTCCGACCTGGTCGCCGACCCCACCGGCTTCCTCGACCCTGTCGGGCGGATCACGATCGTCTACGCGGCGGTCTCGGTCCTGCTGCGGGCGACCGTGCTCCCGCGGTGGACCGTCATCGTGCTCCAGGCCTACCTGCTGTGGGTGCTGCTCAACCTCGACAGCCTCGGCCTCGAACTGCGCGACGCCCTGCTGCCCCTGCCCACCACGTTCGCCGACCACGTGGAGGCGATCAGCGACGGCGTCGCGGCCGCCCAGCGCTACACCTCCCCCGTCCCCGCGTCGGTCAGCTCCATCGACCCGCTGCTCGTGCTCGGCGGCGTCGGCATCGTGGCGCTGGTCGACCTGGTCGCGGTCACCCTGCGCCGGGTCCCGCTCGCCGGGCTGCCGCTGCTCGCGGCCTTCACCGTGCCGGTCGCGATCCTCGACGGCTTCCCGTGGCTGACCTTCGCGGTGGCCGGCACCTTCTTCGTGCTGCTCCTCGCCGCCGAGCACCTCAGCCGGCTCAGCCAGTGGGGACGCACCTTCGTCTCCCGGCGCCCCGGCGAGGAGCCCGCCGCGCTCGGGGCCGGCGAGGCGCTGCAGCGCAACGGGACGCTGACCCTGCAGATCGGCGGGGTCGCGCTGGTGGCGGCGGTGCTCGCGCCGCTCGCGCTGCCGACGTACGACGGGCTGTTCGACGGCAAGGGCCCCGGCCCCGGCGGCAAGGGCCGCACGGTCTCGCTGGAGAACCCGATCACCAACATGCAGCGCGACCTCGACCGCGGCGAGGACGTCCCCCTGCTCTACGTCACGACCGACGACCCCGACCCGTCCTACCTCCGCGTGACGGCACTGGACCGCTTCGACCGCGACACCTGGCGCCCCGGCCGGCGTGAGCTCCCGGCCGACCAGAAGGTCGCGGGCACCCTCCCGCCGCCGGTCGGGGCCGGACCGGCCTACCGCGGGCGGACCTACAACTACCAGCTGCAGGCCACCGACGAGCTCCGCTCGACCTGGCTGCCGCTGCCGTTCCCCGCCCTCTCCGCGACCGTCTCCGGCGACTGGCGCTACGACCTCGGCACCCGCGACGTGCGCGCCATCCAGGACGAGGTCACCACCGCCGGGCTGAGCTACCAGGCGTCGGGTGACGTCGTCGAGCCCGTCGCGCGGCAGCTGGTCACCTCCCGCCCCGCGCCCGCCTCGGTCGCGCGTGCCGGCACCGAGCTGCCGTGGCGGACCACCCCGAGCTGGCTCCAGGACGTCGTCGACGGCATCACGCGCGAGGCCGACTCGGACTTCGGTGCCGCCGTCGCGATGCAGCGGTGGTTCCGCAGCGACGGCCGGTTCCGCTACTCCACCGACAACGCCGACGGCAGCGGGCTCGACGCCCTGCGCTCGTTCCTCACCGTCGACCGCGTGGGCTACTGCGAGCAGTTCGCCACGGCCATGTCGCTGATGGCCCGGGTCTACGGCATCCCCGCACGGGTCGCGGTCGGGTTCCTCAAGCCCGACCCGATCGGCCAGGGCCAGTGGGTCTACAGCACCCACGACCTGCACGCGTGGCCCGAGCTGTTCTTCGAGGGCGTGGGCTGGGTGCGGTTCGAGCCGACCCCGGGCGCCCGGCTCGGGGCGGCCCCGCCGGTCTACACCCGCGGCACCGTGCCCCGGCTCACCCCCGACGACCCGGCGTCGTCGCTGAGCGCCGCACCGTCGGCCAGGCCGACCCGTCCCACCCGGCAGGACACCACCGCGGCGGGCGGCGCCTCCGGCGAGGGCGGCGGCCCCTCACCGTGGTGGCCGGTCGGTGCCGTGGCGGTCCTGTGCGTGCTGCTCGCCCCGCGCGGCGTGCGCGAGGCTGCTCGCCGTCGCCGCGTCGCCGGCGAGGACGGCGCCGCGCTGGTCGAGGGGGCCTGGGCCGAGCTGCGGGCGACCGCCCTCGACCTCGGGCTGGGCTGGGACGACCGGGTGACGGTCCGCGTCCGCGCAGCCGCGCTGGCCCAGGTGCTGCGGCGCGGCGCGGTCGGTGGCCGGCGCACCTCGGCCGACGCGGTGGTCGCCGAGCCCGTGGCTCGCGAGTCGCTGGACGCGCTCGTCGAGCTGGTCGAGCGCAGTCGCTTCGCCGCACGCCCGGCCACCTCCGAGCAGGGCCACGAGGCCGTCGTCGCCGGCGGTGTCGTGGCCGAGGCGCTGCGGCAGCGGGTCCCCGAGCGCACCCGGCTCCAGGCCACCTGGCTGCCGCGGTCGGTCACCGCACCGGCCCGGCCCGGCGTGGTGTCGGTGGCCGCGCAGGCCCGCGCCGCAGCCGCCCGCGGGGACGAGGAGCGCGACAGCGTGCGCCTGTGAACCGACGACACCCCCGGCAGGGCCAGGGGTGTCGGGGTCGTCGGGGTCGTCGGGGTCGTCGGGGTCCTCGAGGTGCGAGGTCGTCCGGGCCGGTGCGTCGGCCGAGGTTCAGAAGCCGTTGCCGCCCTCGCGACGGCGACGCCAGCGCTCCTCGAAGCGCTCCATCATCGAGCCGTGGCTGGTGCCGCGCTTGGGCGCGCGAGCCGCGCGGCCTCGGTGGGCCTTGCCGCCGCGGATCACGCGGAGCGGGCCCGGGTCCTCGGGCGCCGACGGCGCGGCCGCCGCGGCGTCGCGGGCACGCCACGAGCTGAGCGCGAGGTAGGCGGATCCGAGCATCAGCAGGAAGCCGACGATGCCGACCGCGACCATCGGCAGCACGACGCCGGCCATGAGGGCGCCGAGACCGAGGACGAACCCCACGGCTCCGATGACGACCTGGCGGCGTGCGCGCTGGCGCAGGCGGGTGCCTCGGAGCGTGGAGGCGAGCTTGGGGTCCTCCGCGACGAGAGCGCGCTCCATCTGCTCGAGCAGTCGGAGCTCCTCTTCCGAGAGCGGCATCGGTTGCCTCCCGTTGACGTGTGTGACTCGATTCTAGGCGGCCGTTCCACACGGTGGTAGCGCCGATCAGAAAATGCCCCCCTCGCCGCGGATCATGCCCACCCTCGGGGTGGGACGCGACCTCACGGTCGCCCCGGTCCGAGCAGCGAGGCGGGCCGGACCGCCGCGTCACCGAAGCGCGTCGCGGCCCGGTCCACGGCCCGGTCGGCCTCGGCCCAGCCCTGCGGACGCTCGCCCAGGACGAGCTGCCGGGTCACGCCTCGACGGGGCTGGAGGTTCTCCACGCGGACCCCGACGAGCCGGACCCGGGCCCGCTGGAGGCCCAGCCCGGCGAAGACCTGGCGGACGGTGTCGTAGACCTCGTGGGTCACGTCGGTCGGCTCGGACCGGGTGCGCGTGCGGGTGATCGTGGTGAAGTCGGCGAACCGCACCTTGACCGTCACCGTGCGCCCGACGACCTCTGCGGCCCGCATGCGGGCGGTCACCTTGGCGGTCAGCCGCAGGAGCTCGCGCAGCAGCACCTGGGGGTCGTCGGTGTCGCGGCCGAAGGTCTCGTCGGCCCCGACGCTCCGGTCGGGGCCCGGGTCGGACCCGAGCACGCCGGCCGGGAGCGGGAACCCGCGCTGCGAGGCCCGCGGGCCACCACCGCCGGCCACCAGCCGGTCGTCGATCCCCCAGGCCAGGTCGTGCACCTGGGCGCCGAAGGCGCGACCGAGCGCACGCTGCACGGTGGACCGCGGGGTGTGGGCGACGTCGCCGACCGTGCGCAGGCCGAGCCGCTCGAGCTGGGCGACCGTCTTGTCCCCCACGCCCCAGAGCTCGCCGACCGGCAGGGGGTGCAGGAACCCCACCACGTCCGCGGCCGGGACGACCAGCTGCCCGTCGGGTTTGGCCCGCTTGCTGGCGACCTTGGCCACCCCGATGGTGTCGGCCGCCCCCACCGAGCAGGTGATCCCCTGCTCGTCGTGCACGCGGGCCCGCACCAGCGCCCCGATCTCGGCAGGTCCTCCGAGCAGCCGCACGGAGCCCTGGACGTCGAGGAACGCCTCGTCCAGCGACAGCGGCTGCACCACCGGGGTGACCTGACCGAAGATCTCGAGCACCGAGCGGGACACCGCGGAGTAGAGCGCGTAGTCGGGACGCAGCACCTCGGCCTCGGGGCACAGCCGCCTGGCCCTGGTCATCGGGATGCCGGAGCGGACGCCGCTGCGCCGCGCCTCGTAGCTGGCCGACAGCACCACGCCACGGTGGCCCCCGCCCACGATCACCGGCACGCCCTGCAGCGACGGGTCGTCGCGCGTCGCCACGGCGGCGTAGAAGGCGTCCATGTCGACGTGGAGCACCGTGGTGGGGACGCGGTCAGGAGGCGGGGCCGGGCCACCGGCGGTCGGCGCGCTCACGCCGTCGCTCGCCGGGCGGCGGGAGGACGCCGGTCAGGTGCGGAGGGTGAGGGCGTGCACCTGGGTGGCCAGGGTGAGGTACTCGGGTCGCTGGGCCACGGCCTCCTCGAGCAGCGCCAGCGCCGCCGCGGCCCCGGGCTCGAGGTCGACCAGCGAGCTGGGCACCAGGTCGCTGAACACCCGGACCGCGTGCAGCGCGGGCTGCGCGAAGCCCGCCGCCAGGAGCAGGTCGGCCAGTTCGTCGGCGGTGAACCGGTGGGGAGTGCCCACTGGCCCGTCGGCCGCGGGGTCGAGGGTCGCGAGGGCCTGCTCGAAGTGGCCGGCCATCGCCCGCGCGAGCACGGCGGCGTGGCGCTGGGCGCACAGCAGGCTGAGCAGC
Organism: Nocardioides marmoribigeumensis; assembly: GCF_031458325.1. NCBI lineage: Bacteria > Bacillati > Actinomycetota > Actinomycetes > Propionibacteriales > Nocardioidaceae > Nocardioides > Nocardioides marmoribigeumensis. The sequence continues at coordinate 887,116 of NZ_JAVDYG010000001.1, forward strand.
CCGCCCGGGCGCAGCACGTCGCGGAGCACGGCGAGGGCGGCCGCCGGGTCGTCGACGATCTCCAGGACGCCGTGGCACAGGACCGCGTCGAGGCCCTCGACCCCCTCCTCGCGGAGCGCGTCCAGGCTCGACAGGTCGCCCTGCAGCCCGGTGACCCGGTCGTCCACGCCGGTCTCGCGCGACCGCCGGTCGAGGATCGCCAGGGCGTCGGGGCTGGGGTCGACCACGGTGACCCGGTGCCCGAGCTCGGCGACCCGGACCGCGAAGCCACCCGTGCCGCCGCCGATGTCGAGGACGTGGAGGGGTGCTGCCCCGGGTCCGTCGGGTCCGTCGTGGGGAGCGAGCCGTCCGAGGCCCTCGGACAGCGCCGACCAGACCACGGCCGTGCGGGTGCGGGACCGCGTCTGGCTGTGACTCTCCCGGGCTCCGACCATGGGCCCCACCCTAGGAGACGACCGCCCGACCCGGCGCCGGACACGGCCCTGCTCGTCCTCATCGTCCGCTGCTCCCCGGCGAGGAGTGCCACAGCTTGCGTGGCGCCTGTCCGCCCGCGGCACCGCTCGCCGGCTCGGCCGTTGGGTCGAGGAGCGCGTGCACGGCAGCCGTGCCGCCGGCGCGCCAGGCCTCGAACAGGGTGGTGAGGTCCCAGCAGCCCGTGGCCCGCAACGAGACCCCTCGACGCCCCGTGCGCCGCAGCTCCCCGCGGGCGACGAGCAGCCAGGAGTGGAAGACGGTGGTGGCGCACGGACCCAGCGCGTCCTCGAAGAAGGTGAGGTCGACCGGGCCCGTGGAGTCGTCGAGGGTGAGGAAGACGACCCGTCGCCCGGAGCGGATCGGCGGGGTCTGGGTGGCGACCTTGACCCCGGCGACCAGCATCGGCCGGTCGGTGCGACGAGGGCGCAGCAGGTCGCGGGAGCGGACGACGCCCAGCTCGTCGAGGAACGCGTCGTAGAGCTCGACCACGTGACGACTGGTGTCGAGCCCGAGCACCTCGAGCTCGGCGTGCACCCGCTCGGCGGCGTCCATCTCGGGAAGGCCGCTGGTCTCGCCCTCGTGGAGCAGGTCGACCGGCCCGTCGCCGAGGTCGAGGGCCAGCTGGACCGAGTCGACCGGGGCGGGCGGCGGCGTGGCGAGGGACTGCGCCGCCGCCCGGCCCCACACGCCGCTGCGCCCGGGCCCGCTCCCGCCGGCGGAGTTGCGGTCGACGGCCTGCTCCAGACGCGAGGCCGCGGCCGGGGCGCGACGCCGCCCGGAGACGCCCCGGGCGGACCCGGCCCGCTGGAGAACCCGGGTGTGACGGTCGAGGTCGGCGACCAGCAGCAGCAGGTCGCGCCGGGTGACGGTGCCGCGGCGGGTCTGTCCTCCCCGTGGCTCGCCTGGCGAGCCGCCCACGTCGCGGATGCGGTGGATCCGGTCGAAGCCACCGGCGACCACGAGGTGCTCCACCACCGGTCGGGAGACCCCCGCGCGCTGCCAGAAGTCGGTGAGGGAGGTGTAGGGGCGCGCCGCGACGATGCGCGCGACCTCGGCCTCGGTGATGCCCTTGACCTCGGCCAGCGGCACCCGGATGCCGTCACCGTCGTCGAGTCGGACGACGGTGTAGGTGGCCTCGCTGTGGTCGACGTCGACCCCGAGCACGGCGATGCCGAAGTGGCGGGCGTCGTCGAGCAGGAGACGTTTGGGGTACATGCCGGGGTCGTGGGTGAGCACCCCAGCGAGGAACGCCGCGGTGTGGTGGGTCTTGAGCCAGGCCGACTGGTAGGTCGGCAGCGCGAACGCGGCGGCGTGGGCCTTGCAGAACCCGAAGGACGCGAAGGCCGCGATGACCCTCCAGACCTGCTCCACCACGGTCAGGGCGTAGCCGCGTCCGAGGGCCCGGGGGAAGAACCAGGTCCGGACCTCGGCCATGCCCTCGACGCTGCCGAGCGCCCGGCGCGCCTCGTCGGCCTCGGCGTAGCCGCAGCCGGTGAGCTGGGCGACGATCTCGATCACCTGCTCGTGGTAGACCACGACCCCGCGGGTCTCCCGCAGGATCGGGCGCAGGTCGTCGTGGAGGTAGGTCGGCAGGCGGTAGCCGTGCTTGGCCTCGAGGTAGGGCGTGATCATGTCGCTCTTGACCGGGCCGGGCCGGAACAGCGAGATGTCGGCGATGATCTCGCCGAAGGTCTCCAGGCCCGACTTGCCCACGAGCTCGCGCTGGCCGGGCGACTCGATCTGGAAGATGCCGAGCGTGCGGGCGGTGCCGATCAGCTCGAAGGTCGCCGGGTCGTCGAAGGGCACCTGGGCCGGGTCGTCCAGGTCGATCTCGACGCCCTCGACGCGGCGCACCTCGGCGACCGCGTGGGCCATCGCCGACTGCATCCGGATGCCGAGCACGTCGAGCTTGAGCAGGCCGAGGTCCTCCACGTCGTCCTTGTCGAACTGGCTCATCGGGAAGCCGGCGAAGCTGGCCTCGACGGGCGTGCGGTCCAGCAGGGTGTGGTCGGACAGCAGGACGCCGCACGGGTGCATGGCGATGTGGCGGGGCAGGCCGTCGAGACGCTCGGCAAGCGAGAACAGCAGCCCCAGCCGCTGCTCGCCGAGCCCGGCGGCGCGCAGCTCGGGCAGGTCACGCAGGGCCGCGCGGGCGTCGCGCGCCCGGACGCGCGGGAACGCCTTGGCGATGGCATCGAGCTCGCCGCCGGGCAGGCCGAGCGCCGCCCCGACGTCACGGATCGCGTGACGGACGCGGTAGGTCTCGCGCATCGACACGCTCACGCAGCGCTCGCCGCCGTAGCGGTCGAGGACCGCCTCGTAGATCTCCAGGCGTCGGGCCGACTCGACGTCGAGGTCGATGTCGGGCAGGTCGCGCCGCAGCGGTGAGAGGAAGCGCTCCATGAGCAGGCCGTGCCGGATCGGGTCGACGCCGGAGACCCCGAGGAGGTAGTTGACCAGGCTCCCCGCCCCCGACCCGCGGGCGGCGGACCGGATGCCGCGCTCGCGGACCAGGTCGCAGACGTCGGCGACGGTGAGGAAGTAGGAGGCGTAGCCGAGCGAGGCGATCAGCTGCAGCTCGTCGTCGAGGCGCTTCCAGATGCGTTGGCGGGGCGCGTCGCCGTAGCGGCGGCCCACCGCGCCCTCGCACCTGGCGCGCAGGACGTGGTCGGCCGAGACCAGCCCGCCCCGGGTCACCTCGGGGGCGAGCTCGGGGAAGTGGACCTCCCCGAGGCCGAGGTCGCGCCGGGGGTCGAGCGCGCACCGGTCGGCGAGCACCCGTGTGCGGGCGGTCAGCGCGCGGCACTCCCGGCCGTCCAGGCCACCGAACCGGCCGACCTCCTCGACGGCGACCGCCATCTCCTTGCCGGACTTGAGGTAGCCCTCGGCGTTGCGCCGGTCGAGGTGGCGCAGGTCGAGCGGCACCAGCCGACGGGCGGCGTCGAGCACGTCGGTCACGACCGCGTCGCGGCGGTCGGCGTGACGGACCAGGTTGCTCACCACCGCGGGCAGCCCCTCGGCGCGCGCGGCCCGCGCCATCCAGGCGGCATGGAGCGCGGCACCGGCACCGGACCCGCCGACGCGGTGGTTGACCACCTCGACGGCCAGGTCGGCGGGGTCGAACAGGTCGCGCCAGCGTCGCAGCACCGCTCGGGCGTGGTCGCCGCGGCGAGCGGTGGCGGCGAGCCCGACCTCGGACGCGGGACCGAGCAGCGCCACCACGTCGCGGCCGGCGGCGTGCTCGGCCACCAGGTCGAGGCTGCACACCGGGTCGCCGCGGTCACCGAGGAGGTGGGTGGCCGAGACCAGCCGGCAGATCGCCGCCCACCCCTGCTTGCTGCCCGCCAGGAAGGTGACTCGCGGGAGCCGGCGGTCTCGGGTCGCGCCACCCCGGGCCGGGGTGCGGGGACGCGGGGCCGGCCGGTCCCCGTCGTGGCGACCGTCCCGACCCGACCCCCTGCCCGGGCCGTTCGCCGGCCGGAGGAGTCCCGAGGGGGCGAGGGCCAGGTCGACGCCCAGGACCGGCCGGAGGCCCGCCCGCTGGCAGGCCTTGACGAAGCGGACTGCGCCGTAGACGCCGTCACGGTCGGTCAGTGCGAGCGTGTCCATCTCGTGCTCCGCGGCGCGACCGACCAGCACGTCGGGCAGCGAGGCCCCGTGCTGGAGGGAGTAGCCGGACGCGACGTGGAGGTGGACGAACGGGTCGCCCACCGCGCTAGCCGAGCCGGGCGAGCCGGTCGACGCAGGGCCGGTGGGGGGCCAGGCCCAGCGACTCCTCCACGATCGCGAGGAACCGGTCGGCCTCCCGCACCAGGTCGTCGGCCTCGCGCTCGGTCACCGCGCCACGGGCCCCCGAGGCCGCCGCGGCCCGCTTGGCCGCGCCCTGGGAGAAGAACGCCGCCCACTCGGCGAGCTCGGGGGCCACCTCGGCCAGCAGGACCCAGGCGTTGCGCTGCGGGCGGCGCCGCCGGGGCTGCACGTCGGGACGGGCACGGGCCGCCAGCATCGCCGCGGTCGCCCGCAGGGCTGCCATGTGGGCGTGGGCGTAGCGCAGTCCCACGTCACCCACGGTGATCGCCTCGCTCAGCGCCCGGGCGGAGCGCTCGAGGTAGGCGAAGCTGGCCGCCGGCACCGCGAACGGGTCGGTCGGGCCCGGCGGGAGCACGGTGGGACCGGTCGGCGCAGTCGTCGACCTCGTCGTCGTCGTCATCGGGCGGGCCTCAGTCCACGCACCGGGCGAGCAGCCAGGTGCCGTCGGCCCAGTCGAAGACCAGGTCGAAGACACCGCGGCCCTCGCGGGTGGCGTTGCGTCCGGCGGCCGCCTCGACCCGCCAGACCTCGCGCTCGGCGAGCGGGTCGGTGGCCGGGTCAGGGGCCGGGATGACCGTGGTGGCCTCGCCGGCCCGGCGGCCCTCGTCCGTGCCGCGGGCGGCGTCGGCCTCCGCGGACTGCCACCACGGCCCGGTCTCCACCCAGCGGGAGAGCACGTCGGCGACCTTCCACAGCCGGCCCCGCCACAGGAACTGCTCAGGGCCCTCCACGGGTCCCTGGGCTCCCCTCACCATGCCCCGGCGGACCTCCACCGGGTCGTCGTACCTGCGCATCCCCAACCTCCACGGATCGTGCGTGCCCTCCGGACACCGGCGGGCTCGCCGCGTGTCCCTGCCTGTTGTCCTCGACCCGTCCGACCCCGACTGCTGCGCACGCTCCCCTCGCTCACCTGAGCGTGAGAGGGTGCGTGGCGGGGGTGGGGGTCGAGGTCACCCCCGCCAGGTGTTCGAACAAGTGTTCGAACGATCGTCAAGGTAGTCGCCGCTCTCACGTGGCGTCAACCCCGAGTCGAGAGCTGTGGAGGACCGTGAACCCGTCGAACCCCTCGAGCCCCGGCCCCTCCACGTCCCCCACTCCACCGGGGACCACCGACAGTTCTGCCGAGGACGGCGCCGGCGCCCGCGAGCACGCCTCGATCACCGCGTTCCGCGCCGCGCTCGCCGAGGCCGGCGGGACCGGACGCGTCGTCGTGCTGCCCTCCTCGGTCCACACCGCCGCGCTGGCCGCGGAAGCGCTGGGCTGCGAGGTCGGCGCCATCGCCAACAGCCTGCTGTTCGACGCCGCCGGGTCCCCCGTCCTGGTCCTCACCAGCGGTCGCCACCGCGTCGACACCGCCAAGGTCGCCGCCGAGCAGGGCCTCCCGCCCCTGAAGCGCGCCACCCCCGAGTTCGTCCGTGAGCACACCGGCCAGGTGATCGGTGGCGTCTCCCCCCTGGCCCACCCCTCACCGGTGCCGACCTACCTCGACCGGGCCCTGCGCGACTACCCCGAGCTCTGGGCCGCCGCCGGGCACCCGGCCGCCGTCTTCAGCACGACGTACGACGAGCTGCTCGCGCTCACCGGCGCGCGCGAGATCGAGGTGGGCTGAGGTGGCACGCGTCGCCGTCGTCGGCGGTGGGCTCGGCGGCTGCGCCAGCGCCGCCCGGCTGGCCAAGCTCGGGCACGAGGTGACGCTCGTCGAGGCGCTCCCGAGCCTCGGCGGGGCGATCGGGGTGACGCGCCAGGACGGCTTCGAGTGGGACACCGGCCCGGCCACGACCGCGCTCCCGGCCGTGCTGCGCGACCTGTTCCGCAAGTCCGGCCGGCCGCTGGAGCGCGAGCTCGACCTCGTGCCGGTGCAGCCGATGCGCGAGCACCGGTTCGTCGACGGCACCCGGGTCGTCCTGCCCTCGGGCAGCCGCAGCGAGCAGATCCAGGCGATCGACGAGGGCCTGGGGGCCGGCACCGGCCGCCAGTGGGCCGACTACGTCCACAGCCAGGCCGAGCGCTGGGACCTGCTCCGACGCGACTACCTCGAGCGCCCCTGGTCCCCCACCGGCGCGTCGAGGGAGACCCAGGACCTGCTCCGCAGCCGGCTGATGATGCACAAGGCGGTCACCCGCGCCTTCAAGGACAAGCGGCTGCAGACCCTGGCCTGGCACCACGCCGTGCAGGGCGGTCACGACCCGCGCAACGTGCCGGCGTGGTTCGGGATCCTCGACTACGTCGAGCAGACCTTCGGCACCTGGACGTTCCCCGGCGGCTTCGGCCGCCTCGCCGAGCTGCTGACCAAGCGGCTCGGGGAGCGCGGCGTCGCGGTGATGACCGGCACGACCGCCAAGGACCTCGCGATGGGTCCGCAGGGCCCGCAGGCCGTCGAGACCACGAGCGGCACGGTCGACTGCGACAAGGTCGTGGTCGCCGTCGACCCCCGCCGCCTGCCCGCGCTGCGCGAGCACGTGGACCGCTCGATGCCCGCCCTCCCCCCGGCGGTCTGCCACGTCGGGCTCGCCCAGGAGGTGCCCGACATGCCGCACGAGATCGTCGTCCACGACGAGTACGTCATCAGCGTGCGCACCGACGGCCGCGCCCCGGCCGGCAAGTCGGCCTGGACCCTGATCGGTCGCGGCAAGCTCTCGGAGGACCTGGTCATGGCCCTGGCCCGCAAGCGCATCGACCTGCGCGACCTGGTCGAGACACGGGTGGACCTGTCCCCCCGCCAGCTCGTCGAGCAGTGGTCCGGCTCGCCCGCGGGCGTCCTGTGGCAGGGCCGGGCGACCGTCACCGACCGGCTCTCGGTCGAGACCCCGCTGCCCGGGGTCTACGCCGCCGGGGCCCACACCGGGGGCGGCGGCTGGGTCCCGTTCGTCGGGCTCACCGCAGCCGTGGTCGCCGACGCGATCGGGCCCGCCTGAGGCTCGCGCGAGACGTCCTGCCTAGCCCACGGGGAGGCGGAGGTTGGCGTAGATCTCGCTGGTCGCCTTGGACTTGTTGAGCGTGTAGAAGTGCAGCCCCGGCGCCCCGTCGGAGAGCAGCGACTCGCACAGCTCGGAGGCGACCGCGATGCCGGCGCGGCGCACCGCCTCGGCGTCGCCCTCCTGCTCGGCGATCCGGCTGACCACCGAGGCGGGCACCTCGCGCCCGGAGAGCTCGGCCATGCGGGTCACCTGGCGCAGGCTGGTGATCGGCATGATGCCCGGGACGATCGGGATCGTCACGCCGGCGGCGTGGGCGCGCTCCACGAGGGAGGCGTAGTCCGAGGCCTGGAAGAACATCTCCGTGATCGCGAACTCGGCGCCGGCGGACTGCTTGGCCAGCAGCACCGCGACGTCGTCGTCGAGCGTGGCGGCCTCCCGGTGGCCCAGCGGGAACGCGGCGACGCCGACGGAGAAGTCACCGAGCCGGCGCACCAGCGCGACCAGCTGGCTGGCGTAGGTCAGGCCGCCGGGCGCGGTGACCCAGGGTGTGCCGGGTCCGGCCTCGGGGTCGCCGCGCAGCGCCAGGACGTTGCGGATGCCGGCGCCGGCGAGGTCGCGCACGACCTGCGTCATCTCCTCGCGCGTGTGGCCGACGCAGGTCAGGTGCGCCATCGGCACCATCGTCGTCTCGACGGCGATCTTGCGCGTGATGCCGATCGTGCGGTCACGCGTGGAGCCGCCGGCGCCGTACGTCACCGACACGAACGTCGGCTGCAGCCGCTCCAGCGAGCGCAGGGTCTCCCACAGCGCGACCGTCCCAGCCTCGTCGCGGGGAGGGAAGAACTCGAAGGAGAACGACAGTCCCTGGGCGAGCAGCTCGGGCACCCGGGGGCCCGGCTTGACGGCCGCACGGGCCGGGGCGGCCGGGTCGCGAGGGTCGGTCTCCATGTCGGTAGACGTTACGGGGCAGGGATACGCTCGCGCGGTGACCGCCGAACCCTGGGACGACGCCCGCTTCCGCGCCGACGTGCAGGACGTGCTCGACACCTTCGTCTCCGCCCAGGCCGAGGCCCTGGTGGACCTCGGCCCGGACGCCCGCCGGCTGACCGACGCGGCCTCGGCCGCGGTCCACGGCGGCAAGCGCTTCCGGGCGATGTTCTGCCACTGGGGCTTCCGCGCGGTGCGCCCGCCGGCCGACGACGCCGAGACCCGCGGGCTGCTCCGCGCGACCGCGTCGCTGGAGCTGCTGCATGCCTCCGCCCTGGTCCACGACGACTTCATGGACGCCTCCGACACCCGCCGCGGCCACCCGGCGGCGCACAAGGCGTTCGAGGCCGAGGCGCGTGAGGCGGGGTGGCCCGGCCAGCCGGAGCAGTACGGCGCCGCGGCCGCGATCCTGCTCGGCGACCTGCTCCTGTCCTGGGCCGACGAGCTGCTGCGCGGCTGCGGGCTCGAGGGCGCGCGCGTGCTCGACGCCCTGCGGGTCTTCGACCTGACCCGCACCGAGGTGGTCACCGGCCAGTTCCTCGACGTCTCGGTGCAGGCGCGGGGCGAGTCCGACGTCGACCAGGCGATGCGGGTCCTGCGCTACAAGTCGGCGAAGTACTCCGTCGAGCGACCGCTGCACGTGGGCGCGGCCCTCGCCGGCGGCGACGAGGCGGTCCACACCGCCCTCACGGCGTACGGCGTCCCGTTGGGTGAGGCGTTCCAGCTGCGGGACGACCTGCTGGGCGTCTTCGGCGACCCCGAGGAGACGGGCAAGCCGGCCGGCGACGACCTGGCCGAGGGCAAGCGCACCGTGCTCGTGGCGCTCGCGCTCGAGGGCGCCGACCCCGAGGACGCGCGGCGGCTCGACGACGCGCTCGGCCGGCCGCTGGCCGACGAGGAGGTCACGCGGCTCCAACGGCTCATCGAGCGCACCGGGGCGCCCGCCCAGGTGGAGAAGCGCATCGAGGGGCTGACCGCCGACGCGCTGCGCGCCCTGGCCGACGGACCGTTCACCGACGAGGCCCGCGGGCGCCTGACCGACCTGGCCAGGGCCGCGACCCAGCGCGCGGTCTGACCGGCCCCGCCGACGGACGGTGGAGCCCCCGGGTCAGTGCTTGACCGGGAGCTCCTCGAGGTCGAGCGGGGGGCCCTCTCCGCGCAGGACCACCGCGAACGCGCCGCCCTCCCCCTGCGTGCGCCGGCTCAGGATGCCGAGCGCCTCCTGGAAGCACGGCTCGTCGTGCCGGGCCAGGGGGCTCCAGCCGTCCCACAGCAGGACGGTGCCGTTGCCTCCCCCGCTCTCCAGCGAGATCTGGTCGAGGGAGTCGGCGTCCGGGGACTCGACGGCCGCGCACAGCGCCTTGGTGAAGGCGTCGCGGTCCTCGAGGGTCCAGCCGTCGAGGTGGCGGAAGGTCCAGCCGGCGTGCTCGACGGCGTGCTGCACGTCCTCGACGTGGGCCGCGTTGTGCCACTGGTAGACGTCGGGGGGTGTGTGACCTGCCAGGAGGGCGGCCAGTCCGCTCATGCTCGTCTCCTCGTTCGCCTCACTCGGCGCCCGGGGGCGGACCCCACGGGCCTGTGCCCCGACCATAGACCCGGGGCGAGGCGCGTGAAAGGCCGTGCGAGGGGTCAGAAGCCCATGGACTGGGCCCGCCGCTTGACCTCCGACCCGCGGTTCTCCCGCAGCGCGTCGATCGGGCGCCCGGGCAGCGTGGGGTCGGCGGTGAAGACCCACTCGATGATCTCGTGGTCGGTGAACCCCGCGTCGTGCAGCACGGTCAGCAGCCCGGGCACGCCCTTGACGATCTCGCGACCGTCGAGGAACGCCGCGGGGATCTTCTGGCCGGCGCCCGGCTCGGGCACGAGCGCGGCGAGCTGGCCCTCCTTGATCAGCTGGCGGACCTTGCTGACCGAGAGCCCCATCGCCTCGGCGGCCTCGGACCAGGAGAGCCAGTCCCCGACGAGCGACCCCACGTCGCGCGTGCGCTGGTCCTGCGGGTCCGGCTGGTTCGCGAACGGCTCGGCGTCGGGCTTCGCGAGGAGGCTGTCGTCACTCATGCCTCCAAGGTTGCCAGCACCCCCGTGCCGCGAAACGTCAGGCCTGTCTCATCGCTGGAGGCGCTCCCCGAAGAACCCCATGACGGCGTCGACGAACTCCTGCTTGCAGTGGGTGGTCACGGTCGAGTGCTCCCGGCCGGGCAGCTCGACGGCGAGGAAGTTCGGCCCCAGCTCGCGGCGCAGGGTGTCGAAGCGCTTGCCGACCATCGGGTCGCCCTCGAACCGCAGCCCCAGCACCTGGCACCCTGCCGCCGCCCGCTCCTTGACCCGCGCGAGGTCCTCGGGCGACAGGTTGAGGTCGGCGGCACGACCGGGGAGCCCGATGAACGGCGCCGAGGGCTGGGCCACGACGGGCGCGGCGATCGCGTCGTCGACCATCATCGCCAGGGCGAACCCGCCGGTGAAGCACATGCCGATCGCCCCGACGCCCGGCCCGCCGAGCTCGGCGTGCAGCTCGCGCGCCAGCGACCGCAACCACCCGGCGACCGGGGTGGTCTCGCGCAGCGCGAGCTTGGTGAACTCCCGGCTCACGCAGACCTGCCGCATCGCCGAGGCCACCGACCCCAGCGAGATCGACCGGCCAGGCGTGCCGAACAGGTGCGGCATCACCACGGTGTAGCCGGCCTCGACCAGCTCCTCGGCGAAGCGCTTCACCTGGGGCGTGATGCCGGGGATCTCGTGGATCACCACGACGCCCGGCCCGCTGCCCCGGCGGTACGTCGGGTGCGTCGTGCCGGCGTACGTGTGCTGCCCGCGGGTCCAGCCCGCGAGCTCGACGTCGCCCACCCTCAGTCCTGGGGCTCGAGCAGGAAGACCGGGATGAGCCGGTCGGTCTTCTCCTGGTAGTCGGCGTAGGTGCCCCAGGTCTGCACGGAGTACTGCCACCACTCGTCGCGCTCCGGCCCGTCCTCCAGCTCGCGCACGGTGTAGGACTTCTTGACCGGCCCGTCCTGGAGGTCCACCTCGGGGTGGTGGCGGAAGTTGTCGGCCCAGGTCGGGTCGTCGGGGGCGCCGCCCTTGCTGGCGATCGCGACGTACTTCCCGTCGCGCTCGACCCGCATGACGGGGTTCTTGCGCAGCTTGCCGCTGCCGTGCCCGACCGAGGTGATCACGACGATCGGGTAGCCGGTGTCGCGCAGGGTGTTGGCCTCCTTGCCGTCGGAGGCCTCGTAGGCCGCGACCTGGTCGCGGACCCACTGCTGGCTGCTGGGGGCGTACTCACCGTGGAGGGTCATGGCGCCAGCATGCCGCGCCGGTGGTCGTCGTACGACGGACCGCGGCCGCGCCACGCCGGGGCACGCCTGAGGACGGCCCTGCGGACGCACCGACCTAGAATCGAAAGGACCCCTCCCGCCCCAGCGAAGGACGCCGCCCGTGCCTCGAGACGCCGACCCGCTCCTCGGGCGTCTCCTGGACGGCAGATACCGCATCGTCGCCCCGATCGACCGCGGCGGCATGGCGACGGTCTACGAGGCCCACGACCTGCGGCTCGAGCGCGACGTGGCCGTCAAGGTCATGCACGACACGCTCGGCGACGACCCGGCCTTCGCGCAGCGGTTCGTGCGCGAGGCGCGGTCCGCGGCGCGCATCTCGCACCCCAACGTGGTCTCGGTCACCGACCAGGGCGACAGCGACGGCCGGCTGTTCATCGTGATGGAGCAGGTGCGCGGCACCACGCTGCGCCAGGTGGTGCGCGACGAGTCGCCGATGCGTCCCGAGCGGGCGCTCGCCCTGCTCGAGCAGGTGCTGATGGCGCTGGAGGCCGCGCACGCGCAGGGCATCATGCACCGCGACATCAAGCCCGAGAACGTCCTGATCTCCTCCTCCGGCCAGGTCAAGGTCGCCGACTTCGGCCTGGCCCGGGCGTTCGGCGCCGACACCCAGCACACCCGCACCGGCGGCCTGGTGATCGGCTCGGTCTCCTACCTCGCGCCCGAGGCGATCCAGCAGAAGCACGTCGACCCGCGCGCCGACGTCTACGCCGCCGGCATCGTGCTCTTCGAGCTGCTGACCGGCCGCAAGCCCCACGAGGGCGACGGCGCGATCCAGGTCGCGTGGAAGCACGTCCACGAGGACATCCCGCCGCCCTCGGAGCACACCGCCCAGCGCATCCCCGACTTCGTCGACGCGCTGGTCCTCTCCTCCACCGCGCGCGACCCCGACCGGCGCCCGCGCGACGCCCGCGTCTTCCTGCTGTTCGTGCGCCGTGCCCGCGCGGCCCTCGACGCCGGGGTCCGGCACGACCCCGAGCTGGCCGCCGACTTCCTGCCCCGCGCGCTGGGCGTGGACACCTCGAGCATCGACTACGTCGACGACACCCCGACGGTGGTGACCCCGCTCGACGAGGAGCACACCACGGTCATCGACCACGACGCCGCGCTCGCCGCGGTCGCCGCCGGTGCGGAGCACCGCAGCACGGCCGCCGCCGTCACGGCCGCGGCGGCGCGCCCGCCCGGCCCCGCGCCGTACACCCCGCCGGGCGCGACCGGCAGCGTCCCCGGCCCCCGCACTCCCCCGCCCGGCCCGCCCGGCGACGGCCCGAGGCGCCGGCCCCGCCCGCGCCGCAACCGTCGCGGCCTGGTGCTGTTCGTCGGCGTGCTCGCCCTCGTGGTCCTCGTCGCCGTCGCGGGCTGGTGGCTCGGCATGGGCCGCTTCACCAGCACCCCCGGCGTCCTCAACCTCCCCGAGGCCCGCGCGGCCGCCAAGGTCCGCGACGCCGGGCTGGAGTGGAAGGTCTCCTCGCGGGCGTTCTCCGAGACGGTCACGGCGGGCTCGGTGATCAGCACCGACCCGGGCGGCGGGCACCGCATCGTCCAGGGCGGCACCGTGGAGGCCGTGGTCTCCAAGGGGCCCGAGCGCTACACCGTCCCACGCCTGCACGGCAAGACGCTCGAGAAGGCCACGCAGCTGCTGCAGGACAGCAACCTCACCCTCGGCGACGTCACCCAGGTGTTCAACGAGACCGTGCCCGAGGGCCTGGTCGTGCGCGCGTCCCCCGGCTTCGGCGTCGAGCAGCCGCCCGGCGCGGCCGTGTCGGTGACCGTCAGCAAGGGCCCCAAGCCGATCCGCATCCCCGACTTCACCGGCAAGGACGCCGAGCGCGCGCAGTCCGTGCTCGGCGAGAAGGGCTTCAAGGTCGACGTCTCCGACGAGAACAGCGACACCGTGCCCGAGGGACGCGTCATCGCCCAGACCCCCAGCTCCGGCAAGGGCTTCCGTGACGACGTCATCCGGCTCGTGGTCAGCAAGGGTCCGGTGATGGTCGAGGTCCCGCGCCTGGCCACCCAGTCCGTCGAGGACGCCACCAAGACGCTCCAGGACCTCGGCTTCCAGGTCAAGGTGGTCAAGACCGACCTCTACATCGGCTGGGACCGCGTCGTCCGCCAGAGCCCCGGCGGCGGCGACAGCGCACCCAAGGGCAGCACCGTCACCCTCCACATCGTCTGATGGGCGGCGCCCCCGAGCGCCGCGACTCCCTCACCGCGACGCTGCTCCTCCTCGCCGTGACGGCCGTCTGGGGGTCGACGTTCGCGATGACCAAGGACGTCGTCGCCGAGGTGCCGGTGATGGACTTCCTCGGGGTCCGGTTCCTGCTCGCCGCGGTCGTGGTGGCCGTGCTGTTCCCCCGGTCGCTGCGCGGCCTCACCGGCGCCACGCTCCGCCGCGGGGTCGTGCTCGGCCTGCTCTACGGCGTGGCGCAGGTCGCCCAGACCGTGGGGCTCCAGCACACCGCGGCCAGCGTGTCCGGGTTCGTCACCGGGATGTACGTCGTGTGCACCCCCCTGCTGGCCGCCCTGCTGCTGCGCGAGCGGCTCCCGGCCGTCACCTGGGCCGCCGTACCCCTGGCCGCGGTGGGGATCGCCGTCCTCAGCCTCCGCGGCGTCGCGCTCGGGTTCGGGGAGGGCATCACGCTCGTGGGGGCCGTGCTCTACGCCCTGCACATCGTGGCCCTCGGGGCGTGGTCGACCCCGGCGGAGGCGGTGCGCATCTCGGTGGTGCAGCTGGCGGTGATCGCGGTGCTGGGCCTCGCCTTCGGCGCCCCGGGAGGGATCACGCTGCCCTCCTCGACGGGCGTGTGGCTCCAGGTGGTCTACATGGCGGTCTTCGCCGCCGGCCTCGCGCTCGCTGCCCAGACCTGGGCCCAGGCCCACCTGCCTCCGACCCGCGCGGCGATCATCATGTGCACCGAGCCGGTCTTCGCCTCGCTGTTCGGGATCCTCATCGGCGGCGAGTCGCTGACCGGCCGGCTGCTCGTGGGCGGCTCGATCGTCCTCGCCGCGATGCTGCTGGCCGAGGCGGGGCCCAGGCGCCACGTCGAGTCGGAGGTCCCCCACCTGACGGTGTGAGCCCGGCGGCCCGGCGCGCCCGGCCCGGCCCGGCGTACTCCGACGTACGCGTGGTGAATCCATACTGGGAGCAGCACGTACGCCGGAGTACGCGCGACTCGGTGCCAGGAGGAGGTGGGGCGGCCGTGATGGCGTTCGGTGCGATCGAGCTGCTGCTCCTGCTGGCCGTGCTCGCGATCGGGGTCGTCGTCGTGGTCTCGGTGGTCGGGGCGGCCTCGCCGAGGCGGTCCGTGCCCCCCACGCCCACGCAGCCGCAGCTGCCCGGCCCGGACCCCGTGCTCGCGCGGGTGAGGACGCTGGCCTGGGACAGCCGCGAGATCGAGACCCCGCTGGCCGACGCGCTGATCGGCTACCTCAACGAGCACGAGCACGACCCGGACCACCGGGCCGTCCGCAACCAGGTGGGCGAGATCGCGTGGCAGCACCGCGAGACCTGCCCGAGCCTGTCCACGCTCGTGATCGACGCGGTCCGCAAGCCCGAGGCGTGATCAGGCCTCGACGACCACCGGGATGATCATCGGGCGACGGCGCAGGCGGTTGCCGACCCAGCGACCGATCACCCGCCGGATGGTCTGCTGCAGCTGGTAGCTGTCGTCGACGCCCTCGCGCAGGGCGGCCTCGAGCGCCGCGATGATGTCGGGGCGGATCTCCTCGAAGGTCTTCTCGTCCTCGCCGAAGCCGCGGGCGTGGATCTCGGGGCCGGTGATCACCTTGGCGTCGTTGAGGTCGACCACGACGATGACCGAGATGAAGCCCTCCTCGCCGAGGATCCGGCGGTCCTTGAGCAGGGACTCGGTGACGTCGCCGACCGAGCCGCCGTCGACGAAGACGTAGCCGCACGGCACCTTGCCGGCGATCTCGACCTTGCCGTCGACCAGGTCGACCACGACGCCGTCCTCGGCGACCACGACGTGCTCGGCCGGGATGCCGGTCGCGCGGGCGAGCGCCGCGTTGGCCTGCATGTGGCGGATCTCGCCGTGCACGGGCAGGACGTTCTTGGGGCGCACGATGTTGTAGCAGTAGAGCAGCTCGCCGGCGCTGGCGTGGCCCGAGACGTGCACGAGCGCGTTGCCCTTGTGCACCACGGTCGCGCCGCAGCGGGCGAGTCCGTTGATCACGCGGTAGACGGCGTTCTCGTTGCCCGGGATCAGCGAGGAGGCGAGCAGGACGGTGTCGCCCTCCTCGATGTGCACGAAGTTGTGGTTGCGCTGCGCGATCCGGGCCAGCGCCGACATCGGCTCGCCCTGGGAGCCGGTCGAGATCAGCACGGTGCGCTCGGGGGCGTAGTTGGAGATCTCCTTGCTGTCCACCAGCGTGTCCGCGGGGACGGTGAGGTAGCCCAGGTCGCGCGCGATGTTCATGTTGCGGATCATCGAGCGGCCGACGTAGGCGACCTTGCGCTTGTGCTCGACCGCGGCGTCGAGGATCTGCTGCACGCGGTGCACGTGGGAGGCGAAGCAGGCGGCGATGATGCGGCCCTGGCTGCGCTGGAAGACCCGGTCGATGGCCGGCCCGATCTCGATCTCCGAGGTGGTGAAGCCGGGGACCTCGGCGTTGGTGGAGTCGGTGAGGAAGAGGTCGACGCCCTCCTCCCCCAGCCGGGCGAACGCGCGCAGGTCGGTGATGCGGCCGTCGAGCGGCAGCTGGTCCATCTTGAAGTCGCCGGTGTGCAGCACCATGCCGGCCGGCGTGCGGATCGCGACGGCGAGCGCGTCGGGGATCGAGTGGTTGACCGCGACGAACTCGAGGTCGAAGGGCCCGAACGAGATCCGGTCGCCCTCGGCCACGACGTGCTGCGCGGTCTCCTTGAGCCGGTGCTCCTGCAGCTTGGAGCGCAGCAGCGCCAGCGTCAGCTTGGAGCCGACCAGCGGGATGTCGGGCCGCTCGCGCAGGAGGTAGGGCGTCGCGCCGATGTGGTCCTCGTGACCGTGGGTCAGGACGAGCGCCTCGACCTCGTCGAGCCGGTCACGGATCGAGGACCAGTCGGGGAGGATCAGGTCGACGCCGGGGTGGTTCTCCTCGGGGAAGAGGACGCCGCAGTCGACGATCAGCAGCCGGCCGGCGTGCTCGAAGACGGTCATGTTGCGCCCGACCTCGCCGAGACCGCCCAGCGGGATCACGCGCAGCGCGTCGTCGGCCAGGGGTCCTGCAGGGGTGAGCTCCGGGAAGTGGTGGGACACGGGTTCCTAGGGGGTCAGATGAGGCCCGACGCGGAGAGGCCCTCGCGGAGGGCCGCGACCTCCTCGTCGGTCAGGGGCACGAGCGGACCGCGCACGTGGCGGTTGGGCAGGACGCCCAGCAGCTCGAGCGCGGCCTTGGCGGTGGTGGCGCCGTAGTTGGGCACCCCCATGACCGCGGTGAAGGCAGGGATGAGGCGGGTGTACGTCGCCAGGGCGCCGGCGTGGTCGCCGGAGAGGAAGGCGTCGATCATCGAGGCGAGCTCACGACCGGCCGCGTGACCGACCACCGACACCAGCCCGCACGCTCCGTGGGCCAGGAAGCCGAGGGTCATGGCGTCGTCGCCGGAGTAGACGGAGTAGCCCAGCTCGGTCAGCAGCGGCACCTGGGTGACGTCGCCGGTGGCGTCCTTGGTCGAGGTGATGTTGGTGATGCGCGCGGCCTGCTCGTAGGTCTCGAGGCCGATGCGGGTCGCCGTACGCCCCGGGACGTCGTAGAGCATCACCGGCAGGTCGGCGGACTCGGCGACCGTGCGGAAGTGGTGCAGGACCCCGGCCTGGCCCGGCTTGGAGTAGTAGGGCGTCACGAGGAGCACCGCGTCCACGCCGATCTTGGCGGCCTGCTGGGTGAGCTCGACGGAGTGGGGCGTGGAGTTGGTGCCGACCCCGGCGATGATCGTGGCCCGGTCGCCGACGGCGTCCTTGACCGCCCGGAGGATGAGCCCGTCCTCCTCGGTGGTGGTGGTGGGCGACTCCCCGGTGGTGCCGGAGACGACGACGCCGTCGTTGCCGTGGTCGACGAGGTGGGCGGCGATCGCGGCGGTGCCCTCGAGGTCCACCGAGCCGTCATCCGCGAACGCCGTGGCCATCGCGGTGAGCATGCGCCCGTAGGGGGCCTCGACGGAGGTCATGGGGCCAGGTTATCGGCTCCCCGCCCCCCGACCGCGACGGTGCCGCTGGTGACGTCCCGGTCGTCGCCGGTCCTCAGGCCCGGACGAGCCTGACGAAGTCGAACGCGGTCCCCTCGTGCTCGTGGGCCTCGCGGGCGACCTCCCGCCAGGCGGCCGGGTCGAGGGCCGGGAAGTGGGCGTCGCCCTCGGGTGAGAGGTGCACCTCGGTGAGGACCACCTCGTCGGCGAGGTCGAGCGCCTGGGCGTAGACCTCGCCGCCGCCCACCACCATGACGTCGCCCTCGTGCCCGGCGCCCACGGTCAGGGCCTCGCCCAGGGAGCCCGCGGTCAGGACGCCGTCGGCCGACCACGAGGGCTGCCGGGTCACGACCACGGTGGTGCGCCCGGGCAGCGGCCGGCCGATGGACTCGAAGGTCTTGCGGCCCATCACCAGCACGTGGCCCATGGTCGTGCGCTTGAAGTGCGCGAGGTCGGGCGGCAGCCGCCACGGCAGGTCGCCGTCGGCCCCGATCACGCCGTTGTCCGCGACGGCGACGACGAGGACGACCTTCCCGGTGGTCGAGCTCGTCGAGACCTCGTCAGACGGCAATGGGGGCCTTGATCCCGGGGTGCGGGTCGTAGCCCTTGACGTCGACGTGCTCGAGGTCGAAGGCGTCGAGCTGGGTGACCGCCGGGTCGAGCCACAGCGTCGGCAGCGGCCGCGGCTCGCGGGTCAGCTGCAGCTGCGCCTGCTCGAGGTGGTTGAGGTAGAGGTGCGCATCGCCGAGCGTGTGCACGAAGTCGCCGACCTCGAGCCCGGTCACCTGGGCGACCATGTGGGTCAGCAGGGCGTAGGAGGCGATGTTGAACGGCACGCCGAGGAACACGTCGGCGGAGCGCTGGTAGAGCTGGCAGCTCAGCCGTCCGGGCCCGCCGTCGAGCCCGGGGACGACGTAGAACTGGAACATCGTGTGGCAGGGCGCGAGCGCCATCCGCGGGATGTCGGCGACGTTCCACGCCGAGACGATGTGGCGGCGCGAGTCGGGGTCGCGGCGGATCTGCTCGACCACCTGCGCCAGCTGGTCGACGTGGCCGCCGTCGGGCGTCGGCCACGAGCGCCACTGGGCGCCGTACACCGGGCCGAGGTCGCCGTCGGCGTCGGCCCACTCGTCCCAGATCGTCACGCCGCGGTCCTGGAGCCACGTGACGTTGGTGTCACCGCGCAGGAACCACAGCAGCTCGGCGAAGACCGACCGGGTGTGGACCTTCTTGGTGGTCACGAGGGGAAAGCCCTCGGCGAGGTCGAAGCGCATCTGGTGGCCGAAGACCGACCGCGTGCCGGTGCCCGTGCGGTCGCCCTTCTCGACGCCCTCGTCGAGGATGCGGCGGAGGAGGTCGAGGTACTGCTGCACCGGCTCAAACTAGCACCGGGGAGACTGGGGCCCATGGCTGCACACACCCCCACCGCCGACCACTCCGTGCGCGTGGCGTGGGCCGACGACGCCGCGGCGATCGCCGCGGTGCAGGTCGCCACCTGGCGCGAGGAGTACGCCGGGGTCCTGCCCGCCGAGGTGCTCGACGCGATGGACCCCGAGCAGTTCGCCGCCGCCTGGCACCAGGCGCTGCAGAAGCCGCGGGACGCCCGCAACCGGGTGCTGGTCGCCCTCGAGCGCAACGACGTGCGCGGCTTCGCGGTCACCCAGCCCTCCCCCGACCCCGACTCCGACCCGGTCGCCGACGGCGAGGTCGCCGAGCTGGTCGTGGCGCCGGAGCACCGCGGCGCCGGGCACGGGTCGCGCCTGGTCCACGCCGTCGTCGACACGCTGCGCGCCGACCGCTTCACCCGCGCCACCTGCTGGCTCAACGCCGACGACGACGTGCGCCGCCGCTTCCTCACCGACTCCGGCTGGGCCCCCGACGGGGCGCACCGTTCGCTCGACCTCCACGACGACGGCTCGGTCCTGGTCAAGCAGGTGCGGCTGCACACCGATCTCAGGGAAGACTGACCCCACCATGGGCGTCGGGGAGCTCGTGCGGAGGTGGCGCAGTCGCGCCGGCCTGACGCAGGAGGAGCTCGCCGCCCGGGCCGGTCTCAGCGTCGACGGGGTCGGCGCCGTCGAGCGGGGCGTCCACGCACGGCCACACCCCCACACCTTGCGCTCCCTGGCGGACGCCCTCGGCCTGACGGACGAGGAGCGCCTGGAGCTGCAGAGCGCCGCACGCCCGTCCGACGACGGCCGACCCGGCGCCGGCGCCGGCGAGGGCAGGCGACCGCACGGTGGCGGCCTCCCCGCTCCCACCACCCCGCTCGTGGGCCGGGAGGCCGACCTCGGCAGGCTCCTGTCCCTGCTGGGCCGGCAGGGACAGCGGCTGGTCACCGTGACCGGGCCAGGCGGCGTGGGCAAGACGCGGCTCGTGACGGCGGCGGCAGCCGTCCTCGCCGACGGGGGCAGCGCGGTCAGCGTGGTCGAGCTCGCGTCCCTGACCGATCCCGGGCTCGTCCCGGCGACGACGGCCCTCGCACTGGGGGCCGCCGCGACCGGTGACGACACCGTGCGCAGCATCGCCGAGCACCTCGCGGGGCAGCGGCGCCTGGTGGTGGTCGACAACGTGGAGCACGTCGTCGACGCCGCCCCCTTCGTTGCCGAGCTCCTGGAGGCCTGCCCAGGGGTGACGGTGCTGGCGTCGAGCCGGACGCCGTTGCGGCTCCGTGGCGAGGCGGTGCTGGTCCTGGACCCGCTGGGGCTGTCCGACCTGGACGACGTCGACGCGGTCTCCTCCGCACCGGCGTGCCGTCTGCTGGTCGAACGCGTGCGAGCGGTGGACCCGACGTTCACCCTGACTGCGGCCAACGCTCCTGTGGTCGCGGACCTGTGCCGGCGCCTCGGCGGCCTTCCCCTCGCCCTGGAGCTCGTCGCCCCCCGTGTCCGGTCCCTGGGCCTCGCCGAGGTCGCCCGGCGTCTCGACCAGGCCTGGACCTGGGAGGGCGCGCGCGACCTGCCCGCCCGGCAGCGCACCCTGGATGCCGCCCTCAGGTGGAGCCACGAGCTCCTCGCACCCGGCGAGCAGCGGCTCCTGCGGTGGCTCGCCGTGTTCGCCGGCGGGTTCGACGTGAGGGCGGTGGAGGGGCTCGTGGACGGACCGGGGGTCACGGGTGAGGACCCGGCGGCCCCGCTGGAGCGTCTTGTCGAGCACTCGCTGGTGGTCGCGACGCCGTCGACGCCCGCGGCGCTGTCGGTGCGCCACTCGCTGCTCGAGCCCGTGCGACAGTTCGCGCTGCGGCTCCTGGACGAGTCCGGCGAGACCCTGGACGCGCAACGCGCGCACGCGGCGTACTTCCGCGACCTCGCGGTCCGGGCCGGGGACGGGCTGCACCGCGAGGAGCAGGTCGGGTGGCTCGAGGTGCTCGACGTCGAGACGCACAACCTGCGCGCGGCGATCACGCGGAGCCTGGCCGCCGGGCTCGCCGACGTGGCGGTCGACACTGCGTGGCCCCTCGCGCTGCACTGGTGGTCGGCCGGGCTCCTCGACCACGTCGCACGCTGGATGGAGCAGGCCCTGCGCATGCCGCTGTCCGACGTCTCTCGGGTCCGGGCGCTGTTCTGCCTGGCCAAGATGCGGCACGGCGTCGGCGACTTCGCCGAGGCGTCCACCGCGCTCGACGAGGGCACGACGCTTGCCGCGACCCGGGGCGACCTGTCCGCACGGACGCACGGGACCCTCCTGCGCGGGCTGGTCGCGTTCGACGCGGGCGACGTGGCGCGGGCCACCGCGCTGCTCGAGGAGGCGGTCGACCTCGGACGCGACCTCGACGACGACGTCCTGCAGTCCATGGCCGCGGTGTGGCTCGGGACGGTCCTGCTCGACGCGGGCCGGCCCGCCGCCGCGCTCGAGCTCTTCGACGAGGGCACACGCCTGGCCCGGGCGCGCGGTGACAGGCTGGTCCTCAACGAGGCCTTCCTCAACCGCGCCGGGTGGGCGCTGACGAGCGGCCGCGACGACGACGCCGAGGCGTGGTTCCGCCAGAGCGCGCCGCTGTCCCTGGAGACCCAGGACCACCCCGACCTGGCGTTCGCGCTGGACGGCCTGGCCGTCGTGGCGGCCCGTCGGGAGCGCTGGGAGCGCTGCGCCACGCTCCTGGGCGCGGTGGGCGCGCTGCGACGCACGGTGGGCGGTCGTCACTACAACTACTACGTCCCCGACCCCGCCCTTGTCCGCTGGGCACGCGAGACCGCCCGCGAGTCCTTGGGCGAAGAGGGGTACCGCCTCGCGAGAGCCGCCGGGGAGGGCCTCTCCCCCGCTGAGGCCGTCGCACTCGCCGGCGACGTGACGGACGTGGGCCGCGACGGTCTTTGAGGGCCGGCCCGTACGTCGCCCGTACGAGTCCCGTCTCCTTCGCCCCGACCCTGGTGAGACGTGCGGCGGGGGCCACAGGCTCGTCCCGGCAGACCGGCCGTCCGGGCCGGCACCTCGTCGAAGGGACCACCCGTGACCTCGCTCCCGACCGCGCGCAACGCCGCCCTCCTCGCCTCCACCGCCCTGGCCGGGCTGACCTCGATGGCGGTCGTGGCCGCGCCGACGTCCGCCGCCGTCCCAGCCGCGGTGGTCCACACCCAGCGTGACACCGTCGCCGACGTCTGGCTGCAGGGCGAGACACCCGACCTCTGGTCCGAGCACGGCGCCCGCCGCAATGTCGACCTCACCGCCAGCCGGGTCCGCCACGCCCCGCGCATGATCACCACCACCGGCTGGTTCACGGACCTCGTCCGCACCGAGGACCGCACCTCGACGGTGTTCTGGATCCTCACCAGCGCGGGCCGGACCTACCGCGTCCAGCACACGGCGGGCCCGTCCCGCCGCTCCGGCCAGGTGTTCTTCAAGCAGTACGTCGACGGGCGGCTCCACGGCCGGTCGTGCCCCGGACTGACCAACCAGGTGAGCTACGCCGACGACCTCATGCGCGTCGTGATCCCGCGCCCGTGCCTGGGCCGGCCGGCGTGGGTGCGCTTCCACGGGGTCGCGGTGGCCTTCGACGAGGAGTCCGGGGCGAGGTACTCCGACGCGATGATGGACAGCGGGCCCGACAACCAGCTCTACTCGCCGCGGATCGTGCGGGACGACCCGCCTCGTGGTTGACGCGTCCCGGGAGTCTTGTGGTCCCGGGACCAAGGGCCCAGACTCGGTTTCGTCGGTGCCATGCCGGGTATCCCCCGGACGAGGCACTCGGGCCTCACTCGGAGGGGGTAGGCATGACTCTCGGACACCTCCCGGCGCGCTACCAGGTCGCGATCTGGGTCGTCGGACTGATCAGCAGTGCCGGGCTCGGCGCATGGCTCGCGTGGTCGATGGCGCTCCCCGTCCTTCCCGTCTCCGGCGCCGTCGTCGGCGCTCTCCTCGGCATCGCGTTCGTGGCCGGGTTCCTGCACTACTTCGGCACCGCCCCGGAGGAGTCCCCCGCCCGCCGCTGACCCCCTCGCCGTCTGCATGATGGTGCGGTGACGTCCGCACCCCCGACCCCGCGCGCGGTGGCCCGGGAGGGGCTCACGGTCGGCGTCGCCGTCGGCTTCTACGCGGTGTCCTTCGGCGCCGTCGCGGTCGCGGCCGGCCTGTCGGTGCTGCAGACCTGCGCGATGTCGCTGCTGATGTTCACCGGCGCGTCCCAGTTCGCGTTCGTCGGGGTCGTCGCCTCCGGGGGCACACCGGTCAGCGCGACGGTGACCGCGACCCTGCTGGGCGCTCGCAACGGCCTCTACGGCCTCCGCCTGCGGCCCCTGCTCGGGCTCACCGGATGGCGACGCGTGGCCGCGGCCCACCTGGTGATCGACGAGTCCACCGCGATGTCGGTGGCACGGCCGGACCGGCCGACCGTGCGCGCCGGCTTCCTGGCGACAGGCCTCGGCGTCTTCGTCAGCTGGAACCTCTTCACGCTGGTCGGGGCGCTCGCCGGCAACGCGCTCGGCGATCCCCGCGACTTCGGTCTCGACGCGGCGATCGGCGCCGCGTTCCTGGCGATGCTCTGGCCCCGGCTGCACGGCACCGTGCACCGGGTGACCGCGCTGGTGGCCGTCGCCGTGGCGCTGGGCCTGGTGCCGCTGGCCGCGCCCGGCGTGCCCGTCCTCCTCGCGGGGCTCGTCGCCGTCGCCGTCGGCGCGGTGGCACGCCCCGGCTCGGTGGAGCCGCCGGGCGACGAGCCCGTGGAGGGACAGGCGTGAGCGACCTCTGGCCGTGGCTGCTCGGGTCTGCGGCGCTCTGCTACGGGCTCAAGCTCGCGGGCATGAGCGTCCCGGAGCGCGTCCTGGACCACCCTCGGGTGTCGCTGGTCGCCGACCTGCTCCCGATCGCCCTGCTCTCCGCGCTGATCGCGGTGCAGGTGCTCGGCCGGGACGAGTCGGTCGTCCTCGACGCGCGGCTCGCCGGGCTCGCGGCGGCCGTGGTCGCCCTGCTCCTGCGGGCCCCGTTCCTCGTGGTGGTCGTGGTGGCCGCGGCCTCCGCCGCGCTCGTCCGCCTGGTCTGACGCCTCCACCCCGGCGTACTCCGCCGTACGTGCTGCTCCTGCCCGATTTGTACAGCGCGTACGGCGGAGTACGCGGTGGGGTGGTGCAGGCGCACAGGCGGGCCATGGACGGGGCCCGGTCGCCGTCCTAGCGTGAGGAGCATCCGCCCCGCTCGGAGGGAGCCCCCATGTCCCGTGTCCTCCGCCTCGCCGGTCCCGCCTCCGCCCTCGCGCTCCTGGCCGCCGCCCTGCCACTGGCCGCCCAGGCCGCGTCGCCGCCGTACGTCGCGCTCGGCGACTCCTACTCCTCCGGCGTCGGCACCCGCACCTACATCTCCGACGGGACGAGCTGTCAGCGCTCGGTCTACGCCTACCCCTCGCTGATCGCGACCGCGCGCGGCTACGCGCTCAACTTCCGGGCCTGCTCGGGAGCCCAGGTCGCCGACGTGCAGAACACCCAGCTGACGCCGCTGAGGGCGACGACGGCCTACGTCTCGCTCTCGGTCGGCGGCAACGACGCCGGCTTCGCCTCGGTGCTCACCACGTGCGCGAAGCCGTCGTGGGCCAGCGACTGCTACGGCGCGATCGACAAGGCGCAGACCTTCATCAAGAGCACGCTGCCGGGTCGCCTGTCCACGTTGTACGCCGCGATCCGCAGCAAGGCGCCCAACGCCAAGGTGGTGGTCGTCGGCTACCCGCGGATCTTCAACGGCGAGGACTGCAACGCGTTCACGTGGTTCTCCCCGACCGAGGAGTCACGGCTCAACGCGACGGCCGACCTGCTCAACAGCACGACGTCGACCGCGGCCTCGGCCAAGGGCTTCACCTTCGCCAACCCGACCAGCCGCTTCGTCGGGCACGCGGTGTGCGACGACGTGGAGTGGATCAACGGGCTGTCCAACCCGGTCAGCGAGTCCTACCACCCCAAGATCGCCGGGCACCGGGACGGCTACACGCCCGTGGTCAGCCCGCTGCTCACCGGCTCCACGGTCACCGCGACGACCGCCGTGATGCGCGCGGCCGCCGGGTCGGCCGACCGGCTGGCGCGCCAGCAGCGCGCGTACGCCTCGCGCGACGCCTCGATCCGTCCCGAGTCGTTCCGCGCCCCCGACCTGCACAGCCCACGGGTGCTGCGGGCCGCGGCGAGGGCCGGCGTGGACGTCGACGACCCGGCGAGCGTGGCGAGGGCCGACCGCACCTACGACCGCCTCGCCCGCGCCTCCCGCTGAGGGCGCGCGCTCGGCGGCGGCCGCGCGCCGCGTACTCCGACGTACGTGCTGGACATCTCGGACATCCACCACGCGTACGGCGGAGTACGGCGGGCTGGAGCGCCGGCTCAGCCCAGCGGCATGAACTCCTCGAGCCCGACCGTCAGCCCGGGGTGGGACCCGATCTCGCGGAGGCCGAGGAGCACGCCGGGGGTGAAGGAGGCGCGGTCCATCGAGTCGTGGCGGATGGTCAGCGTCTCGCCGATGCCGCCGAGCACGACCTCCTGGTGCGCGACCATCCCGCGGATGCGCAGGCCGTGCACGTGGATGCCGTCGACGACCGCGCCGCGTGCGCCCTCGAGGGAGGTCGAGGTGGCGTCGGGCACGGGCCCCACGCCGGCGTCGGCGCGGGCTCGCGCGACCAGCTCCGCCGTACGACGGGCAGTGCCGCTGGGCGCGTCGGCCTTGGTGGGGTGGTGCAGCTCGACGATCTCGACCGACTCGTAGAACGGGGCCGCCTCGGCCGCGAAGCGCATCATCAGGATCGCGCCGATGGAGAAGTTGGGGGCGATCAGGACCCCTGTCGACGAGGAGCCCAGCAGCGACCGCAGCTCGGCGAGACGGGACTCGTCGAAGCCCGTCGTGCCGACCACGGCGTGGATGCCGTGCTCGATGCAGAAGCGCAGGTTGTCCATCACCACGTCGGGGTGGGTGAAGTCGACGACCGCCTCGGCACCGGCCTCGACCAGCGACTCGAGGGAGTCGTCGGCGTCGACGCGGGCGACCAACTCGAACCCGTCGACGTCCTCGACCGCGGCACAGACCTCGCGCCCGACCTTGCCCAGAGCGCCCAGCACACCGACCTTCATCACGTCACTCACGCGGGAAACCCTACTCAGCCGACGTATCGTCAGCGCATGCGCAACCGGGTCCTCGTGGTCGGCCTGGACCCCCACCGCGTGCCGGGGCCGTGGGACCCCGAGCCCGTCGCGACGGCGGTGGCGGCCGGCATGGCCGAGCTCGCGGACGCGGGCTTCGCTGCCGTCGGCTGCTGGGTCGGCCTCGACGGCAGCGACGACGTCGAGGCGGTGGTGACCGCGGCCCTCGCGCGCGAGCCGTGGGACTGCGTGCTGCTCGGCGGCGGTCTGCGTGGCGGGGACGTGGTGCTGTTCGAAGCTCTGGTCAACCTGACAAGAAAGCACGCGCCTCGGGCGGCCATCGCCTTCAACGAGCGTCCGGACGGTCTCCTCGCGGCCGTGAGACGCCAGCTGTCCGGCTGACGGGACCGACGGACCTCAACCCAGCAAGGGGAGACGCTCAGCCAGGGCGCCGAGGGCCGCACGGTCGTCGTCGGTCAGGGGGAGGCGCCCGGTCCCCTTGAGCGCGTAGTCGCGGTCGCTCCAGCCCGAGGGGGCCCGCCCTCGCAGCAGCCCGTCCAGCACGCGACGCACCTCGGCGAGCGCGGCGGGGGTCACCGGCGGCCCGGGCACGTGCCCGGTGAGGTCGAGGTGGTGGACCGTCGCCTCGACGACGAGCGTGCTGAGGAAGTCGGGCAGCGCCAGACGGTGACCCTGGGTCGCCACCACGTCGTCGAGCGGCGCCAGGAGCGCGGCGCGACCGGCTGCCGCGGCGGTCTCGTTCCACTGCTCGACCACCACGCGGGGGGAGGAGTACGCCGCCACGGCCGCACGAACGAACCGCAGGTGCGCCCTGCCGTCGCCCGACGCGGGGTTCCAGTCGAGCCAGTAGGACACCGCGTCGGTGTCGGGTGGCTCGTCGGCCGGGGTGGCGAAGGTGACCAGTGCCCGCTGGGCGTCGAGCAGCAGGTGGAACAGCAGCTCGGCGACCGTCCACTCGGTGCGGGTGGGGGCGCCCAGCTGCGCCTCGTCGAGGTCGCGCGCCCAGGCCGTCACGCCGTCGTACACCTGGCACAGCAGCGCACCGGGGTGCATCAGGCGGGCGGCTCCTCCGCGGGCGGGGAGGACGGGGGCGGCGGAGGCAGGTCGGTGGACCTCCCCTGCGCGGCGGAGTCCGCCGCGGCGATCGCCTTCTGCACCTCGGCATCGGCGCTGGAGGAGTTGGCCTTGCGCTGCTCCTCGAGCTCGGTCAGCGAGGGGCCCATGTCGACCCGGTGCTTGACGCCGCCGGTGTGCTGCGGGATGCCGGCGACCTCGTGGACCGCGGACCCCAGCCCCTCGAGCGCCTTGGTGATCTCCGACGGCACGACCCACACCTTGTTGGCGTCGCCCTCGGCGATCTTGGGCAGCATCTGGAGGTACTGGTAGGCCAGCAGCGACTGGTCTGGCTGACCGTCGTGGATGGCCTGGAAGACGGTCTGGATCGCCTGCCCCTCGCCCTGGGCCTTGAGGATCGCGGCCTCCCGCTCGGCCTGTGCCCGCAGGATCCGGGCCTCGCGCTCGCCCTCGGCATTGAGGATCGCGGCCTGCTTGTTGCCCTCCGCGGTGAGGATCGCGGACTGCCGCTGGCCCTCGGCGGTGAGGATGACCGCGCGCTTGTCGCGGTCGGCGCGCATCTGCTTCTCCATCGAGTCCTTGATCGACGGCGGCGGGTCGATGCCCTTGATCTCCACGCGCCCGACCCGGATGCCCCAGCGCGTGGTCGCCTCGTCGAGCACGCCGGACAGCCCTCGGTTGATGTCCTCACGGGAGGTCAGGGTCTGCTCGAGGTCCATGCCGCCGACGATGTTGCGCAGCGTGGTCATGGTCAGCTGCTCGACCGCGGAGATGTAGTTGGCGATCTCGTAGGTCGCCGCGACCGGGTCGGTGACCTGGAAGTAGATGACGGTGTCGATCGAGACGACCAGGTTGTCCTCGGTGATCACCGGCTGCGGGGGGAAGGAGACCACCTGCTCGCGCATGTCGATCATGTAGCGCACCCGGTCGACGAACGGCGTGACGACGT
Source organism: Nocardioides marmoribigeumensis (assembly GCF_031458325.1). Lineage (NCBI taxonomy): Bacteria > Bacillati > Actinomycetota > Actinomycetes > Propionibacteriales > Nocardioidaceae > Nocardioides > Nocardioides marmoribigeumensis. The sequence goes on from NZ_JAVDYG010000001.1 coordinate 915,399, forward strand.
TGAGGCCGGGCTGGAGGGTGGTGCGGTACTTGCCGAAGCGTTCGACGACCCCGGCCCGGGCCTGCGGGACGATCCGGATCGTCTGCGCCAGCAGCAGGATCACGAAGATCGCCAGGACGCCCAGCAGTGCGAGTGCGACTGTCATGTGGTTCTCCTAGGTGAGCTCGGGACGCTGCAGGACGTAGGCCGTGGCGCCCTTGACCCGGACCACGTCGACGACTGCCCCCTGCGGGATCGTGTCGTCCTCGAGGTAGGGCGCGGCCGTCCACTCCTCGCCCCCGATCTTGACCCGTCCGGTCTGGTGCGGGGTGATCTCGCGCAGCACCGTGGCGCGGGCGCCGATGAGCGCCTCCGCGCCGGTCTTGAGGTCGGGACCGGCGTGCAGCCGCTTGACCATCGGGGGGCGGACCAGTGCGAGCAGGCCGACCGCCGTGGCCAGGGCGAGCCCGACCTGCAGCCCGAACGGTGCGCCGACCAGCGCGGCGACCGCCCCGACCCCGGCGCCGCCGGCCAGCATGACGAGGAAGAGGTCGAGGCTCACGATCTCGGCCATCGCGAGCAGCACCGCGAGGATCGCCCAGGCGGCGGCGGCATGCTCCGAGAGCCAGTCCATAGCCGGAGCCTAGCCGGACGGCCCTGGCGCTCCGACGCACTCGGGAGCAGGATGCGAGGCATGGCGACGACCGAGACGCACCGGCGCATCTGCAACCTCGTGCCCTCCAAGGGCACCGACCGCGACTGGACCTTCGACGACGCGGTCGCCGGCGGCATGGTCGCGGCGCGCGCGGCACTGCCCGAGGCGCACGACCTGCGCGAGACCTGGTGGAAGGTCGGCGACCAGGGCTACACCGGGTCCTGCGTCGGCTGGGCCACCGCCGACGGCGTCGGCCGGTGGCTGATGGTCACCGCCGGCAAGATCACCCAGCGGCAGCGCCTCTCCCCCCGCTTCGTCTGGATGGCCTCCAAGGAGACCGACGAGTTCCGCGACCGCCCGACGTCGTTCGTCGAGGAGTCCGGCACGTCGCTCAAGGCCGCCATGGACGTCGCCCGCAAGTACGGCTACGTCATGGAGAAGGACCTCCCGTTCGAGGTCGAGACCGCGATGTTCACCGGCCCCGAGAACGCGTTGTACGCCGGGGCGTCGGGTCGGCGCGTCTCCTACGTCAACCTCGGTCTCGACCTCCAGCGCTGGAAGCGGTGGCTGGTCCACAAGGGCCCGATCCTGGCCGGCCTCTGGGTCGACGACGCCTGGATGTCGCTGGGCGCCGACGGACTGCTCGACGAGTGGGGCGGCGGGACGTACGGCGGCCACGCGGTCACGATCGTCGGCTACCGGGCCGACGGGCGCTTCATCGTGCGCAACTCGTGGGGGAGGTCGTGGGGGCACCGCGGCTTCGCCTACGTGACGCCGGCCTACCTCCACGCCGGCTTCTACCCCGAGTCCTACGGCGCCACCGTCTGACGTGTCGCACCGTCGTACGGCGGCGGCGGGCCCCGATGATCGAGCCATGAAGACCACCCCGTCCTTCGCCGTCCTCGCCGGGTGCGGCGCCGTCCTGTGGTTCCTCGCCGGCTTCGTGCAGGGAGGGCTGCGGAGCTCCGCCGACCCGGAGCTCGTCCTGGGCTTCGGCGAGGCGTTCCGCGCCCTGGGGTGGGTGGCGGTGATCGGCGCGGCCCTCACGCTCGTGCGGCGCACCTGATGGAGATCTGGGTCAACCCGGCGTGCTCGAAGTGTCGGGCCGCGACCGCGGCGCTCGACGAGGCGGGCGTGGACTACACGGTCCGGCGCTACCTCGACGACCCGCCGAGCCGCGCCGAGCTCGAGGAGGTGCTCGCGCGCCTCGACCTGGAGCCGTGGCACGTCACGCGCACCGGTGAGCCGGAGGCCACCGCGGTGGAGGGTCTCCCCCGCACCCAGGAGGCGCGTGGTCAGTGGCTCGACGCCCTCGCGTCGCACCCACGGCTGATCCAGCGCCCGATCATCACCGCCGACGACGGCACGACGGTCGTCGGTCGCGACCCGGCCTCCCTGGCCAGGGTCCTGCCCGGACGGCGACCCGACGCCGACGACGGGGCGCGGGAGTCCTAGCCTCGGAGCATGGCAGCGACGAAGAGCAGGAAGCGCTGGTCCGACCTGACCCCCACCCAGCAGCGGCTGATCGTGGCGGGTGGTGCCGTCGAGCTGGTGATGACCACCGTGGCGGCTCGCGACCTGGCGCGGAGGTCGAGCGACCAGGTCCGCGGCCCGAGGGCGCTGTGGGCCGCGGCGCTCGTGGTGCAGCCGGTGGGCCCGCTGGCCTACCTGCGCCTCGGCCGCCGCTGAGGTCCGGGCACGACGAGGCCCCCACCGGTCGGCGGGGGCCTCGAGGAGCGGTGCGGGTCAGCCGAAGTAGGCCCACCCGGCGCCGGTGCTGCAGGACAGCTGCGAGCTGCAGGCGTAGTCGTAGCCGTTGAAGGCCACGCCCCGGGCGCCGAGCTGCATGCCGGTGCTGCTCACGTGCCAGCTGAGCGACTCCTGGACCGTGTAGTAGCCGGTGCCGACGTTGAAGTTGACCTGCGGGAGCTTGACGCTGCTGTGGTAGCCCATCGAGTAGGCGTAGGTCGCCGACTTGTAGAGGGCCCACGCCGAGCCGTTCCAGCGGTAGACGCGGTACTGGATGCGGACGTTCTGCGCGGCGGTGGCGCTCGGCGACCGGCCGACGGTCGGGCCGGGGACGCGGACCTGGCGCTGGAGGCAGTTGCCGGCCGGGTAGCAGGTGTTGGTGGTGCCGGCGGTGACGTAGCCGGGCGAGATCGAGCCGTAGGAGCCGGAGGCGCCGTAGAGCTGCACGGCCTGCGCCGAGCCGAGGTTGGTGCCGAGGAAGGCGACGAGCGCGGTGAGGAGGACGGCGAACGAGCGACGGACGGTGGACATGAGGTTCTCCTTGGGTGTGGGGCCCCGGGCGGGGCCGTTGTGATGACTCTGGATCGAGTCGCTTAGCGGCCGCTTAGGGCCGCTCGGGGTCGGTCGCCGCCGTCAGGCCTTGACCTTGACCTGGATGCGGACGACGTCGCGGATGCCGTCCCCGACCGGGTTGTGGACGGCGTGGAGGTACCACGTGGCGACCTGGCCGACCTTGGTGGTGGAGCCGACCTTGAGGGTCATCACCACGCTGCGGGTGGCGCCCGGTGCGACCTCGAGCAGCGAGTAGGTGCCGGCGGCGACCTGGGAGGTCACCTTGGTGCCGTTGCGGCTCCAGGTGCGGCTCATCCCGGCGGTCCCGGAGCGGGCCTCGGCCAGCGACCAGTTGTCGGCCGCGTTGCCGTCGTTGCCGATGCGGACCGTGAAGGTGCGGCTGGCGCCCTTGCGCAGCGACACCGCGATGGTCTGGCCGGTGCCGGTCCGGTTGTAGACCCCGTTGCCCCTCCAGGTGCCGGTCCCGACGCGGACCTCGCCGTCGGGCCGGAAGACGGGAGCCGGCGGGGTGGTGGGCGTGGGCTCGGGCGTCGGCTCCGGGGTCGGCTCGGGCGTCGGCTCCGGGGTCGGCTCGGGCGTCGGCTCCGGCGTCGGCTCCGGCGTCGGCTCCGGGGTCGGCTCCGGGGTCGGCTCCGTCACGGGCTGCTCGATCGCGTCGCCCAGCGCCTTGCGGGCCTGGTCGAGGGCGCTCTGGCCGAAGGTGGTGGAGTACGCCGCGGCGTCGAGGTCGCCGCCCAGCAGCGACAGCGCCGTGCTGCGGGCCAGGGCGGCCGTCCCGGGGTCCGAGGCGGCCAGCTTCAGGTACTCGTAGTCCTCGCGCCCGTCGCGCATCCGCTTGAGCCGGATGGACTCGACCGGGATGTCGGTGGTGCCGCCGATGCAGCCGGGCGCCGTGCCGGGGGTGCAGGCCCTGCCGGGGTAGAAGAGCGTCGCGTCGCCGTTCATGCCGGACTCGTAGAGGCAGTTCGTCCCGCCGGCGCCGCACTGGTTCCAGGCCTGGCCGAGGCGGTAGTCGACTCCCCAGTAGAGCTCGCCGGTCGCATCGAGCAGGAAGGCGGTCCAGGGCATGGCGCGGGCCTGGGAGGCGGGCTGGTCGATGCCGTAGCCGGCCCAGCCGTTGTAGAACGGGTCGTTCCAGCCCTCCTCGCCCGGGTTGTTGCACGCCGCGGACTCGCACGAGCTGTAGAGCCAGACCTTGTTGCGCTGCCCGTCGGCGCTCTCCGCCGCCCAGGCGTCGTACGTCGGGCGCTGGTTGCCCTGGAAGGTGCCGTTGCGTCCGTCCATCATCCGGCCGAGGACGACCAGGTCGTCGATCCACCCGTCGGCGCCGTTGGCCTTGGCGTAGGGCAGCGGGGTGGTGACGAGCTCGCGCATCCTACGGGACTGGGCGACGGTGTGGTTGTCGGCGCAGGCCGCCCAGTTGGTGCTGCTCTGGTTGGGCTCGTCGCAGGTGTAGTAGCTCAGGCGGTCGGCGAAGCCGTCGGTGGTGGCCTGGGCCTTCCAGGCGTCGAGGCAGCTCGCCTTGCAGTAGTGCCACAGGACGAGGTTGGTCGCCCTCGCGCCGGGGAGACGGATCGGGCTGCCGACCGACGCGGGGGCGGCGGTGCCGTTGACGATCGGCAGCACCTGCTGGCGCCAGCTGCTCTGCATCGCGCCGGACAGCGCGGCACCCCGGTCGACCTGCCACGGGGTGGAGATCGAGATGCGGTTCTCCAGCGCGACCCGCTCGTAGACGGCCGAGAGGCGGTTGGCCTCGGCGACGTCGCCGTTGCAGGTGCCGGAGCCGGTGTGGACCTGGCACTGCTTGGTCGGCTCGGTGAGGAAGACCCCGTCGAGGGAGGACGTGGAAGGAAGGGCGAGGTTGCGGACGGTCACGCGGACCGAGACGGTGCCCACCAGGGTCGAGCCGTCCTTGACCCGCAGGCTGCCGGTGTAGGTGTCGGGAGCCTGGTCGCGGGAGGCCAGGACGTCGACCCAGAGCACGGCGCGACCGTTGGCCGGCACCGGGGTGCGGAACGCGGAGCGCTCCTGGTGGTAGATCGGGTCGACCTGCGGGACCAGCGCGTCGGGCCACTGACCCACCGTGGACTCCCCGTCGCTGAGGTGGTCGGCGGAGACCTTGAGGTAGGACTCGCGGTAGACGGTCAGCGCGCTCGCGGGGAGCGTGCCGCCGCGCGCACCCGTCAGGTCGCCGGCCTCGACCCGCAGCTGGCCGATCCCCTCGCCGTCGGCACGCACCGCGACCTGGAAGGACTCGAACTCGTTGCGCGCCACGGTGAGGTCGGCCCCGGCTGCGCCGGCGGGCGTGGCGTCCTCGGCCTTGAGCGTGACCAGCGGGCCCAGCACGGTGAGGTCCGAGACGGCCGCCTGGGCGGTGCCGGGGACCAGGGCGAGGAGCGAGGTCCCCAGCGAGGTGGCGAGCGCGAGGGCGGCGGTGCGGCGTCCGAGGTGCATCGGTGTCTCCTTCGAGCGGCCCCTGGTGGGCCGGTGGAAGGAGACTGCGGGTCGGCGCTTAGCGCCGGCTTAGCAGCGCGCTCAGCGCCCGACCCACCGCGAGGTCGCCCGCGTCCGGATGACCATGAGGACGTCGGGGTTGCCGGAGGTGTTGGCGATGTTGCGGCTGCTCACGCCCTTGACGTTGCGCCGGTCGACGCAGGCGACCTCGCCCCTGGGCGGCTTGCCGTCGGACAGGCACGCCTTGACCAGCCGGTAGGACGTCGCCCCCGTCGCCCGGCGCAGGATCCGGACGTCGGGCCACCGCTTGCCCCCGAGCACGGTCGCGTCGAAGCGCATCCGGATCACCGCGGGACGGGAGACGGTCGCGGACATCGAGGTGGCGTGCACGTCGAACGGGTAGCCGAGGTCGCTCGAGGCGCGGCTGCCGACCCGGCGCACGACGACGTCGGCCCCCGAGGTGTCGGTGCTGGGCAGCCGGAAGTCGGCGCTCTGCCGCCGGTCGGGGTCCGGGTCGCTGGTGGTCTGGGTGCCGCAGGTGGTCGTGGCGCGCACGCACCGGCCGGTGCCGTAGGTGGTGCCGGCGCCGACCGTCGCCGGGGTGGCCGTCGCCCTCGGGAGCAGGAGCGTGCCGGTGCGGACCGTGACCCGCCCGGGGGTCGGCTGGAAGTAGACCGCACTGACCAGCGTGCGGCCCGTGCCACCGGTCTTGATGACCAGCCCCTGGTCGACCAGGGTGCTGAGGGCGGCGACGCCGGTGTCGGACTGGATCTTGCCCTCGAGGTAGCCACCGTCGCCCTCGAAGCGCAGGGTGCCGGTGCCGGCGGCGGACGTGCGGTGGGGACGCAGCTCGAGCCGGGTGCCGTGGTCGGCGGCGAGGTAGGCGCCCGAGCGGACCCGCAGGAGGCCGCGCACGACGGTCGTCGTCCCGTCGCCGAGGTTGACACCCCCGCCCTTGACGTCGACGGTCCCGCGGTCGTCGACCTCGACTCGGAACGGGTCGTTGTCCAGGGCGGCCGGCGGAGAGGAGCACCCCTCCTCTCCGGGGTAGGGGTTGCCCGCCCCCGGGAAGTAGGTGCACTCGCGGGTCAGGAGCGTGCTCGCTGCCCCCGGTCCGTTGCTGGTCAGGCCGAGACGACCGAGGACGTGGAGCCTGGCGATGCCCCCGAGGGTCGCACCGACGACGTCGAGGGACCCGCCGCTGCGGACGACGGAGTCCTGGCCGGAGGCCTGGTCGCCGAAGAGGAAGAGCTTGCCACCCTGCTCGACGGTGAGGGTCGCACCGCCCGCGACGTCGAGGGTGCGGAGGTGCTCCTCCTCGCCGCCTCGGATCCGCGGCACACCCCCGGCGGGGATGCAGGCGTCGCCGTCGACGGGGACGCCGTTGGTCCAGTTGCCGGGCGTCTCCCACACGTCCGTGGCGCCAGGTCCGACGCCGAGTCCCTGCCACCTGCTCGCCCCGGCCGTCTGGCAGAAGGCCGGCAGCGAGCCGGTCGGCGTCGCGTCGGCCGAGCGCGCGGACGTCAGCAGCGTGCTGAGCAGCAGCAGCGGAATGAGTGCGATCGTCGCCTTCACGGCGTCCCTCCCCCGGGTGCGACCCCCCAGGCCGGTCCCGTCAAGGGCGTCATCGTAAGCCGAACCGTTAGGTTTCGTCGCATGGAGATCCGGTTGCTCGGCCCCGTCGAGGTGGCCGTCGACGACCGGACGGTGCCGCTGGGCTCGCCGCGCCAGCGGGCGGTGTTCGCCATGCTCGCGCTGGCCGCCCCCGGGATCGTGTCCGTGGACCGCTTCGTCGACGGGCTCTGGGGCGAGGAGCCACCCGGCAACCCGGCGGCCGCCCTCCAGGTGTTCGTGCACGGCCTGCGCAAGGCGCTCAAGACCGAGTCGCTGGACCACGTGGTGGTGCGCGAGCACGCCGGCTACCGCTTGGCGGTCGACCCCGGCGCGGTCGACATCGGCCGGGCCTCGACGCTGCACCAGCGCGCCCGGGACGCCCGCGAGGAGGGCGATCTCGCCGCGGCCGCAGCGGCGCTGGCCGAGGCCCGGGCGCTGTGGCGGGGGCCGGCCCTCGCCGACGTCCGCGCGACCCCGTTCGCCGAGCCCGAGGCGGTGCGGCTCGACGAGCTGCGCCTGCTGGTCGAGGAGGACCTCTACGACGCCGAGCTGGCGCTGGGCCGGCACCACGCGCTGGTCGACCCGCTCTCCAGCGCGGTCACCGACCACCCCATGCGCGAGCGGTTCTGGGGCCAGCTGATGACCGCGCTCTACCGCTCCGACCGCCAGGCCGACGCGCTCGCGACCTACGCCCGGGCGCGCGAGCGACTCGCCGACGAGCTCGGCATCGATCCCGGTCAGGCCCTCCAGCAGCTCGAGCTGGCGATCCTGCGCCAGGACCCCTCCATCGCGGCCCCCGCCCCCGCGGCGCCGCAGCTGCCCGTCGTCGTCGCCCCGCGGTCGCCGAGCCGGGTGCCTCGACCCACGACCCCGACGTTCGGCCGCGAGCACCTGGTCGAGCAGGTGCACCTGCTCCTGCGACGCGACGACGTGCGCGCGGTGACCCTCACCGGACCCGGGGGGTCGGGCAAGTCGCGGCTGGCCGCGCTGGCCGCGCTCGCCGCCGAGGACGACTTCGCCGGCGGTGTCGTCCACCTCGCGATGACCGAGCGCACCGACGTCGACCAGGTGCTCGCCGAGGTCGCGCTCGCCCTGACCGGCAACGACGACCCGGCCGGCCTCGACGGGCTCGACACCGACGCCCTGCTCGTGCTCGACAACCTCGAGTCGGTCGACGGCGCCGCGGGCCTCGTCGCCGACCTCGTCGAGCGGACAGCGGGTCCGACCGTCCTGTCGACCAGCCGCCTGCCGTTGCGCATCCGCGCCGAGCACGACGTCGCCGTACCTCCCCTGGACGTGCCGGCCGCCGACGCCTCCCCCGCCGAGGTGCTGGCGGCGCCGGCGGTGGCGATGTTCCTCGACCGGGCCCGGGCGATCGCCGCCGACGGCGACCACGAGCAGCGGCTGGCCGAGGTCGCCGAGCTGTGCCGCTTCCTCGACGGCTTCCCGCTGGCGATCGAGCTCGCCGCCGCGCAGGTGCGCCTGCTCGCCCCGGGCGAGATCCGGGCAGCGCTCGACCAGGACCTCGGCGTCCTCCAGGCGCGCGGCCTCGACGTGCCCGAGCGGCAGCAGACGCTCGCGGCCACCATCGAGTGGTCCTACGAGCGGCTCGACCCCGACGCGCGGAGGATCGTCGACCGGCTCGCGCTGTTCGAGCGCAGCTTCACCATCGAGGCGGTCGAGGCCGTGTGCGACGACGTCCCGGACGTGCTCGCCGCGCTGGCCCAGGTGGTCGAGGCGCGGCTCGTGCGGTCCGCGGAGTCGCGGGTCGAGGTGCGGTTCGTCGCGCTCGGCACCGTGCGGGCCTACGCCCGGGCGCGGCTGGCCGAGCAGACCGACGTCGCCGCCCGGAGGGACGCCCTGTCCGACCACCTGCGCCGGCGGGTGCTCGCCTGGCGAGAGGAGCTCGACGGCCCGACCGGCACCGCCGTCCTCGGACGGTACGACGACACCGCGGCCGACCTCGACGCCGCGCTCGACCGCGCCCTCGCCGAGGGGGCGACGGACCTCGCGGTCGAGCTGGCCTCGTCGCTGACCGACCTGTGGATCGCCAGCGGTCGCCTCACCGACGGCCTCCGGCGTACGACGGCCCTGCTGGACCTGCCCGACCTCACCGACGGCGACCGTGCCGTGCTGCACCTCGTCGCCGGCAAGCTCGCCTACCACCTGACCGACTGGTCCCGGGCGGCCTCGGAGTGCCGGGCGGTGCTGTCGCTGACCACCGACGAGCGGGTGCTGGCCGACGCGCGCTGCCACCTCGGGGCGGCCCTCGTCGTCACCGGGTCGGAGGACGAGGGCACGGCGCTCGCGCAGCAGGCGCTGGCCGCGGCCGAGGCTCTGGGCGACTACCGGATCACCGTGGTCGCCCTGTCCATGCTGGCGATCGGGTGCGCGGTGCGGGGCGACGTCGAGGCCGAGCGCGCCTACTACGAGCGGCGGCTCGAGGTGGTCGGCGAGCGGGGTGACGCCGCGCGCCTGGCCGACACCCTCAACACGCTGGCCGAGATCGCGCTCGACGAGTCCGACCCCGCCAGCGCCCGCGCCTACGCCGGGGAGTCGGTGGCGATCGCCGGGGCCGCGCTCCCGCTCGAGCGACGCGACGCGACCATCAGCCTCGCCCGTGCGGCGGCGCTGGACGACGACGCCGCCGAGGCCGCGACCCACCTGCGCACGGCGCTCGAGCTGTCCGACCGGACCGGCCAGGCGCTCGCGGTCGCGCAGTGCCTGCGGGTCGGCGGCTGCCTGGCGGTGCTGTCCGCCGACCACGTGCTCGCGGTCCGCGCGTTCGCGGCCGCCCAGAGGGTGTCCCCCTCGCCGTCCGGCACCGACGACCCGATCGAGGCCGACCTCGCCGCGCGGCTGGGTCAGGCCCGCGACTCGCTCGGCGCGGACCGCGCCGCACGCGAGTGGACGCTCGGCCGGACCCTCCCCCTCGCCTCGACCCGTGCGGCCGTGGACGGTCTGGTCTCGCAGGGGCTAAGCGAGCGCTAAGCGCACCGCTGCACCCTCGCCTCATCGGGCCCGCCGGGCCCTCGGAGGAGACGACCATGACCCGCACCCGCACGACCCTCGTCGCTGCTCTCGTCGCTGCTGCCGTCCTGGGAGGCACGGGGGTGTCCCAGGCCGGCACGGCGGTGGACCCGGTCCCGCAGCGCACGCACGCCGGCGCCACGACCGGTGACAAGCACGCGGCGGCCCGGCCGGAGGGGGGCCGGGCCGCCGCGTTCGACGACGTGACGCGCCTCGCGCGGGTCACGGGGCGGGTCGAGGTGACGATCACGCTCGCCGACGCGCCGACCCAGGCGCCGGACGCCGATGTCCGTCGTCACCTGACCTCCCAGGCGCGGGCCGGCCGGGCGGCCGTCCTGGAGGCACTCGGCGGGCCCGGGTCCACGCACAGCGTGCCCGGCGCCCCGGTGATGTCGGCGGTCGTCGACGCCCGCGACGTGGCGGCCCTGCGCAGGGAGCCCGCGGTCCTCTCGGTCTCCCGCACCAGGACCTTCACCCAGGCCGGGACCTCCACCTTCGGGATCACCAACGGGGTGCAGCTGCCGCGGTGGTGGCACCAGAAGCGGATGGGTCTCGACTGGAGCTACGCCAACGGCTACAACGGCTACGGCCAGAAGATCGTGGTCATCGACAGCGGGGTCGACTACACCCACCCCTGGCTGAAGGGGCACGTCGTCGACGGGGCCTGCTTCTCCCAGGACGGCTGCGGCAACGGCTACACCTACCGCTACGGCCTCGCGGCGGGGAAGAACTGCACCTACTCCTAGGCCTGCGCCCACGGCACCCACGTGGCGCACACCGCTGCCGGCAAGTACGGCGCCGCGCGGTCGGCCGGCATCGTCGCGGTCAACGCCAGCGTCCGCAGCAGCGCGGGCAAGCCCACCTACAAGGACGTCGACCTGGTCAATGCCCTGTGGTTCGCCTACACCAAGGTCAGCCCCGCTCCCGCCGCGGTCAACATCAGCCTCGGGTCCCGCGACATCTACTCGACCACCTGCGACAGCCGCAACCAGGACCTGGCCGGCTGGATCAGCGCCCTGCGCAGCCGCGGCACGGCGACGGTGATCTCCGCCGGCAACAGCAACAGCAGCGTGGGCATCGGCTACCCCGCATGCATGAGCAGGGCCGTGGTCGTCGGCAACGCGACCCTGACCAGCGCGAGTGGCGTCCCCGCCGTCCTGGGCGGCACGACCGGCGGCTCCAACAGCAGCTCCCTGGTCGACCTGTGGGCCCCCGGCACCGACATCTGCTCGGCCGTGCCCACCACGCTGGACAAGGACGGGACGCGCGACGGGGTCGACTGCAGCTACTACGGCACCTCCATGGCCGCTCCCCAGGTGACGGGGGCGTTCGCGGTCCTCAAGGCGGCCCGGCCGTCGTACTCCGTCGACCAGGAGCTGACCGCCTTCGCCCGCAACGGCTACGGGATCACCGACTCGCGCAACGGCGTCCGCCGCGCGATGGTCGACCTCGCCAACGCGGTCTACTACGGCTGAGGCAGCACGGGACGCTGCGCCCCGACCTCCCGTGGGTGCTGGTGGAGGGCGAAGAGGTCCACCTGGCGTTCGCAGGCAAGCGGGACGCGGTGGTGCTGACGACAAGCGCCGTCTGCCTCACCTCGGAGGGGTCAAGGGCGACGTCGACACCGGCCACCTCAACCGCACGATCGGCGAGCTCGTCCTGTGACCGGTCAGGTCAGCCCCGCATCGTCGTGCTGACCGCCGCGCCCGTCCGGACGCCCCGGACCGCCTGGTCGCGGATCGGGGCCCTGATCGTCCCCTCGACCTCCATGCGCTGGTCGGCGAACCTCACCCTGAGGCAGAGCGACCGTCTGCTGACCGCGAGCACCTCGACCCGTGACGCGGCGTCGATCGGGCTGAACGAGCTGAACCGCTCGTCGACCTGCGTCAGCAGGCTGAAGCTGGCACCGCTCCCATCGGTCGTGAAGCGGTCGCCCGGGGCGACCGGGTGCCCCACCCGGCCGCGCAGCTCGAGCCCGACGAGGTGCTGGCCGAGACCTGCGGCGTTGGCCAGGACCGAGCCGCCCTCGGCGAGCTCGAAGTCGGCCGCGACGACGTAGAAGAAGAAGCGGTCGCTGTTGCCCTCCGCCGCGGCGTCGCGGGCGACCGACGTGGACTCGCCGCCGACGACCAGGTCGAGGTCGGTGCGACAGGGGCCCGCGCCCGCCCGGGCCCCGAGGGCAGCGAGCGCGCCGGCCACGAGGACGAGGCACGCGACGACGACCACCCTGCGGCGCACCCGCTCGCCGTCGGGTCCGTAGAGCTGGAGGCCGGCCACCGAGCCAGCCTAGGCACGCCGACCAGCGGACCCGGTCCAGGTGATGCGCCCGCGTTCAGCGGGGCACGGAGTAGCGCACGTGCGTGGCCCACCGCGAGCTGACCACCTTCACCACCTCGAGGTCGAGGTCGTGCTCGAAGCCCTCGAAGAGCCGCTTGCCGCTGCCGAGCACCACGGGGGCGACGGAGAGGACGAGCTCGTCGACGCGACCTGCGGCCAGGGCCTGGCGGATGACGTCGGCGCCGCCACCGATCGACACAGCCGCGTCGCCCGCGATCTCCGCGGCCTGGTCGATCGCCGAGTCGAGGTCGTCGACGAAGCGGAACCCCCGGTCCTCCGGCGGCTGGTCCTCGGTGCGGTGGGTCAGGACGACGAGGGGACCGCCGGGGAACGGGTTGGTGCCGCCCCAGGCGCCCGCGGCGTCGTACATCCCGCGACCCACGACGCCACCGCCGATGCCCGAGACGAGCTCGTCGTAGAACTGCTTGTCCGCGCCGTGCATCGCGATGGCGTGACCGCCGGCGTAGGTCCACGGCCCGCCCATCACCCAGTAGTGGAGGCGTTCGCCGCCTCGCCCGAGTCCTTGTCCCGCGCGGTCGTCCGGACCCGTGACGTAGCCGTCCACCGACGTCGAGATGGATGCGATCACCTTGCCCATGGGCTCCTCCTCAGATCGACAAGAAGTCGGACCCGTCCGCGCCGTCGGACTCATCGGCGAGCACCGGACTGAACCTTTGCTGAGACCAACGACTTTGTGGTTTGGAGAACAAATAACCGGGCATGACTGTGGTGCCATCAAGGCTGAGCGGTCGTCTGCCGTAGGCACCGCCTCGGTGTCCCGGTCGGGCCACCGTGAACGACTACAGGGAGGCCCGTGCCATGTTGTGGACCATTCTGATCATCCTGCTCATCGTTGCTCTCGTCCTGTTCATCCTGGGACGCGTGCGCGGCGGTCGCGGAGTCTGATCGACCGAACCACCAAGCAACGGCGGCCCCGCCACCCACCCGGGTGGCGGGGTCGTCGCATGTCAGCACAGGCGGCCCGTCGCGCCCTAAGGTGAGGTCCATGGACTCCCGCACGACGTACCTGCTCGTCGACGGCGAGAACATCGACGCCACCCTCGGTGCCTCGATCCTCGGCCGTCGCCCCAAGCCGGAGGAGCGACCCCGGTGGGAGCGGCTGCTGCAGTTCGCGCGTGAGCGCTGGGGCCAGCCGACCACGGGACTGTTCTTCCTGGCGGCCAACAACGAGCTGCCGATGTCGTTCGTCCAGGCCTTGATCGCCATCGGCTACAAGCCGATCCCGCTCTCCGGCGCACCGGGCGAGAAGGTCGTCGACATCGCGATCCAGCGCACGCTCGCCGAGCTGCGCCACCGCGATGCCGACGTCTTCCTGGTCAGCAACGACGGCGACTTCGTCGAGCAGACCCGCGACCTGCTCGACGGCCGCCGGGTCGGCGTCATCGGGTTCGTCGAGTTCCGCAACAGCGGCTTCGTCGAGCTGGTCGAGGACGGCCTCGAGACCTACGACCTGGAGTACGACGTCCGCGCGTTCAAGGAGACCCTCCCCCGCGTCCGCATCATCCCGATCGACGAGTTCGACCCGACGCTGTTCCTCTGACCAGGCGGGTCCCCTCCGGGGGGACTGCTGGCTGCACCGATCGAAGGCGAATCCCCTCGACCCGACGCTCGGGCGTGGGATTCGCCTTCAGCCTCCCGCCGGCCCGAGCCGCTCAGGAGTAGCGGTGGCTCTTCGCCTCGTGGCCGTGCTCGCGGGTGCAGGTCCGACCGTTCATCGACCGGTGCCCGCACAGCTCCGGTGCCGCGGCAGGTGCTGCCCCGGCAGGTGCCGCCGGCTCGGCCGGTCGGGTCCTCGCGGGTGCCGGCGCGGCCGGGCTCGCAGGCGCCTTCGCGCGGGCCCCCGCCCGGGACGCCTCGTACTTCGCCTCGCGCATCGCGCGCAGACCGTCCAGCTTGCTCATCGTCGCCTCACCGCCCGACCGTACGGCGATGGCCCGGGCCCCGGCGGCAGGCTCGCCGCCGGACGACCCGGACCACGTGCCCGGACCGGGTCCGGCCGCTAGGGCAGCGTGAGCGACCAGGCCCCGCGACCGTGGCTCGCGGCGTACAGCACGTGCGCGTCCTGGGCCAGGGTGAGCCCGTAGACCGCGGCGTTGGGGAAGCCGGTGCCGGCGCGCAGCCAGCTCGTGCCGCCGGCGGGGAGCCGCAGCACGCCGAAGTCGGTCGCGGCGTACAGGTCCCCGTTGCTGTCGTTGCGGGCAATGCCCGTGACCGGCTGGTCGCCGAGGTCGTAGGACCGGTCGGTGTAGGTCGTCCGCTGCGGGTTGCGCGCGTCGTAACGGACCTCGATCACGTGCTGCGGCGTGCCGGGCGTGTAGGCGCCGTAGCCGGAGTAGGACACCCAGGCGTGGTTGGGATCCCGACCGTCGATCGCGATGCCGGAGATGAACCGGCCGGGCGTCGACGCGGTGTCCAGACGCGTGAAGTGGACGGTGCGCGGGTTGGCCGAGCCGGCGTCCTTGGAGATCCACAACCGTCCGGTGCGGGTCGCGGCCCACATCGTGTTCTTGTCGGACTCGGCGCGCTCGGTCGCCACGACGAACTGGCCGCCGCGGTCGTTGACCGAGCCGGAGGTGAGGTCGTTGCCCATCGGCACCCAGTCGCCGCACGGGCCGGCGTCGCGGGTGAGCGCGTTGCAGTGCTCCTCGAGGTAGGCCCGCGGGCCACCGTTGTCGTCGGTGCGCCAGACGTGCTCCAGGCCGATGAAGGCACGGCCTCCGACCTGCGGATCGGCCTTGAACGGCACGTAGAACGAGCGGTTCTCCTTCGAGCTCTGCAGCGGGTCGTAGATCGCCAGCCACGTGGTGGGGTCGTCGCCCTTGAAGTTCACCTCGGGCGTCGCGTCGTAGTAGTTGTGGTAGCGGGTCTGCGTGCGCGCGATGTCGAAGCCGGACTGGCCGCCGTCGCCGCCGATGGTCTCGAACCAGGTCGGCGAACCGGTGAACGACCAGGTGCCGTTGTCCTGCGTGCCACCGAGCAGGCTGCCGGTCGGGTTGGACGGGTTGTAGGACAGCGACTGGAACTGGATCGTGTTGAGGCCGTCGTTGAGCGGCTCGATCGCCCCGGGGATCGCCTTGAGCAGCCGCTTGCAGTCGGCCAGGTCCTCTGGCCCGAGCGGCTCGTCGGTCGCGGCGTTCTTGCGGGTGTCACAGGCCGCGGACTTGTCAGTCGTGGTCCGCAGGTCGATGCGCACGACGCCTCCGTCGGAGCCGACGAACGCGATGCGGGGGTCGGCGGAGGCGAAGACGACCGCGTGCTGGTCGGGGTGGATGCCCTTGGTGAAGGGGTACGACGGCGCGGAGCCGATCGTGGCGCTCATGTCGGCCCAGGTCACGTCGGCCGCGGGGGCGCCGGCGTTGGTGGAGCGGATGACGCCGCGGCCGTTGGAGCGCGGCGGGGCACCGGCGTAGCCGGGCAGCTCGTCGTAGTTCATGGAGCCGCCGAGCCACAGGTCGCCCGTGCCCCCGGCGACGCCGGGCTGCTCGGCCGGGGAGACCACGAAGTCGTCGTAGCCGCACTGACCGTTCTGGCAGTAGTTGTAGGCCAGGAAGCCGTTGGTGCCGTTCTGGGAGCTGCTCAGCTCGGTCCAGCCGGCGTTGTCGTAGCCACCGTCGGGCGCGCCGGCGATCGCGGCCGCGTCGTCGGTGCGGTAGACCTTCGCGACCCCGAGGTCGTCGGAGGAGTCGCCGAGGTAGATCCGCGTCCTGCCGCCGCCCAGGGGCACGGCCGAGAACTCGGTGCGGTCGCCGAACAGGTCGTCGGGGTTCATGGTCTGGAACACCTGGGTCCAGGTCGCGCCGCCGTCGGCCGAGCGCCACACGCCGTAGCCCAGCACGCCGGCGTACAGCGTGCCGGGGGTGACCGGGTCGAACTGGAGCTTGGTCACGCCGCCCTGGAACCAGTCGGAGCCGGTGCCGGCACCGGGCGGGGTCCCGTTGGCCGGCGTCTTGGACTGCAGGTCGGTGGAGAGGGTGAAGCTGGCGCCGCCGTCGGTGGAGCGGTAGACCCCGAGCGCCGGCGCGTTGGGCGGCGTACGACGGCCGCCGTTGACCGAGGACGACCCGTGCCGCGCCACCGCGGTGCCGATCACGATGGTGTCCGGCCGGCCCTGGCGGATCGCGATCGAGCCGATCGAGCGGTTGGTCGCCACCGAGGCGGAGCCGGGCACCAGCGACCAGGACCGGCCGCCGTCGGTGGACTTGAACAGGCCCAGGCCGGCCTCGGAGTCACCGGAGCCGTTGGGCTCGCCGGACCCGGCGTAGAGGGTGTTGCCGCTGGCGTCGTTGGGGTCCACGACCAGCGAGCCGAAGGCGTTGGTGGGCAGGTCGCCGGGCGGGGCGATCCACGCGGGGTGGGCGGCGAGCGCGTCGTCGGTGCGCCAGATGCCGCCGCCGGCGGCCGCGACCCAGAGCCGGCACGGTGCACCGCTGGGCGCGGAAGACTTGCCGCAGCTGGGGTCGATCGCCAGCGCGGTCACGCGACCGGACTCCTGCGTGGAGGGCCCGCTCTGCGTGCGGTAGTCGTAGAACTGAGAGGCCTGGGAGGCCACGTCGGGCGTCACCGGGCCGAGCGCCTGCCAGGCGCCGGGCGTCGCCGAGAGCGAGGCGGCGAAGGTCTTCTGGGAGCCGTAGTCCGAGCGGTCGGCCTTGTGCGCGGTCCGCTGGTACTTCGCGCGGGCACCACGGGAGCGCTTGTCGTCGACGTAGCTGCGGGGGTAGGCGCGGTTGTCGACCTGCTCGGCGGCGGGGTTACTCGGGCCCTTGCGGTCGGCCTCCCCGACGGCCGTCTCGAACCGGGCCTCCTTGCGTGGCTCGGCGTAGCCGTTGGGCCGCTCCTCCGACTCCTCCTCGTCCTCGCTCTCGGCGGCGAAGTCACCGTCACGGTGACCGACCCCGGGGTGGGCGCTGCTGCTGCGGTCGCCTCCCCCGCTGGTGCAGCCCACCGCGGCGAGCATGAGTAGGACTGCGATCAGGGCGATCCACGACCGGTGCTTCATGAGCCCTCCCGGAACTGAGAAATCTCAGGTGAGACTAAGCAGATTCTCAGCCTCCGGATAGACCCCTGGGGAGCGCAATCAAGGTGGGACCGATGCGGTCCCCCGGCTGTCCGCCACGAGCGTGCACTCGTCCGATCGGCGCGAGCCGGACGACGGGGTGCGGCGGCACGATCGACGCATCGATCCGACCTCCAGACAGGAAACACCGTGCTCATCGCCGTCCTCGACCTCCGCACCGACCCGACCGACCGCCCCGCCGCCCTCGCCCAGCTCGACCGCGAGCGGGCAGAGATCCGCGCCATGCCGGGCAACCTCGACTTCCGGGTGTACGCCGCCCGCGACGACGCCGGGGCCGTGACGGTCCTGCACGAGTGGGCCGACGAGCCGTCGTTCGCGGCCTACCTGGCGTCCGACGCCTTCGCCCGCTCCGGCGCGGTCCTGCGGCCGCTGGTCACCGAGCCGCCGCTCAGCCGCCGCTTCAGCGCGGACCTGATCGAGACGGTGTGACCACGCGTCGCGGACTAGGGTGACGGGGTGCGGGGCGAGCCGTGAGGCGTGAGGCGTTCGCGTTCGCGCGGGACTTCGAGCCGGCCCCGCCGTCGGAGCTCTGCGTGGGCCGGCACTACCTGCTGTGCGCCTCCCGCGGAGCGCTCCGGCTCGAGGCGCACGGCACCTCCTGGGTGCTCCCACCGGCACGCGCGGCACTGATCGCGGCCGGCGAGCCCATCCAGGTGTCGATCCCTCAGCCGGTGACGACGTCGTCGGTCCTGTTCGTCCCCGGGTTCACCCCGGACCCGCCGGCACCCCTCACGGTCTTCGACCTCACGCCCCTGGCCCGGGGCCTGGTCACCGAGTGTGCCGAGTGGCCCGAGGCCGAGGGCCTCCTCCCGCCGTACGCCCGCAGCATCTTCGGCGCGCTGGCGGCGGTGACGTGGCGGCTGGCCGAGCGGCCCAGTCCCGTCGCCGTCCCTGCCGGACGGTCACCGGAGCTGCGTGGAGCCCTCGCCCTGACCGCTGAGCGCCTCGGCGAGGACCTCGCCTTCGAGGAGGTCGCCCACCACGTCGGGCTCGCCCCCCGGTCGCTGGCGCGACGGTTCGAGGAGGAGTGCCAGATGACGTGGCGCGCGACGCTGCGCCGGATGCGCGTGCTGCGGGCGGTCGAGGAGCTGGCCGCCGGCGAGGACTCGGTCACCACGATCGCGCACCGGGTGGGCTACACCTCGCTGTCGGCCTTCAACGCCGCGTTCCGCGACCTGACCGGTCGGACGCCGACGGACTACCGCGCCACCTTCCGGCCCTGAGAGCGTGCTCGTCGGGTCAGGGGGCGCGGCTCATGAAGCGGAACTGCACGCGCACCGAGCTGTCGAGGCGCACCATCAGGGTCGAGTCGCTCGGCGACCACCGCTCCGGCACGAGGAACATCGTGCCGTCGCCCTGCACCAGCACCCGGAACCCGCGGTAGCGGAAGCGGAACTCGTCGCCCTCGGCGGCCGGGAGCGACGTCACGGTTACGATCCCGTCGGTCAGGAACAGCGGCTCCTGGGTGTCGAGGATGACCGGCGCCAGCTGGTCGAGGTGGCGTGCGGTCCGCATGCCGTTGCCCAGGCCGGTCCACTGCGCGACGGTGGCGGTCGCCCAGAACACGCAGCCCACGATGGCCACCACCGTGAACGCCAGCACGCCCCGGCGCAGGTTGACCTCGTCAGGGTCCGGCGAGCGCAGGAAGTCCGGCGACCCGGGCATGCGCATCGTGTAGAGCACGGCGGCGCTGCCGGCGGCGAGGAGCAGCGGCGTGACCAAGGGGTACGCCGGCCAGTCGCCGAACGCGGCGTACCCCCCGACGAGCACGACCCCGGCGGCCACGCCGAGGATCCCGGCGGCGAAGGCCACCCGGACCGCGCCCACCGACAGGGGTCGGCGCCTGATCGCCAGGTGGAGGAGCAGCAGGCCGGCGCCACCGAGCGAGATCGCGAGCAGGGGCACGAGCAGGGCCTGCGGGCTGCGCATCACGTAGTCACGCGTGCTGAGGCCGACGGTGTCGACGTCCAGGCCGAAGTAGCGGTACTGCGCGCGGGTCGAGACGTAGCCGAAGTAGAACAGCAGTGAGCTCAGCAGCGTGGCCGGGGCGACGAACTTGCTGCCGACCGCCCACCACCTGTCGAGCAGGGCTGCCCGTGACTCCTCGTCCGCCACCCTCAGCCCCCGTCGTCCGCGGAGGGCGCCGGCTGGAGCTCGATGGACTGCGGTCCGGCCGCCTCGACCTCGGCCTTGAACGACTCGCACTCGTCGACCCGGTCGGCCGGGCAGGAGATCTCCCCCGAGGTGAACGACAGCAGGCCCGGGTCCTGGGTCGAGCCGGTCCAGGTCACCGCGACGTAGCACCGCTGGGTCGTGGTGATCCGGACCTCGCCCTCCAGGCAGGGTGGGGTGTCGCCCTCGCAGGTCTCGTCCGACAGCGCGAACTCGCCCTCGGGGCTGAGCTCGACACCGGTCACCGTCACCGCGATCCAGTCGGGGAGGTCGGGCGGGTTGGTCCAGCCGACGTCCGCGCACTGCAGCGTGTCCGACACGACGATCGAGCTGCCGCCGATGGGGAGGCCGGGCAGCTCGACGGCGACGTCCTGGTTGCCGGAGTCGTCGGCCTGCTCGGTGGCCGCGGTGTCCTCGGCCTCGGGCGTGCTCGTGTCCTCGACGACCGTGTCGCCGGCGGTGTCCTGGGTGGTGTCCCCCGTGCTGCCGCTACCGCCGCACCCGGCGAGGAGGAGCAGCGCGCAGACCAGTGCGCCGAGAGGTCCTCCCCCGACTCTCGGGGCGGTCCGAGTCCTCCGCACGGCGCCTCCTCAGGCCCCGACGTCCGCATGAGGCAAGGCGTCTGCGCCCTCCACGGTGCTCTCGTGGGATGACCCCGTCAAGGGCCGTGGTGCCCCGGTCAGTCGCGGGGGCGCTTGTGACGCGGTTTCTTGTCACGCTTGTCGAAATCGCGGCGCGGCGGCCCGGACCGGTCGGCGCGCGGAGCGGCGTCCTCGCGGCGCAGCTCGATGAGCTTGCCCGAGATGCGGGTGCGCTCGAGGGCGGCGTGCTGCTCGGAGGTCAGCGAGGCCGGCAGCTCGACGTACGAGTGGTCGCCGCGGATGTCGATCTTGCCGAAGTCCGCGCGCTCCAGGCCGCCCTCGTTGGCCAGGGCGCCGACGATCTGGCGGGGCTCGACGCGGTGCCGCTTGCCGACGGCGATGCGGTAGGACGCCAGCGGCACGCTGGACCCTCGCGACGGTCGCGACTGACGGAACTCGCGGTCGCTCGTGGGCCGCGAGGGCCGGTCGCCGCGGTCGGACCTCGCGCCCTTCTGGAACACCTGCTTCGGCGGCTCGGCGACGGGCGCGTCGGAGTTCAGCAGCAGAGGGGTGTCGCCCTGGGCGACGACCGCGAGCGCGGCCGCCACGTCGACCTCGGGCACGTCGTACTCGTTGACGTAGTGCTTGATGATGTCGCGGAAGCCCTCGATGCGGTCGGTCTGCTGGAGGGCCTCGGTGATCGCGTCGTCGAACCGGGCCAGGCGCGTGGTGTTGACGTCCTCCGCGGACGGCAGCTGCATCTGGGTCAGCGGCTGGCGCGTGGCCTTCTCGATGATCTTGAGCAGGTAGCGCTCGCGGGGCGTGACGAACGAGATCGCGTCACCGGTGCGGCCCGCACGGCCGGTGCGACCGATGCGGTGGACGTAGGACTCGGCGTCGGTGGGGATGTCGTAGTTGACGACGTGGCTGATGCGCTCGACGTCGAGCCCGCGGGCCGCGACGTCGGTGGCGACGAGGATGTCGAGCTTGCCGTCGCGGAGCTGGTTGACCGTGCGCTCGCGGACGTTCTGGGCGATGTCGCCGTTGATCGCGATCGCGGAGTAGCCACGCGCGCGCAGCTTCTCGGCCAGCGTCTCGGTCTCGTTCTTCGTGCGGGCGAAGACGATCATGCCCTCGAAGTTCTCGACCTCGAGGATGCGCGTGAGCGCGTCGACCTTCTGCGGGTAGCTGACCAGCAGGTAGCGCTGGGTGGTGTTGGCCGACGTCGTGGTCTTGGACTTGACCGTGATCTCGGCGGCGTCGGTGAGGTACTTCTTCGCGATCCGCTTGATCTGCGCGGGCATGGTCGCGCTGAACAGCGCCACGTGCTTGTCGGCCGGGGTGTCGGCCAGGATCGTCTCGACGTCCTCGGCGAAGCCCATCTTGAGCATCTCGTCGGCCTCGTCGAGCACCAGGAACCGCAGCTCCGAGAGGTCGAGGGTGCCCTTCTCCAGGTGGTCCATGATCCGGCCGGGCGTCCCGACGATCACGTGCACGCCGCGGCGCAGGGCCGAGAGCTGCTGGCCGTAGCCCTGGCCGCCGTACACCGGGAGGACGTGGAGGCCCGGGAGGTGCGCGGCGTAGCGCTCGAACGCCTCGGCGACCTGGAGCGCGAGCTCACGGGTGGGGGCGAGCACGAGTGCCTGCGGCGTCTTCTGCTTGAGGTCGATCTGGCTGAGGATCGGGATGGCGAACGCGGCCGTCTTGCCGGTGCCGGTCTGGGCGAGCCCGACGACGTGACGGCCGTCGAGGAGGGCCGGGATCGTGGCGGCCTGGATCGGGGACGGCGACTCGTAACCGACGTCCTTGAGCGCCTTGAGCACGCGCTTGTCGATGCCGAGGTCGTCGAAGGTGGTGGGTGTGTCAGATGACTCGTCACTCGGCATGGGTCAAGGGTAGGGCCGCGCGTCCCTCTGGCCCGAATCTCACGGGTACGACGTGGGCGGACTCACGCCGACCGGCGCGGCCTCGATCTGGTCGATCTGACCCGTCCGGGCTATCGACGCAGGCCCGAGCACGGGCACTCTGGAGGGACCGGACCCCGGGGAGGCCGAGATGGACGCCGTCAGTGTCGACCGGATCGTCGTCGAGCAGACCGATCTCGTGCAGGCGGACGCCGACGTGCTCGTCGTCCCCGCGACCTCGTCGGGCACGTTCGGCCCGTCCTGGTCGGAGCTGGTGGGCCGTCTGGCCGGGCTGGAACGGGTCGAGGAGATCGAGCTCGGCGGCCTGCGGACCGTGCCGGTCACGACCGCCCGGGCCGTCCTGCTCGCCTTCGCCGCGACCCGCGGCCCCGGCGAGGACGCCGGCGAGGACGCCGACGAACGGATCGTGGAGAGCATCGGCCGCGCCCTGGCGGACCTCTCGCGCGACAACCCCGCGGTGCGGGTGATCGCCTCCCCCAGTCTCGGCACGGGCGCGGGTCGGCTCCCGCTGGAGCGCTCCGTCCCGGCTCTCGTGCGTGGCTTCCTCGCCGAGCCGTGCGACGCCCAGCTCATGCTCGTCGCTCGCGAGCCGGACGTCGTCGATCGGATCAAGGCCGTGCTGGGCAGTGAGGACGCCGGGTCGGTCGACGAGGCGTCGGGGACGACGGGTGCCACGACGGACCGCATGTTCGCCTCGAGCGTCGCCGACACCGTGCCGCTGCCCGGCGGCGGACGCGTCCGCGCGGCCGACCGCCTCGACACCGCGGCCGACGTCGAGATGCTCGCCTCGGTGATCCTCGCGAGGAACACCAGCCTCCCCCTGGCGATCGGGCTCTTCGGCGACTGGGGCAGCGGCAAGAGCTTCTTCATGGCACAGCTCGAGGAGCGGCTGGACGAGCTGTCGCAGACGGCCCGGACTGACGAGCAGAGCCCGTTCCTGAGCGAGCTCCGCCAGATCCGGTTCAACGCCTGGCACTACGTCGACGCGGACCTCTGGTCGAGCATCGCCTCGACGATATTCGACGGGCTGGCGGTGACGGGCGCCGACGGGACGCGGCTCGACGAGGCCCGCACGGCGCTCGGCGAGGCAGCCAAGGAGGCCGAGCAGGCGCGGCGGGAACGGCTGTCGGCCGAGCGGGAGGTGCGGTCGCACCAGGAGGACGCCAACCGCTCGGCGCAGAAGGTCCTCACCACCCTCCCCGCCCTGGTCCAGGAGCTGACCCGCGCGCCCGACCCCGACGCGCCGACCACGCCGGGAGCCGACTCGGGGTCCCGGCCGACCCTCGTCGCCGCCGACCAGGTCGCCGTGCTGACCGGCTTCTGGGCTCAGCTGAAGGTCGCAGCCCGCGCCGGCTGGGCCGAGCTGCGCGCGTCCCGAGGCTGGACCATCGGGTTCCTCGCCCTCGCGGTGGTGCTCGGCGTCGTCGCCACCCAGGTCGCCTCCTCCGGCTGGTTCGCAGCCCTGCTCCGGGTCGTCGTCCCTCTGCTCACCGCGCTCGCTCCGGCGCTCACGTTCCTCACTCGCGCGCTCAACGGCATCAGCAGGGCACGCAAGGCACGCGAGGCCGAGCTGCACGACGTGCAGCTCGCCCTGACCCGGGCACGGGTCCGCGAGGAGCAGGCCGTCCACGCCGTGGAACGGCAGCAGGAGCAGCTCGACCTGCTCCGCGACCGAGGCGCCCAGCTGCAGACGCTCGTGCAGTCGGCCGCGGTCGAGTACCGCAGCGGGCTCGGCATCATGTCCCGCCTGCGCAAGGACTTCGAGCAGCTGACCCTGCTCGTCGGTGCTCGGCCCGACGGGCCGGACGACGCGGCGCCCGCTCCTTTGCGGGAGGCCGCCCGGACGCTGGCCAACGCGGAGAACGACATCGAGCGGATCGTGCTCTACATCGACGACCTCGACCGCTGCTCCCCCGACCAGGTCGTCAAGGTGCTCCAGGCCGTGCACCTCCTGCTGGCCTTCCGCCTGTTCGTCGTGGTGCTCGGCGTGGACAGCCGCTGGCTCGAGGCCTCGCTCGCCTCGCACTACGAGACGCTGCTGGAGAAGCCCGCGGACTACCTGGAGAAGATCATCCAGGTCCCGTTCCTGCTCCGCCCAATGACCAAGGACGGCTTCTCCTCGATGATGTCGGAGCTCTCCCGGCCGCCGGTCGCGCAGAGCATGCCCGCTCAGCGCGGCGAGGGGACCGCCGGGATGCAGGGCACCACCTACGGCGCGGCGATCGACACCGGAGGGTCCGCGGGTCCGGCGTCCGAGCCGGTCGCCCCACCTCCCGGTCGCGCGCTGACCCTCACCCAGCCCGAGCTGGACCTGCTCGCCTCGCTCGGTGACGTCGTCCCGAGCCCGCGGGCCGGCAAGCGGCTGCTCAACATCTACCGCATGCTGCGGGTCTCGGCGGACAACGGCGACGCCCTCACGGCCGAGGACTCCCCGGACTCCAAGGTCGTCGTCCTCCTGCTGGGTCTGCTCGTCGGCTGCCCCGACGAGGCGTCAGAGGTGTTCACCACGCTGGCCGGCGCCGACTCCGGCTCGTTCTGGGAGATCCTCCGCTCCGGCGACCACCGAGGAGCCCTCACGCGTCTGGCGCCGCTCAAGCCGCTCGCCGAGACCGCCGACCTCGCCACCGTCCAGCTGTGGCTGCCGCGGGTGCGTCGCTTCTCCTACCGGATGTCGCGGACGCCGGTCCCCTGAGCCCTGCTCGGTCACGCCGGCGGCGCGCTCCCGTGCCGGTGGACGACCTTCCACTCGACGACGGTCGAGCAGGGCGCCGATCCCGGCCCGGCCGTGGGCGTTGCGTCGGCCCCCAGGACGGACACCGAGTCGTGTCGGGACCACAGGGCGCGGCGGGGGCCGGGACGCTCGACCCTGGTGAGCCAGGTGTGCCGAACCTAGGGTGACGCCACCGCGCCACGAAGGAGGGCCCATGAAGACCTTCACCCCTCGCCAGGTCGTCGTCATGGTCGTGGCGGTCTGTGCGGCCGTCGCGCTGGCGCCGGCGGGAGCGATCGCCGCCGCGACCCTCATGACGATCTCGGACCCCAGCAACGGCAGCAGGGCCCGCGTGGACGCCGGCCGGCTCCGGGTGGGCGACGGCACCGGAGCGCTCACGGTGGACGGCACCACCGGACCGGCCGTCCCGGCCAAGCCGTTCGCCGTCACCGCCCAGATCAGGGCCACCGGCCCCACGGGCGTGCTCCTCGCGAGCCGCAAGGGCGCGTCCCGGCTGGCCGTCACGGCGATCACCAACCACCTCGACGTCAACAGCTTCCAGGTCGCGCACTACACGTCGTACGTCGTCGACGTGACCGGGTTCGCCTGCCCCGGCAAGCCGGACGCCCTGGCACCGGCCGACCTCGAGCTCGACGTCCCGCTGGCGGTCGTCAAGGCGACCACGAGCACGGCCTACCCGACGCCGCTGGTCTTCTTCCGCACCGCGACCGCGGGGTCGACGTCCTGCCTCTACGTGTCCTCCACGCAGGTGGGCGCCGCGGACTTCGACGTCTCCACGACGATCAGCGGCTTCTGGGCGCCCTGACCTCACTGGTGGACCTTGGTCCACGACAGGAGTAGGCCTTCTGTCTGCACCCCGGGTCTGCCGAGTCACTGCCAGGCTGACCGAGTCGCCCGTCTGGGACGACCTGCCTGAGAGTTGCGGGGCTCGGTGGCCCGGGACGTGCAGATCGGCCATAGGGCTTTGCGCCAAGGCTTGCCGGCCTGGAGCGCCTCAGTGAGCGACCGACCGTCACGTCCCGGACCGGAGTGCTGAATCCGTGGGCTAGACGGAAGGAGAGCACTCACATGGAGGCTACGCCCGCACGAATCACCTTTGCCGGGATCGACTGGTCCTGGCAGCACCACGCGGTCTGCGTGATCGACGCGCAGGGTCACCGGCTCGAGGAAGCCACGCTCCCGCACTCGCGTTCCGGCCTGGCCAAGATCACCGCGCTGCTGCGCCGCCACGAGATCACGCAGGTCGGAATCGAACGTGGCGACGGACCGGTCGTCGAGCACCTCCTGCGCGAGGGGTTCGAGGTCGTCGTGATCTCCGCACGCCAGGTCAAGTCCCTGCGGGTCCGCTATGGCTCGGCGGGCAACAAGGACGACCGCTTCGACGCCTTCGTCCTGGCCGACGCGCTGCGCACCGACGCCGGACGCTGGGCGATCGTGCGTCCCGATACCCCCGAGACGGTGGCGCTTCGGATGCTGGTCCGCGCCCGCCAAGACCTGGTCGGGCACCGGATCGCGGTCCACAACCAGCTGCTCGCCGTGCTGCAGCACAACTTCCCCGGCGCGATCGGCCTGTTCAGCGGCCTCGACATCGCCATCAGCCTGGCGTTCCTGCGCCGCTTCCCCTCCGAGGCCAAAGCCGCCTGGCTCTCGCAGAGCCGGCTGGCGCACTGGCTCAAGGCCAACGCCTACTGCGGACGCCAGACACCCGCCGAGCTCGTGGCACATCTCCATGAGGCCGCGACCGGACGCGTCGATGGAGCAGCCGCTGAGGCGAGCGAGCTCATCGTCCTGACCCTGGTCGAGCTGCTCACCACCCTGCGCCGCCAGCAGACCGCGCTCGAGACCCGGATCAAAGAAGCACTGCTCGCCCACCCCGACGGACCGATCTTCCAGTCCCTGCCCCGCTCCGGCACCGTCCGCGCCGCCACCCTGCTCGCCGAGATCGGCGACTGCCGGGCTCGCTTCCCCGACGCGGGCGCTCTGGCCGCCGCCGCCGGCGTCGCACCCTCCACCCGGCAGTCCGGGACTTTCCGCAACGTGGGCTACCGACGCGGCTGCAACAAACACCTCCGCGACGCCCTCGTCGACTGGGCCCAGGACACCCCACGCGCCAACGCATGGGCCCGCGACACCTACGACCGCGCCCGCCAACGCGGCGCACGCCACCCCCACGCAGCACGGATCCTGGCCCAGGGCTGGACGCGGATCCTCTGGCGCTGCTGGACCGACCACCAGCCCTACAACCCCGACCTACACGGCCGCCTCAACGACCTCCAACACCAGGCCGCTTGACATAGGGCTCTCAGGCCTCCTTGACCACGGCGTACCAGACCCGGTCCGCGACCCGACTGATCCGCTCCCCCACCTCGAGGGTGCGGCGGTAGAGCTCGGCGCGTGCGGTCATCTCGCGCACGTCGGCGACGTCGAGCAGCGCGCGCATCGCGACGCGGTAGGTCTGTTCCATGCGTCCCTCGCACTCGACCGCGGCATCGGCCTGCGCCGTGGCCCTCTCGGCCGACCGGCCGAGCTCGCCCACCGCCACCCGGAGCCGCACCACCGCGTCCAGTGCCTCCTGCGCCATCGCGGCGAGCGGCTCGTCGGGGGCCAGCCCCCAGATCTCGGCCTCGCGCACGACGTTCTTCTCAGCGGCCACGACGGCCACGAGCCGCTCCCCCAGCGTGTAGAGGTCCTCCTGGTCGACCGGCGTGCTGAACGCCTCGCGCAGCTGGAGGCCGAGGGTCCGGCGCAGCTCGGCGACCCGTTGCCCGCACTCGCGGACCCGGCCGTCCTGGGACCCGTCGCCGGACGCCCAGGCGGCGAAGGCCGTCGTACCGTCTGCGGCGGCGTCCGCCATCGCGCCCAGCGTGGCGAGCACGTCGGGGTTCTCGGGCAGGAACCAGTGTCGCTTCACAGCACCATCCTCTCCGCCAGCGCGACCGTCGCGCCGAGCGCTGCACAGCACGGCAGGGTCACCAGCCACGCCAGGGCGATCTCGCGTACGACGGGCCAGCGCACGTGACGCCAGCGCCGGCCGGCCCCGACGCCGGCGACCGACGAGGCGACCACGTGGGTCGTGCTCACCGGCGCCCCGACCACCGCGGCGGCCCCGATCACGAGCGAGCTGGTGCCCTGGCTGGTCAGCCCGTCGAGCGGCCGGATGCGGTAGATGCCGCGCCCCAGCGTGCGGACGATCCGCCAGCCACCGGACGCGGTGCCGATCGTGAGGGCACCGGCGCAGACCAGCTTGACCCACAGCGGCACGACGAAGGCCGACAGCGACCCCGACGACACCAGCGCCAGAGTGATGAGGCCCATCGTCTTCTGGGCGTCGTTGGTGCCGTGGCTGAACGACAGCGCGGCCGCCGTCGCCCACTCTCCGCGGCACAGCCACCGCGTGACCCCGCGGCGGGCGCGCCGCAGGCTCCTGGCCGCGAGGCGCGACGCGGCCCACCCGACGAGGCCGCCGAGCAGCGGTGACAGGGCAAGGGCGGCGAGCACCCCCACGATCCCGTCCGGCCGCCAGCCGGTGAAGCCGCCCCACCGCACCGCACCGAGTCCGCCGGCCGTGAGGGCCGCACCGACGAGCCCACCGACCAGCGCGTGCGAGGACGAGGACGGCAGCCCGCGCCACCAGGTCAGGAGGTTCCACACGACGCTCGCGACCAGGGCGGCGAGCAGGATGTCGAGGGTCTCGGTCGCGCCGACCTCGACGAGGCCACCGACCGTGTCGGCCACAGCCGTGCCGGCGAGCAGCGGGCCGAGGGCCGTGAACACCGCCGCCACCGCGACCGCAGCCGCCGGTGTCATCGCACCCGTCGCCACCGGGGCGGCGACCGAGTTCGACGAGTCGTGGAAGCCGTTGGTGACGTCGAAGACGATCGCCAGGACCACCACGACGACAGCGGCCGCAGCCACGCCGCTCACGTCTCCAGTCTCCAGGGTTGCGCGCCCCTCCGTAGGCTCGAGGAGGCGTTCTGTTCGTCACTCGTCAGTCCCCGGAGGAGATCGCATGAGCAAGGTCTGGTTCATCACCGGTGCGTCCAGGGGCTTCGGTCGCGAGTGGTCGGAGGCGGCCCTGGAGCGGGGCGACAAGGTCGCTGCGACGGCCCGCAGGCCCGAGACGCTCGACCCCCTCGTCGAGGCGTACGGCGACGCGGTGCTCCCGCTGCAGCTGGACGTGACGGACCGTGCTGCGGGGCGGGCCGCCGTGCAGCAGGCGGCCGAGCACTTCGGGCGGCTCGACGTGGTGGTCAACAACGCCGGCTACGGCCACTTCGGGATGGTCGAGGAGCTGACCGAGGAGGAGGTCCGCGCCCAGCTCGAGACCAACCTGTTCGGGGCGCTGTGGGTGACCCAGGCGGCGCTGCCGATCATGCGCGCGCAGGGCTCGGGCCACATCGTCCAGGTGTCCAGCATCGGCGGGATCAGCGCGTTCCCGAGCGTCGGCGCCTACCACGCGTCGAAGTGGGCGCTCGAGGGCCTGAGCCAGTCACTGGCACAGGAGGTCAAGGGCTTCGGCATCCACGTCACGCTGGTCGAGCCGGGTGGCTTCTCGACCGACTGGTCGGGCCCATCGGCGACGCACAGCGAGGAGATGGAGGAGTACGCCGACGTGCGCGAGGCCGCCAGCAAGCGTCCCACCCGTCGCGACCCCGGCGACCCGCACGCGACCCGCGGGCCCATCCTCGAGATCGTCGACGCCGAGGAGCCGCCGCTGCGGGTGTTCTTCGGCAAGGCGCCGCTGGGCATCGCGGCCGCCGACTACGAGTCGCGCCTCAAGAGCTGGAACAAGTGGCAGCCGCTCGCCGAGCGGGCGCACGGCTGACCCTCACGGTCGCGCGGCTCGCCACCAGTCCATCGTCACGCCGTACCACCGGTCCGTGCTGCCCTGCCGGGTCATGCCGATCCGCTGCATGACCGCGAGCGACGGGTGGTTGTCGGCGTACGCCACGGCGTGGATCTCCGCGAGGCCGAGAGTGGCGAAGCCGTGCTCCAGCAGGGCTCTCGCGGCCTCGGTCGCGTAGCCGTGGCCCCAGTGGTCGGGGTGCAGGTGCCAGCCGACCTCCACGTCGTCGGTCTGCACCCCGTCGCCGTCCGGGAGACGCGTGAGCAGCGCGGTGCCGATCGCACGACCATCGGCCTCGATCGCCAGCACACCAAGGCCGTCCGGCTCCTCCGCGGACCTCTGGACGTAGCGCACGAGCCGGTCACGAGTCACTTCCGGGCTCGCGTCCACCTGCGGTGTGGCTCCGAGGAAGCGCACGACCTCCTCGCGGCGGTAGAGGTCGTACGCCGCGGCGACGTCGGCGTCGCCGTCCGGGCGCCAGGGGCGCAGCACGAGGCGGTCGGTCACCAGCCGGGGAGCGGTCATGGGAGCACCCTGTCACCGACCCGCACCCGACCCGGACGGGTGACGACCGCGTCGACGCCGAAGGGCAGGTCGGGGCCGCCGATCGCCTTGAGCAGCGCGCGGTCCCGGACACCGGTCAGCGGGTCGAGATCGACGACCGCGCAGCGTGGGATCGTCGCGGTCACCTCGACCTCGGCCTCGCCGATCCCGACCCGCCGGCCGACCCACTGGTCCTCGGTGCGTCGCTCCCCAGCCCCGGAGTCGACCACGAAGGTCGACCGGAACCGCTCGGCCGCCACCTCGGTCCCGGCGCGTCTCCCCAACCAGCGCAGGGCTTCGGTGGTCACCAGGCTCACCGGGCCGGCGTACACCACCGCGCCGGGCGCGACCCGCGCGAGCACGACGGCGTACCCCAGGAAGCGGGAGTACGCCGCCGCCCACGGCCCGTCGACGACCTCGAGCCGAGCGACCCGTCCCCAGTAGTCGACCTCGACCACGTCACCGCTCCCGATCGGGGCGCCCTCCGCGATGCCGAACGGCAGCCGGACCGACAGCACACCGCCGTGCCAGTGGGCGACGGTGCGCACGAGGCTTGGGTTCTCGACCGTCCGCAGGACCCGTCCTCGCGCCCGGTCGACCAGGCAGAAGGCCCGGTCCCCGACGGGGCCGCTCGCGTCCAGCACGACCGACTCGTGGGCGACGTGGCGCCCGCCCTTCACCGGCGTGAACCCGATCCGCTCCACTCGCACGACCGCGAGTCTGGCACCCTCGAACGACATGAGCGCCCTCCCCGACCGGCCCCTGACCGCCGACCTCGTGCTCGAGGGCGGTGGCGTCCTCGGGGTCGCGCACGTGGGCGCGCTGTCGGTGCTGGAGGAGTCGGGCTACGGCTTCGCGCGGGTCGCCGGCACGTCGGCCGGCTCGATCGTCGGGGCGTTCACCGCGGCCGGGATGCCGGCCGCGCGGATGACCGAGATCATGCAGTCGCTGGACTACCGGCGCTTCACCGACCGGTCGCTGCTCGACCACGTGCCCGTCGGCGGTCCCCTGCTCTCGCTGCTGCTCGACAACGGCGTCTACGAGGGCGACGCGGTCCGGGAGTGGGTGGGCAACGTGCTCCTCGACGAGTGCGCCGTGGAGACCTTCGGCGACCTCGCGATCGACGACCCGCACACGTCGCTGCCCCCCGAGCAGCAGTACAAGCTGGTCGTCACGGCGACCGACGTCTCCCGCGGCGAGCTGGTGCGCTTCCCGTGGGACTACGGCGTCACCTACGGTCTCGACCCGTCGACCCAGAGGGTCGCCGATGCCGTGCGTGCGTCGATGTCGATCCCGTTCTTCTACGAGCCGACCACGATCACCGCCGCTGACGGGACCGTGTCGACGCTGGTCGACGGCGGGGTGCTGTCGAACTTCCCGATCGACCTGTTCGACCGCACCGACGGGCGTACGCCGCGCTGGCCGACCTTCGGCGTCAAGCTCATCCCCGACCTGCCGATGGACGCCGACAAGCTCGTGCCGGTGCTCGGGCTGGTCAAGCACGGACCGGTGGCGCTGGCCGCGCAGGTGACGATGACCGCGATCGTCGGGCACGACCAGGCCCAGCTGGCCAAGCCCTGGGTGAGCGCGCGCACGATCCGGGCCGACACCGAGGGCGTGAGCCCGGTCGACTTCGGGCTCAGCCGCGCGGACGCCGACAAGCTCTATGCCAACGGCCGAGCGGCGGCGACGGACTTCCTGCGGACGTGGGACTGGGACGACTACCTGGCGCGCTTCCGCACCACGTCCTGACCTCAGCCGGCGCTTGCGGCGTACTCGTCCAGCGTCCTGCGCCACATCCTCGAGATGACGCGGTGCATCGGCCCGCGGTGGAGCAGCCAGAGCAGGACCTTGTCGCGCAAGCCCGCCGCCTCGCCGTTGCTCCAGGCAGCCTGGAGGCGGCTGCCGGCCCCGTCGGGGAGGATGCGCACCTCACCCGAGCCGAGGCCGCCCCAGCTGGTCTCGACATCGGTCCACCGCACCACGCCCGGGTCGGACCAGTCGTAGCGCTCGACGACCCAGAACGGCGACCCGGCGGTGCTCTCCTTGGCCACGGCCCAGGTGTCGCCCTGCTCGCGCAGCTCGTAGGTCCTGGGATCCAGCGTGCGGTGCCAGATCTGTGGGCGACGGTCGGAGAAGTCGGTCAGCGCGCTCAGCACCTGCTCCGGTGAGGCCGTGGTCGTCAGCTCGAGTCTCATGTCGTCAGCTCCTCCACCAAGGGTCGGTGAGCTCGCGGAGGTCGGCCAGGGTCGTGTGCAGCTGGTCCAGACGCTCCTCCCCCACGTGGTCGGCCCACTCGTCCATCACCCGCTGCACCTCCTCGCCGGCGGCGTCGATCATCGGCTGCGCCTTCGGGGTCAGCCGCACCAACCGGGCGCGGCCGTCGCTCGGGTCGGGCACGCGCTCGACGTACCCCGCCTTCTCGAGCTGCTCGACCGAGAACGCCGCGGTCTGCTTGGTGACCCTCGCCTGCTCGGCCAGCACGGAGACGCGGGTGCCGTCGGGCCCGATGCGCGCAGCGACACGTGCCTGTGCCGGCGTGATGTCGGTGATGCCGGCGGCGACGACCGCGTCGAAAGCCCGCTCCTCCAGCGCGCGGTTGGCGACGAAGAGCAGGATCCCGAGCTCGAGGCGTTGACGACGGTCGGCCACGGTGCCATTTTAGACAGATATTCTGTCTATCGAGCAAGGGAGGCCCGCCGTGGACAGCGACACCGTCTGGCGGCACATCGACACCGAGCGCACCTGGATGGCCGACCTCCTCGAGCCGCTCCCCGCCGAGGACTGGGAGCGCCCGAGCCTGTGCGAGGGGTGGACGGTCCGCGACGTCGGCGCCCACCTCTGCCTCGCGCAGAGCTCCGTGCTCAGCGTGCTGGGCCCGATGCTCAAGGCCGGCTTCCGGTACGACGTGTTCGTGCGCGACACCGCGCTGCGCAGCCCCCTCACCCACGAGCAGATCGTGGCGACGCTGCGCGGCTTCATCGGCTCGCGCAGGAAGGTCGCGTTCATCACCGAGCTCGAGCCCCTCATCGACGTCCTGGTCCACAACCAGGACATCGCCCGCCCGCTCGGCGTCGACCACCCGATCCCGCCCGACGCCGCGGCGGCGGCCGCGGACCGGGTCCTGTCCATGCGACCCCCGCTCCGGCGCTGGAAGGCACCGCGCGGGGTGCGCCTGGTCGCCACCGACATCGACTGGTCCTACGGCCAGGGCGAGGACGTCCGAGCCCCCATGGGCCAGCACCTGCTTGCGATGACGGGGCGGCTGCCCCTGGTGGCGACGTCGAGCGCGTGAGGCGCGACCTCCCTCCGATCGGGTGACCGCCGTTTGTCACGCTCCGCCCTCTGGGTAGCGGTTCCTCGAGGGACCCGCCCGGGTCCCCGAGAGGAGCAACGATGGCTGTCACCGAGTTCCAGGACCTCCCACTGGCCGACCGCGACCACGACTGGGACGGCAGCGACGCGGAGAAGCGCGTGCGCAAGTGGGCCGGCGCGGAGGACGAGCCCAACGAGAAGTACCGCAAGGCCCACGTCTGGTACGACGGCGACAAGGCGCAGAACTTCACCGCCTACAAGCTGCTCATCGCCGACGTGGTCGACGACCGGCTCAAGGTCGTCCCGCACGGGCTCATGGCCGCGGGCAACGTCATGCAGGGCGGCCGCGGGGGTGTCGACCTGCCGAAGGACGACGTCGACCGGGTGAAGAAGCACCTCGCGAAGTACTACGACAAGCTCGGCGACGAGCCGCCGTGGGAGCGCTGACGCCTCGCCGGCCGGTCAGCCCTCGCTCGGCTTCATCGCGAGGAGCTGCACCAGGTTGCCGCAGGTGTCGTCGAGGACCGCCACGACCGCGGTGCCGATGTCGGTCGGGGGCTGGGTGAAGGTGACGCCGA
Source organism: Nocardioides marmoribigeumensis (assembly GCF_031458325.1). Classification (NCBI taxonomy): domain Bacteria; kingdom Bacillati; phylum Actinomycetota; class Actinomycetes; order Propionibacteriales; family Nocardioidaceae; genus Nocardioides; species Nocardioides marmoribigeumensis. The sequence continues at coordinate 949,576 of NZ_JAVDYG010000001.1, forward strand.
GGCCGGTCAGTCGCGCGTGCTCGGCCTCGACGTCGTCGACGGCGAACTGCACCAGCGGGATGCCGTCCTCGACCAGGGCGTCACGGTAGGGCTTGACCGCCGGGTGACCGGCCGGCTCGAGCAGCAGCTCGGGGCCGTCGGGCCGCTCCGGCGAGACGACGGTGAGCCAGGCCGAGTCGGGGCCGAGCGGGATGTCGTGACGCTTCGAGAAGCCGAGGACCTCGGTGTAGAAGGCGAGCGCGGCTCGCTGGTCGTCGACGAAGATGCTCGTCAGCTCGATCCTCATGCGGGTTCCTCTCGGGTGGTCGGCCAGCGTCGCGCGATCTCCGCGAGCGGCTCGGGGGTGAAGTGGTGAAGCTTGGTGCGGCCCTGTCGCCGGGTCCTCACGAGGCCTGCCTCCTCGAGCACCGCGAGGTGCTGCGAGATCGCCTGGCGCGACGAGCCGACGCCGTGGCGCATCGCGAGGGTCGTGCAGATCTCGAACAGGCTCTGCCCGTCGCGGGCCGCGAGCTCGTCGAGGATCAGGCGCCTGGTCTCGTCGTCGAGGGCCCGGAAGACGTCCGTCACGCCCCCACCATAGGCAAGTCAGCACTTGCCTATCAAGGCTCATGTGCGATCGCGTCCATTCGGAGGACTGTGTCCGGCCTCAGCCGCACCTACGGTGCCAGCCATGGACGGCGACCCGACCGCGAAGCGCATGCGACTCCGCTACGCGGGGACGTGCAGCGAGTGCACGGCCACGCTGCCGGCTGGCACGCAGGCGATCTACGACCGCGTAACGCGGTCCGTGCGGTGCCTCACCCACGATGACCCGCCAGCCACGCTCGGGCCTGTCGAGGCGGAGGCGCCACCATCGACGCCCCTCGAGGAACCGACACCCGACCCGTCACCGGCCGAGCTCGACTGCGGCACGCCCGGGGCCTCCGCGCGGCGGGAGTACGAGCGACGCAGGACCAAGCGCGAGGACGACGTCCGCGGCAGGCATCCCAAGCTCGGTGGGCTGATCCTGGCGCTCAGCGACGAACGCCGGACCACGCGGGTGTGGGACACCGGTGCCCTCGGCGAGGAGGCACTTGGCTCCCGGCTCAACGAGCTCGCCGGCGACCGGCTCAAGGTGCTGCACGACCGGCGGATCCCCCGCACCCGCGCCAACATCGACCACCTGGCCGTGACGCCCACAGGCATCTGGGTCATCGACGCGAAGCGCTACAAGGGAAAGCGCCCGGCGCTCAAGGTGGAGGGCGGGATCCTGCGGCCGCGGGTGGAGAAGCTGATGGTCGGCGGCCGGGACAGCACCAAGCTGATCGACGGCATGACCCACCAGGTCGAGGTGGTGCGCGGGATCGTCGGCGACGAGGTGCCGGTGCGGGGCGTCCTGTGCTTCCTCGAGGCCGACTGGCCTCTTCTGGAGGGTTCGTTCGAAACGCGCTCCGTGCACGTGGTGTGGCCCAGGCGTCTCTACAAGTGGCTCAGGCAGGACGGTCCGCTCGAGCCGCCGGAGATCGCGCAGAGGCACCGGGCCCTGGCCGAGAGGCTCGCCTCAGCCTGATCACCGGACCGGGACTCGACCTCCTCGAGGTCCCGAACCGCCCTGCCGCGACCGGGTCTCCGGCGAGGACCCATCGTCTGCGGGAACTGCCACACCATCGGGATCGGGGTGAACCGCGACGGCGTGTTCGCCGACCTCGACCCGGACCTCGGCGCGCTCTACGACCCACTGGGGCACGAGGCCTCCTCCCGAGAGGAGGACCCGCGGCTCACGCCTGCTGGTGGGCGCGGACGGTGGCACGGTCCGGGCTGGTCGCCGAGGTCGTGGTGGCCGGTGCACTGCGCGGCCAGGTCCAGGCGCACCTCACGATGAGGGCGAGGAGCATCAGCTCGAGCGCGATGCCGAGGCCGTAGAACAGCAGCCAGGACTCACCCGTCCCGTTGAAGGCCGTCACCGGGACGTAGACCGCGGCGACGACGAGGTTCGTGGTGCGGTTCGCCTTAGCAGGCAGCGTCGCCGACAGCACGATCATGAGGGCCGGCACGGACACGAGGGCCAGCGCCGCGGTCGAGAAGGTCTGGGAGAGGTCGAACTCGAAGACCCTGCCGTCGAGGATGTCCTGGACGACGCCGGGTGTGTAGAAGTTGAGGATGTCGACGTAGGCGTAGAGGAACATGAAGCTCGTCCACGCTGCGGCGAGCTTGACGCGCACCGGGATCGGCTGGTCGTCCAGGGTGGTGATGGGTCGAGGTGTCGGCATCTCGGTCTCCGTTGCTGTGGTGAGGATCGGTAGGTCCACGATCGCGGCGCCCGGCGGTTCTGCGGATCCGCCCGGAGACCCGGGTCGGCTCAGCCGATGGCACGGCCGGCGTCTCCTTCTTTCGGCCGGTACGCCGAGGCGTGCTGGTCCCTAGGCTGGTGCCGTGGTCACTGTGCCGGGCTCCCTCTGGGACGAGCCACGGCCTGCCGGCGCCCCGCCCGTCGGTCGCCCCGACTGGCTGCTGGTGGGCGTGGTCGCGACCGCGGCCTGCATCGAGGGCGTCGTGCGTCCGGACCTGGCCTGGCGGCCGCTCGTGACGATCCTCGCCCTGGCGCTGGTGCCGGCCCTGCTCTGGCGGCGGAGCCGCCCACTTCTTGCTGCCGTGGCCGGGTGGGGCGTCGCGGGGCTGCTCTCGACCCTCCAGCTGGCTGCGCAGACCGGCGACCTCGGCCTCCTGTCCATGACGGCGGTCCTGGTGCTGCTCTACTCGCTCGTGCGGTGGGGCTCAGGACGGGAGATCGTCGTGGGGACGGCGTTCGTGGCAGCCGTCGTCGCGCTGGGGATGTACGCCTCCTCCGCGGGCTGGGCCGACGCGTTCGGAGGGAGCGTCCTGCTGCTCCTGCTGGTCGCCCTCGCGGCGATGTTCCGCTATCGCGCGGGCCTCTGGCAGCGCCAGCAGCGCGAGATCCGCAACGAGGAGCGGGTGGCGCTGGCGCGCGACCTGCACGACACCGTGGCCCACCACGTCTCGGCCATCGCGGTGCAGGCGCAGGCCGGTGGCGTGGTCGCCGGCCTCCAGCCCGAGAAGGCCGTCGAGGTCCTTGCAGCGATCGAGTCCGAGGCGTCGCGGACCCTGGCGGAGATGAGAGCCATGGTGCGGGTGCTGCGTGAGGAGGAAGCCGTCGCCTACGCGCCGCAGCCGGGGGTCGCCGACCTGCCTGCGCTGTCGCGCGCCGACACGACGCCCACTGTCGAGGTCTTGCTGGAAGGTGCGCTGCGCCGGCTGGCACCACCCGTGGACGCCGCGGTCTACCGGCTCGCGCAGGAGGCCCTGACCAACGCCGTGCGCCACGCACGGAGCGCGACCCGCGTCGCGATCGTCGTACGCCGCGACGGCGACGCCGTCCGGCTGCGGGTCAGCGACGACGGGCGGACCGAGTCCGGGTCGACCCCGGAGCCCGGGTTCGGCCTGCTGGGCATGGCAGAGCGCGCCCACCTCCTCGACGGGTCCTTCTCCGCAGGACCAGGGCCCGACGGCGGCTGGGTGGTCGAGGTCGTCCTGCCGGTGCAGGCACCGGCATGAGCATCCGTGTCGTCGTGGCCGACGACCAGGACCTGGTCCGCACCGGGCTGATGATGATCCTGGGCGCGCAACCCGACGTGGAGGTCGTCGGGGAGGCCGCGGACGGGCCCGCAGCGCTCGACCTGGCCACCCGGTTGCGTCCCGACGTCCTCCTCGTCGACATCCGGATGCCCGGGCTCGACGGCATCGAGGTGACCCGGCGCCTGGCCGGGCCCGACGTGGCGGACCCGATGGCGGTCGTGGTGATCACGACCTTCGACCTCGACGACTACGTCCTCGGCGCCCTGCGCGCCGGCGCCCGCGGCTTCCTGCTGAAGGACGCCGGGCCGGACCTCCTCGTGCAGGCCATCCACGCGGCGGCCGACGGGGACGCGCTGATCGCCCCCAACGTCACCCGCCGGCTGTTGGCGACCTTCGCCGACCAGGCGCCGCCGGTGCCGGTCCAGCCCCTCGAACCGCTCACCGCCCGCGAGGAGGAGGTGCTCGCGCTGGTGGCGCGTGGCCGCACCAACGCCGAGATCGCCACCGAGCTCTTCGTCGGCCTGAGCACGGTCAAGACCCACGTCGCCTCGCTGATGACCAAGCTCGGCGCCCGCAACCGCGTGGAGATCGCGATGTGGGCCTACGACACCAGGCGCGTGAGAGCCAGCTAGACCCAGCGGCCTTCTCAGACCTGGGCGAGCCGCCGGGCGAGGTACGGCGCCGTCACGCTCCCGTCAGCCGTGGCGATCTCGGCCGGCGGCCCGCTCGCCACCACCTGACCTCCCGCGTCGCCGCCGCCGGGCCCGAGGTCGATGACCCAGTCGGCGCCGGCGACCACGTCGAGGTCGTGCTCGACCAGGACGACGGTGTTGCCGGCGTCGACGAGCTGGTGCAGCTGGCGCATGAGGAGGGCGGTGTCGGCCGGGTGCAGTCCGGAGGTGGGCTCGTCGAGCAGGTAGAGCGCGTGCCCCCGGTGGGCGCGCTGCAGCTCGGTGGCGAGCTTGATCCGCTGCGCCTCCCCACCGCTGAGCTCGGTGGCCGGCTGGCCGAGCCGGAGGTAGCCGAGCCCGACCTCGCGCAGCGTCTGCAGGCTCCGCGCCGCCGCGGGCACGTCGGCGAGGAACTCGGCCGCCTCGTCGACGGACAGGCCGAGCACGTCGGCGATGTTCTTGCCGCGATAGGTGATCTCGAGCGTCTCGTCGTTGTAGCGCGCGCCGTGGCAGGTCGGGCACGGCGCATAGGTGCCGGGCAGGAACAGCAGCTCGACCGAGACGAAGCCCTCGCCGTCGCAGGTCTCGCACCGCCCCTCCGCGACGTTGAAGGAGAAGCGACCGGCGCCGTACCTGCGCTTCCGCGCGGCGTCGGTGGCGGCGTACACCTTGCGGACGGCGTCGAACAGCCCGGTGTACGTCGCGAGGTTGGACCGCGGGGTCCGTCCGATCGGGCGCTGGTCGACCAGCACCAGCCGGTCGAAGGAGTCCACGGCCTCGGGGTCCTCCGACAGCACGCTGACGAGGCTGGACTTGCCGGAGCCCGAGACTCCGGTGACGGCGGTGAGCACGCACAGCGGGACGTCGACGGACAGCTCGCGCAGGTTGTGCCGCGTCACGTCGCGCAGCTCGAGCCAGCCCTGCGGCTCGCGAAGCTCGTGGACGACGGGCTCCGCGCGACCGAACAGGTGGTCGGAGGTCACCGACCCCGCGACGTCCTCCAGCCCCTCCACCGGGCCGCTGTAGAGCACGTGTCCGCCGGCCTCGCCGGCTCCCGGGCCGATGTCGACGACCCAGTCCGCGCGGCGTACGACATCCATGTCGTGCTCGACGACGAAGAGGGAGTTGCCGGCCGCCTTCAGTCGATCGAGTACGTCGAGCAGCGGCTCGGCATCGGCGGGGTGCAGGCCGGCCGACGGCTCGTCGAGGACGTAGACGACCCCGAACAGCCCCGACCGCAGCTGGGTGGCGATGCGCAGCCGCTGCGCCTCGCCGGGCGAGAGCGTCGTCGAGCTGCGCCCGAGGGAGAGGTAGCCCAGGCCCAGGTCGAGCAGCACCTGCACGCGCGCCACGAGGTCGGTGCAGATGCGCACCGCGACCTCGTTGGTCTCCTCGGGCAGCTCGGTGAACGGCCGCAGGAGCTCGATGAGACGGGTGAACGACTGCTGGTTCAGCTCGGCGATCGAGAGGCCGGCGAAGGTGACCGCGAGGGCCTCGGGCCGCAGCCCGCTGCCGTGGCACTGCGAGCACGGCGCGTCGACCACGAACTTCAGCGCCCGCTCGCGCATCCGCTCGCTCTTGGAGTCCGAGAGCACGTGCATGACGTGCTTGCGGGCGCTCCAGAACTTGCCGTAGTAGGCGTGGTCGACCCGGCCCTCCTCCGGCTCGATCCAGACCGACGGCTGCTCGTCGGTGAACAGCAGCCAGTCGCGGTCCTTCTTGCGCAGGCGCTCCCACGGCTTGTCGACGTCGATGTCGAGCCCCATCACGATGCTGCGCAGGTTGGCGCCCTGCCAGGCGCCCGGCCACGCGGCGATCGCGCCCTCGCGGATGCTCAGCGACGGGTCGGGGACGAGCAGCTCCTCGGTGACGTCGTGCACGACCCCGAGCCCGTGGCAGCGCGGACAGGCGCCGGCGACGGTGTTGGGCGAGAACGCCTCGGCCGCCAGGTGGTCGGCACCCCTGGGATAGTCACCGGCGCGCGAGTAGAGGATGCGCAGCAGGTTGGACAGCGTGGTGATCGTGCCGACCGACGAGCGCGAGGTGGCCGCTCCCCTGCGCTGCTGCAGCGCCACCGCCGGCGGCAGCCCGGTGATCTCCTGCACGTGGGGTGCGCCGACCTGCTGCAGCAGCCGTCGGGCGTAGGGCGCGACCGACTCGAAGTAGCGGCGCTGCGCCTCGGCGTACACCGTGCCGAAGGCGAGCGAGGACTTCCCCGACCCGGAGACCCCGGTGAAGACGACCATCGAGTCGCGGGGCAGGTCGACGTCGACGTTGCGGAGGTTGTGCTCGCTGGCGCCGCGGACGCGGACGTAGGGGTCGATCGGCGTGATGGTCACCCGTTCGGTGTACCCGTGCGGGCAGGGTCCATCCGCCTGTGTCGGCCCCACACAAGCCGGTCGCTCTGAGGCGTGACCGAGGTGTCGGACTCTGCCGGCCCCTGCAGTGCTGCCGACGGTCGCGCGCTCGACCACGACAGCTACCCGGTGACCTGATCGTGCGCTGCAACCAGTGCTCCTGGGATAGACATCTCCTGTGAGCGTCACCGCAGACTACGAAGACCTGGTCGAGCTGGTGCGCGCCTACGGGACGTTCGCGGCGAGGTTCGGGGCCAAGTCGGTGATCAAGGTGGCGAAAGCCGGCGGCGCGTTCCACGAGGTCAAGGCCATGCGCTCTCCGTACTCGCGCCCGGAGGGCTTGATCACGCTCTACGAGAAACTGGCTACGGAGGAGGAGCGCATCGACCCGAACTACGAGTCCCTACAGTCGGGGCAGCCCTTCGAGCACCTGGCAGCAAGATTCATGTCGAGTCACCCTGGGCTGACCTCGACCGACGCGGCCGCGATCGCGGAGCTCCACCGCTTGCACTGGGACCGCCACAGCGAGACGTCCTGGCGACGCACCGTCGCCGCTGTCATTGCGATTGCGGCCTTCGCCGGCCAGTTCTTCACCGCCGAGGTCTTCAAGACCATGCACTGGACGGGATACGGGACGTATCGGACCGCGCTCGCGTTCGGCACTCTCCTGGCTGCTGCCTACCTCTCGATGATGATTCTGACTCTGTCCTCTGCGACGCGACGATCGGCGCCGGTCCGTGACGTGGAGCTGGTGATCGTGCTCGTGACCGCACTCGTGCACCGCGCCGAGAGCGCACGGGCTCGACCCACAACGCAAGGCAACGAATGATCAGGCATCCGTCTGGCGCCGAGAGTTGCGGAGGCGTGGCTCGAGCGGGGGACAACCGCGGTGCCTGGTAGCGGGATGTCGTGGGACCACCTGATCTCCTGGGCGCTCGAGGGCGGGCCCGCGCCGGTCGAGCTGACCGACGACAAGGTCGCCCGCATCGCGATCGCCGAGGAGCAGCTGCGTCACGCCGGCCGCTCGGGTGCGGTCTACGGCCTCACGACCGGCGTCGGAGCGCTCCGCCACGTCCCCCGACCCGAGCCCACCCCGGACGACGGCTCGTCCCCCGGTCTCCGGCTCTGGCGCAGCCACGCGAGCGGCGTCGGCACGACGTACGACGACGCGACCGCCCGGGCCGGCATGGCGATCCGCCTGCACCAGATCACCTCGGGCCGCTCAGGGGTCTCGTCCGGGCTCGCCTCGTCGCTCGGGGCGGCGATCGCGTCCGGCGCCGTGCCCGACCTGCACCAGTCCGGCTCGATCGGCACCGGTGACCTCGTCCCCCTCGCCGAGCTCGCGCTGACGCTGCTCGGCGAGCGCCCCTGGCGGTCCGGCTCGGCGCCCATCGCCCAGGTCGACGACGCCGACGCGCTGCCGTTCATCTCCAGCAACGCGATGACGCTCGCGCGCGCGGCCCTCGTGCACCACCGGATGGTCAACCTGTCGGTCGCCGCCGAGAAGGTCGCGGCCCTCTCGATCGCGGCGCTCCGGGGCTCGCTCGAGCCGTTCGACCCGCGCGTCCACGCCCGCCGACCGGACGCGTCCCAGCAGCGGGTCGCCGCGCGCATCTTCGCCTACCTCGAAGGGGCCGACTGGGAGCAGGCCCGCATCCAGGATCCCCTCGCCCTGCGCACGATCCCGCAGGTGCACGCTCCGTTCGTCGACGCGCTCTCGACGCTGGTCGAGTCCGTCCTCATCGAGGTCAACGACCCCACCGAGAACCCGATGGTCGGCGACGACGGCCGCCCCGTGCACCACGGTGGCTTCATGACCGCGCGCCTGTCGGCGACGCTCGACGCGTTGCGCCAGGCGAGCTATCCGGTGCTGTCGCTCTCAGCGGCGCGCCTGTCGCACCTGCTCAACCCGTCCCTGACCGGCCTCCCGGCCTTCCTCGCGAGCGGGCCGCCGGACAGCTCGGGCCTCATGGTCCTGGAGTACGTCGCCCAGGACGCCCTCGCGCGGTGTCGCCTCCTCACCTCACCGGTCTCGACGGGCAACCTCTCGATCTCGCTGGGCCTCGAGGAGCACGCGAGCTTCTCGACCCAGGCGGCCTGGGCGTGCGAGTGGCTGGTCGAGATGGCGCAGACCGTCCTCGCCTGCGAGCTGGTCGCCGCCGTACGGGCGCTGCGCATGAGTCGCGACCGGCTGACCGGCGTCCCCTTGGAGGATCTGTACGACCGCGCGGCCGCCGTCCTCATGGAGGAGCGCGCAGACCGATCCCTCACCCCCGACATCGCCGCCGGGGTGGACCTGGTCGAGCGGGGCCTCGGCGGGTAGCGGCATCCCGCACCCGCGGACCGCCACGGGCGTCGAGCGCCTCAGTCCGTGGCCAGGACCAAGACCCGGTCGTCGGCCGAGACCGCGAACGTCTCGGACTTGGAGGGATTCACCACCACACCGGAAGGCAGCTCCGCTGACCCGACCAGCTCCGTCGAGCGATAGCCGAAGGCCGTCTCCCCACGACGGCGTGCCGACTCGACGATCGTGGCGAAGTTGACCTCGCGGCCGGTCTCGACGTAACGCTCCGCCGGCCGCAGGTAGATCTCCGCACCGTCTGCATCGAGAAGGTCGAGGAAGACGGGCTCGAGTCGACGGTCTGAGGAGAGCTGGGCGAGCATCAGGCTGAGGATCCTGTCGCTCACGATGACGTCGTCGACGTGCGCGACCTCCGCCAGAGGACGGTTGCGGTCGTCCAGCAGCTCGCTGACCACCGCGGGGACCTGGCCGTCGCCGACGATGTCGCGGACGTGCAGGAGGGTTACGAGGGTCCGGGCGTCCGCTTGCTGCACCTCGAGGTGCTCGGAGTAGCAGAGCACGATGACGTGATCGAGGCCGGCGTGGACGTGCCGGTCGAGCACCTTGCGGGAGGCCGTCGGGCCGCACACGATCGTGGGTTCCACGTTTGCCAGCTGGGGCAGGTCGGGCTCGCCGAACTCTGTCAGCACCGTCAGCGTCGAGCCCGGCTCCACGTAGGCGTCGAGCTCTCGGACGATCGTCCTGGCTCGCTCGTTCCAGCCCAGCAACAACGCGGTGACCGGGGCCTCGGACTGCGGCGCCGTGCGTGCGATCAGGCACTCGTCGGCCGTGGACGCGCTGGGCGAGGGCGACGCCAGGACCGAGTCGTCCTCGGCCAGGACGATCAGCGCCTGGTCCCCGATCAAGGTGTCGTGAGGTGGGTTGAGACGCGCGGTGCCGTCGCTCGCCAGCAGGCCGAGCACGGCCACGTCCTCGTAGGCACCGAGCGCGTCGCCGTACCGCTGGCCGGTGAGTCCGTGCCCGGCGTGGAAGTAGATCTCGTCACCATGGAAGTCGAAGAGCTCGATGTAGACCGCTGCTGCTCCCGACTGACGGGAGGTCTGCACAATCAGCCGGGCCACGGTGCCGCGCTTGTCCACGATGACGGCGCGGCCCTTGCCGACCATCCGGGCGGTCTCCAGATTGTCCGGGTCCGCGATCTCGGCGACGATCGGAGCATCGCTCTCGCTCTTGTGGGTGAGGGCGAGGAGCACCTTGATCACCTCGCTGTCAGGGTCGGGTCCTGCGGAGGAGAGCACCACGACCGAGCGCGCCGTAGCCGCGCTGCTCAGGGCCAGGTCGCCGAGGTCGGTCGGTGACCCCGTGCGGCACACGACACGGGTTCCCCTGAGGTCAGGGACTCTGTATCGGATCTCCTCCTCCATGGCGACCTTGTCCCGCTCCGCCAGGATCACGACCACGGGCCGGCGCACACTCTCGTTGGCGATCGCCAGCTCGGCGAGGATGGTGAAGACGGCATCCGACCATCCGAGGATCACGATGTGTCCGGACTCGATGACCTGTGACCGGCCGCGACGCAGGTCAGCCAGCCTTGCGTCGATCCCAGCGGCGATGACTCCGATCAGCGCGCTGACGATGACGAGACCGCAGAGTGTCAGGGCGAGCATCGTGAGGAGGTACGACCAGTTGCCGGAGTCGTTGGCGACCGTGCCCGGGTCGAGAGCGTGCAGGAGCGAGGCGAAGAGCTCCCCGAAGAAGCCGTCGCCCTGTCCCTGGCGCAGGTCGAAGGCCGAGGTGACCACAGCGAAGACCATGGTCATCAGCAACGTCGCCGCGCCCAGCCACACCACCAGCGCAGGCGTGCCTCGGGACATCGACCTGTCGAACGCGTATCGCAACCGCGCCGTGCGACCTGGGCCCCTGAAGCTCCGTGCGGCAGAGGTCGACCTGGATCTCTTGACGATCGCTCGCTTCGTCCGAGCTCGCATCTGCCGGCCGGTCTGTCCCATGGATCCCCCGATCGCATCCAGTCGCCTCAGGAGCGTGGCTGGGGCTCACGGGCTGAGACGGCCAATTGTCCGGAACATTAACGCCGCGCGAGCACGGACGTGACGCAAAGGCCGCGACTGGCGACGCTCAGCGCTCCAGCAGCGCGACGGTCCTCGGGTCGGGCTCACCGTCGAAGAACGCGTCGAGCACCCGCTGGAACACCGGCTCGGAGCCGGCCAGTGCGAACAGCGTCATCGACGACCTGAGCTTCGCGTCGTCGGGTGATCCGAGGATCTCCCGCGGGGTTCGATCGGGGTGCTCCAGGACCGCCTCGGCACACTCCACGAGGCGTGGGCCCAGCACAGGGTGGTCGAGGTACGCCCGTGCCTCCGCGAGCGAGCCGATCGCGTAGGTCTGCGACATCGACGAGTGACCGAGGCCGGCGACCTGCGGGAAGACGAACCACATCCAGTGGCTCGTCTTGCGACCGGCGCGCAACTTACCCAGCGCCCGCGCGTAGACCTGCTCCTGCGCCTCGACGAAGCGCCCCAACGGGTAGGCGTCGGCATCCATCGGCCGAGGGTACGCAAGGAACCCCGGCTCAAACCTCCGCACCCCCGAAAGCCGCAACCGGACTAGGCAGCGGACGGCAGGAGGCTTCCGAACGTCCCGAAAAGGGCAAACGTGATGCATCTGGCACCCACCATGAACGGGAGCCGACCCAGGCCGCGGGCAGCGTCCGTCAGCGACACCCAGACCGGAGGGACCGATGAGCGAAGCCGTGCCCGTCGTGGCTCCTCTGGCCTCGGTCCAGGAGCGAGCCCACCAGGCCTCCGACCTGGCTCAAGCCCTCGTCGAGGAGGTCAAGCCCCGGCTCCGCGGCTGGCTGCACGCGGCGATCGTCCCGGTCACCCTCGCCGCCGGCCTGGTGCTGGTCCTGACCTCTGCGCCCGGGGCGGCGCGCGTGGGCTCGGCCGTCTTCGCCACCTCGGCCCTGGTCCTCTTCAGCGTCTCCGCGACGCTGCACCGTGGCCGCTGGGGGCTGCGCACCAACCGGCTGCTGACCCGCCTGGACCACGCCTGCATCTTCCTGCTCATCGCCGGCACCTACACCCCGTTCACGCTGCTGCTGCTGGACGGGACCCGGCAGGTCCTCATGCTGTCGATCGCGTGGGGCGGCGCCCTCCTGGGCGCGACCTTCCGGGTCGTCTGGACCGGGGCACCGCGCTGGCTCTACACCCCGCTCTACATCGCCCTGGGCTGGGCCTCGGTCTTCTTCCTCGGCGACTTCCTCGCCCGGGGAGGCGTGACGGTGGTGGCGCTGATCGCCGCCGGCGGCCTGCTCTACACGGTCGGTGGCGTCGTCTACGGCCTGCGGCGGCCCAACCCGATCCCGTCCTGGTTCGAGTTCCACGAGGTCTTCCACGCCTTCACCGTCGTGGCGTTCGCCGCCCACTACACCGGCGTCACCGTCCTCACCCACACCCTTCGCTGAGCACACGTGGACGTCCGCGTCGGGCTGTGTGGCTGGACGATCTCCCAGTCGTCCTACGTGCGCCGCTTCCCGGTCGTCGAGATCCAGCACACCTTCTACGAACCGCCCGCCGACGCCGTCCTCGAGCGCTGGCAACGCCAGGTGCCGGCCGACTTCGAGTTCACCATCAAGGCCTGGCAGGTCGTCACGCACGAGTCCACCAGCCCGACCTACCGGCGCATGAAGAACCCGCTGCCGACGAGCGCCCGAGGGCAGGTCGGAGCGTTCCGGACGACCCCGGCGGTCCTCGCGGGTTGGGAGCGCACCGTCGAGTGCGCCCGCATCCTCCGCGCCACCGCCGTGCTGCTCCAGTGCCCCGCCGGCTTTCGCCCCACCGCGGACAACGTGGACCGTCTGCGCACCTTCGTGCAGCAGGTACGACCCCCCGCCGGCCGACTGCTCTGGGAGCCGCGCGGCGAGTGGTCGACCCAGCTGCTGACCGAGCTCTGCACCGAGCTGGACCTGGTCCACGTCGTCGACCCGATGAAGACCGAGACGGTGACGCCCGAGCAGACCTACTACCGGCTGCACGGGACCACTGGCTCGCGGCACGTCCACACCGATGACGAGCTGCGCCGCCTGCGGGACCTGGTCGACGGGCGTCCGTCGCCGTACGTCATGTTCAACAACCTGCCTCGCACGGGCGACGCCGAGCGGTTCCTCGCTCTGCTGGGTCACTGAGCCCGGGAGTGCGGCGACAGGATCCCGGCCGGACGCCGCTCAGTGGTCCTCGTGCCAGTTGGCCACGATGGCAGCGATCGGTGGGAGCACGGCAGCGACGGCCGACATCACGAGGGCCGCGGTCGTCGACCACAGTCGGACCACGTTCCACGCGAGCAGGATCAGCACGAGGCACGACCCCATCAGGGCGAAGTACCACCGCCGGCGCCGGCGGAGCCTCTGGCTCTGCGGCGCCCGCACCTCGGTGGCCGTGACGTGTTGCTGGCGTCTCATCACCTCCACGTTCCCACGCCCGCCATGGGGTCACGCCCCGGTCTGGACCCGTGACGCGACGGAGGTGAAGGCGTCGAGGACCCTGCGCACCGCGAGGCGCTCGGCACGGTCAGGCCGGGACATCGCGAAGATGTAGCGCCCCGTGGGGATGCCCTGCACGGGTCGGAGCGTGACACGTTCGCCCGGCGTGGTGAAGCGCGGGAGCACCGCGACCCGGTCACTCGCCGCGACGAGCGCCTCGATCAGCCGGTTGTCGCGCAGGCGTTGCACGATCTGGACCGGTCGGCCGGTGGACTCCTCGACGGCGACACGGACGCTGTCGAAGGGGAAGCCGAGCGGGACGCCGTACCACTCGTGCTCGACCAGCTCCTCGGGACGAGCCTTCTCGGAGTCGGCCAAGGGATGCCCGTGGCGCATCGCGATGTCCAGCGGTTCGCGCACGAGGAGCCGGACGCTGAGTCCGTCCGCGCCGGCCGGTGCTCGGCGGCTCAGGCTGTGGGCGATGACGATGTCGTGGTCGGCCGTGAGCGCGCCGTAGGCGGACTCGGCGACGTCGGCGTCGACGCAGGTGAGGTCGATCGCGGTGTCGGCGAGGTCGGCCATCACCCCGGGCAGCAGGAAGGTCGCCGCACTCGGGAGGGCGACCACCGAGACGGTGCCGGCCGGCTCGCCGCGGAACTCGTCCCAGCGCGCCTGTACGACGGCCAGCGCCCGCGCGACCTCGCGGCCGCCCTCTGCCAGGAGCCGACCGGCGTCGGTGAGCTGCAGGCCACGCCCGGCCTGCTGGACGAGGGGTACGCCGGCGTCGCGCTGGGCCGCGCGCAGGTGCTGCGAGACGGCCGAGGGGGTGCGGTGGGTGGCCTGAGCCACGGCCGTGACCGAGCCACGCTCCGCGAGGTCGCGGAGCAGCTCGAGGTGGCGGACGTCCATGAAGCGAGGCTACAGAGTCAATGAACTACTTTTCGCTTGTGCTTCACAGACTGGCTCCGGACGATGGACGGGTGCCCGCCTCTCACCGCCTGATCGCCATGGCCGTCGCCGTCCTCTGGGGCGTCAACTTCCTGGCGATCCATGCCTCGCTCGAGCAGTTCCCGCCGATGTTCCTGGTGACGCTCCGGTTCGCGCTGATCGCCGTACCGACGCTGGTGCTGGTGCCTCGACCGGCGGTGGAGACCCGCTGGCTCGTGGCCTACGGGCTCGGGTTCGGGGTCCTGCAGTTCCTGTTCCTCTACTGGGGCATGGCCGCCGGCATGCCCACCGGACTGGCCTCGCTGGTGCTGCAGTCCTCGGCACCGTTCACGGTGCTGCTGGGCGTGGTCCTCTTCCGCGACGTCCTCAGTGCCCGGCGGCTCCTCGGGCTGGCGCTGTCCTGCCTCGGACTGGCCGTGGTGGGGTGGCAGCAGAGCCAGAGCGCCGCGCTGCTGCCCTTCCTGCTCGTCCTCGCCGGCGGCTTCGGCTGGGCGATCGGCAACGTGGCCAACGCCCGCGCGCAGGCCCCGAACCCGCTGCACCTCACGCTGTGGATGTCGGTCGTGCCTCCCCTGCCGATGCTGGCGCTCTCCCTGGTCGTCGAGGGGCCGTCACGGATCTGGTCCTCGCTGGACCCGACCGCACCCGCGATGCTCCCGGCCCTGCTCGGGCTCGCCTACACCGTGCTCCTCGGCACCGTCGTGGGGTCGGGGCTCTGGAGCTGGCTGATGGCGCGGCACCCCTCCGGCGTGGTCGCGCCGTTCTCGATGGTGGTCCCGGTCGTCGGGATGAGCGTCGCCTGGGTGGCGCTCGGCGAGGCGGTCAGCGCGGGTGAGGCGACCGGCGCAGGGATGGTCGTGGCCGGCGTGCTCCTCGGCAGCCGTCGCCCGACGCCACGGGACCGCGCACGCGTAGACCTGGGGCCGCCGCAGCTCGAGGACGGGAGCGACCTCCGGCAGCGAGAAAACCAGGAGAGAACGTTCGCCGGTCCGGCATAACTTGGTCGGACGATGAGTGCGACGACGACCGAGACCGCGACACCGGACCAGCTGAGCCCGGCGGCTCCCACGATCGACTCCTCGCGCAGGATCGACGCGTCGCGGATGAGGAGCCGGACGGCAGTGGCCGCGCTGGTCGCCTCAGCCGTGGCGGCGCTCGGGATGACGATGGGCACCGTGGTGGCCGGCAAGCTCGCCGAGGACCCCACCCGCAGGCTGGTCTGGTTGCTCGCGATCTGTGTCGTCGGCGCCGCAGTGGTGGACACGATCGGCAAGGTCGCCTGGGTCGGCTGCTCGGACCGCGCAGAGGGACAGCTGCGCAAGGACCTGCTGAGCGCGGCGCTGAGCCAGCCTCTGCCCGCACTGAGCGAGCAGGCCGTGGGCGAGATCCTCGACCGGGTCGACGACGACTCGCACGAGGTCGGCAACCTCCTGCGGTGGCAGATCTGGCAGCTGGCCCGCACGCTCTTCGCCACCGTGCCGATGTGGATCGTCGCCGGTGTGACCTGGTGGCCGTCGTTCGTGCTCTTCCCGCTGCTCGCGGGTCTCACCTGGCTCGCCATCCGGTCGCTGCTCGGCGAGATCGCGCGCCGCAAGGTCGTCGAGGAGATGGCGTGGACCGACCACGCCGCCGTGCTCGAGGAGGGCATCGCCGGCCGCGACGACCTCCGCACGAGCCTGGGCCAGCCCCACGTCGTACGCCGCGTCGCGCGGCTCTCTGCCGACGTGCACGCGAAGTTCAAGGCCGTCGTCGACATCGAGAGCCGCCTGATCCGACGCGCGGGCCTGCTGCTCCACGGGCTGCTGGCGGGCATCGCGGTCGCCGGGGTCGCCCTCGCGTCCAACGGCAGCCTCTCGGTCGCCGAGCTGGTGACGCTCTTCCTGGTCACCTCGACGTTCGTCGGCCAGATCGCGATGGTGGCCAACCACCTGCCCGACCTGCAGGCCGGCCTCGGCGCCATCATCCGGCTGCGGCAGCTGCTCGCCGTCCCGCCGGAGCCCTCTGGCGGGAGTCGCCTGCCCGAGGGACCGCTCGCGCTGGAGCTGCGCGACCTGCAGTTCGCCTACGCCGAGGGCACGTTCGCGTTGCAGGGCATCGACCTGCAGGTCCCGGCCGGCCAGACCGTCGCCCTCGTCGGCCGCACGGGCTCCGGCAAGTCGACGCTGGCCGCGCTCGTCTCGCGTGCGATGGAGCCGCCTCGAGGGTCGGTGTTCCTCGGCGGGACCGACGTGCGGGACCTGGACCTCCAGCTCCTCCGACGCTCGGTCGGGGTGGTCACGCAGCGCACGGAGATCCTCGCCGGCACCCTCGCGGAGAACATCGCGCTCTTCGCGTCGGTGCCTCGCCGCACGGTCGAGGCGGCCGTGGTCGAGCTGGGGCTGGACGACTGGGTCGCCGGCCTGCCCGAGGGCCTCGACACTCTGCTCGGTCCCGGCGGCACGTCGCTCTCCGCCGGCGAGGAGCAGCTCGTCGCCTTCGCGCGCCTGCTCGTCCGTGACGTCAGGGTGGTCGTCCTCGACGAGGCCACCGCACGCATGGACCCGCTCACCGAACGCCGGGTCGTGGCAGCGGCCGACCGGCTGCTCGCGGCCCGGACCGGCATCCTCGTCGCCCACCGCCTGTCCACCATCGAGCGCGCTCCCCTGGTCGCCGTGCTCGAGCGTGGACGCATCGTCCAGCAGGGCTCCCGCACCGAGCTCGCTGCGGCGCCCGGCCCGTTCCGCGACCTGCTGCTGGCCAGTCGCACCGAGCACGGTCACGAGCTGCCGGCGGGGCCTGGCCTCGACGCCCAGGGCGTGGCCGCCGCCGAGCTGTCCGAGTCCGCCGACACCGGGGTCGGAGGCCGGCGTCGTACGGGTCCGGCGCCCGAGCTCGAGGACGTCGGCACCGGCCCCTCCCTGGCCCGCGGCATCGCGCACGTGCTCGCCGTACGCCCGACGTGGGGTCTCCTGGGAGCGTTCCTGTTCCTCGCGTTCTCCCTCGTCAGCGCCCAGGGGGCCGTCACCGGCCTGCTGTGGGGCCAGGTCGTCGAGGAGCTGCAACAGGGCGGCAACCCCAGGTGGCTGACCGCTGGGGTCGTGGTCAGCCTGCTGGCTGCGCCGCTCATGCTGGCGGACGCCTTCTGGCGCTACCCGCGGTGGTGGATCGAGGTGATGCTCCGAGCCCGGATGGCGGTGCTCTACGGCCAGACCAGCCAGCGCCGCATGGCGCGGACCCCGCCGGGTGAGGTCGTCGCGCGCTCGATGGACGCCGACCGCTACGCGAGGTACGCCGACCGCTGGGTCGACGTGGTCAACGGCCTGGTCATCGCCGGCCTGACCGCGCTCCTGGCCGGCACCTGGGTGGCCGGCGCCGTGCTGCTCGCGGTGCTGGCTGCCTCCGCCCTGGCCTCGACGCTGGGCCGCCCGGTCGCCGGTCGGTCGGCAGCCGCGTCGTCGACCGCACGGGCCGGGTTCGGACGCGCACTCGTCTCGGCGCTGGACTCCGCGCGGACGATCAAGCTGGCGGCCGCCGTGCCCGACGTCCATGCCCACCTGCACCGCGTGGACTCCGGCCGCGTCGCCGCGGCGGTGAAGGAGCACCGGGTCCAGGCCTTCCTCGACGGCGTGCCGACGGTCATGGTGCAGGGCGGGGTCGTGACCGCCTGGGCGATCTACTTCTCCGACGGCTGGAGCCTCGCGGTCGCCCTGCTCGTGGCCAACGCGGTCGGTGGCTTCGACTGGTTCGGCCGGGTCGCCGGGATGGTCGTGACCGAGGCGCCGGGGACGCGGGCGTGGCAGAAGGAGACCAGCCGGTTCGCCAGCGGGGCCGACCTGATGGACCTTCCACCGCAGGTGGACCTGGTCAGCGGTGACGCCCCCTCCCCCGCGGACGTACGCCGCGTGCCGCTGGAACGCCTGGAGCTCCGCGGGTTCTCGGCGGTCCATGACGACGGCACGATCGGCGTCAGCGGCGTCGACCTCACCGTGGAGGCGGGCGAGCTGGTGCTGCTCGTCGGGCAGGTCGGCTCCGGCAAGTCGAGCCTGCTCTCGGCCCTCGCCGGCCTGATCGAGCACTCCGGCTCGCTGCGGTGGAACGGTCAGGAGGTCACCGACCCGCAGGCCTTCCTCCGCCCGGCCCAGGTCGCCCACGTCGCCCAGATGCCGCGGGTCCTGTCGGGCAGCTTCCGCGACAACGTCCTGCTGGGTCACCGGCGCGACTTCGACGGCCCGGTCTCCGCCGCCCGACTGTCACGCGACATCGACGAGGCCGGCGGCAAGGACGCTCTTGTGGGGCACCGCGGTGTCCGGCTCTCCGGAGGCCAGGTCCAGCGCCTCGCGCTCGCCCGAGCGCTGGCTGCCGACGCCGAGCTCCTCCTGGCCGACGACGTCTCCAGTGCCCTGGACGCCGCCACCGAGATCGAGCTGTGGGCAGCCCTCCGTCAGCGGCGCGCGACGGTCATCGGGGCCACCGCGAAGGCGGCCGCTCTCGCCCAGGCCGACCGGGTCGTCGTACTCGTCGGCGGCGAGGTCGCCGCCGTCGGCCCCTGGCGCGAGCTGGCGCGCGCGTGGAGCCACCTTGCGGGTTAGTCCCTGTGAGACATCCGTCAGCGGATCGGGGCGCCCGAGACCGTGCGTGCGATGACCAGTCGCTGGATCTCCGAGGTGCCCTCGAAGATCGTGTAGATCTTGGCGTCGCGGGCCCAGCGCTCGACGGGGTACTCCCGCGTGTAGCCGTTGCCGCCGAGGATCTGCATGGCCTGACCGGTCACCTTGACCGCGGTCTCGGCGGCCATCAGCTTGGACATGGAACCCTCGGCCGCGTCGAACGACTTGCCTTGGCTGGCCATCCACGCCGCCCGGTGCACCAGCAGACGACTGGCATCGATGGAGACTGCCATGTCGGCCAGCATGAAAGCGACGCCTTGGTTCTCGATGATCGCCTTGCCGAACTGCTCGCGCGTCTTGGCGTAGTCGAGCGCAACTTCGTAGGCGGCCCTGGCGATGCCGACCGCCATCGCACCCACGGCTGGACGCGTGCGTTCGAAGGTGGCCATGCTCGCGTTTCCACGCGCGCCCGCACCCTCGCGAGCCCTTGCGAGGCGGGCGTCGAGCTTGTCCTTGCCGCCGAGCAGGCAGCGGCCCGGCACCCGCACGTTGTCGAGCACGACTTCAGCGGTGTGGCTGGCACGGATGCCGTGCTTGTGGAACTTCTGTCCCTGCGAGAGGCCCTTCGTGCCCGGAGGCACGACGAAGCTGGCCTGACCGCGAGTCTTGAGGTCCGGGTCGACGACGGCGGTGACGACATGGACGTCGGCGATGCCACCGTTGGTCGCCCACGTCTTGGTCCCGTTGATGACCCACTCGTCGGTGGCCTCGTCGTAGCGGGCACGGGTGCGCATGGCACCCACGTCGCTACCGGCGTCAGGTTCTGAGGAGCAGAAGGCGCCGAGCTTGAGGTCGCCCGGTGCGCCGAACATCTCCGGGACCCACTCGAGCACCTGCTCCTGGGTGCCGTTGCTGCTCACGCCGGCGGCCGCCAGCGCCGTACCGACGATCGCCAGGCCGATACCGGCATCGCCCCAACACAGCTCCTCCATGGAGATCGGGATGCCGAGGCCGGTCGGGTCGAAGCCCTGCGTGGCGAAGAAGTCCATCGAGTAGATGCCTGCCTTGGCGGCCTCCTCGACTACGGGCCAGGGGAACTCCTCCTTCTCGTCCCACTCCGCGGCAGCAGGACGGATGACGTCGGCAGCGAAGCCGTGCAGCCAGGACTTCAGCTCTTCGTGGTCCGGCGTCAGGTCAAAGGAGGGCGTAGACACAGCCGCGATCGTACGGGGCGTGCTTCGTTTCCATGCATGCATCGGCAACGCCAGAGATCCGACATCCTGATGGCCTTGGCCCGTCTGCGTCACAAGCGGCGGAGTGATGCGGCTTGGCGCGCCGAGGTGGCACGACCAGGCCCTAGCGCAGCGGAACCGTCGAGCGCATGACTCGAATACCTTCAAGGTCCACAGTGGCGAGGAAGTCTTCAACGGTCTCTTCGTGGCCGTCCGGGGCCAAGGGGCCGAGTCGCACTGACCGCACCGGTAGTTGTAGCGATGAGTTTGATGCCCTTTCAGGGAAGTACGGGTGACTGAGGTCATGACCGTCGGGCGACCGCCCCAACTCGCGATAAGCGACAATCCCGCTATCCGTCGGCCGGTACTTCATGTAATCGGCGCCCAGCAGGTGAGTCACCACTGTTCGCACTTCGTGCTCGCCTGAGAACCCGTCCGTCTTCACAAGGTGGGCAAGAGTCGCTAGGTCGCTTATTGCCACCGCCTGCAATTCGCTCCGCCAGACGTCGTGCTCCTGCTCCTGCTCAGCAGAGCTGAGAGTCGGGTCTGGGGGCGGCGGTGTGGCGGTGGTCATGGCGCGCCATAGATCTGTAACGGCTAGTTGCACCTCACGAGGGTCGTATACGACTCTCAGCCAGGGAGCGACGAAGACGACATCGAAGTCGATCTCTATCCGCTCGGGATGCGGACTGGCAGCTGGAGGTCTCCCTCCATCCGCGATTGCAGCCAGGGGTGCAGATGGATCCAACTCGATGGCATAACCACGGGAGGCCCCTCCATAAAGGCGCCACTGGTTCGCGTCGTCGCCCCGCAGGGATGCGCAGAGAATGCAGACGTGTCGAACTTTGTCCAAAGGATCCCGAGCCCAGTCCCTCAACCAGGTCAGAGTGCCATCTCCCGGGTGCGCGGATAGCAGGTCATCGATCACTTCGGTGATGAGTTTCCAGCCCTGAAGGATCTCAGCGTGGTCGTTCATGCTGGTGGCCTGCGAGGCCCAGAGACGTCGGGCTCGCAAGGCACCGATCATGCCGCCCGAGGACGTGTAGTGATAGATGGGGTCCGTGACAGGGACCAATGGGCCGCGTTCGCGCGACAGAAGGCTCGCCACGGCTGAGACCCTATGCCAGTTCGCTTCCTGGATCCCGCGCGTCCTCTGGGATCTCACCTACTTGTGGGTTGTCAGCATCATGGACCGAGACGCGCGGCAGACGCAGTGACGCTGGTCGGTGCACGTCGGGCAGGCATTAGGTCGGGTCGGAAATGCCGTCGCCGTGGCTGAGGAGCACAGCCGCCCAGGCGAGCCGGGTGCCGAGCGGGGGAGGCTGGAGGTTCCACTCGTGAGCATGTACGAGCGGGACCTTTCCAAGCGCCTGGAGTTCTCTCGTAAGTTCAACTCGGTCGTCTTCAGAGAAGAAGCTGCCAGGAACCGCAACGGAAGCCTCTTCAAGTAGCTCGGCGGCTTCAACAAGCGTTCCAAGATGCTGCCGCCACAACTGGTCGTACGCGAATTCAGCTATGTGGTCGCGGAACTCTGGCTTCTCCGTAACCAGGATCCCACCGGGTGCGCCCCAGCAGCGCCTTAGAACCTCCCCAGCGGAAAAGTGGACTGCTCGACTCGTAGCGGAGTGCAGATACTCGTACTCATCTCGAAGGCCGACTTCATTGGCGACCCACGCGGTCGACGGAAGGGTCCCCTGCCATCCCCAAGCGGTGCGGAGTTGACGCAGTTCATCCCTGATCTGCACGAGGGTGCCTGCTTGTGCATCCACGAAGCCCGGTGGATACCACAAGTCCAGCGACATGACCCGATCGCCCACATAGTCTCGTTGCGCTACAAGCGAGCGAATCGCGTCCCACCGACCCATGGCTAGAAGCAGCGAGTTGGCGTCGCTGCTGCTCATCCGAGATAGCAGTGCGATCCAGAGTCGCTCCTCAAGGTACGCGCGCACTAACGAAACGGCGAGGTGACCATGCCCTGCTCGTCCTAGAGCGACCGCCCCTTGCAGCGCGTCGGTCTGTCGGCGAAGACAGTTGTTGACTGTAAGCCCCCGCAAGTTTGGAAGGTCAGCATCCCAAGCTAGCGGGCCGAATCGCACCGTCTCGCGGATCGCGGAAGCGAACCTGCCTAACGCCGCCAGTCGCGTACCAATGCCACTCCCGTCCTCGCCCCCCTCGGCCATCGAGGCCCTCGCTTTCCGATCAGATGAATGATCCACTGCTTATCGGCCGAAGTTAGTCCCTGGGCGCGCAGTCAGGGCTGAGCGCCCCGAGAAAGGTCGACCTAGTCCGGACGACAAGGCGGCGGGATGTCGCAGCTTGCGGCTCGAATCAGAGTCATTCACCGTCGTCTTGGATGCCTCAGTACTGTCACGCGTCCAGACCTGGCGGCGAAGTCGTGGTGGCGGCGGCACCCTGACAAGTTGGTACAAACCCGCTCAGCAAATGGGTCCCGTTCTTTGGCCAGCCGAATGAGGTCCCGACTCATCCGCTCCTGGACACTTATCTTTCGTCTTATGAGCGTGCGTAAATCTCGTCGCGATGAAGCTGGCAGCATGTCGGAAGGCGTGGTCACCGGGGTGCTCAGTGGACTCGTCACCGCTGGTCTCATCGCTTTATTCACGTTCGTCTCGCGAGACCAACTGGCCGAGCTTGTGACTCGTAGGTATCCCACATGCGACGCCCCGCGCGGACTCACCGAAGTGCCGCGCGAACTCGTCCACCCCGACGGTGAGGCGCTGTCATCGCCTGACTACTCTCCGACAAACGCGACAGACGGGTATCTGGGAAGCACTTGGATTCCACCACTTCGGCCCGAGAGTTTCGACGCACATCAGGCGCTGTACTACAACAGCGTTGACCGGAACACGTTGACGCTGCGGTTCGACCGCAGTGTCGACGTAGCGCTCGTGTGTGTAAACAATGGCGCCGCCATCTCGGGCACGATTTACCAGAACTGGGGTAAGGCCCGCACGGTATCCGTTTGGACAAGACATGACAGCGATGCACAGGTGACCACCCTGCGTGTGCAGCCAACTGAGGCACTACAGGTCCCGCAGCAAGTGGCGCGAGACCTGGGCCAAGTCCAACAACTGTCCATAACTTTGCTCGACTCATACGCTGGCCTGCGAGTCGAAACTTACGATCCGCAGTCGTGCGGCTTTGAGGCTGATTACACGGATCTTCCGGATGGTGAACAAGCAAAGTCGCGATACACCGACGGCTGCTTTCGAGCGCCTATCCCTAGGGCTGGCCTGTCCGAGGTCACTGTGTTCACGCGTGACGACTAGCTCCATGCGACTACCGATGATGAGGGCGTGCGGGAAGCCTGAACTCGGTGACACATGCCCCGACAGACGCCCGTGAGGCGGACTCCAGGCCACGCCATCTCGCGGCGGATTGACGCACGCGGCGGCTACACCCGCGCTGGTGAACGGATGAATCGAAAGCCCTTCGAGCGGGTCAATCTCTCCTGGGCCTACTGGTCGCCGGGCCAAGCCTCGCCTGGTGGCCAAGGGTCCGGAAGTCCGAAGAGCTGGTCCGCCTTCGTGGCGGCTGTGACCTCAACCAGCGTGCCGTCGGCAATGCTGAGCGTGTCGCCAGGAAACCCAACCGCTTCGGGAAGTTCGTGGATCGGGTTCGGGTGCCGCCACAGGGTCGTCTCCGCGCGCTGCACGTAGTAGGGCATGAGCTGATTCACGAGAAGAACGCCAGAGACGTTGCGGTTGGTCCAGGTCGGTGGCGTGCCGAAGTAGCCATCTGGCCGCCGGACTTCCCGGGTGACCATTGAACCGTCGGGCGCCTCGTCGATCTGAACGGCGACGTGTCCGTACATAGCGTTGCTGCTGTGCCAACGGTCCCTGTCGTGGATATACGTGCCGACCGCGATGATGAACGGCGTTCCGAGGTCCCCGTACTCGTGGTGCTTCGTGGCTAGGGCCTTCTTGATCGCCGGTGCGTCGTCGATGAAGTCGACACCCGTGTGCCCGTAGACAGCGATCGCCCGGTCGTTCGGCCCCGTGCCTCGGGCATCGGGCTTCTTGGGAACCGCCCTGAACCTGACCGCCCAGTCATCGTGTTCCCATCGACGCGTCGGTGCTGCGTCCGCATCCCAGGGGGCATCGGGGTCGAGCTCCGCGAGCCAGCGTCGGAGGTCCTTCCGAAGGCGCGCTGAGGCGGGTGGCGATGCCCCCTCTTCGAGCTCGTCCAGCCACAGCATGAAGTTGGGGTCGCCCAACTGATTCACCGTGTCGAACAGCACGGCTCGGCGTTGCGCTGCCGCCTTCTCGGCCGGAGTCGAGCCGGGCGCCACGGCCTCGATGAAGATCCGAAGGTTGTCGCGCTCTGCCAGGAAGTCCGGGCGGCGCCTGGTGCCCCGAACCTTGGGATGGATGGTGACGCTGTACCCAGCCCTTACGAGGCTTTCGTGCAAGTAGAGCTCGAGGAACGCGCTGCGGAATTGCTCGTCGTCGCGGGACCGGAACCGCTGGCGCAGGTCGTTGTGCTCCTGCTCGCTGGGGATGTGATCGAGCCACTCCTGCATGAGAGCGCGAGGGTGCTCCCAGTAGTCACCCGCGATGCGGTTGAGGAACTCAAAGGTCGACTCCTGGTGGGTCGATGGCGTGGCGTCGGTTCGCTCGAAGTCATCGAACAGTGGTTGGCGTTGTCCCCCCATGCAGGCCAGCGTGCCAGCACCTGCCGGCCGCGACGTGGTCAGGCGCGTGCTGCATGCGGGGTGTCGCCGAGGGGGGTATCTGCTCTCGGCAGATCCGGTGAGTCACCCGACGCCGACAGGCGGCGAGGTGATGCTGCCACGTTGTTGCGGATCAGCCGTTTGCGAGGTCGAACCTGAACTTCATTTGTCTGCCCTCCCTGCGGAAGAGCCGAGCCTGACTTCCGAGTGGATTGGGTAGCCACATGAAGGTGCGCAGTTCATCGGTGAGCACATTGGCTACAAACAGGATCGTGTACTGCTCGTGCGGCGCGAGGTCGAGCGCTCGCGTGATCTCAACCTCCGGCAGACTGAAGATTGTGTCGTCGCCCGTGCTGGCCTTGACCTCGATCAGGTAGGTCACCTCGCCCATGGGAACGCTGAAGTCGTAGCCGAGGGAGTCGTCGCCGAGCAGTCCGCCGAGGATGTCGTTGCGATATCCCGAGCACCAGGTCTCTTCGCGCAGCAGCCCGAAGTTCGCCTCAATCCAGTGGGCCGCGAACAACTCGCCGGCAAGGCCGATGTTCTGGATCTTCTCTGGAGGAGGCGACGACGCGCGGATCGGCTTCGTTGGTTTGCTCGGGTCCTTGGGCGATCGTTCGGACAGTTCGTTCAACGAGGCCAGAGTCGGCAGGCTGCCGAGTGAGGCCACCGAGAGGCGGGATGCGATCGCTTCGTCAAGTCGGAGCAGATCGTCGGGTTCGCCGGTAAATGTGTCGCCGCCGTACTCGATGGCCGACTTGCGGCGCTTCTCGTCCTCTGCGGCCGCTCGCCTTCGTTCTCTGGCCTGCTTGAGGTCGTCTTGTGTGATGCCGAGGTCTTTCTGGCTCAACGTGCGGGGCATGTCGTGAGGCCAGTAGCCGTGCTCATGCAACCAGCCGACGAGTTCCTCGGACGTTCGCTCGGCGAAGTCCAGGAAGCCGGAGCTCCTGATCTGCGCGGCGACTGAGGCGACGTCGATTGGAGCCGGCACCGTGGCTTGGTTGAGTTCACACCAGGTGAGCACGGAGTCGCGGGACGTCGTGAGCGGCTGAGTCAGTGGGCGTCCCCGAAGCTCCTCGACCGGCGGCAGGCTGCTGCTCGCTGGTGGCCCGGCAACTCTCTCCAGCCAGTCGTCCGTGTGGGTGGCCATGATCTCGGGTGGGAGGTGCCAGAATTCTTCGGCCCAGGAGGGTTCGGCGTGCAGCTCCGGCAGCCCGGTCAGCTCCACGTACGACGCCATCGCGGCGGGGTCGGCCGCGACCCGCTCCGCGAATCGGTCACGGAGCTCGTCGAGGAGAGCGGATCGCCGAGACGCGAGGTAGTGGGAGAAGGCGCGGCCGTGCGCGTCGCCGTTCGACAGGGGCTCGAACCCGAGAAGTTTGAGGCCCGCGTTGGCGTCGGCCAGCGTCACGATCCCGTCCTCGACCGGTCCCCAGACGCGCCCGCTGTCGGCATAACCGAGAAGTGCGGCCGCGTCAGCTCCGGTCGAAGCACCGAGCCTCGCCCTGAGCCAGATCTCCAGCTCTGCACGGTCGTCGTCGTGGCTGCTCTCGCGCAGTTCCTCAGCCAGCTCGGGGGCGACTGTAGCAAGCACCGCCACCAGCACCGACAGGTCTGGCCGGATTCCTCCACGCTCTGCGTTCGCGATCTCTACGTCCGCCAGGTGTAGCCCCAGGGCGTCCGCGAGGTCCGACAGAGAAGGGGTGCCGCCTTGCACTAGCGACTGCAGGTCTATGAGGGCGAGCCGGAGGTCCTTGAACACCCCAGATGCACCGATCGCCTGGCAGATACCCTCGGCGGCGATCTCGGCGAGCTTGACTCGGCTCTGGCCGGATCCACCGCGAACCAGCACCAGCCCGGTGCCGTCGTCTTGTTCGACAAAGCACGACATGTGCCTGGTCGTCTCCTCGACTTCGTGTCCTGCTACGGACGTGGAGAACGTGTCGACCAGCGCGATCCGTGTAGTGCGCAGATCGAGGGCCGTCCTCTCCAGCTGCCGATCGGTCCGCCGCGCGATCCCCTGCTGGTGGGAGAGCACGAGCAGCACGAGGGTCTCCAACCAGTCTCCGATGACCTCCAGGACCGGTCCTGTCAATGCAGGATCGGTGAATCTGACGGCGATCTCGGCGTCCGCGACTGAGCGGAAGCGGGGTGACACGGTCGAGGCGAGGAAGTCTCCGACACGCTTGGACAACTGTCGGTCGGAGAATCCGAGCCGCGCAAGCGGTACATACGCCAGCAGCGACGCCTGGGGGAGGTCAGGCACCGCGTAGTAAACCGGCTCGCCGTCCGCGGTGAGATCGGCGATCTCGACCTGCGCCTCGCGCTCGACCAGAACGCCTCGAGGCCTGCGGGTGTTCGAGCCGCTCTCGGTCTGAGCGAGGTGCTGCAACCAGCTCCTCTCGTACTCGGCACGGGTCCCACGGACCCACGACCCCGCTGCCGCGATCAGGTCCGCCAGGTGGTCGATCCGATCGACAGCGGCATCGGCGGCGTCCCAGTGACGGAGCCCGAGTCGGCGCAGGCGCGTAACGGCAGTGGGACCGATGACGCGACGGAGATGGGTCGCGGCCGACGGCAGATAGGAGGGCAGGTCCTCGCTCACCCACCAGGCCTCGGTGAGCTTGACGAGGCTCGGTGTCGTGCGGTCGTTGGGCTCGCGCTGAGGGAACCAGGCCTCGGATACCAAGAACGTCGTGAGGAACGACGGCCATCGGCACCGGTCGGCGCTCGCACGTCGGTAGAACACGGCGTCGAAGACGTCATCTTCCCAACGGTCTAGGCCCGCCAGCACCAGCTCGCCGTACACGTCACGAACAGCAAGCGAGAAGCTCGGCCAGTCGAGCTGCCCGGGCAGCATCGCGTTGCTCACCAGGTCGTAGGGGACGCCGGTGTAAGTGGCCTTCTCCCGCGTCCATTTATCCGCCGCACCTAGCCACTGCGCGCGGATCTCGGCGGTCACCCAAAAAGGCAGCTGGGCCGGTGCGATCGTCGCTGGATGGTTGAGGAGGTGACCCGACTGCTTCCACGGCGTATGGGCGGGCTCGACGGGCCACAGGCCGTGCACGACGCCGGCTCGCTCCAGGAACGTGCGCATGAGTTCACGCAGCGAGGGGTCGTCGAGCCAGTCCTCGGGGGCGAGGACGACCGACTCGGAGACGGCCCGCAGCTCGGGCACGTCGCCGGTCTCGCGGAGCAGACGTGCGAGTGCATCATCTACCCACTCCTCTTCGCCGCCCCAGCCGCGACCGAAGAAAGCAGCGTCGGCCGAGATCCAGCCCGATCGCGTAGGGACGCGGAACGGGGTGGTGGGGAACGACTCCTCTCCCAGCGGACTCCGAGCTTGCCGCCAGACATCCAAGGCGTAGAGGAGCGCCTGCGCCAGCCCTTCGTCCGTCAGATCGGCCTCGTCCATCACCTCGGCAACGACCTTGAGGATGTCCTCAGTTCCGAACTCCGCGACGCATCCCCCCAGCCACTCCTTTCCGGGCCGATTGCTCTGGTCTCTCTTCCACGGGATGTCGTCCCGTACGTAAGCGAGGCGTCCCGTCACTGCCGCAGGCGGTTGCCTCCGGGTTCCTATGTCGCCACGTGCGGGTGGGAAGAACACGGTCGGCTGGCCTGGCGCTCCGTTGGCGGCAAGCAGTCCGTCCGCTCCGATCACGATGCGCGCTCCGGCGAGTCCTGTGTGTCCGGGGAGGCCCACGGCCAGCTCGTCGTAGAACTTGGCCCAGACCTTGGCCTTGACGTTTTCGCGGAGAAGGCCTGCAGCGCAGGTCTCGGCGAAGGACACCAGCATCGGTCGTGTGGGCTTCCAGGTCTCCGCGAGCCCGAGCGCAAAAGCCAGTCGCTCGACCCGCGTCAGCCGGTCCGCTCCCAGGTGTGGGGAGACGAGGACCCCGAGCTGCTCCGCCTCGAGCCGTTCCGGGCTGAAGCGCTTGCCGACGGGCTGCCAAAGCGACCCCTTGGCGACCGAGACTCTGGACCCTGGAACCCGCGATGGCAGGATCGGCATCTCGTCTAGCGACCGACTCCGCAGAGTGAGCGCCTTCTTCAGCCTGGTCAGGCTTCCGACCGACCAGCAGGCGACATCGACGAGCGTCCCGTCAGGCAGGTCCAGATCACCCTCAGTCGCCGCGACCAAGAGGTCGGCCGCCAGTTCCGCTGCCTCATCGAGGAAGAGCGCGTTGATGGGATAGTCCTCGTCGAGTGAACGTCTGTTGAGGCTGGAGAAGAACGGCGCTTGGAGGTAGGCGGGAAGGGGGCACGTGACCTGCTCTCCCATTGGCAGGAAGTTGTAGAGCCGAGGCGACTCCAACGAGTCGCCAGCCGACAAGGCGAAGACAACCTCGGCATCGCCCTTCCACGCATCCCAGCCCGGCAGGTGGGCGCCCGCTTCGCGAGTGGCGGTGATGGCGTCGAGAACCTTACGTTCTGCCACAGTGCGGCGGGCGACGATGAACTCGGATCCGTCCTGCAGGAGAGCGGTACTCACCCCGTGGGAGGGGGCTAGGTCGTCCACGAGGCGGGTGAGGCTGACAGGATCCGGGGCATCGTCGCCGACGACCTGGATTTCGATGGTCTCGATCCGGTCAAGGAACAGATGCAAAGGGACATCGCTGCCGGACACCTCATCAAGCTCGCCGCGGGCATTGGCCAAGGCACGCCTCGACTTCAGCGGAAGCCGGATGACGGTGCAGAACCCGACGGCGCCCAGCTCCACGACCCTCACCGGAGCCGACTCGAGCGGGAAGGTCAGGGTGAGCGTTGAGATGTTGTCGGCCAACTCGGCCGCGTCCGCGTCGATTCCGTTCGCCACCCGCTCGAAGTCTTCCGGCTCGCCGAAGCGGAAGGTAAACCCATCGAAACTGTGCGATTCGGGGGCCGCCTTGCTGTAGACCTCGGGACGGTCACTGAACTGCAGGACGCTCTTGAAGCCGACGCCTTTGTTGCCAATTCCTTCGCTCGGGGGCTTGTCGCTCAGCGCCACTGACACGATTGCGTTGAAATTTGCCTCGGACAGCGGGAGCCCGCCGTTGGCTACGTAGAGCGTGCCGCACGCTCCCTCGGTCTCATCGAGGAGAATGCGGATTTGGCCGTCCTCGGAGCCCTTCGGGTGCGCGTCGTGCGCGTTCTGGATCAGTTCGATCAGCGTCCGGCCGTGATAGTCAGCCGAGATGATTCCCTCGATGAACCGCTTCACCTGGAGTGTTGGAAGCTCGCCGTTCCTCCGGCCATGGAGGTACTGCTCGACGGGCCACGCAGCCTTCTTCTCGATCAGTGCGCGGAATTCGGGCGTGGGCAGCACCGCGTCACCTCATCCGAGCTGTCTGCGCGCCGATCACATCGCGAGGGTACGGCGAACTGCACGATCAGGTGGCCGCGATCGTGGACCGACCCGCCAGCCCACTGAAACGCGTGAGTCTTAGTGGGCGGTAGGACGCGGGCTCAGCGGCGCGGGCCGGCGACCGCGAGGATCTCCGGCTGAGCAAACAGCTCCCGAGCCAGGTCATGCACCTCGCCAGGGGTCACGCCCTCGATCCGGGCGAGCGTCTCGTCGATGCCCGGCAGGTCGCCGTACAGCAGGTCGGCCTTCGCAATGCGGGACATGCGGGAGGCGGAGTCCTCGAGGCCGAGGACCAGTCCCCCGCGCAGCTGGCCCTTGCCGCGGGCCAGCTCCTCCTCGGTCACGCCATCCGCGGCGAGCGCCGCCAGCGAGGCGCGGACCACGTCGAGCACCTCGTCGAGCTTGCGCGGCAGGCACGACAGCCCGACGCACAGGGCGCCGGAGTCGGCGGTGTGGACCGGGTAGGAGTAGACGGAGTAGGCCAGGCCGCGCTCCTCGCGCACCTCCTGGAACAGCCGCGACGACGAGCCGCCGCCGAGGATCGTCGACAGCACGCCCAGGGCGTAGCGGCGCTCGTCCTCGCGGCCGATCGCGTTGAAGCCGAGGATGACGTTCGACTGCTCGAACGGCCGGGAGATCGAGAGGGTGCGACCGACGGCTTTCTTGAACGGCGTGGCCGGCCGCCGCGAGATCGGAGCGGCGGCCTCGGAGGACGGGAAGACGAACGCCCGCTTCACCCGGCGTACGACGGCCGCGTGGTCGACGTTGCCGGCGACGCCGATGACCATGTTGGCGGCCGTGTAGTGCCGCCGGTAGAACCGCTGGATCTGCGACCGGGTCAGCACCGAGACCGACTCGGCGGTCCCACCGACCGGGCGACCGAGAGGCGTGGCGCCCCAGGCGGCCTCGGAGAAGAGGTTGGCGACGACGTCCTCCGGGTCGTCGTCGTGCATGGCGATCTCGTCGAGGATCACCTCGCGCTCGGCCTCGACGTCGTGCGCACGCAGCAGCGAGTTGCAGAGCATGTCCCCCAGCACGTCGACCGCAAGGGGCAGGTCGTCGTCGAGGACGCGGGCGTGGAAGCAGGTGTACTCACGCGCGGTGAAGGCGTTGAACTCGCCACCGACGGCGTCCATCGACGCCGAGATCTCCAGCGCGGAGCGCGTGGGCGTGCCCTTGAAGAGCAGGTGCTCGAGGAAGTGGGAGGCCCCGGACAGCCGGGGCGACTCGTCACGCGACCCGGTGCCGACCCAGACACCGATGCTGGCCGACCGGACACCGGGCATGGCCTCCGTGATGACGCGGAGGCCGTTGGGGAGAAGACTCCGCCGGACCGTGGAGACCACGGTGCCGGCGGAGTCCTGCTCCTTCAGAACGGTGCGGGTGGTGCCCGGCGCCTGCTCGGTGAACCGTGCAGGCACGCGGGTCACTCGCTGTCGTCGGTGGCGTCAGCCGCGTCGTCGGAGCCCTCAGCGGACTCCTCGACGACCGGGATCAGCGACAGCTTGCCCCGGTCGTCGATCTCGGCGATCTGGACCTGGATCTTCTGGCCGACGGACACGACGTCCTCGACGGCCTCGACCCGGCGGCCACCGGCCAGCGAGCGCAGCTTGCTGATGTGCAGCAGGCCGTCCTTACCGGGCAGCAGCGAGATGAAGGCGCCGAAGTTCGTCGTCTTGACCACGGTGCCGAGGTAGCGCTCGCCGATCTCGGGCATCGTCGGGTTGGCGATCGCGTTGACGGCCTGGCGGGCAGCCTCGGCAGCCTCGCCGTTGGTCGCACCGATGTAGATCGTGCCGTCGTCCTCGATGGACAGCGACGCACCGGTGTCGTCCTGGATCTGGTTGATCACCTTGCCCTTGGGGCCGATGACCTCACCGATCTTGTCGACGGGGATCTTGACGGTGATGATGCGCGGCGCGAGCAGGCTCATCTCGGCCGGCTCGGCGATCGCCTCGGCCATCACGTCGAGGATCTCCATGCGCGCGTCACGGGCCTGCGACAGCGCCGCGGCCAGGACCTCGGCAGGGATGCCGTCGAGCTTGGTGTCGAGCTGCAGCGCGGTGACGAACTCACGGGTGCCGGCGACCTTGAAGTCCATGTCGCCGAACGCGTCCTCGGCACCGAGGATGTCGGTCAGCGCGACGTACTCCGTCTTGCCGTCGACCTCGTCGGAGATGAGGCCCATCGCGATGCCCGCGACCGAGGCGCGCAGCGGCACACCGGCCTGCAGCAGCGACAGGGTCGAGGCGCAGACCGAGCCCATCGAGGTGGAGCCGTTGGAGCCCATCGCCTCGGAGAGCTGGCGGATCGCGTAGGGGAACTCCTCACGCGTCGGCAGCACCGGAAGGAGCGCACGACGGGCGAGCGCGCCGTGGCCGACCTCGCGACGCTTGGGCGAGCCCACGCGACCGGTCTCACCGGTGGAGAACGGCGGGAAGACGTACTTGTGCATGTAGCGACGCGTCTTCTCGGGGCTGAGCGTGTCGAGCTTCTGCTCCAGCGTCAGCATGTTGAGGGTGGTGACGCCCAGGATCTGGGTCTCGCCACGCTCGAACAGCGCCGAGCCGTGCACGCGCGGGATGATCTCGACCTCGGCGTGCAGGTCGCGGATGTCGGTCAGGCCGCGGCCGTCCATGCGGACCTTGTCGCGCAGCACGCGCTGACGCACGAGCTTCTTGGTGACCGAGCGGAACGCCGCACCGATCTCCTTCTCGCGACCCTCGAACTGCGGGCCGACCTGCTCCAGGACGGCGTCCTTGACCTCGTCGAGCTTGGACTCGCGCTCCTGCTTGCCGGCGATGGTCAGCGCCTGCGCCAGGTTGTCCGAGGCAGCAGCCTCGACCGCGTCGTAGACGTCGTCCTCGTAGTCGAGGAAGATCGGGAACTCCTGCACCGGCTTGGCCGCCTGCTTGGCCAGCTCGGACTGCGCGTCGCACAGCTGCTTGATGAAGGGCTTGGCCGCGTCGAGGCCGGTGGCCACGACGGACTCGCTCGGCGCCTCGGCGCCGGACTGGATCAGGTCCCAGGCGGTCTCGGTGGACTCCGCCTCGACCATCATGATCGCGACGTCGCCGGACTCGGTGACGCGGCCCGCGACGACCATGTCGAACACGGCGTGCTCGAGCTGGCTGTGCGACGGGAACGCCACCCACTGGCCCTCGATGAGCGCGACGCGCACGCCGCCGACCGGGCCGGAGAACGGCAGGCCGGAGAGCTGGGTCGACATCGACGCGGCGTTGATCGCCAGCACGTCGTAGGGCTGGTCGGGGTCGAGCGCCAAGACCGTGATGACGACCTGGACCTCGTTGCGCAGGCCCTTCTTGAAGGTCGGGCGCAGCGGGCGGTCGATCAGGCGGCAGGTGAGGATCGCGTCCTCACCGGGACGACCCTCGGACCGGAAGAACGAGCCGGGGATCTGGCCCACGGCGTACATCCGCTCCTCGACGTCGATCGTCAGGGGGAAGAAGTCGAAGTGGTCCTTCGGGTGCTTGCCGGCGGTCGTCGCCGACAGCAGCATCGTCTCGTCGTCGAGGTAGGCCGTGACGGAGCCGGCGGCCTGACGGGCCAGCAGGCCGGTCTCGAACTTGACGGTGCGGGTGCCGAACTTGCCGTTGTCCAGAACGGTCTCGACGGCGGAGATGACAGGTTCCTCCACGGGAACTCCTCTTCGTGCAGAGGAGCGAGCGCGAACGCGCTGGACGAGCCATGTGCTCGTGGAGCCGGGTCCCGGTGGACCTGAACGGCCGGTCTTCGATCGAGGCCTGCGGGGGATGTGATCACCCGAGGGCCACTACCGAGGACCGGGCCGACGATTCGGCTCGCTCCTGGTGGATGGATCTTCAGTTGTGGGGCGTCCCGGGTGCGGGACAGGGCCGAACGTAGTCGGAGCGGCCACCCGTGAGGGGTAGCCGCTCCGGCAAGTTCAGCGACGCAGTCCGAGTCGCTCGACGATCGAGCGGTAGCGCTCGATGTCCTGCTTCTGCATGTAGTTGAGCAGGCGGCGACGACGGCCGACGAGGAGCAGCAGGCCACGACGCGTGTGGTGGTCGTGCTTGTGCTGCTTGAGGTGCTCGGTGAGGTGGGCGATCCGGTGGCTGAGCAGCGCGACCTGGACCTCGGGGGAACCCGTGTCGCCCTCGGACAGGGCGTACTCGGCAGCGATCTTCTTCTTGGTCTCAGCGTCGGTACCTTGCGACAAGGCGTTCTCCTCGATGGGGGTCTCGTTGCGCGGCGCGCCGGGGCTTGTCCACCCGGGCACTCTCGATCCGCGGCCGTTCAGACGGCAACCTGGAGAGACTACCAACGCCCCTCGGGGAGACCCAAATCGCAGGTCAGACGCCCACCCGGGTCAGGCGGGCCGGTGCGGTCCGCGCTGCCCACACCTCGAGCGTACGGCGGCCCGTGGGAACGCGGACCGGCCGTCGGGAGTCGTCACGACATGAACGCTCGCCTGGTCGTCACCGCCGCCGTCCTCCTCGGTCTCGCCGCGTGCGGCGGTGACCCGCCCCGCACCATGTCGGGGGCCGGCCCGCGCACCGCCGACTTCGCGTACGACGACACCGGGGTCCCGATCGAGCCGGGGACCTACCGGGTGCCGCGCTCCCCGTGGTCGGCGGTCGACTTCACGGTGCGGTTCCCGCAGGGCTGGACCGCGCAGTACGGCCACGTCTACGCCGGCACCACCAGCGAGAAGACCGAGCACGGCTTCTATGCCGTCGTGGTCGACGAGATCTTCGCCGACGCGTGCCACCGCAGCGAGGTCGTGAAGAAGGTCGCCCCGGGGACCGACGCCCTCGTCGCGGCGCTGCGGCACCAGCCGGGACCGCGGGTGAGCAAGCCGGTGCGGACGACGATCGGCGGCCGGCCCGCGGTGCGTCTCGAGCTCCGCGTGCCGAAGGGGCTCGACCTCGGCGGCTGCCGCCTGACCCTCGACGGTGTCGACGGGCTCCAGATCTGGAAGAGCGTGCCGGCCGACAAGTACTTCGTGCTGCTCCCGGACTCGGTCTACACCGCCCACATCGTCGACGTCGACGGCCGGCACCAGGTGTTCCTGTCGTCCTACCGCACGGCGACCTCGGCCGCGGACCGCGCCGAGCTCCAGCAGGTGCTCGACTCGATCCGCATCGACTCCTGACCCCTCAGCGACCGGCCCTCCTCGTCGCGGCCGCCTTCTCCCGAGCCTTCTCGCCGGCCTCGATCGACGGCAGCGTCACGGGAGGTACGGCGACCAGCGGCGGTGGCACGAGCCGCGGCGGGCGGGGAGAGTGCCAGGCTCCCGGGAGCGCCTCGAACTGGTCGTACTGCGTGCGCTCGGGCAGCGGGAAGACGTTGTAGGCCTCGCTGTAGCGGCCCCCCTCGGCGTACCAGGGGAACGGCATCACGTCGGCACCCGTGGCGTCGTAGACATAGCCCGCGTCGAGCTCGAGCGGCTGGCCGTCCTGGTCGAACAGCTGCACCCCGACCAGCGGCTTGCCGTCGCGGTCGTAGGCGTAGACGTTGCGCACCGGCGTGCCGTCGAGCGAGAGGCCGGGGACGTAGGGGTACGACGTGTCGTGCACGTCGTAGGTGCCCGACGCGGGGAACTGCCCCAGCACCACCGGTGTCAACAGGACCGCGAAGGCGTTGAGCCCCACGATCGTCAGCCGCACCCACGCAGGACGACGCGGCCACAGCCGCCCGCGCCCCAGCTGGACGCTCAGGACCGCGGCCACGACCAGGAGCAGGAAGCCGACCGCGGGCCCCTCCACGCTCGGGACGGGTGTGGGGCGGCCGCCGTTCAGCATCGC
Organism: Nocardioides marmoribigeumensis; assembly: GCF_031458325.1. Classification (NCBI taxonomy): domain Bacteria; kingdom Bacillati; phylum Actinomycetota; class Actinomycetes; order Propionibacteriales; family Nocardioidaceae; genus Nocardioides; species Nocardioides marmoribigeumensis. The sequence continues at coordinate 985,569 of NZ_JAVDYG010000001.1, forward strand.
CAGCAGCTGGACCGCGACCCACGCGCGGGCCACCCACCACACCGGACGCACCGCCTCGAGAAAGCCCCCGACCCCGGCGAGACCGGGGCGGTGCAGCACGCCGAGCGTGCGGTCGCGGGCGTCGTCGAGCAGGTCGGTCAGGCTGCCGCGGGGGCGCAGCCGGCCACGCGGGGTGAGGCCGGCAGCCGCGCGCAGCTCGGCGGCGTAGGCCGCGGGGTCGCCCAGGACATCTGGCCCCTGCTCGGCGACCAGGTCGGACAGGTCGGCGGCGAGTCCCTCGGTGAGGTCGTCGCGCTCCTCGGCGGGCAGGTCCGCGAGGTGGCGGCGCACCGCGGCGACGAACTCCTCCACCTCGGGACGGACGTCGAGCTGGATCGTGGGCTCGTTCATCGGGTGGCTCCTGTGGCGTTCGAGAGAAGCGTGGTGACGGAGGTGGCGAAGGCGTCCCAGTCCTCGCGCTGCCGCTTGAGCTGCGCCTTGCCGGTGGCGGTGATGCCGTAGTACTTCCGGTGCGGTCCGGACTCGCTCGGCACGACGTACGACGTCAGCGCGCCCGCCGAGTAGAGCCGCCGCAGCGTGCCGTAGACCGAGGCGTCGCCGACGTCGCCGAGCCCGGCCGTGCGGAGGCGGCGGACCACGTCGTAGCCGTAGCCGTCCTCGTCGTCGACCACCGCGAGCACCGCGAGGTCGAGCACCCCCTTGAGGAGCTGGGTGGTATCCATGCGCTGCACACTACTGCGGATCACGCGGTAGTGCGAGAGGCGACACACCAGGATCGTTCCCATGGGGCTGGTCGACACCGTGCTGAGCGAGCTCGCCTCACGGGCCGATCCGGAGCGGGCGCAGCGGCAGCGGGACTACATGAAGTCCGAGCTGCCGTTCCACGGCGTGAGCCTCCCGACGGTGCGGGCGCTGGTGACGGACGCGCTCCGCGACCACCCACTGACCTCCCGCGAGGAGTGGGAGGCGACGGTCCGTGACCTGTGGGACGGGGCCGCGTTCCGCGAGGAGAGGTACGCCGCCCTGGCCGTCGCGCGGTCGGATCGCCGCTGGCTCGACGCCCGGGTGCTCGGCCTCGCGCGGCACCTCGTCGTGACCGGGGCGTGGTGGGACCTGGTCGACGAGACCGCCTCCCACGTGGTCGGGCCCGCGCTGACGACGGACCCGGTCGCCGTCACGCCGGTGATGCGGGACTGGGCGGTCGCGCCGGACGTGTGGCTCCGCCGTACCTCCGTCATCTGCCAGCTCCACCGCGGCCCCGGGACCGACCTCGATCTGCTGCGGTTCGCCATCGAGGCCAACGTGGACGACGACTCGTTCTGGCTGCGCAAGGCGGTCGGCTGGGCACTGCGGCAGCACGCGCGCACCGACCCCGACTGGGTCCGCGCCGAGGTCGAACGGCTCGGCGACCGGCTCTCGCCGCTGTCCCGCCGCGAGGCGCTCAAGCACCTGCCGTAGCGGCGAACCTGTCACTTCCCGAGCGTTGCAACGCTCGGGGAGTGACAACTTCACTAGGTACCTAGTGAAAACGAGCCCGTGTGAGGATGCCCCCATGGCAGCCACCAGCACCGAGACCGTCCACGGCGTCTGCAACCTCTGCGAGGCGATCTGCGGGGTGCTGCTCACCGTGGAGCGGAGCCCCGAGGGGGACCGGGTGACCGGCATCAAGGGCAACCCCGAGGACCCCCTCTCCCGCGGCCACATCTGCCCCAAGGGCACGGCCCTGGCCGACATCCACACCGACCCCGACCGGCTGCGCAAGCCGATCCGCCGCGTGGGGTCCGAGTGGCACGAGATCGGCTGGGACGAGGCGATCGAGCTCGCGGTGACCGGCCTCGCCGACGTGCAGGACGAGCACGGCGACGACGCGGTCGGGGTCTACCTCGGCAACCCCAACGTCCACTCGCTCGGCGCGATGACCCACGGCAGCCAGGTCACCAAGGCGCTGCGCAGCCGCAACACCTACTCCGCCACCTCGGTCGACCAGCTGCCCCAGCAGCTGGTGGCCCACCTGCTCTACGGCCACCAGCTCCTGCTGCCCGTCCCCGACATCGACCGTTCCTCCCTGGTCGTGGTCTTCGGCGGCAACCCGATGGCCTCCAACGGCTCGCTGTGGACCGTCCCCGACTTCCCCCAGCGCCTGCGCGACCTGCAGAAGCGGGGCGGCCGTCTCGTCGTCCTCGACCCGCGCCGCACCGAGACCGCACGGGTCGCCGACGAGCACCACTTCGTGCGCCCCGGCACCGACGCCGCCGTCCTGCTCGCGATGGTCCACACGTTGTTCGCCGAGGACCTCACCCAGCCCGCGGAGTACGTCGACGGGGTCGACCGCGTCCGCGAGGCGGTCGCCGGCTTCACCCCCGAGTGGGCCGCCTCGGTCTCGGGGGTCGACGCCGACGTGATCGTCAAGCTGGCAAGGGACCTGGCGGGTGCGGACGCTGCTGCGGCGTACGGCCGGATGGGCGTGTCCACCCAGCCCTTCGGCACCGTCTGCGCCTGGGCGGTCAACGCGCTCAACATCCTCACCGGGCACCTCGACTCCCCCGGCGGCGCGATGTTCACCTCCCCCGCGCTCGACATCATCGGCCAGGGGCTGATCGGCCGAGGCGGCCACGGACGCTGGCGCTCACGGGTGCGCGACCTGCCCGAGTCCAGCAGCGAGCTCCCCGTCGCGACGCTGGCCGACGAGATGCTCACCCCCGGCGACGGCCAGGTGCGGGCGCTGCTCACGATGTCCGGCAACCCCGTGCTCTCGACCCCCGACGGCAGGCGGCTCGGCGAGGCCCTCGCGGGGCTGGACTTCATGGTCGCGGTCGACCTCTACCTCAACGAGACCACGCGTCACGCCGACGTGATCCTCCCGCCGACGTCGGCGCTCGAGCGCGACCACTACGACCTGGTCTTCCAGGCCCTCGCCGTGCGCAACACGGCCCGCTTCACCCCGGCGGTCGTCGAGCCCGCCAAGGGCACCCGCCACGACTGGCAGATCATGCGCGACCTCGCCCTCGGGCTCGTGGCCAGGCGGGAGGCGCGCACCGGCAAGAAGTCCGGGCTCCGCGCACGCGCCAAGCGTGAGCTGCGGCTGCGCACCTCCCCCACCGTGATGGTCGACCTCCTGCTGCGCCGCGGCCCGGCCAAGCTGTCGGTCCGCGCGCTCAAGAAGTCGCCGAACGGCGTCGACCTCGGCCCCCTCGAGCCCCGCCTGCCCGGTCGCCTCAAGACCACGGACAAGCGCATCGACCTCGCCCAGCCGATGGTCCTCGACGTGCTCGCCCGCGTGCGCTCGTCCCTGGCCGCCCCGGCGGGCGACGAGCTGCTGCTGATCGGCCGCCGCCACCAGCGCGACTGCAACTCCTGGATGCACAACACCGAGCGCCTCACCAAGGGCAAGGCCCGCCACCACCTGCTGATGCACCCCTCCGACCTCGCCTCGCGCGGCCTCGAGGACGGCGCCGTGGTCCAGGTCAGCTCCCGGGTCGGCAAGGTCGCCGTCGAGGTCAGGGCGACCGAGGACGTCATGCCAGGGGTGGTGTCGCTGCCCCACGGCTACGGCCACGGCGCCCCCGGCACCCGCCTGTCGCACTCCAACGGCGTCGCCGGCGTCAGCATCAACGACCTCACGGACCCCGAGGCGCTCGACGTCTCCGGCAACGCCGCCCTCAACGGTGTGCCGGTGACGGTGACGACCTCTTGATCGAGCTCTACGACGACCCCGACGCGTTCCTCGCCGTCGCCGAGGACCACCTGCGGGCCGACCCCGTCGTCTCGACGGTGCTCGCCACCGCCACGCTCGCCGACCGGCGGGACCGGGCCGACGGTGTCCCCCTGCCCCACCGGCCCCGCTGGTGGGCGGTCTCCCGCACCGGGTCCGAGGTCACCGGCTGCGCCTTCCGCAGCCCGACCCCCTTCCCGCCGTACCTCCTGCCGATGCCGGACCGCGACGCGCGCGCCCTGGCCCGCGCCCTACACGAGCGCTGCGAGGACGTGCGCGGGGCGTCCGGTGCGACGGAGGCCTGCGAGGCGTTCGCCGCCGGGTGGTCGGCGCTGACCGGCGCCCGGTCCCGCGCACTGGTGTGGTCCCGGCTGTTCGAGGCCCCTGCGATCGAGCCGCCCGCGGGCGTCCCCGGGGAGCTGCGTCGCGCCGGTGCCGCCGACCTCGACGTCGTCGTCGACCACCTCGCCGGCTTCCAGCACGACGCGGAGGTCCAGGCCGGCCGGGACGGCAGCGCCCGCGCCTACGACGACCTCGACCGCGACGCCGCGCTGCGCCGGATCCGCGCCGGCGAGTTCTGGGTGTGGAGCGTCGACGGGCAGGTCGTGAGCTCGGTCGGTGGCCACGACGACGTGTTCGGCGCCTCGCGGGTCGGGCCGGTCTACACCCCGCCGCAGCACCGGCGGCACGGGTACGCCGCCGCCGCGACCGCGGCCCTCTCCCAGCGGCTGCTCGACCGGGGCGTGCGGCCCTGCCTGTTCACCGACCTGGCCAACCCGACGAGCAACGGCATCTACACCCGCATCGGCTTCCGGCCCGTCCGCGACACCGTCGAGCTGACGTTCACCGACCGCACCGACCGCACCGACTGGGCGCACGCGCTCGCGTAGCACGCCCGCGCAGGGTCCCCAAGACCGTCCGGTCCGTGACCGCGGTTTGTCGAGGTCAAAGACGAGTGGCAGTGTGCAGATACGGCTCACGCACGTCGTGGGCCGCCACGACGTGCACGCAACCCCAGAGAGGACGACGAGGTCATCATGAGCCTGCACCTGGGCGACACCGCCCCCGACTTCACCGCAGAGACCAGCGAGGGCCAGGTGTCCTTCCACGACTGGGCCGGCGACAGCTGGGTGGTGTTCTTCTCCCACCCGGCCGACTTCACCCCCGTCTGCACCACCGAGCTGGGCCGCGTCGCGCAGCTCCAGGACGAGTGGGACGCCCGCGGCGTCAAGGTCATCGCGCTCTCGGTCGACTCCACCGAGCAGCACGCCGGCTGGAAGCCCGACATCGAGAAGTACTCCAACACCACGGTGGCCTACCCGATCATCGCCGACGAGGACAAGAAGGTCGCGCTGGCCTACGACATGATCCACGAGGGCGAGGGCGACTCCTCCTCGGTGCGCTCGGTGTTCATCATCGACCCGGCCAAGAAGGTCCGCCTCTCGCTGACCTACCCCAAGTCCGTGGGCCGCAACTTCGACGAGATCCTCCGGTCCGTCGACGCGCTGCAGACCACCGACAAGGCCGCCGTCTCGACCCCGGTCGACTGGCGCAAGGGCGACAAGCTCATCGTCCCGCCGACGCTGTCCACCGATGACGCCAAGCAGAAGTACGACGACGTGGAGGAGTTCTACCCCTACCTCCGCACCACCTCCGGCCCCAAGGCCTGACCCGGCGCGGATCGGCCCGAGACCCAGGGCCGCGGTCACCACGCGGTGACCGCGGCCCTTCGTCGTCTCCTGGACCGACCACCCGGACCGGCACATCGACCGGTCCCCCGCCGGGCCGCGCCTGGGGCGGGACCTCGACCCGCGATCGTGCCGGTCCGCAGGGCCGCCGCACCCCCTACCGCTGGTCAGGGCAGGGCGTGCGCCTTGCCGTCCATCGACGCGGTCGGTGCGATCCCCATCGCCTTGAGGATCGTCGGCAGCACGTCCGGGGTGCGGAAGGACTCCGTGGTGCGGTCGGCGGTCATGCCCGGCGCCCAGAAGACCATCGGCACCCGCTGCACCGACTCCTGCGCGCCGCCGTGGTCGCCGTAGACGCCGTAGCTGGTGCGGTCGTGCAGCAGCCCGACCACGTCCGGCCCGTCCGGGGCCGCCATCGAGTCCACGATCTCCTGCCCGTGGGCCGCCCACCACGCGTGCTCCGACGGTGACATCGACGCCGTGCCGCGCAGCCGGTAGTGGCTGCCCTCGCGCCAGTAGGACGCGATGACACCGGGGAGCTCGAGCATCCGGTCGGCGCCCTGCTGGGCCTTGCTGCGCCGGTGGTCGACCAGCCAGGACTCGACGGCGGTCGACTGGTCGGAGAACTGCAGGTTGCCGTCAGCCTCCAGCGGCGCGATCGCCGCGCTCGGCGAGGAGTAGGTGACCGTGTCCGGAGCACCCGCTCCGGCGCCCGCGTCGTACACCCCGAGCGCCCTTGCCGAACACGTTGCCCCAGTCGCGGTAGGCCTCGTCGGTGTAGCCCATGTGCTTGGGCAGCAGCCCGGACATCAGCACGTTGTGCGCGATGACCGTCTCCGAGGCCATGTAGCCGAGGTAGGCCTGGTCGAAGCTGTGGCCCTCCTCGCGCAGCCGGCGGTAGTTCGGCATGTCGAACTGGTCGGCGTACTGCGGGAGCATCTGGTCGAACAGCACCACGAGCACGCGGTCGGCCGGCGGCGCGCGGCCGCGGCGGAGGCCGCAGCGATCGCGACACGGGTGGACAGCGGCCACCGACCTCGGGGAGGTCGTGCCTGCGGCGCCATCACTCCAACGGCAGCCGGCGGGTGGCCTGGTCGTCGACCTCGGCGTCGACGGCGCGGCCACGGTCGCGGTAGGACGCGACGTAGGCCGCCCGGACCGCGATCGCCCGCTCGAGCTCGGCGACCACGCCGGTGAAGAACTCGTTGCGGTAGGTCTCGTCGGTCACCGCGAAGACCGTGAAGTAGAGCCCGGCGAACGCCGACAGGAACACCGAGACCTGGAGCAGCTCGACCGACACGTTGGGCAGCCACTCGAGGTTGTGCACGCCCGCATCGACGACCCACGCCTTGACGATCTCCTCCTGCATCGTCAGGGCGCCGAAGACCAGGAAGAACAGGAACACCGACAGGGCGAGCAGCAGCGTCTGCACCATCTGGGTGATCACCAGCACGAGCGTGAGGTTGACGCGCTCGTAGCGGATCACGTGCGACTCCTGGGCGAGGACGCCCGTGCGCCTGGCGAGCCGGGCCGCCTCACCCTCCATCGGGGTGCCGCGGCAGACCAGCACCACGCGCTCGTCGTCGAGGTCGTCGTCGGCCCGCTCGATCTCCTCCGGCAGGCGGGTGACGAAGAACAGCAGCCCCAGCAGCAGGAACAGCAGCACCGTGACCCAGAGCGAGGCACCGTCGAGGTAGGCGCTCATCATCCACACCTCGGCGTTGATGAACAGGAAGGTCATGAACACCAGGAGCAGCGGCAACGCGCGGGTGGCCATCGGCAGCAGGCGCCGCAGGCTCCCGCCGGTCTGGGACAGCGCGTAGGTGAGGATCGGCCGCGCTCGCAGGGCGGTGAGACCGTAGATCACGAAGCCACCGATCCCCAGCGTCAGCAGGAAGGCGGGGGCGACGGCGGGGTCACCGGACAGCCAGGCCAGCAGCCCGCCGACCGCGAGCCCGACGAGCACCGCGATCGCTGCGAGGGGCACGAACCGTCGCGGCGCCAGCGCGGCCCGGACCTGGGCGCGCTCGGCCGGCACGAAGTAGGGCATGCCGTGACGCAGGAACCACGTCTCGGTCTCGACGATCGGGTCTTCGGAACGGGGTCGTCTCAGGGTCACGGTTCAGGCGATACCCAACGCAGCACGGGCCTCACGCACGTCCTGCTCGATCGCCTCGCCCAGCTGCTCGGCGTCGTCGAAGCGGCGCTGCTCGCGCAGGTGCGCGACGAACTCCACCTCGACCTCGAGGTCGTAGAGGTCGAGGTCGTCGGGTCCGTCGATGACGTAGGACTCGACCCGACGCTCGCGCTGACCGGGGAAGGTCGGGTTCTTGCCGACGCTGATCGCGACGGGGTGCCGCTCGCCGGTGGGCAGCACGCGCAGCCAGCCGGCGTAGACCCCGTCGGTGGGGACGGCGCCGACGTCCGCGGCGGCGAGGTTGGCGGTGGGCCAGCCCATCCCCCGACCGCGACCGTCGCCGCGCCCGACGACCCCGCGCACGGAGTAGGGGCGGCCCAGCGCCTCAGCAGCGCCGGCGACGTCGCCGGTGGCCAGGCAGGTGCGGACGTAGGTCGAGGACCAGACCTGCGGCCCGGCCGACAGCTCGATGCCCTCGACGATGAACTCGTTGTCCACGCCCAGCCGGTGCAGCAGCGCCACGTCACCCGCGGCGCGGTGACCGAAGCGGAAGTTGGCCCCGACCACGACGGCGGAGGCGTGCAGCGTGTCGACCAGGATCTCCTCGACGAACCGCTCCGGCGGCCAGTCGGAGACCTCGTCGGTGAACGGCACCACGAGCAGGTCGTCGGCGCCGGCGGCCTCGAGCAGCTCGGCCCGGCGCTCGATGCTGCTGAGCATCGCCGGGGCGCTGACCGGGCGCAGCACGGCGATCGGGTGGGGGTCGAAGGTGACTGCGACGACGTGGCCGAGGTCGAGCCGGTCGGCGACCTGACGTGCCCGCTGGAGCACACCGACGTGCCCGAGGTGGACCCCGTCGAAGTTGCCGATCGTCACCACCGTGTGGCCGAGGTCCGCAGGGACCTCCTCGAGACTGCGCCAGATCCGCACCCTCGCCTCCTCACTCTCGTGTGGCTCCCAGCCTCCCACAGGGTCAGAGGAAGACCGCGACGGGTTTGCTGTCCCCGTCCTCCCTCGCGGGCGCGGGTGCGTAGAGACCGAGCAGGTCACCGCCCGGGCCCAGCACCGCGGTCGGGCCGGTGGTGAGGCCGAGGCTCAGCCGCTTGCCGTGGCCCACCCGCACCTGCTCCTCCTCGCCGACCTCGACGAACGGGAAGAACCGTCGCGCGGCCTCGCCCAGGCCCATCAGCGGCAGGTCCTCGGTCAGGTCGTCCAGCGGGGTCGCGTCGGCGAGGGTCACGGCCCGGGCGCCGGAGCCGATGGAGGTACGCCGCAGCGCGGTCAGGTGCCCACCGACACCGAGCGCCTCGCCCAGGTCGCGTGCGATCGCGCGGACGTAGGTGCCGCTGCTGCACCGCACGCTGAGGTCCACGTCGACCCAGTCCTCGACCAGGCGCACGTCGTGGACCGTGATCTCGTCGATGCGCACCCGGCGGGCGGGCAGCTCGACGGCCTCCCCGGCCCGGACCCGCGCGTAGGCGCGCTTGCCGTCGACCTTGACCGCCGACACCGACGAGGGGACCTGGTCGACCTCCCCGACCATCCCCTGCAGGGCCGCGTCGATCGATCCACGCTCACCGCGCAGCGTGTGGAGCGAGTGACCAGTCGGGGTCACCCCGGGGAGGGGCTCGCCCTCCGCGTCGTCGGTCGTCGTGGCGAACCCGAGCCGCACGGTGGCGTCGTACGCCTTGTCGCTGAGCGCGAGGTGACCGAGCAGCCGGGTGGCGCGGTTGACCCCGAGCAGGAGGACGCCGGTGGCCATCGGGTCGAGGGTGCCGGCGTGGCCAACCTTGCGGGTGTGGGCCAGCCGGCGGACCCGGCCGACCACGTCGTGGGAGGTCAGCCCGCCTGGTTTGTCCACGACCAGCAGGCCGGACGGACCGTCGGGGGCAGCGCGGCTCACTCGTCCTCGTCGGGCTCGATCTCGCGGGGCTTCTTGTAGGGGTCGGCCTCGCCGGCGTAGGTCTTGCCGGCCGAGCCGGCGGACACCGCCGCGTCGGACTCGCGCACCTGCGCGAGGAGCTCCTCGAGGTGGCGGGCGTTCTCCGGCAGCGCGTCGTGGATGAACTCCAGCGTCGGCACGTGACGCGTGCCGAGCTGCTTGCCGACCTCGGAGCGGATCAGGCCCTTGGCCGACTCCAGCGCGGCCGCGGACGCGACGACCTCCGCCTCCTCGCCGAAGACGGTGTAGAAGACGCTCGCGTGCTGGGTGTCGCCGCTGACGCGCACGTCGGTGACGGTGACGAACCCGAGCCGCGGGTCCTTGATCCGGCGCTCGAGCATCTCGGCGACGACGACCTTGATCCTGTCCGCGATCCTGCGAACACGAGGGCTAGCCATTCTTCAAGCCTTTCAGGACGTCAGCGCCAGCAGCCGGGCGCGAGATGAGGGGGGTGCCGCGGGGGTGGCCTGCGGGTGCAGGCCGAGCGATCACGCTGCGGTCGCCCGGGTTGCGGCGGCGGGGCCGTGGATGGGACTGGCCCCCGGAGCGACGAAGGAGCGGAGGGGTGGGTGGCCCCGCCGCCGCTGCCCGGGTGGCCGCGAACGCAACCACCCGGGCAGCAGCCGGAGCATCAGCCCCGAGGGATCTCGCGCATCTCGAACGCCTCGACCACGTCGCCGAGCTTGATGTCCTGGAAGTTGCGGAGCACGAGACCGCACTCGAACCCTTCCCGGACCTCGGTGACGTCGTCCTTGACCCGCCGCAGCGAGGCCAGGTCGAGGTTGTCCGCCACGACGTTGCCGTCGCGGATGACCCGCACCTTGGCGTTGCGCCGGATCGTGCCGCTGGTGACCATGCAGCCCGCGATGTTGCCGAGCTTGCTGGAGCGGAAGATGTCGCGGATCTCGGCCTGGCCGAGCGTGGACTCCTCGAACTCCGGCTTGAGCATGCCCTTGAGCGCCGCCTCGATCTCCTCGATGGCGTTGTAGATCACCGAGTAGTAGCGGATCTCGACGCCCTCGCGGTCGGCCAGCTCCGTCGCCTTGCCCTGCGGGCGGACGTTGAAGCCGATGATGATCGCGTTGGACGCGGCGGCCAGCATCACGTTGGTCTCGGTGATCGCACCGACACCGCGGTCGATGACGCGCAGCGACACCTCGTCGCCCACGTCGATCTTGGCCAGCGAGTCCTCGAGCGCCTCGACCGAGCCGGACACGTCGCCCTTGAGGATCAGGTTGAGCTCCTGGGCCTCGCCCTCCTCCATGGACTTCATGAAGTCCTCGAGGCTGCGGCGGACACGACGCTGCGCCTGGAGCGCGGCACGCTCGCGCGCCTCGCGCTTCTCGGCGATCTGCCGGGCCATCCGGTCGTCGTCGACGACCATGAAGTTCTGGCCCGCACCCGGGACGGCCGTCAGGCCCAGCACCATGGCCGGACGGGACGGGAACGCCTCCTCGATGTTGTCGCCGTACTCGTCGAGCATCGCGCGGACGCGGCCGTGGGCCGGACCGGCGACGATCGAGTCACCGACCCGCAGGGTGCCTCGCTGGACCAGGACCGTCGCGACGGGACCACGACCGCGGTCGAGGTGCGCCTCCACGACGAGGCCCTGGGCATCCTGCTCGGGGTTGGCCCGCAGGTCGAGGGACGCATCGGCGGTGAGCACGATCGCCTCGAGCAGCGAGTCCAGGTTGAGCTCGGACTTGGCCGAGACGTCGACGAACATCGTGTCGCCGCCGTACTCCTCGGGGACCAGGCCGTACTCGGTGAGCTGGCCACGGACCTTGGTCGGGTCGGCCTCCGGCTTGTCGATCTTGTTGACCGCGACCACGATCGGCACCTCGGCGGCGCGGGCGTGGTTGAGCGCCTCCACCGTCTGCGGCATCACGCCGTCGTCCGCCGCGACCACGAGGACCGCGATGTCCGACGAGCGGGAGCCGCGGGCACGCATGGCGGTGAACGCCTCGTGACCCGGGGTGTCGATGAAGGTGATGCTGCGGTCGTTGCCGTCGACCTCGGTGTGCACCTGGTAGGCACCGATGTGCTGGGTGATGCCACCGGCCTCCTTGGCGACCACGTTGGCACTGCGCAGCGCGTCGAGGAGCTTGGTCTTTCCGTGGTCGACGTGACCCATGACGGTGACGACCGGCGGACGGGCCGCCAGGTCGGTCTCGTCGCCCTCGTCGGCGCCGAACTCGAGGTCGAAGGACTCGAGCAGCTCGCGGTCCTCGTCCTCGGGGGAGACGACCTGCACGGCGTAGTTGAGCTCCTCACCGAGCAGCTCGAGCGTCGCGTCGTTGACCGACTCGGTCGCGGTGACCATCTCGCCGAGGTGGAACAGCATCTGCACCAGCGAGGCGGGGTCGACGCCGATCTTCTCGGCGAAGTCGGTCAGCGAGGAGCCGCGGGCGAGGCGGACGACCTCACCGTTGCCCTTGCGGACCCGCATGCCGCCGATCGTCGGCGCCTCCATGTTGTCGAACTCCTGGCGGCGCTGCCGCTTGGACTTGCGACCACGACGCGAGGGACCACCGGGACGACCGAAGGCGCCACCGACACCGCCGGGACGGCCACGGCCACCACCGCCGGGACGACCGCCACCGGGACCGCCACCGAAGCCACCGGGGCGACCCGGAGCACCGCCGCCGCCACCGGCGCCGGGAGCGCCGGGACGACCGGCACCGGGAGCACCGGGACGACCCGGAGCGCCACCGCGGGCGCCGGGACCACCGGGGCCACCGGGGCCACGGCCGCCGGGGCCACCGGGACGGCCGCCTGGGCCACCGCCGAACGCGGTCGGGGACTTGGGCATCATCGCCGGGTTGGGGCGAGGCATGCCGGGGCGACCCGGGGCGCCACCCTCACGACCGGCCGGCGGACGCGGGGGACGGTCGGCGCCGCCGCCCGGCGTGGGCGGACGGGTGCCCATGCCCTGGGGCGCACCGAAGGGGTTGTTGCCCGGACGCGGCGTGCCGCCACCGGGGCGGGGCGCGCCACCACCGGGCCGGGGGGCGCCGGCGCCACCACGGGGAGCACCACCCGGACGGGGTCCGGGGGTGGCACCGGGGCGGGCCTGGCCGGCGCCGCCCTCGGCGGACTCGCCGCCGCTGGGCTGAGCGTCCTGACCCGGCTGACCCGGACGCGGCGCGGCCGGACGCGGGGTCTCGGCGCGGGCGGCCGGGGCCTCGGGCGCTGCCGGAGCCTCGGGGGCCTCGGGCGCCGCGGGTGCCTCGGCGGCCGGGGCGGGCTGACGCGGGCCGGGACGCGGCCCCGGACGGGCGCCGCCACCGGCGGGCTCGGAGGCCGGCCGGCTGGGGGCTGCGGGAGCGGACGGCGCGGACGGCTGGGTCGCCGGGGCGCTGGGGGCGGAGCTGCTCTCCGGGGCGGACGGGGCCGCCTGCTTGGCAGGCGCCGCCGGCGCCGCGCTGGCGCGCATCTCGTCGCCGTACCGCTTCTTGAACTTCATCTCGACGGGCGGCTCGATCGTCGACGACGCCGACTTCACGAACTCGCCCATCTCCTGGAGCTTGGCCAGGACGACCTTGCTCTCGACTCCGAGCTCTTTAGCGAGCTCGTGGACTCGGACCTTTGCCACGCTTCTCCTCCTGGTCCGAGTCGGGGTGACCGGACCGTTAGCTGTCGTGCATGCTCATCGGGAAGTACTCATCGAGTGCTCATGAGCTGCTGCTCCATCTCAGTCGGTTCTGACGGTCTTTCTGATCTCGACCTGCTCCACGTGCTCGGTCAGCCTGTGGGGGTCGAGCGCGGCCTGGGCACGAAGTGCCCGGGTGAACGCCCGACGCCGCAGTGCGAGGTCGAGACACGCGGTGGAGCGGTGGAGGTAGGCACCACGCCCCGGTGAGCGGCCGGCCGGATCGGGTGCGAGCACCCCATCCTGCGCGACCACGCGCAGCAGGTCTTGCTTGGCTGCTCGCTGCCGACATCCCACGCACGTGCGGACCGGGTGCGACTCGTTGGTCGACACAGATCAGCTTCCTGGTGGTCGGACGGGAGCGGACAACCGTCTGCCAGCATAGCCCGCCGGTCCGCGCAGACCGAATCGGCGAGCGCCTGCCGGCTCAGGCGGTCGGGCGGGGCACCCCGGTGACCACCGGGTCCTCGTCGGAGCGGATGTCGATGCGCCAGCCGGTCAGGCGAGCGGCCAGGCGGGCGTTCTGGCCCTCCTTGCCGATCGCGAGCGAGAGCTGGTAGTCGGGCACGACGACCCGGGCCGACCGTGCCTCGAGGTCGACCACCTGCACCGAGGAGACGCGGGCCGGCGAGAGGGCGTTGCCGACCAGCCGCGCCGGGTCGTCGGACCAGTCGATGATGTCGATCTTCTCGCCGTGCAGCTCGTGCATCACCTGACGCACCCGCTGACCCATCGGGCCGATGCAGGCGCCCTTGGCGTTGACCCCCGGGACCGTGGACTTGACCGCGATCTTGGTGCGGTGGCCGGCCTCGCGGGCGATGGCGCAGATCTCGACGGTGCCGTCGGCGATCTCGGGCACCTCGAGCGCGAAGAGCTTCTTGACCAGGTTGGGGTGGGTGCGCGAGAGGTGCACCTGGGGCCCGCGCATGCCACGGCGCACGCTCACCACGAGCGCCTTGATGCGCGTGCCGTGCTCGTAGCGCTCCCCCGGCACCCGCTCGGGCGCGGGCAGCATGGCCTCGAGCCGGCCCAGGTCGACCAGCACGTCCTGCGGGTCGCGGCCCTGCTGGATCGTCCCGGAGACCAGGTCGCCCTCGCGGCCGGAGAACTCCCCGAACTTCACGTCGTCCTCGGCGTCGCGCAGCCGCTGCAGGATCACCTGCTTGGCGGTGGTGGCGGCGATGCGGCCGAAGCCCTCGGGCGTGTCGTCGTACTCCCCGACCCGGTTGCCCTCGTCGTCGAGCTCGGCGGCGAGGACCTGGACGCGACCGCTGCGGCGGTCGATGACGACCCTCGCCTCGGTCTTGGCGCCCGGGGTTTTGTGGTACGCCGTGAGCAGCGCCTGCTGGAGGGCGTCGACGAGGATGTCGAAGCTGATCTCCTTGTCGCGCTCGAGCGCGTGCAGGATCGACATGTCGATGTCCACGGCTCAGCCCTCCTTACGGTTGAACTCGACCTGGATGCGTGCGGTGGTGACCTCGGCGTAGGACAGGGGCTGCACGCCCTCGTCGGTCTCGACCTCGGCGTGGTCCTCGTCGCCGTCGACGATGCGGCCGGTGAGGGTGCCACCGTCCTTGAGGGAGACCTTGACCAGCCGGCCCGCGTTGCGGCGCCAGTGGCGCGGCAGCGTGAGCGGGCGGTCGACGCCGGGCGAGGTGACCTCGAGGGTGTAGGGCTGCTCCCCCATCACGTCGGAGGAGTCGAGCAGCGCGGAGACCTGCTTGGTCACCAGCGCGATCTCGTCCATGGTCACGCCGCCGTCCTTGTCGACCGCGATGCGCAGCAGCCGGCGACGTCCGGCCGGGGTGACCTCCACGGCCTCGAGGTCGAAGCCACTGGCCAGCAAGGGACCGGTCAGCTCCTCGACGAGCTGCTCCCGGGTGCGATCGACCACCACGGACTCCTCCTCTGCAGTTGTCGGTGCGGCGCGTGCGCCGCCCTCGAGGCAGACCCTACCGAAGGGGTGTGGCGGCTCGCGTGCCGCCGTTGCTCGCCCGGAGCCCGTTGTAGCCTCAGCGCATGCGCCCCACGACGCCCCGTGCGTCCCACCGGTTACCCGGTTCCCCCCTGGTCGCGTGCGTGGTCGCCGCGGTGGCCCTGGGCGGCCTCGCCGGGTGCAGCAGCGACTCCTCCAAGGCCTCCGGCACGCCCTCGAAGACCCCTGCCTCGGCCACCTCCAGCTCCTCGGGCTCGCCGTCGGCGAGCCCGAGCGCCACCGGGGCCCCGACGCCGGAGAAGCCGACGCCACCGGTCTTCGCCCCCGGCGAGAAGGGCCAGAAGGCGTTCGCGGAGTACGTCGTCACCAGCTGGGGCTACGCGCTCTCGACCAACGACGCGACCGCGGTGACCGGGCTCTCCCCGTCCAAGAAGGAGCAGTGCCGCGGCTGCCAGGACCTCGCCGCCGAGCTGAAGCGCCGGGCCAAGGACGGCTGGCACGTCGACTTCCCCGGGGCCCAGGTGCGGCGCACGACCCTGAAGAGGAGCGACGACCGGATCCTCGCCACGACGGTGGCCGACATCCCGGCGTCGCAGTCCTACTTCGACGACGGCACGTTCCGCAACGACAACGAGGCCCACAAGGGCGCGAAGTTCCTCATCGACCTCCGCATCGACGGCAGGGCCAAGAAGCGACACTTCGTGCTCCTGGCCTTCAGCCTCCGGTGACCGCCCCCGTCGCCCGGCGGGCCGCCGCCGTCTCCCGTCGTGTGCTCGTCTCCCGGAGGGCCGTGCTCGGGACCGGGGCCGCGGTGGGGCTCGCCGCCGCGCTGGCCGCGTGCGACGACGTACCCCTGGAGCAGACGCGGCCCGGGGCCTTCGCCCCCCCCGCAGCGACGGCGCTGCCGACGCCGGGCCCCGACCCCGACCGGGCCCTGCTCGAGGCCGCGCTGCTGCTCGAGGCGACCCAGGTCGCCCGGCTCGATCGGGCGCTGCGGATGAGGCTCCCCCGCGACGTGAGCCGCCGGCTCGCCGCGGCCCGGGCCGTGCACTCCGCCCACGTCGAGGTGCTGCGCGGCGACGACCCGGCGCCCCGTGCGACGGCGCCCGACCCGCCGCAGCGGCGGCTGCTCGGCCGGCTGCCCGCCATCGAGGCCTCGATCGCCGAGCAGCACGCCTCCGGCGCGCTGGGCGCGGAGAGCGGGCCGTTCGCGCGGATCCTCGCCTCCATGGCCGCCGCCGCGCGCCAGCAGGCGACCCTCCTCGCCGGGGACCAGCCGTGACGCCCGACGAGGCCCTCCAGGCCACCCTCGCCGCCGAGCACGCCGCGGTCTTCGCCTACGCCGAGCTCGGCGGCCGGGTCTCGACCTCGCAGTCCCCGACCGCGGCCACGGCCCTGCGTGCGGCGTACGACGTCCACCGCGAGCGGCGCGACCACCTGCGGACGCTCATCACCCAGCGTGGGGGCCGGCCGACCCCGCCGGCGCCGGGCTACCGCGTGCCCGCGGCGAGCCGGCGTACCCCCCAGCTGCTGGCCGTGGCGAGGTCGCTGGAGGAGCGGTCGGCCGAGGTCTACGCCCAGCTGGTCGCCTCGTCGGTCGGCGAGACCCGGCGCTGGGCCGTCGCCGCGCTCGAGGACTCCGCCGTGCGCGGGCTGGGCTTCGGCGCCGGGGCCGAGGCGTTCCCCGGTGCGCCCGAGCTCACCTGAGCCCGCCCCGCCTGTCCCGAGCGCCGCGGTTCCACGCACATGAGCGCTCTCCCACGCGACCGAGGCAGCGGGTCGGAGGTCAGCTACGCCAGTCGCGGACGAGCCCGAGCACGTCGGCGAGCCGGTGGGCGACGGCGTCGGGCGATCCCTCGCTGTGGCCGTGCTGCTCGGCCGGGATGTCGGAGTGCGGCACGTGGACGGCACGCATGCCGACCTGGTGGGCACCCCAGATGTCGTCGAAGAGCCGGTCGCCGACGAACACGCAGCGGGTCGGGTCGTCGACGCCGACCGCCCGCGCCGCGGCGAGGAACGCCTGCGGGGACGGCTTGGTCCACTCGATCTCGCTGGAGTAGACCGCCCCGTCGATCAGGTCGAGCACGTCGTCGCGGCGGAAGATCTCCTCGTGCCACGCGCGCGGCCAGATGGTGTTGGAGAGCACCCCGACCTTGAGCCCGTCGTCACGCAACGCGCGCAGCAGCGGCGCCACGTCGGGGTCGGTGAGGGTGTGGGGCTCCCACCACTCGCGGTAGGCCGTGAGCAGCTCCTCGTCGTGGCGCAGCCCGGCCGCAGCGAAGATGTCGGCCACCGTCGCGCTGGTGTGCTGGTCGCGGGACCGGCCCCAGACCTCCTGGTTGGCCCGCAGCAGGTCGAGGTGGGCGTCGGGGTGCGGGTCGAGGGCGGCCTGCGCCAGGGCGTGGGCCTCCTCGACGAAGTCGACCGTGTGCCAGGGCGTGAGCGTGCCGCCCCAGTCGAAGATCACGGCCTCGACCGGCACCTCAGCCACGGACGGCCTGCACCACCTGGGCGACGACGTCGGCGCGCGGCACGTCGGCGCGCTCCCCCGTCGCCCGGTCCTTGACCTCGAAGACCCCGTCGGCGACGCCGCGGCCGGCGACCACGATCGTCGGCACGCCGATCAGCTCGGCGTCCTTGAACTTCACGCCGGGGCTGACCTTGGGCCGGTCGTCGAAGAGCACGGTCAGGCCCTGCTGCTCGAGCTCCCTGGCCAGCTCCTCGGCGGCCTCGAAGACGGCGGCGTCCTTGCCGGTCGCGACCAGGTGCACGTCGGCCGGCGAGACCTCGCGCGGCCACACCAGCCCGAGGTCGTCGTGGGAGTTCTCCGCGATGCTGGCCACCAGGCGGGAGGGGCCGATGCCGTAGGACCCCATCGTGACCGTGACGAGCTTGCCGTTCTCGTCGAGCACCTTGAGGTCGAGCGCCTCGGCGTACTTCTTGCCGAGCTGGAAGATGTGGCCGACCTCGATGCCGCGCGCGGACTCCAGCACGCCGTCTCGGCCCGCCTCCTCGCACGCGGGGCAGGTGTCACCGGGGCGCACCTCCGCGGCCTCGATCGTGCCGTCGGCGGTGAAGTCGCGACCCGCGACGAGGTCGACCACGTGGCGGCCGGACTCGTCGGCGCCGGTGACCCAGCGGCTGCCCTCGACGACGCGGGGGTCGACCAGGAAGCGGATGCCGGACTTGTTGTCCTCCCCCAGCACGCCGGGGCCGATGTAGCCCTTGGCCAGCTCGGGGTGGGCCTCGAAGTCCTTGTCGGTGAAGGGCTCGACCTCGGCGGGCTCGACCTGCGCGCCGAGCCGCTTCTCGTCGACCTCGCGGCCGCCGGGCACGCCGATCGCCAGGGGCGCGCGGGTGCCGTCGGGGTGGTGCAGCATCACCAGGACGTTCTTGAGGGTGTCGTCGGCGGCCCAGGGCCGGTCCTCGCGGGGGAGCGCCTGGTTGAGGTGGTCGACCAGCGTCTGGATGGTCGGGGTGTCGGGGGTGTCCTCGACGTGGGCCGCGGGCGCGCCGTCGTACGACTGCGCGGGCGGGGTGGGCACGCGGACGGCCTCGACGTTGGCGGCGTAGTCGCAGGTCGTGCAGCGGACGTAGGTGTCCTCCCCGACCGAGGCGTTGGCGAGGAACTCCTCGCTCGCCGAGCCGCCCATCGCGCCCGACATCGCCTGCACGATCACGTAGGACAGGCCCAGGCGGTCGAAGATGCGGATGTAGGCGTCGCGGTGCGCGTCGTACGACGCCTGGAGGCCGGCCTGGTCGATGTCGAAGGAGTAGGAGTCCTTCATCACGAACTCGCGGCCGCGCAGCAGGCCCGCGCGGGGACGCGCCTCGTCGCGGTACTTCGTCTGGATCTGGTAGAGGCTGACCGGCAGGTCCTTGTAGGAGGAGTAGAGGTCCTTGACCAGCAGCGTGAACATCTCCTCGTGCGTGGGCCCGAGGAGGTAGTCGCCGCCCTTGCGGTCCTTGAGGCGGAACAGGTTGTCGCCGTACTCCGTCCAGCGGTTGGTCGCCTCATAGGGCTCGCGCGGCAGCAGCGCGGGGAAGTGCACCTCCTGAGCGCCCATCGCGTCCATCTCCTCGCGCACGACCCGCTCGACGTTGCGCAGCACCCGCCAGCCGAGCGGGAGGTAGGAGTAGATCCCCGGGGCGGCGCGGCGGACGTAGCCGGCGCGCACGAGCAGCCGGTGGCTGGGCACCTCGGCGTCGGCGGGGTCCTCGCGGAGCGTGCGGAGGAACAGCGTGGACAGGCGGAGGATCATGCGCGCAAGGCTACTTCTCGGCGTACGCCTGGCTCGACGGGGTTTGCGAGCGCCTCCCCCGCGCTGTAAATCGGAGTTACGGTCGCTCATCCCCCGTTGTGCCGCGACCGCAATGACCACATCCCCGCCGAAGACCACGGGTGCGGTGGCGGCGGCGCCGTCCGGGGTCCCGAGCACTTGTGCGGTGTCGTGGTCGCTCCGCACGTGGCACGACACCAGATGAGCGACCGTAACTCCGATTTACACGGGAGGAGCGGCGCCGGTCAGCGGCCGGCGCGCAGGGCGCCGCGGACCAGCGGCAGCTGGAGCGGCAGGCGGGCGAACGCGGCGACCTTGAAGGCCGTGCTCGGGGTGCGGGAGGCGTCGAGCGCCATCTTGAGGTTGCCCGGGTAGACCCCCAGGAGTACGGCGGCGCTCGCCGGGCCGGCGACCCGCCGGGCCCGCGGCACGAGGAGCCCCACCGCGCAGAGGAGCTCGGCCACGCCGCTGAGCAGGATCACCTCGCGGTGCGCGGGGACCCAGCCGGGCATGAGTGGCTCGAAGGTCTGCGGCCGGACCAGGTGGACCACCCCGGAGACGAGGAACGCGCCGACCACGGCCTTGGCATCGGTGCGCAATGGGGCGGCGTCGGTCACGAGACTCCTGGGGGTCAGAAGAGGATGGTGGTGAACGTGGCGGTCTGCCGGAAGCCGACCCGCTCGTAGACCTTGAGCGCCGGGGCGTTGTAGCCGTTGGCGTAGAGCGACACCACCGGGGCGACCTCGCGCAGCGCGTGCGTGACGACCGCTGCCATGCCCGCCTTGCCGAGGCCGGTCCCGCGGAGGTCCGGGGCGACGTACACCCCCTGGACCTGGCAGGCGTGCGGGGTGACCGCGGCCAGCTCGGCCTTGAAGACCACCCGCCCGTCGTCGATGCGCACGAACGACCGGCCCGTGCCGACCAGCTGGGTCACGCCGGCGTGGAAGATCGGGCCGCCGCCGTTGCACTCCGGGGAGACCCCGACCTCCTCGGTGTGCATCGCGACGCAGGCGGGGTAGAGCACGTCGAGGTCCTGCAGCGTGCTGCGCCGCACCTGCGGGTCGGCCTCGACCAGCGGCGCCGAGGAGATCTCGAGGTGCGGCTGCCCGGCACGGATGTCGCGCGGGGTCGGCCACTCCGGACCCAGCCGCTCCCACAGGACGTCGACGTCCTCCGACCGGCCGACGATCGCCGCGCAGGTGGGGCCGCGGCGCAGGGCCCGCTCGGCGAAGCGCTCCAGGGCCTCCGGCGTGGCCATCGCGGGGATCAGGTTGGCGGCGCTGTGGCACACCGAGACCAGCTCGTCGTCCTCGTAGTAGCCCCACATCTCGCCGCCGAGCCAGCGCGGCTCCAGGCGGGTGGTGCGGGCCCGGAAGTCGGCGACCACGTTGACCACCGGGTCGCGCGCCAGCAGCCCGGTGACCTCGTCGAGGTCACCGGGGCCGAGGACGCGGAGCGCGCGCTGCGTGCGGAGCACGGTCGAAGCCTATGCGCAGCTACCGTGCGCCCATGACGGGTTGGACGAAGAGGGGTACGACGGCCGCGCTGGTCCTGCTGCTCCCCCTCGCCGGCCTCGCCTCGTGCGGCGAGGAGCGACCCGCGCTGAGCGCCCGCGAGTGCCGGTCCGCGTGGGAGGACCTGCGCCAGACCCAGTCCGAGAACGGCAGCATCGCGCCGCGGGGCACCCGGACCGCGGGACGGTGGCAGCAGGAGTACGACGTGGCCGGGTCCCGCGCGAAGGGCGCCGACCCCGGCGACCTCCCCTCGTGCTCCGAGGACGTCGCCGCGGCCCGGGCGCGGTTCGACCGGCTGGTCGACCTCGGCGCGGCGATCCAGCGCCACGACCTCGCCGAGCAGCTCCGCCGGGCCGAGGCCGACCTCCGCCACGCCCAGGGGCTCGGCAGCTTCGCCGTGCTCCCGCCCCGGCTCGCCACGGCGTTCGACCGGCTCCGCTCGGTGGCCCCCGAGGTGCACCAGGCCGTCGCCCGGGCCGAGCAGCCGGCGGCGGACGTCGACCTCGACGACGGCGGGGCCGTGCACGACCTCGCCGCCGCGATCGGGACCGCCGCGACCAGCCTCCCGTCGTACGCCGTCGGGAGGCGGGCGCTCGAGGTGATCGGGCGCTACGAGCTCCACGAGGAGTGAGCCGGGCGGCGCAAATTCACTAGGTACCTAGTGAATTTGGTGCTCCCCGAGCGAAGTTTCGCTCGGGGAGTGACGGAACCACTAGGTACCTAGTGAAACCGAACCGGGTCAGCCGACCGTGACCTCGGCCGAGCCGCCCTCCTGGACCTCCATCGTCTCGGCGATGCGCATCGCCTCTTCGATCAGGGTCTCCACGATCTGGGACTCGGGGACGGTCTTGATCACCTCACCGCGCACGAAGATCTGGCCCTTGCCGTTGCCCGAAGCGACGCCGAGGTCGGCCTCGCGGGCCTCGCCGGGGCCGTTGACGACGCAGCCCATGACGGCGACGCGCAGCGGGACCTCGAGGCCGTCGAGACCGGCGGTCACCTCGTCGGCGAGCTTGTAGACGTCGACCTGCGCGCGGCCGCACGACGGGCACGAGACGATCTCGAGCTTGCGGGGGCGCAGGTTGAGCGACTGCAGGATCTGGATGCCGACCTTGACCTCCTCGACCGGCGGGGCCGAGAGGGAGACCCGGATCGTGTCGCCGATGCCCTTCGACAGCAGGGCTCCGAACGCGGTCGCCGACTTGATCGTGCCCTGGAACGCGGGGCCGGCCTCGGTGACCCCGAGGTGCAGCGGCCAGTCGCCCTTCTCCGCGAGCAGCTCGTAGGCGCGCACCATCACGACCGGGTCGTTGTGCTTGACCGAGATCTTGAAGTCGCGGAAGCCGTGCTCCTCGAACAGCGATGCCTCCCACACCGCCGACTCGACGAGCGCCTCGGGCGTGGCCTTGCCGTACTTCTCCAGCAGCCGCTTGTCGAGCGAGCCGGCGTTGACCCCGATGCGGATCGAGGTGCCGTGGTCCTGCGCGGCCGCCGCGATCTCCTTGATCTGGTCGTCGAACTTCTTGATGTTGCCGGGGTTGACGCGGACCGCAGCGCAGCCGGCCTCGATCGCGGCGAAGACGTAGCGCGGCTGGAAGTGGATGTCGGCGATCACCGGGATCTGCGACTTGGTCGCGATCGCGGGCAGCGCGTCGGCGTCGTCCTGCGAGGGACAGGCGACGCGCACGATGTCGCAGCCCGCGGCGGTGAGCTCGGCGATCTGCTGCAGCGTGGCGTTGATGTCGGCGGTCAGCGTCGTGGTCATCGACTGCACCGAGATGGGCGCCTCGCTCCCGACCTGCACCTTGCCCACCTGGATCTGGCGGGTCTTGCGTCGCGGCGCGAGGACGGGGGGCGGCGCGGACGGCATCCCGAGGGAGACCGAGGTCATGTGGAACCTTTCCGTACGGCGCCCAGGGGCGCCTGAGAGTGCGTCAGCTGATGGTGACCGGGGCGACCAGGTCACCGACGATGAGCACCATGCCCATCACGAGGAGGACCGAGGCCACGACGTAGGCCACGGGGAGGAGCTTGGCCACGTCGACGTAGCCGGGGTCGGGCAGGCGGCGCAGCCGGGCCCAGCCGCGGCGCAGCGCCTCGTAGAGCGCGCCCGCGATGTGGCCGCCGTCCAGGGGAAGCAGCGGGACCAGGTTGAACATGCCGAGGAACAGGTTGAGGCCGCCGAGCAGCGTCACCAGGAACCACAGCCGGTCGGCCAGCGGGCTGGTCCGGTCGCTGCTCACCTCGCCGGCGATCCGGCCGGCGCCGACCACGCTGATCGGACTGTCCTGGGCGCGCTCCTGGACGCCGACGATCGCCTTGGCGACGCCCCACACCTTGACCGGGAACTGGCTCAGCGCGACCACGGTGTCCTTGGTCATCACACCCATCTGGCCGATGGTCCAGAGGGGCCCGTGCTTGACCATCAGCACCTGCGGGCTGAGGCCCAGGAAGCCCGCCTTCAAGGTCTTCTCGGTGCCGTCGAGGGCGTTGACCTTGTTGACCACGGTGTTGGTAACCGTCGTCCGCTGCTTGCCGTCGCGTTCGTAGACGATGACCGCCCGGCCGGCCTCGTTGTCGCGGACCAGGTCGACCATCTGGCGCCAGCTGGTGACGGGCGTCCCGTTGAACGAGACCAGCTTGTCACCCGGTCGGAGTCCGGCCATCGCAGCCGGAGCCGCCGGGTCCTTGTCCGTGCAGACGCGGTTCGCCTCGGTCGAGGGCACCACGCACCTCGAGACGGTGCCCACCGTCGTGGTGACCTTCTCGGGGTTGCCGTGGAAGCCGAACAGGCAGGCGAACAGCACGAACGCGATGAGGATGTTCACCATCGGGCCGCCGGCCATCACGATGACCTTCTTCCACCACGGCAGGCGGTAGAACAGGCGCGGCTCGTCGCCGGGGCTGATGTGCTCGGCCTCGGCGGCGCGGGCGTCGGAGATCAGCTGGCCCAACAGACCGGTGGTCATCTGGCGGGGCTGACCGGTGGGGTCGTCCTTGGCCGGCGGCAGCATCCCGACGAGCTTGACGTAGCCGCCCAGCGGCAGCGCCTTGAGGCCGTACTCCGTCTCGCCGCGCCTGGTCGACCAGACGGTGCGGCCGAAGCCGACGAAGTACTGCGAGACCTTGACCCCGAAGCGCTTGGCCGGCCACATGTGGCCCACCTCGTGCAGCGCGATCGAGGTCGCCATGCCGACGGCGAAGAGCAGCACGCCGAGCACGAACAGCAGCACGCTCACGATGGCTCCTCAGCAGGCTGGGCGAGGCCCAGCAGTCGGCGGGCCTCCTCGCGGGCCCAGGTGTCGGCGGCCAGGACGTCGTCGACGTCCAGCCGCACCTTCGAGGGTACGACGTGAGCGGTCAGCACGCGCTCCACCGTGGGCACGATGTCGGTGAACCGGATCCGGCCCTCGTGGAAGGCGTCGACCCCCACCTCGTTGGCGGCGTTGTAGACCGCGGGTGCGGTGCCCCCGGCCGAGCCCGCGGCACGGGCCAGCCGCACCGCCGGGAACGCCTCGTCGTCGAGGGGGAAGAACTCCCAGGTCTGGGCGGTGGTCCAGTCGACGGGCGGGGCGGTGTCGGGCACCCGGTCGGGCCACGCCATGCCCAGGGCGATCGGGATCAGCATGGTCGGGGGCGAGGCCTGCGCGAGCGTCGAGCCGTCGGTGAACTCGACCATCGAGTGCACCACCGAGGTCGGGTGCACGACCACCTCGATGCGGTCGAAGGGGATGCCGAACAGCAGGTGGGCCTCGATCACCTCCAGGCCCTTGTTGACCAGGGTGGCGGAGTTGGTGGTCACCGTGCGGCCCATGTCCCAGGTCGGGTGGGCGAGGGCCTGCGCCGGGGTCACATCGTGCAGCTCCGCGACCGACCGCCCGCGGAACGGGCCGCCGCTCGCGGTCAGCACCAGTCGTCGTACCTCCGCGGCGGAGCCGCCCCGCAGGCACTGCGCCAGCGCGCTGTGCTCGCTGTCGACCGGGACGATCTGCCCCTCGCCGGCGACCCGGGTGACCACGTCGCCGCCGATGATCAGCGACTCCTTGTTGGCCAGCGCGAGGACGTTGCCGGCCTCGAGCGCGGCCATCGTGGGACGAAGGCCGACCGCTCCGGTGATGCCGTTGAGCACCACGTCGCAGGAGTACGCCGCCGCCTCGGTCGAGGCGTCCTCCCCCAGCCCGTGGACGGCCGGGGAGAACTCCGCGACCTGCTCCTCGAACAGCGCGCGCTGCGAGCCACCGGCGGTCAGGCCGACCACGCGGAACAGGTCGGGGTGGGCGCGGACCACGTCGAGGGCCTGGGTGCCGATCGACCCGGTCGACCCGAGGACCACCACGTCGCGAGGGCGCGGCGAGGCGCTGAGGGACTGCACCCTCCCATCCTCCCAGGAGGTCCGCGCGGGAATGCCGCCGCCGCCCGGGCCGGAGCCCTACCCTGGTGCCGGGGCGTCCGCACCGGTGCCCAGGAGGGAGCACCCCGTGGTCGTCTCGGCCATCGGCCAGCGCATGAGCGCCGCGTCGATCCGCCATGTGCTGATGACGGTGCTGGTCATGCTCGGGCTCTTCTACTACCTCTACGGCCCGCCGCTGACCCAGGCGTTCCAGCGGGCCGCGGTGGCCAAGTGCGTCGACCTGACCGGGAAGAACTACCGCACCTACTCACTGGAGTGGAAGACCACCTGGTTCGGCTCCCTCGAGCCGCCGCACTGGCTCTGCACCGACCGGCGCGACAACGCGCTGAAGGACTACGACCTCGGTTGGTGGGTCGACCTCTGACCGTTCGGCCACATCTGGGCGAAACGTCTCCGAGGTGTCTGGACCACCCCTACCTTCAAGGCTTCCTACTCTCGGAAAGAGGCCCATGACGCTCCGTCGTACCGCCCTTCTCGTCCTGCCCGCCCTCGCCCTCTCGCTCACCGGCACCACAGCTGCCGAGGCCCGGTCCTACAGCTGGAAGACGATGACGTCCATCAGCGGCGGCAAGGTCCAGGCCTGCCGCGTGCCCACCTCGCTGGACAACCCGTACAAGTTCCGCTTCCGGGTCAACGCCATGAAGGCGACCAGCCGCGTCTCGGGCGTCGCCTACCGCATGAAGGGCGAGCAGCAGCTCTCCGGCGGCTGGCGCACCGGCTACATCCGCCCCCGCCACGTCTCCGACGTCGCCGTCGTCCGCCTGCCCCGCGGCCGCGCCTACTCCCTCAACATCGGGATCGGCACCGGCGGCATGGGCAACGGCGGCCCGTTCCGCGCCGCCGACATCCCGCGCTGCTGATCCTCTGCTGATCCTCGGCTGATCGCGAGGGCCCCGCTCGGGGTCACACCCAGGCGGAGGCCCTCACCAGCAGCTCGACGAGCGTCCCCAGACGCGTGGTGAACTCACACCGGGGGTCAGCCGTCGCGGCGACCCCAGGGGGCGCCGTGCTCGGTGAGCAGGTCGAGGAACGGAACTGCGTCGAACGCCTCGGGACCGAGGACGCCGGTGCCCGACCAGACGCCGGTCGCGAGCAGCTCCAGCGCGACGACCGGGTTGACCGCGGTCTGCCAGACCACGCACTGGTGGCCGTACTCCCGCATCGACCACTCGTTGTCGACCACGTGGTAGAGGTACGTCGCGAACGGCTCCCCCGCCTTGTCGCGACCGGTGACGTGGAGGCCGGCGCAGGTCTTGCCCGTCATGCGCGGGCCGACCGTCGCCGGGTCGGGAAGCACGGCGGCCACGACGTCGCGCGGCGAGACCTCGACGCCCTTCACGCGCACCGGGGCGGTGCGGTCGAGCCCGAGGGTGTGGAGCACCTTGAGGATGGTGATGAACTCCTCGCCCAGGCCGTACTTGAACGTGACCCGCTTGCAGTCCACCCAGCGCGGCATGAGGAGCACCTCCTCGTGCTCCACGTTGACGCACTCGACCGGGCCGATGCCCTCGGGGAAGTCGAAGACCTCGGGCTCGCTGAACGGCGGCGTGGTGAACCAGCCGCCGTCCTCGGCGTGGTCCTTCTCCCAGACCACCGGCGGGTTGAGGCACTCCTCGATCGTGGTCCACATCGAGAACGACGGCGCGAAGACCTCGTTGCCGTCCTCGTCGGTCACCACGAGGTTGGCGCCGTCGCGCGTGCCGAGCTCGTCGATCTCGGAGAACAGGTGGTCCGCGGCGTAGCGCGCGAACACGTCGGAGAGCCCCGGCTCCACGCCGATGCCGACCAGCGCGAGACGTCCGGCGGCCTCCCAGTCGCGGGCGACCGCGAACTGCTCGTCGCCGAGCTTCACGCCCACCTTGGAGTACGGCGAGGTGGGGTGCCGCTGCGAGAGCGACATCGCCATGTCGAGATAGTCGGCCCCGGCGGCGAACGCGCCCTCGAAGACCGGCATGTCGAAGACCGGGTCGACGGCGTTCATCACGTGGGTGATGCGGTGCTCGCGGCACAGCGCGGTGACCGAGTCCGCCGACGAGGCGTCGACCTGCGCCGCGACGTAGCGGTCATCGATCGCGGCCGCGCGCTCGGCGCGCGCGAGGTCGTAGTCGGCGACCACGACCGTCTCGAAGAAGTCGCGCCGGGCGGCGATGGCCGTGAACGCGCCGCCGACGCCACCGGCGCCGACCAGGAGGATCCGCACCTCAGTCGCCGATGTAGGACATGACGTGCTTGATGCGCGTGTAGTCCTCGAGGCCGTACATCGACAGGTCCTTGCCGTAGCCCGAGTGCTTGAAGCCACCGTGCGGCATCTCGGAGATGAACGGGATGTGGGTGTTGATCCACACCGCGCCGAAGTCGAGCCGACGCGACATCCGCAGCGCCCGCGCGTGGTCCTTGGTCCACACCGAGGAGGCCAGGGCGTACTCCACGCCGTTGGCCCAGCGCAGGGCCTCGGCCTCGTCGGAGAACTTCTGCACGGTCATGACCGGGCCGAAGATCTCGGTCTGGATCTGCTCGTCGTCCTGGCGCAGCCCGGACAGCACGGTCGGGTCGTAGAAGTAGCCCTTGTCGCCGTGCCGGGTGCCGCCGGTGACGACCTCGGCGTGGTCGGGCAGGCGGTCGACCATGCCGGAGACGTGGGCGAGCTGGTTCTCGTTGTTGAGCGGGCCGTAGTAGGTGCCCTCGGCGGCCGGGTCGCCGGTCGGCATGCCCTTGGCGGCCTCGGCCAGCGCGGCGACGAACTCGTCGTGCAGACCGGCCTGCACGAGCACGCGGGTCGCGGCGGTGCAGTCCTGGCCGGCGTTGAACAGGCCCGCGCCGGCGATGCCCTCGGCGGCGGAGGCGACGTCGGCGTCGTCGAAGACGATGACCGGCGCCTTGCCGCCGAGCTCGAGGTGCACGCGCTTGAGGTCGCGCGAGGCGGACTCGGCGACCTGCATGCCGGCACGCACCGAGCCCGTGATCGCGACCATCTGCGGGGTCTTGTGCTCCACCAGCGCGCGGCCGGTGTCACGGTCGCCGCACACGACGTTGAGCACGCCCGGGGGCAGGAACTCCTGGGCGATCTCGGCCAGCAGCGTCGAGGACGCCGGGGTGGTGTCCGACGGCTTGAGCACGACGGTGTTGCCGGCCGCGAGCGCGGGCGCGATCTTCCAGATCATCATCAGCAGCGGGTAGTTCCACGGCGTCACCTGGCCGACGACGCCGATCGGCTCACGGCGCACCCACGAGGTGTGGTCGGCCATGTACTCCCCCGCCGACCTTCCCTCCAACACGCGGGCCGCGCCGGCGAAGAACTTGAAGTGGTCGGAGGCGTAGGGCATCTCCTCGTCCATCGTGAGGCCGAGCGGCTTGCCGGTGTCCTTGCACTCGACCGCGTTGAGCTCCTCGACCCGCTCCTCGATCGCGCCGGCCAGCTTGAGCAGCGCGTTGGAACGGTCCTGCGGGGTGGCGTAGCCCCAGCCCTCGAAGGCGGCGTCCGCTGCGGCGTAGGCCCGGTCGATGTCCTCCGGGCCCGACTTCGGTGCGGTCGCGTAGGCCTCGCCGGTGGTCGGGTCGATGACGTCGTACGTCGCCCCGGAGGCCGAGTCGACGAGCTCACCGTTGACGACGTTGCGGAAGTTCTGAGTCATGGGCCCGAGACTATCCAGGCGAGACGGTGATCCGAAAGGCCTCGGAGGCACTGATTCCGTCGTTGACGCCTCACCCGACGGCATGATGCCGGGGAAAGGGCGGATCCTGACGACGGAATCGCTTGCTTCGCCCCACCCGTAACGGGCACCATGGAGGCGACCCTACGAAGGAGACATCGTGTCCACAGACCCGATCGGCCCGGGCGCCGCCCCGCAGAGCCCGGGGAGCCAGGGGGGCCTCGACCTGCAGCAGGTCGCCAAGGACCACCTCTGGATGCACTTCACCCGCCACTCGACCTACGAGACCGCCGACGTGCCCGTGATCGTGCGCGGCGAGGGCCCCTACATCTGGGACGCCAACGGCAAGCGCTACCTCGACGGGCTGGCCGGCCTGTTCGTCAACCAGCTGGGCCACGGCCGTCGCGAGCTGGCCGAGGCGGCCGCCCGCCAGGCCGGCGAGCTGGCCTTCCACCCGCTGTGGTCCTACGCGCACCCGACCGCCATCGAGCTCGCCGGCCGCATCGCCGAGATGGCGCCGGGCGACCTGGACAAGGTCTTCTTCACCACCGGCGGTGGCGAGGCCGTGGAGTCGGCGTGGAAGCTGGCCAAGGCCTACTACAAGCTGACCGGCAAGCCGACCAAGCACAAGGTGATCAGCCGCAACGTGGCTTACCACGGCACGCCGCAGGGCGCGCTGTCGATCACCGGCATCCCCGGCATGAAGTCGATGTTCGAGCCGCTGGTGCCCTCGACCTTCCGGGTGCCCAACACCAACTTCTACCGCGCGCCGGAGCACGGTGACGACCTCGAGGCCTTCGGCCTGTGGGCGGCCGACCGCATCGACGAGGCGATCGAGTTCGAGGGTCCCGACACCGTCGCGGCGGTGTTCCTCGAGCCCGTGCAGAACTCCGGCGGCTGCTTCCCGCCCCCGCCCGGCTACTTCCAGCGCGTGCGCGAGATCTGCGACAAGCACGACGTGCTGCTGGTCAGCGACGAGGTGATCTGCGCCTACGGCCGCCTGGGCCACATGTTCGGCGCCGAGCGCTACGGCTACCAGCCCGACATCATCACCTCGGCCAAGGGCCTGACCTCCGGCTACTCGCCGCTGGGCGCGATGATCACCACCGACCGCCTGATGGAGCCGTTCAAGCAGGGGCAGAACACCTTCCTGCACGGCTACACCTTCGGCGGACACCCGGTCTCGTGCGCGGTCGCGCTGGCCAACCTCGATCTGTTCGAGAAGGAGCAGGTCAACCAGCACGTGCTCGACAACGAGCCCCGCTTCCGCGCGACGCTGGAGAAGCTGCTCGACCTGCCGATCGTCGGCGACGTCCGCGGCGACGGGTACTTCTACGGCATCGAGCTGGTCAAGGACAAGGCGACCAAGGAGACCTTCGACGACGACGAGGCCGAGCGCCTGCTGCGCGGCTTCCTGTCCAAGGCGCTGTACGACGCCGGCCTCTACTGCCGCGCCGACGACCGGGGCGACCCGGTCGTGCAGCTGGCCCCGCCGCTGATCTGCGACCAGGAGCACTTCGACGAGATGGAGCAGGTGCTCCGCTCCGTGCTCACGGAGGCCTGGACGGTCCTCTGAGCCGAGGCGAGGGGTGGAAAGAGCCCCCCGGACCAGTGGTCCGGGGGGCTCCTTCGCGTCCGGGCTCGACGAGCCCCGAGCAGGTCGAGTGCGTGGAAGGTCGGGCGGATTTCCACGCACCCGAGAATGTGGGTGCGATGCTGCTGGTCATGCTGTGCAAGGTCTGTTAAACCTTGTGCACCCCAATCTAGCCGGTCCTTCCGGAACACGCAACAACTCTGCGCAAAGTATGTGCAAGGTTGTGACGCACGCCGCATCGGCGCACCTGGGAGGTGCGTCAGGCCGGGCGCGACCGGGCCCGGGTGACCAGCTGCTGGCCCACCACCAGCGAGAGCGCCAGCAGGAACATCACCGTCCCGATCACGTTGACCTGCATCGGCACACCGCGCTGGGCCGCCCCCCAGACGTACATCGGGAACGTGACGGTCTGCCCGGAGTTGAGGTTGGTGATGATGAAGTCGTCGAACGACAGCGAGAAGCTCAGCAGCGCCGCCGAGACGATGCCCGGCACCACCAGCGGGAACGTCACGCGCCAGAACGTCTGCCACTCGTTGGCGTAGAGGTCGGCCGCTGCCTGCTCGAGCCGGGGGTCGAGCCCGGCCAGGCGCGCCTTCACCGTGATCACGACGAACGACAGGCAGAACATCACGTGGGCCACGAAGATCGTCCAGAAGCCGAGCTTGCCGGCCAGGCCCCCGTTGACGAACAGCGCCAGCAGCGACGAGCCGAGCACGATCTCGGGCGAGGCCATCGGCAGGAAGATCATCAGGTTGGAGGCGCTGCGCCCCCGGAAGTGGTGGCGCACCATCGCGAAGGCCATCAGGGAGCCCAGCAGGGTGGCCAGGCCCGTCGCGAGCAGGCCGATGCGCAGGCTGACCGAGACCGACGAGCACAGCTGGTAGGGGTCGCACAGGTGGGTCCAGTTGCCCAGCGTGAAGCCCTGGAAGTCGTAGCCCAGGCGGCTCTTGGGCTGGTTGAAGCTCATCAGGATGACCACGAGGACGGGCAGGACCATGTAGAACAGGACGGCCAGCGCGAACAGCAGCACCAGGTGCCGTCCGACCCACTCGCGCGCGGCCCTCACACCAGCTCCTCGGTGCCGGCCTTGCGGACGTAGAGGA
The DNA here is from genome assembly GCF_031458325.1 of Nocardioides marmoribigeumensis. Classification (NCBI taxonomy): domain Bacteria; kingdom Bacillati; phylum Actinomycetota; class Actinomycetes; order Propionibacteriales; family Nocardioidaceae; genus Nocardioides; species Nocardioides marmoribigeumensis. The sequence continues at coordinate 1,017,188 of NZ_JAVDYG010000001.1, forward strand.
ACACCATGCCGACGATGACGACCATGAGGATCACCGACAGCGCCGACGCCGCGGGCAGCGCACTGGCGTTGAAGAGACCCTGGATGTCGTTGCCGATCATGCGGGTGCGGGTGTTGCCCAGCAGCTCGGCGTTGATGAAGTCGCCGCAGGCCGGGATGAAGGTCAGCAGCGTGCCCGCCACGAGGCCCGGCATCGCCAGCGGCAGGGTCACCAGGCGGAACGTCGTGATCGGCGAGGCGTAGAGGTCGCTGCCCGCCTCGAGCAGTCGCAGGTCGATCTTCTCCAGGCTGGCGTAGAGCGGCAGCACCATGAACGGGAGGAAGTTGTAGGTCAGCCCGGTCACCACCGCGAACGGCGTGGCGAGCAGCCGCAGCCCGTCGATGCCCGGCAGCGAGTTGATCAGGTTGGTGATGAACGAGTTGTCGCCCAGCAGGAGCTTCCACGACAGCGTCCGCACCAGGAAGCTGGTGAAGAAGGGCGCGATGACCGCGACCAGCATGAGGTTGCGCCAGCGCCCGGCCTTGAACGCGATGGCGTAGGCCAGCGGAAACCCCAGCAGGATGCACGTGAGCGTGGCGATCGCGGCGTAGACGAACGAGCGGACGAAGGCCGGCCAGTACTCCGCGATCGCGTCGGAGTAGTTCGCCACGTGCCAGGTCATCTGGTAGCCGTCGAGCAGGGACCCGCTCGGGTCGTAGAGGCTGCTGGCGACCAGCGTCACGGTCGGGACGACGAAGAACATCACCAGCCAGAACGTGCCCGGCAGCATCAGGAGGTAGCCGGTCCACCCGCGCTTCTGGGCCTCCTCCCCCGACACCTGCGCCGAGGTGGGTCCGGGCACGTGCCCCAGTGCGGTCACGAGGTCACTTCCTCACTCGTCGTCGATCTCGGAGCCGGCCGAGGCGTCCTGCGCGCTGTCGAGCAGGAAGGTGTGGTCCGGCATCCAGGTCAGGTCGACCTGGTCGCCCACCGCGAAGGACGACCGCTTTCCGGTGTTCTGCTCGAAGGCGGCCAGCTCCTGGCCCCAGGGCATGCCGATGAGGTACTGCGTGCTGACGCCGACGAAGCTGACGTCCTCCACCCGGCCGCCGGAGAGCCGGTTGAGGCCCGCGTCGTGGCCCTCCCCGGGCGGCTGCAGGGTCACCTTCTCCGGACGCACCCCGATCCAGCACCGCCCCGAGATGCCGGAGGCGGTGACCCGGGTCGCGCGGAGCCCGGCGCCCTGGACGGTCACGTCGTACTCCCCCGACCCGGCGCGGGTGACCACGCCCTCGAGCAGGTTGGACTGACCGAGGAAGTTGGCCACGAACGTCGACTGCGGGTGCTCGTAGAGGTCGGCGGGTGCGCCCAGCTGCTCGATGCGCCCGGCGTTCATCACCGCGATGGTGTCGGCCATCGTCATGGCCTCCTCCTGGTCGTGGGTGACGTGGACGAAGGTGATGCCGACCTCGGTCTGGATGCGCTTGAGCTCCAGCTGCATCGACCGACGCAGCTTGAGGTCCAGCGCGCCGAGCGGCTCGTCGAGCAGCAGCACCTGCGGGCGGTTGATCAGCGCGCGCCCCAGGGCGACGCGCTGCTGCTGGCCGCCTGAGAGCTGCGCCGGACGGCGCTTGGCGTACTGCTCGAGCTGGACGAGCTCGAGCATCTCGCCGACCTTGGTCCGCACGTCCGAGGCGCCGGTGCGCCTGAGCCCGAAGGCGACGTTGTCCTCGACCGTCATGTGCGGGAACAACGCGTAGCTCTGGAACACCGTGTTGACCGGCCGCTTGTAGGGCTTGAGACCGGCGATGTCCTTGCCCCCCAGCTCGATGCGACCGGAGGTCGGCGTCTCCAGCCCCGCCACCATGCGCAGGGTGGTGGTCTTGCCACAGCCCGAGGCGCCGAGCAGGGCGAAGAACGAGCCCTGCGGCACTGTGAGGGTCAGGTCGTCGACGGCGACGAAGTCACCGAACCGCTTGGTCACCGACACGATCTCCAGGTCTCCCTGGTGGTCGAACCGACCCTGCTGCTGGGCTGTGCTGGTCACCGGTGCTCCGCTCGTGCTGCTCGTGCTGCTCAGGCGCTGATCGCGGTCTGGAAGTCGCGCTCGTACTTCTCCGAGGTCTTGTCGTCGGTCGCCTGGAACGAGAACGCCTTGTCCAGGAAGTCCGGGGACGGGAAGATCAGCGGCTCCTCGACCAGGGTCTTGTCGACCTTGGCCATGGCCTCCTGGGTGCCCTTCACCGGCGAGATGTAGTTGACCCACGCCGAGACCATCGCGGCGTTGGCCGGGTCGTAGTAGAAGTTCATCAGCTTCTCGGCGTTGGCCTTGTGGGTGGCCTTGTTGGGCACGAGGAAGTTGTCGGACCAGATGACCAGGCCCTCCTCGGGCACGACCCACTTGATGTCGGGGTTGTCGAACTGCATCGCGATCACGTCGCCCGACCACGCCTCGCAGGCCACGATGTCACCCTTGTTGAGGTCGTCGACGTAGTCGTTGCCGGTGAACCGGCGGACCTGCCCGCTTGCGACGTAGCCCTTGAGCTTGTCGATCGCCTCGCCCCAGGCGTTGTCGTCGAAGTCGGTCGGGTCGCCGCCGGCCAGCTTGAGCATGAACGACATCGTGTCGCGCATCTCCTTGAGCAGGCTGACCTTGCCCTTGAGGTCCTTGCGGGTCATCAGCTCCTCGAAGGAGCCGACGGGCTTGGTGTACTTCGCGTTGTAGGCGATGCCGGTGAAGCCGCTCTGCCACGGCACGCTGTAGTCGCGGTTCTCGTCCCACTGCGGGCTCTTGAGGTTGTCGACCAGGTTGGCCTCGACGTTGGGCATGTTGCCGTGGTCGAGCTTCTGCAGCCACCCGGCGTTGACCATCTTCTCCGCCATCCAGTCGGTGAGCACGAACAGGTCGCGCCCGACCGGCTCGCAGGCACCGAGCTGGTTCTTGACCTTGGCGAAGAAGTCGTTGTTGTCGTTGACGTCGGTGTTGTAGGTGACCTTGATGCCCGACTCCTTCTGGAACTTCTCCAGCGAGGGCATCCGGTTGCCGTCGACGTCGATGTACTCGGGCCAGTTGGACCACACCATCGACTTGTCGGTCGAGGACTTGTCGGTGCTCGTGCAGTCGTCCTTGGCGCTGATCTTGGTGCCCGACGTGCCGCACGCGGCCAGCAGCGACGACCCGCCGAGACCGAGTCCCGCGGCCCCCAGACCGCGCAGGAACAGTCGTCGGTCGACCTCGGGAAGGTGCTCCAGCATCGGCAGCGGAGCGGGGGTGCGACGGGTTCGGGGCATGGGGCGGCCTCCTCGATCGGTTGGTGAGGATAATCGCATGATGACCTGTCAGCGACAAGGGAATCAGTTGTTACGTTTTCGTGTCACTGCGGATTCGTTTGCTTTTGCGCCCCGGAAACCTTTGACGAGGCTCACCTCTGGTGCGACGATCGGCCCGTGAGCAAGCCTCAGCCCCGGTCCCCGCGGTCCCGCAACCACCTCGACGACGTCTCCAAGGCCATCATCGAGCAGCTGCAGCAGGACGGCCGGCGCTCCTACGCCGCCATCGGCAAGGTGGTGGGCCTCTCCGAGGCCGCCGTCCGCCAGCGCGTGCAGCGCCTGATCGAGTCCGGGGTCATGCAGGTGGTCGCGGTCACCGACCCGACCGAGCTCGGCTTCAGCCGCCAGGCCATGATCGGCGTGCGCGCCTCGGGCGACCTCGAGCCGCTGGCCGACGCGATCGCCGAGATGGAGGAGGTCGACTACGTCGTCATCGTGGCCGGCTCCTTCGACCTGATGGTCGAGGTCGTCGCCGAGAGCGACGAGCACCTGCTCGAGATCGTCTCCAAGCGCATCCGCTCGCTCGCCCCGGTCACCTCCACCGAGACCTTCGTCTACCTCAAGCTGCGCAAGCAGACCTACTCATGGGGTGTCAGATAACCGGACCGCTGTGGTGGGACGGCCCACCCGCCACCGTCCGCCCATCTCTTCCTGGCTCGCTCTCGTGCGACGTGGCCGTGGTGGGGGCGGGGTTCACCGGCCTGTGGACCGCCTCCTACCTGCTGCGCGAGGACCCCTCGCTGCGGGTGGTCGTCCTCGAGGCCGAGACCGCGGGCTTCGGCGCCTCGGGCCGCAACGGCGGCTGGTGCTCCGCCCTCTTCCCCGCCGGCCCGGACCGGCTCGCCCGGCTGCGCGGGTCGTCGTACGCCGGGGCGCGGGCGCAGCACGCCGCCATGCGGGACACCGTCGACGAGGTCGGGCGGGTCGTGGCCGAGGAGGGCATCGACGCCCACTGGGTCAAGGGCGGGACGGTGGTGGTCGCCCGCACGCCGGTGCAGCTGGAGCGGGCCCGCGCGGAGGTCGAGCACGCCCGGGCCTGGGGCCGCGACGACCTGACCCTCCTGTCCGCGGCCGAGACCGCCGAACGGATCGGCATGACGCGGGCGCTCGGGGCGACGTACACCCCGGACTGCGCGGCGGTCCACCCCTACCGGCTCGTCCGCGGTCTGGCCGAGGTCGTCGAGCGGCTCGGCGGCGTGGTCCACGAGCGGACGCGGGTGACCGCGATCGAGCCCGGCGTGGTCCGGACCGACCACGGCGACGTGCGCGCCGACGTGGTGGTGCGGGCGACCGAGGGCTTCACGCCCGGCCTGCGCGGCCAGCGCCGGGCCGTGGTGCCGGTCTACTCCCTCATGGTCGCGACCGAGCCGCTGCCCGACGCGGCGTGGGACGAGATCGGGCTGGCCCGGCGCGAGACGTTCAGCGAGCACCGCCACCTGGTGGTCTACGGCCAGCGGACCGCCGACGGACGGCTGGCGTTCGGCGGCCGTGGCGCCCCCTACCACTTCGGGTCCTCGGTCTCCCCCGCCCACGACGCGCACCCCGCCGTCTGGGAGTCGCTGCGCGCCACGCTGCGCGAGATGTTCCCCGTGCTCCGCGAGGCGACCTTCACCCACGCGTGGGGCGGGCCGCTCGGCATCCCGCGCGACTGGTGCGCCTCGGTCGGCCTCGACCGGCGCACGGGCCTGGCGTGGGCCGGCGGCTACGTCGGCGACGGCGTCGGCACGACCAACCTCGCCGGGCGCACCTTGCGCGACCTGGTGCTCGGCCGCTCCACCGAGCTCACCGCGCTCCCCTGGGTCGACCACCGCTCCCGCCGCTGGGAGCCGGAGCCGCTGCGGTGGCTGGGCATCAACGCGGGCCTGAGGGCGATGGGCCTGGCCGACGGCGAGGAGCGGCTGACCCGCCGCCCGTCCCGGATCGCCCGCGCGATGGCGCCGCTCATCGGCGGCCACTGACCCCTCCTCGACCCCGCGCGGCCCGACGGACAGGACACTCGGCGCCACCCCCGCGCCGACCGCGCTCGTGGTGGCGGCACCGAGCACGAGGTGCCTGTCGGCGGGGCCTGTGGAGAGCGTCGACGGGCCGGCAGCCGGGCCGGTGAGACTGCCCCCGTGGCTGACGAGAGCGTGCGGCAGGCGCTCGCCCTGCACGGCGGGGTGGCGACCCGGCGACAGCCCCTGGCGGTCGTCGGCAAGCGCGCAGTCCGTCGCGCCGTGTCCTCCGGGACGGTGCACCGCGTGGCGCGGGGCCGCTACGCGCTGCCCGACCTCGACGCGTCCCTGGCCGAGGCGACCCGCCTCAGCGCGACGGTGTCGCACCGGAGCGCAGCCCTGCGCCACGGCTGGTCGGTGGCCACCGTCCCCGAGCGTCCCGAGCTGACCGTGCCTCGCAAGCGGCACCTGTCGGCGGAGCGCCGCGGCGATGCGGACGTCCACTGGCGCGACCTGCCCGAGGGGTCGGTGGACCGCTCGAACGGCACCGCGGTCACCCGGCCTGCGCAGACCGTCGTCGACTGCGCGCGCGACCTGCCCTGGGCCGAGGCCCTCGCCGTCGCCGACTCCGCGCTGCGCTCCGGTGCCGTGACCCGCGCGCAGCTCCGTGAGGCGGCCGAGCAGGTGCGCACCACCGGGCGTGCGCGCGTACGACGGGTGGTCGAGTGCGCGGACCGGCGCGCGGCCAACGCCTTCGAGTCCGTGCTCCGCGCGATCGCCCTCGACGTGCCCGGTCTCGTCGTGGAGCCGCAGGTCCGCATCGACGAGCGCGGGCTGCGGGTCACCCCCGACCTCGTCGACCGCGAGCGCAGGATCGTGATCGAGGCCGAGTCGTGGGAGTTCCACGGCCACCGCAAGGCGCTGCACCGCGACTGTGCGCGCTACAACGCGCTGGTGCTGCGCGGCTGGACCGTGCTCCGGTTCTCCTGGGAGCACGTGATGCTCTAGCCCGGCTACGTGCGCGACGTGCTGCTCGCGGTGGTGGGCGGGCCCGGAGGACAGGCAGCTCTCACCCAGAGCCTGGTCTGGGCACCGTGAGTGCCCACCGAGGCCCGAGAGTGTCCTGTCGTCCGGGCCGGGCCGGGCTGCCGCCGGGCCGCCGCCGCGGGGCTCATCCCTCCCGGCGCAGGGTGGGGCGCAGGGCGTCGAGCACGCCGGCGTCCTCGATCGTCGAGGGCGGCGTGGGGTCGGCGCCGTCGGCGATCTCGCGCATCGTCTTGCGCAGGATCTTGCCCGAGCGGGTCTTGGGCAGGCCGGGCACGACGTCGACCTCCCTGAACGCCGCGACCGGGCCGACCTCGTCGCGCACCATCGCGACCAGCTCGCGCTTGACCTCCTCGGGGTCGGACTCGACCCCGGCCTTGAGCACGACGAACCCGCGCGGCGCCTGACCCTTCATCGGGTCGGCCACCCCGATGACCGCGCACTCCGCGACTGCCGGGTGGGAGGCGATCACGGCCTCCATCGAGCCGGTGGAGAGGCGGTGCCCGGCGACGTTGATCACGTCGTCGGTGCGGCCCATGACGAACAGGTAGCCGTCCTCGTCGAGGTAGCCGCCGTCGCCGGAGAGGTAGTAGCCGTCGTAGGTCGAGAGGTACGACGAGACGTAGCGCTCGTCGTCACCCCACAGCGTCGGCAGCGTCCCCGGCGGCAGGGGCAGCCGGATCGCGATCGCGCCCTCGGTGCCCGGCGCCACGGGTGACCCGGTCGGGTCGAGCACCTGGACGTCGTACCCCGGGACCGGGACGGACGGCGAGCCGGGCTTGATCGGCATCGGCGCGAGCCCGCGCAGGTTGGAAGCGATGGGCCAGCCCGTCTCGGTCTGCCACCAGTTGTCGACGACCGGCACGCCCAGGGTCGACGACGCCCACTCGTAGGTGTCGGGGTCGAGCCGCTCCCCCGCCAGGAACAGGTTGCGCAGCGCGGAGAGGTCGTGACCCTCGAGCATCGCGCCGGAGGGGTCCTCCTTCTTGATCGCACGGATGGCGGTCGGGGCGGTGAACAGCCCCTGCACGCGGTGCTCCGCCGCGACCCGCCAGAACGCGCCGGCGTCCGGGGTGCCGACCGGCTTGCCCTCGTAGAGGATCGTCGTCGCGCCGGCGATCAGCGGCGCGTAGACGATGTAGGAGTGGCCCACGACCCAGCCGACGTCCGAGGCCGCCCACCACGCCTGACCCGCGTGCACGTCGTAGACGTTGGGCAGCGACCACGCCATGGCCACCGCGTGACCGCCGTTGTCGCGCACGATCCCCTTGGGCTTGCCGGTCGTGCCGGAGGTGTAGAGCACGTAGAGCGGGTCGGTGGCGCGGACCTCGACGCACGCGGCCGGGTCGGTGCGCCCCGCGCGCATGGCGACGTCCCAGTCGAGGTCGCGTCCCTCGAGCAGCGACGCCTCGGCCTCGGGCCGTTGCTTGACCACGACCGCGGCCGGGGCGTGGGTGGCGAGGTCGAGCGCGCGGTCGAGCAGCGGCTTGTACTCCACGACGCGGGTCGGCTCGATGCCGCAGGAGGCGGCCACCACGACCGTCGGTCGGGCGTCGTCGATGCGCACGGCGAGCTCGTGGGCGGCGAAGCCGCCGAAGACCACCGAGTGCACCGCGCCGATGCGGGCACAGGCCAGCATCGCGATGACGGCCTCGGGGACCATCGGCATGTAGATCACCACGCGGTCGCCCTGCTCCACGCCCAGCCCCCGGAGCACCCCCGCGAACGCGGCGACCTCCTGGAGCAGCCGGGCGTAGGTGTAGGTCTGCTTGGTCCCGGTCATCGCGCTGTCGTAGACCAGCGCGGCCTGGTCGGCACGGCCCTTGGCGACGTGGCGGTCGAGCGCGTTGTAGCAGGTGTTGAGGGTCGCGTCGGGGAACCACCGGTAGAACGGCGGCCGGCTGTCGTCGAGCACCTGCTCGGGCTTGCGGATCCAGTCGACCAGCGCGGCCTGCTCGCCCCAGAAGCCGGCCGGGTCGGTGACGCTGCGGGCGAGGACCTCGGCGTACGACGTGGAAGCAGTCATGGGGCGATTGTGCCTCGCCTCAGGAGCAGCCCGTCAGACCGTTGGCCCGCGTGCGTGCCGGACGCTCCCTCACGTCGAGCCAGGTGTGGAAGAACGTCGACAGCCCGGCGCCCTCCCGTGCGGCCGCCAGGTCACGGAACTGCCGGCCCGTCCCGGTGCCGTCGCGGTGGCGGTCGACCCACGCGCGCACGAGGTCGCGCATCGGCGCCTTGCCGATCCGGCAGCGCAGGGCGCCGAGCATCATGCCGCCGCGGTCGTAGACCGGGGTGCTGAAGATCTCGGTGGGGCCGGGGTTGCTGACCTGCAGGTCCCAGAAGGTGGAGGACGGGACGTAGCTGTCGTAGCGGGAGGTCAGCGTGTCCTGGACCGACCGTCGACCGTGGCCCTCCTGCCAGAGCCACTCGACGTACGTCGCGAAGCCCTCGTTGAGCCAGGTGTCCCGCCAGCGCTGCAGGGCGACCGTGTCGCCGAACCACTGGTGGGCCAGCTCGTGGACGACGACCGTGCCCGCGCTCGAGCCGAACCAGGAGTAGAAGGGCCGCGAGGCGTTCTCCAGCGCGAACCCGGTGTAGACCGAGGAGACCACGCCCCCGGCCGTGGCGTAGGGGTAGGCGCCGAACCGCGACTCCATCCACCGCAGGATGCGCGGGGTGTCGTCGAGCAGCGCGAACGCCTGCTCGACCTCCTTGGCCGACAGCTGCCTCGACACCGCGTAGAGCACCGGCCGGCCGTCGGCGGTGGTGCGCCGGATCTCGAAGCGCCCGGCGACGAAGTAGGCGAGGTAGGTGCTGATCGCCTCGTCGACCTTCCAGCGCCACGCCGTCCAGTCGCCGCTCACCGTGCGCGAGACCAGCCGGCCCCCGCTGACCGCCTGCTGCCCCGTGGGGACCCGGATCGTGATGTCGAAGGTCGCCTTGTCGCGCGGGGTCTCGTTGGCCGCGAACCACCAGGGGCCGATCTGCGGCTCGCCGACCGCGGCGGTCTCGCCCGGCTGGTGGAAGTAGCCGTCCCACGCCGTCGCGCTGCGCAGCCGCGACGGGGTGCCGTGGTAGCGCACGGCGACGGTGAACGGGCTGCCTGCCGCGACGGGGGTCCGCGGGGTCACCTCGAGCTCGTGACCGCTGGGCTTGGAGAAGGTCGCGGGCTCGCCGTCGACGGTGACCGCGTCGGGGGTCAGCCGCAGGTCGAGGTGGAACGCGGAGAGCGCCGACGACCCGGCGACCGCGCGCAGCGTCGTACGCCCGGAGAGCGCGTCGGTGGAGGGCTGGACGCGGTCGTCGATCGTGTAGTGGGTGACCTGGTAGCCGCCGTTGCCGTCCCGGGGGAAGTACGCGTCGGGCCCGTCGGGCGACCCGACGACCGCCGTCGCCTCGGCGGCGACGGCCGCGGCGCCCCCACGGGCGCCGAGCGGGCCGAGGGCGCCGAGGGACAGGGCGAGCGAGGCCGCGCAGAGGAGCGCGACGGCGGGCCGGTGGTGCGACAAGGGACCCTCCTCGGGTGACGCACCAGGGTACGTCGAAAACCCGTTGCGCCTGCCCGCTCCGGCACATCACGCTGGACCCCCACGCGCGCCGCCGGCGCCGGAGGCAGAGAGGAGGGCTGACCCCATGACCGTCCTGGGTCCCCGCACGCCCGTCCGTCCCTCTCCCCTCCGGAGCACACGTGAGCCTCTTCTCTGACCAGCACGACCAGCACGACCAGCACGACCAGCACGACCAGCACGACCAGCCCCTCTCCTCCTTCCCCGCCGCCTGGGCCCTCGACTTCACCGTCTTCGAGGACGACCTGCCCGCCGGCCAGCGGTGGAGCACCTACCTCGACGTCGAGCGCCTGTGCCGCGGGCCCGCACCGGTCCCCGACTGGGTGGTGACCACCCGCGGCGCGGTGGACACCGAGCTCGGCGTCCTCAAGACCGGCAAGGAGGCCGACGTCTTCCTGCTGCGCCGGGCCGAGCCGGGCACCGACGGCGTCGTGATGGCGGCCAAGCGCTACCGCGACGAGCAGCACCGCTCCTTCCACCGCAGCGCGGCCTACACCGAGGGCCGACGCGTACGACGCTCGCGCGACCAGCGCGCGCTCGCCAAGGGCACCGCCCACGGGCGGGCCGTGGCCAGCGGCCAGTGGGCGATCGCCGAGTGGAACGCCCTGACCCGGCTGTGGGAGATGGGCCTCCCGGTCCCCTACCCCGTGCAGATCGACGGGACCGAGCTGCTGATGGAGCTCGTCACCGGCCCGGACGGCCTCCCCGCACCCCGGCTCGCGGCGGTGCGGCCCGACGCCGACCTGCTCGCGTCGTACTTCGAGCAGGTGCGGGAGGCGCTGTCGGTGCTGGCCCGCGCGGGCCTCGCCCACGGCGACCTCTCGCCGTACAACGTGCTGGCGGCGGGTGAGCGGCTCGTGGTCATCGACCTCCCGCAGGTGGTCGACCTCGTGGCCAACCCGGCCGGCCCGGACCTGCTGCTGCGGGACTGCACCAACCTGTGCACGTGGTTCCGTCGCCGGGGGCTCGAGGCCGACGAGCACGAGCTGTTCGGCGAGGTGATCTCCCAGGCCTGGTGAGGTCAGGACCCGCCGCGCCGCACCCGGAGCGTGTCCGGCCGGAAGCCGTTGTCGATGCCCCAGAGCACCGCTCGGCTCCGGCTGGTCGCGCCGATCTTGTGGTAGGCGTGCCGGATGTAGGTCTTGACCGAGTTGATCGACAGGTGGGTCTGCGCGGCGATGTCGTTGTTGCTGAAGCCCTGCGTGATGAGGGCCAGCACCTCCGACTCGCGTGCGGTGAGGCCCTGCTCGCGACCCGGCCAGTCACCCTCCGCGGGCTCCGGGACGGGTCTCGCCTCGACCTCGTCGAGCTCGAGCGTCCGGCCCTTGGCGACGTCGCGCAGAGCCTCGGCCAGCTCGTCGGAGGTCATCGACTTGGCGAGGTAGCCGCTCACGCCGGCGTCCAGGGTGCGCCGCTGGAGCGCCCCGTCGACGTTCCAGCTGTAGACGACCACGTGCCGCACGCGCGGGTTGTCGACCAGGGCGGTGACCTCGGGCGCGTCACCCTCGGCCTGTGCGAACGTGTCGTAGAGCGCGACGTCGACCGGCTCCACCACGTCGGTGTTGGAGTCCAGCTCGACGATCTCGATGTCCTCGAACCGCTCCAGCATGTGAGCCAGCCCCCGCACCACGACCTCGTAGTCGTTCACCAGGGCCAGTCGCAGCCTCGTCGGACCTGCCGTGGCCATGATCACTCCTCCGTCTCATCCACCCATTGGGGGATGTCTCCCCCGGGCATCAGTCCCTACGTTGCCCACGTGGCCCTCATGCAAGCACCCTGCGCGCCGCCGCGTGACCCGGATCTCTGGGCGGACGCCGTGACAGGGCGTCTCGAGCTGCCCGACCTCGACGACCTCCTCGTGGTCGCCGCCCACCCCGACGACGAGACGATCGGGGCCGGCCGGCTGCTCGCCGCGCTCGACGTCACCGCCCGGGCGGTGACCCTGACCGCCGGGGAACGCTGCTTCGACGGCACCGGCGAGGACCCCGACCGGGTGGCGCACGCGCGGCTGGCCGAGTGGCGCTGCGCGCTCGGGGAGCTCGGCGTGGAGCCCCTGCGCTGCGGGCACCTGCCCGACGGCGGTCTCGAGCACCACCTCGACGACGCGGTGGCGCTGCTGGCCGACGCCCTCGCGTCCGGGAGCGCCGTCCTCGCGCCCTGGCGGCACGACCCCCACCCGGACCACGCGGCGGCGGGGACCGCGGCGGCCCGGGTGGCCGAGGCGGCCGGCGTCCCCCTGCTGGAGTACGTCGTGTGGGCGCCCTACTGGCTCGACCCCTCCGACGTCGCGGCCCACGGAGGGGTGCTCGTGGCCGCGCCCACCGGGCCGCGCGAGGACGAGCGCTGGCGCCGGGCGCTGGGGTGCTTCACCTCCCAGTTCCACCCGTGGCGGCCCGGCTGGCCGCCGGTGGTCCCCGCCGACCTGGTCGACCGCCACCACCGGCAGTGGCTGGTCGCGCGTGGCTGAGCCGACCGGGCCCGTCGACTTCGACGGGCGCTACCGCGAGGACCCGGACCCCTGGGGCGTGCACTCCCGGTGGTACGAGCGACGCAAGACCGCCTGCCTGGCCGCCGCCCTGGCGCAGGAGAGGTACGCCGTCGCCTGGGACGCCGCGTGCGGCGTCGGCCAGGTGGCCGCCCTGCTCGCCGACCGCTGCGACCTGGTCGTCGCCAGCGACCTCTCGCCGCGGGCGGTCGAGCTCACTGCCGCCCACACCGCCGGTCGCGTCGAGACCGTGGTCAGCCGGCTGCCGGCGGTGCCCGCCCTGGCCGGTGACGCCGAGCTCGTCGTGCTGGCCGAAGTGGTCTACTACCTCCCACCGGCCGAACGGGCCCGGCTGGCCGAGGTGCTGACCTCCCTGCCGGGTGCGACCGAGGTGGCGGCCGTGTCCTGGCGCCACGAGGCCGAGGACACGTGGGGCTCCGGCGCCGACTCCCTGGCCGAGCTCGGCGGCCTCCTCACCCGCTCCGACTGGAAGGAACACACGTGGCTGCAGGACCCCAGCTTCGAGATCCGCACCTGGGTGCGCTCCCCGGGCAGCGCGTGAGCCGGGACCGCGGCCGCGGCGCCCCTCTCCCCCTGGCCCTGGTCGCGGAGGACCGCCGCTCCCCCGACCCCGCCACGCAGCGGCGGGCCGTGCTCCACCTCGCCGCCCAGGTCGAGGTCGAGGGCGCGAGCTGGCCGTCCTTCCTCGAGGGCCTGCTGCGGCTCGGCGCCACCGACGTCGTCCTCGCCCGGCTGACCGAGGGCCACCTCGACGCGCGCCGCATCCTCTGCGAGGCGGGAGTCACCCCCGTCCCGGAGTCGATGTACGCCGTGTGGGCCAGCCGGTCGCAGGGCACCGGCGTCCACGCCGAGCGGGTCGACGGCGGCTGGGTCCTCGACGGCACGCTGCGCTTCGCCTCCGGGTCCGGCGTCGTCGACCGCGCGCTGGTGCCCGTGTGGACCGCCGACGGCCGCCACCACCTGCTCGACCTCGACGCCTCGGGCTGGGCCTACGACCACACCGTGTGGCACTCGCCGGCGATGGCGCTCAGCCGCACCCACACCGCCCACCTGGACCGCGTCCTCGCCGCGGACGAGGACACCACCGTCGTCGGGCCGCCGGACTTCTACCTGACCCGGCACGCCTTCCACCTCGGTGGCATCGGGGTCGCGGCGGTGTGGGCCGGCTGCGCGAGCCACGTGCTGCGGCTGGTCGCCTCCGCGGTGCCGGCCGCTCGTCGCTCCCCTGCCCAGGAGCGGCGCCTCGGGCTGGCGCAGGTCGACGCGCTGGCCGCAGCGGCCGTCGTACGCCAGGCGGGGCGGGAGGCGGAGGAGGGCTCCCCCGAGACCCTCGACCCGCGGTTGCTGGCGACCTGGGTCCGGTCGTCGGTCGTCGCCGCGACGCACGAGGTGGTCGATCACGCCCGTCACGTGGCGGGGGCCGCGGCGCTGGCCTACGACGCCGACCTGGCCGCGGCGCTGCACGACCTGCCGATGTACCTCGCCCAGCAGGACGCCGACAAGGACGCCACCTGGCTGGCGCAGCAGGGCGACCTGTGACCGCTCCTGCGGTGGTCGTCGCCGTGCCCGCGCGCGACGAGGAGCGCGACCTGCCCGTCTGCCTGGCGCACGTGCTGTGCTCCCTGACCCACGCGCGTGCCCTCGGGGAGGTGGGGCGGACCGTCGTGGCCGTCGCGGCCCACCGCTGCCGCGACCGCACGCGGGCCGTCGCCGCGGAGATGCTCGCCGGGCACGAGCAGGTCGAGGGCGTCGTGGTGGAGGACACCACCTCCCCGAGCGTCGGCGCGGCCCGCCACCGGCTGGTCCGCTCGGCGCTCCGCGACCGGTCGGGTGCCGCGGAGGACTGGTGGGTGCTCAGCACCGACGCCGACTCCGTCGTCCCGCTCACCTGGGTCGGCAGCACCCTCGCGGCGGCCCGCGCCACCGGGTCGGTGGCCGTCGCCGGGCTGGTCGAGGTGCGGGAGTGGGAGGCCGAGCCCCACGTCCGCGCGGCCTACGACCAGCTCGTCTCGGCCGGCGTCGGGGAGACCGGCCACTCCCACGTCTACGGCGCCAACCTCGCCGTCCGCCTCGACGCGTACGACGCCGTGGGCGGCTTCCGCGACCTGCCGCACGGGGAGGACCAGGACCTCGTGGACCGCGTCCGGGCTGCCGGGCTGGGCGTCGCGACGCCGCTGGGCCCGCGGGTGACGACCTCCGGACGGGTGCCCGGACGCGCCGACCTCGGCCTCGCCGCCCTGCTCGGTCGGCTGGCCGACGAAATCGGTCAGCGCACCGCCACGTCGAGCGGCACGCTCTCCGAGCCGGCGTAGCCGGTGACCGGGGACAGCACCGCCCGCCACGTGCCGGTCGCCTTCGGGTAGACCCGTGCCGTCCACGCGCCGGTGCTCCCCGTCGTCGCGGTGGTCACCAGGGCCGGGACCCCACCCGACGGCGTGACGTAGAGCCGCACCCGCTGGGCCGCGGCCGGCTTGGTCGTGCCCTGGTAGGTCTTCCGCACCGACCCGCTGAAGGTCACGTAGCCCCCCGGCGCCACGGAGTACGTCGACGCCGCCGCGGTCACCGCCGTGGTCCAGGTGCCCGCCGTGGCCTGCCCCAGCTCGACCGCGGCGGCGGGCTGGCCGGCCGTGCCGGCGTACACCGCCTTGAGGGTGCCGGAGGCGCGCAGGGCACCGGCGACGGTGAAGGTGCCGTCGGTCCGCGTGCGGCCGCTGCCGACCACGACCGGCGCCTTGCCCGGCGCGGTGACCGTGAGCGAGACGGTCGCCGAGGCGATCGGGGTCACCGTGCCCCCGGCGTCGCGCCGCAGCCGGCCGGTGGCGGAGACCGGGTCGCCGTAGCCGACGTCGAGCGTGGCGGCCGACGCGCTGAGGTTCGTCAGCGGCAGCGTCACCGTGACGACCGGGCCGTTCACACTCATCGGGGAGAGCCCGGTGGTGCCCGCCACCGACGCGACCAGGCGGCCGGACGCCGTCGGCTTGTAGACCGCGCGGTAGGTCCCGTCCGCGGCGCTCCTGGCCGTGCCGAGGCTGGCCAGGGCGCCGTTGTCCTTGAGGAGCTTGACCGCCACGGAGACGCCCCCGACCGGCAGCGCCGTGCCGGCGACGTCGCGGGTCACCGTGCCGGTCACGGTCACGGGGTCGCCGTAGTAGACGTCGGTCGGGCTCGCGTCGGTGGTGAGGTCGAGGGTGCACCGCGACGGCACGGCACGCATCGTCACCGGCGTCGCCGCCCGCCAGAGGCCCACGGCCGTCGACCTCGCCGTGAGCGTCGTGCCGGTGGTCACCGAGGTGGAGAGCACCGAGGTGCCGGTCGCGTCCGAGGCCCTGGAGCCGACCGTCGCGACCGTGAGCGACCCGTCGGCCTGCTTGGTGCCGGCCAGGGTGAGGCCCTTCACCGGCACGCCGGTCGCGGCGTCCACGGCAGTGAGCCTCACCGGGAAGACGGTGCTCGTGCAGACCGACGCGCTCGCGCCGTCCTGCCCGTCGAGGGAGACCGCGAGGCGCACGTCCCGTGGGGTGGCGGTGGTGAACGTCAGCGGGCCGGTGACGGACTTCGTCGCGCCGGTGGAGTCCTTGAGGGTGGCGGTCACGCTGGTGGCCGTCGCGACGCCGGCGTTGCAGACCACCCCGGTGACCAGCTCGGTCGGCGCGGTGAAGGCGCAGTCCGACCGGGCCGCCTTCCAGGTGACCGAGGTCAGCGTGCGGCCCGCCGGCAGCGACGGGCTGATCTCGGCCTGCGTGGGCAGCCCCGGGATCGCGGGGTTGTTGACCGAGAGCGTCGCCCCGAGGACGGTCGGTGCGCCGGCCGACCCGCCCCCGCTGCCGTCACCTCCGCCGATGAGGAAGCGGCTGTCGGCGGCGTTCCAGTGGGTGTCGAGCCACGAGCCGGGGTCCGGGTAGGTGCTGAAGTAGTCGTCGGAGCGGCAGTCGAGGAGGTACTCCTGCGACGGGTCGCAGACCTGGACCATCGCGTGGCCGCCGCCGTCGGCGTAGCACATCGTGTCGGACTCGTCCCAGCAGTGGCCGTTGGTCGTGCCGTGGGGCGCGGTCCGCATGACGCTGCCCAGCGTGTGCACGATCTCGTGCGCCTCGACGCTGTGGTCGTTGCTCCCGTTGCCGAAGCCCCAGCACCCCGAGTCGATGCGCGCGTACTGCGCGTAGGACCCGTTGTTGGGGTTGCCCTGGCCGTCCGAGTCGTAGGGGTACGTCGTCGCGATGCCGCACAGCGACGTCGCGTCGGTCCACATCAGGTACTTGCGCGCCGGGTCGGTGTAGCCCAGCGCCTGCACGGCGCTGATGGTGGCGTTGAAGCTCGACATCGAGCCGTCCGGGACGGTCACGTTGAGGACCTTCGCGGTGCAGCCCCCGGACCCGTCGGGCTCGGTGACGTAGCGCAGGTGGCGCACGCCGCCGGTCAGGGCGGCCGACCGGTTCACCACGTCGTCGGTCCCGGCGGCCCACAGCTTGAAGCTGCTCAGCAGCGAGCTGAACCGGTTGGCCCGGCTCGCCTCCACGACGTACATCGGCTGGACGCGGTAGCCGCTGGTCCCGTCGCCGTCGCACGGCACGCTCGGGCTGGTGGCGTTGGAGGGGTAGTAGCCGGGGACGCCGAGGTCCTCGGCCGCCTGGTACGCCGCGTCGGCGGCTCCCTGCCGCTGCTGCAGCTCGGTGGTGCTCACCGGCTCGGTGACGTCGACGCCGGGGGGTGCCGCGTCAGCGTGGGTGCACACGACCGGGCCGGCAGCGAGCGCGAGCGGCTGCCCGCCGAGGCCGCAGACCGGCGCGGCCTGGGTCGCGCTGAGCACGAGGCCCGCACCGGCCCCTCCCAGCCCGACGAGCAGGGCGCCGAGCACGGCCACCAGGCGGCGGCCGGCGGGTGCGTGGTCCTCCTGCGCGCGCGCAGGCTCCTCCGAGAAGTGCAGCATCGGGTCGTCCCTTCCACCGATTCGTGCGGGGCGCGGTTCCCAGCGGGCGTCCCTGCCCTCCGCGCAGGACCATGGTCCCGAAAGCCGCAGGTCACCGCGCGGCAACCGCGGTTTCTTGACCTTGCGCCCCTGCGCGTGACCGAGCAGACACCTCGCCGACCCCACCCCACCCCGTCGCGGGAGGACGATGGAGGAGGGGGTCAGGAGGAGCGTCATGAGAGCACTGGTCGTCTTCGAGTCCCTGTGGGGCAACACCGAGCAGGTCGCCCGCGCGGTCGCCGCCGGCCTCGGCGAGTCGGCCGAGGTGGAGGTGGTCGACGTCCGCGAGGCGCCCGCGCTCCCGGACGGCGTCGACCTCGTCGTCGCCGGCGGCCCGACGCACGCGTTCTCGATGACGCGCGCCTCCACCCGCGCCGACGCGGTCAAGCAGGGCGCCCCGCACGGCACCGGTGAGCCCGGCCTGCGCGAGTGGCTCGAGGCGCAGCCCCGGACCGGCCACCACCGCATCGCGACCTTCGACACCCGCGTGACCAAGGTGCACCGACTGCCCGGCTCGGCCGCCCGGAGCGCCGCGAGGTCGGCGAGGAAGCACGGCTACGCCGTCGCCACGGAGCCCACCAGCTTCTACGTCGACGACACGGCCGGCCCGCTGGCCGACGGGGAGCTCGAGCGGGCGACCGCGTGGGGCCGCGAGCTCGCGAGGCTCTGACTGGGTGTGTGAATCGCCCCGGGTTTCGTGGAGGCTCGGTTAGTTGGATCCGCCCTCGGTGAGGACCCGGTTCTCACGGTAGTGCTCGGGCGGGGTTGCCGCCCAGTGGTTGGCCTCGAACTCAGCTGGCGGGACGAGCCCGATCTCGCCGTGCAGGCGCCGGTGGTTGAACCAGTCGACGTACTCTGCATCGCGCGACCTTGACGCCTTCGCGGTTGAGCTCGGCGTGGATCTTGCGGGCGCCGTAGACACCGAGGTTGGCCTGGTGGGCGACCCTGATGTCCTCGACCAACTCGGCAACACGCACGCTGCGTGCCGACGGCGGCCTGGTCTTGGCTGCGTAGTAGGTGCTCGGGGCGATCTGCACGCCGGCGTCCTTCAGGACTGCGCACATCGGCTCGACCCCGAACCGATCGCGGTGGCCGTCGATGTAGTCGACGACCACCGCGGTGGGCACCTCTACTTGATCTTGCAGTCGAGCTCCGCGGCCGCGGAGCTAGCTGCGCTCGTCTTCAGGATCTCGTTGGCTCGACGCAACTCCCGCACCTCACGCTCGAGCTCAGCAAGCCTCTGCGCGTCCTCGGTCGTAGTGCCCGGTCGGACACCGCCGTCGATCTCGGCCTGACGGACCCAGTTTCGCAGCGCCTCGGGGTGGACCCCCAGCTGATCGGCGACCCGCTTGATCGCCCCACGCGCCGACTCCGGATCTTTCCTGGCGTCCAACGCCATCCGCGTCGCTCGCTGCTGGAGCTCAGCGCTGTACTTCCTCGGTGCTGCCATGACTCTCATCATCCATTCCAGGATTGAGAGCCTCCATCAGACCGGGGGCGATTCACACACCCAGTGAGCGCTACTCGTGCGCGGCCAGCTGGCCGCAGGCGCCGTCGATCTCCTGGCCGCGGGTGTCGCGGACCGTGGTCGGCACGCCCTTGGCCTCGAGCCGGCGGACGAACTCGCGCTCGTCCTCGCGCCGGCTGGCCGTCCACTTCGACCCCGGCGTCGGGTTGAGCGGGATCAGGTTGACGTGCACCCAGCCCCAGTCGCCGTACGACGTGAGGACGTCGCCGAGCAGGTCGGCGCGCCACGCCTGGTCGTTGACGTCCTTGATCATGGCGTACTCGATCGACACGCGCCGCTTGGTCCGCTCGGCGTAGCGCCACGCCGCCTCGACGGCCTCGCGCACCTTCCACCGGGTGTTGATCGGGACCAGCTCGTCGCGCAGCTCGTCGTCGGGGGCGTGCAGCGACAGGGCGAGGGTGACCGGGATGCCCTCGTCGGCCAGCTGGTCGATCCGCGGGACCAGGCCCACCGTGGAGACCGTGATGCCGCGGGCCGACATGCCGAGCCCGTCGGGGGTCTTCTCGGTCAGGCGGCGCACCGCCCCGATCACGGCCTTGTAGTTGGCCATCGGCTCACCCATGCCCATGAAGACCACGTTGGAGACGCGACCCGGGCCGCCGGCCACCTCGCCCCGCGCGAGCGCCCGGGCGCCCGCGACGACCTGCTCGACGATCTCGGCGGTCGACATGTTGCGCTGCAGGCCGCCCTGGCCGGTCGCGCAGAACGGGCACGCCATGCCACAGCCGGCCTGGGAGGAGACGCACATCGTGGCGCGGTCGGGGTAGCGCATCAGCACCGACTCGACGAGGGCGCCGTCGAACAGCCTCCACAACGTCTTGCGCGTGGTGCCGGCGTCGGCCTCCATCGTGCGCAGCGGGGTCATCAGCGTCGGCAACAGCTGCTCGACCAGCTGGTCGCGGTGCTCCGCGGGCAGGTCGGTCATCTCGGCCGGGTCGTCGACGAGCCGGGAGAAGTAGTGCGTGGAGAGCTGCTTGGCCCGGAAGCCGGGCAGGCCCGCCTTCTCCAGCAGCTCCTTGCGACCCGCGGCGTCGAGGTCGGCGAGGTGCTGCGGGGGCTTGCGGCGCCCGCGGGGCTCGTCGAAGACGAGCGGGAGGGTCCTGGTGGGCTCGGTCATCTCGTTCACCGGTCGAAGACGAGGTAGTGCAGCATCAGCCAGATCGGCGCCGCGGTGGCGAGCAGGGAGTCGAGCCGGTCCATCAGGCCGCCGTGCCCGGGGATGATCTGCGACATGTCCTTGATGCCGAGGTCACGCTTCATCACCGACTCGCAGAGGTCGCCCAGGGTGGCCATCACGACCGTGACCAGGCCGAGCAGGACCCCGACCCACCAGCGGCCGTCGAGCAGGAGGACGACGAGCGCGGTGCCGCCCGCGACGCAGGAGACCGTCGACCCGGCGAAGCCCTCCCACGACTTCTTGGGGCTGATCACCGGGGCCATCGGGTGCTTGCCGAACAGCACGCCCGCGGCGTACCCCCCGATGTCGGAGCAGATCGTGACGCCGATGAAGGTGCAGATCGCGCCCACGCCGTCGTCGGAGATGCCGCCACCGATGCGGTCGCCCTCGGCGAGCAGCAGCGCCACGAACGAGCCGAGGAACGGCACGTAGACCAGCGCGAGGATCGAGGCCGACGCGTCGCGGACGTAGCCGTCGACCCCCCGGCGCAGCAGCCACAGCATCGTGGAGAGCGCGGTGACCGCGGTGGCGGTCACCAGGGCCGGGGCGCCGTAGAGGTAGGCGACCACCACCATGACGACGCCGCCCAGCATCAACGGCTCCTGGGGCAGGTTGATCGCCTTGGCGCGGAAGCCCTGGTCGAGCTCCCAGACCGCCACGACGACGGCGGCGACCACGATCACCATGAACAGCGCCTTCTCGAAGGCGAGGGAGGCGAGGATCAGGGCGATGAGCACCACGGCCGACCCGACCGCGGCCGGCAGGTTGCGCCCGGCACGGCTCGCCTTCGGAGCGGGGGTGGTCTCGGGGGGTGTCGCCATGTGAGGTGGGGCCGCTCGGAGGTCTCAGACCTCGAGCAGCTCGGCCTCCTTGTGCTTGAGCATCTCGTCGATGTGGTCGGTGTGCTGCTTGGTCATCCCGTCGAGCCGCTTCTCCGCGCCGGCCACGTCGTCCTTGCCGACCTCGCCGTCCTTCTCGAGCTTGTCCAGGGTCTGCTTGGCGTGGCGGCGGATGTTGCGGATCGCGACCCGGCCCTCCTCGGCCTTGGTCTTGGCCATCTTGATGTAGTCCTTGCGGCGCTCCTCGGTGAGCTCGGGCAGGACCACCCGGATGGTGCGACCGTCGTCGGTCGGGTTGACGCCGAGGTCGGAGTCGCGGATGGCGCGCTCGATCGCGCCCATCGAGCCCTGGTCGTAGGGGCTGATGATGATCACGCGCGCCTCGGGGGCGGTGAAGGAGGCCAGCTGCTGCAGCGGGGTCGGGGTGCCGTAGTACTCCGCGGTGAGCTTGTGGAACATCGACGGGTTGGCCCGGCCGGTGCGGATGGCGGCGAAGTCCTCGCGCGTGACTGCGACCGCCTTGTCCATCTTGTCCGCGGCCTCGTTCAGGGTCTCGTTGATCACCGTTGCTCCTCGTTGCTCTCTTCTGGTCCTGAGTGGGCGCTGGGTCAGCCGTCGCGCGAGATGGTCGTGCCGATCTTCTCACCCGCGACGACGCGGGCGATGTTGCCTTCGACCGACAGGTTGAACACGATCATGTCGATGTCGTTGTCGCGGCACAGGCTGGCGGAGGTGGCGTCGGCGACCTTGAGGCCGCGGGTCAGGAACTCGTCGTAGCTGAGCCGGTCGAACTTCACCGCGTCGCTGTCGAGGTTGGGGTCGGCGTCGTAGACCCCGTCCACGCCCTGCTTGCCCATGAGGATGACCTCGGCGTGCACCTCGAGCGCGCGCTGCGCGGCGACGGTGTCGGTGGAGAAGTAGGGCATGCCCGCACCGGCGCCGAAGATGACGACCCGGCCCTTCTCCAGGTGGCGGATCGCGCGGCGCGGGATGTAGGGCTCGGCGACCTGCCCCATCGTGATCGCGCTCTGCACGCGGGTCTCCACGCCCTCCTTCTCCAGGAAGTCCTGGAGGGCCAGGCAGTTCATCACCGTGCCGAGCATGCCCATGTAGTCGGCGCGGGAGCGGTCCATGCCGGACTTCTGCAGCTCGGCCCCGCGGAAGAAGTTGCCGCCGCCGACGACGATGGCGACCTGGGTGCCCCGGCGCACGACCTCGGCGATCTCGCGGGCCAGGCCGCGGACCACCAGGGGGTCGACGCCGACGCTGCCGCCGCCGAAGACCTCGCCGGAGAGCTTGAGCAGCACCCGTTGGTAGGAGTCGGTCACGTCTTTTCCCTCTCCGGTGGTCGAGCTCGTCCAGGTCAGACGGAAGGCCGGTCGGTGGTGCTCGTGGGCTCCACCAACCGGCCTCCTGTACGTCGTCGGTCCTTGCACCCTACCGTCGTACGACGGTGGTGTCGGCCCCGCGGTCGGTCAGGCGCCGACCTCGAACCGGGCGAACCGCTTGACGGTCACACCGGCCTCGTCGAGCACCTTCTTGACGCTCTTCTTGCTGTCGGTCACCGACGGCTGGTCGAGCAGCGCGACGTCCTTGAAGAAGCCGTTGAGCCGGCCCTCGACGATCTTGGGCAGCGCGCCCTCGGGCTTGCCCTCCTCGCGAGCGGTCGCCTCGGCGATCTCGCGCTCCTTGGCCACGACGTCCTCGGGGACCTCGTCGCGGGAGACGTAGATCGGCCGCATCGCGGCGATCTGCATCGCGGCGGCACGCGCGGCGTCGGAGTCCGCGCCGTCGTACTCGACCAGGACGCCGACGGTCGGGGGCAGGTCCGCGGCGCGACGGTGCATGTAGACGACCGTCGACCCGTCGAAGTAGGCCACGCGGCCGAGCTCGATCTTCTCGCCGATCTTGACCGCGAGCGCCTCGACGGCCTCGCCGACCGTGCCCTCACCGAGGGAGACGGCCTTGAGCGACTCGGCGTCGCCGGCGCCCTGGGCGTCGGCGGCCTCGGCGATCTGCTGAGCGGTGCTGACGAACTCGTCGTTCTTGGCCACGAAGTCGGTCTCGCTGTTGAGCTCGACCAGCGCGCCGCCGGCGGTGGCGACGAGGCCGGCCTTGGCCTCGCGCTCCTCGCCGCGCTTCTTCATCTTGTCCATGCCCTTGATGCGGAGGATCTCGGCGGCGGACTCGAAGTCGCCGTCGGCCTCGGTCAGGGCCTTCTTGCAGTCCATCATCCCGGCGCCGGTCTGGTCGCGGAGCCGCTTGACGTCAGCAGCGGTGAAGCTCATGGAAGTTCCTTCTCAATGCCTCGGAGGGGCGACGGTGGGCCCGGTCGGGCCCACCGTCGATGGGGCTGGGTGAGCCGGGGCTCAGGCCTGCTCGGCGGGCTGCTCGGCAGCCTCGGCGGCGGGGGCCTCGTCCGCACCGGACTCAGCGGCGGGGGCCTCGGCAGGGGTCTCCGCAGGGGTCTCCGCAGGGGCGTCCGCAGCGGCCTCCGCAGGGGCCTCGGCCGCAGGCGCGGCGCCCTCGGCGGGAGCGGCCGGCTCCTCGGTGCCCTCGGAGGACGCACCGGTCGCCTCGGCGGCCGGGGTCTCCTCGGTCGCGGCGTCGCCACCGGTCGCCTTGACGGCGGCCTCGTCGGCGCTGCCCGAGAGCAGCTCGCGCTCCCAGTCGGCCATCGGCTCGTCGGCGGCCAGCTCGGCGCCGGTCTCGGCGTCGCCGCCCTGCACGCCTGAGCGCGACATCAGGCCGTCGGCGACCGCGTCGGCGACGACGCGGGTCAGCAGCGCGACCGCGCGGATGGCGTCGTCGTTGCCCGGGATCGGGAAGTCGACCTCGTCGGGGTCGCAGTTGGTGTCGAGGATGCCGATGATCGGGATGCGCAGCTTGCGCGCCTCCTCGACCGCCAGGTGCTCCTTCTTGGTGTCGACGATCCACACCGCGGCGGGGGTCCGGCTCATCTCACGGATGCCGCCGAGGGTCTTGTCGAGCTTGTCGCGCTCCCGCTTCATCTGCAGGAGCTCCTTCTTGGTGCGACCGGAGCCGGCCACGTCCTCGAAGTCGACCTCGTCGAGCTCCTTGAGCCGGTTGATCCGGTTGTGCACGGTCTGGAAGTTGGTGAGCATGCCGCCCAGCCAGCGCTGGTTGACGTAGGGCATGCCGACGCGGGTGGCCTGCTCGGCGATGGCCTCCTGGGCCTGCTTCTTGGTGCCCACGAACATCACCGTGCCGCCGCGGGCGACGGTCTCCTTGATGTAGGCGTAGGCGCGGTCGATGTAGGCCAGCGACTGCTGCAGGTCGATGATGTAGATGCCATTGCGCTCGGTCATGATGAAGCGCTTCATCTTGGGGTTCCAGCGACGGGTCTGGTGCCCGAAGTGGACGCCGCTCTCGAGGAGCTGGCGCATGGTGACGACGGCCATGGGCGGTCGACTCTCCTTGTGCTCGCGGCTCGGCGCGCTGCCAGCCTCGGGGCTGGAGCGGTCCGGCGCCTGTCTCGGTTGTCGTGGCCCGCGTGTGCGGCCCACCCTGACGCCCGGCGAGGACCCCACCTGGTCCCCTGGCGGGGACCGGACCGAGGTGTCCTGCCCGCGGGCCCCGAGGGGCGCTGTGCGGTTGGACGGGCGTGCGATAGTCGATCTGCTTGCGCGGATCGCCACCGGTCATCCTACGGCAGCCGACCCGCTGGTCCTAACCGAGCCGGGTCCTCTCCACAGGGCCGCTGAGGGCGCGGCCGTCCACGGTCCACCGCGCTCCCGGCCCACCGCCTGCTCCCCGGCCGCAGGCTGGCCGCATGCGACGCCCCCTCCAGCTCCTCCTCGTGCTCCTGGCCCTGCTCCTCGCCGGCGCCCTGCTGCGCCCGGCGGCGGCGATGCCCGACCAGGCGGTGCGGGCCCCCGCGTCGCTCCCCCGGGCCCCGGGCGGCCCGGGCGGTCTGGTCGCGGGACCGGCGCTCACCCGTGTCCTGCCGCTCGCCCCCACCCGCGCGCGAGGCGCCTGGCCGCTGGACCCCCGGCCCGAGGTGGTGCGCGGGTTCGACCCGCCTGAAGTCACCTACGGCGCGGGCCACCGGGGCGTCGACCTGCACGCACGGGTCGGGCAGCAGGTCCGGACCGCGCTGGCCGGTGAGGTGAGCTTCGCCGGCCGGCTGGCCGGGCGCGGGGTCGTGGTGGTCTCGCACGGGGCCACCCGGACGACGTACGAACCGGTGACGGCGAGCGTGCACCGCGGCGACCACGTGGACACCGGGCAGTCGATCGGGACGCTGCAGTGGTCGGGCAGCCACTGCCTGCCGCTGGCCTGCCTGCACTGGGGACTCCGGCGCGGGGACACCTACCTCGACCCGCTCACCCTGGTCGGGGGTGGTCCGCAGCCGGTGCGGCTCTATCCCTGGTGACGCGGACGGAACGCGAACCTGACTCAGCACTGCGTGACCCGGTGGCCACGGGGTCGTTGGTGGGGCATGCGAAAGCGTCTGCTGCTCAGGCTCGTCCTCGCCCTGGGCCTCTCCGCCTCCGTCGTGTCCCCCGCGGTGGGGAGCCCGCAGGAGGGCTATACCCGGCCCCACGTCGGCAACGGCAACGTGCCGGCCGGGTGCATCGTCGACCGCGACCCGATCAACCCCGACAACCACTGCTACCACATGAAGGTCGGGCTCAACGCGCTCGATTCGCCCAAGGTCGACGTCGACGTCCTCATCCCGGTCTCCCCCGCCGCCGAGCGTGACCTCCGGGTGGCCACCCAGGCGGTGCAGATGTGGGACGACGGCCTGCACTACCTCGCGCGTCAGATGCGTCTGGCCTGGCTGGCGCGCGGGTTCGACATGAACGTCCGCACCCACGACGTGGTGATGAACCCCGACGGCTCGCTGCAGGACCCTCTCAAGCTGGTCGATCCCGAGATCGTGGTGGTCGTGTCCAACCCCGCCGGCGGCATCGGGATCGGCATCGACCCGTCGTACTTCGCCGGCGAGCTCGGCATCGTCGACGACAGCGGCGTGCCCTGCGCCCCCGTCGAGAACCCGTTCAGCATGAAGGCGTGGAAGGCCAAGCCCGGCTTCGAGCAGCACGGCGGCGAGCCGGGCGGCATCTACGTCGAGGACTGCGGCGGCGGTGTGGGCGGCAACGTCTGCTTCGCGGTCAACGGCGCGGTCGACCCGGTGACCGGCGCCAGCGACTTCTTCCCGCTGTTCGACCTGGTGAGCCACGAGTTCGGCCACTGCCTGACGCTGGGCCACGTGGGCGACGGCGCCGACGGACCGTGGGGGCCGACGCCCACGAACGACATCATGGCCTACAGCACCGACCCGCCCCTGATCAACAAGTGTGTCTCCTCGCTCGACGTCGAGGGCTTCGCGCTGCGGATGAGCAAGTACCTCGACGTCAACGGCGACCGCACGGTCGACCGGGACGACCTGATCAGGCCCAACGACGTCAAGGGCGACGGGGCGAACTCGTTCCAGGTGCAGCATCCCGCCGACCACACCTACGCCTCCTCGACCGGGGACCCCGGTGACTGCCCGCAACCCGACCTGAGCCTCACCCCGCTGGCCGAGGGCGACTTCATGCCCGAGCCCCGGGCGACCACCCGCCCGCAGCTGCGCCTGCGTGCGGTCTCGGCCGCCCGCGGCCGCCTCCGCGTCGCGGGCACCGCGGTGCGGGTGCCGCTGGCCGAGCAGCCCACGGCCCGGTCGGCCTCGCTGGCCGACGCCTCGGGCGACGCCCACTCCCCCGTCACCGACCTGCAGGGTCTCAGGGTCAAGGTGACCCGGACGGCCGTCGAGGCCACGATGAAGGTCGGCCAGGTGTGGCCGGTCACCCAGGGCACGTCGCTGGTGGCCTACAGCCTCACGATCGACGGACGCCGTCTGGACTCGTTCATCCCGACCGGGAGCAGCGACGGCAAGGTGATGGTGCTCGACAACGGCACGGGCTACCCGCTCCCGGCCGGCACGGCGCGGTGGGACACCACGGCCAACACCGTGACGTTCAAGGTGCGCCGCGACTACCTCGCCGACCAGCAGGTCCGGGCGCCCTACAACGTCTACGCCGTCACCGGCTACCACACCCGCACCAACGACTGGGTGGCCAACGACGACCTGGCGCCCGACAAGGTGGACCTCGACCTCGCCGCCCCGGCGATGGGTCCGGAGACCCGTGACGCCCCGGTCGCCTCCCGCGTGCGGACCGTGACCTCCAAGGCGGGCTCGGGCTCGTTCACCCCGGCCGACTCGACCCTCGGCGTCGGGCTGGTCAGCGCCGTCGACAGCCGCGACTACGTCCGGGTGCCCGTCGAGGAGCAGTCCTCGGCCCTGGTCACCCTGCGGTGGAACGGCGACGCCAGCATGGGCCTCACCGTCGGCGGCGGCTCCTCGCAGAAGCCGGTGGCGACCAAGGAGGCCAACACTCTCAAGGTCCTTGTGCCCTGGGCCCGCCGCGACCTCACGGTCACCGTCGACCCGCAGGAGGTCCTCGACCCGACCGACTACACGCTCACGGTCACCCGCACCACGGTCGTCGCCGACCGAGACCGGGACCACGTGCCCGACGTGGCGGACGGCTGCCCTCGCGCCAAGGGCCCGAGCGCCGGCGCCGGGTGCCCCGACACCGACCGGGACTCGGTCTTCGACAAGGACGACGCCTGCCCACGCGTGGCCGGCATCGGCGCGAGCGGGTGCCCGACCCGACGGGGCGAGAAGGTCGTCGCGCTGGTCGACGGCAGGCGGGTCGCCGCGCGCAGCGTGATGACCCGGCACGGCGGCTACGGCTTCGTCCTGAGGTCCGCGGTCGCCCGCGGGCGTCACCGGCTCGTGGTCAGGTGGGTCGACGACGGCAGGGTGGTCGCGCGCGTCTCGCGCTCGATCGGCTGACCCACGAGGACCGACGGGGTCGGAGCACCTGGGAGAGGTGGTCCGGCCCCGTCGCCGCGCCCCGGACGGCAGCCGCCGCCGCGGGGCCGCCGGGCCGCCGGGCCGAGCGCCGGCGGTCAGGCCCTCGGGTGCGCCTGGGTGTAGGCCGACCGCAGCCGCTCGGCGGAGACGTGGGTGTAGATCTGGGTGGTGGCGAGCGAGGCGTGCCCGAGCAGCTCCTGCACGCTGCGCAGGTCGGCCCCGCCCTCGAGCAGGTGGGTCGCCGCGGTGTGGCGCAGGCCGTGGGGACCGAGGTCGGGCGCCCCGGGCACCTCGGCGAGGCGGGCGTGGACCAGCGCGCGCACCGCTCGCTGGTCGACCCGACCGCCTCTGACCCCGAGGAACAACGCCGGGCCCGAACCGCTGACCGCGAGCTCGCCGCGGGCGGCGAGCCAGTCGACCAGCGCCCGCTCGGCCGGCACCCCATAGGGGACCGTGCGCTCCTTGCGGCCCTTGCCGAACACCCGCACGACCCGCCGTCCGTGGTCGAGGTCGTCGACGTCGAGGGCGCACAGCTCCCCCACCCGGATTCCGGTGGCGTAGAGGAGCTCGAGCACCGCGAGGTCCCTCGCCCCCACGGCCCCGTCGGTCAGCGCGTGCTCCGCCGCGGCGTCGAGCAGCTGGCGCACGTCGTCGTGCCCGAGCGCGGGGGGCAGGGTGCGGTGGGCCTTGGGGCTGCCGAGCGCGGACCCGGGGTCGGCCTCGAGGCGGCCCGTGCGGTGCAGCCAGGCGGTGAAGACCCGGACCGCCGTGGCCCGGCGCGCCAGCGTCGTGCGGGAACGGCCACGGGTCTGCTGGTTGGCCAGCCAGCTGCGCAGGGTGCGCAGGTCGAGGTCGGCCAGGTCGTGCACGCCGAGGTCGGCGGCGTGGGCCAGCATCGAGCGCACGTCCCCGAGGTAGGCGCGCACCGAGTGCGCGCTCAGGTCGCGCTCGCTCACCAGGTGGCGCCGGTAGTCCTCCAGCACCCCGGCGTGGGGCGTCTGGGGCTCGCGGTCCTCGGGCACGTCCCGAGCGTAGGCCGGGCCGGCGCCCCGGCCATGGCGACCCGCGGCCCGCGCCGGGGACGTGGTCGCCGGTCACGGTGGCCCCTCGGCACCTCGCGGGTGCCCCGCCGGACCGCGCGAGGCACCGGCGGTGACGGGGCTCGGCTGCGAGCGCCTCGCCGCCGGGTCCTGGGCCTGTCGCCACGCGCCGGCCGCCCCGAGGACCCAGCCCTCCTCCTGCAGCCGGAGAAGCGACTCGCGCGCGGCCGTGGTCGGGACCCCGGCGGTGCGGGCGATCGAGGCCAGCGGCGCCGCGGAGGCGACCGGGACGGCCTCGAGCACGCGGCGGTCGTCGTCGCGCAGCAGGTCGAAGAGGGTCTCGGGGGCACGCGGCGGGGTCCACAGGACCTCGCCGACCGCGCCGACCAGGTCCTCGACGTGCTCACCGCGGGAGACCAGGCTGGCCGTCCCGGCGTGCAGCAGCTCGTGGACGCCCTCGGAGGAGGCGTTGACCACGGGCCCGGGCACTCCCATCACCACCCGATGCAGCAGCCCGGCCCAGCTGGCGGTGTTGAGGGCTCCGCTGCGCACCGCGGCCTCGACGACCACGGTGCCGCGGGTCAGGGCGGCGATGAGCCGGTTGCGCGCGAGGAACCGGTGCCTGGCCGGGGCCCAGCCGGGCAGTGCCTCGGAGACCACCACCCCGTCGCGGCAGATCTCGCGGAGCAGCTCGGTGTTGCGGACGGGGTAGGCCTTGTCGACGCCGCCGGCCAGGACGGCGACGGTGGGGCCCGCCGACCCCAGCGCCGCCCGGTGGGCCGCGGTGTCGATCCCGAAGGCGGCGCCCGAGACGACCGTGCGGCCGGCCCGGGTCAGGTGCGCCGAGATGTCACCCGCCACGCCCTCGCCGTACGGCGTGCAGCTGCGCGAGCCGACCACCGCCACCGACCGCTCGCAGAGGGAGACCAGCGACCCGGCCCCGCGGACCCAGAGGCCCAGCGGCGCTCCCGCCATGCCGTTGAGGGTCTCGGTGCCGTCGAGGTCCATCAGCTGGGCGGGCCACTCGTCGTCGCCCGGCACGACGTAGCGGATGCCCACGCGACGTGCCCGGTCGAGCACCCCTGCCGGGTCGAGGGCGGCGAGACGGGTGGCGGACGTCGCCCGCAGGTCGTCGAGGGACGGGTCGGCGAGGAGCCGGTCGTAGAGCTCGACCGCCCCGAGCCGGGCGACCATCAGGCAGACCTTGGGCGAGGCCGGCTCGAACAGCGAGCTGAGCGCGACCCGGGCCAGGCGCTCCCGCGGGTCGGCGGTCACCGGGCCGCCTTCGCCAGCGCGCTGGACGGCAGGTCCCGACCCAGCCGCAGCAGCAGCGCCAGGTCGGTCTCGTCGGCCCCCGGTGGGACGCCGGGAGGCAGCCCCCGCAGGTCGGCCACGGTCCAGGCGAGCCGGTGGACCCGCACGGCGCCGCGCCGGGTGAGCGACCCGTCGCAGACGTGACGCTCCACCAGGGCCGCGGCCTCGGCAGCGAGCGGCCAGCGCTCGGCGAGCTGGGGCCCCGGCACGTCGGCGTTGAGCCGCCACGGCGTGCCGGCGTAGCGCTCCTGCTGGCGGGCCCGGGCTCGCTCGACCCGCGCCCGCACGACCGCGGTCGGCTCCGGCCGCGAGAGCGGGTCACCGATCTCGTGGGGCCGCACCGGCTGCACGTGGCGGCGGATGTCGAGGCGGTCCTCGACCGGCCCGCTCACCCGGGAGCGGTACTGCCGGCGGCGCACCTCGGTGCACGAGCACCGGCTCAGCCGCACGTCGGGGTGGTAGTCGCCACAGGGGCACGGGTTGCTCGCGAGCACGACCAGGGTGCGGGCCGGGAACGTCGCCACCTCCTCGCCGCGCGCGATCGTCACCTCGCCGCTCTCCAGCGGCTGGCGGAGCGCGTCGATGATGTCGAGGCTGAACAGCGGGAACTCGTCCAGGAAGAGCACGCCGTGCAGCGCGCGCGAGATCTCCCCCGGGCGGACGCGGCCGGAGCCCCCGCCCAGCAGGCTCGTCCTGCTCGCGGAGTGGTGCGGTGCCCGGAACGGTGGCCGCACCAGCCGCCCGAGCGACGGCACCAGCTCGCCGGCCAGCGACGAGACCGCGCACAGCTCGAGCGACTCCTCCACGGTCAGGTCGGGCAGCAGTCCCGGCAGTCGCTCGGCCAGGGTGGTCTTGCCCGACCCTCGCGGACCGGTCAGCAGCAGGTGGTGCCCCCCGGCCGCGGCGACCTCGAGGGCGTAGCGGGCCTCGCGCATCCCGTGGACGTCGACCAGGTCGAGCTCCTCGGCACGTCCCTCGCCGCGCCAGCGGAGCACCTGGCCCACCACCCGCGGCGCCACCTCGGGCGCCTCGGGGACCTGGGTGCCGGTCAGCAGCGCCACGACCTGCTGGAGCGAGCGCACCCCGATCACGTCGACCCCCGGCACCAGCGCCGCCTCCTCGGCCTGGACGTCGGGCACCATCACGCGGCGCAGGCCCCGGTCGCGCCCGGCGAGCACCATGGGCAGGACCCCGGGCACCGCGCGGACGCTGCCGTCCAGACCGAGCTCGCCGAGGAACAGCCAGCCCTCGGGGTCGAGACCCTTGACGTCGCCCGCGGCGGCGAGGATCGCGGTCGCGATCGCCACGTCGAAGTGCGGCCCGCTCTTGGGCAGGTCCGCCGGGGAGAGCAGGACCGTCACCCGCCGCGTGGTCGGCCAGGTCAGGCCGCTGTTGACGATCGCCGCGCGGCAGCGGTCGCGCGCCTCGTTGATCGAGGCGTCGGCCCGGCCCACCAGCGTCGTCGCGATCACGCCCTGGGTGACGTCGGCCTGGACGTCGATGAGGTGGCCGCTCATGCCTTGCAGGCACACGGTGCGGGTGGTCGCGACAGCCACTCAGCCCACCCCCCGCACGTGGTCCAGTCGCTCGGCGACCGGCAGGCTCAGGTCGATGCCGACGAGGTCGATGCGCACCTCGGTCGCCGACACCTGGTGCTCGCGCAGCCAGCGGGCGGCCAGCCGCCGCAGCCGGCAGAGCTTGGCCCCGGTCACCGCCTCCAGCGGGCTGCCGAACGCGGCGTCCCGACGCGTCTTGACCTCGCAGACCACCACCACCGGCCCGTCGCGGAGCACCAGGTCGAGCTCCCCCTCGGGGCACCTCCAGTTGCGGTCGAGGACCACCATCCCGTCCGCCACCAGGTGGCGGGCGGCGAGGTCCTCGCCGTACACCCCCATCGCGTTGCGCTGTGCTGCCGTCGTCATCGCACACCTCCTTGGGACCGGAGCGTGCCGCGTCGGGAGGACGTACGACGGCCAGGTGCGTCGCGCTGGGGACGGCGCCGGCGTCCCCACACCTGGGGAGGGAAGCGGGCCTCTAGTAGGTGCCGGGGTTGTCGCAGGGCGGGGGGCTGTCGGGGACGTTCTCGACCTGGCGCCGCGCCGACTGGGTCACCCGGCCGTCGTCGGGCATCGGCAGGAAGGGCAGGTTGAGGTCCAAGGTCTCGAAGGCGACCGTGACCCGGACGTAGTCCCCGCGCCGGACCGGGCGGCCCAGGGCGTTCCCGTCGGCGTCGGTCCACTCGAAGCCCGCCACGACCGGCGAGACGGCCGGCTGTCCCGCGTGGTCGTCGATCCGGGGCTCCACGCAGGTCGCCCAGTCCTGCCCGACGACCATCTTGCGCGCGGCCTCGCGGGCGTTGGCGCTGGCGGTCGTGAGGGCCCAGAAGAGGTAGCCGTACTGGATCAGCCCGAACACCAGCAGCAGCATCAGCGGGGCGACCAGGCCGAACTCGAGCGCGGTCGCTCCGGTCTCCGCCCGTCCGGCGGTGCGCCGCCTCATCACTTCACCAGCCGGATGATGCGGGGACCGACGCCGAGGTAGTCCACGGTCGGACCGTCGTAGGAGCTGCCCACCGGCGGGAGCGCGTCGGGGGCGATCGTCATGAACCGAGCGGCCTTGAGCCGGCCGTTCTGGACGACGAGGCCGGCCTGCTCGCGGCCCATGTCGACGCCGAGCCCGTTGGCCAGGGTCTGCAGCGCGGCGTCGACGTTGCCGCTGTCGAGCTGGTTGAGCGCGGTGGTGATCCCGATGCCGCTGAGGAAGGTCTGCACGATCGGGCCGAGGATCCCCAGGCTGGCGGTCACCTCGTCGACGGCGTCGTCGAGGTTCTGCTGCACGGCCTTGGGCAGCGGGTCGATCACGCCTGTCGGCTGGATGCCGGCGATGTTGAGCGAGTCGGCCGACCCGTTGTCGATGAAGACCGGCCGGAAGGTGAGGACGGGGTAGTCGACCTGCCCGGGGGCGTTGAGGCTGACGTAGCTCAGCACCGGCACCCACCCGAACCGCGGGGAGGAGTAGATCTCGCTCTTGATCGTGTCGCTCGGGGTGATCAGCGGCAGGTTGGGCAGCAGGTAGGTGTCCAGGGCCATCGCGAGCTGGCTGTCCAGCAGGGTGCCGGACCCGCTCTTGAGGTAGTCCTCGAGCCCGTCGTCGTTGTAGAGCCCGGCGAAGCCGAGGACGCTGAGGTCGACCTTGTGCCCGCTGGCGCAGGCGCTGGCCCGGTTGCAGCTGAGCCGTCCGTAGCCCGGCTCCGCCGGGCTCGACGCCGTGTTCTTCAGCATCCCGTCGGTGAACTCCTGCTCGGCCGCGGCGTCGCTGCGCAGGCGCACGCAGTTGGCCGGGGCGCCGCCCAGCAGCGTCGCGTCGTACGTCGCCTGGGTGTCGAGGCGGTTGTACGCCGTGCCGGCGCAGCCGAGCAGGCCGTACGCCGGGTTGGCGAGCACGTTGGTCACGGTCCCGTTGATCACCGACACCAGCCCCGCGGCGCTCCCGTCGAGACCCGACAGGTCGGCCCCGCCGAGCGCTTGCACGAGGGCCTCGTTGCGGGTGACGGAGTGGTCGAGGCCCTCCTGGAGGTTGCGGGTCAGGGCGGGGGTGCCGTGGTCCTTGGCGCGCGGCGAGTCGAGCAGCCGCCCGCAGGCGACCGTGTCGCTGAGGTTGAGCAGGCCGCCCATCGCGGTGACCAGGGACCCGACCACGCTGGTCTGGGCGGGGTAGACGTCGAAGGACACCGTCCCGGTC
The DNA here is from genome assembly GCF_031458325.1 of Nocardioides marmoribigeumensis. NCBI lineage: Bacteria > Bacillati > Actinomycetota > Actinomycetes > Propionibacteriales > Nocardioidaceae > Nocardioides > Nocardioides marmoribigeumensis. Next base: position 1,051,041 of record NZ_JAVDYG010000001.1, read on the forward strand.
GACCACTTCGGGGCCGACGGCGTGAGGCCGAGCCCGAGGGAGATCAGGCTGGTGGGCAGGCGCACCTTGACGTACCACCGGCCCGGGGTGTTCCTCACCGCGTCCGGGATCGCCACGGTCACGAGCTTGGTGGTGGTCGACAGGGTCGAGACGTCCACCGGACCGATCGTGGTGTCCCCGCGCTTGAAGACGATCTTGCTGTCCGAGGCGTTCAGCGACAGGATCGCCGGCGACCCCACCCCCACCGTGAGCACGGAGCCGTCGGTGGAGGGGTTGGACACGGTCACCAGGTCGCTGGCGTTGGCGCCGGAGTAGGTGGTGTCCCAGGGGGTGAGCGCGGGCTCGTTCTGGGTGGGCAGTGACCCGCTGGAGGAGTAGTTGCCGGGGACGACGTAGCTGATCGGCAGCAGCTTGTCGACGCCCGAGCCGAGTCCGGCCTGGTTGACCACGCCGGCCAGGCACTGCAGCGACAGCCCGATCGGGAGCAGGCCGCCGGGCGAGGACACCTTGGCGGTCGCGGACTTGCTCTGGGTGACGTTGCTGGCCCCGGTGACACCGGCCCACACGTAGTCCACCCGCGCCTCGGGCCCGATCACCTGCACCTGGGTGCTCGAGGGGAAGGTCACCTTGCCGGTGGTGACGAGCTTCTGGGCGTAAGTGTCCAGCGTGCCGGAGGAGCTCGAGGCCGGGCAGTCGGGGATCGAGGGGTCGAGGGTCCGCTGGCCGACGACGGGGTGGCACGCGAGGTGGTAGGCCACCCGCTTGGCCACTGCCAGCCGGGTGGCGTCGTCGGCGGCGGGCAGCGCCTCGGCGGCGAACGTCGCCGCGCCGTCGGCCTGGGCCTGGAGCTGGCCACGGCGCATCCAGGTGTTGCCGATGTCGACCACGAACGCGGCGACCACCAGCAGGATCATCACCACCAGGGCGGACAGCAGCGCGACCGCTCCTCCCTCTCGGGAGCGGTCCCGCTCTCGGCGCGGCCTGAGCCGGGCGTCGGCCCAGTCCCCCACGGTGGCTACCTCGGGTCAGCAGGCCTGGACGTCGAGTCGAACGTTGTCCAGGTGGACGGACGTGTCGGAGACGACCTCCCCGTCGTTCGGCAGCAGACCGCTCATGGCCGACTGCGCCACCGACACCTTGACGCTCAGTTTGACATCGACGCCGAGCTGATGAGGGACGAAGTCGACGATCTGCGCCGTCACGTCCGAGGCGTCGACGCCGGTGGTGCCCGACGAGGCCGCGGTGGCCTTGTTGGCGTTGGCGGCCACGGTGTCGCGCAGCAGGGTGCGCAGCGACTCGCAGCTGGTGAACGCGCCGTACACCGCGGCCTGGTCGACCTGCGGCTCGACGGCGTCGCGCTGGGCCTGCCAGAAGTACTGCCCGTAGGCGAGCACCCCGATCATGAGCGGGCTGAGCAGGGCACTGATCAGGCCGGCCTCGACGGCGGCCACCCCCTGCTGGTCGCGTCGTCGGCTGGTGCGTCGGCCGCCCTCCCGGTGGCCGCGCAGGTGCGTGCGTGCGTTCATCGGATCCCTCCCCAGGAACCTCGACGACTCGCAGGACTCCCACCCTGCGCCCTCGCCACCCCTGACGAGTGAGCCGCCGGACCGGACTTGTACGCCCGACCAAGAACAGCGTAAGTGACCAAGGTCCCTAATCGGAAGTAACCGGCAAGATTTCACCTGGGGCGTGTCGGCGCCCCCGGCTCAGTCCTCCGGCGGCTGGAGGTCGGACTCGGCGAGCTCCTCGACGTTGACGTCCTTGAACGTGAGCACCTTGACGTTCTTGGCGAACCGGGCGGGGCGGTACATGTCCCAGACCCAGGCGTCGGTCATCGAGACCTCGAAGAACACGTCGTCGGCCTCGGTGCGCGCCTTCACGTCGACCTGGTTGCACAGGTAGAAGCGGCGGTCGGTCTCCACGACGTACTTGAAGATGCCGACGACGTCGCGGTACTCGCGGTAGAGCTGCAGCTCCATCTCCGCCTCGTACTTCTCCAGGTCCTCGGCACTCATCTCGTCTCCTCCAGCACGCCCGTCTCCGTGGCGTCATTGTCGCCCAGGACCCGGCGGACGTTGACGAAGCAGCGCCGGTGGATGGGCGTCGCTCCGTGGCGCTCGAGCGCCTCGGTGTGCGTCGGGGTGATGTAGCCCTTGTGGGTCAGGAAGTCGTAGTCCGGGTAGCGCTCGTGCTCCCCCACCATGATCCGGTCGCGGGTCACCTTGGCCAGCACGCTCGCCGCGGCGATGCAGGCCGAGACCCGGTCGCCCTTCCAGACCGCCAGGCCCGGGACGCCGAGACCGTCGACGGGGAACCCGTCGGTCAGGACGTACGACGGCCGCACGTCCAGGCGCGCGAGCGCCCGTCGCAGCGCGGCGACGTTGGCCACGTGCATGCCGAGGCGGTCGCACTCCCCGGGCGGGACGACGACCACCGACCACGACAGCGCCCGGCGCACGACCTGGTCGTAGCAGCGCTCCCGGGCGGCGGCGGTGAGGAGCTTGGAGTCGGCCAGGCCCGGGACGACGCCGCGGTCGCCGTCGGGGAGGATCGCCGCCGCGGCGACCAGCGGACCCGCGCACGCGCCGCGCCCGGCCTCGTCGACCCCGGCGATCGGGGTGAGGCCGTGGCGGCGCAGCGCGCGCTCGTAGCCGTAGAGCCCCGCGTCGCGTCGGACCGTGGCACCACGGGGCAGCTCGCTCATCGGGCGTCGCCCCCGCACTGGTCGGGGTCGGCGTCACCGCCGGGGACCGTCTCGAAGGTGGAGGGGCGGTGGATGATCGTGGCGTGGGTCAGCGGCCACACGACGGAGAACACCTTGCCGACCACGTCGTCCACCGGCACGCACCCGCCACCGGGGTCGCCGAGGTGGACCCGGGAGTCGGCCGACTCGCCGCGGTTGTCGCCCATCACCCAGAGGTAGCCCCGGGGGATCTCCACCTTGAAGGTGATCAGCGACGGCTTGGCGCCGGGGGCGAGGTAGTCCCGCTCCTCCAGCGGGGTGCCGTTGACCCGCAGGCGGCCCAACTTGTCGCAGCAGCGCACGGTGTCACCGCCGACCCCGATCACGCGCTTGACCAGGTGACCGCCGGTCGGGAAGAGGCCGAAGGCCTCCAGGGTCTTGGCGAGCGGGTTGCGGGCCTGCGGGGCCTGCTGCTCGTCGAGCCAGCCGCCCGGGTCGGCGAAGACCACGATGTCGCCCCGCTGGGGGCTCCCGTCGCCCCAGTAGGAGACCTTCTCCACCAGGATCCGGTCGTTGAAGACCAGGGTGTCGTTCATCGAGCCCGACGGGATGTAGAAGGCCTGCATGAACAGGGCCTTGATCCCGACGGCCAGGATCAACGCGACGACGAGCAGCAGGACCATCTCCTGCCAGAACGGCAGGTGGTCGCGCTCGTCCTCGCCCTCCTCGAGCTCCTCGTGCTCCGACCCGGGGTGCCGGTCGTCGGCCCCGACGGGGTCGGAGGAGGTGGTCGCCCGGTCCGCTCGATGACGTCCCGGCACCGGGCGATCCTCGTGGTCGGTCACCCCGGGAGCCTAACCGGGCGGGGTCTGGTGACCGGAGGCGGCGCGGGTCAGCGGACCTCGCGCTTCTCCTTGATCTTGGCGGCCTTGCCGCGCAGGTTGCGCAGGTAGTAGAGCTTGGCGCGGCGGACGTCACCGCGGGTCACGACCTCGACATGGTCGATGATCGGGGTGTGCAGCGGGAAGGTGCGCTCGACGCCGACGCCGAAGGAGACCTTGCGGACCGTGAAGGTGCGCCCGACGCCCGAGCCCTGGATGCGGATGCAGACGCCCTGGAAGACCTGGATGCGGGAGCGGTTGCCCTCGACCACGCGGACGTGGACCTTGAGGGTGTCACCGGGGCGGAACTCCGGGAGGTCGTCGCGCTTGTGGCCGGCGGCGAGCTGGTCGATGACGTTGGTCATGGTGTCTCCTCGTCGGCGCCACAGGTCGCCCACGGTCGTGGGGGTGGATCGGTGCCCGGCGTGCTGTGTCAGTGGCGGCGTGCCCCCTGTGGCAGGTGCACCGCTGACCGTCGCCCCACGAGGGAGCTTGCGCGGTCGTCGTGACGGCCGGACCAACCCAGGATTCTGCCACAGGGGCCGCGGCCGGACGAAATCGCCTCAGCGCCGGCGCTTGGTCATCCACATCGTCGGGTCGCCCGGGGTGAAGCCGGCCGGGCGGTAGCCCGCGCGGCGGTACATCCGCTGGTTGCCCGCGCTCGTCCCGCCGGTCACCAGGCCGTAGGACGTCGCCTCGGCCGGCGCCCACTCCTCGCAGCGTTCGAGCAGCCAGCGGCCCAGCCCGCGGCCCTGCAGGTCGGGGGCCACCATCAGGCGGCCGACGACCCAGGTGGTGCCGTCGGAGCCGCCCAGCTGCCCCCGGACCGACCCGACCAGCCGGCCGGCGCTGCGCAAGACCCAGGTGCGCCAGCGGTCGAGGTCCGAGACGACCTGGTCGAGGTCCTCGTGCAGCGCCGGGACCTCCAGGGTGTCGAGCCCCAGTGCCTCCTGGAGCCAGCACGCGCGCTGCAGCGTCCAGAGCTCCCCCGCGTCGGCCCGGGTGGCCGGCCGCCACTGCGCGTCGGTCACGGTCGCCGGGGCGAGCAGTGCGCTCGGCGGGAGCAGGTCCGGGCGGCGCGCCGCCGTACGGGCGAGGGACTGGGTGTGGCGCCACCGCTCGATCGCGCCGTGGTCGCCGCCGAGCAGGACCTCGGGGACCTCGAGGCCGCGCCAGGACGGGGGGCGGGTGTAGACGGGGTACTCCAGCAGGCCCGACTCGTGGGACTCCTCGAGCAGCGAGTCGGGGTTGCCCATGAACCCCGGCAGGAGGCGTACGACCGCCTCGAGCACCGCGAGCGCGGCCACCTCGCCGCCGTTGAGCACGTAGTCGCCGAGGCTCACCTCGAGGACCCGCACCCGGGTGGCGGCGTGGTCGAGGACGCGCTGGTCGATGCCCTCGTAGCGGCCGCACGCGACGACCAGGTGCTCCTCGGCCGCCAGGGCGCGGGCGTGGATCTGGGTGAACGGGACGCCGGCGGGGGTGGGGACCACCAGGACCGCATCGTCCGTGGCGAGCGCGTCGAGGGCCTCGCCCCACGGCTCGGGGCGCATCACCATGCCCGCTCCCCCGCCGTAGGGCGCGTCGTCGACGGTGCGGTGACGGTCGTGGGTCCAGTCCCGCAGGTCGTGCACGCGCAGGTCGAGCAGGCCGCTGCGGCGGGCCTTGCCCGGCAGGGAGAGGTCGAGGGCGTCGAGGTACGCCGGGAAGATCGACACCACGTCGACGCGCACGTCAGTCCTCGGGGTCGAGCAGCCCGGGCCGGTCGGCGACCGTGATGGTCCCCGCGGTCAGGTCGACCTCGGGGACCAACGCCGAGACGAACGGCACCATCGCCTCGCGGCCGTCGTCACGTCGTACGACGAGCACGTCCTGGGCGCCGGAGTGCAGCACCTCCGCCACGACCCCGACCCGCTCCCCCTCGAGCGGCTGGACGGCCAGGCCGACGAGCTGGTGGTCGTAGAATTCCTCGGGGTCCTCGGGCCGCTCCTCAGGGGTGACCTCCACCGACAGGAGGCCGTTGCGCAGGCCCTCGGCCGCCGTACGGTCCGAGACGCCGGCGAAGGTCGCGAGCAGCCGCTCCTGGTGCCAGCGGGTCCGCTCGACGGTGAGCGTGGAGGGCCCGGGTGCCGCGCCGCGGGGCGCCTGCAGCCTCACGACCGCCCCCGGGGCCAGCCGGCGCTCCGGCTCGTCGGTCCGCAGCTCGAGGCTCACCTCACCGCGGATCCCGTGCGGCCGCCCGATCCGGGCGACGACGACCTGTCCCGGCTCCATCGCTCCTCCTCAGGTGGGGGGTGCGGTTTCACTAGGTACCTAGTGAAACTGGCACTCCCCGAGCGAAACTTCGCTCGGGGAGTGACAACACCACTAGGTACCTAGTGAAACCGAACCAGGGCCTCAGCGGCGGCGGTCGACGTCCACGAAGTCGATGCGCGCGCCCCCGCGGCCCAGGGCCCCGACGACGGTGCGCAGCGAGGTGGCCGTGCGGCCGTTGCGTCCGATCACCTTGCCGAGGTCGTCGGGGTGCACCCGCACCTCGAGCAGGTCACCACGACGGGTCTGCTTGTCGCGCACCGAGACGTCGTCGGGGTGCTTGACGATCCCCCGGACCAGGTGCTCCAGCGCGTCGGCGAGCATCAGGACTCGGTGGTCTCGGTCGACTCGGAGGCGGCCTCGACCGGAGCGGCCGGGTCCTCGATGCCCTCCGACGAGGCGCCCGTGGCCTCGACGGCCGGGGTGTCCTCGGTCGTCGCGTCGCCACCGGTGGCCTCGACACCGGCCTCGGCGGTCGCCGCGGTCGCCTCGGGGGTCTCCTCGGCGGCGGCCTTCTTGGCCGGCTTCTTCTCGGCCTTCTTGGTCACGGCCTCGGTGTCGAGCGAGCCGCCGGACTCCTTGAGGATCTCGTTGAAGATCTCCTGCTTGGACTTCTTGGGCTCGGCGACCTTGAGGGTGCCCTCGGCGCCCGGCTCACCGGTGAACTTCTGCCAGTCGCCGGTGATCTTCAGCAGCGCGGCGACGGCCTCGGTCGGCTGCGCGCCGACACCCAGCCAGTACTGCGCGCGCTCCGAGACGACCTCGATGACCGAGGGGTCGTGCTTGGGGTGGTACTTGCCGATCTCCTCGATGACCCGGCCGTCACGGCGGGTGCGGGAGTCGGCGACGACGATGCGGTAGTAGGGCTGACGGATCTTGCCCATCCGCTTCAGGCGAATCTTGACGGCCACGAGTGTGGTGTCTCCTCAGGTGTGGTGTTCGGGTTGAGGCGACCACGACCGGTGGGGAAACATCGGCGGGTCAGTCTCGAGTGGGCCTGCCCGGTCGGGTGAGAGGGGCCGTCACGGTCAGGACTCAGCGGGTCATTGTGCCAGACACGTCGGGATCGGTTCCAATCGGCGCGACCGACCCCCTCCCGAGCACGAGCACGCCCGCGGCGACGACCGCCGCCATCCCGGCCAGCTGCGAGAGGTGCAGCGTCTGGCCCAGCACCCACAGCCCCATCAGCGCCGCCGCGGCGGGCTCGAGGCTGAGCAGCACCCCGAAGACGCCTGCGGCGAGGCTGCGCAGCGCCACCAGCTCCAGGGAGTAGGGCAGCGCGGAGCTGAGCACCGCGACCCCGAGCGCCAGGCCGAGCACGCCGGGGTCCTGGAGGCCCGACGCCGGCGCGGCGAGGAAGTACGGCGCCGCCAGCACAGCGGCCACGCCCATCGACAGCGCGATCCCGTCGAGGCCCTCGAAGTGCGCACCGGCGCGCCCGCTCAGCAGGATGTACGCCGCCCAGCAGGCGCCTGCGGTCGCGGCGAGCCCGATGCCGACCAGGTCGAGGTCGGCGGGCGAGACCCGGAGCACCTCGCAGATGAGCACCACCCCGGCGACGGCCAGCCCCACCGCCGCGACGTCGCGCACGTGGCGCGAGGACAGGGCGGCGAGCAGCAGCGGCCCGGTGAACTCGATCGTCACCGCGACCCCGATCGGCAGCCGGTCCAGCGAGCCGTAGAACGCGGTGTTCATCGCCAGCAGCGCCAGTCCGAACGCGACGGCGGTGCCCCACTCCTGGCGGGTCCGGCCGGTCAGGCGTGGCCGCGCGATCGCCAGGAGGAGCGTCGCGGCGAACCACATCCGCAGCGCCACCGAGCCCAGCACCCCCACCTCGGGCAGCAGGGTCGCGGCGAACGCCCCACCCAGCTGGACCGACAGGACTCCCGCGACGACGAGGACGACCGCCCGGCGCTCGGCGGATGCGGAGGTCAACTCAGGCCACGACGCGGCCGCGCAGGACGACCTGCTTCGGCTTGAACAGCAGGTCGAGGTCGGCACGCGGGTCGGCGTCGTAGACCACCAGGTCGGCCGGCGCCCCCTCCTCCAGCGAGGGCCGACCGAGCCACGACCGGGCACGCCAGCTCGCTGCGCCCAGCGCGTAGTCGACCGGCATCCCCAGCCCGACCATCGCCACCACCTCGCCGGCCAGGTTGCCGTGCCGCGAGATCCCGCCGCCGTCGGAGCCGGCGTACATCGGGACACCCGCCTCGTACGCCGTCATCAGGGTCGAGCGGGTCCGCGCGTGCAGGTCGGTCATCGTCGAGGAGTACGCCGGGAACTTGGCGCGCCCCGCGGCGGCGTACTCCGGGAACTTGGCCAGCTGCATGACCGTCGGGACCAGGGCCGTCCCCTGCGCGACCATCTGGTCGACGAGGTCGACGCTGAGCCCCGTGCCGTGCTCGATGCAGTCGATGCCCGCGTCGAGCAGGCCCTGGAGCACGTCGCGGCCGAAGCAGTGCGCGGTCACCTTGGCGCCCTCGGCGTGGGCGGCGTCGATCGCGGCGGCGAACGCCTCGGCCGGGAACGACGGGACCAGGTCGCCCGCGTCGCGGGAGATCCAGTCGCCGACGAGCTTGACCCAGCCGTCACCGGCCCGGGCCTCCTGCGCGGCGTACTCCGCCAGCTGATCGGGCTCGACCTCGTGGGCGTAGTTGCGGATGTAGCGCTTGGTCCGCCCGATGTGGCGTCCGCAGCGGATCAGCCGAGGCAGGTCCTCGCGCTCGTGGATCCACCGGGTGTCGGCGGCCGACCCGGCGTCGCGGATGAGCAGCGCGCCCGCGTCGCGGTCGAGGACCGCCTGCTCCTCGGTCTCGGCGGGCCCGACCGGACCGTGCTCCTCGAGGCCGAGGTGGCAGTGGGCGTCGACCAGGCCGGGGACGATCCAGCCGTCGACGCGCTCCGCGCCGGCCTGCGGCTCGTAGGTGACGTGTCCGTCGACGACGTACAGGTCGCGCGTCTCGCCGTCGGGGAGGACAGGTCCGGAGAACCTCAGTGCGGGCGGTGTCGGCATGCTGCCGAACCTATCCTCGCCCGATGGAGCCGGACAGCGGGGTCGTGCGTCCCAGTGGCGTGCGCCGATCGTTCCTCGCCCTGCTCCTGGCCCTGCTGGCACTCACGCTCCTGCCCGCGGGCGGGCCCGCGAGCGCGTCGTGCGCCGGCCCGACGGTCCAGGTGCCGCCGGTGCTCGCCCCCGGCGCAAGAGCCCAGGTGAGGGGCGAGCGCTTCGTCGACGGGTGCCGCGACTCGATGAGCTGCCCGGCGTTCGGCTGCGGCGAGTGCGAGTACGACGACCCGCCGCCGGTCCCGACCCCCGACGTGACGCTGCGGCTGACCCAGCGGGGCCGCACCTGGGACCTCGGGGCCGCCGACGCCGACCGGCGCGGGAGGGTGAGGTGGACGTTCACGGTGCCCGACGACGTACGCCCCGGCCCGGCCCGGCTCAGCTGGGGCGACGAGCAGAGCGTGCCGGTGCGGGTCGGGCCTACTGCTGGTTGAGGTACTTCGCGACCTCGGGCGGCAGGTTGAAGTCGCTGGGGTCGAAGTCCTGCTCCTCGGTGGGCAGCCCGAACGGGTTGGCGACAGGCGCCTTGTCCGCGGCGGCCTGGGCATCCTGGGCGCGCTTGGCCGGGTTGCCGGACTTGCGGGCGCCCTTGCCCTTCTGCGGCTTCTTCTTCTGCTGCGCGCGCTTGCCGGCCCCGGGGATGCCCGGCATGCCCGGGATCCCGCCGCCGCCGGCGAGCGACTTCATCATCTTGCGCGCCTCGAAGAACCGCTCGACGAGGTTGTTGACCTCGGAGACGTGCACCCCCGAACCGCGCGCGATGCGGGCGCGCCGCGACCCGTCGATCATCTTCGGGTCGTTGCGCTCGGCCGGGGTCATCGAGCGGATGATCGCCTGCACGCGGTCGATCTCGCGCTCGTCGAAGTTGGCCAGCTGGTCGCGGAACTGCCCCATCCCGGGCAGCATCCCCATGATCTTGGTCAGCGAGCCCATCTTGCGCAGCTGGAGCATCTGCTCGAGGAAGTCGTCGAGGGTGAACTCCCCGCCCTGCCCGGTCAGCTTGGCCGCGGCCTTGGCGGCCTGCTCGGCGTCGAAGGCCTTCTCGGCCTGCTCGATCAGCGTGAGCACGTCACCCATGTCGAGGATGCGCGAAGCCATCCGGTCGGGGTGGAAGGTGTCGAAGTCGGTGAGCTTCTCGCCGGCGGAGGCGAACATGATCGGCCGGCCGGTGATCGAGCGGATCGACAGCGCGGCGCCACCGCGCGCGTCGCCGTCGAGCTTGGTCAGCACGACCCCGTCGAACCCGACGCCGTCGAGGAAGGCCTGCGCGGTGTTGACCGCGTCCTGGCCGATCATCGCGTCGACGACGAACAGCACCTCGTCGGGGTCGACCGCGTCACGGATGTCGGCGGCCTGCTGCATGAGGTCGGCGTCGACGCCGAGTCGACCGGCGGTGTCGACGATGACCACGTCGTGCAGGGTGCGGCGGGCCTCCTCGACGCCACCGCGGGCGACCGCGACCGGGTCGCCGACGCCGTTGCCCGGCTCGGGCGCCCACACCTTGACCCCGGCGCGCTCGCCGTTGACCTGGAGCTGGTTGACCGCGTTGGGCCGCTGGAGGTCGGCGGCGACCAGCAGCGGGCTGTTGCCCTGCTCCTTGAACCACAGCGCGAGCTTGGCGGCCAGGGTCGTCTTGCCGGCGCCCTGGAGGCCGGCGAGCATGATCACCGTCGGCGGCTGCTTGGCCATCCGCACGCGGCGGGTCTCGCCGCCGAGGATCGTCACGAGCTCCTCGTGGACGATCTTGACGACCTGCTGGGCCGGGTTGAGCGCCCCGCTCACCTCGGCGCCGCGTGCCCGCTCCTTGACCGCGGCGACGAACTGCTTGACCACCGGCAGGGCGACGTCGGCCTCGAGCAGCGCGATGCGGATCTCGCGCGCGGTGGCGTCGATGTCCGCCTCGGAGAGCCGGCCCTTGCCCCGGAGGTTCTTCAGGGACGCGGTGAGGCGGTCGGACAGGGTGGCGAACACGGGCAGTCAGTCCTCGAGAGGTCGGTACGGCGGGCGGGCGCCCCTGCGGGGCCGCCCGGTCAGGCGTCCAGGGTATCGGCGGGGCCGAGTGAGCGTCGTACCGCTTCCGCAGCGGCCCTCGCCGCCTCCGGCGAGAGCTGCCCGCCCGAGGCGTCCTGGAGGTAGAACACGTCGACGACCTGGGGGCCGACGCTGCCGACGTGCGCGGAGCGAACGGACAGGTCGAGCCCGGAGAGCGCGCGCAGGACGGCGTAGAGGGTGCCCGGACGGTCCGAGGCCCGGACCTCCATGACGGTCGAGTCCGCCGACGCGTCGGGCAGGAGCACCTCGGCCGGCAGGCCGGTGGCGTCGGCCAGCGCCCGGTCGGCGGCGGCCGGCGGCCCGCCGCCGTCCAGCGCGGCGGTCACCCGGCGGACCAGCCCGGCGGGGTCGGGCACCTCCCCCTCGAGCAGCCACTCCGAGCCGGCGTGGCCGTCCTGGGTCCACGCCCGCGCGGCGACCACCGGCGTGCGCGAGGCGAGGAACGTGCCGGCCAGGTCGGCCAGGATGCCGACCCGGTCGGGCTCACGGACCCGGACCACCAGGCCGACCGGGTCGGGCAGCACCTCGACCCGCTCCGCGCTCAGCTCGGGGTACGACGACGGGGCGGTCTGTGCCCGTCCCGCGAGGGCGTGGCGCGCGGACTCGGCCAGGTCGGCGACGAGCCCCGCGCGCCACCGGGTCCACGCCTTGGGGGCGGTCGCCCGGGCATCGGCCTCGGTGAGCACCTCGAGCAGGTCGAGCACGGTGGCCTCCTCGACCCGGGTGGCGACCTCCTCGGCCGTGGCCGGGTCGTCGAGGTCGCGGGTCGTGGCGACCCGGGCCAGCAGCAGGTGGTGGAGCACGAGGCGGCCCACCACCTCGACGTCGTCCTCGTCGAAGCCCCAGCGGCGCGCCACCGTCCGCGCGATCGGGGCACCGGCCTCGCTGTGCTCGACCGTGCCGCCCTTGCCGATGTCGTGCAGGAGGGCGCCGACCATGAGCAGGTCGGGCCGCGAGACGCGACGGATCAACCGGGAGGCCTCGACGCAGGTCTCGACCACGTGCCGGTCGACGGTGAACCGGTGGACCACGGAGGCGTGCGGCAGCAGCCGGATGCGCTCCCACTCGGGCAGGAAGAGGGCCAGCGCGTCGGTCTCGTCGAGGGTCTCCCAGACCGGCAGGAGGCCACGCCCGGAGGCGAGCAGCCGCACCAGGAGCGAGCGGGCCTCCGCGGGCCAGGGCTCGGCGACCGGGGCCGACTCGCGCACGAGGCGCGCGACCGAGGCCGGGGAGAACGGCAGGTCGCGCTCGGCCGCGACGACGGCCGCGCGCAGGAACAGCAGCGGGTCGCGCCGCGGGTCGGCGCCCTTGTCGAGCACGACCTCGCCGGCCGACACGGCCACCCCGGCGGCTGCCCGCTCGAGGGACGGGACGCGTCCGTGGGCGGCGCTGGGCGGGGGGTCGAGCACGCGGTCCACCCGTCGCCACGAGATCCGCGACAGGTGCGTGATGCGGCGCCCCAGCTGACGGACGTGTCGCTGCGCCGCGGCGGCGTCGGGCAGCCCGAGAGCCTCCGCGACGGCAGCCCACTGCTCGGGCACGACGCGGTCGACCGCACGCCCGGCGACCTCGTGCAGGACGTCGCGCACGTCGAGCAGCGCGAGCCGGCTGCGCTCGAGGTCGGCGTGCGGCACGTCGACCATCCACGTGGCGACCAGCGCCTTGAGCATCGTGGCGTCGCGCAGGCCGCCGGCCGACTCCTTGAGGTCGGGCACCGACGCGTGGGCCAGCTCGCCGCGCTGCTCCGCGCGACCGCGCGCGAGGTCGCGCAGCAGCGGCAGGTTGCGGCGCGCGTCGCGCCGCCAGGTCGACAGCACGCCGGCGCGGAGCCGCAGCGACACCGCGGTGTCGCCGGCGAGGTGGCGGGCGTCGAGCAGCCCCAGCGCGACGCGCAGGTCGTCGCGCGCCGCGGCGGTCACCTCGTCGAGCGCGCGGACGGCGTGGTCGATCTTCGTGCCCGAGTCCCAGAGGGGGTACCACAGCTCCTGCGCCAGCGACCCCACGTCGACGTCCTCGTCGTGCACCAGCACCAGGTCGAGGTCGGAGTACGGCGCCAGCTCGCTCCGCCCGTAGCCACCGACCGCGAGCAGTGCGACCCCGGGCAGCGGGTCGCTCTCGTCGCGCCCGGTCACCCCGTGCAGGGCGGCGGCACAGACCTGGTCGGCCTCGGCCGTGCGGGCCAGCCGGTCGGCGGCGGTCACCTCAGAGGGCGGCCTGGTCCTGGTCGCCGGTGCGGACCCGCACCAGGCGCTCGACCGGAGCGACCCACACCTTGCCGTCGCCGATCCGCCCGGTCTGGGCGGCGCCGATGACCGCGTCGACGACCGCGTCGGCGTCGGCGTCGTCCACCACGATCTCGATGCGGACCTTGGGGACCAGCGCGATGTCGTACTCCGCGCCGCGGTAGACCTCGGTGTGGCCCTTCTGGCGGCCGTAGCCCGAGACCTCGCTGACCGTCATCCCCCGGACGCCGATCGCCTCCAGGGCCGCACGGACGTCCTCCCACTTGTGCGGCTTGATCACCGCGGTCACGAGCTTCATCGTCGTCCCTCTCCCTGCTGTGGTCGGTCCGGTCGGTCGGCGGGCAGGCCCATCGCGGCGGCGGTGCCGCCGCTGACGCCCCCACTGTGCCCGAAGTGCGGCCTGCCGCCGCTGGCGACGTGCAGGTCGTAGGCGGTCTCGGCGTGGACCACGAGGTCGAGGCCGGTCATCTCGTGGTCCTCGTGGATCCGGAAGCCGACGGTGCGCTCGAGCCCCCACACGATCGCGGCGGTGGCGAGGAACGAGTAGGCCAGCGTCACGACCATCGCGACGAGCTGGCGGACCAGCTGGTCCGCGCCGCCGCCGTACAGCAGGCCGTCGACGCCGGACGGTGCAGCGGCGCTGGCGAGCAGCCCGATCGCGGCGGTGCCGACGAGCCCGCCGACGAGGTGGACGCCGACGACGTCGAGGGAGTCGTCGTAGCCGAAGTGGTACTTCAGCCCGACCGCCAGCGCGCACACGACGCCCGCGAGGGCCCCCACCACCATCGCGCCCAGCGGGGTGACCGCGCCGCACGACGGGGTGATCGCCACGAGGCCGGCGACGACCCCGGAGGCCCCGCCGAAGGACGTGGCGTGGCCGTCGCGCAGGCGCTCCACACCGAGCCAGGCGAGCATGCCCGTGCTGCCGGCCAGCAGCGTGTTGACGAAGACGACCGCCGCGGTGTTGCCGGCGGTCAGCGCGGACCCGGCGTTGAACCCGAACCAGCCGAACCACAGCAGGCCCGCGCCGAGCATGACCAGCGTCAGGTTGTGCGGCTTCATCGGGTCGCGCCCGAAGCCGATGCGCGGCCCGAGCACGAGCGCCGCGGCGAGACCCGCCGCACCGGAGTTGATCTCGACGGCGGTCCCGCCGGCGAAGTCGATGACCTTGAGGTCGTTGGCCATCCAGCCGCCCACGTGGCTCCCGGCGGAGAGGTCGAAGACCCAGTGCGCGACCGGGGCGTAGACCACGACCATCCAGACCGCGCAGAACACCAGCCAGGTGCCGAACCGCGCCCGGTCGGCGATCGCCCCGGCGATCAGGCCGACGGTGATGATCCCGAACAGCCCCTGGAAGACCGCGAAGAGCGTCACGGGCAGGTCGCCGGTGTCGCCGGTGGCGTCCGGCAGCATGCCGCGGAAGGCGAGGTACTGCGCCGGGTCACCCAGCAGCCCGCCGCCCAGGTCGTCGCCGAAGGCCAGGGAGTAGCCGACCAGCACCCACACGACGGCGCCGACGGCCAGGGCCCCGAAGACCATCATGATCATGTTGAGCACGCTCTTGGAGCGGACCATGCCGCCGTAGAACAGCGCCAGGCCGGGCGCCATGAGCAGCACCAGGGCCGAGGCGGCCAGCAGCCACGCGGTGTCGCCGGTGTTGACGGGGGTGGTCACGAGCGGTGTCACGGGGGCTCACCCTGCTGGGCGATTGTTTCCTCCGCCGTCACGTCGTGTTACGGCCAGGTGAACCGGCCTCACCCCCCGAGCCGGGTGCGGGCTCGGGGGGCGAGGTTCCACGCTGGGCGACCCCGGCGTCGGAGCGAGACCGGTCCTAGACCGCCGCTTCGTCCCTGTCGCCGGTGCGGACCCGGACGATGGTCTCGACCGGGGCCACCCAGACCTTGCCGTCGCCGATCCGGCCGGTCGCGGCGGCCTTCACGACGATGCCCACCACGTCCTCGACGTCGGTGTCGTCCACGACGATCTCCACGCGGACCTTGGGGACCAGCGCGATGTCGTACTCCGCACCGCGGTAGACCTCCGTGTGGCCCTTCTGCCGGCCGTAGCCGGAGACCTCGCTCACGGTCATGCCGGTCACGCCGAAGGCCTCGAGGGCGGCGCGGACGTCCTCCCACTTGTGCGGCTTGATCACCGCGGTCACGAGCTTCATGCGAGGGCCCCTTCCTGGGCCTTGGCGCCGAGGACGCCGCTGCCGATCCCGCTGTTGCCGGCCAGGGTGCCGCCGCCACGGTTGACCAGGTCGTAGGCCGCCTCGCCGTGCTCGGCGAAGTCGATGCCCTCGACCTCCTCCTCCTCGGCGATCCGCCAGCCCATCGTGAGCTTGATCGCGAAGCCGAGGACCGCGGTCACGACGCCCGACCAGACGATGGCCACCAGCGCGCCGAGCACCTGGTCGCCCAGCGAGCCGAACCCGCCGCCGTAGACGAGCCCGTCGACGCCTCCGGCGCCGTCGGAGGTGGAGAACAGGCCGATCAGGACCGTGCCCACGATGCCGCCGACGAGGTGGACGCCCACGACGTCGAGGGAGTCGTCGAGGCCGAGCCTGAACTTGAGGCCGACCGCCCAGGCGCAGACACCGCCGGCGATCGCGCCGATCGCGATGGCGCCCATCGGGTCGACCGCGCCGCAGGCCGGGGTGATCGCGACCAGGCCGGCCACGACGCCGGAGGCTGCACCGAGCGAGGTGGCCTTGCCGTGCAGCAGGCGCTCGACGAGCAGCCAGCCGAGCATCGCGGCCATCGTCGCGACAGTGGTGTTGAGAAACGTGCGACCGGTCTCGGAGTAGAACTGCGCGGTGTTGGCCGCCGCGCCGGAGGCGGTGCTCCAGTCGTCACCGAAGACGATCGAGCCGACGTTGAAGCCGTACCAGCCGACCCAGAGCAGACCCGCGCCGAGCATGGTGAGGGTCAGGTTGTGGGGACGCATGGGGTTCTGCGGCCAGCCGACCCGCTTGCCGATGATCATCGCCAGCACCAGCCCGGCCACACCGGCGTTGATGTGCACCGCCGTGCCGCCGGCGTAGTCCTGGGCGCCGATCCTGGAGCAGATCAGGGCGGCGTCGGTGCAGCTGAACACCATGTGCGCCAACGGGAAGTAGCTGAAGGTCACCCACAGCGGGAGGAAGACCACCCACGCGGAGAACTTCACCCGGTCGGCGATGGCGCCGCTGATCAGGGCCGCGGTGATCACCGCGAACGTGAGCTGGAACATCACGCCGACGTAGCCGTCGGGGGCCACGTCCTTGAGGCCGAACAACGTGAACGGGTCGGCGAAGAACGTGCCGTCGCCGCCGAAGGACATCGACCAGCCCCACAGCACGTAGACGATGCCGACGACGCCCATCGCGACGAACGACATCATCATCATGTTGAGCACGGACTTCGATCGGGTCATGCCGCCGTAGAACAGGGCCAGCGCGGGCGTGGTCATCATGAGGACCAGCAACGTGGCCACGATCATGAACGCGTAGTAGCCGTCCACGAAACCTCCAAGTCATCGTCGCCGGGCCACAGGGCCGACCCGGCCGGAACGCGTCCAGCGTCGGCCACGCAGGTTTCGACGGCGGGCGGCTCGTGTTGCGGTGGCGTGACGAATCGGTGGGTCGTGTTTCGGCGGCGTGAACGCCCCCTACCGACGTACGACGGCCCTCACCGCAGCGCGGTGAGGGCCGTGGGCCGGTGATCGAGCCCGGTCGAGATCGGTCGAGATCAGTCGAGATCAGTCGAGATCAGTCGCCGAGCAGCGCGTCGACGAACGTGCCGGGGTCGAAGGGGGCGAGGTCGTCGGGACCCTCGCCGAGCCCGACGAGCTTGACCGGGACGCCGAGCTCGCGCTGGACCGCCACGACGATGCCGCCCTTGGCGGACCCGTCGAGCTTGGTCAGGACGATGCCGGTGACGTCGACGACCTCGGAGAACACGCGTGCCTGGATCATGCCGTTCTGGCCGGTCGTGGCGTCGAGGACGAGCAGCACCTCGGTGACCGGTGCCTGCTTCTCGACCACGCGCTTGACCTTGCCGAGCTCGTCCATGAGCCCGGCCTTGTTCTGCAGGCGGCCGGCGGTGTCGACGATGACCGCGTCGACCTCCTGCTCCATGCCGGTGCGCACCGCCTCGAACGCGACGCTCGCGGGGTCGCCGCCCTCGGGCCCGACGACGGTGTCGACGCCGACCCGCTCGCCCCACGTGGTGAGCTGGGCGGCAGCCGCGGCGCGAAAGGTGTCGGCCGCACCGAGCACGACCGAGCGGTCCTCGGCCACGAGGATGCGGGCGAGCTTGCCGACGGTGGTGGTCTTGCCGGTGCCGTTGACCCCGACCATGAGGACGACGGCCGGGCGGCCCTCCTGGCGGCTCACCGAGAGGCGGCGGTCCATGGTCGGGTCGACCAGCGCGAGCAGCTCCTCGCGCAGCACCTCGCGCACGGGGGCGGAGTCGGCCCCCTCGACCCGTAGCCGGGTGCGCAGGCGCTCGACCAGCTCCTGGGTCGGGCCCACCCCGATGTCGGCGGTGATGAGGAGGTCCTCGATCTCCTCCCAGGTGTCCTCGTCGATCTTGTCGCGGGACAGCAGCGCGAGGAGGCCGCGGCCCAGGACGCCCTGGGAGCGCGCGAGCCGCTGGCGCAGCCGGACCAGGCGACCGGCGGCCGACTCCGGCCGCTCGAGCGTGGGGGCCGGTGGCGCGGGAGGCGCCCCGAGGGTCTCGGCGGGGGCGGTCGGCGCCTCGGGCGCCGGCCTCGGCGGCGCGAGGACGTCGGTGCCGCCGCGCCGCTCGTCGAGCTCGGCACGTCCTCGCCGGGCACCCGTGGTGACGAGGCCGGCGACGACGACGATCGCCACGACGGCGATCGCGATGATCAGGGAGAGCAGTTCCACGGCGGCGATTCAACCACCCGGCCGGTCACCCGACCCAACTGGTCGGAGGCGTCAGTCGTTGCCGCGGGCGCCGTGCGAGCCGACCGGCTCGACGGTGGGGAGGGAGTCGACGAACCTGGCGAGGGCGTCTCCGGCGGCCGGGACCACCGGGAGGTCGACGCCGCGCCGCGGGAACGCGACGTAGGCCGCCACGACGCCGGCGGCGAGCAGGCAGAAGACCATGAAGAGCACGATGAACAGCAAGGGGTTCCCCGATCGGTGCGCGGTCAGGACCTCTCCACCCTGCCACAGGTGTGGGTCCGCTCCGACCTGACGTACCCACCCGTCACACCCGTCACACACGCCCCTGCGGGCAGGTCCTCAGCGGCAGCCGGCACCCGTGACGTCCCCGTCGGCGTAGCGACGCCCCGCCTGGCGGAACGAGTACGCCGAGCAGAACTGGTAGCTCATCAGCTCGTGCGTGCGCAGCGAGACCGGCGCCCACCGCCCGCCGCCGACCGGCTCGAGGTAGCGCAGCCGCGTCGCCAGGAGGGTCGAGCGGGTGTCGCGGTGCTTGAGGTAGTGGTCGAGCCAGCCCTGGACGTACCTGCTGGTCAGGTCCTGGCCGTAGCGGCTGGCGGGCAGCGCGAGCGGGATGTCGGTGTAGTCGAGGTGGGTCGAGGCCCGCGGGACGACGAGCATCGTGTCGACGCCGGCCCTTCGCCACGGCTCGAAGCCCGTGCGGCGCTCCCGGCGCGGGTCGGGCCCGTCGGGTGACGGCTCGGGGTTGAGCGACGAGCCGCCCGCCAGGAACCAGGGCGCGACGGTGAAGCCGTACTCCGACTGGACGGCGAGACCGGGCACGACCGGCTCGGCGCCGGTCGCGAGCGCACCGGCTCCCTGGCTGCCACTGAGCTTGTCCAGGCCGACGACGGCGGCGACCCGCTTGTCGTCCTCCTGGACGATCGAAACCGCCGCGGCGCCGAGCGAGTGCCCGATGATCGCGATCCTGCTGGTCCTGCCCGGGGTGAACGGACGCCGGTCGGCGCTGCGGTCGAAGGACCGCCAGTAGGGGTTGAAGTCGTCCACCTGCGCGTCGGCCTTGTTCGGGTTGGCATAGTGCCGGCTCGGGGTGCTGGTGAAGAAGCTCAGCGCGTTGCGGGTGCCGATGGTGAAGTTGGCCAGCTGCTGGGCGGGCACGCCCGGGCAGCCGGACATCTCCCCGCTCTGCGGGTCGGCGAACGGGTTGCAGAACGGCACGGCGTCGGTCGGGCCGCCGTCCTCGTGCGGGAAGGTCTCCCCCGCCCCCTGGCCCTGCACGTCGTAGGTCAGGACGACGTAGCCGCGCTCGGCGAGGTCCTGGGCGAGCCAGCGGTACATCCCCTCGCTGCCCTGCACGGACCCGGTCGTGATGACGACACCTGGGAACGGGCCCGTGAGCGCGCGACCGGTGTAGGGGTCGACCGCCCCCGGCAACGGCTTGTAGACGGTGCCGTGCAGCAGCGCGCCGTAGCGGTTGGTGAAGGAGACCCGGCGCGACCGCCCGCGGGTGCCGTTCCAGCCTGCGCGCAGCGGGTTGCCGACGTTCCAGCCCGGGAAGACGACGCCGGGGGTGATCGCGGGCCGGCCCGGCTGGGCGGCCTGCTCGAGCAGCAGCGAGAGCGACTCCTGCGGGACCTGGGTGGCCAGCGCAGGGAGGTACGCCGGGTTGCGCAGCTGGCCGTTGGGCCCGGTCTGGCGTCCGTAGGCGTCGGCGATGTTCTGGGCGTCGCGCGCCTGGTAGTCCGGCGACCCGGGCTCGGGGCCGCTGGCCAGCGCGGGCGACGGCAGGGCGGCCGCAGCGGTCGTGAGCGCGGTCAGGGCGCCGGCGAGCAGGGTGGCGGTGCGTCGTCGCATGCGGGACCAACGAGCCACCCGGCAGAAGGTGACTGAAGCTCAGGTGCGGACGAGCGGCTCCACCGCGGCCCGGATCGCGTCCGGCACCGGCACGACCGGCCGCGGGGCGGGGACCGTGTTGTCGACGTAGACGTGCACGAAGCGCCCCTCGGCGCGCGCCTGGTCGCCGTCGCACTGGAACAGTCCGATCCGGTAGACGACCGACGAGCGCCCCAGCCGCTCGACGGCCAGCCCCAACTCGACCGGCTCGGGGAAGCCCATCTCCTCGAAGTAGCGGCACGACACCTCGGCCACGATGCCGATCGCGGGCAGCCCGCGGATGTCGCCGCGGGTCGCCTCGATCAGGTGGGCGTTGACCGCGGTGTCGATCAGCTCGAAGTAGGTGGCGTTGTTCATGTGGCCGTAGACGTCGTCGTCGGCCCACCGGGTCGTGGCCGTGCGCCACGCGGTGTAGTCGGCCCGGGTGGGCCGCGGCTCCCGCTCGCTCATGCGGTGGCCGGCTCGTCCTCGCGCAGCCGCTGGCTGATCACCGTGGTGACGCCGTCGCCGCGCATGGTCACGCCGTAGAGCGCGTCGCCGATCTCCATCGTGCGCTTCTGGTGGGTGATCACCAGCAGCTGGGAGGAGTCGCGCAGCTCGGCGTAGATGTCGAGCAGGCGCCCGAGGTTGGTGTCGTCGAGCGCCGCCTCGACCTCGTCGAGGATGTAGAACGGCGACGGGCGGGCCTTGAACAGCGAGACCAGGAACGCGACCGCGACCAGCGAGCGCTCACCGCCGGAGAGCAGCGAGAGCCGCTTGACCTTCTTGCCGGGCGGGCGGGCCTCGACCTCGATGCCGGTGGTGAGCATGTCGCTGGGGTCGGTGAGCACCAGGCGCCCCTCACCGCCGGGGAACAGCCGCTTGAACACGTGGTCGAAGGCCGTGCGCACGTCCTCCCACGCCTCGGTGAAGACCTCCTCGACCCGCTGGTCCACCTCGCGCACGATGTCGAGCAGGTCGCGACGGGTCTTGCGGAGGTCCTCCAGCTGCTCGGTGAGGAACTTGTGCCGCTCCTCCATCGCGGTGAACTCCTCCAGCGCGAGCGGGTTGACCTTGCCCAGCTGGGCCAGGGCCCGCTCGGCGGTGCGCAGGCGCTTCTGCTGCTCCTCGCGCACGAACGGGATGCTCTCCCCCTCGATGGCCTCGCCGTCGTCGCCGACGACCAGCACCGGCACCTGGTTGTGGGGGCCGTAGTCGGCGACCAGGTTGTCGGGGTCGAGCCCCAGCTCCTCCAGCGCCCGCTCGGTGAGCTGCTCGATGCGCATCTGCTGCTGGGCGCGCGCCATCTCGTCGCGGTGGGCGGTGCTGACCAGCTCGTCGTGGCGGCGGGCCAGGTCGCGCAGCTGGGCACGCACCTCGAGCAGCTCCTGCTCGCGGCCGCGCCGGCTGGCCTCGACGGCAGTCCGCCGCTCGGCGGCCAGCGCCAGGGAGCGCTCGAGCAGGGCCGCGACCCGCTCGCAGGCGGACGCGACGGCGCGCGCGGTCTCGCCCTCCCGGCGTACGCGCTCGCGGTGGGCCAGGGCACGCGCGCGGGCGTCGCGCTCCTGCTGGGCGCTGCGGAGCAGGGCGTCGGCGCGGCCGGCCAGCGCCCGCGCCCGCTCCTCGGCGGTGCGCAGGGACAGCCGGGCCTCGGTCTCCGCAGCGCGCGCGGCGCGGGCGGCGTCGGCCAGCCGCTCGAGCACCGAGGCGTCGGGCTCCTCCTCGGCCCCGGCCTCCGCGGCGGCCAGGCGCTGCTCGAGCTCGCCGAGCTGGGCCTGGTCGGCCTCGCGGGTGGTGCGCACCTCGGCCATCGCGCGCTCGGCCCGCTCGGCCTCGGCGCGGGCCGCCCGCACCGTGCTGCCGTGCTGGGCCAGCTCCTCGGCGATGGCGGCCAGGTGGGCGTCGGACTCGTGCAGCTGGGCCAGCGCGACCTCGACCCGCTGCGCGGCGTCGTGGCGCTCCTGCTCCAGCCGGTTGAGGTCGAAGGCGAGCCGCTGGGCGGCGTGGGTGACCTCGGTGATGCGCTCGGTCGCCTCGTCGACGGCGGCCTGCACCTCGAGCAGGCTGGGCGCCGAGGCCGAGCCGCCGGCCGCGAAGTGGGCGCCGAGCACGTCGCCCTCACGGGTCACGCAGGTGAGCTCGGGCAGGTCGCGCACCACGGACCGGGCGGTCTCCAGGTCGTCGACCACCGCGACCCGCGCGAGCAGGCGGACCAGCGCGGGCCGGGCGTGGTCGGGGCACTCCACCACGTCGACGGCGTACGACGCGTGGCCGGGCAGGTCGGGCCAGGTGGCGGACTCCACCGGGGCACCGCCGAGCAGGATGCCGGCGCGGCCCAGGTCGTCGGCGCGCAGGCGGCCGATCGCCTCGACCGCGGCGTCGACGCCGTCCATGACCACCGCGTCGGCGGCCGAGCCGAGCGCGGCGGCGACCGCGGTCTCGTAGCCGGGGCGCACCGTGACCAGCGCGGCGACCGACCCGAGCAGGCCGGAGACGGGCTCGGTGGCCGCGAGCAGGGCGCCGCTGCCGTCCTTGCGGTTGAGGCCCAGCTCGAGGGCCTCGCGGCGTGCGGCCAGGGCGGCGCGCTCACGATCGGCGGCGTGGGCCTCCTCGCGCATCTTGACCAGCCGGGACTCGACGTCCTCCAGCGTGGTGGCCGCGACCTCGTGCTCGGTGTCGAGGCCCCGCTCGCCCGCGTCGAGGCCGGCGATCTGGGTCTCGAGCGCGGTGAAGTCGCGCTGGGCGCGCTCGGCGCGGCTGAGCGCCTCGCGGCGGGTCACCTCGAGCCGCCCGAGCTCGTCGTCGGCGCCGGCCAGGCGGCTGCGCTTGGCGTTGACCTGCCCCTGGAGGCGGGCCAGGCCCTCACGGCGGTCGGCCGCCGCGCGGTGGAGGGCCGCGACCCGGCGCTCCTCGTCGGCGTGCTCCTGCTCGGCCTGCTGACGGGCCTGCAGGGCGGCGTCGAGCGCGTCGCGGAAGCCCGCGACCTCGGCGTCGATGCGCTGCTCCTGCTCACGGACCCGCTCGGCCTCGGCGACCAGCGCGTCGGGGTCGCGGCCGGCGGGCACCTCGGGCTCGGTCTGGGCGTTGCGCACGCGCTCGGCGGCCAGCGAGGCCGTGCCGGCGATGCGGTCGCGCAGTCCGGCGAGGGCGAACCAGGTCTCCTGGGCCGCCGCCAGCGCGGGGAGGTCCTCGCGCAGCGCGGCCTCGAGGGCCGACTCGGCGGCGCGCGCCTCGGCCAGGGCGGCCTCGACGGCCTGCTGCTGCTCGAGCAGCAGGGTCTCGTCGGCCAGCTCGGCCTCGAGGGTGGTGCGGATCGTGACGAGGTCGTCGGCCAGGAGCCGGGCGCGGGCGTCGCGGACGTCGGCCTGGACGACGGCTGCCTTGCGGGCGACCTCGGCCTGGCGGCCCAGCGGCTTGAGCTGGCGGCGGATCTCGGTGAGCAGGTCGGCGAGCCGGTTGAGGTTGCCCTCGGTCGACTCGAGCTTGCGCAGCGCCTTCTCCTTGCGCTTGCGGTGCTTGAGGACGCCGGCGGCCTCCTCGACGAACCCGCGGCGGTCCTCCGGGGTGGCGCGCAGGATCGAGTCGAGCTGGCCCTGCCCGACGATGACGTGCATCTCGCGACCGATGCCGGAGTCGGAGAGCAGCTCCTGGACGTCGAGCAGGCGGCAGGACTGGCCGTTGATGGCGTACTCCGAGCCGCCGTTGCGGAACATCGTGCGGCTGATCGTGACCTCGGAGTAGTCGATCGGCAGCGCACCGTCGGAGTTGTCGATGGTCAGGGCCACCTCGGCGCGGCCGAGGGGCGCGCGACCGGCGGTGCCGGCGAAGATGACGTCCTCCATCTTGCCGCCGCGCAGCGACTTGGCGCCCTGCTCGCCCATCACCCAGGCGAGGGCGTCGACCACGTTGGACTTGCCGGAGCCGTTGGGCCCCACGATGCAGGTGATGCCGGGCTCGAGCTGCAGGGTCGTCGACGAGGCGAACGACTTGAACCCCTTGAGGGTGAGGCTCTTCAGATACACGCGGGCTCCCTCGCCGTGTCGGCCGGTCCTGACTCGTGCGGCGTGCTCGTCGGGGAAGCCAGCACGTCGGCGCGGCCACCCTAACCAATCCGGGACGACGTACGACGGCAGCACGCCGCGGGGCCGCACGCGACCGCAGGTCGTCCGCAGAGGTCCGCCTGCCGGGCGCACAGGTGTGAGCCCCCGTCCCCTGGGGGTCAGACGGGGGCTCACGGGCATCCCGCTGCCCGCTGCGACCCGTCGTGGGGACGGGCGGCGGCGGCGGGAGCCGTCCGGGTCAGACCGGCTGCATGTCCTCCACGGTCGCGCCCTGAGCGGGCACGAGCAGCTCGGAGGGGTCGAGCCGATCCGTCAGCAGGTCGTTCTCGTGCTGCAGGCGGCGGACCAGCGACTGCAGGTCGGCCAGCTGCTGACGCAGGGCGCGGTTCTCGGCGGCGAACCGAGCGGCCTCACGAGGGTCGTACTGGGAGGAGACGTAGCCGAGCAGGGCCTTGGCCATGGGTGATGGGTCCTTCGGTGTTCGGGGCGCACGCCGTGCGGCGGCGCCGGTCAGGAGATCCTCTGCGTGGTCTGGGAACGGGTCATCCTGATCGTCAAGAGTGACACGACACCGTCCGGTCGGTCAACGCTGGGCGGGGCTGGTCGTGACCACCTTGCGGCGGGCCCGGGGCACCGGTTGGCAGCGGGGACAGAAGTACGACGAACGGTTCATGAACGACACGCGCCGGATGGGTGTGCCGCACCGGCCGCAGGGCAGTCCCTCCTGCCCGTAGGCCGACAGCGAGCGGTCGAAGTAGCCGCTCTCGCCGTTGACGTTGACGTAGAGCGCGTCGAACGACGTGCCGCCCTGGCGCAGCGCCGCCGACATCACCGCGCGCACCTCGGAGAGGATGCGGCGCACCTGCGCCGAGGTGAGCCGGTCACCGGACCGCTCCCCGTTGATCCCGGCGGCCCAGAGGGCCTCGTCGGCGTAGATGTTGCCGACCCCGGAGACCACCTTCTGGTCCAGCAGGACCCGCTTGACCGCGGAGCGGCGTCGGCGTACGTCGGCGATGAAGCGCCGGTCGTCGAAGGCGTCGTCGAGCGGGTCGAGCGCGATGTGCGCGATCTCGGGGGGCACGTCGGCGCCGCCGGTGGAGATCGACAGCCCGCCGAACATGCGCTGGTCCACGAAGCGCAGCTCGGTCTCCGGGCCGGGCTCCCCCGCGGGGGTGAGCCCGAGACGGACCCGCAGGTGGCGCTCGTCGGCGGCGTCGGTCGGCTGGACCAGCATCTGCCCGCTCATGCCGAGGTGGGCCATGAGGGCGTCACCGCTGTCCAGCGGCAGCCAGAGGAACTTGCCGCGGCGACGGGCCCCGGTCACCTGCCGGCCGACGAGCAGGTCACGGAACGACTCCGCGCCGGCGACGTGGCGGCGTACGGGACGGGGGTGGAGGACGTCGACCGCGGTGACGCTGCGGCCGACGACATGACGCTCGAGGCCGCGTCGTACGACCTCGACCTCGGGAAGCTCGGGCATCGACGGGGCTCGGCTCAGCCGGTGCCGTCGGGACGCGCGGCGGCGGCGGCGCTCAGCTCGGTGTAGGCGGTCTCGGCGGCCTGCTGCTCCGCCTCCTTCTTGGACCGGCCCACGCCGAGGCCGTAGAGGCGCTCACCCACCCGCACCTGGGCGGTGAAGGTCTTGGCGTGGTCGGGGCCCTCGTCGGAGATGACGTACTCCGGGACGCCCGAGCTGAGCTGGGCCGTCAGCTCCTGGAGGCTGGTCTTCCAGTCCAGGCCCGCGCCCATGCGGGCGGCGTTGCGCATGACCGGGTCGAAGAGCAGGTGCACGACCTGACCGGCGACCTCGAAGCCGCCGGAGAGGTAGACCGCGCCGATGACCGCCTCGACGGTGTCGGACAGGATCGAGGCCTTGGTGCGGCCCCCGGTGATCTCCTCGCCACGGCCGAGCTTGACGTGCTCGCCGAGGCCGATGGTGCGGGCCACGTCGGCCAGCGCGCGGGCGTTGACCACCGCGGCGCGGAGCTTGGCCAGCCGACCCTCGGAGAGGTCGGGGTGGTCGGTGTAGAGGGTCTCGGTGACGACCACGCCGAGCACGGCGTCGCCCAGGAACTCCAGCCGCTCGTTGGTCGGCAGGCCGCCGTTCTCGTAGGCGTAGGAGCGGTGCGTCAGGGCGCGCTCGAGCAGGTCGGCGTCCACGTGGGGATCACCGAGCGCCTGGCGCAGGTCGGGGTAGTTGCCCCCCGAGGAGTCGGACGAGTCCGACCCGGCCGCCACCGACGTCACCGCCGGACCGTCAGAGAACCGGCCGGCGGTTGTTGCGGGCGCCGTACTGCCCGCAGGAGGGGCACGCGCGGTGCGGCAGGTGCTTGGCGCCGCAGGCGGGGTTGGCGCAGGTCGCCAGGGCGGGCGCGCTCGCCTTCCACTGCGAACGGCGGTGGCGGGTGTTGCTGCGCGACATCTTCCGCTTCGGGACGGCCACGATGTGCTCCTCGTCTTGCTGGGGTCGTGCGGGCTGGTGCTGCGGGGTGCTGCTCGTTCGTGCGGTGCTGCTGGTGCTGCTGGTGCTGCTGCGTCTACTGGTCCTTCGGGTCCTTCGGGTCCTGCTGGTCCCGCGCCAGGCCCTGCAGGGCTGCCCAGCGTGGGTCGATCTGGTCCTCGTGACCGTGCTCCGGATCGTCCGCGAGCCGGGCGCCGCACTCGACGCACAGCCCCGGGCAGTCCTCCCGGCACAGCGGCTGGAACGGTAGCGCAAGCACGACCGCATCGCGAAGCGGTGGCTCCAGGTCGAGCAGGTCGCCCTCGAGCCGGCTGGTCTCGTCGTCCTCGTCCCCGGCGGCTTCCCGCGCGGACTCCTCGTCGTCGTACACGAAGAGCTCCACGAGGTCGACCGTCACCTCGTCGGTGACCGGGTCCAGGCACCGCACGCACTCCCCGCGCAGCTCGGCGCGAGCCGTGCCGGTGACCAGGACGCCCTCGACGACCGCCTCGAGCCGCAGGTCGAGGTCGACCGGCGAGCCCTCGGGGACGGAGAGGACCTCGATCCCGAGATCTGCCGGTGCCGGCACCGAGGTGGCCACGTGACGCTCGGTCCCCGGCCGTCGGCCGAGGTCACGAGTGTCGAGCACGAGCGGCGCTCGTCGGTCGAGACGCACGGCACAACCTTCGGATCACGGCGGACAGATCACGGCCCTCGCATCGTCAGACGCCACGAGGACCGTCGTCCATCGTATCGCCGGACCCCCGGACGGCCAAAACGCCGGGTGCAGTTTCACTAGGTACCTAGTGAAACTGTCACTTCCCGAGCGAAGTTTCGCTCGGGGAGCGAGAACTTCACTAGGTACCTAGTGAAACCGTCAGCCCCGCTCCGCCAGCCGGGTGCGGAGGCGCTCCAGGACGTGGGGCGGCACGAGGGCCGAGACGTCGCCGCCGAAGGTCGCGACCTCCTTGACCAGGGAGGAGGCGAGGAAGGAGTACTCCGGGCTGGTCGGCATGAAGACCGTCTCGACCGGCGACAGGCTGGAGTTCATCTGGGCCATCTGGAGCTCGTAGTCGAAGTCGCTGACCGCGCGCAGGCCCTTGACGATCGCGCTGACCCCGCGCTCCTCGCAGAAGTCGGTGAGCAGCCCGGTGAACCCCGCGACCACGACGTTGTCCCACGGAGCGACGGCCTCGGTGAGCATCTCCAGCCGCTCCTCGGCGGTGAACAGCCGGTTCTTGGACTTGTTGACCCCGACCGCGACGATCACCTCGTCGAAGAGGGCGGAGGCACGGCCGACGATGTCGATGTGACCGTTGGTGACGGGGTCGAAGGACCCGGGGCAGGCGGCGCGTCGCACCCCGCGACGCTACCAGCGCGCGTAGGCCAGCGACGTCTCGCCGTACGCCTTGACCTTGCCGGGCTCGTAGCCCTCCGGCCAGGCGACCGGCGCGCTGCGCGAGGAGCGCTCGACCACGACCAGCGAGTCCTCGGCCAGCCACCCCCGCCGGGCCAGGACCAGCAGGTCCGCGACCACGTCCTCCGTCGCCAGGGAGTACGGCGGGTCGCTGAAGACCACGTCGTACGGCGAGGGCTCGTGGTCGGTGAGGTGGGTCCGGACCGACCGGGTCACCACCTCGAGCCGCAGCCCGAGGGACTCGGCGTTGCGCCGGATGAGCTGGGCGGTGCGCACGTCGTGCTCGACGGCGGTCGCGGCGGCCGCGCCCCGGGACAGCGCCTCGAGGCCGATCGCCCCCGAGCCGGCGTAGAGGTCGAGCACGCGCAGGCCCGACCACACCCCCATGCGGGACTCGACCGCGGAGAAGAACGCCTCGCGCACACGGTCGGACGTCGGCCGGGTGCGGTCGCCGCGCGGTGTCTGGAGCCGGCGGCCCCCGGCGGTGCCGCCGATGATGCGGGTCATGTCTTGTCCAGGTAGGCGGCCGCCTCCTGGAGCGAGGCGACGGCGGCGGCCAGGGCGGGCGCGTGGGACAGGGTGGGGTCCTCCTCGACGATGGCGCTCGCGAGGTCGCGGGCGCGCTCGATGACGTCGCCGTCGCGGGCCACCGAGAGCAGGCGCAGGGTGCGGCGACGGCCGGACTGGTTGCTGCCGAGCACGTCGCCCTCGTGGCGCAGCTCGAGGTCGAGGTCGGCCAGCGCGAACCCGTCGGTCGTGCTCGCCACCGCCTCGAGGCGCTGCCGTGACCCGGAGGCGGCGGCCGCGTGGGTCACCAGGAGGCACAGGCCGGGGTGGCCTCCGCGGCCGACCCGGCCGCGCAGCTGGTGGAGCTGGGAGATGCCGAAGCGGTCGGCGTCGAGCACGACCATCGTGGTGGCGTTGCCGACGTCGACGCCGACCTCGACCACGGTCGTGCAGACCAGCACGTCGACCTCGCCCGCGGCGAAGCGGCTCATCGCGGAGTCCTTGGCCTCGGGCGTCAGCCGGCCGTGGAGCACGTCGACGCGCAGGCCCGCCAGCTGCTCCTGGGCGAGACCGACCGCGACCTCCTCCACCGCGGCGAGGGGCCGCTTGTCGCCCGAGGACCCGGCCGGTCCGTCGTCAAGGTCGGCGGGGTCGGCGGGCTCCTCCTCGTCGCCGGTGATGCGGGGGCAGAGGACGTAGGCCTGCCGCCCGGTGGCCACCTCCTCGCGCACGCGCGCCCAGACCCGGTCGGCCCAGCCCGGCTGGTCGGCGAGGGGTACGACGGTCGTCTGGATCGGCGCGCGGCCCGCGGGCAGCTGCCGCAGCGCGGAGGTCTCGAGATCGCCGAAGACCGTCATCGCGACGGTGCGCGGGATCGGGGTCGCGGTCATCACGAGCACGTGGGGCGGGTCCTCGGCCTTGGCCGTGAGGGCGGCCCGCTGCTCGACCCCGAAGCGGTGCTGCTCGTCGACGACCACGAGACCGAGGTCGGCGAACTGGACCTTGTCCTCGAGCAACGCGTGGGTGCCGACCACGATCCCGGCCCGGCCCGAGGCGGCGTCGAGCATCGCCTCCTTGCGCGCCGTCGCACCGAGCGACCCGGTGAGCAGCGCGACCGTCGTGGCGTGCTCGTGGCCGCCGAGCATGTCGCCGGCCGCGAGGTCGCCGAGCATGCGGGTGATCGAGCGGTGGTGCTGCTGGGCGAGCACCTCGGTCGGGGCCAGCAGCGCGGCCTGTCCCCCGGAGTCCACGACGCGCAGCATCGCGCGCAGCGCGACGACGGTCTTGCCGGAGGCGACCTCGCCCTGCAGGAGGCGGTGCATCGGGTGGTCGCGGGCCAGGTCGGCGAGGATCTCGGCCTCGACCTCGCGCTGGCCCTCGGTGAGCTCGAAGGGCAGCCGCTCGTCGAAGGCGTCGAAGAGGCCTCCGGCGCGCCCGGGCCGTGGCCGCGCCTGGACCCCGGCCGCCTCGTGGCGCCGCTGGGCCAGGGCGACCTGGGCGGTCAGGGCCTCGTCGAGCTTGAGCCGGTGGGCCGACGCCCACCACTGCTTCTCGGTGGTCGGCCGGTGGATGCCCTCGATCGCGGCGTGGGTCGGCATCAGGTCGGGCGGGAGGTGCTGGGGCGGCAGCAGGTCGGGCAGCGGGTCCACCACGTCGAGGGCCACCCGCACCGACCGCATGATCTGCCAGGACGTGACCTTGCCCCGGGTCGGGTAGATCGGGAGCAGCCCCTCGAGCAGCTCGGTCTCGCCGACCTCGACGTCGGGGTTGACCAGCTCCCACCGGCTCTTGAAGCGGTTCCACTTGGCCTCGCCCGCCGCCAGGAGCTTGGTGCCGCGGACCAGCTGGCGGCGGCGCCACTCGGCCTGGCTGGACCTCGGCTCGAAGAACGTCATGCCCAGCTGGCCGTCCGCGAGCGAGGTGGTCACCTCCACCCGCCAGCCGAGGCGGCCGGTGCGCTTGTTGCGGAAGTCGTAGACGGTGGCGGTGTCGGTGGTGACGACGAGGTTGACCCGCGCCCCCTCCTCGAGGTCCTCCACGCGGCTCACCGCCCCGGCGGCCACGAAGGTGCGGGGGTACCACCGCAGCAGGTCGCCGACCGTCGACATCTCGAGGTCCTTGAGCTTGGCGACGGCCTTGGCGTCACCGATGACGCCGACGAGCTTGTCGTCCCACCCGGGCACGGTCCGGTCCTCCCTACTCCACGCCGATCAGGACCGGGTAGCGGTCCTGACCCCCGTCGTACACCAGGACGTCGACAGTCGGGTGCTCGCGCTCGAGGTAGGACGCGAGCCGAGCGGCGACCTCCTCGCCACCGATGCCCGAGATCAGCGTCACCAGCTCGCCGCCGCCGCCGAGCAGCCGCTCGAGCACGGAGACACCGACCTCGACCTGGTCGCGCCCCACGACGCGGAAGTCGCCCTCCACCGCGCCCAGCACGTCGCCGGGCTCGCAGGGGCCCGCGGTCGTCATCGCCCGGCGTACGGCGACGGTCACCGCGCCGGACCGCGCGTGCCGTGCCGCGGCACTCATCTCGACGAGGTCCTGCTCGAACTCGCGACCCGGCTCGTGCACCGCGAGCGCGGCCATGCCCTGCACCTGCGTCGGGGTCGGTACGACGGCCACGCGCGTGCCGTCCTCCTCCAGGGCGAGGCGCGCGGCCGCCTCGGCGGTCGGGACGACGTCGTGGGCGTTGGGGAGCACGACGACCTCGCCCGCCCCGGTCTCGCGGATCGCGGTGAGCAGCTCGCCGGTCGAGGGACGCGCGTCGCGACGCGCCTCGAGGACCACCGCACCGGCCTCGCGGAGCAGGGCGGCGAGCCCGTCCCCGACGGCCACCACGACGACCGCACGGCCACGACGGCGGTTGGCCGCCTCGGCCGCGGCCTCGACCTGCTCGGCGAAGTGGGTGACCCGGATGCGGTGGGGGCGGCCGGCCTCGATGCCGGCCTCGACGGCCGCGCCGACGTCGTCGACGTGCACGTGGACGTTCCACAGCCCCTCGCCGCCGACCACGACGAGCGAGTCGCCGAGCGGGTCGAGCGCCGCGCGGAGGGTGGGGATCGCCTCGTCGTCGGCGTCGAGGAGGTACATCACCTCGTAGGCGGGCCCGCCCTCGGTCAGGTCGCCCTCGGGGAGCTCGGCGGCCGGGAGCGCGATCGTCCGCCGGGTCCGGCGGTCACCGGCGGAGACCAGTGCCTTGCGCCCGGTGTAGGCCGCCAGCGCGGCCTCGAGCACCAGGCACAGCCCCCGCCCGCCGGCATCGACCACCCCGGCCCGGCGCAGGACCTCCAGCTGGTCGGGCGTGCGCGCGAGGGCGTCGTACGCCGCCCCGACCGCGGCCTCGATGACCCCCGCCGTGCGCAGCACCGGGTCCTGGACCGCCACCTCGGCGGCCTCGGCCGCCGCCCGCGCGACCGAGAGGATCGTGCCCTCGACGGGCCGGCCGACCGCGGAGTAGGCCGCCTCCACGGCGTCGTGCATGCCGCCGGCGAAGATCGCGGCCGCCCGCTCCCCCGGCTCGGCCGCGCCGATGCGGCGGAACAGCGCCCCCACCAGCTGGCTCATGATCACCCCGGAGTTGCCGCGCGCGCCGAGCAGCAGCCCCCGGGAGTAGGCGGCGATCGACGGCGCGAGCGTCGCGGCGTCCTCTCCGCCCTGCTCCTCCAGCGAGGACTTGAGCGCGTGGTGGGCGGCCTGGAACGTGAGGAACAGGTTGGTGCCGGTGTCCCCGTCGGGCACGGGATAGACGTTGAGCGCGTCGATCTCCTCGCGCGCGTCGCGCAGGGCGTCACGCACCAGCCGGGAGAACCGCACCAGGGGCGGCACCACGAAGCCCTCGTCGGCGGAGCTCGGTCGGGTGGGCGCCCCGGCGGCCGAGTCGTCGTCCACCGGGGGCCTCCGTGGGGTCGTGGCAGGATCGGGATCGGGCCCCGTGGTCGTCGCCGATTGGCTTCGGCCGCGGGGCATCGGATACGCTAGCGCGGTTGTCCGGTCGTGGATCGGACCCCGAATCTGATCGCCAGCAAGACTTCAGGAGTTCACGGTGGCTGCCGTCTGCGACATCTGCGCCAAGGGCCCCGGCTTCGGCAACAACCGGCCGTGGTCGCGCAAGATCACGAAGCGTCGCTTCGACCCCAACATCCAGCGCGTTCGTGCCAAGGTCAACGGCACCCCCAAGCGCCTCAACGTGTGCACCGGCTGCCTCAAGGCCGGCAAGGTCACTCGCTGACCTGAGCACCACCGCTCGAGCCCCGTCCCGACCCGGGCGGGGCTCTTTGCTGTGCCTCGGCGCAAGCCCGGGCGCACCCCAGCCGCTCGGCGTACTCCGACGTACGCGCTGGACAAATCGGACATCAGCCACGCGTACGTCGGAGTACGCGCGGCGGGCGGGCCGGCGGGCGCGGCGGGCGGGCGGGCGCGGCGGGCGGGCCGGCGGGCGCGCCGGGCCGGCGGGGGTCAGAAGTGGCGCCAGCCCTGCTCGCCGTCGTACGCCGACCCGTCGACCGTGACCGTCCCGGCCTCGGCGTCGGGCCCGGGCTCGGAGACCGAGCCGATCACCGTCCACCCGTCCGGCACCGCCGAGGCCGAGGGGAAGGTGGCTGTGAGGGGGTGGTCGTCGCCGCCGGCGAGCACGAACGTCAGCGGGTCGGTGCCCGTCGCGGCGCCCACGGCCTGCAGGGGCTCGGCGACCGGGAGGGCGGCCGAGGTGAGGTCGACCACGACCCCGCTGGCCCGCGCCACGTGGCCGAGGTCGGCGAGCAGCCCGTCGGAGACGTCGACCATCGCGGTCGCACCGGCGAGCAGCGCCTCCGGTCCGGCGTCGTAGGGCACCTCGGGCCGGCGGTAGGCCTCGACCACGGCCCGCGGTGAGCGGAACCCGCGCGAGAGCACGGCCAGCCCCGCCGCGGCCCAGCCCTGGCGGCCGACCAGCGCGACCACGTCGCCCGGGCGGGCGCCGCTGCGCAGCACGGGGGCACCCCCCGCGTGCCCGATCGCGGTCACCGAGACCACCAGCACGTCGCCACGGGTCAGGTCGCCCCCCACCACGCTCGACCCGACGAGGTCGCACTCCTCCGCCAGCCCCGCGGCGAGTCCCTGCGCCCACGACAGCGGCAGGTCGGCCGGGGCCACGAGACCGACGGTGACCGCGGTCGTCGTACCTCCCATGGCGTTGAGGTCCGACAGGCTCTGCGCGGCGGCGCGACGGCCCACGTCCTCGGCGGTGGCCCAGTCGCGGCGGAAGTGGCGGCCCTCGACGAGCACGTCGGTGGAGACGAGCACGTCGCCCGGCACCCGCACGACGGCGGCGTCGTCGCCGGGGCCCACCACCACGGCGGAGGACTGGGCGAACAGCGCGGTGAACGCGGCGATGGCGCCGAACTCACCGGCGTCGGCGAGGGTGGCGTCGGGCGGGTGGGACGAGGTCACAGGCAGCTCTCCGAGGCGGTGGTGTGCTTCTTGACGGCGGTGGACAGGTCGGCCAGGGCGGCGGCGGGCGGGAAGTACTCCTTGGGCAGGCGCACCTCGACGTCGACGTCGCGGAACAGCGTGGTCATGGTGAGGTCCTCGGCGCCGTCGGCCTGCATCTGCTCGTCGGGGATGAACCAGCCGACCCCGTTGACGACGGTGCAGGAGGCCTCGGCGACGTAGCCCTTCGGCCGGCCGACCCCGCAGGTCAGCACGATCGCGGGGTCTCCCCACGCGGCGCCGAGGGCGTCGTCGGGCGAGACCGCGCGGGCCTCCTGGTCGTCCACCGCGGACGGCAGCGCGTCGACCAGGGCGCGGCACCTCGCCTCGGCCCTGCCGGAGAGCGAGGGTCCGTCGATCGACACGGCACCGGACCCGCAGCCGGTCAGGAGGCCGAGGGCGAGCAGGCACACGGCAACGCCCCGGGCCGGTGGCCCGAGGCGCGCAGGGAGGTACGACGGGGAGCGGGTCCCGCGTCGCGTCCGGTCAGATGTGGACGACAGGGCAGGTCAGCGTGCGGGTGATGCCGGGGATGGACTGCACGTTGGCCACGACCAGCTTGCCGAGCTCGTCGACGTCGTCGGCCTCCGCGCGCACGATCACGTCGTAGGGACCGGTGACGTCCTCGGCGAGGGTGATGCCCTTCATGTCACGGATGGCGCTGGCGACCTCACCGGCCTTGCCGTTGTCGGTCTGGATCAGGATGAACGCCTGGGCGGTCATGGGACTCCTTCAGGGGGATCGGCGGCGCGTGTGGGGGCCGCGCGCGCCCAACCTAACGCAGCCCGGTGGGCCGCTCCAGGGCCAGTCGGACCAGGCGGTCGACCAGGTCGGCGTAGGCCAGGCCGCTGGCGGCCCACATCCGGGGGAACATCGAGGTCGGGGTGAAGCCGGGCATCGTGTTGATCTCGTTGATCACCAGGGAGCCGTCGGGCAGGAGGAAGAAATCGACCCGGGCCAGGCCCTCGCACTCCACGGCCTCGAAGGCCGAGACCGCGAGCCGCTGGATCTCGTCGGCCACCTCGTCGTCCAGGTCGGCCGGCACGTCGAGGCGGGTGGCCTGCTCGGGGAGGTACTTCGCCTCGAAGTCGTAGAAGTCGTGCTCGTCGTCGACCACGATCTCGGCCACCACGCTGGCCTCGGCCGGGTCGTCACCGAAGGAGTCGAGGACGCCGCACTCGACCTCGCGGGCACCGTCGCCGGCGTAGGACTCGACCAGCACCTTGGGGTCCCAGCGCTGCGCCTCGGCCATCGCCTCGTCGAGCTCGTCGGCGGAGCGGACCTTGCTGATGCCGATGCTCGAGCCACCTCGGGCGGGCTTGACGAAGACCGGGAAGCCCAGCGCCTCGACCTCCGCCCGCACACCGGCGGCGTCGGTGCGCCACCGCGCGGCGGGGACGACGACGTAGGGCAGCACCGGGAGGCCCGCGGACTCCAGCACCACCTTCATGAAGTGCTTGTCCATGCCCACGGCGGAGGCGGTGACCCCCGACCCGACGTAGCGCACGTCGGCGATCTCCATCAGGCCCTGGATCGTGCCGTCCTCGCCCCACGGCCCGTGGAGCACGGGGAACACGACGTCGACGCTGTCGAGCGCCTGGGGGGCCTGGCCGGGCTCGTGCACCGACAGCGAGCCGTCGGCGGCGTCGTGGTGCACCGACAGCACGGGCCGCGTGGTGTCGACCTCGGGCAGCTGGTCGGGCCCGGCGATCGCCAGGCGCGAGACGTCGCCGGACTCGAGCACCCAGCGGCCGTCACGAGCGATGCCGATCGGCACCACGTCGTACTGCTCGGGATCGAGGGCGGCGAGCACGCTGCCCGCGGTCACGCAGGAGATCGCGTGCTCGCTGGAACGGCCGCCGAAGAGGACGGCGACACGGGGCTTGCGCGGGGCGGCGCTCTCGTCGTTCTGTGCTGGCATGGTGGCCCGACCCTACCGGCGCCCGACGGGCTCCTAGGGTTGACGACATGCCCGACCTGCCCGACGTCCAGCACCCCCTCTCCCCCGCGACCCTCGCCGTCACAGCGGGGCGCCCGCCGCACGAGCCCGACCGGCCGCTCAACGAGCCGATCACGATGGCCTCGACGTACGTCGCGGGAGGCGACCGCGAGTACGGCCGCTACGCCAACCCGTCGTGGACCGCCTTCGAGGAGGCCCTCGGCGCGCTCGAGGGGGGCCGGTGCCTGGCGTTCTCCTCCGGGCTGGCCGCGGTCGACACGCTGCTCGACCTCGTGGGCCAGGGAGGGGTCGTGGTGGCGCCGCGCCACTCCTACAACGGCACGATCATGCAGCTGGCCGACCTGGAGTCCCGCGGCCGCCTGAAGGCGCACCTGGTCGACGTCCTGGACACCGACGCGGTGGTGGCGGCGTGCGCGGACGCGGACCTGGTCTGGATGGAGTCGCCCACCAACCCGGCGCTGGAGGTGGTCGACCTCCCGCGGGTCATCGAGGCGGCCCACGAGGCCGGTGCCAACGTCGTGGTCGACAACACCTTCGCGACCCCGCTGCTGCAGCAGCCGCTGGCCCTCGGCGCCGACGTGGTGATCCACTCCGCGACGAAGTTCATCGCCGGTCACAGCGACGTGGTGATCGGCGCGCTGGTGACCCGCCACGACGAGCTGCACGACGTGCTCAAGGCCCGGCGCGACCTGATCGGCAACTCCCCCGGACCGTTCGAGGCCTGGCTCGCGCTCCGCGGCCTGCGCACCCTGCACGTGCGCCTGGAGCGCGCGTGCGCCAACGCCGCCGAGCTGGTCCGGCGCCTCGAGCAGCACCCGGCGGTGGCGGAGGTGCGCTATCCCGGCTGGGGCGCGATCGTCTCGCTGGTGACCGCGGGCGGGGCACCGGCGGCCGACGTGCTCACCCACTCGACGTCGCTGTGGGTGCACGCGACCAGCCTCGGCGGGGTCGAGTCCACCTTCGAGCGGCGGCGGCGCTGGAAGCTCGAGGCACCGACCATCCCCGACGGGCTGGTGCGGCTCAGCGTCGGCATCGAGGACGTCGAGGACCTGTGGCGCGACCTGGCGCAGGCCCTGGACCGCGCGTCGCAGGTCGGCGACGGCGCGCCCGCCGTCGGGTCCAGTGCGACGATGGGCCCATGACGGTCATCAAGATCAACGCGATCACGGTCGACCCCGACAGCGGCGACGAGCTCGCGCACCGCTTCGCCGCTCGCGCCGGCGCGGTCGACGACCAGGACGGCTTCGAGGGCTTCGAGCTGCTCAAGCCGGCCGACGACCGCAACGTCTGGCTCGTCCTCACGCGCTGGCGCGACGAGGAGTCGTTCCAGGCGTGGCTCGGGTCCAACGCGTTCGGTCGGGGACACCAGGGTGCCGGCGGTGCCGAGGGTGGCACGGGCCACGGCCACGGCGGGGGGCAGCAGCCGGTCGCCAAGGGCGCCGAGCTGTGGTCCTACGAGGTGGCGGGGGGCTCACCCGGCCGAGGCTGACAGCCGGGTCGCCGGCGTCGGACTCGACCAGGAGGCCACTGACCCGGGCCGCGTCGTCGCGCTGCTCGAGCACGCCGAGCAGGTCGCGCTCGGCGTACGCCTCGTGCCAGGCGTGCCAATCGGTGCGGGCCGTGCCCACCTCAGTCGCGCTCGTGCTTGGTGTCGCGGCTGAGGAAGCTGCCCATCATCTCGTCGACGGTGCGCTCGCCGACGACGACGCCGTGGACGCCCTCGGCCATCGGCGCGTAGACGTCGTGGCGGGCGGCCAGCGCGAGGATCGACCCGCAGGACTTGACGCCCTCGGCCACCTGACGGGTCGAGGCGGTGATCTCCTCGGTCGTCATCCCCTGGCCGAGCTTCTCGCCGAACGTGCGGTTGCGCGAGAGCGGCGAGGAGCACGTCGCGACCAGGTCACCCATGCCGGCGAGCCCCATGAGCGTGAGCGGGTCGGCGCCGAGCTCCATCGCGAGGCGGGCCGTCTCGGCCAGGCCGCGCGTGATGAGCGAGGCCGTGGTGTTGTCACCGAAGCCCTTGCCCACCGCCATCCCGACGGCCAGCGCGATGACGTTCTTGTAGGCGCCGCCCAGCTCGGTGCCGATCACGTCGACCGAGGAGTAGGGCCGGAAGCTCGAGGTGTGCATGGCCTCCCGCAGCCGCGAGGCGACCTCCTCGTCGGCGCACGCGACGACGCTGGCAGCGGGCTCCCTCGCGGCGATCTCGCGGGCCAGGTTGGGGCCGGAGAGGACGGCGATGCGCTCGGGGCCGGCACCGGTCACCTCGGCGATCACCTCGCTCATGCGCTTGATCGTGCCGAGCTCGACGCCCTTCATCAGGGAGACCAGCGGGGCGTCGGGAGGCAGGGCGGCCGCCCAGTCCTCGAGGTTGGCGCGCAGGGTCTGGGACGGGACCGCGAGCACCACGAAGTCGGCGCCCGACGCGACCTCGGAGGGGTCGTGGCCGGCCCTGATGCTGCTCGGCAGCTCGATGCCGGGGAGGTAGTCGGCGTTCTCGTGCGTCTCGTTGATCGTGGTGCACAGCTCCTCGCGCCGCGCCCAGATGCTCACCTCGTGGCCCGCGTCGGCGAGCACCAGCGAGAACGCCGTGCCCCACGACCCTGCCCCGAAGACCGCCACCTTGCTCACGCGTCGCCCACTCTCCTCATCCGGTCCTCCTGCGCGCGGCGCGCTTGTCGGTGTGCGGGTTGCCGATGGTCCGCACGCCCGCGCGACGCGGGTCGAAGCGCTCGGCCGGCGCCTTCTCGCCGCGGACCTGCTCGAGCAGCGCGGTGATCGCGGCCATGATGCGGTCGGTCGCCTCGTGGATGGTCTCGGGGGTGACCGGACGAGCCCGCAGGTCCTCGAGGTCGACCGGGTCCCCCACCAGCATGTCGATCCGGGTCGGGGGGAACAGGCGCGGCTTGGCGGAGTAGGGGTAGAGCAGGTGGTGCGCGCCCCACTGCGCCACGGGTACGACGGGCGCTCCGCTCGCCAGCGCGATGCGGGCCGCGCCGGTGCGCCCGACCATCGGCCACAGGTCGGGGTCGCGGGTCAGCGTCCCCTCGGGGTAGACGATCACCGCCTTGCCCTCCTCGACCGCGGCCACCGCGCTGGTGAACGCCTGCGAGGCGTCGTCGCTCTCGCGGTGGACGGGGATCTGGCCCATGTCGCGCAGCAGCCAGCCCAGGACGCGGATGCGGAAGAGCCCGTCCTTGGCGAGGTAGCGCGGAAGGCGTCCGTGGTCCCACATGAAGTGGGCGAACGTGACCGGGTCGACGTGCGAGACGTGGTTGGCCACCACCACGACTCCCCCGGTCTCGGGCAGCTTGGTGCCCTCGCGCCAGCGGTGCCGCGTGAAGGTCCACAGCAGCGGCTTGAGCAGCATGACTCCGATGGTGAAGCCGATGCCCTTGTGCTCCCGCATCGGTCGTGGCTTGGCCACTGCGACCTCCCTCCGACGTCCCGTCCGTCCAGTGGGGAGACGATATCGCCCGGCCCGCCGCCGACGGAGGCGCAGCACCGCGTCGGCGCACCGGCTGGCAGGATCGGCACGATGACCGAGCCCACGCAGCGATCCGACGGCACCTCACCGGTGGCCGCGGGCTCGTGGGCCGCGGTGCTGCCGGTCAAGCCGTTCGTCCGCGCCAAGTCACGGTTGGCGGCCCTCGGCGACGAGGTCAGGCGCGACCTGGTCGCGGCGTTCGCCCAGGACACGATCGAGGCGCTGCTCGACTCCCGCCGCGTGGGGCTCGTCGTGGTGGTCACCGACGAGGTCGGCCTCGGCCGCGCCCTCGCGGGGACCGGCGCGGTCGCCGTACCCGAAGGACATGGGGGCGACCTCAACGCGACGCTGGTGCAGGGCGCAGCGGAGGCCGCACGACGGCGACCGGACCTGCACCCGCTCGCGGTCTGCGCCGACCTCCCCGCGCTGAGGGGCGAGGCGATGGACGGCTTCCTGTCGTCGCTGCCCGACGGCGGTGACGGCTGGTTCGTGCCCGACGCCGCGGGGACCGGGACGACGACCTACCTCGCGGTCGACCTGGCGCGCTTCGCACCGTGCTTCGGACACGGCTCGGCGCAGGCCCACCGCGCCGGCGGTGCGCTCGACGTCGGCGACGCCGCGCCCGGGGTCCTCCGACGTGACGTCGACACCCCCGAGGACCTGGCCCAGGCGATCGCCCTGGGTGTGGGCGAGCACACCCGGTGGGCCGTCACGCGCCACCGTCTCTGAGCAGGACCGCCGGACAGCACGAACGGGCCGGCCCCGCAGGGCCGGCCCGTTCGCGGTGCTTCAGGACTTCTTGGCGGTCTTCTTGGCCGGAGCCTTCTTGGCCGTGCTGCTGCTCGACTTCTTCGCCGCGCCGGTCTTCTTGGCGGGGGCCTTCTTGGCGGGCGCCTTCTTGGTCGCGCTGCTGGAGGTCTTCTTGGCCGTCGACTTCGCGGCACTCGACTTCTTGGCCGCGCCACCACTGGCCTTCTTGGCGGTGCTCGAGGACGAGCTCGAGGTCTTCTTGGCCGTCGACTTCGCCGCCGACTTGGTGGCGGTCGCCTTCGACGCGGTGGACTTCGCCGCCGACTTGGCCGGCGCCTTCTTGGCGGTGCTCGACGAGCTGGCCGTCGTCTTCTTGGAGGTCGCCTTCTTGGCGGCGTCCGCGGCCTTCTTCGCCGGAGCCGTTGCCCGCTTGGCCGCGCTCGCCGCCGCCTTGCCCGGGCCCGAGTTCTTCGCCGCGTCCGCCGCCTTGCGCGCCGGAGCCGTGGCCTTCTGCGCGGTCGGCAGCTTGGGGAGCTTCTTGGCGCCGGAGACGATCGCCTTGAGGTCGGCGCCCGCGGTGAACTTGGGGATCGCGGTCTTCTTGGCGCGCATGCGCTCGCCGGTCCGCGGGTTGCGCACCATCCGAGCCTCACGGATCTGCTTGCTGAACGAGCCGAAACCCGTGATGGCGACCTTCTCGCCCTTGGCCACCTCGCGTGTGATGACGTCGAGGACGCTCTCGAGCGCGTGCTGGGCCTGCTTGCGATTTCCCTCGTAACGCTGGGAGAGCGCGTCGATCAGCTGAGTCTTGTTCACTGGAATTCCCTTTCGTGAACGACTGTGGCCGGGCACCTTTCGCTCGGCGGATGTGAGGCACGCTAGGGAAAAGTGGGGTGTCTCACAACGATATGGGCCCGTTTCCCGCCTGTTTCCTGGGAATTCGGGCCTTTCGAGGCCCTCGGGAAGGCGAAAGCCCCACCACGGAAGGGTTTCCGGGATGGGGCCGTGGCCTCGCGTGCGCTACTGCGTGACCGGTTTCCAGCTCGGGCGACCGCTCTCGAAGTCCTTGATCCGGTCGTCGTGACTCAACGTGATGCTGATGTCGTCGAGGCCGTTGAGCAGGCGGTGACGCGTGTAGTCGTCGATCACGAACGGCGCCACGAGGTCGCCGGCGCGCACCTCGCGCTGCTCGAGGTCGACGGTCACCTCGACGGTCGGGTCGGCCTCGGTCAGCGCCCAGAGCTGCTCGACGACGTCCTGGCCGACCTGCGCGGCGAGGAGCCCCGCCTTGCCGGAGTTGCCGCGGAAGATGTCGGCGAAGCGGCTGGAGATCACGACCTTGAAGCCGTAGTCCATCAACGCCCACACGGCGTGCTCGCGCGAGGAGCCGGTGCCGAAGTCGGGACCCGCGACGAGGACCGAGACCCCTTCGCGCTCGGGCTGGTTGAGCACGAAGTCCGGGTCGTTGCGCCAGGCACCGAAGAGCCCGTCCTCGAAGCCGGTGCGCGTGACCCGCTTGAGGTAGACCGCCGGGATGATCTGGTCGGTGTCGACGTTGCTGCGTCGCAGTGGCAGGACGGTGCCGGTGTGCTGGGTGAAGGCGTCCATGTCGTTGTCCTCCTCAGGAGCCGGCGCTCAGCCGACGGGGGTCAGGTCGGCGGGACTGGCGAGGTGCCCGGCCACCGCCGTGGCGGCGGCGACCGGCACGGAGACGAGGTGGGTGCGACCGCCCTTGCCCTGCCGTCCCTCGAAGTTGCGGTTGGAGGTGGAGGCGCTGCGCTCACCGGGTGCGAGCTGGTCGGGGTTCATGCCCAGGCACATCGAGCACCCTGCCCCGCGCCACTCGGCACCGGCCTCGACGAAGACCTTGTCCAGGCCCTCCTCCTCGGCCTGGAGCCGCACGCGCACCGACCCGGGCACCACGAGCAGCCGCGTGTCCGGGGCGACCTTGCGTCCCTTGATCACCTCGGCGGCGAGACGCAGGTCCTCGATACGGCCGTTGGTGCACGAGCCCACGAAGACGGTGTCGACCTTGATCTCGCGCATCGGGGTGCCGGCGGTCAGACCCATGTACTCCAGCGCCTTCTGCGCCGCGACCTGGTCGGACTCGTCGGCGAAGTCGTCGGGCGACGGCACGCTCGCGCCGAGCGGGACGCCCTGCCCGGGGTTGGTGCCCCAGGTGACGAACGGAGTGACCTCGGCCGCGTCGAGGACGATCTCCTCGTCGAAGACGGCGTCGTCGTCGGTGACCAACGAGCGCCAGTGCGCGACCGCGGCGTCCCAGTCCTCGCCCTGCGGGGCCTCGGGCTTGCCCTGGATGTAGTCGAACGTGGTCTGGTCGGGGGCGATGAGGCCGGCCTTGGCACCCCACTCGATCGACATGTTGCAGACCGTCATGCGGCCCTCCATCGAGAGCTCCTCGATGGCCTGGCCGCGGTACTCCACGATGTAGCCCTGGCCGCCGCCGGTGCCCGTGCGGGCGATCAGCGTGAGGATCAGGTCCTTGGCGGTGACGCCCTCGGACAGCGAGCCGTTGACGGTGACCGCCATCATCTTCGGCTTCTGCTGCGGGAGCGTCTGCGTCGCCAGGACGTGCTCGACCTCGGAGGTGCCGATGCCGAAGGCGATCGCCCCGAACGCACCGTGGGTCGAGGTGTGCGAGTCACCGCACACGATCGTCATGCCGGGCTGGGTCAGGCCGAGCTGCGGCCCCACGACGTGCACGATGCCCTGCTCGACGTCGCCGAGCGGGTGCAGGCGCACGCCGAACTCCTCGGCGTTCCTGCGCAGGGTCTCGACCTGGGTGCGGCTGACCGGGTCGGCGATCGGCTGGTCCCAGTCGAGGGTCGGGACGTTGTGGTCCTCGGTGGCGAGGGTCAGGTCGGGCCGGCGGACCGTGCGGCCGGCCAGGCGCAGACCGTCGAAGGCCTGCGGGCTCGTGACCTCGTGGATGAGGTGCAGGTCGATGTAGAGGAGGTCGGGCTCTCCCTCAGCGGTGCGGACGACGTGCTCGTCCCAGACCTTCTGCGCCAGGGTCTTCCCCATGATGCGCTCCTCTCCTTCGGCTCTCCCGGCCGTGGGTGGACCGGGTGTGGTGACGGACACCCTGATGGTCGCTTGCATATCAGTATGCGAGACGGCATTATCAGAGTATGGACAACTCTAGCGGAGTCGGCGTTCTCGACAAAGCGGCCCTCGTGCTGACCGCCCTCGAGTCGGGCCCGGCGACCCTGGCCGGTCTGGTCACCGCCACCGGCCTGGCCCGTCCCACCGCCCACCGTCTCGCCGTGGCGCTGGAGCACCACCGCCTCGTCGCGCGCGACCTCCAGGGCCGCTTCGTCCTCGGCCCGCGGTTGGGCGAGCTCGCCGCCGCGGCCGGCGAGGACCGCCTGCTCGCCGCAGCCGGTCCCGTCCTGGCCCGGCTGCGCGACATCACCGGCGAGTCCGCCCAGCTGTGGCGCCGGCAGGGCGAGCACCGCATCTGCGTCGCCGCCGCCGAGCGCCCCTCCGGCCTGCGCGACACGATCCCCGTCGGCTCGCAGCTCACCATGCGCGCCGGCTCCGCGGCCCAGGTGCTGCTGGCCTGGGAGGAGCCGGAGAAGGCCAACCGGCTGCTGCAGACCGCCACCTTCGCGCCGACGGCGCTGACCGCCGTACGCCGTCGTGGCTGGTCGCAGTCGGTCGGTGAGCGAGAGGCCGGCGTCGCCTCGGTCTCCGCCCCGGTCCGCTCCCCCTCCGGCAAGGTCCTGGCGGCCGTCTCGGTCTCGGGCCCGCTCGAGCGCCTCACCCGCCAGCCCGGCCGCATCCACGCCCCGGCCGTCATGGCCGCCGCCGAGCGCCTCTCGGAATCCCTGCGCCGGGCCGCGGAGTAGCCCTCATCCCTCAGCGGCGCCCCCGGTCCGTGCAGAGCTCGGAGGTACGGCGGCCGGGAGGGTACGGCGGGTCAGCCCAGCGCGGCGAGCGCC
Source organism: Nocardioides marmoribigeumensis (assembly GCF_031458325.1). Taxonomy (NCBI): domain Bacteria; kingdom Bacillati; phylum Actinomycetota; class Actinomycetes; order Propionibacteriales; family Nocardioidaceae; genus Nocardioides; species Nocardioides marmoribigeumensis. The sequence continues at coordinate 1,095,117 of NZ_JAVDYG010000001.1, forward strand.
TTGAGGGCGAGGTGCTCGTGCGCCCCGGGACCGGGGTGGAAGCCGTCGTCGGCGAAGCCCTCGATCGAGCCCGGCAGGTCGTCGGGTCGGAGCGCGATGCGTCGCACCCGCTCGTGGTCCGCCGCCACGCGGGCGCCGGCGCGGTCGAGCATGCGGGACCGGCCGCCGAGCGCCCAGCCGAGGGTGCCGGTCAGCGCCGGGAACGCCTCCATCGGCGGGATGCCCAGCAGCAGCACCCGCGCGTGCGGGGCGTTGCGCTCGACCTGGGAGAGCAGCGCATCGAGGTCGCGGCTCCAGCGGCGCACGGAGTGCAGGTCCTTGGCGTCGTTGACGCCCACGGACACGAGGACCACCGAGGCGGACGCGAGGTCGTCGGCGTGCTCGACGACCAGCTCGCGCACCCCGACCGCGTCGAGCCCGGAGGTGGCGAAGACCCGCCACTCGACGGGACGGCGGTGTCGCAGGTGAAGGCGGCGGGCGAGCTCGGCCGAGATCGTGCGGCGGGGGTCGGCCACCCCGGTGCCCGCGGCCACCGAGTCGCCGAGCACCACCAGGCGGATCGGCTCGCCCTCCTCGCCGAGACGTCCGGAGGTCACCTGCGACGGCGGGAGCACGGGCGTGCGCCGGCGTACGTCGCGACCCTGCGCTGCCAGCACGGGCAGGAGCGGCAGCAGGACCGGGAGCGGCAGGCGAGGAGGCACGTCCTCATGGTCGCACCGCTCACCCGTCCAGGACGCGCGCCCCGCCCGGGCGACGGCCCGGAACCCGCTCAGAACAAGGCGTCCTGCTCCAGCTCGAGGAGCAGCTGCTTGCGGTGCAGCCCACCGCCGTAGCCGGTGAGGGAGCCCGAGGAGCCGACCACCCGGTGGCACGGCACCACGACCGGGACCGGGTTGCGGCCGTTGGCGGTGCCGACCGCCCGCGCCCCATGGCCGGTGAGGCCGAGGGCGGCAGCCACCTCTCCGTAGGTCGCCGTGGAGCCGTAGGGGATCGCGCGCAGCTGCTCCCACACCCGCAGCTGGAACGGCGTGCCGCTCGGGACCACGGGGAGGTCGAACTCCTCGAGCTCACGCCGGAAGTACGCCGCGAGCTGGGCGGCCGCGTCGCGCAGCAGCGGGTCGCCGTCGGCCTGGTCGTCGAGGACCCGGGTGTCGATGCGCAGCGCCGCGTTGCGGACGCTGGCCGCCTCGCCGACGCCGGTGGGCATCTCGCCGAGGAAGTCGATCGCGGTGAGGGCGGAGCCGTCACCGACCAGGCGCAGCGGGCCGACAGGGGTCTCGATCACGGTCCACATGTCAGTTCTCCTTGGTGGGGTCGAGGATCGTGGCCCACAGGTGGTGCAGGGCGTATGAGCGCCACGGCCGCCAGGACTCGGCGCGGTGGGCGAGCGCTCCGCGGTCGGGCGGGCCACCGGGGAGAGCGGCGGCCGCGCGGACCGCGGCGACGTCGGTGGGCAGGAACCGGTCGGGATCGCCGAGAGCGCGGACCAGGACGTAGTCGGCCGTCCAGGGCCCGATCCCCGGCAGGGCCAGCAGCCGGGCGCGGGTCTCCTCGCGGTCGGCGCTGCGGTCGAGCACGACGTGCCCCTCGGCGAGGGCCTCGGCCAGCGCGACGAGGGCCCGCGCGCGGGCTCGTGGCATCGGGAGCGTGTCGGGGTCGAGCGCCGCCACCGCCGCCGAGGTCGGGAAGGTGCGCTCGACGCCGTCGAGCCTCAGCCCCGCTGGCAGCGGCTCGCCCGCCGTCTCGGCGACCAGCGCGGCGAGCCGGTTGGCGGACGTCAGGGTGACCTGCTGGCCCAGGACGGTGCGGAGCGCGACCTCGTCACCGTCGACCGCACCGGGCACCCGGATGCCGGGACGACGGGCGACCAGCGGGGCGAGGAGCTCGTCGCGCCCGAGCGCGTCGGTGACCACCAGGGGGTCGGCGTCGGCGTCGAGGAAGCGGCGACACCTCTCGACGGCGGCCGCGAGGTCGCGCAGGTCGGTCAGGCGCAGGGTCGCGGGGACGGTCGCCACGGGCACGCCCGGCTCGAGCCGGGCGAGGTCGAGCGTCACGGTCGCAGGACCGTGCGGGAGGCGCAGGGCCCGGACGTAGGTGGTCCCGTCGGCGGCCATCGCCTCCAGCCCCGGGGCGACGTGGCGCTCGGCGAAGACCCGCGCGTAGTCCAGGTCGTACGGCGTGCGGACCGCGAGCTGCAGCGTGATCGCCCCGGTGGCCGGCGGGCCCGCGGGGCGCTGCCGGCCCAGGGCACGCAGCTCGGTCGGCGTGGCGGCGTAGACCTCGCGGATCGTGTCGTTGAACTGCCGCACGCTGGCGAAGCCCGCCGCGAAGGCGACCTCCTGCAGCGGCCATTCGGTGCGCTCGACGAGGGTGCGGGCGTGCTGGGCGCGCTGCGCGCGGGCGAGGGCCAGCGGCCCGGCCCCGAGCTCACGACCCAGCAGCCGGGTCAGGTGGCGGGTGCTGAAGCCCAGGCGCGAGGCCAGCCCCTCCACGCCCTCGCGCTCGACCAGGCCGTCGGCGATCAGGCGCATCGCGCGCCCGGCCACGTCGGCGTCCACGTCCCACTCCGGCGAGCCCGGAGAGGCACCCGGGAGGCAGCGCTTGCACGCCCGGAAGCCCGCTGCCTGCGCCGAGGCAGCCGTGCGGTGGAAGGAGACGTTGGCGGCCTTGGGCGTGCGAGCCGGGCACGAGGGACGGCAGTAGATGCCGGTGGAGTGCACCGCGGTGAAGAAGACCCCGTCGAACCGGCGGTCGCGGCCGGCGACGGCGCGGTAGCAGGTGTCGTGGTCGAGCTCCATGACGACCATCCTGCCTGGGCCGACCGACAGTTCCTAGCGGGAATCGGACGTCGCAGTGGGCGCGGTGTCCCGGGTCGGCCCGGGACACCGACGGGACCCCGATCCGGCACCGCGCAGCGGGAGCGGTGCGCTGACCAGCAGGTACCTCTCCGCGCGCACGGTGCTCATCTCCACGGCCGGCAAGAAGCTCGTGCTGACGATCGGCGCCTCACCCTCGTCCCAGGGAAGTGACGTCACGGTGGGCCTCGCCCAGGGCACCGAGAGCCACGTCTGGAGCTTCCGGGCGCGGGCCTCGGACCTCGGGATCGGCTCGACCGGCGCGGGCACGCTGAAGCTGCCGGACAGCCAGACCGGCACGCGGGGGCGGCTCGACCTGAGGTTCTCCCCCACCGACACCGCCCGCACCCGCTCGTGCGGCGGCAAGGTCGCGAGCAGGACCAGGCCGATGGCGGTCTCCGGCATCGCGTGGTTCAAGTCCGGGGCGAGCCCCTGGGGCAACGTCGGCAGCGCGACCCGGACGACCAGCTCCACCGCGGCGTCCATGGTGGGGATGAGCGGCTCGACCAGCGGCTCGACGGCGAGCATCACGGCGCACCGGTCCCGACCCTCACCCGGAGCGGGTCCTCGGCGACCGTGCTCGCCACGCTGGGCAAGGGCAGCCTGAGGGTGAAGGTCGACGGCGGCTTCGGCAGCACCTACCACTGCCGTGACGGGTCCCTCACCCGGACGGCCACGGACACCAGCTGGTTCGGCTCGGTGACCAACGGCACCACGGCGCTCAGCGTGCCGGCGCAGGTGTTCGGGGCGTTCGCGCTGCCCGACGGGTCCACGGGATCGATCGGCCGCCAGACCTACTGAGGGGCGCGATCCGGTCGGGGAGAGTCGAGCACGACCTCGACCGTCTCGGCCCCCGGTGACGACGCACGAGACAGGTCCGCAGGGCGCTCGAGAGGCTCACCGGCCCGGAGACGTGCGGCGGCCCCACTCGATGGAGAGCTCCACCGCCTCGCGCCACTGCGACAGCTGCTCTCGGCGGTGCTCGGCGGTCATGCTCGAGCGCCATTCCGCGGCCCGGTGCCAGTGCGAGCGGAGGAGCGAGCGGTCGGGCCAGTAGCCGGCGCTCAGGCCGGCGGCGTAGGCGGCGCCCAGCGCGACGCTCTCGGCCATCATGGGCCGTTGCACGGGCACGTCGAGGACGTCTGCCACGGCCTGCATCAGCAGGTTGTTGGAGGTCATCCCGCCGTCGACGGCGAGGAACGACACGGGTACGCCGGCGTCGGCGTTCATCGCGTCCACCACGTCCTTGGTCTGCCAGGCGGTGGCCTCGAGCACCGCGCGGGCGAGATGTCCCTTGGTGACGTAGGAGGTCAGGCCCACGATGACGCCCTGCGCGGCGGGCTCCCAGTAGGGCGCGTAGAGGCCGGCGAAGGCGGGCACCACGTAGCAGCCGCCGTTGTCCTCCACGCTGAGGGCGAGGGTCTCGATCTCCGCCGGGTGGCGGATCAGACCGAGGCTGTTGCGGCACCACTCCACCAGCGCTCCGGCGACTGCCACCGAGCCCTCCAGCGCATAGACCGTCTCCTCGCCCTCGACCGAGGGCGCGACGGTCGTGATCAGGCCGGAGCGCGAGCGCACCAGCTCGGTGCCGGTGTTCATCAGCAGGAAGCTGCCGGTCCCGAAGGTGCACTTGGCCTGCCCCGGCTCGAACGCGGTCTGACCCAGCAAGGACGCCTGCTGGTCGCCGACCAGCGCGCACACCGGAATACCGTCGATCGGGTGCCGGGTGGTGCCGAAGCTGCCCATGCTCGGCCTGATCTCCGGCAGCATCTCCCGGGGGATGTGCATGCAGGCGAGCAGCTCGTCGTCCCAGCGCAGCGTCTCGAGGTCCATCAGCAGGGTGCGGCTGGCGTTGGTCACGTCGGTGACGTGCAGGCCGCCGGTGAGCTTCCAGACCAACCAGGTGTCCATGGTCCCGAACAGCAGCTCACCCCGCTCGGCGCGGTGACGCAGCGCGGGGTCGCTGTCGAGGATCCACCGCAGCTTGGGCCCGGAGAAGTAGCCCGCGAGCGGCAGGCCGGTGCGCCGGGTCAGCTCGGCGGGGTCGAAGTCACTGGTCAGCTCGCTGAGACATGCCGAGGTCCGGGTGTCCTGCCAGCCGATCGCGGGGGCGACGGGCAGTCCGGTCACCCGGTCCCACACCACGGTGGTCTCGCGCTGGTTGGTGATGCCCAGGCCGGCGATCTGGTCCGGCGCGGCGTCGACGTCGGCGAGTGCCTGCGGCACCAGCCGGCACACCAGCTGCCAGATCTCCTCGGCGTCGTGCTCGACCCAGCCCGGCTGCGGGTAGTGCTGCCGGTGCAGCTGCTGAGCGACCGAGACCATCCTGCCCTCGCGGTCGAAGAGCAGGCAGCGGGTCGAGGTGGTGCCCTGGTCGATGGCGGCGACGTACGTCGGCCTCATGGCACGCGCCCGTGCCCGAACTCGCGCGAGATCGATCGCCCTGTCTGCACGACGAGCGTCGCCAGCGCCGTGCGGGGCCGGTGCCGGGCGTCGCACAGCGCGTCGACGGGACCCTTGATCCCCACTGCCGCGATCACCTGCCCGCTGCGGTCGCGCACCGGGGCTGCGAGGCCGGCCTGGTCGGGGTGCCGCTCCTCGACCGCGGCCGCCCAGCCGAGGTCGCGGACGTCGGCCAGCTCGCGCAGCAGCCGGGAACGGTCGGTGACGGTGCGATAGGTGAAGCTCTCCAGCGGGCCGGCGCCCAGGGCGCGCACGGCCCGCGGGTCGTAGGCGAGCAGGACCTTGCCGAGCGCGGTGGCGTGCAGCGGGTGGGTCGAGCCGGTCTGCACCTGTTGCACGCTCGCGTCCGGCCGGAACACGTGGTGGGCGATCAGGACCTCGCCGGAGTCGAACACCGCGACGTGGGCTGCCTGTGCGCTGCGGGCCGCGAGCGCGTCGGTCCAGTTCAGCGCGCGACTGCGCACCTCGTTCAGGTCGACGTTGCGGCTGCCGAGCTCGAGCAGTCCGGCCCCGATCAGGTAGCCACCCGACTCGGGGTCCTGGTCGACGAAGCCGACGTCTCGCAGGGTCTGCACCAGCCCGTGGGTCGTTGCCTTGGCGAGGCCGAGCGCGACGGCGAGCTGGCCCAGGCTGGTCGGCGCATCCTCGACCGCGAGCACCTGGAGGATCGCGGCAGCTCGCTCGACCGACTGGACTCGCGTCGCCATCAGAGCTCCTCACCGCGAGCGTTCGGCGATGCCGAACGCGGATCCTTTCGGCGATGCCGAACAGCCTCCATTGTGGCCCCCATCACAAGAAACCTACTGTCCGAGTCCGTCACCACCCCCGACGAGGAGACAGCGCATGGAACGGCTCACCCGACGCACCCTGTTCGGCGAGATGGTCGCCGAGTTCACCGGGACGATGATTCTGATCCTGTTCGGGGTCGGGGTGGTCGCCCAGGTCGTCACCAGCAAGGGCACGCTCGGCGACCACGACTCGATCGCCTGGGCCTGGGGCCTCGGGGTCACCTTCGGCGTCTACACCGCGGCCCGGATCAGCGGGGCGCACCTCAACCCCGCCGTCACCGTGGCCCTGGCCGCGTTCAGCGACTTCTCCTGGCGCAAGGTGGCGCCGTTCGCGCTGGCCCAGACCCTGGGCGCCTTCGTCGCGGCACTGCTGGTCCGGGTGGTGTACGCCGACGCGATCGCCAGCGTCGACCCGGGCCACACCATCGCCACCCAAGCCATCTTCTCCACCCTGCCCGGCAACGGCGCGATGGACGTGAGCACCGGCACGGCGTTCCTCGACCAGATCGTCGGCACCGCCATCTTGCTGTTCCTCGTCCTCGCCGTCACCGACTCGCGCAACGACGCCCCGGTTGCCTGGATGGCGCCGTTCATCGTCGGCCTGATCGTGGTCGCGATCGGGATGGCCTGGGGCACGAACGCGGGCTACGCCATCAACCCGGCGCGCGACTTCGGTCCCCGCCTCGCGTCCTTCTTCACCGGCTACGGCACCGCGTTCGAGGACCAGCACGGCTCGCTGTACTTCTGGGTGCCCATCATCGCCCCGCTGATCGGGGGCGTGCTCGGCGCCGGGGCCTACAAGCTCGCCATCTCCCGCTTCATGCCCGACGACGACGAGCCCGGGGAGGTCGGCGAGATCCCGACCACCGAGCCGCACGTCTACCGCGCCCCTGCCGCTTCCCCGCGCAGCTGAACCCGACCACGACCGAGAGGAACCACCATGGCTGACTACGTCGGCGCCATCGACCAGGGCACCACCAGCACCCGCTTCATGATCTTCGACCACGGCGGCAACGAGATCGCCCGCCACCAGCTCGAGCACGAGCAGATCATGCCGAAGCCGGGCTGGGTCGAGCACAGCCCCTTCGAGATCTGGGAGCGCACCAGCTCGGCGATCAAGACCACCCTGGCCCGGGCAGGCATGCAGGGCTCGGACCTCGCCGCCCTCGGCATCACCAACCAGCGCGAGACGACGGTGGTCTGGAACAAGAAGACCGGCCGGCCCTACTACAACGCGATCGTCTGGCAGGACACCCGCACCGACCGGATCGCGACGGCACTGGAGCGCGAGGGGCACGGCGACGTGATCCGCCGCAAGGCCGGCCTGCCGCCCGCGACGTACTTCTCCGGCGGCAAGATCCAGTGGATCCTCGAGAACGTCGAGGGGGTCCGCGAGGCCGCCGAGGCGGGCGAGGCGATCTTCGGCAACACCGACTGCTGGCTGCTGTGGAACCTCACCGGAGGCACGCGCGGCGGCGTCCACGTCACCGACGTGACGAACGCGAGCCGGACGATGCTGATGGACCTGGAGACGCTCGACTGGGACGACGAGCTGCTGGCGATGTTCGACATCCCGCGCCAGATGCTTCCCGAGATCCGTCCCTCCTCGGACCCGGAGTTCTACGGCCACACCCTCGAGGACGGGCCGCTGGGCGCCGCGGTCCCGCTCTCGGCCAGCCTGGGTGACCAGCAGGCCGCCATGGTGGGCCAGGTCTGCCTGGCCCCCGGCGAGGCCAAGAACACCTACGGCACCGGCAACTTCCTGCTGCTCAACACCGGCACCGAGCTGGTCCGCTCCAAGAACGGCCTGCTGAGCACGGTCTGCTACCAGTTCGGCGACCAGCCACCGATCTACGCCCTCGAGGGCTCGATCGCGGTCACCGGCTCCGCCGTCCAGTGGCTGCGCGACCAGCTCGGCCTCATCTCCGGTGCCTCCCAGAGCGAGACGCTCGCACGGGAGGTCGAGGACAACGGCGGGGTCTACTTCGTCCCGGCGTTCTCGGGCCTGTTCGCGCCGTACTGGCGCTCCGACGCACGCGGCGCGATCGTCGGGCTGTCCCGGTTCAACACCAACGCCCACATCGCCCGCGCCACCCTGGAGGCGATCTGCTACCAGAGCCGCGACGTGGCCGACGCGATGGAGAAGGACTCCGGGGTCGAGCTGGAGGTCCTCAAGGTCGACGGCGGGGTCACCGCGAACAACCTGTGCATGCAGATCCAGGCCGACGTGCTCGGTGTCCCGGTCAGCCGACCGGTGGTCGCCGAGACCACCGCCCTCGGTGCGGCCTACGCCGCCGGCCTCGCGGTCGGGTTCTGGAAGGACCCCGAGGAGCTGCGCAAGAACTGGAACGAGGACACGCGGTGGGAGCCGCAGTGGTCCGACGAGCAGCGCCAGGACGGCTACCGCGGCTGGCAGAAGGCGGTCCAGCGGACCCTCGACTGGGTGGACGTCGAATGAGCGCGCCGGCTCCCGCACCCGGGCTCCCCCTCGACCCGGACCGCAACCTGGCCCTCGAGCTGGTGCGCGCCACCGAGGCCGCCGCGATGGCCGCCGCCCGACAGGTCGGGCACGGCGACAAGACCGGGGTCGACCAGGCCGCGGTGGACGCCATGCGGCCGGTCCTCGGATCGGTCGGCATGCGCGGCGTCGTGGTGATCGGCGAGGGCGAGAAGGACGAGGCTCCGATGCTCTACAACGGCGAGCACGTGGGCAACGGTTCCGACCCGGAGGTGGACATCGCGGTCGACCCGGTCGACGGCACCACCGCCGCGGCGAAGGGCCTGCCCGACGCGGTCGCGGTCGTCGGGCTGGCCGAGCGAGGCACCATGTTCGACCCCGGTCCGTGCGTCTACATGGACAAGCTCGTGGTGCCGGCGGCGGCCGCGGCCGCGGTCGACCCGACCGCACCGGTCGCCGAGCTGCTCGACACCGTCGCCCGGGCGCTGGGCAGCAGGCGCGAGGAGATGACCGTCGCGGTTCTCGACCGCCCGCGTCACCAGGCGCTCGTGGAGGAGATCCGGGCGGCCGGCGCGGCGGTGCGCTTCCTGCTCGACGGCGACGTCGCCGGGGCCATCGCCGTGGGTCGCGGATCCGGCGTCGACGTGCTGATGGGCATCGGCGGCACTCCGGAGGCGGTCCTGGCGGCGTGCGCACTCCGGTGCAACGGCGCCGCGATGTTCGGGCGGCTGCACCCGCGCGACGACGCCGAACGCCGAGCGGCGCTCGAGTTCGGCCACGACCTCGACCGGATCCTGACCACCGAGGACCTGGTGCGCGGCGACGACGTGTTTTTCGCGGCCACCGGCGTCACCGACGGCACCCTGCTGCGCGGTGTCCGGTTCGAGCCGGAGACGGTCGTCACCCACTCCCTCTCCATGCGGTCCCGCTCGGGCGCGGTGCGTGTGATCGAGACCAGGCACGACCGGGCCCAGTCCAACCTCATCGACGCGCACGAGCACACCATCCACCGCGGACCGAAGACCCCCGATCGAAAGGCTTCCTGACGTGAACTCGCAACCCCTGAGTCCGGCCGCCCGCAACGCCGCGCTCGCCCGGCTCTCCTCCGAGGAGCTCGACGTGCTGGTCATCGGCGGGGGCGTGGTCGGGGCCGGCGCCGCCCTCGACGCGGTCACCCGCGGGCTGAAGGTCGGCCTCGTCGAGGCCCGCGACTACGCCTCCGGCACGTCGAGCCGGTCCAGCAAGCTGTTCCACGGCGGGCTGCGCTACCTCGAGCAGCTCAACTTCGGGTTGGTCTTCGAGGCGCTGCGCGAGCGCGCGCTCGTCCTCAACACGCTCTGCCCGCACCTCGCTCGGCCGGTGCCGTTCATCTACCCTCTGGAGAAGCCGATCGACCGCGGGTACGTCGGGCTCGGGGTCGGCGTGTACGACGTGATGGGCGCCGGTCGCGGCGTGCCGTCCCACATGAAGCACCTGAGCCGCAAGAAGACGATGGAGTCGTTCCCGTCCGGGAAGCTGTCGACGATCCGGGGAGCGGTCCGGTTCTACGAGGGCCAGGTCGACGACGCCCGACACACCATGATGCTGGCCCGCACCGCCGCGGAGTACGGCGCGCTGTGCGCCAACAGCACGCGGGTCACCGGCTTTCTGCGCGAGGCCGACCGGGTGGTCGGCGTGGTGGCGAAGGACCTCGAGTCGGGCGCCGAGATCCGGATCCGGGCCCGCGAGGTGATCAACGCCGCCGGCGTGTGGACCGACGAGATCCAGCGGATGGTCGGCGGGCGCGGCCAGTTCCAGGTGCGGGCGTCCAAGGGCATCCACATCGTCGTCCCGCGCAACCGGATCAACTCCGCCACCGGGATCATCACCCGGACCGAGAAGAGCCTGCTGTTCATCATCCCGTGGGGCAGCCACTGGATCATCGGCACCACCGACACCGACTGGAACCTCGACCTGGCGCACCCCGCGGCGAGCAGCACCGACATCGACTACGTGCTCGACCACGCCAACCGGCTGCTGGCTGACCCGATCACCCGCGAGGACGTCGTCGGGGTCTATGCCGGTCTGCGGCCGCTGCTGGCCGGCGAGTCCGACTCGACCAGCAAGCTCTCGCGCGAGCATGCCGTCTCCAGCCCGGTCCGCGGCCTGACCATGATCGCCGGCGGCAAGTACACGACCTACCGGGTGATGGCCAAGGACGCCGTGGACTCCGCAGTGCACGGGCTGGAGCAGGTCGTGCCCGCCTCGTGCACCGAGCGGGTCCTGCTCGCCGGCGCCGACGGCTACCGCGGCGACTGGAACGCCCGCCACCTGATCGCCGAGCGGAGCGGGCTGCACGTCTCCAAGATCGAGCACCTGCTCGGCCGCTACGGCAGCCTCGTCTCGGAGCTGCTCGACCTGGTTGCCGAACGGCCCGAGCTCGGTGAGCCGCTGGCCAGCGCACCGGAGTACCTGCGCGTGGAGGCGTACTACGCCGCCAGCCACGAGGGCGCCCTGCACCTGGAGGACGTGCTCACCCGTCGGACCCGGATCTCGATCGAGGTGCCCGACCGCGGCGAGGCCGCCGCCGCGGAGGTCGCCGAGCTGATCGCCCCGGTCCTCGGCTGGGGCGAGGACCACGTCGCGCGCGAGATCGAGCACTACCGGGCCAGGATCAAGGCCGAGCGGGACTCGCAGACCAAGCCCGACGACGACACCGCCGACGCAGCACGCCTCGGCGCCCCCGACGTCAGGGTCGGTGCACGCGGCACGGACTGACGCACGACCCGGCTGGCTCGCCACCCACCGTGCCAGAGGAACACGAGAGCGGCCCCACCCAGCGTTCTGCTGGGAAGGGCCGCTCTCGGATGAGTACCCCCGACCGGATTCGAACCGGCGCTACCGCCTTGAGAGGGCGGCGTGCTAGGCCGCTACACAACGGGGGCGTGAAGCGGTCGAAACTCTAGCGGAGGCTAGGGAAGCGACCAAATCGCTGGGGTACTAGGACTCGAACCTAGACTAACTGGACCAGAACCAGTCGGGCTGCCAATTACCCCATACCCCATGGGATCGAGCTCCTTGCGAAGCCCGGACGAGAATACACGGCGGCGACTCCCCCACCAAAGCGGGGTCAGGCCCCCACGGTGGCCTGCGCGACCTGGGGAGCCGGAGGCCTCGTGCGGTCGTCGAGCCCCATCCTCCGCGCCACCAGCAGCACCAGCACGACGTAGACCGCGGACTGCGTGAGGGTCACCGGGATGTTCCACCAGGAGATCTCCGAGACGTTGAGCATGTCGCTCACGTCGCCCAGCAGGATCGCACCGCCGAAGGCCAGCAGGTTGTTGAGCACGTGCAGCGCGATGCCCGCCTCGAGGCCGCCGGTGCGGATCACCAGCCACGCGGCGATGAGGCCGAACATGAAGCGGTCGAAGAACAGCGGCGGGTTCTGGAGGCCGTGGGCCATCGCGAAGAGGACGGCCGAGCCGAGCACCGCGACCCAGGCCCGCTTGCTGAGGGCACCGACGGCCTGCAGCAGGTAGCCACGGAAGACGTACTCCTCGCCGGCCGCCTGCAGCGGGGTCGTGAGGAGCACCACGACGATCAGCGCGATCGTCTTGCCGGTGATCGGGTTGAGGTCGCCGCCCATGCCCGTGTCGCCGGCCGGGACCACCGCGCCCACAACGACCTGGGCGACCAGGGCCAGCACGCTCAGGCCCAGGCAGGCGAAGAAGAACTTCCACCGGATGCGCGGCCGGACCGAGGCCAGCCACCGCGGCCGCAGCTGGTGCAGGACGCGGATGAGCATCCAGGTCCACAGCACCATCGCGCCGAGCACGAGGTTGAGCCACAGCAGCCCCGAGACCGTGACCTCCTTGAGCCCCAGCGCCGCGGTGACCGCGTCGCCGTACTGCTGGGCGTCGGTGGCGCCGGACTCGATCGCGGTGCCGACCAGCAGCACCGGGATCATCACCACCGGCACCACGACGAGCATGCCGGCGAGCAGGAGCAGCAGGCCGACCACCGGGCGCCACCACGCGTAGGTCCACGTGCGCAGCATGAGGTGGTAGGGCATCGGCTCGGCGTGCTGGAACGTCGGGCGCTGCTCCGGCGGCCGGGTGTAGCGGTGCCAGTCCCCAGGCGGGCCGGCGTACGGCGGCACGGGGCCGAGCGCCCCGGGCGGCGTCGCGTAGGGGTCCTGGGAGTACGGCGGCCGGGCGTCGGGGCCGGGCGGCTGGGTCATGGGGTCATCATGACGGGGCGAGCCGGGCCAGGGAGGTCTCTCGGCCCAGGAGCTCGAGGCTCTCGAACAGCGGCGGCGAGACCCGGCGCCCGGTGACCGCGACCCGCACGGCGCCGAAGGCGTTGCGCGGCTTGAGGCCGAGGTCCTCGATCAGCGCCTGACGCAGCGCCTCGTCGATCGACGCCGTGTCCCAGGTGCCCAGCGCCGCGAGGGCGTCGTGGGCGGCCTTGACGACCTGGCGTCCGTCGTCGGTCTCGAGCAGCTTGGCGGCGTCGGCGGGGTCGCGGGTGAAGGAGTCGCCGGCGAAGAGGAAGCCGAGCATGCCGACCGACTCGTCGAGGGTCACCATGCGCTCCTGCACCAGCGGGGTGGCGGCGGCCAGCAGGGTCTCCTGCTCGGCGGTGGGCGGGTCGCTGACCAGCCCGGCGGACGCGAGGTGCGGGACCATCCGCCGCGCGACCTCGTCGGCCGGCAGCGCCCGCAGGTGCGTGGCGTTGATCGCCTCGGCCTTCTTGAGGTCGAAGCGCGCGGGGTTGGGGTTGACCCGGCTGATCTCGAACGCCTCGACCATCTCCTCCATCGAGAAGATGTCGCGGTCCTCCGCGATCGCCCAGCCGAGCAGGGCGAGGTAGTTGAGCAGCCCCTCGGGCAGGAACCCGCGGTCGCGGTAGCCGAGCAGGTTGGACTCGGGGTCGCGCTTGGAGAGCTTCTTGTTGCCCTGGCCCATGACGTAGGGCAGGTGGCCGAACTGCGGGGTCCGGCCGTCGCCGACGCCGATCTCGGAGAGCGCGTCGTACAACGCGATCTGGCGCGGGGTCGAGGAGAGCAGGTCCTCGCCGCGCAGCACGTGGGTGATGCGCATGAGCGCGTCGTCGACCGGGTTGACCAGCGTGTAGAGCGGGTGGCCGTTGGCGCGCACGAGCACGAAGTCGGGCACGTGCGCAGGCCCGAACGAGATCTCACCGCGCACCAGGTCGTGGAAGGTGATCTCGCGGTCGGGCATGCGGAAGCGCAGCACCGGCTCGCGGCCCTCCGCGACGTAGGCCGCGACCTGCTCCTCGGTGAGCTCGCGGCAGTGGCCGTCGTAGCCCGGGGCGCGCTTCTCCTCGCGGGCCTTGGCGTTGCGCGCCTCGAGCTCCTCGGTGGAGCAGTAGCAGTGGTAGGCGCGGCCGGCCTCGTGCAGACGCCGCGCGACGTCGGCGTAGGTCTCGTAGCGCTCGGACTGGCGATAGGGGCCGTGCTCGCCGCCGACCTCCGGACCCTCGTCCCAGTCGAAGCCGAGCCAGCGCATCACCTCGAGGATCGTGTCGTAGGACTCCTGGGAGTCGCGCGCGGCGTCGGTGTCCTCGATGCGGAAGACGAAGGTGCCGCCGTGGTGGCGGGCGAACGCCCAGTTGAACAAGGCGGTGCGCGCCATGCCGACGTGGGGCGAGCCCGTCGGCGACGGGCAGAAGCGCACGCGGACGGTGGGATCACGGTGGAGCTCAGTCACGGGAGACGACCTTGTTGGTGAGGGTGCCGATGCCGGAGACGACGACGTCGACCTCGTCGCCCACCTCCATGGGTCCGACGCCGTCGGGGGTGCCGGTGAGGATCACGTCGCCGGGCAGCAGCGTCATCACGCTGGTGACGTGGGCGACCAGCGTCGGGACGTCGAAGACCAGGTCGCGGGTGGTGCCGTCCTGCTTGAGGTCGCCGTTGAGGTAGGTCTGCACGCGCAGGTCGGAGGGGTCGAGGTCGGTCTCGATCCACGGGCCGAGCGGGCAGAACGAGTCGAAGCCCTTGGCGCGGGTGAACTGGACGTCCTTGCGCTGCAGGTCGCGCGCGGTCACGTCGTTGGCGACGGTGTAGCCCATGATCACGTCGGAGGCCCGCTCGGCCGGCACGTCGCGGCAGATGCGCGAGATGACGACCGCGAGCTCGCCCTCGTAGTGGACCTCCTGCGACTGGCGGGGGTAGAACACCGGGTCGCCGGGGCCCACGACCGAGGTGTTGGGCTTGAGGAACATCAGCGGCTCCTCGGGCACCTCACCGCCCATCTCGGCCGCGTGGGCGGCGTAGTTCTTGCCGATCGCCACGACCTTGCTGCGCGGGATGACCGGCGCGAGCAGCCGCACGTCGGCGAGCCGCAGCTGCTGGTCGGTGGGCTCGTAGCCCACGTAGAGGGGGTCGCCCTTGAAGACGGTCACGACGGCGTCGGGGTCGAGCTCGCCGTGCTCGTCGAGGTCGCCCGACACGACGCCGTACAACGGCTCGTCGGCAGTGGTGAACCTTGCGATGCGCACCCCGCGAGCCTACCGAGCGCGCGAGTGCCGGAGCCCGCCTACCCTGGCGCCTGTGGATGTGCCGACGGTTCTCGAGCGGGCGGAGTGGGAGTCCCTCGCCGCCGCCCACCACGCGCGCGTCGACGCGTGGGTCGACCCGCACCTCGCCCGACGGCGCGCCGGGGTCAAGCACCCGGTCGAGGACTTCCTGTTCGGCTACTACTCCTTCCGGCCGGCGGCGCTGCGCCGCTGGCACCCGGGGTACGGCGTCGGGCTGGTCGGCCTGGACGCCCCCGAGCGCGGCTACGAGACGGTCGACGGCGTGACCCGGGTGGCCGCGTCGGTCCTCGAGGACCGCGAGCCGCTGCTGCGCGAGGTCCGTGCGCTGCTCGCCGCGACCGCGGCCCGCGCCCCGCACTTCGGCTGCTTCGGCCTGCACGAGTGGGCGATGGTCCACCGCCTCGACCAGGAGGAGGTCCGGCACGCCGCGTGGCCCCTGCGGCTCGGGACCGCCGGCACCGACGAGGTGGTCGAGTCGCACCGCATCGCCTGCTCGCACTTCGACGCGTTCCGGTTCTTCACCCCGAGCGCGCGCCCGCTCAACACGTTGCGGCCCGGCCGCGACGACCGGCCGTCGTACGAGCAGCCGGCGTGCCTGCACGCCGGGATGGACCTCTACAAGCACGCCTTCCGGCTCGTGCCGCTCGTGCCGTCGTCCTTGGTGGCGGACTGCTTCGAGCTCGCGCGGGACATCCGCACCCTCGACATGCGCGCGTCGCCGTACGACCTGAGCGCGCTCGGCCACTCCCCCGTGCGCATCGAGACCCCCGAGGGCAAGCAGGAGTACGTCGCGGCGCAGCGCGGCTTCGCGGAGCGGGGAGCTCCCCTGCGCGCGCGGCTGCTCGAGGAGTGCGACCGGCTGCTGGGCTGACCGAAGCCCCGTGGCGGCCCGCTCCGCGGCCCTCGAGTCGGCGCCGTCACCGACGGACGGGCGCGCTTCCAGGTCGTCACGCCCACGCTCGTCCGGCTGGAGTACGCCGCGGACCGGCGCTTCGAGGACCGGCCGACCCTGACGCTGGGCACACGGTCCCCGGGCGGGCTGGGGCCCTTCCGCGCTTCACCACCTCGGTCGACGGCGCCTGGCGCGTCGTCCGCACCAGCCGGGTCGAGCTGCGCTGGCGCCGCGGCCACGGGTTCTCCGCGGACAACCTCGTGCTCCGGTTCCGCGACAGGTCGGCCACCCGCCGCGTGCGGCCCACGCCCGGCGCGCGCCACGTCCCGCTCAACCCCGGCATCCTCACCCGCGAGGGGTGGTACGTCCTCGCCGACACCGCCACCGCCCTCCTGGTCGACCAGGGGGCCGGCTTCCGCGTGAGGCCGCCGCACGACGGCGCCTACCGCGACTGGTACGCCTTCGGCGACGGGCACGACCTTCAGCGGGCCCTGGGAGACCTGCGTGCGCTCACCGGGCGCGCGCCGCTGCTGCCGCGCCACGCATTCGGCGTGTGGTTCTCGAAGTACTTCGCCTTCATCGTCCCGAGCCGGTCCGGAGCGACGGTGCGCGTGCGCTGAGGCGCCGGCTCAGCTGTCGACGCGGAAGCGCGGGACTCCCCCCACGCACTCGGCCCGGACCTCGACCGAGTCGGCGGTCTCGCTCTCGGACTCGGCCTCCCGGTCGGAGCGGGCGAGGTGGAACTCCACCTTGACGCGGGACGGTCCGCGCTCGTCGACCTGCATCCGCCACCCGTCGCCGGGCCAGGCGGAGGCCAGGCCGATGGTGGAGCCGGTGCAGCGGGCCGCGACCGAGCCGGCCCGTCCGGACCACGTGCGCTCCTGCGGCCGCGGGGCGGGTGCCGGCGGCGTGGCCTTGGTGGCTGGACGGGTCGAGGGCCGGGGCGCGGGAGCGGTGGTGACCGGCGACGCAGGCGTGGTGACGTCGGGCTGCTCGGTGGCGACGGCGGAGGGCACCGGGACGGCGGGCGTGGTGCGCGTCCGCGAGGGCGTGCGGGTCGGGCGGGTCGGGCGGCTCGGGCGGCTCGGGCGCGGTCGCGCGGTCGGCGTCGCGCGAGGGGCCGAGGTCTCGGGCGTCACGGTCCGCAGGGCTCCGCCGGTGGCCGCCGGGTCGGCCGCGCGCCGGGTGGTGACGTCGCGGCCGGCGGCGTCGATGACCGCCCACGTCGCGCCGGAGACGACGACGACGACCGCGAGCCACAGCCCCACGGCCAGCAGCACCGATCGCCTGCCCATCCCGGCTCCTCCCCTGGTCCTCGCGGTGCGTCCGGGGACGCGAGGACCATCCTCACCGTACGGTCGTGCCATGACCAGCGTCCTGGTCGTCGAGGACGACGACGCGATCCGCACCGGCGTGGTGCGGGGTCTGCAGCAGCGCGGCATGGCGGTGGCCAGCGTCCCCGCCGGTCTCCCCGCCCTGGAGCTGGTCGTCAAGGACAAACCCGACGTGGTGCTCCTCGACCTCGGCCTGCCCGACGTCGACGGCCTGCAGGTGCTGGCGATGATCCGCGCGGTCTCGCAGGTGCCGGTGATCGTCGTCACCGCCCAGGACGACGACCGGACGGTCGTCGCGGCGCTCGACGCCGGGGCCGACGACTACGTGGTCAAGCCGTTCGGCCTCGACCAGGTCGCGGCGAGGGTGCGGGCGATCCTGCGCCGGGGCGGCTCCAACCGCACGGTCGAGCCCTACGTCGTCGGCGACCTCGTCGTCGACCCGCGCACTCGCACCGCCACCCTGGCCGGCAAGCCGCTCGAGCTGGCCCGCAAGGAGTTCGAGCTGCTGCTCGCGCTGGCCGGCCGCCGCGGCGACGTCGTCACCCGCAAGGAGCTCCTGGTCGAGGTCTGGCAGATGCCCTACGGCGGTGGCGACCGCACGGTCGACGTGCACCTGTCCTGGCTGCGCCGCAAGCTGGGCGAGACCGCGGCCGAGCCGCGCTACCTGCGCACGGTGCGCGGGGTCGGCGTACGCCTGGTGGAGCCCGGGGCGGACTGATGCGCCGGCGCATCTCCTGGCTGGTCGCGGCGACCACATCAGCGGTCGTCCTCGCGTTCGTGATCCCGCTGTGCCTGCTGGTGCGTTCGATGGCCGCCGACCGGGCGCTCGCCACCGGCAACGACGAGGCCCGCTCGGCCGCGATCGTGGTCTCCGGCCTGCACGACTCGCCGCAGCTCTCGCGCTCCATCGAGCAGGTGGACGCGCGCTCCCCCGCCCGCACCACGGTCGTCGCCCCCGACGGCACGACGTACGGCGACCCGGGCGAGGGCCTGCTGCTCGACGACGACGTCCAACGCGCCCGCGACGGCGAGGCCTTCACCGACGTCGACGACCGCGGTGGGGAGGTCGTGATCCCGGTCGACACCGAGGACGGCGTATTTGTCGTGGTGACAACCGTGGCCCCCGAGCTGATGCGAGCAGGGGTCTATCGCGCCTGGGCGAGCATCGCCGCACTGGGCTTCGCCCTGCTCGTCGCCGCGCTCCTCGTGGCGGACCGCCTCGGCCGACGGGTCAGCGAGCCGCTCACCCTGCTCGCCGGCGTCGCCGAGCGTCTGGGCGACGGTGACCTCGACGCCCGGGCCGAGCTCCACGGCCCACCGGAGACCGTCGAGCTGGCGGACACGATGAACCGCATGGCCGACCGCATCGAGGAGCTGCTGATCGCCGAGCGGGCGACGGTCGGCGACCTGTCGCACCGGCTCCGCACGCCGGTGACCGCGCTCCGCCTCGACGCCGAGTCGCTGACCGACGCCGACGTGGGCGAGCGCCTCGGGCGGCACATCGAGCAGCTGCAGACGACCATCGACACGATCGTGCAGGACGCCCGGCGTCCGCTGCGCCACACGATGAGCGCGGAGTGCGACGCCCGCGCGGTCGTGGCCGAGCGCACGGCGTACTGGTCGGCCCTGGCCGAGGACCAGGGCCGCGAGGTCCGTCTCGCCCTGCCCGACGGTCCGGTGCACTGCGCGGTCGACGCCCAGGACCTCACCGACGTGGTGGACGTGCTGGTCGACAACGTCTTCGCCCACACCTCGGAGGGGGCGGGGTTCTCGGTCACGCTCGAGGTGGAGGACGGCCAGGTCGTCCTCGAGGTCGCCGACGACGGCCCGCCGCTCGTCGTCGGGCTGGACCAGCCCCGTCCCGGCACCAGCGGGCTCGGGCTGCAGATCGTGCGCCGCACGGCGGCGCGCGCCGACGGCCACTTCTCCTGGCAGCACGACGGCAGCGGCACCGTCGCCCGGGTGACGCTCGCCCGCGTGGACGTCTGAGCCGGCGGCCGGACGCACAGCAGGGCGGCGGTCACCGGCGTGGGACCCGGTGGACCACCGCCCGCTGCTCGTGGGTGCGGGCTCAGTCGTCGTCGGGCTCGTCCGGCTCGTCACCGTGCTCCGGGTCCTCGCCGGCCCCGTCCTGGTGCTCGACCTCGTCGGCGTGGTCGTCGTCGCCGTGCTGCGCGGCGGTGGCGTGCTCGGCTCCGCCGTGGTCCTCGCCCTGCTCGTGACGTGGGCCGTCGTCGCCGGCCTCGTGGGTCGCGGGGGCGCTCGCAGTGCGGGTGACCGGGCGCGGTGCGGGGGCGGCAGCCGGCGCCGCCGCAGCGGGGGCGGCGGGCGGCGCGACGTCGATGACGACCGTGCGCTCGACGAGCCGCACGCACGTGCGGTGCCGCAGGTCGAAGCCGCGCGGGCAGTCGCGCAGGCGCACCTTGGTCACGGGCGTCGGCGGCGTCGGGGTGGCGCGCGCGGTCGTGGTCGCGTCGGCCACCTGGACGGTCTCGGAGTGCCGCGGCGGTGCGGCGAGGTGCTGGTAGCCGACGGCGGCTCCCGCCAGCCCGGCCACGCCGGCGACGACGCCGGCGGTGATCGTCGAGAGTCTCATGCGACCACGGTGGGGCCTGGCGCGTCATGACTTCCTCGACGGGACCTCAAGTCTTCCTCAAGCCGCTTCCCCGCCCCGGCTCCCGGGGCGACCGTGGAGGTCGAGAGGAGCCCACCCATGTACGACGCACGACGCCGCGACCTGTTCCGGGCCGCCGTCACCGTGGCCACGGGGCTGGTCACCGCAGGCTCGGCCTGCGCCGTGGGGGTCACCGCCGGGCTGGCCGCGCGTGCCTCGGCGCCGGAGCAGGGCGGCCAGTCCGGGCAGGCCGACCAGCAGCCCCCGGCTGCCGGGGCGGCCCCGGCCGCCCGGCCCGTCGCGCGACCGGCGGTGCGGCCGGTCGTCCGGTGGCGCGACCGGCCCCGCAAGGTGGTCGTCCGCACGCGGACCGTCTACCGCACCCTGCCGACCACGCTGGCCGGCGGGTCGGTGTCGTCCGGGGCCCCGTCCTCGTCCTCGTCCTCGTCCTCGTCCGGGTCGTCGGGGGCCTACGTGCCGCCCACCACCCACGTCTCGGGCTCGAGCGGCTCCGGCGGGCACGGGTCGTCCGGGTCCCGGCCGGCACCCGCCCCGCCGCCACCTCCGCCGCCACCACCACCGGCCCCGTCGTCGGGGTCGTGAGCGACGTGAGCGCACTGCCGACCCGCGCGACGCCGTACGCCCGGTGGACGCTGTGGGGCACCTACGCCTTCCTCGCCGTCGACCCCCCCGAACTCCTGGCCCGGGCGGGGGCGATCGCCGACGACCTGCTCGCCGGCGTCGAGCAGGAGCTCAGCCGCTTCCGTCCCGACTCCGACCTGTCCCGGGCCAATGCCCGCGCGGGGTCGTGGTCACCGGCCGGACCGCTCCTGGTCGGTGCGACCCGTGCGGCGCTCGCGGCCGCTGCCCTGACCGAGGGGCTCGTGGACCCGTGCCTGGGCCGGACCCTCGTCTCGCTGGGGTACGACGACGACCTCGCGGCCGTGCGTCGACGGACCGCGTGGGGACCCGCCCCCGCCGGGGACCGGGCCGGCGCGTGGCGCGAGCTCGAGGTGCACGACGACGCGGTCCGCGTGCCGGCTGGGGCCGCCCTGGACCTCGGGGCGACCGGCAAGGCCTGGGCCGCCGACGTCGTGGCGAGCACCGTGGCGTCGGCCCTCGGGTGCACGGCCGTGGTGTCGCTCGGCGGCGACGTCAGCGTGCAGGGGCAGGACGCGCCCTGGCCGGTGCGCGTGAGCGAGACCCCCGACGGGTCCGGACCGGTGGTCTGGGTGGAGGGCGGCCTGGCCACCTCCTCCACGCTGGTGCGCCGGTGGCGGGGACGCTCGGGCTCGGTGGTGCACCACGTGGTCGACCCGCGCACGGGCCTGCCCGCCGAGGAGGTGCACCGCACGGTGACCTGCGGCGGACCCGACGCCCTGAGCGCCAACGCGGCGAGCACCGCCGCGCTCGTGCTCGGCGCCGACGCGCCGGCGTGGCTGGAGGAGCACGGGGTCACCGCCCGGCTGGTCGACGCGGACGGTGGCGTCACGACGGTGGGAGCGTGGCCGTGACCGACGGGCCGTTCCTCTGGTACCTCAACCGCGGCTCCGGCCTGGTCCTCCTCGCGCTCCTCACGTCCTCCGCCCTGATGGGCATGTGGGCCACCCGCGGCGACGCCGGCACCCGCGTGCCCCGCTTCGCGATCCAGGCCCTGCACCGCAACCTCGCCCTGCTCGGAGTGGTGATGACCGTCGTGCACGTCGCGTCGGCGGTCACCGACGAGTACGTCGACATCCGGTGGTGGCAGTCGGTCCTGCCCTGGCACCTGGCCTACCGGCCGCTCTGGCTGGCGCTCGGGGTCGTCGCGCTCGACCTCCTCCTCGCCGCGGTCCTCACCAGCCTGGTGCGCGAGCACCTCCCGCGCCGCGCATGGCTGGTCGTGCACCTCGGGGTCTACCTCGTCCTGGCGCTGGCCTTCGCGCACGGGCTCGGCATCGGCACCGACACCGGCGAGGGCTGGGCACGCTGGACCTACGTCGTCTGCGGGGTCGCCCTGGTGGCTGCCGGGGTGGCGCGGGTCGTCGACGCGCGCCGCCGGTCCCGCCTCACCCCGCGAGAGCTCGAGGTGGTGACCCGATGACGTCGGTGGTCACCCTGGGCCGAGGTCCCTTGCTCCTGGCGGGATCCGGTCCCGAGCTCGGCGAGCACCGCCGCCGTTGGGGACCCCTGGCCCGGTTCTCCGCGACCGAGCTGGTCGCGCGGTGCCGCGCGCTCGACCTGCGCGGTCGCGGCGGGGCGGGGTTCCCCCTGGCCGACAAGCTGGGCGCCGTCGCTCGTGGGCGTGGCCGACCGGTCGTGGTGGTCAACCTCTCCGAGGGCGAGCCCGCCAGCCACAAGGACGTCACGCTCGCCCGCACCTCGCCGCACCTCCTGCTCGACGGCGCGGTCGCCACGGCCCGGGCGGTCGGCGCGCGTCAGGTCCACCTCGTCACGGGTCCGCAGGGTGTCGCGGAGCTCGAGCAGGCCGTCGGGCAGCGGGAGGAGCGGCTGCGCTTCACCTTCCACCGCGCGGCCGACCTCTTCGTCGCCGGGCAGTCCGCCGCGGTGCTCGAGCTGGTCGCCGGCCGGCCCAACCTGCCGGTCACCACGTGGCAGCCGTCGGCCCACTCGGGCCTGCGAGGACGGCCGACGCTGCTGTCCAACGCCGAGACCTTCGCGGTCGCCGGGGTCCTCGCCACCGCCGGCCCCGAGGCCGTGCTGCGGCACGGCACGCCGCTGGAGCCGGGCACGACCCTGCTCAGCCTCGACGGCGACGGGCCACCCGCGACCCGGCAGGTGGTCGAGGTGGCGCACGGGACGCGCTGGGGCGCCGTACTCCCCCCGTCGCGGCTGGACGCCCCCGTCCTCCTCGGCGGCTACCACGGCACGTGGGCGCCGGCCGGCGCCCTGCACGACCTGCCCGTCTCGCGCCGCGCGCTCGCCGGGGCCGGGCTCACCCTGGGCGCCGGCGTGGTCCTGCCGAGCGACGGCCGCTGTGCCGTGCGGCGCACCGCGGAGCTGCTCGACTACCTCGCCTCCCAGTCCGCGCGCCGCTCCGGCCCGTGCCTCAACGGCCTTCCTGCACTGGCGTCCGCGTTCCGCGAGGTGGTCGACGGACGTCCCCGTCTGGACGAGGTACGCCGGCTCGCCGGCCGGGTGGACGGGCGCGGCGCGTGTGCCCACCCGGACGGCACGGCCCGGCTGGTGCGCAGCCTGCTCGTCGCCTGTCCCGACGCCGTGGACGGCCACGTGGAGGGGCGGTGCTGCCGATGAGGACGTTGAAGGTGGACTGGCCCGCCTGCCGGGCTCGGGGGCTGTGCTTCGAGGTGCTGCCCGAGGTCGTGCGGCTCGACGACTGGGGCTACCCCGTGGTGGAGGGCCCCGTCACCGACGACCTGCTCGGGAGCGCGCGCGAGGCGGTGCGGATGTGCCCGCAGCTCGCCCTGCGGCTGGTCAAGGGCTGACCTGCGGGCAGCGCCGGTCGGCGGGAAGCGCGGCCAGGGCGGCGTCCGCCACCGTCCGCAGCCGGTGCTGGACCCGCGCGGGGACTCCGGTCCGCACGGCGGGGAGGTCGGCGAGCGGCTGGTGCAGCAGCGCACCCGCCAGCACCGCACTCGCCAGCAAGGCGCCGGCCGGTGAGGAGTGGTTGCCGTCCGGTGCGAGCAGCTCCAGGTGCAGGGGCGCCGCGCGGTCGAAGGCCTCCGGCACCGGCGGGAGGCACGCGGGCCCGGCGGCGGCGATGTGCCCGTAGGTGTCGAGGATCAGCCGTGTCTCGTCGACGTCGCGCCGGGCCCACTCGGCGAAGAGCACCACGTGCGCGCCCTGCCGCCGAGCCCGCCGCGCGAGCGACTCGGCTCCGTCGGTGGGATAGCGGGTCCGGCCGCTGAGGCTGTAGTCCTGGGCCTGGAGCACCACGTAGTCCCACGGCCGCGAGGCCAGGAGCGCGAGCGTCGGACGGTGGGTCGCCCGCTCCTGCAGGTGCTGGATCGTCGGCTCGCGGACCGCCACGACCCTGACCCCGGGGCGGGCCGCCCGCAGCAGCGCGGCCACCGTCCCGGGCACGTCGTGGTGCGCGGTGTGGCTGTTGCCGAGGAACAGCAGCCGGACCACCCCGTCGGCGGCGGGGTCGGGCACCGGCGACGGCCGGTCCGGGGCCGCCGGCGGGCCGCTGCACGCCGCCAGCACCACCGCTCCGACGAGCACGGGCCACCGCATCCCCCCAGTCTCTAGCCTGGGCGCATGAGCGGCGACATCACCGACGTCCCCGGGGTCCGGGTCGGCCACTGGAGCGACGTGACCGCCCGCACCGGCTGCACGGTGGTGCGGCTGCCCGACGAGGGCGCCGTCACCTCGGTCGACGTGCGCGGCGCGGCGCCCGGGACCCGCGAGACCGACGTGCTCGCCCCGGACAACCAGGTCCAGGTGGCCCACGCGATCCTGCTGACCGGCGGGTCGGCGTTCGGGCTGGCGGCTGCCGACGGGGTGATGACGGCACTCGAGGCGCAGGGGGTCGGCGTGCCCACCCCGGTCGGCGTGGTGCCGATCGTGCCGGCGGCGGTGCTCTACGACCTGGCCGCCGGCCGGGCCGACGTACGCCCCGGGGCCGCGGAGGGGCTGGCCGCGCTGGAGGCCGCGACGGCCGGGCAGCCCTGCGGGGCCGGGATCGTCGGCGCCGGGACCGGCGCGACCGTGGGCAAGCTGTTCGGCGACCCGGTGCCGGGCGGCCTGGGGACCGCGTCCGTGGCCCTGCCGGGTGGCGGGGTCGTGGGAGCGGTCGTCGCGGTCAACGCCGTCGGTGACGTGGTGGACCGGGACGGCGCGCTGCTCGCCGGGGCGGGCACGGTCGAGCGGCTGCTGTTGGAGGTGCCGCCCGCGCCGCCGGTCGGCAGCGCGACGACGATCGCCGTCGTGGCCACCGACCTCGCGCTCACCAAGACCCAGGCCCACCGGCTCGCGGTCGTCGCCCACGACGGGCTCGCGCAGGCGATCAGACCCGTCCACACGGCGTACGACGGCGACACGGTCTTCGCGACCAGCACCGGCCTGGTGACCCCCGCCGACCCGTCGCTGCTGACCCTCCAGACCGCGGCGGTCGTGGCCGTGGCGGCCGCGGTGCGGCGGGCCGTCCAGCCCCACTGAGGGGCCGGGTCAGGCGCCGAGCGGGGTCTCCCCGTGCCGGCGCAGGCCGAACACCATCGAGTCCAGCAGGGCCTCCCACGACGCCTCGATCACGTTGGCCCCCACCCCGACGGTGACCCACGAGGAGACGCCGTCGGAGGTCTCGATGAGCACGCGGGTGATCGCGTCCGTGCCGTGTCCCTGGTCGAGGATGCGGACCTTGTAGTCGATCAGCTCGAACTTCTGTACCTCGGGGTAGGCCCGCCCGATCGCCTGCCGCAGCGCGTGGTCGAGGGCGTTGACCGGGCCGTTGCCCTCCCCGACGGTGACGATGCGGTCGCCTCCCGCGCGCAGCTTGACCGTCGCCTCCGACGTCGCCTCGCTCGACGGGCGGGAGTCGGTGATCACGCGCCAGGTCTCGATGTCGAAGTACGCCGGCCGGCCGCCCTCGACCTCCTCGACCAGCAGGAGCTCGAAGGAGGCGTCGGCGGCCTCGAAGGTGTAGCCCCGCGACTCCATCGCCTTGACCCGGTCGGTGACGCGGGTGACCAGCGCCTTGTCGCCGCTGAGGTCGAAGCCCAGCTCGGCGCCCTTGAGCTCGATCGACGCGCGACCCGCCATGTCGGAGACCAGCAGCCTCATGTCGTTGCCGACGTCCATCGGGTCCATGTGCTGGTAGAGGTTGGGGTCGACCTTGATCGCCGAGGCGTGCAGACCGGCCTTGTGCGCGAAGGCGCTCACGCCGACGTACGGCTGGCGCGCGGAGGGCGGCACGTTGGTCACCTCGGCGACCGCGTGCGCCACGCGCGTGGCCTCGCGCAGGCTGCCGGACGGCAGGACCGGTCGGGCGAGCTTGAGCTCGAGGTTGGCCACCACGCTGACCAGGTCGGCGTTGCCGGTGCGCTCGCCGTAGCCGTTGAGGGTGCCCTGCACGTGGCTGGCGCCGGCCTTGACCGCCGCGAGTGAGTTGGCGACCGCGCAGCCGGTGTCGTTGTGGCAGTGGATGCCGACCCGCGCACCGGTCGACTCGAGCACGTCGAGGACGACGTCGGAGACCCAGTCGGGCAGCATGCCGCCGTTGGTGTCGCAGAGTGCGACCACCTCGGCGCCGGCCTCGGCGGCGGTCCGGAGGACCTCGAGGGCGTAGTCGCGGTTGTCGCGGTAGCCGTCGAAGAAGTGCTCCGCGTCGAGGAACACCCGCTGCCCCTCGGTGGTGAGGTGCGAGACGGTGTCGCGCACCATCGCGAGGTTCTCCTCCAGCGTGGTGCGCAGCGCCAGCTCGACGTGGCGGTCGTGGGACTTGGCGACCAGGGTGACCACCGTGGCCCCGGAGTCGCGGAGCGCGGCGACCAGTGGGTCGTCCGCCGCGCGTACGCCGGCCCGCCGCGTCGCGCCGAACGCCGCGAGCTGGGCGTTGCGCAGGTCCAGCTCCTCCCGGGCTCGGCGGAAGAACTCGGTGTCCTTCGGGTTGGCGCCCGGCCAGCCACCCTCGATGAAGCCGACGCCGAGCTCGTCGATGGCGCGCGCGATGTGCAGCTTGTCCAGCACCGAGAGGTTGAGCCCCTCCTGCTGGGCGCCGTCGCGCAGCGTGGTGTCGTAGACGTGGAAGGCCTCGCGGTCGAGGGTGTGCCCGGTCTGGGTGTCCATCTGTGCCTCGGTTCAGGATCGGAATTCTGGTGACTGCAACAAAAAGACCTCCCGTGGGGACGAGAGGTCAGCGCGCCGGGATGTGGCTCCGGCGCGCTAGCTGATAATCACCTGCGCTGACACGTCCCCCAGTCTGCCAGATGCCTTGCCGCCGGTGGCCGGCCGTCTCAGTCCGGCCGGCGGCGGCACGGGAGATCTTCCCGGGTGGCAGGGAAGTCGCCCGATCCCCCGGGTGCGCCGGAGTCGCACGCTGAGGTCATCAACCCCGACCCAGAGGAGTCCCGATGACCTCCGTCACCCAGGCCACCACGACCACCCCCGATCCCACCGTCCCCACCGGCGCCGAGGAGGCGCAGAGGCTCGGTCGCCTCGGCGGTGCGCTCGGTCTCACCCACGTCGTCCTCGTCTTCGCAGCCATCACCCAGGAGGTCCTCGTCGAGCACGGCGCGTCCGCGGCCCAGCTCCGGCACGTCTACGGGAGCGCCGACCTGACGCGGGTCTTCGGTGCCGGCTACGTCGAGGCGGCCTCCTTCCTCCTGCTCGTGCCGGCACTCGTGCTGGTCGCGGGGGCGGTGGGCCGCGGGTCGGCGTACGCCCGCGCCGCGGCCCAGTCCTTCCTCGCCCTGGGGATCGTCCTCGCCGCCTCGACCCTGGCCGTGGGGTTCCCACCCGGAGCCGCAGCGCTCTACGGCGCCCAGCACGGTGCCGACGCGAGTGCCGTCGCGATGGTCAACGACATCCGCAACTTCGGCTACGTCCTGCAGGTCTCGGCGCAGGGCGCGATGGCCGTCGCGCTGGGCCTGGCGGTGCTGGCCGGCGGTGCGCAGCGGCGCACCCTCGGGTGGGTCAGCATCGCGATCGGGGCGTTCGTGGTCCTGGGCACGCCGTTCTTCCACAACGTGATGGGGATGGTCGGGATCCTGTGGTGGGTGGCTGTCTGCATCACCCTGCTGCGAGGGACACCCGCTCGGGACTGAGATGAGCCATCCTGGAGGCGTGCCTGCACGACGCACCCTCGCGGCGCTGCTCGGGGGCGCCGGCATCGTCGCCGGCGTCCTCGCCCAGCCCACGCCCGACGCCGCGCTGAGCCTCACGCTGGTGGGGGCCATGTACGCGGCGTACGTCGTCATGGGGCTGCTCATCCTGCGCTCGCTGCCCGACCACCCGGTCGGCCGGCTCATGTTCGTCGGCGGCAGCGTCGCCGCGGCCGGCAGCGGGCTGCTCGAGGTGGCCCGCGCGCAGCTGCGCGGCGACCCCGGTGCCTGGGAGGTCCAGCTGGCCGCCACCGTCGGCACCGCCGCTCGCGGTGCCGGGTGGCTGCTCGTCGTGCTTCTGCTCCCGCTCGTCTTCCCCGACGGCCACCGGGAAGGCCCCGCGACCGTGCGACGCACCGGATGGATCGCGGCCTGGGCGTGCCTGGGGGTCCAGACGCTCGCCACGGTGCTCTCGCCCACCCAGACCGACCTGCGGATGAGTGACGTCCCCAACCCGGTGGGGCTGCCCGAGCAGCTCGCGCCCCTCACCGGCGCCGCGCAGGAGGTCGGCCTGCTGCTCGCCCTCGCCGCCCTCGCCGCGGGCGTCGTGGTGCTCGGGTGGCGCTGGCGGCACAGCAGGGGCATCGACCGGCAGCGGCTGCTGTGGTTCGCCCTCGCCTTCGTCGCGCCGGTGACCGCCCTGGCCCTCAGCTTCTCCGACGCGGCGTCCCCGGCGTTGTTCGCGCTGGTCTCGCTGCCACTTCCCGTCGCGATCGCGATCGCCTGCCTGCAACGCAGGCTCTACGACCTCGAGCTGGTCCTCAGCAGGTCCGTGGGCTACGCGGCCCTGTCGCTGAGCATCGCCGCGATCTACGCGCTCGTCGTCGGTGGCGTCGGGGCGATGCTGCGCCAGCAGGGCGCCGCGTGGCTCGGGTGGGCGGCGGCCGGGGTGATCGCGGTCAGCTTCGCGCCGCTGCGCGAAGGCCTGCAGCGCGCGGCCAACCGGCTCGTCTACGGCCAGTGGGCCCAGCCGGCCGAGGTGCTGGCCGCCACGGGCCGACGTCTCGTGGAAGCCGCCGACGCGCCGGGCCTCCTCCAGACCCTCGTCGGCGAGCTCGCCGCCGGCCTCGGCCTGAGCCACGTCTCGGTCACCGACACCACCGGCGCGGTCCTGGCGGCGCACGGCACACCGGGGGCACAGGTCCAGGCGACCCCGCTCCGCGCGTACGGCGTCCCGGTGGGCGCGCTGCGCTGGGACGGCCCGCGTCTGCGCGAGCTCGACCGCGCCCTGCTCGACGACGTCGCCCACCAGCTGGGCTCGGTGGTCCACGCCGCCGGCCTGGTGAGCTCCCTGCGCCAGAGCCAGGAGCGCCTCGTCCTCGCGCGCGAGGAGGAGCGGCGCCGACTCCGCCGGGACCTCCACGACGGGCTCGGTCCGACCCTGGCCGCGCTCACCCTCGAGGTGGACAACCTCCGCCACCGGCTGCGCTCCGCCGAGCTCGGGCCCGCGGTGGACGCTCCCCTGCTCGACCTGCGCTCCGGCATCCAGTCGACGGTGCTCGACGTGCGCCGCATCGTCGACGGCCTGCGACCGCCGGCGCTCGACGAGCTGGGACTCGAGGAGGCGTTGCGCCAGCTCGCGCGACGGTTGGAGAACGTTGAGGGGCCGGTCGTCGAGGTCTGCGCCGCGGCCGGACCGCGGCTCTCCGCCGCGGTCGAAGTGGCGGCCTACCGCATCGCCGCCGAGGCGCTGACCAACGCGGTGCGCCATGCCCGGGCCACGCGGGTGGAGGTGCGCCTGCAAGCAACCGCCGAGGAGCTGACCCTCCAGATCTGCGACGACGGCGTCGGCGCGGCGGCCCCGCGCGACGGTGGCGTCGGCCTGCAGAGCATGCGTGAGCGCGCCGAGGAGCTCGGCGGGTCCCTGGTGCTCGACGAGTCCGGGCGGGGCACGCTGGTGAGCGCCCGACTCCCCCTGGCGCGAGAGGAGCGACCGTGATCCGGGTCCTCGTGGTCGACGACCACCCCTTGTTCCGCCAGGGGCTGGAGACGATGCTCTCCTTCACCGAGGACCTCGAGCTCGTCGGCTCCGCCGGCGACGCCGAGACCGCGGGGAGGCTCGCCGCCGAGCTCCGGCCGGACGTGGTCGTGATGGACCTCAACCTGCCCGGCATCAGCGGCGCCGAGGGCATCCGCCGGATCGTGGCGCAGCCCGCACCGCCCGCCGTGCTCGTGCTCACGATGGTCGACGACGAGGACGCCGTCGGCGCCGCCCTGCAGGTGGGCGCCCTCGGCTACGTCCTCAAGGGCGCCCTCCAGGAGGAGGTGCTCGCCGCGATCCGCACGGTCGCTGCCGGTGGCGTCGTGGCCGGCGGCGAGGCCGCGCGTCGTGTGCTGCTCGGACGCCAGCGCTACCGCCGCGACCTCACCGAGCGGGAGGCCCAGGTGCTCGCCCTCGTCGCCGCGGGCCGGAGCAACTCCGAGATCGCCCGCGAGCTCGAGCTGAGCCTGAAGACCGTGCAGAACCACGTCTCCCACCTGCTGACCAAGCTGCAGGTCCGCGACCGCACGCAGGCGGCGCTGCGGGCCCGGGGCCTGTGACCCCCTCCGCTGTACATCGGAGTGATGGTCGCTCATCTGGCGTCACCACACGTGGTGAGCGACCACAACTCCGATTTACAGCTCGGCGAGCGCAGCGAGCTGGCGGCGGTTGGCCACCTGGCGGTACGACGCGTCGACCAGCTCGGCGACCTCGTCCCAGCCCACGTCGTCGCGGTCGAGGTCGACGGCCCGCCAGCCGAAGGGGCCGACGTACGCCGGGAGGAAGAACCGCTCGTCCTGGTCGAGGGCACCCACGTCCCCCGGCTCGGGGACGAACAGCAGCGCGTGGTCGTGGCGGACGTGCCCGTCCGGGGTGCGCTCCCCGCCGCCGTACTGCGCGAACTGCTTGGCCACGCGCCAGGTGGGCCGGCCGTGGCTGATCCGCTCCTCCACCTCGGGCAGCGCCAGGCAGAGCGAGCGCAGGCGCACGAGCAGCGGGTCGGCGTCGTCGAACATGACCGGGTGGGGCACCTCACCGACGATAGGCCCGACCGCTGGGTAGTTTCGAGGGGTGACGACCCAGCCGCAGCCCGACCTCCGCACCGCCCTCGTCCTCGGAGGGGGTGGCATCACCGGGATCGCGTGGATGCTCGGCATCCTCAAGGGACTCCGCGACGCCGGTGTCGACCTCACCGACGCCGACATCGTGGTCGGCACCTCGGCGGGCTCCGTGGTCGGGGCCCAGGTGACCAGCGGCCTCGACCTCGACGCGCTGTACGCCGGCCAGCTCGAGCCCCCGGACCACGAGATCGGGGCGGCCTTCGGGCTGCGCGAGCTGGTGTCCCTCGTCGGGCCCGCCCTGCTGCCGGGCTCGCCCCGCGCCCGGCGTCGCCGCGTCGGCTCGCTGGCGCTGCGCGCCCACCCCGGCAGCGGCCACGACCGGGTCGAGGTGATCAAGTCGCGCATCCAGGTGGGCGACTGGCCCGACCGCGACCTGAGGGTGACGGCGGTCGAGGCCGAGACGGGTCGGTTCGCGGTCTGGACGCGTGAGCTCGGGGTCGACCTGGTCGAGGCCGTCGCCTCGTCGTGCGCGGTCCCCGGCGTCTGGCCCCCGGTGGCGATCAAGGACCACCGCTACATCGACGGCGGCGTCCGCACGCCCGCCAACGCCGACCTCGCGCACGACGCCGACGCGGTCGTCGTCCTCGCCCCCATCCCCCGAGGCCTCAGCAAGGCCGGCTCCGTCGAGTCCCAGATGCGCCGGCTGCCGGCGCGCAGCACCTCCGTGGTGCCCGACAAGGAGTCGCTGCGGGCCTTCGGTCGCAACGTCCTCGACCCGGCCAAGCGCGCCGGCGCGGCCCGGGCGGGACTGCGTCAGTCCGCCGACCTGGTCGAGCGGGTCCGCGTCGTCTGGGGCTAGAACCCCAGCCGCGCCGGCAGCTCGTCCAGCCCGGACACCACCGGCACGTCACGCGCCCGCGCGTCGGCCAGCAGGGCGGGGTCGGGCTCGTCGCGCGCGAGCCACACCGCCCGCACCCCGGCCCCCAGCGCGCCCAGCACGTCGACGTCGTACTCGTCGCCGACGTAGACGGTCTCCCCCGGTCTCGTGCCGAGCTCGGAGCAGGCGTGCTCGAAGACCCGCGGGTCCGGCTTGCCGAACCCCAGGGTGTCGCGGGTGACCACCACCGGCAGGAGCCGGTCGAGCCCGGCGGCCGCCAGCTTGCCGGCGGTGTAGTCACGGCCCGAGTTGGTCAGCGCCCCCAGCGCCAGCCCGGCGCCGGTGACCCGGTGCAGGAGCGGCACGGCGTCGTCGTACGCCCTGAGGAGGCGCTGGAAGACCGGCTCGTACGCCGCGTGGAAGCGGTCGCGGGCGCCGTCCGGCACGTCGTGGCCGAGGAAGCGCGCCGCCGCCTCGACCCGGCGGGTGCGCATCGTGGCGAAGTCGAGCTCCCCGCGGGTGAACGCGCGGAAGTACCCCTCGGGGTCGGCGCGGAAGCGCTGCCCCGCCAGCAACGCCCGGTCGGGGTCGACCGACGGCCACAGCTCGGCGAACGCGGTCGCAGCGGCGCGCGACATCGCGGCACGGGTGGTGAGCAGGGTGTCGTCGACGTCGACCAGGACGCCCCGCAGCGGGATGCTCAGCGGCTCAGACCACGCGGTGCATCCAGCCGAAGGTGTCCTCGGCGCGGCCGTACTGGATGTCGACGAGGGCCTGGCGCACCCGCATCGTGAGCTCCCCGGCCTCGGCGACCTCGGGGGTCTCGCCGCCGTCCCACTTCAGCGAGCCGACGGGCGTGACGACGGCCGCGGTGCCGCAGGCGAAGACCTCGACGATGTCACCGGAGGTCACCCCCTCCTGCCACTCGCGGATGTCGAAGCGGCGCTCCTCGACGGAGTGCCCCATCTTGCCGAGGAGCTCGATGATCGAGGCGCGGGTGATGCCCTCGAGGATCGTGCCGAGCTCGGGGGTGACGATGCGGCCGTCCTTGAAGACGAAGTAGAGGTTCATCCCGCCGAGCTCCTCGACGTAGCGCCCCTCCTGCCCGTCGAGGAACACCACCTGGTCGCAGCCCTGGCCCATGGCCTCCTGCTGCGCGACCAGCGAGGAGGCGTAGTTGCCGCCGGTCTTGGCCGCGCCCATGCCGCCGCGGCCCGCGCGGGTGTACTCCTCGGTCAGCCACAGGGTGATCGGAGTCGGGCCCTTGGAGAAGTAGGCCCCGGCCGGCGACGCGATGACCATGTAGGTCACGTGCTTGGCCGGGCGCACGCCCAGGAACGCCTCCGAGGCGAACATGAACGGCCGGACGTAGAGGCTCTTCTCACCGGCGGCCTCGGGCACCCAGCGCTCGTCGACCCCCACCAGGGCGTCGACGGTCGCGACGAAGTCCTCCACCGGGAGCTCGGGCAGGGCGAGGCGCTGCGAGGACCGCGCCAGGCGCTGGCCGTTGGCCTCCGGGCGGAAGGTCCACACCGAGCCGTCCTCACGGCGGTAGGCCTTCATGCCCTCGAAGATCTCCTGCGCGTAGTGCAGGACCGCCGTCGCCGGGTCGAGGGTCAGCGGGCCGTAGGCGCCGATGCGGGCGCCGTGCCACCCCTCCTCCGGAGTCCACTCCACCGTGAGCATGTGGTCGGTGAAGTGGGTGCCGAAGCCGGGGTTCGCCAGGATCTCCGCGAGGCGCTCGTCCGGCGTGAGGTCGGGTCGCTGGTCGACCCGGATGTCGAGGCTGCTCATGGGTGCACGGTACTTCCTTGTCAGTTTCACTAGGTCCCTAGTGACGTTGTCGCTCCCCGAGCGAAGTTTCGCTCGGGGAGTGAGAGCTTCACTAGGTACCTAGTGAAACCGTCACCCGGCGACGCGAGCGGCGATCGCGTCGCCGACCTCCGGCGTACGACGGGCCGCGCCGGACGAGCGCGCCGCGAGGTCGGCCAGGACGGCGTCCTCGATGCGCTTCGCGGCCGCGTCGTGACCGAGGTGGTCGAGCATGAGGGAGGCGGAGAGGATCGCCGCCGTGGGGTCGGCCTTCTGCTGGCCGGCGATGTCGGGGGCGGAGCCGTGGACGGGCTCGAACATCGAGGGGGCGGTGCGGTCGGGGTTGACGTTGCCGCTCGCGGCCAGACCGATGCCGCCGGTGATCGCGGCCGCGAGGTCGGTGATGATGTCGCCGAAGAGGTTGTCGGTGACGATCACGTCGAAGCGCGCCGGGTCGGTGGTCATGAAGATCGTCGCCGCGTCGATGTGGAGGTAGTCCACGGACACGTCGGGGAACTCCTCCCCCACCTCGCGCACGAGCCGCGACCAGACCGCGCCGGCGTTGACCAGCACGTTGGTCTTGTGGACGAGGGTGAGCTTGCGACGGGGACGCTTCAGGGCCCGGGCGAACGCGTCGCGCACGACCCGCTCGACACCGAAGGCGGTGTTGACCGAGACCTCGGTCGCGACCTCGGCCGGGGTGCCGACGCGCAGCGCCCCGCCGTTGCCGGTGTAGGGCCCCTCGGTGCCCTCGCGCACGACGACGAAGTCGACCTCGCCCGGGTCGCGCAGCGGGGACACGACCCCGGGGTAGATCCGCGACGGGCGCAGGTTGACGTAGTGGTCGAGCTCGAAGCGCAGCCGCAGCAGCAGGCCGCGCTCGAGGATGCCGGGCGGGAGGTTGGGGTCGCCGGGCTTGCCACCCACCGCGCCGAGCAGGATCGCGTCGTGGCCGCGGATCTCCTCGAGCACGCTGTCGGGCAGCACCTCGCCGGTCGCGAGGTAGCGCTCGGCACCGAGGTCGTAGCGCTCGGTCTCGAACTTCACCTCGCCGTCGGTGGCGGCGGCGAGCACCTTGAGCGCCTCGTCGGTCACCTCACGGCCGATCCCGTCACCAGGGATGACGGCGAGGCGGACGGAGGCGTCGGAGGTGGGGGTGCTCATGGCTCCGAAGCCTAGACGCCGCCCGCTCGCCGGGCTCGACGCGACCGTTGGGCGAGCACGACCTCAGTTGTCGTCGGGGCGCTCGCGCTCCCCGTCGTACGCCGTGGGGGCGCCGGCGGTGACCAGCTGCTTCTCCCAGTAGCGCGGGCGACGTCGTGCGGGACGGGTCTCACGGTCGGTGGTGCGCTCGTCGGTGCGGTGCCGGGCCGGGCCCCACTCGGGGTACATCTGGTACATCGTCTTCTCCTGCTTGCTCAGCGGTTCACGGGGTTCACGGTGGTGTCACCAGAGGTGACGAGGTGGTGTCCGCGATGGAGAGGAGAAGCGTCCGGCGCTGGCCGATGGGTCTCATGCAGCCGGCGGAGGGACGGGCCCTGCGCTCTTCGTTCCGGGTCCCGGAGGGAGAAGTCCACCGCTGTCGGATCCGACAGGGGGAGGGTGTTCTTCTTCACTCACCGCGGAGGGGTCGTAGAGCCCGCACAACACCAGCACCGCGGCGAGGTGGCTCTACTGGTGAGCCTCGCCGCGGCGACTGATAAGTACGAAGAACGACCGCATGGTGCTGCCAGGGTGACACGCCGGACCCGCCTCGCGCACGGTACTTTCGTCCCTTTCCATTTGCTGAGACGGATTCTCATATCCTGGTCAGGCGTCCAGGAGGTGTGAGGATCTCCGTCATGAGTGCGCCGCTCGAGATCCCCGCCGTCGTGTCACGTGCCCTCGATGCCGCGCGCCGTCGGGGGTACGCCTCCTTCTGCCGCCACGAGACCGGCCGGCTCCTCGCCGCCCTCGCGGCCTCCCGCGAGGGGGTGGTCGCCGAGTTCGGCACCGGCACCGGGGTCGGCACGGCCTGGCTGCGCAGCGGGGCGCGCAGCGGCACCCAGATCGTGAGCGCCGAGCTCGACCCGGTCCTCGCCGGCGCGGCCTCCGAGGTGTTCGCCGACGACCCCCAGGTCGAGGTCGTGGCCGCCGACTGGTCGACGCTCAACGAGCGCGGTCCGTTCGCCCTGCTCTTCCTCGACGCGCGCGAGCCCAAGGTCAGCGGGCCCGACGTGGTCAGCGACCTGGTCGAGCCCGGCGGCGTCGTCGTGCTCGACGACTTCACCCCGTGCGAGTCGTGGCCCCCGGTCTACGAGGGCCGGGTCGACACGCTGCGCGAGCGGTGGCTGACCGACGAGCGCTTCACCACCGTCGAGGTGATGGTCGCCCCCGACACCAGCGCGCTCATCGCCGCCCGCCGCTGAGCCACCGGCCCGTCAGCCCGTCGCGTCGCTCACTGCGCCGGGCCCACCGCCACGTCGTCGACGTGCACGCCGTCGAAGCTGTTCTTGGCACACAGCGCCGGCACCCCGACCGAGGAGCAGAACGCGTCGGAGGTGAAGTGGAAGCGCACCTGCACGTCGCCCCCGGGTGAGGGCAGCAGGAGGTTGTAGGTCGTCCACCCCGGGTTGTCCGGGTTGGTCCCGCTGAACGAGCCGATCTGCCGCCACGTGGTGCCGTCGGAGGACCACTCGACCGTGACCGGGTCGAACGCCTCGATGTCGGTCCTGGCCGCGAAGCGCACCACGGACCTGCCCTTGGGCAGGCTGATCTTCGGCGAGGTCAGCGTCGCGTCGTCGTTGTCGACGTAGCCCGTCGGCCCGCTGATCGCGAAGGCGTGGCCGCTGTCGTTCTCCGCGGTCCCGTTGCCGTGACCCGGGGTGCCGCGCTGCCAGGTCGTCGGCGTGCCGGCCGCGGTCCAGCCCTGGGCCCCCGGCTCGAAGGAGTACGACGCCACGGGCGTCCCCATCACCGGCGCGGTCGGCGTCCCGGAGGACGGCGTCGGCACCTTGGAGTCGAACAGGTAGGTCCACACCCCGCGGCCGAACTGGGCCACCACGGCCTTGTTGTGGTTGTTCGGCTTGAGCGTGATGCTCGAGACCGGGCCACGGGGCAGGCCCTGCATCCGCGCGAACTTCGGGTCACGCAGGACGCCGGCGGCGTTGGAGGCGTAGGCGCCGAGGTCCGTGCCAACCAGGAGCTGGCGGTGACGGATGGTCACCCACGTGGCCGTCGTGTCGGGCAGGTTGGCCGACCACTTCACGAAGCTCCGTCCGCCGTCGACCGAGCGGTAGAGGTTGCCGGTCCCGAGGCGGGAGTTGGTGTCACCGGTGACGCCCGGCGGCACCCAGCGCCGGGTGTAGCCGCCGAGGGTGACGAAGACCCGCTTGCGGTTGTCCGGGTCGATCGCGATCGAGGTGATGTAGCGGTTGGGCAGCCCCTTGGCCGGCACGATGTGCCAGCCCCGGGCGGTGCCCTTGCGCGAGGTCAGCTTGCCGCCCACGTTGGTCGCCAGCCCGTTCTTGAACACCGCGGTCGAGCTGAACTGCTTGTTGAGCGTGTCGCAGTGACCGCAGAAGCCGACGTAGCTGGTGCTACCGATGTTGGCCACCGCGGACATCGAGTTGTCGGGGTCGGTCGCCGAGGAGGTGGCGCTCGCGCTGCCCGGGTGCGACCGCGTGCCGAGGTCGAAGACCTTGATCCACGTCGTGGTGGACGAGTCGGCGTCGGAGGCGTTGGTCATGCCGGAGTCCGTGGCCGGGCCGACCAGCGTCTCGACGACCTCACGGCCCGCCGTGATCAGGTGGTTGGCGTCGCGGGGGTCCATCTGGAACGGGTTGGCGAACTTCGAGGCGGTCAGGCCCGGGTCGATGCTCTTCCAGGTCGACCCGCCGTCGGAGGAGACCGAGATCGCGGCGTTGGTGTACTCCTCGTAGGTCACGTCGCTGTCGGCCGGGTCGACGGCGGAGAAGAATCCGTCGCCGCCGTACACCTCGTAGTGGCGGCGGTTGCGCTTCGGGTCGATCTTGAGGTTGCCGTTGTCCTGCAGGCCGCCGTACACCGTGCCGTCGTTGGCCATCGCGGCGTAGTAGGGCAGCAGCGTGCTGTAGCCGGCCTGGTCACCGGGGCCCCAGTGCGAGTTGTCCAGCTCGCCGTCGTCGTCGCTCTCGAAGCGGTAGCGGTAGGTGCCGCCGTCGTTGCCGACGACCAGCTGGACACCACCGGGGACCTTGGGGTCCTTGATCCAGATCCCGTCCTGCTGGTCGGGGTGGGTCGTGGAGTTGTCGTCGGTCGGCTCACGGTCGCCCGGGCAGGCGGGGAGGCCGGCGGACAGCAGCAGGCAGGAGTTGCCACCGAAGTACTTGCCGACCACCCGGAACTTCACCGGCACCGAGCCGTCGAGCGGCTGGCCCGACTGCGGCAGGTCGTTGGACCACAGCTCCTCGAGGCCGAACACGAGGCGTGTGGGCACACCGCTGGCCGTCGACCGGGTCGGGTCGGGCTGGACCCAGAGGTTGTACCAGCCCTGCACGCCCGGCTGGTAGCCGGTCGCGGTGCCGGTGCCGACCAGTGCGGAGCCCGTCGTCGGGTCCAGGGCCAGCTGCGTGCCGGAGGCGAGGCGGGTCCAGCTCGAGCCGAAGTTCGTCGACACGTAGAGGCCGTTGAGCACCGTCGTGCCGAGCGGCGGGCTGGTGCCCTCGGGGACGTCGATGCCGCTGACGCCACCGTTGTTGAGCAGGTTGGCGTCCTGGACGATCGCGTAGAGGATGTCGTGGTCCTGGCCGGACCCGCGGGCCTGTCCGAGCTCGGTGCGGCCGATGGCGCTCTGCGCGGCGAAGCCGGTCGCGGCCAGCTTCCTGAACGTGCGGGGGTCGCCCGTGGAGGAGCGGTAGACGCCGTTGCGCGGGGACTGGATGGTGCCGTTGCGGTTCTTCTTCTGGCCGCCGCGCCACCCCACGGTGGCCACGACCGTGCCTGCCTTGGTGGTGGTGTTCCTGCCGCCCGGCTGGACGACGACCACGTCGGTGACGGAGTTGGCGAAGTTGCACGCGGGCCGCTTGCTGACGTCGGTGACGCCCGCGCAGGTGCCCGTGGGCAGCACCGCGTTGGCATAGCTGCGGCCGCCGTCGCGGGAGACGAACAGCCCGCGCTGGGTCGCGGCGTAGACGCGACGCGGGTGACCCGGGTCGACGGCCAGGGCGAAGCCGAGCGCACCGGAGGGGACGCCCTTCGCGCGCGTCCAGTGCCGGCCGAGGTCGCCGGACCAGTAGGCGCCCAGGCCGGTGTAGGCCGAGGAGCCGAACGTCGGCTCCCCGGTCAGCGCGATCAGCGTGCCGGTGCGGGCGGGGGTCCAGGCGACGGCGCCGGTGACCCCGGTCGGCAGGTTGCCGCCGGCATTGCGCCAGCTGCGGCCGAGGGTGTCCGAGCGCCAGATGCCACCGGAGGCGACGGCGGCGAAGAGGCGGTGGTTGGCGGGGTCGTAGGCGTAGGAGTCGACGCGCCCGCTGTTCCGGTGCAGCCCGAGGCCGTTGACCTCGGGGTAGTCGGGGTGGTCGACGACCAGCGGCCCGGTGCCGTAGCGCTCGGCCTTACCCGCCGCGGCCGGCAGCACCACGCGGTCGACCGCGCGCGCCTGGCGCACGCTGGCGAGGGCGGCACCCTCGCGGTAGGCGCCGAAGGGAGCCAGGCGGGCCATCGCCTGGGTGTCGAACATCGAGGTCAGCTCGCCCATCGACTCCGGACGGCGCGCGACGACGCACAGCTCGTCGTACTCCTCCGGGTCGACGCCCTGGAGCATCGGCAGCTCGCGCGTGGCCTCGCGGGCCAGCTCCTCCTCGGCCTCGTGCTCGGCCTCCTCGCCGTGCTCGCCCTCCCCCTCGCGCCGCATCTCGGCACGGACCTCGGAGAGCGCGTCGAGGACGGGCTCGTAACCGCGGGCGCAGGGCTCGGCGGCACCGGCCGCACGTGCGGTGGTGCCCGGGCCGCGGTCGAGCGCGACGAGCACCCCGGCGACCGCCAGGGCGAGGGCGACGACGAGCGTCAGCCAGAAGGCGCGGAGTCGGATCGGCATCGTGGTGCCCCCGTCAGGGAGGCCCCGGACGGGCGGGGCCGCTGGAGTCTGTCGCCGCGACCCTAGTCCGAGCCCACCGCGTCGCGGGCTGCTTCGGGCACGAAAGCGCCGAGCTGCTCGCGGCGGCGGCGTCCCCAGCGCCGCTCGGCCGCCGGGGTCAGCGGGACGATCGTCCAGGGCAGGAACACCTGCAGCAGCGGGCCGATCGCGACGGCGTAGAGGACGGTGCCCAGGCCGACCGTGCCGCCGAGCAGGAAGCCGACGGTCAGGACGGTCACCTCGAGCCCGGTGCGCACCACCCGGACCGACCAGCCGGCGCGCCGGACGAGGCCGGTCATGAGGCCGTCGCGGGGGCCGGGGCCCAGCTGGGCGCCGATGTAGAGCGCCCCGGCGAGACCGTTGAGCACGATGCCGGCGACGAGGAACCCCGCCCGCGGGCCCAGCGCGTGCGGCGCCTCGAGGAGCCCCAGCGTCACGTCGGTGGCCACCCCCACCACGATCGCGTTGGCGATCGTGCCGAGCCCGGGCAGCTGGCGCAGCGGCACCCACAGCAGGAGCACGAAGACGCCGACGACGATCACGACCTCGCCGAAGCTGAGGTCGGTCCGCTCGGCGATGCCCTCGTGGAAGACGTCCCACGGGTCCAGGCCGAGCGTCGAGCGCACGAGCAGGCCCATGCTGAAGCCGTAGAGGCAGAGCCCGACCATCAGCTGCACGAGGCGGCGCGGGAGCCGGGGCGCCCGCAGCTGCGCCAGGGGGCCGAGGCCGCTGAGCTTGTCCATGCACGCCAGTGTGGCGACAAGTGGTCTGGTTCTCGATAGCCAATCGTGGGAAAGTGGCCTTACGGTGACGGCGTGGACCGTCGCATCTCCTCCGCCCGCCTGACCGCGCTCCTCGGCGACGCCGCCGGGCGGTCCCCGGCCTACCGCGCGGTCGCGGACGCGATCCGGCTGCTGGTCAACGACGGGCGCATCGCGCCGGGCACCCGCCTGCCGAGCGAGCGCGACCTCACCGACCGTCTGGGCGTGAGCCGCACCACCGTCTCCCGGGCGTACGCCGAGCTGAAGGACCGCGGCTACCTCACCGCCCGCGTCGGGGCCGGGAGCGTGGTCGCCCTCCCCCACGACGTCCCCGCCGGCGACCAGCTCCTCGACCCGACGTCCACGGGCCCGGACACGATCAACCTCAGCGTCGCGGCACCACCGGCCGTCGCCGGCACCGCGGCGGCCTACGCCGCGGCCATGGAGGAGCTGCCCGCCCACCTGACCGGCTGCGGGCTGTTCCCCTCCGGGCTGCCCGACCTGCGCGAGGCGATCGCCGCCCGCTACGCCGAGCGCGGCCTGCCGACCGACCCCGAGCAGGTCGTCGTGGTCAGCGGCGCGCTCAACGGGCTCACCGTCCTCATCCGCGCCTTCCTCGGCCCCCGCGACGCGGTGCTGACCGAGAGCCCGTCCTACCCCAACGCGATCCGGGCCCTGCGCTCCTCCGGGGCGCGCATCGCGGGCGCCGACGTCGACGCGACGGACTGGTCCTCGAGCAGCCTCACCGAGACGATCGCCCAGCTGCGGCCGTCCGCGGCGTACCTCATGCCCGACTTCCAGAACCCGACCGGGGCCCTGCTCGACGACGAGGCCCGTGCGCGCACCGCGACGGCGCTGCGACGGGCGGGCGCGCTGACGATCGTGGACGAGGTGGTCGCCGAGCTCGGCCTGGACGACGCCCCGATGCCGCTGCCCTTCGCCCACCACGCCCCGGACGCCCTGTCGCTGGGGAGCGCCAGCAAGCTCTACTGGGCCGGGCTCCGGGTCGGCTGGATCCGCGTGCCCCACCGGCTGCTGCCCGACGTGATCAGCGCCCGCCTGGCCACCGACATCGGCGCCCCCCTGCTGGAGCAGGTCGCCCTGCTCCACCTGGTGCGCGGCGGCGACGCCGTCCGGGCGGCACGGCGCGAGCAGCTGCGGGAGCGGCGCAGCACGATGGTCTCCGCCGTCGCGCGCCACCTGCCGGACTGGCGGTTCCGCGTGCCGCCCGGCGGCCTCTCGCTGTGGTGCGAGCTGCCGGAGGCGCGCTCCACCGTCCTGTGCGCCGCGGCCGCCCGGCACGGCGTGACGCTCGCGGCGGGCCCGCTGTTCGCCCCCGAGGGCGGTCTGGAGCGCTACGTCCGGCTGCCCTACGCCAAGTCCCCCGACGAGATCGAGCTCGCCGTCGCCCGGGTCGCCCTGGCGTGGGACGAGGTCACCGCCGGTCCCGCCTCGGGCCGCCGCCCCAGGGCCCCGCGCGAGCGCGAGGCCCTGGTCACCTGAGCGGCGTCAGGCCGGCCCGTCCATCCAGGGGTCGGTCAGGTCGACGTACGACGGCTCGCCGCTCAGCGCCCGGAGCTCGGCCATGCGCTCGGAGACCTCGGGCGGCAGGTCCTTCTGCTCGCCCTCGCGGGCCGCGGCCTCCGAGGTGAACCAGATCGCCATGGTCCAGTCGCCGCCGGCGTGCAGGCACACCAGCCGACCGAGGATGTCGGGGCGGTGGGCGGCGAGGCCCTCCGAGTCGCCGGTGAGCAGGGAGAACAGCCGCTCGGGGTCCTCGGTCGTGCCCTGCATGACCTGCACGAAGGCCGCCTGGCCGGGGTCGCCGGCGAGGTCGGTCTCGCAGGTCGTGCTGTCGTGGAAGACCGGGTCGCCCTCCAAGGTCGCCGCCATGGCCTCCCACCACTCCCCCTGCTCGGGCAGCGAGCTGTTCTTGTCCGCGGCCGCCTCGGACTCGAAGCGGGCCAGGGCGACGAACGTGCCGTCGTCGGCGACGCCCGCCGTGGTGCCGAGCCAGCCGACGCTGCGCGGCGCCAGGTCGCGCACCCATCTGTCGAGCTGAGCGCGCACCTCCGCCTTGTCGCGGACCTTGCCCTTGATCACCTGCACGAACATCGGAACCTCCGCACCCACGGGGCCCGACGGGCGTCGAGCCCGGGATCTCGGTCGCGACGCTACGCCGCGGCGCACGGAGGCACGAGTGCCGACAGTCCCGCGAGCGCGGTCAGTCGGTGAGGTCGACCGAGCGCACCTCGACGGCGGCGATCGAGGTGCGGATCTCCTCGAGGGCCTCGTGCGGGATCGCGGAGTCGACCGACAGGGCGACCAGGGCATGACCGCCCTTCTCGTCGCGGCAGACCTGCATGCCGGCGATGTTGATGCCGGCGTCGCCGAGCACGCGGCCGACCGTGCCGACCATGCCGGGGCGGTCCTCGTAGCGGAAGAACCCGAGGTGGTCGGTCGGCTCGATGTCGACGGCGAACCCGTCGACCTCGACCAGCCGCTCCCGCTGGGCGATCCCGATGAGGGTGCCGCTGACCGAGACCTGGCTGCCGTCACCGAGCGTGCCGCGGATCGTGATCAGGTTGCGGTGGTCGGGGCTCTCGGCCTCGGTCACCAGGCGCACCGCGACGCCGCGCTCGGCGGCCAGCAGCGGGGCGTTGACGTAGGAGACCTGCTCCTCGACGACGTCGCAGAACACGCCCTTGAGGGCGGCGAGCTCGAGCACCTTGACGTCGTACTGCGTGATCTCGCCGCGCACCTCGACGTCGACCTGCTGGGCGACCTCGCCGGCGAGCGCGGTGAAGACGCGGCCGAGCTTCTCGGTGAGCGGGATGCCGGGACGCACGTCCTCGGCGATCACGCCGCCCTGCACGTTGACCGCGTCGGGCACGAGCTCGCCGCTCAGCGCCAGGCGGACGGACCGCGCGACCGCGATGCCGGCCTTCTCCTGGGCCTCGTCGGTGGAGGCGCCGAGGTGCGGCGTCGCGACGACGTTCTCCAGGGCGAACAGCGGGCTGTCGGTGCAGGGCTCCTTGGCGAAGACGTCGAGCCCGGCGGCGCCGATGCGCCCCTCGGACAGCGCCTCGAACAGCGCCTCCTCGTCGACGATGCCGCCGCGGGCGGCGTTGACCAGCACGAGGTGGGGCTTGGCCTTGCGCAGCTGCTCGTCGCTGATGAGGCCGACGGTCTCGGGGGTCTTGGGCAGGTGCACCGACATGAAGTCGGACTCCGCGACGAGCTCCTCGAGCGACACCAGGCGCACGCCCATCTGGGCGGCGCGGCCGGCCTGGACGTAGGGGTCGTAGGCGATGACCCGCATGCCGAAGGCGCTCAGCCGCTGGGCGACGAGGACGCCGATGCGGCCGAGGCCGACGATGCCGACGGTCTTCTCGTAGAGCTCGATGCCGGTGTAGCGGCTGCGCTTCCACTCCCCGTTGCGCAGCGCGGCGTGGGCCGGGCTGACGTGCCGGGCGGCGGCGAGCATCAGCGCGACGGCCAGCTCGGCGGCCGAGACGATGTTGGAGGTCGGCGCGTTGACCACCATGACGCCGTGCTGCGTCGCGGCCTTGACGTCGA
The DNA here is from genome assembly GCF_031458325.1 of Nocardioides marmoribigeumensis. NCBI lineage: Bacteria > Bacillati > Actinomycetota > Actinomycetes > Propionibacteriales > Nocardioidaceae > Nocardioides > Nocardioides marmoribigeumensis. Next base: position 1,139,010 of record NZ_JAVDYG010000001.1, read on the forward strand.
CGTTGTCCAGGCCGACCCCCGCGCGCGCCACGACCTTGAGCCGCTTGGCCGCCTCGAGCGCCTCGAGGTCGACCTGGGTCGCCGAGCGCACCAGGATCGCGTCGGCGTCGGCGATCGCCTCGAGCAGCTCGGCGCGGTCGGCGCCGTCGCACTGCCGGATCTCGAAGTCGGGGCCGAGCGCGTCGATCGTGGCGGGGCTGAGCTCTTCGGCGATGAGTACGACGGGGTTGCTCACGTGGGTCCTCGGGCGGTGGTAGGTGCGGCAACTCTGTGCACGACGCTGTGCGGCGCGCCAGCCTACCTCCGGCCCGGTCCGCGACTCCGGCACGACCGGCTGGGAAGACGGGGTCGCGAGGGTGGGTCAGTCGGTGGTCACCAAGCTGGTCAGCGCCCGCGACCGCCCGTCGGGTCGGGCACGAGCTCGAGGGACTGCAGCGGCACCTCCCGAGTCTGCCGTCCCGGTGGTCGAGCGCTCCCGGTGCCACACTCCAGAGGTGGGCGTGATGGACGAGGCGGAGCGGCTGGAGCCGGCCACCGTGGACGAGTGGTCGGCGTGGCTGGCCGAGCACCACGCGAGCACGCCGGGCGTGTGGCTGGTCAGCGCGCGGCGCGCGGCCGACCGGGCCTTCGGCTACGAGGAGGCCGTGGTCGAGGCGCTGCGCTGGGGGTGGGTGGACTCCACCCAGCGCGGGGTCGACGAGCGCCGGTCGATGCTGTGGTTCTCCCCGCGGCGACCCGGCAGCGTGTGGACCCGCAACAACAAGCAGCGCGTCGCCCGCCTCGAGGCCGAGGGTCGGATGGAGCCGGCCGGTCGGGCGCAGGTCGAGGCCGCGAGGGCCAGCGGCACGTGGACGCTGATGGACGACGTGGAGGACCTGGTCGTGCCGGCCGACCTGGCCGAGGCGTTCGAGTCCCGACCCGGCAGCCGCGAGCACTTCGACGCCTTCAGCCCGTCGGTGCGCAGGCAGGTCCTCGCCTGGATCGTCCTGGCCAAGAAGGCCGAGACGCGGGCGGCCAGGGTCGCCGCGACCGCGGAGCAGGCAGCCGCGGGGAAGCCCGCGCGGTCCTGACCTCAGCCGTGGCGCCAGCGGCGCGGGAGCATCTGGCCGAACAGGCCGGAGGCCCAGCTCAGCCGGCTGTAGGTGCGCAGGTCCTGGGCGGTCGCCCTCGTCTCCTCGTCGGCCGCGAAGGTGGGTGCCAGGGTCAGCCGGTCGGCGTAGGGCGACTGCTCCTCGAAGAACGTCGTCGCCATCTGTTCACGGTAACCCCGGCACCGCTCCCTGACATCGCGCCGGCCGACCCTGACCGGACCAGGGGGTCGGTCTCAGGGTGAGGCTCAGCGATCTCCCCGATGTGCCGGGCGGGTCCGCGGGGCGAGGGTGAGGACCATGATCACGGTCGAGAACCTCACCAAGGAGTACGCCGGCTTCACCGCCGTCGACGACGTCACCTTCACGGCCCGCCCCGGGCGGGTCACCGGCTTCCTGGGCCCCAACGGCGCGGGCAAGTCCACCACCATGCGCGTCATGGTCGGCCTCACCCCGGCCACCTCCGGCGAGGTCACCGTCGCCGGGCGCCGCTTCGCCGACCTGCCCAACCCGGGTCGCGAGGTCGGCGTCCTGCTCGACGCCTCCGCCCAGCACGCCGGCCGCACCGGACGCGAGATCCTCGCGATCACCGCCGCGATCATGGGGCTGCCCCGCACCCGCGTCCCCGAGATGCTGCACCGGGTCAGCCTCACCGAGGACGAGGCCGACCGCCGGGTCCGCCACTACTCGCTCGGCATGCGGCAGCGGCTCGGCATCGCCGCCGCGCTCCTGGGCGACCCGCAGGTGCTCGTCCTCGACGAGCCCGCCAACGGCCTCGACCCGGCCGGCATCCGCTGGATGCGCGACCTGCTCCGGGAGTACGCCGACCAGGGCGGCACGGTGCTCCTCTCCAGCCACCTGCTCCACGAGATCGAGGTGGTCGCCGACGACCTCGTCGTCATCGGCCGCGGGCGCATCGTCGCCCAGGGCAGCAAGGCCGACCTGCTCGCGGCGGCCGGCACGGTGGTCGCCGCCGACGACCGCGCCGCCCTCGAGCGGGCGCTGTCCACTGCCGGCCTGGCCAGCCACCCCGGCACCGACGGCGCGCTGCGCGTCGAGGCCACCACCCGCGAGGTCGGCCTCGCGGCCGCCTCGGCCGGGATCCCCCTGACCCGTCTCGCCGACGCCGACGGAGCCGGGCTCGAGGAGATGTTCCTCGAGCTCACCGCCGACACCCAGCGCGACGACCTCACCCAGAGCCACTCCGAAGGAGCAGCAGCATGACCACGCTCGTCACCACTCCCCCGGCCGCGCCGTCCGCGCGGGCCGCCCGGCCGTCGTACGCCCCGATCCCGTTCCGGCGGGTCCTCTCGGTCGAGCTGCGCAAGATGTTCGACACCCGCTCGGGCTTCTGGCTGATGGCCGGCATCGTCGGGCTGTCCGTGCTGGCGACCGCCGGGGTGGTGCTGTTCGCCCCCGACGACCAGCTCACCTACGGCAGCTTCGGCGCCGCGGTCGGCATCCCGATGACGGTGATCCTGCCGGTCATCGCGATCCTCTCGGTGACCGGCGAGTGGAGCCAGCGCAGCGGCCTGTCGACCTTCACCCTGGTCCCCCAGCGCGGACGGGTCATCGGCGCCAAGGCGCTGTTGTCCGTCGCGGTCGGCGTCGGCGGCATGGCTGTCGCGTTCGCGGTCGGCGCCCTCGGCAACCTGCTCGGCTCGGCCATCGCCGGCGTCGACACGGTGTGGGACACCGGCTGGCAGTCGTTCGTGATGCTGACCCTGGGCAACGTCCTGGGCGTGATGATGGGCTTCACCCTCGCCGTCCTGCTGCGCAGCTCCGCCGCGGCGATCGTGGGCTACTTCGTCTACAACTTCGTGCTGGCCGGCATCGCCGAGGTGCTCGCGGCGTCGCAGGCCTGGTTCCGCGACGCCCGCGGCTGGGTGGACTTCAGCTTCGCGCAGGTCCCGCTGTTCAACGCCGACGACAGGTGGCCCACGGCCACCGAGTGGGCACACCTGGGAGTGACCGGCCTGTGCTGGCTGGCGATCCCGCTGGCGGTCGGCCTGGTCATGGTGACGCGATCGGAGGTGAAGTGAGATGGGGAACCAGATCATGCGCTCCGACGACCGCTGGATCGCCGGTGTCTGCGGCGGGCTGGCCCGCCGGTTCGGGACCACGCCCAACCAGATGCGGCTGATCTTCGTGATCAGCTGCCTGCTCCCGGGACCGCAGTTCGTGGTCTACCTGGTGCTCTGGGTGCTGATGCCCGACGAGCGCAAGGCCGGCCGCGCGTCCTGATCCCGCCCTCCGGCGGATCGTGACCAGGTTCGGCGGATGCCGACATCGATGCAGGTGGATCCGGTGTCGGCATCCGCCGCTTCGTACCCCGATCCACCGAACTCTCCTGCAACTGCACCTACCCTCGTGCCATGCTCCCGGTCATCTTCATCGCGGCCTTCGCAGCAGCGGCGTACGGCGTGACCAGGCGGCTCGGTCGCTCGGGCGACATCACCGCGACGTACTCCTCCGCCGAGCGCGACGCCATCCGGCGCGCCCTGGTCCGCGAGAAGAAGAGCCCCCCTGCCTGAGCACGAGCGGACACCCCTGGGCGGGGCGACCCGTTCGCTAGCCTCGGGAGATGGGTCGGATCCTCGTCCAGGTCGTCGTACTCCCGGCAGGACCGGGAGGCGGCCCGGATGAGGCTGGCCCGGCGCCGCAACGACGACCACTTCTGACGACGACGCCCCGTCCCGCAGGTGCGGGACGGGGCGTCGGGGTCTCGGACGGGCTCGGCCACCGCGTCAGCGGGTCGCGGTGCCCTCGGTGTAGTCCGAGTCGTGGCTCTTGACCCACGCCATGAGCTTGCGCAGCTCGCGGCCGGTGGTCTCGATCGGGTGGACCTCGCCCTGCTGGCGCAGCGCCTTGAACTCCGGGGCGCCGGCGTCCTGGTCGTCGATGAACCGCTTGGCGAAGGCGCCGTTCTTGATGTCCTCGAGGACGGCCTTCATGTTCTCCTTGACCCGCGGGTCGATGACGCGCGGACCGGAGACGTAGTCGCCGTACTCCGCGGTGTCGGAGACCGACCAGCGCTGCTTGGCGATGCCGCCCTCGTACATCAGGTCGACGATCAGCTTGAGCTCGTGGAGGCACTCGAAGTAGGCGACCTCGGGCTGGTAGCCGGCTTCGACGAGGGTCTCGAAGCCGTACATCACCAGCTGCGAGGCGCCGCCGCAGAGGACCGCCTGCTCACCGAACAGGTCGGTCTCGCACTCCTCGGTGAACGTGGTCTTGATGCCGCCGGCGCGGAGGCCGCCGATGCCCTTGGCGTAGGACAGTGCGAGCTCCCAGGCCTTGCCGGAGGCGTCGGCCTCGACCGCGACGAGCACGGGGACGCCGCGGCCCTCGTTGAACTCGCGACGGACCAGGTGGCCCGGGCCCTTGGGGGCGACCATGCAGACGTCGACGCCCTCCGGGGGCTTGATGTAGCCGAACCGGATGTTGAAGCCGTGGCCGAAGAACAGCGCGTCGCCGGGCACCAGGTTGGGCTCGACGGCCTCGGCGTAGAGGCCGCGCTGCACGTGGTCGGGGGCGAGGATCATGATCAGGTCGGCCTCCTCGCAGGCCTCGTACGGCGTGAGCACGCGCAGGCCCTCGGCCTCCGCCTTGGCCCGGCTCTTCGAGCCCTCGGGCAGGCCCACGCGGACGTCGACGCCGCTGTCGCGCAGGGACAGCGCGTGGGCGTGGCCCTGGCTGCCGTAGCCCAGGATCGCGACGTGGCGGCCCTGGATCACCGACAGGTCGGCGTCGTCGTCGTAGAACATCTCAGCCACGAGTGGCTCTCCTTCTGAGTTGGGTTGTTGCGGGGGTCAGTCTGGTTCAGGCGGGCGGCGCCACGGGCACCGGGACCGGCTTGAGCGTGCGCTCGGAGATCGACCGGGGGCCGCGGCCGATGGCCACGACGCCGGACTGGACGAGCTCGCGCACGCCGTAGGGCTCGATCACGCGGAGGAAGTCGGCCAGCTTCTCGGGGTGGCCGACGACCTGGACGGTGACGGCGTCGGGGGCCACGTCGACGACCTTGCCCTTGAAGATCTGGACGATCTCGAGGACCTGGCCGCGGGTCGCACCGTCGGCCTTCACCTTGACCAGGATCAGCTCGCGGCTGACCGAGGCCGAGGTGTCGAGCTCGACGACCTTGATCACCTCGACCAGCTTGTTGAGCTGCTTGGTGACCTGCTCGAGCGGGGACTCCTCGACGTCGACCACGATCGTCATCCGCGAGACCTCGGGGTGCTCGGTCGGGCCGACCGCGAGGGAGTCGATGTTGAAGCCGCGGCGGCTGAAGAGGCCGGCGATGCGGGCCAGGACGCCCGGCTTGTTCTCGACCAGGACCGACAGCGTGTGCTTGCCGGTCGGCAGCTCGGGCCTCACAGGTCGTCACCTTCCCAGTCAGGCGCCATCTCGCGCGCCACCTTGATGTCGTCGTTGCTCGTGCCGGCCGCGACCATCGGCCAGACCATGGCGTCGCGGTGGACCCGGAAGTCCACGACGACGGGCACGTCGTCGATCTGCATCGCCTTCTCGATCGTCGCGTCGACGTCGTCGGGGCTCTCGCAGGCCAGGCCCACGCAGCCGTAGGCGTCGGCCAGCTTGACGAAGTCCGGGATCCTCTTCGACTGCAGGTCGGTGTTGGAGTAGCGCGAGTCGTAGAACAGCGTCTGCCACTGCCGGACCATGCCGAGCGACTCGTTGTTGATGATCGCGACCTTGATCGGGATGCCCTCGATCGCGCAGGTGGCCAGCTCCTGGTTGGTCATCTGGAAGCAGCCGTCGCCGTCGACCGCCCACACCGTGGTGTCGGGCAGCGCGACCTTGGCGCCCATCGCCGCGGGGACCGCGAAGCCCATCGTGCCGAGGCCGCCGGAGTTGATCCACGTGCGCGGCTTCTCGTAGCCGATGAACTGCGAGGCCCACATCTGGTGCTGGCCCACGCCCGCGGCGTACACGGCCTCGGGGCCGGCGATCGCGCCCAGGCGCTGCATGACGTACTGCGGAGCCAGCGAGCCGTCGGCGGGGGCGTCGTAGCCCAGCGGGTAGCGGCCCTTGACGCCGTCGAGGTAGGAGACCCAGCCCTCGTAGTCGCCCTGGTGGCCGGCCTCGCGCTCGGCACGGATGGCCTCGACGAGGTCGGCGATGACCTCCTTGCAGTCGCCCACGATCGGCACGTCGGCATAGCGGTTCTTGCCGATCTCGGCCGGGTCGATGTCGGCGTGGATCACCTTGGCGCCGGGGGCGAAGGAGTCCAGGGCACCGGTGACGCGGTCGTCGAAGCGGGCGCCGAGGCTGATGATCAGGTCGCTGCGCTGCAGGCAGCCGACCGCGGCCACGCTGCCGTGCATGCCGGGCATGCCCATGTGCAGCGGGTGGGAGTCGGGGAAGGCCCCGCGGGCCATCAGGGTGGTGACGACCGGGATGCCGGTGAGCTCGACCAGGCGCGCCAGCTCGGCCGAGGCGTTGGCGCGGATGACGCCGCCGCCGACGTAGAGGACCGGCTTGCGGGACTCGGCGATCAGCCGCGCGGCCTCGCGGACCTGCTTGGCGTGCGGGCGCGTGGTCGGGCGGTAGCCCGGCAGGTTGAGCTCGGTCGGCCAGCGGAAGGTCGTCATCGCCTGGAGCGCGTCCTTGGACACGTCGACCAGGACCGGACCAGGGCGGCCGGTGCGGGCGATGTAGAACGCCTCGGCGACCGTGCGCGGGATCTCGGCGGGGTCGGTGACCAGGAAGTTGTGCTTGGTGATCGGCATCGTGATGCCGCGGATGTCCGCCTCCTGGAAGGCGTCGGTGCCGATCGAGCCGCTGGCCACCTGGCCCGTGATCGCGACGATCGGGACCGAGTCCATGTGGGCGTCGGCGAGCGGGGTGACCAGGTTGGTCGCCCCCGGGCCGCTGGTCGCCATGCAGACGCCGACCCCGCCGCCGGCCGCGGCGTAGCCCTGCGCCGCGTGGCCCGCGCCCTGCTCGTGGCGCACCAGGATGTGGCGCAGCTTGACGGAGTCGAAGAGCGGGTCGTACGCCGGGAGGATCGCGCCGCCCGGGATGCCGAAGACGTTCTCGGCACCGGCGCACTCGAGCGAGCGGATCAGGCTCTGTGCGCCGGTCATCGGCTCAGCCGTCGTGCTGACGGAGGCCACCGCGGACACCTGGGTCGCAGGTGAGCCCGAGGGCGGCGGGGCGGGGGTGGGAGCGCTGTGCTCGCTCATGACCGGCCTTTCGTGTCGGTCCTCCCGGTCCGGCGGTGTCGAGCCCGGGCGGGAGGGTGGTCCACGGTGCTCGTCCAACAAAAAACCCTCGCCGCCCTCTGGGCGAGCAAGGGTTGGCGCGAGCCGACGACCTGGGGGTCGGTCAGCCCACGCCCGGGCGTACGAGTACCTGCAAACGCATGGCACCACAGTCGCCGTCCTGCCCGTGCTCCGTCAAGCAGAGTCTGTCACCCGTCCCAAGCAGTGGGACGGCCGTCCCGTTCGCCGGACGATTCCTCAGCCGTGGTGGACCGCCACGACGCCGGTGCGCCTCGGGTCGCCGTACGCCTCGAGGCCGGTGGCGGCGGTCCAGAGAGCGGCGCTGACCCCCCCGAAGTACATCGAGCGGGCCGGCATCGCACGGGTCGGGAGCCCGAGGTCGGCCGGCAGCACGAGGTCCTCCTCGTGGTCGACCTGCACCGGGGGGTCCTCGGTGGGGCGCACGCGCACGTGCAGGCGCGGCTGCGCCACGGCCGGGGCCAGGTCGAGCCCGCCGTTGACGAACAGCGCCACGACCTGGGCGAGCGCGGTCGGGATGCGGTCGGAGCCGGGCGAGCTGATCGCCAGGGCCGCGCCGCCGTCGGCTCGCCGCAGGACCGTGGGCGCCATGTTGGAGCTGATCCGCTCGCCGGGGCGCAGGGCGTGCGGACCGGCCGCGACCAGCTCCTGCTCGCCGAGGCAGTTGTTCATCGCCAGGCCGGTGCCGGGCACGACGAAGCCGGAGCCGTAGCCCGACGACACCGTGATCGCGCAGGTCCCGCCGGCGGCGTCGGCCGCCGAGACGGTGGCGGTCGACGGCGAGGTCAGCGCAACCGGGTCCACCTCCCGGACCCGTCGCAGCACCTCCTCGGCCAGCGCGGTCCGGCCGGCCTCGGTGTCGGGACCGGTCAGCCCCTCCCCCAGCACCAGGGCCTGCGCCCGGGCCAGCACCCGCAGGTCGGTCTCGTCCCAGGGGCCGCCCGCCGGCCTGCCCCGCAGCAGCTCGAGCACGGCCGTCAGCGCCACGCCCCCGGAGGCCGGCGGAGGGTTGGTGGCCAGCTCCCAGTCGCCCACCCGCAGGCGGAGCGCCGGACGCACCACGGCGTCGTACGACGTGAGGTCCTGCAGCGTCAGCAGGCCCTCGGCCTCCTGCACCGCGGCGGCGGCACGGGCGCCCAGGTCGCCGCCGTAGAGCGCCCCGACCCCCTCCTCCGCCAGCTGGCGCACGGTGTCCTCGAGGTGGGGCACGACCACGGTCGAGCCGACCGGCCACAGCTCGCCGTCGGGCGAGAGCACGGTCGCCCGGCTCTCGTCCTGCCAGCCGAAGACGGGCTCGTGGACGTAGCGCAGGTAGTAGTACGACGCGCTGCCGTGCGGGAAGCCGGCCGCCGCCTCCACCGCGGGCTGGAGGAGCCGCGACCACGGCAGCGTGCCGTGGCGGCGGGCGACCACGTCGAGGGCCTTGAGCGCGCCCGGCACGGCGACGGACCCCGGCCCGACGGTCATCGTGGTGCCGCCGGCGTAGTCGGTGCGGACGTCCCACAGTCCGCGTCCGAGGCGGTCGGCGCCGAGCCCCCGGCCCGGCATCGCGACCCCGCCGTCCACGGTCACGGGGTCCTCACCGGGCAGCTGCAGCGTCACGAAGCCGCCCGCGGTCAGCGAGACCAGCCCGACCTCGCTGACCATCGTGGTGATCGCCGCGGCGACCGCGGCGTCGACGGCGTTGCCGCCCTCCCGGGCGACCCCGACCCCCGCTGCGGCCGCGAGCTCGTTGGGCGCGGACACCGCGATCCCGCGCCCGCGCCGCTCGCCTCCCGGCTCGGTCATGTCCCACCTCTCTCCGGCCCCCATCGTCCCCCGCGGCGGGCCGCCCACGCGACGCACGTCACCTGCAGACGTGAAACACCATCCGGCGGGGCATCGTTGACCGGACGAGAGGCGCCCTCAGGCGCCGCGCCACACGCCTCGAGGAGGCTCCGATGAGTGGACCCGCAGGACGCATCAGCCGCACGATGGGCAGCCGCACGGCCCTGGGCACCGGCCTGGCCACCACCGCGGTCGCCGCGCTGTCGCGGGCTCCCGAGCGCGTCGGCCACGTCTTCCGGCGGCGCTACCCGACCATCGCCGTCACCGGCATGACCGGCGTGGGCAAGACCGCCCTCGCCGACCGGCTCTCCCGCCGCTCCGCCACCCCCGGCTCGGCCGACGTCGGCTCGGCGACGATGGAGCGCCGCACCCGCCGCCAGGCCAGGCTGCGCGGGTTCCGGTTCCGCGTCGTCCCCGGCGAGAACGCCGCCACACGGCTGGGCGCGCTCGACGAGGTGTTCCACGACGACGCGGTCGACGGCGTGCTGCACGTGGTCGCCTGGGGCCACGCGACACCCCGTCGTACGGCGGGCACGACCGGGACCGCGGAGGCGACCCGCGAGGCCCAGCTGGCCGCCGAGCTCGAGGACTGGACGATCACCGCCCACCGCCTCGCCTCGATGGCCGTGCGCCGCGAGAAGCCGACCTGGCTGGTGATCGCGGTGACCAAGGCCGACCTGTTCCCCGACGAGCTCGACGAGGCCGTGCGCTACTACTCCCCCGGCAGCGGCTCGCCCTTCGCCGACCGGCTCGACGAGCTGCGCCGGCTGGCCGGCGGCGCCAAGCTCTCGGTCGACGTCCTGCCCGTCTGCGCCGCGGGCGGCGACCGGCGCTCGGCCGTGCCGGACAAGCAGTGCGCCACGATGGTCGACCGCCTGGAGGCCCGGCTCGCCCAGCTCAGCGGCCACGTCTGAGGGTGCTGCTGGTCGGCGCAGCCCTGCTGGAGACCACGCCCCGGCGGCCGTCAGCGCGACCTTCGTCCGGTCGAGCGCGGCCGCCCGTCGTGAGCGACCGCTGCCCGACCACCGTCGGCACCGTCAGGAGGCGTGGCTCCGGCTGGGCTCGGGGATGACGCCCTTGGGCTCGGTCTCGCCGGGGGCGACGTCCTTGCCCTGCCCCTCGCGCACGGCCTCCTCGATGCGCTTGCCCGTGTCGGCGTCGATGCTCTTCCAGTAGTCGAGGACCTTGGGCAGGAGCTTGTCGCTCACGCCGCCGAGGATGTGGCCGGCGACGTTGCCGACGAAGCGCTCCCGCTGCTCGTCGTCCCAGACCTCGCGCACGAGCGTGCCCGCCTGGCTGAAGTCGTCGTCGTCCTCGCGCAGGGTGTAGGCCTGCCGGACCATCGCGCCGTCGGCCTCCCAGGACTCCTCGACCTCGCCCTCCATGTCGGCGTAGCCGCGGCCGTAGGAGTTGGGCGCGTAGACGGGCTCGTCGCCGCGGTGGTCGTAGGCCATCGGGCCGTCCTGCTCGTAGGTGTTGAGGCCCTCGACGTTCTTGGGCCGGTTGACCGGGAGCTGGAGGTAGTTGGGGCCGATGCGGTAGCGGTGGGTGTCGGAGTAGGAGAACACCCGGCCGAGCAGCATCTTGTCGGGGCTCAGGCCGATGCCGGGCACCAGCGCGCTCGGCTCGAAGGCGGCCTGCTCGATCTCGGCGAAGAAGTTGGCCGGGTTGCGGTCCAGCGTCATCGTGCCGACCTTGACCAGCGGGTAGTCCGCGTGCGGCCAGATCTTGGTGAGGTCGAACGGGTTGATCCGGTAGGTCTTGGCGTCCTCGTAGGGCATCAGCTGCACGCTCAGCGTCCACGAGGGGAAGTCGCCGTTGTCGATCGCCTCGTAGAGGTCGCGGCGGTGGAAGTCGGAGTCCTCGCCGGCGAGCTGGTTGGCGGCCTCCTGGGTGAGGTTCTTGACGCCCTGGTCGGTGTGGAAGTGGTACTTGACCCAGTGCTTCTCACCGGCGGCGTTGACCCACATGTAGGTGTGGGAGCCGTAGCCGTTCATGTGGCGGAACGACGCGGGGATGCCGCGGTCGCCCATGACGTAGGTGACCTGGTGGGCCGACTCGGGGTTGAGCGTCCAGAAGTCCCACTGCATGTCGTTGTCGCGCAGGCCGGGGCCGCCGCGACGCTTCTGCGAGCGGATGAAGTGGGGGAACTTCATCGTGTCGCGGATGAAGAAGACCGGGGTGTTGTTGCCGACCAGGTCGTAGTTGCCCTCGGTCGTGTAGAACTTCAGCGCGAACCCGCGGGGGTCGCGCCAGGTGTCGGGGGACCCCTGCTCCCCCGCGACGGTCGAGAAGCGCGCGAGCATCTCGGTGCGCACGCCCGGCTGGAACAGCGCCGCCTTGGTGTAGGCCGAGACGTCCTCGGTGGTCTCGAAGTGGCCGAAGGCGCCGGAGCCCTTGGCGTGCACGTTGCGCTCGGGGATGCGCTCGCGGTTGAAGTGCGCCATCTGCTCGAGGAAGTGGCGGTCGTGGAGCAGGATCGGGCCGTCCGCGCCGAGGGTGAGCGAGTTGAGGTCGCTGGGCGCGGGGGCCCCGGTCGCGGTGGTCGAGCCGCCCTGCGGGCGTGGGTCGTGGGTCATCGGGCAGCCTCCGAGGGGTCTGGGGTGGGGATCAGTGGTGGTCTGGTCCCGTCGTACCCATCCCGGGGTCCATCACGCAGGACCCGAACCCGTCACGGGTTCATGGCTTATCATGTCGCGGTGGCCACCGCGGGGAGGCGACGACGTGAGGTCGCCGCGAGCAACCTGGTGTCGGGCCGCGTCCTGCTCGCGGTCGGCGGCCTGGCCGTCCTCCTCGTGCTCGCCCTGCTCGGCCGGGTGCTCGTCGGGTCGCAGGACCCCGCCGCGCCGGCGTACGCCGCCGTCCCCGACTCGCGCCTCTACGCCGAGGTGGGCGGCCTGCGCGGGGTGGTCGACGTCGCGCTGGCGTACGACGACCAGGCCGCCCCCGCGGCCTACACCGGGACGGTGACGGTCGCGCCCGGCCGCAGGCTGTGCCGGGTCCTCGACCAGGTCTACGCGATCCTCCGCCAGGGCCACCACGGCGCGGCGATCCACGTCGAGGTCGCCCGGCAGCACGGCGGCGACCGGCCGGGGCGTCACCTGCGGATGGAGGACGTCGACGCCGCGGTCGCCGCCGACCCCGGGGCGAGGTACGGCGCCCAGCCGGGCACCGGCGAGCCGCTCGACGACCGGCTCTGCTCCCCCACCGCCTGACCCCCCTTCCGGGGCTGGTGGACCGGGCCGGTCCGGGAGCAGGATGTCCCGATGCGCACCCCTTCGTTCCTCGCGAGCGTGCTCGCCGCCGCCGTCCTCCCCGCCGCCACGCTGGCCGCCACCCCCGCCAGCGGGGCTCCCTCGGCGGGGTCCACCGCCACCGGCACCGTCTTCCTCCCCAACCCCGTGCAGAGCAGCGGGGACCAGTCGCTGACCGACGCCGGCGACGCCGACCTGCCGGTGTTCGGGCCGGAGTACCGCACCCGCACCCTCACCGACCTCGACGGCTCCGGCCGGCTCGCCGGCTCCTACGTCCGGGTGAAGAGCTCCACGGGCCCGGCCGCCAAGGCGGTCGGCGGCGCGTTCCCGGCGTACCACCGCGACGACGACCGGTTCGAGCAGGTGATGGGCTACTACTGGGTGACCACCGCCCAGCACTACCTCCAGCACCTCGGCTTCGGCTCCACCCTGCGGCCGGTCAACCAGCGCCAGATCGAGCTGCGCATCGACCAGTACGGCGGCGACAACTCCTTCTTCCGTCCCGACAAGGCCAACATCACCCTCGGCAAGGGCGGCGTCGACGACGGCGAGGACGGCGAGGTCGTCGTCCACGAGTACGGCCACTCCGTGCAGGACGGCCAGGTGCCCGGCTTCGGCACGACCCTCGAGTCCGGCTCGATCGGCGAGGCGTTCGGCGACTACCTCGCGGTCGCGGTCAGCTCGTGGGCCGCGGGCACGCCGACGACGACGCCCGAGGCCTGCGTGGCCGACTGGGACTCGACCTCGTACACCCGCAGGACGCCGCACTGCCTGCGCCGCCTGGACGGGACGAAGCACTACCCCGAGGACGTCCAGGGCGAGGTGCACGCCGACGGCGAGATCTGGTCGCGGGCCCTGTGGGACATCCGCACCGCGCTCGGCGACACCCGCGCCAGCACCGCGATCGTGGAGGCGCAGTTCGCGTTCGCGCCCGACACCTCGTTCCGCGACGCGGCCACCGCGACCGTGGCGGCCGCCCAGCGGCTCTACGGCAGGTCGGCTGCGGACCAGGTCCGCAAGGCGTTCACCGCGCGCGGGATCCTCTGACGCGGCGGGTCGCGTCGCGCCGGGTCAGGCCGGGTCGGCGTCGAAGGCCGGCAGGCCGTCGATGCTGACCCGGTTCTTCTGCCGGCGGTAGGCCACGACCCCGTCGGCCCCGCGCCGCTCCATGTTGGGCGTGAGCAGGTCACGCCGCTCCCAGCCGGTCGCCACCGGCAGGGCGAAGCCGCAGGACGTCGAGACCCGGTCGACCTCGACCACCACGACGGCCCGCGCGGCCGGGTTGTCCTCGAAGTACGACGACCAGCGGGCGAACTCGTCGTCGTACAGGGTGACGACGCGGCCGCGACCGTGGAGCCGGACCACGTCGGGGCTGCGCTCGAAGGAGCAGAACATCACCACGATGCGGCCGTTCTGGCGGACGTGGGCGATCGTCTCCGCACCGCTGGCGGTGAGGTCGAGGTAGGCGACCGTGCGGTCGTCGACCACCGCGAACGTGCCGTCGGTCAGGCCCTTGGGCGAGACGTTGACGTGCCCTGCCTCGCCGCTGGGCGCCGTGCCGACGAAGAAGACGGGCTGGCGCTCGATGAACTCCCGCAGCCGGTCGTCGATGCGCTCGTGGACCTTGCCCATGTCGTCGGCGCAGGCTCAGCCGCAGACGGCGCCGTGCGCCGCGGACTGCACGACCTTGGCGTACTTGCCGAGGACGCCGGTGCGGAACTTGGGCTCGCGCGGGGACCAGCCCTCCTTGCGGGAGGCGAGGTCCTCGTCGGTGAGGTCGGGCACGTCGAGCAGGCCGTTGGCCACGTCGAGCCGGATGCGGTCCCCGTCGCGCAGGAACGCGATCGGGCCGGCGTCGACCGCCTCGGGCGCGATGTGGCCGACGCACAGGCCGGTCGTGCCGCCGGAGAAGCGGCCGTCGGTGATCAGCAGGACGTCCTTGCCGAGCCCGGCGCCCTTGATCGCACCGGTGATCGCGAGCATCTCGCGCATGCCCGGCCCGCCCTTGGGGCCCTCGTAGCGGATGACGACGACGTCGCCGTGCTGGATCTCGTCGGCAGCAAGGGCGTCGAGCGCCGCGCGCTCGCCGTCGAAGACCCGTGCCGGCCCCTCGAACACCTCGTCGTCGAAGCCCGCGGACTTGACCACGGCACCCTCGGGGGCCAGCGAGCCCTTGAGGATCGTGATGCCGCCGGTGCGGTGGATGGGCCGGGAGAGGTCGCGGATGATGTCGTCGTCGGCCTTCGGCGGCGCGAGGGCCTCGAGGTTCTCCGCCATGGTCCTGCCGGTGACCGTGAGGCAGTCGCCGTCCATGAGGCCGGCGTCGAGCAGCAGCTTCATCACGACCGGGATGCCGCCGATCTTGTCGACGTCGTTCATCACGTAGCGGCCGAACGGCTTGAGGTCGCCCAGGTGCGGCACCTTGGCGCCGACGCGGGTGAAGTCGTCGAGGGTGAGGTCGACCTCGGCCTCGCGCGCGATCGCGAGCAGGTGGAGGACCGCGTTGGTCGAGCCGCCCAGCGCCATGACGACGGCGATGGCGTTCTCGAACGCGGGCTTGGTCATGATCTGGCGGGCGGTGATGCCCTGCCGGAGCAGCTCGACCACGGCCTCGCCGGAGCGGTGTGCGAAGCCGTCGCGGCGCCGGTCGACGGCCGGCGGGGCGGCGGAGCCGGGCAGGGACATGCCGATCGCCTCGGCGACCGAGGCCATCGTGTTGGCGGTGTACATGCCGCCGCACGCCCCCTCGCCCGGGCAGATCGCGCGCTCGATGCGGTCGACCTCCTCGCGGCTGATCTTGCCGGCCAGGCAGGCGCCGACGGCCTCGAAGGCGTCGATGATCGTGACGTCGCGGCCGTCGACCTGGCCGGGCATCGTCGAGCCGGCGTAGAGGAAGACCGACGAGAGGTCGAGCCGCGCGGCCGCCATCAGCATGCCGGGCAGGGACTTGTCGCAGCCGGCGAGCAGCACCGAGCCGTCGAGGCGCTCGGCCATCATCACGGTCTCGACGGAGTCGGCGATGACCTCGCGGGAGACCAGCGAGAAGTGCATGCCGTCGTGGCCCATGGAGATGCCGTCGGAGACCGAGATCGTGCCGAACTCCAGCGGGTAGCCGCCGGCCGCGTGCACGCCGTTCTTGACCGCCTTGGCCAACCGGTCGAGGGAGAGGTTGCACGGCGTGATCTCGTTCCAGGACGAGGCGACGCCGATCTGCGGCTTGGCGAAGTCCTCGTCCCCCATGCCCACCGCGCGGAGCATGCCGCGTGCGGCAGCCCGCTCGAGTCCGTCGGTGACCTCGCGCGAGCGCGGCTTGATGTCGGGGGTCTCGGTCATGGTCCGGAGTCTACGAAGGCCGTACGGCGTCGCTCGCCCGGTCTCGCCGCTACCGTTCTGTGGTGACGTTCCGTCGCCAGGCCTCGCACTGGTTCGCCCACCTGAGCCCCGAGTGGCAGGTGAGGCTGGCGCTGGGGTCCGGGCTCACGGTCTCCAACCTGGTCGGCGTCGGCGTCGTCGCGGTCCTGTGCCTGTTCGTCGTCCCCCTCCCCCAGTCGCCCGCGGTCAGCGACGCCCGCGTGCAGAGCGTGCAGCTCGGCCTGGCCTTCGCCGTCCTCGGCGGGGTGATCGGGTCCTACCACGCGTGGCGCACGCTGCACCCGGTCGTGGTGATGCTCCGGCCGAGCGAGAGCGCGGGCACGATCAGCGACCGGCAACGTCGCCACGTGCTCAAGGCGCCGCGCCGGATCTTCCTCTTCCAGCTGTTCCTGTGGGTGTGGGCCGCCGTCATCCTCGCGGCGGTCAACTGGCGGGCCTCGCTCACCCTGGGCGTCTCGCTCGGGCTCATCGTGGCGCTCGCGGGGTCGGCCACCTCGTGCGTGACCTACCTGCTCTCCGAGCGCTCGCTGCGACCCGTCGCCCGTCGCGTCCTGGCCACCGGCATCCCGGCCAGACGGTGGGTCCCGTCGGTGCGCAACCGGGCGATGTTCGCCTGGTGGCTCGGCACCGGGGTCAGCGTCCTCGGCATCATCCTGCTCGGCGTCGGCGCCCTCATCGAGCCCGAGGACATCAGCCTCGACCAGCTCGCGGTCACGATCGTCGTGGTCGGGGCCCTGGCGATGGCGATCGGCCTGCTGTCGTCGTACGCCGCGGCAGAGGCCAGCAGCGAGCCCATCCGGACCCTGCGCGAGGCCGTCGAGCGGGTCGACCACGGCGACCTCGAGGTCGAGGTGCCGATCTACGACTCCACCGAGATCGGCCTGCTGCAGGCCGGGTTCAACCAGATGGTGCAGGGGCTGCGCGAGCGGGAGCACCTGCGCGACCTCTTCGGTCGCCACGTCGGCGAGGACGTCGCCCGCGCCGCACTCGAGCGGGGCATCGAGCTCGGTGGTGAGGAGCGCGAGGTCGCCGTGCTGTTCGTCGACGTCATCGGCTCGACCTCGCTGGCGGAGAACTGTCCGCCCGCCGAGGTGGTCGAGCTGCTCAACCGGTTCTTCGCGGTCGTCATCGACGTGGTCCACGAGCACGAGGGCTTCGTCAACAAGTTCGAGGGCGACGCGGCCCTGGCGATCTGGGGAGCGCCGGTGGAGTCCCAGGACCTGCACACGTGCACCCTGAAGGCGGCGCGCACCATGCAGCGGCGACTGGCCGAGGAGGTGCCAGAGCTGCGCGCCAGCATCGGGGTCTCGACCGGCCGCGCCGTGGCCGGCAACGTCGGGACGCCCGAGCGCTACGAGTACACCGTCATCGGTGACCCCGTGAACGAGGCCGCCCGCCTGACCACCGCCGCCAAGCAGACCGACCGCCTGGTCCTGGTCAACTGCGCGCTGGTCGCCGGGGCCACCGCGGAGGAGGCCCGGCACTGGGAGGAGCGCGACCCGATCACCGTCCGGGGCCGCAGCGAGCCCACCCGGGTTGCCGCTCCGCGCTCCTGAGGGCTGGTACTACGACCATCGCCCGATGGTCGCTGACCGTCGCCGGGCCGCAGGGTCGTCCCATCGGCCGCCACCACGGTGGCCCCCCGGACCTCGGAGGACCCCATGACCCGCTCGCGCACCCTCGCCACCCTCGCCGCCGCCACCCTCGCGACCGGCGGCCTCGCGCTGGTCGGCACCGCCCCCGCCCAGGCCGGTGGCAGCGACGACCGCGTGATCCGCACCGGCTCCTGCTCCCAGCGCGGCGTCTGGAAGCTCAAGGCCAAGGCCGACGACGGCCGCATCGAGGTCGAGCTCGAGGTCGACACCAACCGCACCGGGCAGACCTTCGAGGTGCGCCTGCGCCGCGACGGCGCCCTCTTCCTCAGCGGCCGGCGCACCACCCAGGGCCCCAGCGGCTCGTTCACCGTCGAGCGCCGGATCTCCAACAGCCCCGGCGACGACGTCATCGTCGCCCGCGCGGTCCGGGGCAGCAACGTCTGCCGCGGCCAGATCACCTTCTCCCGCTGATCCCCTTCTCCCTGGGCGCACCCACGGCCGGCCGGTTCGCACCCCGCACGCCACCCCTCCTCCTGACAACCCCGACCACGAGGGCGACGATGACTCCCAAGAGCCTGGACATCGACCCCCTGGTGCTGGAGGACGACGTGGAACCGGTCTGGCACACGCTGGGCGACGGTGGACCCCGCGAGAGCGGGACCACCGTCGCCCCGCGTCGCCTGCTCGCCCAGCTGGTCGCCGGCACCCTCGTGGTGCTGCTCGTGATCGGCGTCGGCGCCTCCCTGGCCGCCCGCCGGCTGGCCGAGCGCGAGGCCGTCGCCGACGCGGTCACCCAGGCCGGCGTCCTCGCCGACGCGGTCGTCTCCCCCGCACTGAGCGCCGGGCTCCTCGCGGGGCGTCCGGCCGCCGTACGCCGGTTCGACCGGGTCGTGCGCGCCCAGGTGCTCGCCGAGGACGTCGTACGCGTCAAGCTGTGGGCGCCCGGCGGCCGCGTGGTCTACGCCGACGAGCCACAGCTGGTCGGGCGCACCTTCGCCCTCGACGGGGAGCAGCAGGAGGCGCTGGACACCTCGACCACACAGGCGTCGATCTCCGACCTCAGTGCCTCGGAGAACACCTTCGACGGCACGGGGAGGCTGGTCGAGGTCTACCGGCCGATCGGCCTGCCCGACGGTCGGGTCGGCCTGTTCGAGATCTACACCTCCTACGACCCGGTGACCGACCGCACGAGCATGCTGTGGAAGGGGTTCCTGGCGATCATGGTCGCCAGCCTGGTCGGACTGCTCGCCCTGCTCGGGCCGCTGCTGTGGCACCTGTTCTCCCGCGTACGACGGCACGAGCGGCAGCGCGCCGCGCTGCTCGAGCGGGCGGTCGACGCGGGGGCGGCCGAGCGGCGTCGGATCGCGGCGAGCCTGCACGACGGGCCCGTCCAGGAGCTGGCCGCGACCTCGTTCACCGTGGCCGGCGCCGCCGCCCAGGCCCAGCGGGCCGGAGCCGTCCCCCTCGCAGGCGCCCTCGACGAGGCCGCCTCGTCGGTGCGCAGCAGCATCCGGTCGCTGCGCACCCTCCTGACCGACATCTACCCCTCCGCCCTCGTCGACGGGGGGCTCGTGCCGGCGCTGGAGGACCTCGCGCAGACCGCGACGACCGCCGACGTACGCGTGAGCACCGACCTCGACCCCGCCGCCGAGCAGGGCCTCGACGAGGAGCAGCGGCGCCGGTTGTTCCGCCTCGCCCAGGAGTCGGTCCGCAACGCGGTCGGCCACGCCGGACCGGGCACGGTCACCGTCCGGCTGAGCCGCGAGGCGGGGGCTGCCGTGGTCGACGTGGTCGACGACGGGGCGGGGTTCGACGTGGAGGCCACGCTCGCCGACCCGCGGCCCGGCCACCTGGGGCTCCGGATCCTCGCCGACCTGGCCGACGCCCCGGGCCTCTCGTGCCAGGTCTCCTCACGGGTCGGCTGCGGCACGCACGTGCGCGTCGTCCAGCAGGTCGCGGGCAGCGGCGCCCCGACCGAGCCGGCCGGAGGGCAGGATGGCTGACGTGGAGGAGCTGCCCGCGACCGTGCGCGTCGCCCTGGTCGACGACCACCGGCTGGTGCGCGTCGGCCTGCGCTCGCTGCTGGAGTCCACGACCGGGTTCGTGGTCGTCGGCGAGGCGGGCGACGGACGCGAGGCGGTCGACCTGGTCGCCTCGGTCGCGCCCGACGTGGTGCTGATGGACCTCTCCATGCCCGACGTCGACGGCATCGCCGCGACCCGCGCGATCGCCGCGGCGCACCCCGAGGTGCGCGTGCTGGTGCTCACCTCGTTCACCGACCGGGCCCGGGTGCAAGAGGTGCTGGCGGCCGGGGCCACCGGCTACGTGCTCAAGGACTGCGAGCCCGAGGAGCTCCTCGCCGCGATCCGTGCCGCCGCTCGCGGCCACGTGCCCCTCGACCCGCGGGTCGCCGGGGCGCTGCTGCCCACGCCCGGCGGCGGTCCCGCCCTCAGCCCTCGCGAGGAGGAGGTCCTGCGGCTGGTCGCCCAGGGCCTGGCCAACAAGCAGGTCGCCCGCGCCCTCGGCATCACCGAGCGCACGGTCAAGGCCCACCTCGGTCGCGTCTTCCGCGAGATCGGGGTGCTCGACCGCACCAGCGCCGCCCTCTGGGCGCGGGAGCACCTCTCCTGATCGGCGAGGGTCGTTCACCGAGATGTCACACGAGGGCAATCGGACTGTCGTCGCCGGCTCCTAGGCTCGGACGCGTCGGACCGATCCCCCCCCAGGCCCCCGGGACCGGCCGGCCACCCCGCGGCCCCCGCGCCCCTCGCCGCCGACGGCTGACCGGCCTGTCCCGGGGACCGTCCGGCCCTGTGGGGTGCGGGTGCGGCGGGTCCACACCGGCGGAACGCGCTGACGGCGTGACTTCCCGCACCAAACGGACATGATTCGCCTCCGATTCGGGATACTCCGGGTATGCCAGTGCAGGAGAACGCCTTCCGTGCCGACCCGGGCGCCCCGTCGTCCAACCGACTCGGCGACACCGACGAGGCGCCCCGCCTCCCCCACCAGTCGACTGTGCGGTTCCACCGCGTCACGAGTGCCGACGGCACTCTGATCGAGGCCTGGCACAACGAGGCCTGGCACCGCGGCGGTGACGGCCCGGTCGTCCTGCTGTGCAACGGCCTGGGCACCAACGCCTACTCCTGGCCCGACCTGCTGCGCGACGACTGCCCGGTGCGGGTCATCTCCTGGAACCACCGCGGGGTCGGTCGCAGCGCCCGCCCCTCCGACCCCGACCGCTGCGGGGTCGACGCGTTCGTCGAGGACGCGATCGCCGTCATGGACGCCGCCGGGGTCGAGTCCGCGGTCCTCGCGGGCTGGTCGATCGGCGTCAACACCGCCTTCGAGCTCGCCGTCCGCCACCCCCAGCGGGTGAAGGGCATCTTCGCCGTCGCCGGCGTCCCCGGCGGCACCTTCGAGTCGATGTTCGCCCCCATGTTCGTGCCGCGGGCGCTGCGCAAGCCGCTCAGCATCACCGCCGCCCGCACGATGAAGGCCGGCAGCCCCGTCCTCACGCCGGTGGCCCGCCGCATCCCGATGGGGCCGATCTCCACGACGGTCCTGCGGTGGAGCGGCTTCATGATGCCGTTCGCGCGCGGGGAGCACGTCCGGCGCACCGTGCGCGAGTTCCTGACCACGCCGGTCGACTGGTACATGCACCTCGCCCTGCACTCCGCCCGCCACCTGCGGGTCTCGCTGTCCAAGGTGGACGTGCCCTGCGCGTTCGTCGGCGCCCAGTTCGACATCCTCGCCTCCACCCGCGACATGCGGACCGCGGCCGACCGGATCCCCGGGGCGTCCTACGTCAACCTCTTCGGCACCCACTTCCTCACCCTCGAGCGCCCGCGGCAGATCACCTCGATGCTGCTCGAGCTGTGCGAGCGGGTGGAGGCGGCTGCCTAGGCTCGAGGCATGAGCCGCCTCGCCGTCGCCGTCGCCGCGACCGTGGGGGCCGCGCTGCTCGCGGCCTGCGGCGGGGACCCCGGCAAGGACCGCAGCGGGGACCCCGCCGCCCTGGGCCCCCAGCCCTCGGAGCCCCAGCCCTCGACCGTCACCGCCCGGCCGGTCGCCCCGACCCCGGACGGGCAGGTCCGCCCCCGGGTCACCGGGACGGTCGCCACGGGCCTGGAGGTGCCGTGGGGGGTCACGTTCCTCCCCGACGGCTCGGCACTGGTGGGCGAGCGCGACAGCACCCGCGTGCTGTCGATCCCTGCCGGCGGAGGGGCCCCCCGCGAGGTCGGCCGGGTCGAGGTCGCCGCACCCCGCGGCGAGGCGGGGCTGCTCGGCCTGGCCGCCTCCCCGTCGTACGCCGAGGACCGCACGGTCTTCGCCTACGTCTCCACCGAGTCCGACAACCGCGTCGTCCGCTTCACCGTGCGGGACGGGCGCATGGGCAGCGTCGAGCCGGTGCTGACCGGCATCCCCAACGGGTTCATCCACGACGGCGGCCGGCTGCTGTTCGCGACGGACGGCACGCTGTTCGTCTCCACCGGCGAGACCGGCGTGCCCGAGCTCGCGCAGGACGTCGGCTCGCTCGGCGGCAAGATCCTGCACATCACCCCCGACGGCCGGCCCGCGCCGGACAACCCCCGCCGCGGGTCACCGGTGTGGACGATGGGCCACCGCAACGTCCAGGGCCTGGCGTACGACGACCAGGGCCGGCTCTGGGCGACCGAGTTCGGCCAGCAGACCTGGGACGAGCTCAACCTGGTCGAGAAGGGCCGCAACTACGGCTGGCCCGTCTACGAGGGTCGCGGGGAGGGACCGGGCAGCGAGGACTACCGCGACCCGTTCGTCACCTGGCGCACCGACGACGCCTCGCCCTCGGGCCTGGCCTACCTCGACGGCTCGCTGTGGGCCGGGGCGCTCAAGGGCGAGCGGCTGTGGCAGGTGCCCGTCACCACCGACGGCGTGGGCAGGCCGCGGGGCTGGTTCGTCGGCGACCACGGCCGCCTGCGCACGGTGACCGCCGCCCCCGACGGGACGCTGTGGGTGACCACGTCCAACCGGGACGGGCGCGGGGCGCCGCGTCGCGGCGACGACCGGGTCCTCCAGGTGACCCTCAGGTGAGGACGGACTCGAGGCTGACCGGCTCGATGCCGACCGCCTCGCCGACCGGGGCGTTGGTGAGCTGCCCGGCGTGGGTGTTGAGCCCCAGCGCGAGGGCCTTGTCGTCGCGGCAGGCCTGCTGCCAGCCCTTGTCCGCCAGCGCGACGGTGTAGGGCAGCGTCACGTTGGTCAGGGCGTACGTCGAGGTGTTGGGCACCGCGCCCGGCATGTTGGCCACGCAGTAGAACACCGAGCCGTGGACGGTGTACGTCGGGTCGGCGTGGGTCGTCGGACGGGTGTCCTCGAAGCAGCCGCCCTGGTCCACCGCGATGTCGACGAGCACCGAGCCGGGCTTCATGCGCGAGACCAGGTCGTTGCTGACCAGCTTGGGCGCGGCCGCGCCGGGGATGAGCACGGCGCCGATGACCAGGTCGGCCTCCATCACCTGCTGCTCGATCGCCAGCGACGACGAGGCGAGGCCGTGGACGCGGTTGTTGTAGCGCCAGAACGACATCCGCAGCTTGTCGAGGTCGGTGTCGAGCAAGGTGACGTCGGCGCCCATGCCGAGGGCGATGTTGGCGGCGTTCTGGCCCGAGACGCCGGCGCCGATGATGACGACCTTGGCCTGGGCCACGCCGCCGACGCCGCCGAGCAGGACGCCGCGGCCGCCCTGGGCGCGCATGAGCGAGTGGGCGCCGACCTGGGGCGCGAGGCAGCCCGCGACCTCCGACATCGGGTAGAGCAGCGGCAGCCCGCCCGACGGCAGCTGCACCGTCTCGTAGGCGATGCCGGTGGTGCCGCGCCGCAGCAGCTCCTCGGCGAGGGGCTTGTCGGCGGCGAGGTGGAGGTAGGTGAACAGCGTCAGGTCGTCACGGAGGCGGTGGTACTCCTCGGCGACCGGCTCCTTGACCTTGAGCACCATCTCGGCGCCGCCCCAGACCTCGTCGGCGGAGTCGATGATCGTGGCGCCGGCGGCGACGTACTCCTCGTCGGGGATCTGCGACCCGACGCCGGCGTCCTTCTGGACGACGACGGAGTGCCCGTGCTTGACCAGCTCGTGCACCCCGACGGGCGTGATGGCCACGCGGTACTCGTGGTTCTTGACTTCCTTCGGGATGCCGATCCTCATGGGTCCTCCTGTCGCGGAATCGGGCTCCATCATCGGTCTCTTCCCACTGGATCCGCAATCCAAGCCGCCGCATTCGAGGGAAAACGCAGCAATTCGGCCTGCGTTCAGCGCCCCGCGGCACCCGACTCGTAGGCGAGGACGACCGCCGCCACGCGGTCGCGGACCTCGAGCTTGGCGAGGAGGCGCGCCACGTGGGTCTTCACCGTGCCCGTGCTGAGGAACAGCTCGTCGGCGATCTCCTGGTTGGAGAGCCCGCGCGCGACCAGCCCGAGCACCTCCCGCTCGCGGTCGGTCAGCCGTTCGAGGCGTACGACGAGCGCCGGGTCCGGCGCGGACCGGCCGGCCCCCGCGAACCCCTCGATCACACGCCGGGTGACCTCGCGTGACAGCAGGCCCTCCCCCGCCGCGACCGCGCGCACGGCGTCGACCATCTGCTCGGCCGGGGCGTTCTTGAGCAGGTAGCCGCTCGCCCCCGCTCGGAGCGCGTCGCCGAGGAGCGAGTCGCTGTCGAAGGTGGTCACGATCAGCACCCGGGGGGTGTCCGGACCTCCGGCCACGACGCGGCGGGTCGCCTCGACCCCGTCGAGGCGCGGCATCCGGATGTCCATCACGACCACGTCCGGCGCCAGCCGCGCGGCCGCGCGGACCGCCGCCTCCCCGTCCCCCACCTCGCCGACCACCGTGAGGTCGGGCTCGGTCTCCAGGATCATGCGCAGGCCGGTGCGCACGAGCTCCTGGTCGTCGGCCAGCAGCACCCGCACGGTCCCGGTCACCGCGCGACCTCCGGCAGCGCCGCGCGCAGCGCGAAGCCCGACTCCTCGCGCGGTCCCGCCTCCAGCGTGCCGCCGAACACGCTGACCCGCTCGGCCATGCCCACCAGCCCGAAGCCGTGACCGTCGGACGGGACGCGGGCGACCCGCCCGCCCCCGTCGTCCTCGACCGTGATGGTGAGCCAGCCGTCGGCGCGGTCCACCCGGACGCTGGCCCGGCTGGCCGGGGCGTGGCGCAGCGCGTTGGTCAGGCCCTCCTGGACGATGCGCACGACGGTCAGGGCCAGCGCGGGGTTGAGGTCGTCGACGTGCTCGATGCCGGCGCTCTCGACCTGCAGGCCGGCGGCGCGCACCTCGTCGACCACGGCCGCCGCCCGGGCCGAGGAGCCGAGCCCGAAGGCCTCGTCCCCGGCCTCCGACGGCGTCCGCAGCACCCCGAGGAGCCGGCGCAGCTCCTCGACCGCCTGGCGACCCGCCCCCTCGACGGCCAGGAGCGCGTCGCTCTCCACCTGCTGCTCGGGCCGCAGGCGGCGGCGTACGGCGGCGGCCTGGAGGCCCATCACGCTGATCGCGTGCCCCAGCACGTCGTGCAGCTCGCGGGCGATGCGCAGCCGTTCGTCGGCGGTGGCCGCGGCCACGTCCTGCTCGTGCTGCCGGGCAGCGCGCGCCGCCTCCTCGCGCACCTGGTCGGCCTCGAAGAGCATCTCGCGGGAGGCCCGTCCCACCCCGACCGCCAGCAGCATCCCCAGCGACAGGACCACGGCGTCGGAGAGGTGGAGGCCGGCGGACGCCCGGACGGCGACGCCGATGCTGGCCACGCACGTCGCCAGCGCGAAGCCGGCTCCGGCCAGGGACAGCGCACGCCCCGCGGAGTAGAGCGCCAGCATGGGGACGGCCACCGCGGCCAGGGACTCGGCGCCGGAGACCTCCCACAGGCTCGCGGGCAGGACGAGGCCGCCGAGCACGGCCGCGAGCAGCGGCAGGGGGGTGCGCAGGACCACCGGCACGGCGAGAGGGAGGCTGACCAGGAGGCTCCGTGGCCACGCGACGCCGCCGGTCTGCACCTCGACCCACCCGACCAGCACGGCGAGCACGGCAAGGACCACGTCCAGCGGCGAGAGCCGCGCCCAGGGCCTTCCCATGCTCGGACAGTAGGAGCGCCCGGCTCGCCTCACAAGGGTGTCGGCGCACTCGGGACCCGCGCGGGACCGGCGTCCTCCTCCAGGCAGAGTCCACGATCATCCCAGCGGCAGACGCGTGCGGCCGCAGAGTCGGTCTAGCGTGCTGAGCACCGGTCAGGACGACCGGCCCGAGAGACCCGGAGGTCCGCCATGATCACCCGACGCAACTACCTCATCCTGGCCGGCGTCACGCTCGCGCTGCTCGTGCCCAACGCCATCATCGGCTCGGGGAAGGACGTGCTGTGGGTCCTCGACGACGTGCTGTGGTTCGGCTTCCTGCTGTCGGTGCTGCTGCTCATCGTGATGACCGTCGCGATCCTGGTGCGCGCCGCGACCAGCAGGTCCCGCGACCACGCCGGCGCGACCCGCTGAGCGAAGGCCGCCTCAGCGCAGCGGGAGCCTCACCAGGGGCTCCCGCTGCAACTCGGCCCGCGCGAGCGTCAGCAGGTGCACGTCGTCGGGCCCGTCGAAGATGCGCATCGCACGGTGCCAGCCGTACATCTCCGACAGCGGGGTGTCCTGGGAGACGCCCGCCCCGCCGTGCACCTGGATCGCGTCGTCGATGATCTGGAGCACCGTGCGGGGCACCATCACCTTGGCCTCGGAGACCAGGTGGCGCGCGGCCTTGTTGCCCTGGCTGTCGATCGTGTACGCCGCGAGGTGGCACAGCGCCCGCGCCGCGTCGAGCGCGATGCGGGCCTCGGCGATCTTCTGGCGCACGACGCCCTGCTCGGCCAACGTCCTGCCGAACGCGGTGCGCGAGGTGGAGCGCTGGACCATCGTGGCCAGGGCCCGCTCCCCCGCCCCGAGCGCGCGCATCACGTGGTGGATGCGGCCGGGCCCGAGCCGGGCCTGGGCAGCCGCGAAGCCCCCGCCCTCCTCGCCGAGGATGTTGGTCACCGGCACGCGGACGTCGGTGAGCTGGAGCTCGCAGTGCCCCTGCCAGTGCAGGAACCCGAAGACCGGCAGGTTGCGCACGATCTCGATGCCCGGCGTGTCCATCGGCACGATCACCATCGACTGCTGGCGGTGCGAGGCGGCCTCGGGGTCGGTCTTGCCCATCACGATCAGCACCGCGCACCGCGGGTCGGCCGAGCCGCTGATCCACCACTTGCGGCCGTTGATGACGTACTCGTCGCCGTCGCGCACGATCGAGGTCTCGATGTTGGTCGCGTCGGAGGAGGCGACCGCCTTCTCGGTCATCGCGAAGGCCGAGCGGATCCGTCCGTCGAGGAGCGGCTCGAGCCACTGCTGCTTCTGCTCCTCGGTGCCGAGCAGGTGCAGCAGCTCCATGTTGCCGGTGTCCGGCGCGGCGCAGTTGAGCGCCTCGGGGGCGAGCTCCTGGCTCCAGCCGGTCAGCTCGGCGAGGGCGGCGTACTCCAGCTGGGTGAGGTCGGACTCGGCGGGCAGGAAGAGGTTCCACAGGCCGCGCTCGCGCGCCTTGACCTTGAGCTCCTCGACCACCGGCGGGGCGTGGGTGACCGCGTGGCCGTGGACCTCGAGGTGGCGCAGGTAGGCGGCCTCGGCGGGGAGCACCTCGATGTCGAGGAAGTCCCGCAGCTCCTGCTCGAGGGCGAGGGCGCGGTCGCTGGGAGCGGGGTAGGCCGGATACATCTCAGACGTCCGTGACCCGCAGGCCGGAGTGGGCCTTGTAGCGACGGTTGACCGAGATCAGGTTGGCGGTGAACGCCTCCACCTGGTGGGCGTTGCGCGCGCGGCCGCCGTACACCCCGCGGACGCCGGGGATCGCGTCGGCGAGCGCCTGCACGAGGTCCGTGGCCTCGCGGACGTCGCCGAGGACGAGCACGTCGGTGTCGACCCGGTCCACCTCGGGGTCGTCGAGGAGCACGGCGCTGACGTTGTGGAAGGCCCCGACGACGGTCGAGTCGGCGAGGACGGCGGTCGCCTGCTGCAGGGCCGAGCCCTCCTCCACCGGCAGCGCGTAGGCGCCCTGCTTGTCGAAGCCCAGCGGGTTGACGCAGTCGACGACGACCTTGCCGGCGAGGTCGGCCGCGAGCTGCTCGAGCAGCTCCTTGTGGCCGTCCCACGGGACCGCGACGACGACGATGTCGCCCTGCTGGGCGGCGCCGCCGTTGTCGGACCCGCTGACCTGTCCTCCGGTGGCCTCGGCCAGCTCGGCGGCGGCGGCCTCGGCACGCTCGGCGTTGCGGCTGCCGATCACCACGGGGATGCCCGCGGTGGCCCAGCGCCGGGCCAGGCCGCGACCCTGCGGGCCGGTGCCGCCGAGCACGGCGACGGTCCTGCCCTCGAGGAGGCTGTCGGTCATGAGAGGTCCTTCCGGTCGGAGTGCAGCAGGGCCGAGAACCTGGCCAGGGTGGTGCCGACGGCCTCGTCGGCGCCGGGGCTGAAGACCATGTCGGCGAAGCCGTGGATCAGGGAGTCGAAGCGGAGCAGCTCGACCTCGGTGCCCGCGGCCCGCAGGGCCTCGGCGTAGGCGATGCCCTCGTCGCGCAGCGGGTCGTAGCCCGCGACCGCGACCACGGCCGGCGGCTGGCCGGCGAGCTCGCCCTGGATCGGCGAGTGGCGCGGGTCAGGCCCGTCCCCGAGGTCGGCGTCGCCGGCGTAGGCGGCGAAGAACCACTCCATCGTCGCCAGCTCGAGGAAGTAGCCCTCGGCGTTCTCGTGGCGCGAGGGGTAGTCACCCAGGGCGTCGGTCGCGGGGTAGAACAGCAGCTGCGCCGCCAGGCCTCGCACCGTCTGGGACACGACCGCGGCCAGGTTGCCGCCGGCGCTGTCGCCGCCCACGCCGAGCACGTCGGTGCCGCCGAGCTCGCCGAGGTGGTCGACGGCCCAGCGGGCAGCGGCCACGCAGTCCTCGACGGCGGCCGGGAACGGGTGCTCGGGAGCCAGCCGGTAGTCGACCGCGACGACGACCGCCGCGCAGTCCTTGGCGATCCGCCGGCAGGTCTGGTCGTGGGTGTCGAGGTCGCCGATCACGAACCCGCCGCCGTGGAGGTAGAGGACCGTCGGGAACGGCCCCTCCCCCTCGGGGCGGTAGACGCGGGCGTCCTGCTCGCCGTCGCCCGACGGCACGCGGCGCTCCTCCACCGAGGCGACCGGCACGCGGGTCTCGTCGGTGACCAGGTCGGAGGTCATGGCGCGGAAGGCCTTGCGGGCGTCCTCCGGCGTGCCCTCGTGCATCGGGGGGTAGCCGGAGTCGGCGATCATCTGGAGCAGTCCGGCGATGTGGGGGTCCACGGGCTGGTCGGGCATGCAGGCCATCATGCCGGGTGCCCGAGGAGGCGCCGCCACCGTCCCAGCACCGACGACCGGCGGTCGGTACGGCGGTCAGAAACCGAGGCGCTGCCGGTAGCCCTCGAGCCAGGCGACGTAGAGGTCCCAGCCCTGCGCCGACGCGACCGCCAGGGCACGGTCGGCGAGCCCCGCGGCCCGCTCGGTCTCACCGAGGAGCGCCTCGAGCAGCGCGAGGTAGCCGTCCACCGGGCCGTACATCAGCGAGATCCCGGCGACCACCATCCGGCCCTCGAGCGGCCGGAGGGCCTCGCGGGCGCGGCGGGCGCGGTCGAGGTCGCCGAGCGCGGCCGCGAGCTCGGCGTCGGCGGCGTCGTCGGCCGGGCTGCTCCAGGTCGCGGGCTCGGGCGCGTAGCCGTCGATCTCGGCGAGGAACCCGGGCAGCTCCGGGCGTTCGAGGCGGGCCAGGAGGTGGAGCAGCGAGCCGCGCATGATGTCCCCGCCGGGCATCGCGGCCGCGGCCAGCGCCATCTGGAGCACGCCCTCGTCGACCTCGCCGCTCCAGAACCCAGCGATCAGCCCGGTGCCGAACTCGTGCATGTCCTGGCCGGGGACCTCCACCCACGACCGCAGCCGACGCAGCTCCTCGATCGCGACGGCGGCGCTGCGGGCGTCGCCACTGATCACCGCGACGCACAGGTCGATGAACGACATCGCGATGATCACGTAGGACAGGCGTCGGCGGCGCGCCTGCGCCCACGCCAGGTCGCGGTAGGTGCCGAAGGTCTCCAGGTCGCCGAGCTCGAGCGCGGTGCCCGCGACCGCGGCCGTCGACAGCGCCTCGGCGTCGGCGTCGCCCCACTCGCGGGCGGCGGCGAGGCTGCCGTGGGCCCAGCGCAGCCGGTCCTCGACGGTGCTCGGGAACCACAGCGCGATGTAGGCCGCGCGCAGCGCCCACCAGCGCAGCGCGGGGTCGCCCAGCCGCTCGGCGAGGTCGACCGTGGCGTGGGCCAGCGCCTGCCGCTCCGCGATGGCCCCGGGCAGGTAGTAGAGCTCGATCGCCAGCGCGCCCAGGAGCCGGCAGCGGTCGGCGCTGTCGGCGTCGCCCACCTCCGCCAGAGCCCAGCGCAGGTCCTCGACCACGTCCTCGTCGACCTCGTGCCACTGGCGCACGCTCCACAGCGTGAGGTGGCTCAGCGCGGCGGCCGCGCGGGCCAGCCGCGGCAGGTCGCGGTCCAGGCGGGCCAGCGAGACCGCCTCGCTCGCCGCCTCGATGACGACCTTCCAGTCCCCCAGTCGCTGGGCGTCGCGTGCGCGGCTCATCAGCAGGTCGAAGCGCTCCACCCGGGTGCCGGCGGGGTCGCGCCGGTGCGCCTCGACGGCCTGCCCCATCAACGTCATCGCCTCCTCGTGGGAGAACGCGCGCCGGGCCAGCTCGGCGGCCGCGACGGCCGCGCGCCAGGCCCGGGCGGCGTGGGTCGGGCCGGCAGCCAGCCAGTGGGAGGCGAGCTCGGAGACCCGCTCCTGCTCGGGCACGACGAGCGCCAGGTCGGCGTCGGTCTCCAGCGCGTGCGCCACGCGGGCGTGCAGGCGGGCCCGGCGCACCGGAGGGAGCGCGCCGACCAGTGCGTCGCGGGTCAGGGCGTGGTCGAACGCCAGCCGGCCGACCTCGCGGTCGCGCACGAGCCCGAGCGCCCGGGCGTCGTCGAGCGCGCGGTCGACGGCGTCGGGATCGGCGCCCGCGGCCGCGGCGACCACCTCGAGCGAGAACTCCCGGCCGGCCACCGCCGCCTGGCGCAGGAGGTCTGCGGTCCCGTCGGGCAGCGGGTGGAGGCGCCGCAGCAGCAGCTCGCGGAGCGTGGAGGGCACCAGCTCGCCGGCGCGGGTGCGGGCCAGCTCGACCAGGAAGAACGGGTTGCCCCCGGACCGCTCGTGCCAGTTGTCGACCTGGGCGTCGGGGACAGGCTGGTCGGCCACGTGGGCGACCAGCGCCCGGCTCTCCTCGCGCGTGAGCCCGCCCAGGTCGAGGCGGGTCGCGTGGCGGCGGGTGAGGAGCTCCTCGACGTCACCGGAGGTGCCCTCGGGCGGCGGGAACGGCCGCCGGGTCGCGAGCACCGCGAGCGCGACGCCGTCGTCCTGGGTGGCCACCAGGTGGGCCAGCGCGCGGAGCGTGGCGCGGTCGGCCCAGTGCAAGTCCTCGAGCACGACGAGCACCGGCTGCTCGGCGGCCCACCGGCGTACGACGGTGGCGAGCGACTCCCAGGCGTCGAAGGCCGCCCGCTCGGGGTCCTCGGCGTCGGTGTCGAGACTGACCCGCGGCGGCTCCTCGGCGCGCTGCTCGGCGATCGCCCGCAGGACCGCACGCCACGGCCACAGCGGGGGCGCGCCGTCGTCCTGGGAGCACCGTCCGACGCCGACCGCGAAGCCCATCGCGCGGGCCTCGGCCACGACCTGCTCGACCAGGCGCGACTTGCCGATGCCGGGCTCGCCGACCAGGGTCCCGAGCGCGAGGTCACCGCCGGCGGCCTGCTCGAGGAGTCCGGTCAGCGCGCGCTCCTCCGCGGCCCGCCCGACCGTCTCCCACGGGACCCGGGCGCGCGGCACCGGCCGCGTCCGGTCGAGGCGCTCCGCCGCCCGGTCAGCCGGACGAGGCGGGCTCGGGGACCCGCGCAGCCACCGGTGCAGCGCCGGGTCCTGCTGGAGGACCGCCTGCTCGAGGTCGCGCAGCTCCTGGCCGGGGTCGAGACCGAGCTCGTCGGCGAGGTGGGTCCGGGCCTGGCGCAGCGCGGCCAGCGCGTCGCCCTGGCGCCCGGCCCGGGTCAGGGCCAGCGCGTGCAGGGCCCACAGTCGCTCGCGCAGCGGGTGGCGGGCCGTCGCCTGCTCGGTCGCGGCCACCACGGTCGCGTGGTCGCCGAGCGCGAGGAGCCCGAGGACCCGGTCCTCCTCGGCGGTCAGCCGCAGCTCCTCCAGCGCGGCCCGCTCGGCGAGGACGTCCGGGTGGTCCGGCAGGTCGGCGTACGGCTCGCCGCTCCAGGACGCCAGTGCCTGCTCGAGCGCCTCGACGTGCGCGGAGACCTCGGCCCGGCTCGGCCAGCCTGCCTGGTCCCCGCCGGTGAGCTGCCCCGCCAGCGGGCCGAGCACGCGGTGGCGGCTGCGGACCACGTCGGCGAAGACGAGCGCGTCGACCGCCTCGGGCGGCAGGGCCAGCCGGTAGCCCTGGTCGGTGGTGAGCAGCGTCGTCGGTCGCTGGCGGGGTCCGAGGCCGGGCTCGAGCGCGCGGCGCAGGCCCGAGACGTAGGAGTGCAGCGACCCGTGACCGGCGCGCTGCGAGGACTCGCCCCAGACCAGGTCGAGCAGGCCGTCGGCCGAGGCGCCCTCGCGCCGCAGCACCAGCGCGGCCAGGATCGCGCGCCGCTTGCGGGCAGGGATGTCGACGGGCTGACCGTCGTCCCCCGTCACCCCGGTCGTCCCCAGCACCCTCACCCTCACCACGCGGCGAGGCTACAACGGCCAAGCCGCGCTCAAGCGGCGCGCAAGGGGGTCGTCCGACGGTGGTGCCACGGCGGGGACGACCCGCCCCGACCCCAGGAGTGACCGATGAGCACCACCACCACCGACCGCCCCCAGCTCGACCTGCCCGGCCAGGCCCACGTCGCGAGGGGTCCGCTGGACATGACCGGGATGTACGGCATGCACTACGCCTTCCGCCGCGACCTGACCGACTTCGTCGCCGCGGCCCGGCGTACGCCGGTCGGCGAGCACGCCGTGTGGGTCGCGCTGCAGGCCCGGTGGGCCCGCTTCTTCGAGGTGCTGCACCACCACCACGAGGCCGAGGACACCCACATCTGGCCCGCCACCCGCGCCCACGCCGCCGCGCTCGGGCGTCTCGACGACGTCGCCGTGCTCGACGCGATGGAGACCGACCACGAGCAGATCGACCCCGCCCTCCAGGCGTGCACCGACGCCTTCGCGGCGATGGTCGAGCACCCGTGCACCGACCACCGCAACGCCCTCGACCTCGAGGTCACCGAGGTCCGGGAGCTGCTGGTCACCCACCTGGCCGGCGAGGAGCGCGAGGCGATCCCGCTCATCCAGGAGCTGATGACCCCCGAGGAGTGGGCGACCTCGGAGAGGGCGATCGCCAAGGAGTACGGCCTGGGGATCATCCCCTTCGCCGTGCCGTGGGTGTTCAAGGCGCTGCCGGCCGACAAGGTCGCCGAGGTGGAGCCGTTCCTCGACCTCCCCCAGCGCTTGCTCAAGCGCGTCCTCGAGCCGCGGTTCCTGCGCCGGGAGGCGGTCGCGTTCCGCTACGTCTGAACCTCGCGCCCGGTCTAGAAGGTCTCGAGGTCCTCCCAGCGCAGGGTGTCCAGCGCGGGCTCGGGGAGGGGCTGGGGCAGGTTGCGCTTGTGCAGGCGGGCCTCGGAGTGGGCGCCGCAGCCGTGGTCGACCGAGACCACGCGGCCGTCGTCGTTGGCGTAGGCGTTGGCGCACGCGCCGAACAGCCGGCCGAGCGGGCCGGACAGACGCACGAAGAAGGCGCACTCGTCGCACTGGCCCGGCGCGGCCTTGGCCAGGTCGGTGTCGGGACCGTGGTTGCCGTCGTACCACCGCTCGGAGGCGAGGTCGCGACCCTCGACCGACATCACGCGCGGGCGGCCGAGGCCGAGCTCCTCGCTGACCTCCTTGAGCTGGCGGCTGTCGGGGTAGTCCTCGAGGCCGGTCAGCGCCGGGACGACGCGCGGGTCGTCGTCCTCGGTGGGGAGCAGGTCGCCGGGGCTGAGGTCGCCGGGCTGGATGCGCTCCTTGTAGGGGACCCACTCCGGGGCCAGGATCGCCTCGTCGCCGGGGAGCAGCACGACCTCGTCGACGGTGACCGACTTCTGCTTGGGCGCGCGGGCGACGGTGACCGACCAGCGCCAGCCGCGGTAGCCCGCCTGGGTGCAGGCGAAGAAGTGGGTGACCACCTTGGTGGCCTCGGCCTGCGTGCCGAGGTGCTCGCCCACCTGGGCGGCGTCGACCAGCGCGAGGAGCGCCTCGCGCGCCGCCTCGACCGCCTCGGCGCCCCGGTCGTCGAGCTTGGGCACCTTGATCTTCTTCCCCTTGGCCACGGGCGCGATTCTGCTACACGCACCCAACCGGTGTCTGCCGGGTCCTCGTGGCGGGCCACGGGAGCCGTCGACCGGCCGGGCAAGATGGACCCGTGGCCGACGAGGACCCCGCACCCGACCCCCCGCGACCGAGCCGGGCAGGACGCCTGCGCCGTGCGGCGGGTGCCACGGGCCGCGGCGTCCGGGTGACCGGGGCCGCCACCGCCCACGGCGCCCAGCGCGTCGGCGGGGCCACCGGCCGCGGAGCGCGCTACGTCGTGCGTCAGGCGCGTCGCGCCAGCCACGCGGAGGGGGCCGGCGAGTCCGGTCTCGCGCGGCTGATCGAGCTGCACGCCTTCAACGCCGCCGGCGACGCCGCCGTCGCGATCAGCCTGGCGGGCACGTTGTTCTTCCAGGTGCCGACCGAGCAGGCGCGCGGCCAGGTGGCGCTCTTCCTCGCGCTCACGATGCTGCCGTTCGCCGTCGTCGCCCCGCTGATCGGACCGGTGCTCGACCGGTTCGGCCGCGGCCGGCGCTGGGCGGTCGGCACCACGATGGCGGTCCGGGCCTTCCTCTGCTGGGTGCTCGCCGACGCCGTCGGGGGCGAGTCGATCGCGATGTTCCCGGCGGCCCTGGGGGTCCTCGTCTCCTCCAAGGCGTACGGCGTGACGCGCGCGGCCGCCGTACCCCGCCTCGCGCCGGAGCGGCTCGGTCTCGTCAAGGCCAACTCGCGCATCTCGCTGGCGGGCATCGTCGGGGCCGGGGTGTCCGCCCCCCTGGCGCTGCTGGCCTCGCTGGCCGGCCCGGAGTGGTCGCTGCGCTACGCGTTCGCGGTCTTCGTCGGGGGCACGATCCTCGCGATCCTGCTGCCGGCCCGGGCCGACGAGCCGGGCGGCGAGGAGTCCTCGCGGGTCGGGCGCCGTCGCGCCCTCGTGCCCGCCCTGGTGGTGCGGGCGCTGCGCTGCAACGCGGGGCTGCGGCTGCTCAGCGGGTTCCTCACGCTCTACATGGCGTTCCTCATCCGGGTCGAGCCGCTGCCCGGGTGGGAGGACCGGCCCGCGCTCCTGCTGGGGCTGGTGATCGGTGCGGCCGGGCTGGGCAACACGATCGGCATCGCCCTCGGGTCGATGCTGCGCAACCTGCGGGCCGAGGTGGTCGTGGTCGTGGTGCTGATCGCCGACACCGTCGCCGTGGTGGGCGGGGCGCTGTTCTACGGCCTGCTCGCCCTGGTCGCGCTCGGCCTGACCGCGGGGGTGAGCCAGTCGCTGGGCAAGCTCTCGCTCGACGCCCTCATCCAGCGCGACGTGCCCGGGCACACCCGGGCGAGCGCGTTCGCGCGGTCCGAGACCCTGCTGCAGCTCTCGTGGGTGCTCGGCGGCTTCCTGGGCATCGCGCTGCCGCTCGTGCCGCGGGTCGGCCTGGGCACGGCCGCGCTGCTGCTCGTGGCCGTGGCCTGCTGGGTGGTGGCGGGCGTGCGCCGCGACGACCCGGCGCCTGCCTAGGGCTCGAGCTCGTCGGCCAGCGCGCGCAGCAGCATCGCCGTCGGCTTGGCGGTCTTGGGGTCGGGGTGGCGACCGGCGCGGTAGCCCTTCTCGACGTTCTCCAGCAGGCGGTAGAGGTCCTCGATGATGTTGACCATCTCGGCGGGCTTCTTCTTCATCGCCTTGGCGACCGAGGCCGGGGCGTCGAGGACGCGGACCTGGAGCGCCTGGTCACCCTTACGGCCCTGGGCGATGCCGAACTCCACGCGCGTCCCGGGCTTGAGGGTGGCCACACCGTCGGGCAGCGCGGCCGAGCGCACGAAGACGTCGCCGCCCTCGTCCTTCGACAGGAAGCCGAAGCCCTTCTCGACGTCGTACCACTTCACCTTGCCCGTTGGCACCGGTGCTCCTTCGCTCGTCCTGGTCTGCGACCCAAAGCCTACGGTCCGGGTGCGAAGGCGGTCGCACCGGTGGCGAGGTGCCCGCTCCACCAGCCGGGGAACTCGGTGAGGTCGCGCAGCACGTGGTGGGTGCCGGCCTCACGGAGCTCGGCCTCGGTGCACCCGCCGGTCAGCACGCTGACGCTCGTCGCCCCCGCGGCGAGGGCGCCCTCGACGTCGTGGACGTGGTCGCCGACGTAGACCGTCGCCCCGTGCTCGCGCAGCACCTCGGCCTTGCCGACCCCCCAGACCTCGCCGACCACGTGGTCGACGTCGAAGCTCAGCGCCTCGGTGTGCAGCAGGGCGTTGGGGGTGAACTTGCCGGTCACGACCACGACCGAGCCGCCACCGGCCCGGACGGCGGCGATCGCCTCGTGGGTGCCGGGCAGGGCGAGGGTGGGGGCGACGGCGATCTCGGGGTACATCGCGCGGAACCGGTCGACCAGGCCGGGGATCTCGTCGGCCTCCGCGTAGGGACGGAGCATCAGGTCCAGCGGCGGCCCCAGCGCCTCGACCATCCCGTCGACGTCGAAGGCCAGGCCGGTCTCCTCCGCCAGCACGCGCAGGCAGGCCGCGAACCCGGGACGGGTGTCGATCAGCGTCATGTCGAGGTCGAACCCCACGACCGGGCCGGTGGTGCTCACGAGTCCCGCACCCACGCCGAGGCCCCGGTGCGCTCGAGCCGCTCCCGGAGGCGGTCGGCGCTCTCCCGGCTCAGCCCACCGGCGATCGCGCAGGGGGCAGCGGCCAGCCAGTCCCGCGCCTGCCGCAGGCCGACCCCGGTGGTCTCGCGCACCGTGGCGAGGGTCTCGGCGGGCCGGGGGCCGGGGCTGCCGAGGACGACCACGCAGCGACCCGGTTCGGCGTACTCCGGCGGGACGTGGCGCTGCGGCCCGGTCCCCCGCGACGTCCGGGCGTGGGCGAGCGTGACGAGCCCGGCCGCGAGAAGCAGCACGACGATCACCCAGACCAGCATGTGGTCAGCCTACGGAGGCCTCGCGCCGTACGATTGAGCCAGTGAGCACGATCCCGACCAGCGAGCCCGCAGAGCGCCGTCTGCGCCAGGCGGTGGTCATCTGGGTGGTCGCGCTCAGCACCTACCTCCTCGCGGTGTTCCACCGCTCCTCGCTCGCCGTCGCCGGCCTCGTCGCGACCGAGCGGTTCGGCATCAACGCCGCCCAGCTGTCGTCGTTCGTGATGCTCCAGCTCCTGGTGTACGCCGGCATGCAGATCCCGGTGGGCCTGCTCGTCGACCGCTTCGGGCCGCGTCGGGTCCTCACGACCGGGGCGGTGGTGCTGACCCTCGCGCAGACCGGCTTCGCGTTCGCCGAGACCTATCCCGCCGCCCTCGTGGCGCGACTGTTCGTCGGGATGGGCGACGCGATGACGTTCATCTGCGTGCTGCGCCTGGTCAACACGTGGTTCGGTGCGCGCCGCATCCCGCTCATCACCCAGCTCACCGGCGTCCTCGGCCAGATGGGCGCGATCCTCGCCGCGGCCCCGATGACCGTCGCCCTGCGGGAGCTGGGCTGGACCAGGGCCTACCTCGCCGCGGCCTCGATGGGGATCGTCCTGGTGGTCCTGCTCGTGCTGTTCGTCCACGACGCACCGGGGCGGCGGTCCCACCGTGGTCCGCAGCTGCGGCCGGACGAGATCCGGGCCTCGCTCGCGGCGTCGTGGGAGCACCCGGGCACGCGACTCGGGTTCTGGATGCACTTCTCCACGCAGTTCAGCGCGACGACGCTCGGCATGCTGTGGGGCTACCCGTTCTTCGTCCGCGGCGAGGGGCAGAGCCAGGCCGCGGCCGGCGTGCTCCTCACGGTCATGGTGGTCGCGGTGATGAGCGCCGGTCCGGTGCTGGGCTGGCGGATCACGGTCCGGCCCTGGCACCGCTCGACCCTCGTGCTCTCAATCGTCGGCGCGATCGTCACGGTGTGGACGGTCGTGCTCGCGTGGCCCGGCCAGGCTCCGTTCTGGCTGCTGCTCCTGCTCGTCGTGGTCACCGGCGTCGGAGGCCCCGCCTCGATGATCGGGTTCGACCTGGGGCGCACCTCCAACCCGGCCGAGCGGATGGCCTCCGCCACGGGGATCATCAACCAGGGCGGCTTCTACGCCAGCCTCGTGCTGGTCGTGGCGATCGGCGTGATCCTGGACTGGCGCACCCCGGGCAGCTCGTCGGCGTACACCCCCGAGGCGTTCCGCTGGGCGATGTCCTTCCAGTACGTCCTCTGGGGCCTCGGCCTCACCCAGGTCTGGCGCTACCGCCGGCAGACCCGGGCCTGGCTGCGGGAGCACGAGCCGGACTGGGTGGCCCAGCACGCGACCCCACGCCGCTGACCACGTCGGTATCGTGGTGCGGATGTCCACGTCCGCCCCGCGCTCCCTCGCCGACCAGCTCCGCGCCTGGTCCGTCGAGGCGCTGGCCGGGCTCCTGAGGTCGCGCCCCGACCTCTCCCTGCCCGCCCCGCAGGACTCCGGGCAGCTGGCCTCACGCGCCTCCACCCGGGCCTCGGTGATGCGGGTGCTGGACCAGCTCGACCGCTTCGAGCTGACCGTGCTCGAGGCTCTGGCCGTGCTCGACGGACGGGCGCCCGCGTCCGACGTGGCGGCGCTGGTCAACGCCGCCCCCGACGCCGTCCACGCCGCGCTCGACCGCCTGCTCGGCCTCGCGCTCGTGTGGGGATCGCTCGACGACCTGCGGCTGGTGGGCGCCGTCTCCGACACCCTCGGTACGACGGTCAGCGGGCTCGGACGCCCGCTGGCGCAGCTGGCCGACGGACTCGGCCCCGCACGGGTGGCCGAGGTGCTCGCCGACGCGGGCGGCTCGCCGAGCGGGGACCGGTCGACCGACCTGGGGCGGCTGGGCGCCCTGCTGCAGGACCCGGCCCGCGTGACCGGGCTGCTGGAGGAGTGCGACGCGGCCGCCCGCGCGATGGTCGAGCACCTGGCGGCCACCGGTGCCGAGGGCGCCTCCGAGGTGGTCGGACACGTCCGGGCCGCCGACGCGCGCACGCCGGTCGAGCAGCTGCTCGCCCGCGGGCTGCTGGTGCCCGCGTCGCGGGGCAAGCTCGCGGTGCCGCGCGAGGCCGTGATCGGGCTCCGCGGCGGGCGCACGACCCCCGACCCGGTCGACGTGGCCCCGGCGCTGGCCACCGGCGAGCGCAGCGCGACGCTGGTCGACCGCGCGGCCGCCGGGGCGGCGTACGAGCTGGTCCACCGCACCGAGCTCCTCCTCGACCGCTGGGGCGAGGAGCCGCCGGGCGTCCTGCGCCAGGGCGGGCTGGGGGTCCGCGACGTGCGCACCCTCGCCGACCTGCTCCACGCCGACGAGCGCACCGCCTCCCTGGTCGTCGAGGTCGCGGCCGCTGCCGGGCTCCTCGGCCGCGGACCGGCCGGGCGGGTCGAGGACGCGTGGCTGCCCACCGACGCCTCCGACCGCTGGCGCCACCGCACCCTGGCGGAGCGGTGGGCCGACCTCGCCGACGCCTGGCTGCACACCCACCGGCTGCCCGGCCTCGTCGGCGGACGCGTGCAGGGCAAGGCGGTCAACGCCCTCGCGCCCGACCTCGCGCCCCCGTGGGCGGCCGACACCCGTCGGGCGACGCTGCACGTGCTCGCCTCGCTCGGGCCCGGGCAGGTGCTCTCCGGCGGCGACGGGCTGCCGTCGCTGGTCGCCCGCGTGCGCTGGCTGCGCCCCCGTCGCCCGACCGCGCGCGACGAGGCGGTCGCCTGGACCCTCGAGGAGGCGGCCGTGCTGGGCGTCGTCGGCCTGGGCGGGCTGGCCTCGCACGGCCGCGCCCTGCTGGTCGAGGGCCCGGCCGCAGCGGCCTCCACGCTCGCCCCGCTCATGCCCGCCCCGGTGGACCACGTGCTCCTCCAGGCCGACCTGACCGCCGTCGCCCCCGGGCCCCTCGAGCAGAAGCTCGCGCGCGACCTCGCGACCGTGGCCCACGTCGAGTCCCGTGGCGGGGCCACGGTCTACCGCTTCACCGAGGCCTCGGTGCGGCACGCCTTCGACGTCGGCTGGTCCGCCCACGAGGTCCACGAGGTGATCGGGCGGGCGGCGCGCACCGACGTGCCCCAGCCGCTGCGCTACCTCGTCGACGACGTCGCCCGCACGCACGGCACGATCCGGCTCGGCGTGGCCGAGTCGTTCGTGCGCAGCGACGACGAGGCCTCCCTCGCCGCCCTCGCGGCCTCACCCGGTCTGGGCCTGCGTCGCATCGCCCCGACGGTCCTGGTGAGCACGCTCCCCGCCGACGAGCTGCTGCCGCTGCTGCGCGAGGCCGGGGTGTCCCCGGTCATCGAGTCGGCCACCGGCGTCGTCCAGGTCGCTCCCCGCGAGGCCCACCGCGCCCGCACCGGCCTGGTCGACCCCCGCTCCCCCGCGCTCGCGGCCCGGGCGGTCTCGCGGGCGACCGCCACCGCCGCCGCGATCCGCGCCGGCGACCGCGCGGCCGCCGTACGCCCTCCGTCACGGGCCGACCGCCAGACCCCCGCCTCCGCGCTGGCGCTGCTCCGCGAGGCCGCCGAGCAGCAGGCGACCGTGGTCATCGGCTACGTCGACGACGACGGCACGATCCATGACCGCGTGGTCGACCCGATCGCCGCCGACGGGGGCCGCCTGCGGGCCTACGACCACCGCAGCGACCGCACCCGCGCCTTCGCCGTCCACCGGATCAAGTCCGTCCGCGACGTCACCGAGCACGGCTGACCCGGCCTCTCGAACCGGCACGACGCCGGGCCCCGGCCGCTCTCCGGCGTGGCCGCGCCCCGCGTCCCCACGTCGTGCCGGTCGGCACGGCCGCCCGCCGGGCAGCTCGGCCGTACCGTTGCGCCCATGACCGACCCAGTGACCCCCGAGCCCGACACCAAGGACTGGACCCACGTCCTCCAGCACGGCTGCGCGGAGTGCGGCTTCGACCCGGCTCACGAGGTGGGGGCGACCGGCAGGTGGATCCGCTCGGCGCTCCCCCGCTGGGACGCCGTGCTCCAGCGGCCGGACGCCACGACCAGGCCGGCACCCGAGGTCTGGTCACCGACGGAGTACGCCGCCCACGTCGTCGACGTGTTCCTGCTGTTCCGCGCCCGGCTCGAGCTGATGGTCGCCGACGACGCCCCGGCCGACGGGGCGCGCTTCGACGACTGGGACCAGGACGCGACCGCCCTGGCCCGGCGCTACTGGGAGAGGGACCCCGCCGAGGTCGCCCACGAGCTGACCGTCGCGGGCACGGCCCTGGCCGACGCCTTCGACGCGGTGCCCGAGGACCGCTGGGACCGGGTCGGGCTGCGCAGCAACGGCTCGGTGTTCACCACCGCGACGTTCGCGGCCTACCTGCGCCACGACGTCGAGCACCACCTGTGGGACGTGGCGGGCTGAGGGCGCGGGTCAGGAGTCGAACCCCAGCCCCAGGCGGTCCAGCGACCGCAGCCACAGGTTGCGGCGGCCGCGGCGGTGGTCGGCGCGGTCCAGCGC
Organism: Nocardioides marmoribigeumensis; assembly: GCF_031458325.1. Lineage (NCBI taxonomy): Bacteria > Bacillati > Actinomycetota > Actinomycetes > Propionibacteriales > Nocardioidaceae > Nocardioides > Nocardioides marmoribigeumensis. The sequence continues at coordinate 1,180,238 of NZ_JAVDYG010000001.1, forward strand.
CCAGCGCGTCGCCTGGATGCCGGCCGAGGCCAGCGGCTCCGGGGGGAACGGGACGGGCAGCCGCCGCACCATCTCCAGCGACGTCCGCTCGGTCTCCTCGCCGTCCAGCAGGTCGAGCATCACGTCGGCGGCGAAGCGGGTCGCCCCGACCCCGAGCCCGGTGAAGCCGGCCGCGTGCGCCACCCGGCCGCGCAGCGCCAGCGCGTAGAACGCGCAGAACCTCGTCGAGGTGTCGATCGCCCCGGCCCAGCGGTGCGTGACCCGGATGCCCTCGAGCTGCGGGAAGGTCGTGAGCAGGTGCGAGACCAGCTTGCGGTGCGACTCGGGCCGGTGCTCGTGCTCGGCGCGCACCCGCTTGCCGAAGCGGTAGACCGCGTCGTAGCCGCCGAACAGGATCCGGTCGTCGGCGCTGAGCCGGTAGTAGTGGAAGTGGTTGGCCAGGTCGTCGAGACCCTGCCGGTTGCGCCACCCGATCGCGTCCTTCTGGGCCGCCGACAGCGGCTCGGTCATCACCGCGTAGTCGTAGACCGGGATCGTGAACGCGCGGTGGCGCCGCAGCAGCGCCGGGAACACGTTGGTGCCCAGCGCGACCCGGTCGGCGCGCACGGTGCCGCCGTCGGTCACCACCGAGACCTGCCCCGAGGGACCGGCGTCGAGCCCCGTCACGGGCGAGTCCTCGAGCACCTCCACCCCGAGGTCCTCCGCGACCCGCGCGAGCTCGCGGACCATCTTCACCGGGTGCAGCAGCGCGGTGTCGTCGGCCTGGTGGCCCGCGAGGTACGTCGGCGACGCCACCTCCCGACGTACCTCGTCCTGGCTGAGCAGGCGGCCGTGGCCGGACGCGGCCATCTCCTCGAGCCAGGCCACCTGGTGCGGCTCGACGGCGACGCTGAGCTCGCCGGTGCGCTCGAGGTCGACGTCCATGCCGTGACGGGCGACGGTCTTCTCGATGCCGGCGAGGTTCTCCTGGCCGAGCCGCTCGAGCACGTCGTACTCCGAGGGCCAGCGCTGCCGGCCGTTGTCCTCGCCGTGGGTCAGGGAGTCGGAGCAGAAGCCGCCGTTGCGGCCGGACGCCGCCCACCCGAGCCGGCGCGCCTCGAGCAGCACCACCCGCCGGCCCGGGTCGCGCTCCTTGGCCCGGACCGCGGTCCAGAGACCGGTGTAGCCGCCGCCCACGACGGCGAGGTCGGCGTGGTGGTCCCCGGTCAGGCGAGGCCGCCGGTCGACGGAGACGTCGGTCTGCCAGAAGCACGCGTCCTCGACCCCGGCGAGCGCGGCGTCGACCGCCTCCGGCCGCGGCGCGAGCCGCTCGAAGACGGTCGGCTCAGCCCTCGACATGGGCGTCGCCCACGCTCAGGGCGGCGTCGAGGATCGCGAGCCCCTCGCGGGCCTCGTCGTCGGTGATCGTGCACGGCGGCACGACGTGGATCCGGTTGAAGTTGGCGAACGGCAGCAGCCCGCCCTTCTTGCACGCGGCGACCACCTCGTTCATCGCCGGGCTCGAGCCGCCGTACGGCGCCAGCGGGGCCTTGGTCTCCCGGTCGCTGACCAGCTCGACGGCCCAGAAGACGCCGAGGCCGCGGACGTCGCCGACGCACGCGTGGCGCTCCTTCAGCTCGGCGAGCCCGGGGCCGATCACCTCGCGACCGACGCGGGCGGCGTTGTCCACGATGCGCTCGTCGCGCATGGTCTCGATCGTGGCGACGGCGGCGGCGCAGGCCAGGGGGTGCCCCGAGTAGGTCAGGCCGCCGGGGTAGACCCGCTGGGCGAACGTGTCGTAGATCCGCTCGCCCACGATGACGCCACCGAGCGGGACGTAGCCGGAGTTGACGCCCTTGGCGAAGGTCACCAGGTCGGGCGTGACGTCGTGCGCGTCGAGCGCGAGCCACGAGCCGGTGCGACCGAAGCCGGCCATCACCTCGTCGAGGACCATCACGATGCCGTGCTCGTCGCAGAGCTCGCGAACCCCGGCGAGGTAGCCCGGTGGCGGCGGCATGATGCCCGCCGTGCCAGGAATTGTCTCCAGGACAATTGCTGCGACGGTCTGCGGACCCTCGAGCTCGACGGTGCGACGCAGGTGGCGCAGCGCGCGCTCGCACTCCTCCTCCTCGGTCGTGGCGTCGAACTCGGAGCGGTAGAGGAACGGTCCGAAGAAGTGGACCGTGCCGGCGGAGCCGTAGTCGCTGGCCCAGCGCCGCGGGTCACCGGTGACGTTGACCGCCACGTTGGTGCCGCCGTGGTAGCTGCGGTAGCGCGAGAGCACCTTGATGCGACCGGTGTGCAGCCGCGCCATGCGCACCGCGTGCTCGACGGCCTCCGCGCCGCCGTTGGTGAAGAAGACGCGCTCCAGGCCCTCCGGCGCGAGGCCGGCGATCAGGTGGGCGGCCTCGCTGCGGGCGTCGTTGGCGTGCTGCGGCGCGATCGTGCACAGCTTCGCGGCCTGGGCCTGGATCGCCTTGACCACGCGCGGGTGCTGGTGCCCGATGTTGGTGAACACCAGCTGCGAGGAGAAGTCGAGGTAGCCGTGGCCCTGGTCGTCCCAGACCCGGGTGCCCTCGGCCCGCTCGACCACCATCGGGTCGAGCGTCGCCTGGGCGGACCAGGAGTGGAAGACGTGGGCCCGGTCGAGGTCGTACGTGCGGCTCATGTGTCCCCCTACTTGTTCTGCGGGAAGGCGAGCTCGAGCCCGCCGGTGGGCTTGACGGCGGGGTCGTCCCAGCGCGAGGTGACCACCTTGCCGCGGGTGAAGAAGTGGACCCCCTCGGTGCCGTGGGCGTGGGTGTCCCCGAACAGCGAGGACTTCCAGCCGCCGAAGGAGTAGTAGGCCATCGGCACGGGGATCGGCACGTTGATGCCGATCATGCCGACCTCCACGTCGACCTCGAACTTGCGCGCCGCGCCGCCGGAGGAGGTGAACAGCGCCACCCCGTTGCCGTAGGGGTTGGCGTTGACCAGCGCGACCGCCTCGTCGTAGGTCTCCACGCGGACGACGGAGAGGACCGGGCCGAAGATCTCCTCGGTGTAGATCGACATCTCGGGCCTCACCTGGTCGAACAGCGTCGGCCCCAGCCAGAAGCCGTCGCCGGAGGCGTCGGCCCGGACCTCCCGGCCGTCCACGACGACCTTGGCGCCGGCGGCCTCGCCCTCCTCGACGTACGCCGCCACCTTGTCGCGGTGGGCCCTGGTCACCAGCGGCCCCATGTCGGTGCCCCGCGTGCCGTCACCGGTGCGCAGGCCGCGGGTGCGGTCGGCGATCTTGGCGACCAGGTCGTCGGCGACCGGCCCGACCGCGACGAGGACGGAGATGGCCATGCAGCGCTCGCCGGCCGACCCGAACCCGGCGCTGACCGCCTGGTCGGCGGCGAGGTCGAGGTCGGCGTCGGGCAGGACGACCATGTGGTTCTTGGCCCCGCCGAGGGCCTGCACGCGCTTGCCGCGGGCGGTCGCCGTCTCGTAGACATAGCGGGCGATCGGGGTCGAGCCGACGAAGCTGACCGCCTTGACGTCGGGGCTCTCCAGGAGCGCGTCGACCGCCTCCTTGTCGCCCTGCAGCACGTTGAAGACGCCGTCGGGCAGCCCGGCCTCGCGCCACAGCTCGGCCATCCAGATCGAGGCCGAGGGGTCCTTCTCGCTGGGCTTGAGTACGACGGTGTTGCCGGCCGCGATCGCGATCGGGAAGAACCACATCGGCACCATGGCCGGGAAGTTGAACGGGCTGATCACGCCCACCACGCCGAGCGGCTGCCGCTTGGAGTGCACGTCGACGCCGGTCGAGACCTGCTCGGAGTAGCCGCCCTTGAGCAGGTGCGGGATGCCGCAGGCGAACTCGACGACCTCGAGGCCGCGCGAGACCTCACCGGTGGCGTCGGCCAGCACCTTGCCGTGCTCGGAGGTGATGATCGCGGCCAGCTCCTCGCGGCGCGCGGCGAGGAGCTCGCGGAACCGGAAGACGACCTGCGTGCGCGCGGTGACCGACGTGGCCGCCCAGCCGGGCGCGGCGGCGCGCGCCGAGGCGATCACCTGCTCGGCGTCCTCCCGCGAGGCGAACGCCACGTGCCGGGTGACCTCGCCGGTGGCCGGGTTGGTGACCTCCCCGGAGCGGGTCGAGGAGCCGGTGAAGGTGGTGTTGTCGCGCCAGTGCGGGATCACGTCGTGCATGGGCACAGCCTGCCCCGGATCCGTCGCAGAATCCAGCCCGCCCCATGGATTCCGCGGCCGGATCGCCCTCCGACCGTCGGGATCATCCCTGAGCGCGGCTCCAGGCCTCGAAAGCGGCGACGGCGGTGGGGAGCGTCGGGAAGATCCGGTCCTCCCCCACCCGGTCGAGGAACCCGGTGGCGACCAGCTCCTCGCGCAGGTCCTGCTTGAGCCGCGCGAGGGCGACGACCACCCCGTCCTCGACCAGCTCCTGGCGCAGCGCCTCCAGGGCGTCGGCCGCGGTGACGTCGATCTCGATGTCGGCCTCGGTGTTGAGCACGAACCAGCGCACCGGGTCGGCCTGCTCCCGGACCGACCGCAGCGCGCGGTCGCGGAAGTCCTCGGCGTTGGCGAAGAACAGCGGGGAGTCGCCTGCAAGCCCCTCGTGGGCGAGCGGGGTCCAGGCCACCAGGGCGGTCGCGACCAGCATGCCGGCCAGGGCCGACGAGCATCGCGCTCGCCAGCCCGAGAGCGAGCACGAGCGTCGGCACGTGCACCTCACCGGCCTGCGCGAGCAGGCTGCGGGTCTCGGGGAGGAAGCCGTCGTCCTCGATCTCCAGCCCGGTCAGCTTGGCGTAGTGACTCGAGATCATCACCACCGCGGTCCCGGCCATGTAGCCGACCATCACCGGCCGGCTCAGCAGGTCCGAGAGCCCGGGCCAGCGCCCACAGCCCGGACACCGGGCTCAGACCCGCCACCTCGGCGTACGCCATCACCTGCGGGACGGCGTACGCCGCCACCGTCACGCCGGCGAGCAGGTCGCCGCGCAGCCAGGACCGCTGGTAGCCCGGGGGCCAGCCGAGCACGAGGCGTGCCATGGCTCAGGGTACGAAGGCCAGGAAGAGGAACGCTCCGAAGACGCTCAGGTGGATGGCCCCCTGCAGGACGGTCACCCGGCCGCGCTGGACCGTCATGCCGGAGACGAACACCGCGAGGATCAGCAGCACGATCTCGGGGGCGGTGAGCCCCAGCTCGAGCGGGATGTCGAGGATCAACGAGGCGACGGCGATGGTCGGGATGGTCAGGCCGATGCTCGCCAGGCCCGAGCCCAGCGCCAGGTTCATGCTGGTCTGGAGCCGGTTGGCCGCGGCGGCCCGCACCGCCGCCAGGGTCTCGGGGGCCAGGACCAGGACCGCGATGACGACGCCGACCGTCGAGGCGGGCGCGCCCACGGTCGAGACGATGTCCTTGAGCGTGGGCGAGAGCACCTTGGCCAGGCCCACCACTGAGACCAGGCAGGCCACGAGCAGGCCGAGGCTCGCCTGCGTGGTGCGCAACGACGGCTGGGCGTGCGCCGGGTCGTCGGCCCCGTCGTCCGGGTCCTCGGGTGCGTCGGGGACGAAGTAGGTGCGGTGCCGGGAGGTCTGGACGAAGACGAAGACGCCGTAGAGCGCGAGCGTGATCGCCGACATCACCAGCAGCTGCGCCGTGGTGTAGGCCCCGTCGTCGGCGCTGCGGGTGAACCGCGGCAGCACGAGCGTCAGCACCACCAGCACGGTGAGGGCGGACAGCGCCCCCGACGCCCCCGAGGCCTTGAAGTCCTGGGCGTGGTGCTTGAGGGTGCCCACGAGCAGGCAGGCGCCGACCACGCCGGCCAGGATCACCATCACCGCGGCGAACGCCGTGTCACGTGCCAGCGTCTCCGCCTCGTCCGGCGTGGTGAGCATCAGCGTGAGGATCAGCGCGACCTCGATCACCGTGACGGCGATCGCGAGCGTCAGCGTGCCGAACGGCTCCCCCACCCGGGCGGCCACCATCTCCGCGTGGTGGACCGCGGCGATCACGGCGGCGACCAGGACGACCCCGACGAGCGCGGCCAGCCAGCTCGGCAGGTCGCGGCCCCACGTGGCACCGAGAGTGGCGATCCCCAGCGCCGGCACGGCGAGGGACCAGGGTGGGTTCGTCGGGGAGGCCACGTCCCCACCCTAGGGAACGGGGCTCACTTGGTCGGGGCGACGACCACCGGCGCCACGGGGATGCGGATGCCCTCGTGGTCGAAGCGGGCCTTGATCCGTTCGCGCATCTCGCGGGACACGCGCCACTGCTCCAGCGGGGCGGTCTTGAGGGCCAGGCGGACGAGCACGCGGTCGGGGTCGAGGGCCTCCACACCCCAGACCTCGGGCTCCTCGATGATCACCCGGTGGAAGTCCTCGTCGCGCCACATGTCGTCGGCGACCTCCTCGAGCACCCGCTTCACGCGGGCGATGTCGGCGTCGTAGCCGACGGCCACGTCGATCACCGACCGGGCCCAGTTCTGGCTGGAGTTGCCCACCCGCAGGATCTCGCCGTTGCGGACGTACCAGACCGTCCCGTTGACGTCGCGCAGCCGGGTGATGCGCAGCCCGACCGCCTCGACCGTGCCGGAGGCCTCGCCGAGGTCGACGACGTCGCCGACGCCGTACTGGTCCTCGACGAGCATGAAGATGCCGGACAGGAAGTCCTTGACCAGCGCCTGGGCGCCGAAGCCCAGCGCCAGGCCGACCACACCGGCGGAGGCCAGGATCGGCGCGACGTTCACCTTGACCTCGGCCAGGCACATGATCAGGACGACGCCGAAGATGATGCCGCTGGAGATGCTCTTGAGCAGCGAGCCGAGGCTCTTGGCGCGCTGCGCGCGGCGCGAGCGCAGGTGGAGGTCGGCGTCGGCGCTGCTGCGGCCGAAGCTGCCCAGCCTGGAGGGGAGCACGCCCTCCTGGGCGCGGACCACCACCCGGTCGATGCTGCGGTGGGCCACCCAGCGCAGGACCGCGCCGGCGACGACGAGCAGCACGATCGTGACGACCGGCACCAGCGCGTGCTCGACGAACCACTCCGAGGCCTGTGCGGCGTCGGCGTTGCCGGTCCACGACATGACCGAGCGACAGGGGTTGAGGATGCCTTCTCCGCAGGTCGGGTCGGCTGCGGCGGCGGACGACAGAGGGACGGCAGAGGTGAACGACATGATCACCCCAGGCTAGGGAGGCGACCGACGGGAGTCGAACTCCTGAGGCGTGAGTCGGCTTACGTGAGCCACCCCACGGACGCCAGCCGGGCGGAACCACCCCCTCCGTACGCTTGCCCGGTGAACGACGGCCCCCTCATCGTCCAGTCGGACAAGACCCTGCTGCTCGAGGTCGACCACGAGCGTGCGGCCGAGTGCCGCCGGGCCATCGCGCCGTTCGCCGAGCTCGAGCGGTCCCCCGAGCACGTCCACACCTACCGACTCACGCCGTTGGGCCTGTGGAACGCCCGGGCCGCCGGTCACGACGCCGAGCAGGTCGTCGACACGCTGCTCACCTACAGCCGCTACGCCGTCCCGCACGCGCTGCTGGTCGACGTCGCCGAGACGATGGACCGCTACGGGCGCCTGCGCCTGGAGAAGCACTCGGTCCACGGGCTGGTCCTGGTCTCCACCGACCGCGCGGTCTTCGAGGAGGTCGTGCGCGCCAAGAAGGTCGCCGGGATGCTCGGCGACCGCGTGGAGGATCTCACCGTCGTCGTCCACCCCTCCGAGCGCGGCAACCTCAAGCAGGCGCTGCTCAAGCTGGGCTGGCCGGCCGAGGACTACGCCGGCTACGTCGACGGCGAGGCCCACCAGATCGACCTGGACCAGTCGGGCTGGGAGCTGCGCGGCTACCAGGCCGAGGCGGTCGAGTCGTTCTGGCACGGCGGCTCCGGGGTCGTGGTGCTCCCCTGCGGCGCGGGCAAGACGATCGTCGGCGCGGCCGCCATGGCACAGGCCAAGGCGACCACGCTGATTCTTGTCACCAACACAGTTTCTGCACGGCAGTGGCGCGACGAGCTGGTCAGGCGCACGTCGCTGACCGAGGACGAGATCGGGGAGTACTCCGGCGCCAAGAAGGAGATCCGCCCGGTCACGATCGCGACCTACCAGGTGATGACCACGCGCCGGAAGGGCGTCTACTCCCACCTCGAGCTGCTCGACGCCCGCGACTGGGGCCTCATCGTGTACGACGAGGTGCACCTCCTGCCCGCGCCCATCTTCCGCATGACCGCGGACCTCCAGGCCCGCCGGCGCATCGGTCTCACCGCGACCCTGGTGCGTGAGGACGGTCGCGAGGGAGACGTCTTCTCGCTGATCGGCCCCAAGAGGTACGACGCCCCGTGGAAGGACATCGAGTCCCAGGGCTGGATCGCCCCCGCGGAGTGCGTCGAGGTGCGCGTCTCGCTGCCGGACGGCGAGCGGATGGTCTACGCGACCGCCGAGCCCGAGGAGCGCTACCGCCTCGCCGCGTGCACCCGCGGCAAGACCCGGCTGGCCAAGCGGCTGGTCGAGAAGCACCCGGGCGAGCCGACGCTGGTGATCGGGCAGTACCTCGAGCAGCTCGACGAGATCGGTGAGGAGCTCGACGCCCCGGTGATCAAGGGCGAGACGCCGGTCAAGGAGCGCGAGCGGCTCTTCCAGGCCTTCCGCACCGGCGAGATCAAGCTGCTCGTGGTCTCCAAGGTCGCCAACTTCTCGGTCGACCTGCCCTCGGCCACCGTGGCGATCCAGGTGTCCGGGTCGTTCGGCTCACGCCAGGAGGAGGCCCAGCGCCTCGGCCGCCTCCTGCGGCCCAAGGAGGACGGCCGCTCGGCGCGGTTCTACACCCTCGTCACCCGCGACACCGTCGACGCGGAGTTCGCCCAGCACCGCCAGCGGTTCCTGGCCGAGCAGGGCTACGCCTACTCGATCACCGACGAGCACGACGTCTGACCCCACGCTCGTCGAGCCTGTCGAGACGCCTCACCGCAGGTGGAGCGAGCCCGAGACGTCGGGCTCCCACGGGAGCCGGCCGTCCTCCTCCACGCGCTGGTCGAGGGCGGCGGCGACGTCCTCGGGCCAGGGGGCGGTGCGCCGGGTCTCCATGTCGATGTGGAGGAAGATCTCCTCCATCACGAAGCTCAGCCGCTGGTGCGACTCGTCGAGCAGGTAGACCAGCGCGTGGGCGGCCCGCTCGGACCGCCCGAGCAGCCGGACCCGCGCCGACATCCGGTCGCCGGTGCGCAGCTCGGCGAGGTAGGTGAGGTGGTGCTCGGCGGAGAAGCACGCGTGCCCCTGCGCCGGCCACATCTTGGGGATGCCCTGGCCGATCAGCGACTCGTCGAGCCCCTCGCTGGCGATGCCGACGTAGTGCCGGACGTTGAGGTGCCCGTTGGCGTCCTCGAAGGCGGTGGGGACGGGCTGCTCGACGCAGGCGGGCAGCTCCACGAGCTGCTCGTAGGTCGGGTGGGTCACGTGCATGGGGCGACGATAGCCGGGCGCTCTCGACAGCCGCGCCCCGGCGGAGCACAGTGACCCCATGGCCGAGCCGTCGCAGGACCGCACCCTCGTCCTGCTGCGGCACGCCAAGTCCGACTGGTCCGTCGACGCGTGCGACGCGGACCGGCCGCTCAACAAGCGCGGCAAGCGGCAGGCCGCGGAGACCGGCCGCTGGCTCGCCCGGCACGTGCCCGTCGACCTGGCCCTGGTGAGCACCGCCAAGCGGGCCCAGCAGACCTGGCGCCGGGCGTGCGAGCAGATGCCCAGCACCGCGCCGTGCCGGGACTCCGCCGCGCTCTACACCCATGACGGGTCCGAGGTGCTGCGCGTGGTCCGCTCGTTGCCGGACAACGCCCGCTGCGTGGTGCTCGTCGGCCACAACCCCGCGCTCGAGGAGGCCGTGGACCGGCTGACCGGCACCTGGGTGGAGATGCCGACGTCCGCGCTGGCCGTCGTACGCCTGGCGGCGTGGCAGGACGCGGGGACGACCCCCGGCACACTCGCAAGCCACGGCCGGCCACCGGCCTGACCGTAGGGTCGAGACGTGGACGACCCCCTCCTCGCCGCACGCGCCTTGGTGCTGCACGACCTCGAGGTCACGTGCGGCGTCGACGCCCATCTCGTCTCGCTGCTCGAGGACGCCGTCGAGACCCGGCGGTGGTGGGTGGGGCAGTGGCCCGAGGGCAGGGCGTACGCCGCCGGGCTGGTCGCCCAGGACGTCCAGGACGCGTTGCTCGAGGAGATCGGCCGCTGGCCGCTGTGCCACGCGTGCGCCGACGAGGAGCCGCACTCGCTCTACGTCCAGCCCGAGATCGGCGGACCCGACCCGATGTGGGTCTGCGAGGTCAGCGGCACCGCGGTGGCGCCGCTCGGTTCGCTCGGCCCCTAGCCGGTCCGCTCCCCCACCCACTCGACCAGCGGACGGCCCGCCCGCCAGTCCGCCCGGACCCGGTCGGCCAGCGCCGGGGTGTGGATCACCTCGTCGAAGCCGTAGTCCGTGGTGAACGTGAGCGACTTGTGCCGCAGCAGGTCGATGCGCGGGTGGTCGGCGTCGTACCCCCGGGGTGTGGTCTTGAGCGTCTCGCCGCCCTGCTCCCACCCGCCCTTGCGGAGCTTGGTCACGATCCGCAGCAGCCTCGGCCCGGCGAGGTCGTCGTCGATGCCCTTCCTGATGGCCGCGAGCGACTCCTTCTCCGCGTGGTAGTAGCCGACGCTGACCCGGACGCCCGCAGCCGAGACCTGGACGTACCACCCCGTCGCCGGCCCGGCCTGGACGAACCCGCCCTGGTGGGTCTTGTAGGGCGTCTTGTCCTTGGCGAACCGCACGTCACGGTAGGGGCGGAACACCTTCGCCTCGCCGAACTCCGGCTCGAGCGCGGCACAGAGTGCGGCCATCGGCACGCGCACCGCCTCGTCGTACGTCGTCCTGTGGGCCTCCCAGAACGACTTGGTGTTGTCCACCTCGAGGTCGTCGTAGAAGTCCAGCGCGGCGACCGGGAATCCCGTGAACTCACCCATGCCCCGACGATAGGCACCGGGTCGCACGGTCAGGAGCCGAGGGTCCAGACCCGGAGGTAGCCGAAGTCGGCCTGGTGGCCGGCCTGACCCATCGCCACGAGACCCAGGCGCGCGCGCCCGAGCCCGGCATGGGTCCAGGCCGGGCCCCGGACCCAGCCCTCGTCGTCGCTGCGCGTCCAGGCGCGGTAGGTGACGCGGGTGCCGACCGTGCGGCGCACCAGCCGGAGCCGGGTGACCTGACCCGGCGGTCCGGCCGTGCTGGTGCCGTAGCGCGGCCAGCCGGCGGGACCGGTGGGCACCTGACGGCCGAGCACCGTCTGCCGGGTCCCGCCGAGGGCCACGTGCACCAGCTTCACGTACCTGCGGTCGGAGCCGTAGAGCACGAGGCCGGCCTGCGCGCCGTCGTACCCCTCCCCCGTGGCCGGGACGTCGAGGCGCACCGAGGTCTCGGCCACGAAGTCGCCCGGGGGCGCGGGCAGGGTCGGGACGGGCGCGGCGTCGGCCGAGCCGTCGAGCCGGCCCGGGGCGGTCGGCAGGTGCAGTGCTCCGCCGCTCACGGAGTACGCCGACGGGTCGGGTCGGCGCACCCAGGTCCAGCGGTCGTCGAGGTGGTCCCCGCCCAGCTCGTCGGACGCGGCGGCGACGGGGCTGCCGGGACGGTCCGGGACGGGCGCGACGGGGCGGTAGGCCGTGCGCTGGCCGGGCTTGGCCGCCGGCGCGCGCATCCGGGAGACCGAGGCACCGCGACCCGCGCGCACGACGGGCCAGCCGTCGCGCCAGTCGACCGGGTCGAGCATCGGCGGCCGCCGCGTGAAACCGGTGCGGGTCGCGAAGTAGGGGTCGGACTCGTCGATCGCGTGGTAGGCCACCCACCACTGGCCGCCCCGGTCGCGGAACATCGAGGAGTGGCCGGGCCCGACCCACGTGTTGCCGTTCATCACCAGCAGCGGGGTGCCCCCGCTGCGGGACCCGAGCAGCGGCACGCCGTCACGGTCCACGAACGGTCCGAGGGGGCGCGCCGCCCGTCCGCTGAAGACGCCGTAGCCGGACATCGCGCCGTTGCAGCACTGGCCCGAGGAGACCGTCAGGTAGTACCAGTCGCCGCGCTTGACGACGTTGGCACCCTCGTAGCGCGGCGCGGAGGCCAGCCGCACGGCCGAGCCGGTGCGCCACATCCCGGTCGCGCTCACGCGCACCGACTGGCCCAGGATCCCGCCACGGAAGCCCCCGAAGTAGAGCGTGCTCCCCGAGCCGATCGTGCTGCCGAGCACGTCGGGGTCGATCGTCGAGGCGAAGCTGCACCCGGGACCGGTGCGCCGAGGGGGCACCAGGGGACGCGGCGCGACGGCCCACGGCCCCGTCGGTCGGCGCGCGACCGCGACCCCGATCGCCGGGTCGACCTCGCACCTGGGCTCGCCGCTGACCGAGCTGCGGGTGTCGGTCACCGCGAAGAGGAGGTACCACCGGTCGTAGGTCCGCGAGTAGACGACGTCGGGAGCCCAGAGCTTGGCCGTGCTCCCCGCCCAGGCGGGCTTGGCGCTCAGCGCCGGGCCGACGTACCTCCAGTGCACGAGGTCGGTGCTGCGCATCGTCGGCAGGAGGTGGAACACCATCCGGCCGGTCGTCTCGGCGTCGTTGAGCGGGTCGGAGGTGCACCACATGAACCACGTGCCCGCCGAGGCGCCGCGCCCGCGCTGCACGGACGGGTCGGCGCAGCTCTGCACGGTCGCGCCGCTCGAGGTCGTCGGGCGCAGCGGGTTGGTGTAGCTCCCGGGCTGGGTGACCGCCGCCGCCTCGACCCGCTCGGCCCGCACCGCCAGGCCGGCGGACGCGAGCACCAGGGGGACGAGGAGGCACATCAGGACCCGAGGCATGGGCGCATCCTCGCGCACGAGCGCACTCGCGCGGTGCCCATCGGAGCACTCAGCCGATCGTCGCGGTGTACGGCGAGTACGCCGCCCGGCTCGTGTAGCCCGTCCGGGACGCGGTCACCCGCACCCGCATCCGATGCCCCTTGCTGATCCGCGGCAACGTGTAGGACCGCGACGTAGTCCCGCTGATCGCCGTCGTCCCGCGGAACCACTGGTAGCGGAAGGTCAGCGACCCCGGCGACCACGACCCCGGCGACGCGGTCAGGCTCGAGCCCACCCGCCGTACGCCCGAGATGGAGGGCAGCGTGCTGTTCGTGATGACCCCGGGCGCCACCGCGGCCGTTCGCGCAGACGTCGCGCTCCTCGAGATGTAGCCAGGGCGCGAGGCAGTCACCCGCACCGAGATCCGCTTGCCCCTCACCCCGACCGTCGGGACGTACGACGGTCCCGTCGCCCCGCTGATCACAGTGCCGTCAGCCAACCAGCGGTACGCATACGATCCCGACGGGCTCCACGATCCCGGCGACGCGGCCAGCCGGACCCCCACCCTCGGCGTACCGCTGACTGTCGGGGCAGAGGTGTTGATCATCCGGAAGGTGCGGGGGTCGCACGCGCTTGTGTCAGGGATGCAGGCGTCGGCGACGTAGTCGAGGAGCCGCACCCAACCGCCGTTCAGTCCCTCCTTGCCGACGAGCGCGCCGTCCTGCTGCACCGCGATGATCCGCTGGCCCGCCAGGGTTGCGGTCTTCGTGCCGCCGGTGAGCGTGACCCAGGTTCCGTCCAGGCGGTCCTTGCCGATCAGGTTGTCGTCCTTCTGCACAGCGATGATGCGCTCGCCGTCGACCGCCACCGAGCGGGTCCCGCCGGCCAGGGTCACCCAGGTGCCGTTCATCCCGTCCTTGCCGCGCAGCACCCCGTCGGTCGACAGCGCCACGATGCGCTGACCAGTCAGGTAGACGTTCTTGACCCCACCCAGCAGGTTCACCCAGGTGCCGCCGAGGCCGTCCTTGCCGAGCAGGGTCCCGTCCTGCTGCACCGCGACGATCCGCTCCCCCGCCACGGCTGCGTCGCGCGTGCCGCTCACGAGCGTCACCCACGTGTCGTTGAGACCGTCCTTGCCACGCAGGAACCCGTCGGTGAACAGCGCGACGATCCGTTTGTCGGTGGCGTACACCCGCTTGACCGAACGCGCGAGCGTGACCCAGGCGCCGTTCATCCCGACCTTGCCGACGAGAGTCCCGTCGGTCGTGATGGCTAGGATCCGGTCGCCGGCAACGGTGGCCCGGACGACGTAGTCGAGCAGGTCGACCCAGGCACCGTTCAGACCCTGCTTGCCGCGGAGCTTGCCGTCCTTGAAGAGGGCCACGATCCGCTCACCCGAGGAGTACGCCGCGGTGACGCCTCCGGTGAGCGTGACCCACTGGCCGTTCATTCCGTCCTTGCCGAGCAGCGTCCCGTCAGTCGTCACGGCCAGGATCCGGTTGCTGCTGGTGGGCCCACTGGCCGGAAGGTCCTTGAAGTGGATGAAGTTGTCCGGCCACCTGCCGGCTCTGGTGATCGTGCGGTGCCCGGACATGCTGTCCACCCGGGTCCCGTTCGGAAGCGTGATCGGGCCGTAGCCGGACTCGGTGACCCTGATCCAGCTCGCGTCCGGGGCGACCTCCTCGACGTAGGCCACGTGCTGGCTGTTCCACTGCGCGATCGACCCGACCGCCGGGGTGCCGTTGACCGGGATCCCCCGGGCACGTGCGTTGTCGTCCCACTGGTCGGCGTTGCCCAGCGACTTCCACATCGCCGGGTCGACCCCGTTCATGCGCAGTCGATAGGCCGCATAGTTCGTGCAGTTGTTCTTGTACTGGTCTACGACGTACGTCGCCTCGACCGCACCTCGGTAGCCGGTGTCGATCCCGCCAGCAGCCTGCCCACTGATGCAGGCAAAACTGTTCTTCACATAACAGAGGTAGGAGTCGGCCGACGCGGGCGACCTCGCGGCGCCCATCCCGATCATGGCCGCCACCGCCATCGTCAGCGCTGCACAGAGCCGAACGACACCACGGCGACATGTTCCCGAGACCATCAAGCTCCCCCGCTCGCACGGAGCCCACCCCGATGGCAACGTCCGCAGCCCGAGTCAAGTGCACCGAGTCCCGGCCCCGTCAGGGCCGAAGGACCTGCTCCCCGAAAGGGGGAACAGAGCCGACCCGCGGAGCCACGACGTACGACGGGGAGGGGCCCGGCGGACCGGACACCCTCCCCGTCGACGGAGGAGCGGGACCTCAGCCCCGGCGCCCCCACAGCCAGCGCAGGACGACGAGGGCGAGGACGCCCGCGACGATCTGCTTGCCGTACATGCGCGCGATGACCGGGAGCACCGTGGCCCCGAGGTCGAGCGCATCGTCCCCGGCCGGCGGTGCCGGCCGGGGCGCGGCGGCCTGTCGGGCGGCAGCAGGCTGGGCCGTCGGGCCGGGGTCGGGACGTGCACCCGTGGTCCCCGCGTCCGGCTCCGGCGTGGCGGGCGTCGCCTCCGGAGCCTCGGCACCGACCGCGGCGCCCTCGGGCGAGGACGCAGCGGCGACGGGGTCGTCGGCACCGACCGGCGGCGGAGCGCCGGCGCCCACACGCGCCTGCAGGCAGTCGACGAACTGCCCGAGCAGCTTGTCGCTGACCTCCTGCATCATCCGCGCGCCGAACTGCGCCGCCTTGCCGGTGATGGCCAGGTCGGTCGTCACGTCGACGCGCGAGGTGGAGGCGTCCTCGGCGGCGAAGGCCATCGAGACCGTCGCCCCCGCGGTGCCGTTGCCGCGCTTGTCCTTGCCCTTGGCCTCGAGCCGCATCGTGTGCGAGGACTCGTCCCGCGACAGGATCTCGCCGGCACCGGAGTACTGCAGCGCCACCGGCCCGAGCTTGATCTTGGCCGTGCCCTTGAACGTCTCGCCGTCGGACTCGGTGACCGTCGCGCCGGGGAAGCACTCGGCCACCGAGGCGAGGTCGCCGAAGGTCGACCAGGTCTCGTCGAGCCCGGCCGGGACGGTGAAGCTGTGCTTCAGCTCCACCGCCTCACGCCTCCGCAGCCGCGAGCACCGCGCGCCGTGTGAGCACGGGCGCGATGGAGCGGCGGTAGTCGGCGTCGCCGTTGAGGTCGCTCGGCGGCGAGGTGCCGTCGGCCGCCGACGCGCACGCCTGGCGTACGGCGTCCTCGGTCGCCGAGGCGCCCGCGAGCGCCTGCTCGACCGAGGTGGCCCGCAGGGGCCGGTCGCCCATGTTGGTGAAGGCCACCCGTGCCTCGCTGATCGTGCCGCCGTCGGCCTTGACCGTCGCGGCGACCGCGACGATCGCCCACTGGTGGGCCACGCGCACGAACTTCTCGTAGTGCGCGCCCCAGCCGGTGTGCTTGGGGAACCTCAGCGCCACGAGCAGCTCGCCCTCGTCGACCGCGGTGTCGAACAGGCCCTTGAAGAACTCCGAGGCCGGGACCTCGCGCTCCCCGCCCGAGCCGGCGATGACCATCGTCGCCTCGAGCGCGAGGGTCGCCGCGCCCACGTCACCGGCCGGGTCGGCGTGGGCGACCGAACCGCCCAGCGTGCCCCGGTGACGGATCTGCGGGTCGGCGATGGTCTCGACGACCTTGTGCAGCAGCACGAGGTGCTCCTTGACCGACGCGTCGTCGAGGACGGACTGGTAGGTCGTCATCGCGCCGATGCGGATCGAGTCACCCTCGTCGCTGATCCCCCGCAACGAGGAGACCTTGCCAAGGTCGATGAGCACCTCGGGGGCGTTCATGCGCATGCGCATCACCGGCAGCAGGCTCTGCCCGCCGGCGATGACCTTGCCGTCGTCGCCGGCCTCCGCCATCGCGGAGAGGGCCTCCTCGACCGTGGTGGGCGCCTTGTAGTCGAAGGCTGCGGGGATCACTGGCCGCTCCCGTCGCTCGATCCGGCGGAGGGATCGGCATTGGGTGCCCCCTCCTCGAAGTGGGGCTGTGCCGCCCCGGTGGAGGTGTCGTGCGCACCGGCGCCCTGGATCGCCTTGAACACGCGCTCCGGGGTGCAGGGCATGCGGATGTCGTCGACGCCCATCGGCCGCAGCGCGTCGACGATCGCGTTGACCACCGCCGGCGTCGAGGCGATGCAGCCCGCCTCACCGACGCCCTTGGTACCCAGCGAGGTGTACGTCGACGGCGAGACCGTGTGACCGGTCTTGAACGAGATCGTGTCGGCCGCGGTGGGCAGCGTGTAGTCCACGAACGACCCGCTCACCAGCGTGCCGGACTCGTCGTAGACCGCCTCCTCCCACAACGCCTGCGCGATGCCCTGGACCAGGCCGCCGTGCACCTGGCCCGCGACGATCAGCGGGTTGACGATCGTGCCGATGTCGTCGACGCAGACGTAGGAGCGCATCTTGGTCGCGCCGGTCTCGGTGTCGACCTCCATCGCGCACAGGTGGGTGCCGTGCGGGAACGAGAAGTTCTCGGGGTCGAAGGCCGCCGCCGCGTCGAGCGTCGGCTCGAGCCCGTCGGGCAGGTCGTGGGCGGTGAACGCCGCGGTCGCCAGCTCGGTGATGGCCACGCCCTTCTCGGTGCCCTTGACCGAGAACGACCCGCCCGTGAACTCCAGGTCGTCCTCGTTGGCCTCGAGCACGTGGGCCGCGATCTTCCTGGCCTTGTCGATCACCTTGTCGGCGGCGCGCACCAGCGCCTCACCACCGACGACCAGCGACCGGGAGCCGTAGGAGTCCAGGCCTCGCACCGACACCTGGGTGTCACCGTGCAGCACCTCGACGTCCTCGAACGGAACGCCCAGCTTGTCGGCCACGATCTGCGACCACGCGGTCTCGTGGCCCTGGCCGTGCGGCGAGGTGCCGGTGATGACCTCGACCTTGCCGGTCGCGAGCATCCGGATCTCGGCGTTCTCCCAGCCACCCGCGCCGTAGTTGAGCTGGCCCAGGATCCTCGAGGGGGCGAGGCCGCACATCTCGGTGAAGGTCGAGATGCCGATGCCCAGCTGGACGGGGTCCTCGCTTTCCCTGCGCCTCTTCTGTTCAGCCCTGAGCTCGTCGTAGTCGAACATCTCCTTGGCCTTGGCGGTGGCCGCCTCGTAGTTGCCCGAGTCGTAGGTCATGCCGGCGACCGTGGTGAACGGGAACTCCTCGTGCTTGATCCAGTTCATCTCGCGGACCTCGAGCGGGTCCTTGCCCAGCTCGTTGGCCAGCTCGTCCATGAGTCGCTCGATGGCGTACGTCGCCTCGGGCCGGCCGGCCCCGCGGTAGGCGTCGACGTAGGTCTTGTTGGTGTAGATGTTGTTCGTCGTGAAGCGGTAGGCGTCGAACTTGTAGATCGAGTTGAACATCCACGCACCCAGCACCGGCACGCCACCGCCGACGAGGGCGGCGTAGGCGCCGAGGTCGGCGAGCAGGTCGACCTTGAGGCCGGTGACCCGGCCCTCCTTGGTCGCCGCGAGCGTGAGCCGCTGGATCTGGTCGCGACCGTGGTGGCCGGAGACCAGGGACTCGCTGCGCGTCTCGGTCCACTTGACCGGCTTGCCGATCTTGCGGGCGGCGAGCCAGACCAGCCACTCCTCGGCCGCCACGGCGAGCTTGCCGCCGAAGCCGCCGCCGACGTCGGGGGCGATGACACGGATCTTGGACTCGGGCACGCCCGTGGTCGCGGCCAGCGCGAACCGCAGGATGTGCGGGACCTGGGTCGCGGACCACATCGTGATCTGCTCGCCGGTCGGGTCGACCACCACGGAGCGCGGCTCCATGAAGGCCGGGATGAGGCGCTGGTTGACGTACTCCCGCTCGATGACGATGCCGTCCGTGCGCGCCTTCTCGATCGCCTCGTCGACGTCGCTCCCCGAGCCCTGCGCAGCGGAGTCGAGCGTCCACACGGCCGACTGGTTGGTGCCGAGGTCCGGGTGGGCGAGCACCTCGTCGGCCGCGGCCTGCTTGAGGTCGATGACGGGCGTCAGCTCGTCGTACTCCACCTCGACCAGCTCGGCGGCGTCACGGGCAGCGGCCGCGGAACGGGCCACGACCATCGCGACGATCTCGCCGGCGAACGCGACCCTGCCGACGGCCATCGGGTTGTGCTGCGGCGACTTCTGCTCGTCGCTCAGCGGCCAGGCCGTGATCAGCACGCCCTGCTCGTCGGCGATCTCCTCGCCGGTGTAGACCGCGACGACGTTGTCGGCCGCCTTGGCGGCAGAGGTGTCGATCGAGCTGATGGTCGCGTGCGCGAAGGGGCTGCGGACCATCGAGACGTGCAGCATTCCGGGCAGCTGCAGGTTGTCGGTCCACTTGGTGCGCCCGGTGATCAGGCGCTGGTCCTCCTTGCGGCGGCGGGCCAGGCCGATCTCGCCGCTGGGACGCTCCGACGTGGCGGTCACGCGACACCCCCGGAGAACGACGGGACGTCGTCGACCTGCTGGCCCGAGCAGGTCTGCACCGCGCGCACGATGTGCTGGTAGCCGGTGCAGCGGCAGAGGTTGCCCTCCAGCCCCTCGCGGATCTCCTGCTCGCTCGGCTCGGGGTTCTCGTTGAGCAGGTCGATCGACTGCATGATCATGCCGGGCGTGCAGTAGCCGCACTGCAGCGCGTGGCACTCCCGGAACGCCTCCTGCATCGGGTGCAGCTCGCCGTCCTTGGCGAGGCCCTCGATGGTCGTGACCTCGGAGCCGTCGGCCTGCACGGCGAGGACGTTGCACGACTTCACGCTGCGACCGTCGAGGTGCACGGTGCACGCCCCGCAGTTGCTGGTGTCGCAGCCGACGACGGTGCCGGTCTTGCCGAGCTGCTCGCGCAGGTAGTGGACCAGCAACGTTCGTGGTTCTACGTCGTCGGTGTACTTCGCCCCATCCACGGTGACGCTGATCCGCATCAGACCTCCAAGATCGTGTGACGTGTCATAGGAGGACATTCCTACCTGGCTGTGACGGCCCTCACAAGGGGACGACGTCGTGCGTCGCGTGGTGGATCCGGCCCTCGAGCCGGCCGAGCCGCTCGCCCCGGCCGCCCCACCGCAGCGCGATGATCTCCGCGGCGATCGACACCGCTGTCTCCTCGGGCGTCCGGGCACCGAGGTCGAGGCCGACCGGCGACGACATGCGGGCGATCTCGTCCTCGGTCACGCCCGCCTCGCGCAGCCGCACCAGCCGGTCCTCGTGGGTCTTGCGGGAGCCCATCGCCCCGATGTAGGCGACCTCGGGCAGGCGCAGCGCCACCTCGAGCAGGGGCACGTCGAACTTCGGGTCGTGGGTCAGCACGCACAGCACCGTGCGCTCGTCGATGCGGCCGGCCTCGGCCTCCGCGGCGAGGTACTTGTGCGGCCAGGAGACGACCACCTCGTCGGCCTCGGGGAAGCGGGTCGCGGTCGCGAAGACGGGGCGCGCGTCGCACACCGTCACGTGGTAGCCCAGGAAGCTGCCGATCGAGGCGACCGCCGCGGCGAAGTCGATCGCGCCGAAGACGACCATGCGGGGCGCCGGCGCGAAGGCCCACACGAAGACCCGCATCCCCTCGCCGCGCCGCTCCCCGTCGGGCCCGTAGCCGAGCGTCGCGCTGTGGCCGCTGGCCAGCAGCCCCATGGCGTCGTCCAGCACGGCGTCGTCGATGCGGGAGGACCCGAGCGACGCCGAGGCCGGCTGGTCCGGGCGCAGGACCGCCCGCCGCCCGACGTACGCCGGGTCGGGGTGGTCCACGACCGTCGCGACCGCGACGGGTCGGCCGGCGGCCAGGTCGGCGGCGACCTCACCGAGCTCGGGGAACGTCTCGCGGCTGACCTTCTCGACGTAGACGTCGAGGATGCCGCCACAGGTCAGGCCGGCCTCGTAGGCGACCTCGTCGGACACGCCGTAGCGCTTGAGGACGGGGTCGCCGGAGGCCACGACGCTCTGCGCGAGGTCGTAGACCGCGCCCTCCACGCAGCCGCCGGAGACCGAGCCGACCGCGGAGCCGTCGGGACCGACCAGCATCGAGGCGCCGGCCGGGCGGGGTGCGGAGCGGAAGGTCGCGACGACCGTGCCCATGCCGACCGTCTCGCCGGCCTCCCACCAGGGCAGCAGCTGCTCGAGGACCTCACGCATCGCCGACCACCTCCAGGACTCGCTCGAACGCGGCCAGGGAGTGACCGGCCACGAAGTCGTCAACGTACGGCAGGGCCGCAGCCATCCCGACCTGCACGGGCTGGTAGCCGGCCGCTCCCTTGTGGGGGTTGACCCAGACGACCCGGTGGGCGAGCAGGTGGAGGCGTCGCATCTGCTCGGCGAGCAGGGCGGCGTCGCCGCGCTCCCACCCGTCGCTGAAGACCACGACCACGGCGCCGCGCACCATGCCGCGCTGCCCCCACCGCTGCAGGAACGCCTGCAGCCCCTCACCGAGGCGCGTCCCGCCCGACCAGTCGGGCACCACGTCGCCGGCGGCCCGCAGCGCCTGGTCGGCGTCGCGCAGCCGCATCGCCCGGGTCAGCCGGGTCACCCGCGTGCCGACGCTGAACGTCTCGGTGCTCATCGACCGGGTCATCCGGTGCGCCAGCCGCAGCAGGGCGTCGGCGTAGGGCCCCATCGACCCGGACACGTCGACCAGCAGGACCACCCGGCGGTCGCGGCGGGAGCGGTGCCGGTGCCGCAGCTCGAGCGGCTCCCCCATCCGCGCCAGCATCCGCCGCAGCGTCGCGTCGGTGTCGAGGGTGCCGCGACGCGCGGGACGGCGACGGTAGGACGTGCGGCTCGGTGGCCTGGGCGAGAGCCGGGCGAACTGCCGCGCCAGCCGGGCCCGCTCGCCCTCGGTCATCGACGCGATGTCGCGGTGGCGCAGCACCTCCACGTCGCTGGCCGCCACCCGCACCACGAGGTCGTCGCCGGGCCCGCCCTCGCCCGCGTCGGCGTCGTCCTCGCCGAGCGGCGCCTGCTTGGACGGCGGCATGGGCATGACGGGGCGCTGTGCGGTCCCGGTCGAGCCGTCGTCGGCGAACCACGCCCAGAAGACCTTGTCGTAGACCGGCAGGTCCTCGGGGCACGAGCAGAGCGTCGCGCGGCCCGCCCAGTAGGTGCGCTGCTGGTCGCCGAGCCCGACCCGCGCGGTGGCGGCGAGGAAGACCTGCGCGCGGTCCTGGGTGACCGCGATCCCGGCGGCACGCAGCGCCCGGGTGAACCCGAGCAGGGTCGTCTCGACGCCCGCCGCGGTCATCTCAGCCCGCCAGCATCCGGTCCAGGGCGGCGCGGACGCGGTCGGCGTCCTCGCGGTACTTCACCGCGACGCCGAGAGTCCGGGCCGCGGCCTCCACGTCGAGGGTGGTCGTGCCCAGCCGCTCCAGCGCCCGCGCCCAGTCGAGGGTCTCCGCGACGCCCGGTGGCTTGACCAGGTCGGCGCCGCGCACCTCGTGGACGAGCTCGACGACCTGGCGCGCCAGCTCGGCGGAGACCTCCGGCGCCCGCGACCGCACGATCGCCACCTCCCGCTCGAGCGTCGGGTGGTCGATCCAGTGGTAGAGGCAGCGCCGCTTGAGCGCGTCGTGCACCTCGCGGGTGCGGTTGGAGGTGAGCACCACGACGGGGGGTACGGCGGCCGCGACGGTCCCCAGCTCGGGGATCGTCACCTGCCAGGTCGACAGCACCTCGAGGAGGAACGCCTCGAACTCGTCGTCGGCCCGGTCGACCTCGTCGATCAGGAGCACCACCGGCGCCTCGCGCAGCGCCCGCAGGATCGGACGCGCCACCAGGAACCGCTCGGCGAACAGCCCGCCCTCGACCTCGTCGACGTCGAGCCGCCCGTCGGCCGCGGCCTCCACGGCCCGCAGGTGCAGGATCTGCCGCGGGAAGTCCCAGTCGTAGAGCGCCTGGGAGGCGTCGATCCCCTCATAGCACTGCAGCCGCACCAGCGGCAGCCCCAGCCCCTCGGCCAGCGCCTCGGCCAGCGCGGTCTTGCCCGTGCCCGGCTCACCCTCGAGCAGCAGCGGCCGGCCCAGCTCCATCGCGAGGAAGCCGACCGTGGCCAGGGCCTCGTCGCTGAGGTAGCCGGTCTTCTCCAGCCGCGCGGCCAGGTCGTCGGGCGAGTTCACCAGGCTCACGTGTCCATCTCCTCCGGCAGGTCGACGTCGCGGCCGGAGGCCAGGTCGGTGCAGTCCACCTCGACGAGGTTACGCCGGGGCCCGTGGTCGTCCTCGAGGTCGAAGTAGCGCTGCGCCCCCACGTCACCCCGGACCACGTCCAGCAGCCGGCGCCAGTGCGCCCGGCCGAGGAGGACCGGGTGGCCCGGCCTGCCGTCGTACGTCGCCCGGAGGAGCGCCTGGTGCCCCTCGCCGCCCTCGGCCCAGCGCTCGAGCACGCGCTCGACGACCGGGACCTCGAGGTCGGGCAGGTCGACGAGCGTCACGAGCGCGGCCTCGCTGCTCGAGCCGTGCAGCAGCACGTCGAGCCCGGTCCGCAGCGACTCCCCCATCCCCTCGTCCCACCGCGGCGCGTGCACCGACGAGACGCGGTCGTCCTCGGGGAGCCCCTCCTCGACCTCCTCGTGAGCCGCGCCGGTGACGACGAGGACGTCGTGGCAGCCTCCGTCGAGCAGCAGGCGGACGGCGCGGTTGGCCCACGTCTCGCCGTCGGTGTGCAGCAGCGCCTTGGGCACGCCCATGCGGCGGCCCTGCCCGGCGGCGAGGACGAGTCCCGAGATGGTCATCCCGGGAGCCTAGGCGCCCGGCGCCACGACGTCAGTCGTGCGGCTGGCGCACCATCGGCACCCACAGCGTGAACTTGTCCGCGCGGTAGGTGCTGCGCGAGACCGACACCGGGGTGCGGTCCGCGAACGCCCGGCGGGCGACCCGCAGGGCGGGGGCACCGACGGGTACGTCGAGCAGGCGCGCCTCGGTGGCGGCACAGACGCCGGCGTCGACCGAGTCCTCGCCCCAGGTCGGCTCGAGGCCACGCTCACGCAGCTCGGCGTAGAGGGACTCGGGGAGGTTCTCCAGCATGCCGGGCACCAGCGCGGCGGGGAGGTAGGCGTCCTCGATGCACATCGGGGTGCCGTCGGCGGTGCGCACCCGCTGCCAGTGGATGATCGGGTCGCCCTCGGCGATCTCCAGGGCCCGGGCGACCCCGGGGCCGGCGGCCTCGAGCCGCGCGACGACGGTGCGGGACCCGGCGGTGTGGCCACGGCGCTGCATGTCCTCGGTGAACGACGTGAGCCGCGCGACCTCGGCGGCGCGGCGCTGGGCGACGAACGTGCCGCGGCCCGGGATGCGCTCGAGCAGCCCCTCGCCGACCAGGGCGTCGAGGGCCTGGCGCACGGTCATGCGGGCGACACCGAACTGGTGGACGAGCTCGCGCTCCGAGGGGGCCGGGTGGCCCGGAGGCGCACCGGCGAGGAGCTCGCGGACGTACTCACGGACCTGGACGTGCTTGTGGACCACGGAGCGCTCCGAGGGGCCGACGGTCGCACGAGGCACCGACACGGCAGCGTGGGCCATCGCGTGATCCTCTGTTCGCCGGCTGGTGTGGTGCACACAACACTAGGCGTCTTTACGCTGGGGCACACGGGACTGTGGACCCGGTGCGAGCGGCTGGGCGGACGTAGTTGGAGGGGCATAGGTCCCGCCCCGGCCCGCCCTGCCCTACTCGGTGGTGATGGCCTCGAGCACGTCGAGCCGTGCCGCGCGACGTGCCGGGAGCACCGCGGCGAGCACCCCGATCACCACCGAGGCGACCACGAAGGCGACCAACGACCCGACCGGGACGGCCAGGTCGGTGATGCCCTCGTCCTTGAGCGACTTGACCAGCCCCACCCCGAACGCGATGCCCATCCCCACGCCCAGGAGCGCCCCGAAGACCGCGATCACGATCGACTCCAGCCGGACCATCGTGCGCAGCTGCCGCCGGCTCATGCCGATCGCACGGAGCAACCCCACCTCGCGCGTCCGCTCGATCACCGAGAGGGCGAGCGTGTTGACCACGCCCAGCACCGCGATGAGCACCGACAGCGCCAGCAGCACGTTGACGAAGGTGAGGAACTGGTCGGTCTGCTTGCGCTGCTCGTCGGCGAAGCCCTGCAGGCTCTGCAGCTTCACCGTCGGCAGGTCCTTGGTGATCGCCTCGACCCGCTTGGTGATCGCCGCCCTGTCGGCCCCTGGCTCCTGGACCAGGAAGACCATCGAGTCCAGCGGCTTGATCCCGCCCTTCTCCAGCGCGGCCTGGCTGACCACCCACGAGGACGGGATGCCGCCGGCCTGGTCGAAGAAGCCGGCGACCCGCAGCGACTGCGGCCCGGCCTGGAACCTCACCTGGACGCGGTCGCCGAGCCCCACGCCGAGCTTGTCCGCCTGCTTCTGCCCGATGAGGATCGAGTCCTGCCCGAGGTCGGTCAGGGCACCGGCGACGAACGGCACGTCGGCCATCACCGCGGCGTAGTCCTGCGGGTCGACCCCGACCAGGAAGACCGTGCCCGCCCCCTTGACCTTGGCCTGGGCGTAGCGCAGCGAGGCGACCGTCCGGATCCCGTCGATGCGCCGCGCCTCCCGCGCCACCGCCGGCGAGAACGGCGTGCCGACGGCGTTGGAGATCACCAGCTGGGACCGGTAGGCGTCCTTGAGGGTCGAGTCCGTGCTGGCCGAGGCCGAGGCCCCGAAGATCGACATCATCGACATGAGCGCGAGGCCGACCATGAGGGCGGACGCCGTGGCCGCCGTACGCCGGGGGTTGCGGCGGGAGTTCTCCGCCGCGAGCCGGCCGACCGTCCCGAACGGCTTGAACAGCACGTCGAACAGCGAGATCACCGGCCGCGCGAACAGCGGCGACAGCAGCGCGACGCCCACCAGCACGGCGAGCATGCCCCCGGCGATCTCCACCAGCACCTCGCCGCCGAGGTCGAGCAGCCCGGCGGCCATCGAGCCGACGCCGGCGACCACGAGCACGCCGCCGACGACGATCCGTCGCCGCATGGTGCTCTCGGGCAGTGCGACGTCGTCGCGCAGCGCCGCGACCGGCGGGATGCGGGACGCCCTGCGCGCGGGACCGTACGCCGCGAGGGCGGTCACCACGATGCCCACGGCATAGGCCGCGACGACCGCCGGCCACGTCAGGTCGAACGACGCGCTGCTGAAGTCGGCGCCGAAGAGCTTGAACAGCGCCGACAGCCCGCGGGCGAGCAGCCAGCCCCCGAGGAGCCCCAGCGTCGAGCCGATCAGGCCCACGCCCACGGACTCGGCGAGCACCGACCGGTTGACCTGGCGACGGCTCGCGCCGAGCGCCCGGAGCAGGGCGAGCTCGCGGCTGCGCTGCGCGACCAGGATCGAGAAGGTGTTGATGATCAGGAAGGTGCCGACCACCAGGGAGACCCCCGCGAAGACCAGCAGGAACGTGTTGAGGAAGCCGAGGATCCGGTCGAGGGCCTTGCGGTTCTTCGCCACCACCTCGTCGCCGGGGCGGGCCTCGACCCCCGAGGGCAGCACCTTCTGGATCGCGTCGGCGGCCTCGCGCTGCGAGACCCCGTCGGCGATGTCGACCGAGATCTGCTGGTAGACGTCACGTCCGCCCACGAGGAGCTGCTGGAGGTAGGCCTTGGGGAAGACGGTGAGCGTCGCGCCGTTGAGACCACCCTCCCCGAACGCGAAGACGCCGGTCAGCCGGGCCTTCACCGTCGGGGGGTCGCCGGGCGTGACGAGGGTGACCGTGTCGCCGACCTCCAGCTTGCCGCGCTCGGCCGTCGTCTCGTCGACCGCGACCTGGCCGGCCTCGGTCGGGAACGCCCCTTCCTGCAGCCGGAAGATGCGGTCGCCGCTCATCGAGGTGACGTCGCTGGCCACCACCGCGAGACCGGGCGGCCCGTTGCCGCCGACCACCTTGCCGTTGCTGCCGAGGACGAACAGCGAGGAGCTGCTCAGTCCCGGGTAGGCCTTCTCGACCTCGGGCAGGGCCTCGACCGCCTTGACCACCTCGGGCCCGAAGGTGCGGCTGTCCTCGGCGGAGTCGAAGTCGCCGGCCCCCTTGAACGCGACCTCGACGTCGGCGGTGGAGTCCTCGATGATCCCGTCGAACACGGCGCCGATGGCGTGGGTGAAGACCATCGCACCCGACACGAACGAGACGCCCAGCACGATCGCGAAGGCGCTCAGCAGCAGGCGCAGCTTGCGAGCGACCAGGTTGCGCCAGATGACGCGGACCACGGCTCAGACCTCCGCGGCCGCCGCGAAGGACGACATGCGTTCCAGCACGCGCTCGGCGGTCGGCTCCCGCATCTCGTCGACCACCTTGCCGTCGGCGAGGAAGACCACGCGGTCGGTGTAGCCGGCCGCGACCGGGTCGTGGGTGACCATGACGACCGTCTGCCCGAACTCGCGCACCGACCGCTGCAGCAGGGTCAGCACCTCGCTGCCCGACCGGGAGTCGAGGTTGCCGGTCGGCTCGTCGGCGAACACGATGCTGGGACGGGCCACCAGCGCCCGCGCCACGGCCACACGCTGCTGCTGACCGCCCGACATCTCGTTGGGCCGGTGGCGCAGCCGGTCACCGAGACCGACGGTGGCGATGACCGAGTCGTACCACTGCTTCTCGGGCTTGCGGCCCGCGATCGACAGCGGCAGGAGGATGTTCTCCTCCGCGGTGAGCGTCGGCACCAGGTTGAAGGACTGGAAGACGAAGCCGATCGCGTCGCGACGCAGCCGGGTCAGCTCCTTGTCGTTGAGCCGGCTCAGCTCGGTCTCACCGATCGTGACGGTCCCGCTCGTCGGCTCGTCGAGCGCCGCGCAGCAGTGCATCAGCGTCGACTTGCCCGAGCCCGACGGACCCATGACGGCGGTGAACTCACCGGCGCCGAGATCGAGGTCCACGCCGTCGAGCGCGCGCACCTCGGCCGCCCCCTCGCCGTACACCTTGGTCAGTCCCCGAACGCGTGCAGCGACCTCCCGGCCGGTGTCACGCGAGCTCTGGACGCTCCCCTCGTTCATCTCTGCCCTCCTTCACGGTCACGCTAGCGGGGACGGACGAAGGCACGCGATACGGTTTCGCTCCCCCGGCAGAAGGCGGCGTTCTCGTGGCACCTCCCCTCTCTCCGCGCGCCCTCGTGGTCGCGGCGACCGCGCTCGTGCTGCTCACCGCAGGCTGCACGTGGTCGGACGACTCCTCCGCAGCGCCTCCGCGCACGACGCCGTCGTCCTCGACCCCGGCACCCAGGGCGGGCTTCGACCCCGAGACGGGCACGGTGACCCGGGTCGAGGCCGCGTTCAGCGTGCAGACCGGCAACGTGCGCACGCGAGCCTGCTACGAGCCGAGGAGCAGCGAGCTGGCGTCGATCGACTACACCTGGCGCGCCGCCGCCGACGTCGAGGTGACCGAGGTCGAGCTGATCGACGGCACGGGCATCCGCCTGGTCGGCACCCCGGTCACGGTGCCACCGGTCAACTACGGAGGCCGCATCGACCTCGGCGGTGAGCTCACCTGGGCCGGTCACGAGAAGCGGCTCGCGGGCAACCACCTGCTCTCCTGGCCGGGGCACGAGAGCGTGGCCGACCACGTGTTCAGCCGCGGCCAGACCGGGCTCTTCGTCCTCCACGTCCGCCGGTCGATGGGCCACGGTTCCTCGCACGGTCTGCGCGTGACCTACCGGGTCTCGGGCCCGGGCGACGGCAACACCTACACCGCCGAGGTGCGCAACCAGGTGCGCTGGCAGGTCGTGCGGCACGGCACACGCTGCCGGGTCTGAGGTCAGGAGCCGGTGAAGGCGTCCCGGTAGATCTTCTCGAGGTCGGCGGACCACGGAGCCGAGAAGCCGCACACCATCACGGTGTCGTCGTTGGCGGCCACGAGGTAGCGCCGCTCCTTCTCGAAGGCGAAGTAGCCGGTCAGCGACGTCGGCACCTTGGCGAGGTCGAGCTGCACCTGCGCAGCGTCGCCGCCGCCGGCGTACCACTGCCGGACCGCGAGGGTGACCGTGTCGCCGTCCATGCGGAGGACCTCCCCGTCGAACGCGGTCTGGGCGCGACCGAGGGTCTCCGGGTCGACGGGCATGCAGCGGCCGTTCTCACGTGAGGGCAGCGCGAGGGTGACGGCCTGGGGGTCGGCCCCGCTGGTCGCGGTCGGCTTCGGGGACCCGGAGTACATCTGGTCGTCGCGCACCAGCCAGGAGCCGAAGGCGATCACCAGCACCAGCCCGAGCACGGCCAGGGCGCCGTAGACGGGTGCCCGGCTGGTCTTCTCGGGCTGCGGCTCGGTGGGCGTGGGGGTGATGGTCATCGTCGGCTCTCGGGTCGGGAGGAGGGCGACGTACCCTCCTGCGGTGCGCACCCCGATCGTCTCACTCACGACCAGTGTCGCGCGCGCCGCGGGACCCGCGGGGCCGTCGTACGCCCGGGTCGGCAACGCCGGGTTCGCGTGGCGCAAGCGCGACGCCACCCTCGCACTCAGCCGCTGATCTGTCGAACACCTGTTCGACCCTGGGGTACAGTCGCGGCATGCTGAGCCTGCAGGGATCGCTGTTCGACGCGGTCGACGCACCGGCGGCCGTCTGGCGGCCGCTGGACACCGCCCGGCGCACTCCCCTCAGCGCGGGGGCCTGGGTGGACCACCTCCCGGGCTGGCTCGCCGGCGGCCCTGAGGGCGCCGACGGGCTGTTCGAGCGGCTCTCGACCGACGTGCCGTGGCGCGCCGAGCGACGCCAGATGTACGACCGCGAGGTCGACGTGCCGCGGCTCCTGGCGTTCTACGGCGAGGACGCTCAGCTCCCCCACGCCCTCCTCGTCGAGGCACGGTCCGCACTCTCGACTCACTACCGACCCGAGCTGGGCGAGGGCTTCCGGACCGCCGGCCTGTGCCTCTACCGCGACGGCTCCGACAGCGTGGCGTGGCACGGCGACCGCATCGGCCGCGGGCGCAGCGCCGACACGATGGTCGCCATCCTGTCACTGGGCGAGACCCGACGACTCATGCTGCGGCCCGAGCCCGGAGTGCCGGGGTCCACCCGGGCGTTCGCCCTCGGGCACGGCGACCTGGTCGTCATGGGCGGCTCGAGCCAGCGCACCTGGCAGCACGCCGTCCCCAAGTCCTCCACCCCCTGCGGACCGCGGATCAGCGTCCAGTTCCGCCCCCGCGGCGTGCTCTGAGTTTCCACATCTATCGAACGTGCTTGCGATTGTCGTCACGGGCTGCTAGGATCGGCAGATGCCGACCGCACTCCCCGACCTCGACGCCAGTGGCCTCCTGGCCGCGATGGCGGACAGGGTGCGCGCACGCCGACTGGCCGAGGTCGACGAGCTGGACGCGTTGGGCGCGTGGGCCGACCTGCACTCGTGGGATCCCACCACCGGTCCCGACGGCAAGCACCAGCGCCGGATCGGCAACGTCCTGCGGCCCGTGGGCGGCGAGGGCACGCCGCTGGTGCAGGACTTCTGCCTCGGCGAGATCGCGATGGCCCGGGGCGCGGGGCGCACCGCGACCACCAACCTGATGGCCGACCTGCTCGACCTCCGCCACCGGCTTCCCTTGACCTGGGCGGTCTGCCTGGCGGGCGATGCGGAGGTCTGGGTGGCCCGCCGCGCGGCGAAGCTGTCCCGACACGTCCCTGCGGACCGGGCGTGGGTGGTCGACCAGGCCGTCGCGCGCGTGATCGCCCACGAGGACGCCTGGCGCACCATCAAGCTCGCCGAGGCCAAGGTCATCGAGGCCGACCCCGAGGCGCACGCGGCCAAGGTCGCCGAGCGCAAGGCCCGTCGCTACGTCGGGCTGTCGCGGCCCGACGAGCTCGGCCTGCGGATGGTCATCGCCCAGATCGAGGCCGGCGACGCCGCCGTGCTGTGGGCCCTGCTCGAGCTCATCGCCGACATCCTCGCCACCCGCGTCACCGACCACGCCGGCGGCGACGGGTGCGGGCCCTCCCGGGACGAGCTGCGGGCGATGGCGTTCGGCTACGTCGTGCGGCCGGTGCAGGCGATCATTCTCATCCTCGAGCACCAGCTCGCCCAGCAGGCCACCTCCGACCTCCAGCCGGAGCCGGTCGTCGAGGCGCCCGTCGAGGCAGCCACCGTCGAGCCCGAGCCCGAGGATGAGCCGGAGGATGTCGAGCCGGAGCCGGACCCGGAGGCGCACGTGCTGCACTCCGCGATCGCGTTCCCCGCCGATCTCCTCGAGGCCCTCAAGACCGCCGACTG
The DNA here is from genome assembly GCF_031458325.1 of Nocardioides marmoribigeumensis. Classification (NCBI taxonomy): domain Bacteria; kingdom Bacillati; phylum Actinomycetota; class Actinomycetes; order Propionibacteriales; family Nocardioidaceae; genus Nocardioides; species Nocardioides marmoribigeumensis. The sequence goes on from NZ_JAVDYG010000001.1 coordinate 1,211,185, forward strand.
GAGCGCCTGGGCGCCCCGTTGCGACCTCTACGTCCACCTGCACCAGGGCACCCTCGCCGAGCCCTCCCTCGGGACCGCGCGGGTCGAGGGCCTCGGCCCGATGGACCTGGTCCAGCTCCAGGGACTCCTCGCCGGGGCCAACGTCACGGTCAAGCCGGTGCTCGACCTCTCCGACCGCGTCCGCACCACCGCCTACGAGCACCCCGAGTCGCTCAAGGAGCGCGTGCACCTGGTCAGCGGCGGCGACTACTGGCCCTACGCCACCTCCACCAGCCGCAAGGTCGACTACGACCACCCCACTCCCTACCTCGATCCCGACGAGGGCGGGCCACCCGGTCAGACCGGCACCCACAACTCCGGACCACTCGGACGCACCCACCATCGCTGGAAGACCCATGCGCGCTATCGCGCTCGCCAGTCCGGAGCCGGCCGCTACGTCATCACCACGCCCCACGGGCTGGCCTACCTGCGCGACCACCGGGGCACCCGGCCGATCCCTCTGCGCGAGGCCGAGGCGATCATCGGTGCCGGCGACGGGGTCGAGCTCTACTTCCCACCCGACCCCGACCTCCGGGTCGAGATCGACTTCTAGGGCGGAGCGGTCAGCTCCGCTCGCCCGACAGGACCGGCGCGGCCTCCGCGACCCTCAGGCCCTGCGCGGGCCCGGGGATCGTGACGGTGCCGTCGACGTCCTGCCACGCTCCCCCGCCCACGCGGAACCGCGCGCCGTAGACGACCGACACCGCGGGCCGCACGGTCACCCCGGCGTGGGAGTAGCGGTGCACCACGTCCTTGCTCGGGTAGGCCGCGCCGGGAGTCGTCGTGGTCAGCCCCGTCCCGTCACCGAAGGACCACACGTACGTCGTCGGGGTCGCCTCCACCTCCACGGCCTGCCCGAGGATCGTGAGGTCGACGTCCACCGGCCGCGGCTCGGTGAAGAAGATCGTGTCGAGGTTGACCAGGGTCTTCCCCGCCGGTTGCACCGACACGTCCAGCGCCGGCAGCCCCACCCGCCGCAGCTCGCTCAGCACCATCGCCGGGGTCACCGTCGGGGGCACGTACGCCGGCGGCCGCGCCCCGAAGCACTGTGACCGGATGAAGACCCAGCCTCTGCCCGCAACTCGTCCGTACAGGTCCCACGAGCGATCTACAGGGTTGGGGCACACAAGGGCAGCCCCACAGTCGTCAAGCGCCGTTACACCGTTGGCCGCGCCTGGGCACGGCCAACGCCATTCGTAGTCGAGGTATGGCGAGGAGTCATCGCCAACTTGCAGCGGCGATCCAGAGCCACCGACGTTGGTTCCGTCAACCGTGCATTTACCAGGAACGGCCAGTCCCCCGAGACCTGCGACCACATCAGCGCCACAGCTCTCTTCTGCGATAGCGGGCCGCGCCGTGGACCCCAGCACCAGAACCGCTAGCGCTAAAACACGCGCGATCACGAGACGCCCACGATCTGCGCCACCGACCAAGAGCCACCCCTCAGTACAAGATCGAAGGTGTACGACGTCCGGTTGGCCCGCACGTTCTTCCGCTTACCTGAAGGAAAGACGACCTGGAGATCATCGACGTTGATGAGTGCTCGAACTTGTCGATGCCCTGCTGCAGACGGCAACTCTTCCATCGAGTCGATGACCCAATGACCACCCTCATAGCGACGGCCGGCCTCATTCATGTTCCTCACGATGCGGAAGATGAGTCGACAGGTCTTGCACTGCGCCTCACTGCGACGTGCCATTTCCGCGGAGTCAAGATTGTCGCTTGTGTAGTTGATCAGCGAGACGTAGTAGCGCACGAACGCCTTGGCGGCCGCGGGAGTGGTGCCCTTCGCGGCGGCAGGAAGCGTGGGCGGCCCGGAGGGTGCGGCACTGCTGGTGGGGCTGCTCGACGCCGAGGGCGGCGGAGCGGCGGCGGGCGGGTCGTCGCTGCAGGCGGCGAGCACGGGGAGCGCGAGGACCGCGGCGGCCGCGAGGCCACCGACCCTGCTCACCTGCACCATGACGCTGCTCGTCCCCCCGAACGACGTTGACTGGACCTGACCCGGACGAACCGGACATCGGCAACTTACCCGAGCTCGGCCCGACTCACCCGCTCGGTCTCACGACCCTTGTGGAGAAGCGCCGCGAGGGGCCCGGCCGGAGCCGGACCCCTCGCGGGTCGTACAGGGAGTGGCGTGGATCAGAAGTCCATGCCGCCCATGCCGCCGTCGCCACCGGGCATGGCCGGGGTCTTCTCCGGCTTGTCGGCCACGACGGCCTCGGTGGTGAGGAACAGCGCCGCGATGGACGCCGCGTTCTGCAGCGCCGACCGGGTCACCTTGGCCGGGTCGAGGATGCCCTCGGCGATCATGTCGACGTACTCGCCGGTCGCCGCGTTGAGGCCGTTGCCCGCGGTGAGCGAGCGGACCTTCTCCACGACGACGCCGCCCTCGAGGCCGGCGTTGACCGCGATCTGCTTGAGCGGGGCCTCGGCGGCCTTGAGCACGATGTTCGCGCCCGTGGCCTCGTCACCCTCGAGCTCGAGCTTCTCGAACGCCGCGGTGGTCGCCTGGATCAGCGCGACGCCGCCACCGGCGACGATGCCCTCCTCGACGGCCGCCTTCGCGTTGCGAACGGCGTCCTCGATGCGGTGCTTGCGCTCCTTGAGCTCGACCTCGGTGGCCGCGCCGACCTTGATCACCGCAACGCCGCCGGCCAGCTTGGCCAGGCGCTCCTGCAGCTTCTCGCGGTCGTAGTCGGAGTCGCTCTTCTCGATCTCGGCACGGATCTGGTTGACCCGACCCTGGATCTGGTCGCCGTCGCCGGCGCCCTCCACGATCGTGGTCTCGTCCTTGGTGAGGACGACCTTGCGCGCCTGGCCGAGCAGCTCGAGGCCGGTGTTCTCCAGCTTGAGACCCACGTCCTCGCTGATCACCTGGCCACCGGTCAGGATCGCGATGTCCTGCAGCATGGCCTTGCGGCGGTCACCGAAGCCCGGCGCCTTGACCGCGGCGGACTTGAAGGTGCCGCGGATCTTGTTGACGACCAGGGTGGCCAGGGCCTCGCCCTCAACGTCCTCGGCGATGATCAGCAGCGGCTTGCCGCCCTGCATGACCTTCTCCAGGACCGGGAGCATGTCCTTGACGTTGGAGATCTTCTGGTTGGCGACCAGGATGTAGGGGTCCTCGAGGACCGTCTCCATGCGCTCCGGGTCGGTCATGAAGTACTGCGAGATGTAGCCCTTGTCGAACCGCATCCCCTCGGTCAGCTCCAGGTCGAGGCCGAACGTGTTCGACTCCTCGACGGTGATGACGCCTTCCTTGCCGACCTTGTCCATGGCCTCGGCGATGATCTCGCCGACCTGGGTGTCAGCGGCGGAGATCGAGGCGGTGGAGGCGATCTGCTCCTTGGTCTCGACGTCCTTGGCCATCTCGAGCAGCTGCGAGGACACGGCCTCAACGGCCTTCTCGATGCCGCGCTTCAGCGCGATCGGGTTGGCGCCGGCCGCGACGTTGCGCAGGCCCTCGCGGACCATCGCCTGGGCCAGGACGGTCGCCGTCGTCGTGCCGTCACCGGCGACGTCGTCGGTCTTCTTGGCGACCTCCTTGACCAGCTCGGCGCCGATCTTCTCGTAGGGGTCCTCCAGCTCGATCTCCTTGGCGATCGAGACGCCGTCGTTGGTGATCGTGGGGGCGCCCCACTTCTTCTCCAGGACGACGTTGCGACCCTTGGGGCCGAGAGTCACCTTGACCGCGTCGGCGAGCGTGTTCATGCCACGCTCGAGACCGCGGCGGGCCTCTTCGTTGAAAGCAATCAGCTTCGACATACTCCTGCGGTTCCTCACGCTGAGAGTCGGGGTGGGAGACGTAGCCGCCCGCGACGGCCGACCCGGCTGCCCGACGGACCCTTCCCGCCGGCGCTTCGGGCCTCAACCACGAATCCCCATTGTCACTCTCGGGTCGAGAGTGCCAACTCATGTTTAGCACTCGGCACCCACGAGTGCAAGAACGCGCCGACCGTCCGGGAACGCCCACCTGACCTGCGCGGACCTGCCGCTGGGCCGTCGTGCGAGGAGCGCGGTCTAGACCGAGGTGGGGAGCCTGCGCAACTCGTTGCGCCCCCCGATCGCACGCGCCTAACCTGAGGGCACCTCGTGGGTGCGACGGGGTTTGGCCGGAGACGCGCAAGCGTCTCCGGCCGTTTACGTTCTCGGGCCGTCCGCGAGGGCGCGCAGCAGCCTCATGACGCCGTCGGGACCGTCGACCACCAGGTCGGCGTGCTCGACCAGCGCGCGCTGCTCCTCCGAGCCGGAGCACACCAGCAGGCCCGGCAGCCCGTCCTCGCGCAGCTCCTCCACCGCGGCGAAGCCCGGGAGGTCGCCGAGGTCGTCGCCGACGAACACGACGGCTGAGGGCCGGTGCTCCTCGACCAGCTCGCGGACCACCGCGCCCTTGTCCATCCCCGGGGCCCGGACCTCGACGACCATGCGGCCGGGCTCGAGGGCCAGGTCGAGCTCGGCGGCCACGGGCGCGAGCGCCTCCGCGAGCCGGCCGGCCGCCGGGGTCGCGTCGTCCAGGGAGCGGGTGTGGACCGCGACCGCGAGCCCCTTGTCCTCCACGCGGGCGTCCGGGGCGTCGGCGTCGTCGAGCAGGTCGGGCAGCCGGTCGCGCAGCTCGTCGAGCCCTGGCGCTGCCTCGGGGGTCTCGACCTCGCCGGTCTCGCCGTCCCAGCGCTCGGCGCCGTACTGACCACGCACGAGCACCCAGCCGCCACTGTCCTCCAGCCGCGTGGCGAGGAGCTCGAGGCCGCCGAGCACGATGACGTCGCGGGCCGGGCGGCCGGTCACGATCGCGATGCCGAGCACCCGCGCACCGAGGGCCGCCAGCACCTCGGGGCCGTCGGGGTGGATCCGCGCCTGGGACGGGTCGTCCACGATGCGGGCGAGAGTGCCGTCGAAGTCGAGGCAGACCAGGCACCGCCCTAACCCGTCGAGGACCGCGTCCCAGCGCTCGTCGGCGTGCTCGGAGGCGGGCTCTGCGAAGGACGGGGCGCTCACGCTCCCAGCATGACTCAGGCGAAGTCGGCGGTGAGCACCACGGTCAGGCGGTCCATGCTCATCGGGTCCTCGGCCGGGATGATCCGGGCGATGCCGAGGTCCTTGCCGAGCAGGTGGGCGGCGGCCTTGAGCTGCGGCGGGTAGTAGACCGTCGTCGCCGGGATCGTGCCGACCCAGTTGTCGGTGGTCACCAGCTGCCACCCGGCGGCGGTGATGCGGGCGCCCGTGGCGCCGGCGAGGCCGGTGACGTTGGTGTTGTTGTAGACCTCGACGTAGACGTCGGTGCGCTTGACCACGGGCTTGACCTTCTTGGCCACGATCGTGGTCTGCGGCTCGACGCGCGCCGGCGCGTCGACCAGGGCGGCCTCGCGGCGCTGCTGCTCGCGGGTGCCGTCGGTGGCGACGAAGGCCGCACCGGCGAGCGTCACCGCGGCGGCGGCCATGAGGGCGATCGGGGAGGACATCGCGAAGCCCTGGTCGGGACGCGGCCTGCGGCGGGCCTCGGCCCGAGCGGCCCGGGCGCGCGCCCGTGAGGCGCTGAGCGGCTCCACCTCAGACCTCGATGCCGAGACGGCGCGCGGAGCGGGCACGCTGGCGCGCGGCGCGGAGGCGACGCAGGCGGCGGACCAGCAGCGGGTCGTGCTCGAGCGCCTCCGGACGGTCGATGAGGGCGTTGAGCACCTGGTAGTAGCGGGTGCTGGACATGTCGAACTGGTCGCGGATCGCCTGCTCCTTGGCGCCGGCGTACTTCCACCAGTGACGCTCGAACTCGAGCACCGCCTGGTCCCGGTCCGACAGCTCGGCCGACGTCACCGGGTCGTGGAGGCTGTTGGCGTTCGCGCTGTCCATGCGCGTCATGCTAATGACGAACCACAACGATGTCATTCAGCCCACGCCGGGCCGGGGTGGGCAGCTGGTTCCTCACCCCCAGGGAGACGTGGTGCGGGGCGCCTAGGGTGAGGACATGACCTCCACGCGCACCCAGGGCGACCACGACCTGGTCGTGGTCGCCAACCGGCTCCCGGTCGACCGGGTGGTGGGCGAGGACGGCGAGACCACGTGGCGCCGCTCCCCCGGCGGGCTCGTGACGGCGCTCGAGCCGATCATCCAGCAGTACGACGGGGCGTGGGTCGGCTGGGACGGAGGGTCCGACGGCCCCGAGGAGCCCCTGGAGCAGGGCGGGATGCACCTCTTCCCCGTGGCCCTGTCCCCGCAGGAGATCGAGGAGTTCTACGAAGGCTTCTCCAACGGCACCCTGTGGCCGCTCTACCACGACGTGGTCGCCAAGCCCGGGTTCCACCGGGAGTGGTGGGACTCCTACGTCACGGTCAACCGGCGCTTCGCCGAGCGGGCCGCGGCGGAGGCCGCCGACAAGGCGCTGGTGTGGGTGCAGGACTACCAGCTGCAGCTGGTGCCGGCGATGCTCCGCGAGCTGCGCCCCGACCTGCGCATCGGCTTCTTCCTCCACATCCCGTTCCCGCCGAGCGAGCTGTTCGTCCAGCTCCCCTGGAGGTCGCAGATCCTCGAGGGCCTGCTCGGCGCGGACCTCGTCGGCTTCCAGCGCCGCGGCGGCGCGCAGAACTTCGTCCGGCTGGTCCGCCAGCGCCTGGGCCACAAGACCCACAAGGACCTGATCTACCTCGAGGACGGTCGCACGGTCGCGGCCGAGTGCTTCCCGATCTCGATCGACGTGGCCGAGCTGGAGAAGCTGTCGGTCTCGGACCCGGTCGCCGAGCGGGCCCAGCAGATCCGCAGCCAGCTGGGCGAGCCGCGCAAGCTCCTGCTCGGCGTCGACCGCCTCGACTACACCAAGGGCATCTACGACCGGCTGCGCGCGTTCGGCGAGCTGCTCGAGGAGGGCGCGCTGAGCGTCGAGGACGCGGTCTTCGTCCAGGTGGCGACCCCCTCGCGCGAGCGCGTCGACGAATACCGCCGCCTTCGCGACGAGATCGACCGCCTGGTGGGCCGGATCAACGGCGACCTCGGCCGCATCGGACGCCCGGCGATCAGCTACCTGCACTCCTCCTACCCCCGTGACGAGATGGCCGCGCTCTACCGCGCGGCCGACATCATGGTCGTCACGCCGCTGCGCGACGGCATGAACCTCGTCGCCAAGGAGTACGTCGCGTGCCGGCACCGCGACGACGGCGCGCTGGTGCTCTCGGAGTTCGCCGGGGCCGCCGACGAGCTCAAGCAGGCCTTCATGGTCAACCCCTACGACATCAACGGCATGAAGGCCGCGATCCTCGAGGCGGTCGACGCACCGCCCAAGGACCTGACCAAGCGCATGAAGGCGATGCGCAAGACCGTGCGCTCCCACGACGTCAGCGACTGGGCCGAGGAGTTCATCGGGATGCTCAAGCAAGCCCGCCCCGACCACCGCAAGCGGCTGAGACCGTCCAAGCTGCTCGCCTGATCCACAGGTATCCTCCGCCGCATGGATCTGATCCCGAAGCCGGACCAGATCGTCGCCGCCTCCGCCAACGTCGCACACAAGCTGCTGTACGGCGGAGTGGCCGATCTGAGACCCATGCCGCGCACGCTCATCGACGACGGCATGCTGCGGGAGGTCTACCACTACCGGCCCGTCGCGAGGACCAAGGAGACCGGTGACCCGGTCCTGCTGGTCACCCCGCTCGCAGCCCCCTCGCTCTGCTTCGACCTGCGCCGCGGCTGCTCGCTGGTGGAGCACTTCGTGCAGCAGGGACGCCCCACCTACCTGGTCGAGTACGGCCAGGTCTCGTTCAAGAACCGCAACCTCGGCATGGAGCACTGGGTGGCCGAGGTGCTGCCCGAGGCGATCCGCCAGGTCAGCAGCCACGCCGGCGGGCGACCCGTGCACCTGGTCGGCTGGAGCCTGGGCGGCATCTTCAGCCTGCTCACCGCCGCGGCGTTCACCAGCCTCCCGATCGGGTCGGTGACCACGGTCGGCAGCCCGATCGACATCCGGCAGGTCCCGCTCATCGCCCCGGTGCGCCCGCTCCTCGGGGTCGTCCCCGACCGGGCCTCGATCATCACGCTGGCCTACCGCGCGATGGGCGGCGTGCCGCAGCCGCTGGTGCGCCGCGCCTTCCAGCTCTCGGCGTTCGACAAGCTGATCTCCAAGCCCTTCGTCCAGCTGGCCAAGCTCGACGACACCGAGTTCCTCGCCCAGGTCGAGGCGGTCGACCGGTTCACCGCCAACATGCTCGCCTACCCCGGCCGCACGTTCGGGCAGCTCTACCACCGCATGGTCAAGGGCAACGAGCTCGCCCGCGGCCGGGTGAGCTTCGAGGGCCGCGACATCTCCTTCGCCGACATCACCGTGCCGGTGCTGTCCTTCGGCGGCGCCGGCGACACGATCGCCCCGGTCAGCTGCGTGCGCCCGATCGTCGACCTCGTCCCCCACGCGGCGCAGATGCGCTTCGAGGTCGTCCCCGGTGGCCACCTCGGCATGCTGACCGGTCGCGCGGCCCGCCACACGACCTGGCGGATCATGGACGAGTTCATCGAGGAGCACTCCTCCGACCACGCCGCGCGCCGCGAGGCCGCCGCGCGCGCTGAGCGCAAGGCCGCCAAGGCCGCGGCCAAGTCGGCCGCCAAGTCGGCGGCCAAGCCGAAGAAGAAGGCTGGGACCACGAAGGCGGACACCAAGGAGCCAGCCGCCGAGAAGCCCGCCAAGAAGGCGAGCAAGACGAGCACGGCGGCCGAGCCCGGCATCGGCGCGAACCCGCAGCGGCGCTTCTCCTCGGCCAGCTCCCGCAGCCTGTCCACCGCGCGTCCCGCCAAGCGTGACGCGGGCTGAGGCGCCGCGTCGCCGGTCCGTCCTCGCGGGCGCCCTGGCCGCGCTGGCCCTCACCTCGGTGCTCACCGGCTGCGACACCGGCAACGCCCAGCCCCCGCAGGCCGGCGCGTCCGTCCGGCGCGACGGGGGCGCGGTCGCGGACGCGGACGCGGACGCACCGAGGACGTACGTCGCCCTGGGCGACTCCTACAGCTCGGCCCCCTTCGTGCCGGTCACCGACGTGGCCGGTGGGTGCTTCCGGTCCTCCGGCAACTACCCCAGCCTCGTGGCCGCGCGGCTCGAGCCCTCGCGGGTCGTCGACGTGACCTGCAGCGGCGCGGACAGCGGCGACCTCGTCGGCCCCCAGCGCGTGGGCGGCGGCGAGGGCACGGTCCCGGCCCAGGAGCGCGCGCTGCGTCGCGACGCCGACCTGGTGACGGTCGGCATCGGCGGCAACGACGGCAACCTGTTCTCCCGGCTGGTCTGCTCGTTCTCCCGGCAGCAGCTCCCGCAGTGCGGCAGCCTGCCCGGCACCGGCGACGTGGACGGCACCCTGGCCCGCACCCGGGCCGACGTCACCGCCTCGCTGCGTCGCGTCGTACGCCGAGCAGCGCCCGACGCGCTCGTGCTGCTGGTCGGCTACCCCCGCCTGGTCGACCCCTCCCGCTCCTGCCCCTCGCTGCCGTTGCGACGCGACCAGCGGGAGCAGTTCTCCCGGGTCGAGCAGCGCCTGCGCGCCACGATCCGCACCGCGGCCGCGCGCGCGGGCGTCGCGTTCCTCGACCTGTGGCCGGCCTCGCGCGGGCACGAGGTCTGCAGCGACGACCCGTGGGTCAACGGCAAGGACACCGACCAGCGCAAGGCCCTGGCCTACCACCCGTTCGCTGCCGAGCAGCGGGCGGTGGCCGACCTGGTCGTCGAGCGGTGGGAGCGCCGATGAGCACACTCTCGAGCCTGGTCGACCGGGGACTCGTGGCGCCCGACTGGGCCGAGGGGCTCGCCCCCGTCGAGGAGGACCTCGCCCGCATGGGCGACTTCCTGCGCGCCGAGCTCGCGGCGGGGCGCGGCTACCTCCCCGCAGGCGACCTCGTGCTGCGGGCGTTCCAGCGGCCGCTGGCCGACGTGCGCGTGCTGATCGTGGGGCAGGACCCCTACCCTCGGCCCGGCCACCCCGTGGGGCTGTCCTTCTCCGTCGCGCCGGACGTGCGGCCGGTGCCGCCGAGCCTGGTCAACATCTTCAAGGAGCTCGTGGCCGACCTCGAGGTCCCGGCGCCCAGCAACGGTGACCTCACGCCCTGGGCCGAGCGCGGCGTGCTGCTGCTCAACCGGGTGCTGACCGTGCAGCCCGGGAAGTCCAACGCCCACAAGGGCAAGGGCTGGGAGCGCGTCACCGAGCGCGCGATCGAGGTCCTGGCCGCGCGCGGCGGACCGTGTGCCGCCATCCTCTGGGGCAGCCCCGCCCAGACCCTCAAGCCGCTGCTCGGCCCGGTGCCGTGGGTCGCGTCGGTGCACCCCTCGCCGTTGTCGGCGCGGGGTGGGTTCTTCGGCTCGCGCCCGTTCAGCCGGGTCAACGACCTGCTCGTGCAGCAGGGCGGCGAGCCGGTCGACTGGTCGCTGCCCTAGCCCGGGCTCACTCGGGCCGGTCGAGCCCCGAGGCCGCGAGCCGCTGGAGCACGTGGCCCATCAGCTCACGCAGCCGCTCCACGTCCTCGCCGCACAGCCCGTCGAAGACCAGCGAGGCCACCGTCCCCACGTGACCCGGGGCAGCGTCGGCCAGGACGTCGTACCCCTCCTGCGTCAGGCGTACGACGGTCACGCGCCGGCTGTGCGCGGCGGGCGAGCGGGCCACCCAGCCCCGGTCCTCGAGCTTGCGCACGACGTGGGACAGGCGCGACGGGGAGGCGTTGACCGTGCGGGCCAGCTCGCTCATCGTCGTGGTCCACTCGGGCTCCGCGGACAGCATCGCGAGGCAGAGGTACTCGAAGTGGGTCAGCCCGCTGTCGCGCTGCAGCTGCTGGTCGAGGGCGGTGTTGAGGCGCAGCATCACGCCGGCGAGCGCGAGCCAGGAGTCCTGCTCGTCCTTGGTCAGCCATCGGGTCACGGAGGAATACTAGCCAAACACTTGACGTTTCAAGTAATGTTGCCCCTGAAGGAGACCCCATGACTGCCACCCAGGACCGCATGCCCGCCCTCTACCTCGGGCACGGCGCCCCTCCCCTGCTCGACGACCCGATCTGGAGCGGGGAGCTGCGCACCCTCGCCGCACGCCTGCCCCGGCCCACCGGCATCCTCATCGTGTCGGCCCACTGGGAGTCCGCACCGCTGTCGCTGAGCGCGACCGCCGCGGCCACGCCGCTGGTCTACGACTTCGGCGGCTTCGCCCCGCGCTACTACCAGATGACCTACCCGACGCCGGACTCCTCGGCCCTGGCGAGCACGGTCGCCTCGCTGATGCCCGACCACGAGCCGGTGCACCAGCACCCCAGCCGCGGCCTCGACCACGGCGCCTGGGTGCCACTCAAGATCATGTACCCCGAGGCCGACGTCCCGGTGGTGCAGATGTCACTGCCGACGCACGACCCGGGCCGCCTGGTCCAGATCGGCGCGCGGCTGCAGGAGCTGCGCGACCAGGGCGTGCTCGTGATCGGCTCGGGCTTCCTCACCCACGGGCTGCCGTTCCTCACCGAGTGGCGCATCGACGCCGCCGTGCCGGGCTGGTCGAGGGACTTCGACCTCTGGGCCGCCGAGGCGATCGGCAAGGGCGACGTGGACACGCTGGCCTCCTACCGGAGCCTCGCCCCCGGCATGCCCTACGCCCACCCGACCGTCGAGCACTACACGCCGCTGTTCGTCGCGCTCGGCGCCGGCACCGACCTGACCACCCCCGCGGAGCAGGTCATCGACGGCTACTGGATGGGGCTGAGCAAACGCAGCCTGGTGATCACCTGACCCCGAGCTTGCGCATCGCGCGCAGCGAGGTGACCGTCTGCTTGGCGTACTTCGCGTAGTCGACGGACGGGTCCGGCGTCAGCACCTGCTTCTTGAGCACGGCCACGTTGATCGGGTCGGTGTACTTCAGCATGCCGGCGTCGCCGTGGCGCCCGCCGACGCCGGACTGCTTGATCCCGCCCGAGGGCGAGGCCTTGCTGGCGTAGGAGGCGGCGAGCGAGTCGTTGATGTTGATGTTGCCGGCCTCGATGCGGCGGCCGAGCGCCTCGGCGGCCTCGAGGTCGGTGCCCCACACGCTGGCGTTGAGGCCGTAGTCGGTGTCGTTGGCCAGCTCCACGGCGTGGTCGAGGTCGTCGTAGGTGTGGATCGAGGTGACCGGCCCGAACGTCTCCTGGACGCCGTGGACCATGTCCTTGGTGACCCCGCGCAGCACGGTCGGCTCGTAGAAGGTAGGCCCCAGGTCCGGCCGCGCACGCCCGCCGGTGAGCACCTCGGCGCCCTTCTCCCGCGCGTCCTCGACGTGCGAGGAGACCCGCTCCAGCTGGGCGGTCGAGATGAGGCCGCCCATCATCGGCTCCCAGTCGTAGGTCGCCCCGAGCGCGATCTTGCTCGCGCCGATGACGAAGCGACGGGTGAACTCCTCCTCCATCGACCGCGGCACGTAGATGCGCTCGATGTGCATGCAGGCCTGGCCGGCGTTGAGGAACGACCCGAACAGCGCGCCGGGGACCACCTCGTCGAGGTCGGCGTCGGGCATGACGATGAGCGGGTTCTTGCCGCCGAGCTCGAGCGTGCAGTCGATCAGGTTGGCCCCGGCCCGCTCGCCGACGAAGCGGCCGGTCGCGGTCGAGCCGGTGAACATGACGTAGTCGGCGCCGTCGATGAGGGCCGGGCCGACGTCGGCGCCCTCGCCGCACACGACCTGCACGAGGCCCTCGGGCATCCCGGCCCGGTGGAGCAGCTCGACGCCGAAGGTCACGCAGAGCGCCGACTTGTTGTCCGGCTTGAGCACGACGCCGTTGCCCGCGATGAGGGCCGGCATCGAGTCCGAGAGACTGGTGGCGAAGGGGAAGTTCCACGGCGAGATGACCGCCACGACCCCCTTGGGCACCCGCACCTCGGTGCTGGTCGACACGAACGGCACGACCCCGCCGCGCTTGTGCTCGCTGAGGATGCGCTTGGCGTGCTTGAGGTAGTGGCTGGTGGTCATCGCGACGTCGCAGACCTCCTCGAAGGACATGCGTCGCGCCTTGCCGGTCTCGGCCTGCATCAGGTCGACGACGGTCTCCCACTCCTTGAGCAGCAGCGAGTGGAAGGTGCGCATCACCGCCAGCCGCTGCTTGAGCGGCCACGAGCGCCACTCGCGCTGCGCCACGCGCGCGTCGGCGTACGCCTGCTCGATGTCGGCCGGGCTGGACTGCGGGAGCTCGCAGATCAGCTCACCGGTGTAGACCTCGGTGAGCTTGTACGTCGAGGCGCCGTCCGCCGCGATGGCGCCGGTCAGGCGCGCGAGCAGGGCGTCGTCGATCGAGACGGGAAGGCTCATCCCAGAACTGTAACAAGTTCTAGTTCTGTCCGACAGAGGTCGGGCGGGCCCTCAGGCGGCGACGGCGTGGATCGGCTCGGAGTGCCCGTCAGGGGCGAGGAAGTAGCCGTCGTCGAACACGATCACGCCGTTGCAGAGCTTGGTCCAGCCCTGCTCGGAGTGGTCGACCACGACATGAGCGGTCCAGCAACAGCTCTCGGTGGCCTCAGGACAGGCCGGCATGTGTGCACACATCGTTGTGTACCTCCCAGAAAGGTTGCCCCTCTCCCAAAGGAGCAACAGTGATCCAACGCTACAGGCCCTTGGTCCTGAACCACGCGGGACTGGGTGATGTGCGTCGCATGGTCTGGACCAGAGCATTGGATCGATGCTAACTCGCTGTTGGTCACATGTCCGAGAACCACAAGTCCTGAATTGTGTTTCGTTCCAATTCGGTTCCATCCGGGCGCCGGTGCGCCCGCGCCTCACGAGGCGGTCAGGTCGTCCAGCCAGCTGTCGATGTCGACGTCCTCGTGGCCCCGCGGGACGACGGTGTGGGTGAGGCGGATGAACTCGCGGGTGTTCCACCACGGCAGCCGCAGCATCTCGACGTCGCCCGTCTCGCCCAGGTGCGAGACCTCGGTCAGCACGGAGGTCGCCTGCACCTGGATCGCCCCGGCCCCCACCGGCGCCATCGACCGCAGGCCGTCGGCCAGCAGGTCGCGGGCGAAGACCCACGTGTCCTCCCGGGACTCGCCGGTGATGTGCAGCGAGACCGCGAGCGGGTCGGCCGGGTCGTAGGACATCCGGACCTCGACGGTCTCGGCGTCACCGACGCTGCGGATCCAGCCGGCGGTGTCGATCGTGATCTGGTTCATGTAGGTGCCTCCATCCTCAGCCGGTCAACGAGGAGGGACCGTGGATGGTTATCGGTGGAGGCGTGTCGGCTAGGCCACCCGCGGCAGGGGGTTTCGCCCGGTGTGCCCGAGGAGACAGCCCCGACCTGCTCGGACGCGACCCGGACGGCACCCGCGGTGGCAGGATGAGGGCATGAGCAACAGCGCCGACGAGGGCTGGGGACTCGACCACAGCGAAGAGCTGGACCAGCTGCAGGCCGGGGACACCCTGGACGACCGCGGGGTCGAGGACATCCTCGACGAGGGCATCGTGACGCGCGAGCGCTGGTCGCCGGGCGAGGGGTTCGGCAACACCCGTGCCGAGATGCGCCAGGGCGAGACCCTCGCGATGCGGATCGCTCAGGAGGAGCCCGAGCCCGACCCGGCCACGTGGGACGACGAGGACCTCGACGACCGTGAGGTCGGCGACCGGCGCGCCGGTCGGCTGTGGTCCGACGACGGCGACGGCAGCACCCCCCACGACGACCGGTTCGCCCACGACGCCGGCATCGACGGCGCCGCGGCCTCTGCGGAGGAGGCGGCCATGCACGTCATCGACGAGGACGAGGACTGGTGAGCGCGGCAGGCTCCGCCGCATGAGGCTCGCCGTCGACCCGCAGTCCGCCGAGCCGCCGTACGAGCAGGTGCGCCGGCAGGTGACCGACCACGTCGCCGCCGGGTCGCTGCGACCCGGTGACCGGCTGCCGACCGTCCGGGGGCTCGCCGGCGAGCTGGGTCTCGCGGTCAACACCGTCGCGCGGGCCTACCGCGAGCTGGAGTCGGCCGGGGTCATCGAGACCCGGGGACGAGCGGGCAGCTTCGTGACCGGCGACGACGTGGAGCGCAGCGCCCGGCAGGCAGCGACCGAGTACGCCGCCAGGGCGCGCGCCCTGGGCCTCTCGCGGGAGGACGCGATCGCCCTGGTGACCCGGGTCTGGAGCCGGTGACAGGAGTCGAACCCGCGACATCCTTATTACAAGTAAGGCGCTCTACCAACTGAGCTACACCGGCGGGGCCGCCACGCCGGGCGGCCAGCGCACATCGTAGTCAGCCCGTAGGCGTAGGGTCGGGGTCGGCCGTGCACCGCGGCACCGGCGGGAGACCCCGAGTGGGCAGCACAGCACTCGCCGCGACGACCAACACGAACGTGTTCAGAAAGAGACCGAGGAGTCGAGATGGCAGAGACCTGGAGCGGCGAGTTCTACTGCGTGAAGTGCAAGGAGAAGCGCCAGGCCGAGGGTGAGGTCAAGGTGAACGAGAAGGGCACCCGCATGGCCAAGGCCGTGTGCCCCGTGTGCAGCACCAACCTCAACCGGATCCTCGGCAAGGCCTGACGCCACGATCCCCGTTCGGAGGGCGCGACCTGCGGGTCGCGCCCTTCGACGTTCCCGGACCCCCTCCGCCGGTGCGGGTCGGGCCGGAATCCGTGCACCTGTGGAGGCTCGCGCCCCCGGAGGTCCGGAGGGGGTGAGGCTGCCGGCATGCAGCCGCTCCTCCTCCCCGGCACCCGGGTCCTGCGTCGCGACGCCCACCACCTGCAGGTCGGGCTCGACCCGGCGACCCGGGTCGTCCTGCCCGACAGCGCCGACCTGCGACGCCTCGAGTCCGGCGCGGGTCTCGTCGGGTCGCCCGCGCTGCTCAGCCGGCTCGAGCCCGTGCTGCTGCCCGACGACGCCGCGCTGAGGTCGGCGCTCCCGCCGGCCGGCGACCCGTCGTACTCCGGCGACGAGGGGTGGAGCCGTCACGCGCTGGCCGCGGTCGCCCGCGAGCACCCGCGCGAGCCCGACGTGCTCGCGCGGCGCTCGTCGTGCTCCGTGGTCGTGCAGCCCGCCTCCCGCCAGCGGCACGGCCGGCCCTCCGGCCTCGACGAGGCCCTGGCCGAGCAGCTGCGCGCCCTGTGCCGCCGCAGCGGGCTGCGGGCCGGGGCCCACCTGCCCGGCGGGCCGCGCTCGCTGCGGCCCCCCGTCGTGCGGGCGCTGGTGTGCGTCGGCGAGCCCGACCGTCGCCTGCTCGACGACTGGCAGGAGCCGCACCTGGTCGTGCGCTTCGTCGAGGGCGCAGGCCTGGTCGGCCCCTTCGTCGTGCCCGGCTCGTCCACCTGCGTGCGCTGCATCGACGGGCACCTGGCCGACCGCGACCCCGCCTGGCCCCTCCTGCTCGAGCAGTACGCCCGCCACGCGGGCGCCGACCGGGCCGACGGCGTGCCCGAACCGCTCGACATCGCCCTCGTGGCGTTCTGCCTGGCCCTGGCCGCCCGTGACCTCGCCTCGTGGGCCGAGGGAGCGACCCCGGCCCGGCTCGGCAGCACGCTGACGGTGGGTCCCAGCCTCGACGGGCACACCGTCCAGAAGTGGCCGCGGCGGCCGGACTGCGCCTGTCTGACCGGCTGACTCGACCGGACCCGGCAGAATAGGGGACATGGCAGACCTTCCACGCAAGGCCGTCACGCGCACCGCGCGGATGGCGGCTCTCCCGCTGGGGTACGCCGGTCGTCAGGCCCTCGGGGTCGGCAAGCGCCTGGGCGGGGCGCCGGCCGAGGTCGTGATGAACGAGGTGCAGACCCGGACCGCCGCCCAGCTGTTCAAGACCCTCGGTGAGCTCAAGGGCGGCGCGATGAAGTTCGGGCAGGCCCTCTCGATCTTCGAGGGCGCACTGCCCGAGGAGATCGCGGCGCCCTACCGCGAGCAGCTGACCAAACTGCAGGACTCCGCCCCGCCGATGAGCCGGGCGGTCGTGCACCAGCAGCTGGTCCGCGAGTTCGGGGCGGGGTGGAAGCGCAAGATCGTCGAGTTCGACGAGGAGGCGGCGGCCTCGGCCTCGATCGGGCAGGTCCACCACGGCCGCTGGGTCGACGGCACCGAGGTCGCGGTCAAGCTGCAGTACCCCGGCGCCGAGCAGGCGATGCTCGCCGACCTCAAGCAGATCACCCGGCTCGCCCGCACCTTCGGCGGTCTCCTGCCGGGCATCGACGTCAAGCTCCTCGCCGAGGAGCTGCGCGACCGGGTCGCCGAGGAGCTCGACTACCGGCTCGAGGCCGAGGCCCAGTCGCGCTTCGCCGAGGTCTACGCCGACGACCCCCACTACGTCGTCCCGCGGGTGATGGAGTTCTCCCAGCGGGCCATCGTCACCGAGTGGGTGCCCGGCACCTCCTCGCTGGCCAAGGTCATCTCCGGCGGCACCCAGGAGGAGCGCGACCACTGGGGCGAGCTCTACGCCCGCTTCCTCTTCGAGAGCCCGGCGCGCACCGGCCTCCTCCACGCCGACCCGCACCCCGGCAACTTCCGCCTGGTGCCCGGCGAGGGTGGCGCTCCCGACCGGCTGGCGGTGCTCGACTACGGCGCCGTCGCGCGCCTGCCCGGAGGCGAGCTGCCCGTGGCGCTCGGGGTCCTCTCCCGGCTGTCGCTGGGTGACGACTGGGACGCGGTCGTCACGTTCCTGCGCCAGGAGGGCTTCATCAAGCCCAACATCCGGGTCCGGCCCGACGACCTGCGCTCCTACCTCGGCCCGTTCACCGAGCCGGCGCGCACGCGCACCTTCCGCTTCTCCCGCGACTTCCTGCGGGCCCAGCTCGCCCGCGTGCAGGACCCGTCCTCCCCCGAGGTGCAGGTCGCCTTCCGGCTCAACCTGCCGCCGGAGTACCTCCTGGTCCACCGCACGTGGACCGGCGCGGTCGGGGTGCTGTGCCAGCTCGAGGCCGAGGTGCCGTTCCGCGAGATCCTCGAGGGCTCCCTGCCGGGATTCGCTACCAGCCCCGGCTGAGGTCGAGCTTGCCCTCCACCACCCGGAGGTGCTCGCGCGTGCAGCTGTCGCAGAAGCGCTTGGCCTGGCCCGCCTCCATCGAGAGGGACCAGGTCAGCGGCGGCGCGTCACCCTCGTGACTCGCCCCGCACAGGTCGCAGACCACCATCGCGCCAGCGTACGACGCCGGCACGCAGAAGCCCCCGCCGTCGCGGTGCCGCGACGACGGGGGCCGGTGGTGCTGCCCGTGCGCTCAGAGAGCACGGGCAGCGGCGAGGCGGGCCCGGTGGGCCGCCCGCTCGGCACGCTCCGACAGCCGGTGGGCCATCAGGAGCCGACGTCCACGTCGTTGTGCCCGCGCCTCTCCGAGGCGCTCGGACATCTGTGCACGAGCCAGGTCTTCGAACATGAGGTTCATGGCATTGCTCCAGTTCAGGGAAGAAGTCATCGGTGTGGTGTCTCGTCGTCGGGTCGCGGCCCTCACGCCGCCACCTCGTTCTTGCGAGGCCGTCCACGGGGTCGTTTCCGTGGGATCACGGCTCCCTGGAGGAGCAGCTGTCCACCCCACACGCCCCACGGCTCGCGGCGTCCGATCGCCTCCTCGAGGCAGGCGGCCCGGATCGGGCAGCTCCCGCACATCGACTTGGCCAGCTCGACGTCGCTGGGCGACTCCGCGAAGAAGAGGTCCGGCTCCTCGCGACAAGGGAGCTCGGCGAGCTCGGTCGACTCGGCTGACAGCGCCGGCACCTCCAGCAGTGCGGTCATCATCTGGTTCCTCCTGGGTAATTCGTTTCTCTGCACTTCGGTCGGTGTGACAAACAGAAAGGCCGCGGATCCCGGTCTGGGGTCCGCGGCCTGGAGGCTGCCGAGCTGAGAGCTGGTGCTCTAGATCGGTGGACTCCAGGCGGGCTGACCCGTGGCGGCGATGTGGCCATCGACTCGCACGTCACCCCAGACACCGGTGGTGTCGAGCTGGGCGCCGAACGGCGTGACGACAGACGGGGCCGAGGTCAGGACGGAGGCGACAGGGGCGGCGTAGCCGGCGCACGGACGAGGCGTGGACACACGAGTGCCACGCTGGATGCTGGTCGCGTTGATGGTCATCATCTGGTCCACCTCCTGGTCTCTCTCGGTCCTCGGAGCTCTCGGCTGTCCAAGGGGCTCAGGCGCCATGCGTGAGCGTGACAAGCACGGTACTCGCGCACGTTCTGCGTTGGCAAACGATTTATTGCGTGGATCTTCCGCGGGTTCTCTCACTCGCCGGACGCGGCGATCAGGGCCAGCACCTCGTCGCCGTAGCGCTCGCGCTTGGAGGCCCCGATGCCGTTGACCCGCAGCAGCTCACGCTCGCTGCGCGGCTGCACCTCGGCGAGGGCACGGAGGGTCGCGTCGGTGAAGATCACGAACGCGGGGACCGACTCCTCGCCGGCCTTCTCGAGCCGCCAGGCGCGCAGCCGCTCGAAGAGCTCCTCGTCGTAGGGCGACTCGCACGTCTCGCAGCGACCGAGCTTGCGCGCCAGCGTCGTGGTCAGGACGGCGCCGCACACCCGGCAGGTCGCGGACTTCTTGTTCTTCTGAGAAGAAGTGGGGCGCTGGGTGGTGGTGAGGGCCTGGGGGGCGATGCCGTCGAAGAAGCGCGAGAGCTTGCGGGAGCCGCGTCCACCCGGGTTGCGGGTCAGCGACCACGAGACGGTGAGGTGCTCGCGGGCGCGGGTGACGCCGACGTAGCAGAGCCGGCGCTCCTCCTCGATCGCGGTGGGCGAGTCCATGGCATAGGTGATCGGGAGCGCCCCCTCGTGGGCGCCGGCGAGGAACACCGCGTCCCACTCCAGCCCCTTGGCCGTGTGGAGCGTCGCGATCGTGACGCCCTCGGCGACAGGCGCGTGCTGCTCCGCAGCGCGGCGGTCGAGGTCGTCGACGAACGCCGCGAGGTCGGCCTCGGGCTGGGCGTCGGCGAACGTGCGCGCGAGGGTGAGCAGGGCGTTGAGCGACTCCCAGCGGTCGCGCACGTTGCCCCGGCTGGTCGGCGCCTCGTCGGTGAAGCCCATGCCGCCGAGCACGTCGCGGGTCTGCTGGACCAGCTCGTCGCCGGTGAGGCCGGCGCCCTCCCCCGACCGCGCGCTGCCCCGCACGAGGGTGACGGCCTGGCGCACCTCGGCGCGCTGGAAGAAGCGCTCGGCGCCGCGGACGACGTAGGGCACGCCCTCCGCGGCCAGGGCCTCCTCGAACGCCTCGGACTGGGCGTTGATCCGCACCAGGACCGCCACCTCGCGGGCCGGGGTGCCCGCGCGCAGCAGCGCCTTGATGCGCCCCGCGACGAACGCGGCCTCGGCGACCTCGTCGGGCTGCTCGGAGAAGGCGACCTCGGGCCCGGCCGGGCGCTGGGCCTGCAGCCGCACGGCGGACCCGTCCGAGCCGGGCCGCCCGGACGCTCCCATCACGGCGTTGGCCGCGGCCACGACCTGGGGCGTGGAGCGATAGTTGCGGACCAGCTCGACGCTGGTCGTGCCGGGGTGGCGCTGCGGGAACTCCTGGAGGTGGCGGGCGCTCGCCCCGGCGAAGCTGTAGATCGTCTGGGCGGGGTCGCCCACCACGCAGAGCTCGTGGCGGCCGCCGAGCCACAGGTCGAGCAGCGTGGCCTGGATGGGCGAGACGTCCTGGAACTCGTCGACGACGAAGTGGGTGTACTGGCGGCGGATCTCGGCGGCGACGCGCTCGTCCTCGCTGATCACCGCGGCGGCGCACAGCAGGACGTCCTCCATGTCCATGCGTCCGGCCTCGCGCTTGGCGTCCTCGTAGGAGGAGAACACCCGGGCCACGGTCGCGGGCGGGACCGAGATCTCACGACCCCTGGCCTCGGCGACGCGCTCGTAGTCCTCGGGGCGGACGTTGCTGACCTTGCTCCACTCGATCTCGCCGGCCAGGTCGCGCAGGGTCGCGGCCGAGGTGTCGACGCGGTTGCGGCTCGCGGCGCGTCCCACCAGCGAGAGCTTGGAGTCCATCAGCTCCGGGAGCGCGCCGGCGTAGACCTTGGGCCAGAAGTAGCGCGCCTGCCGCAGCGCCGCGGAGTGGAAGGTGCGGGCCTGCACGCCCGGTGCGCCCAGCACCCGCAGCCGCTGCCGCATCTCGCCCGCGGCCCGCGTGGTGAAGGTGACCGCGAGGACCTGCTGCGGGACGTAGACGCCGGTGGCCACGCCGTAGGCGATGCGGTGGGTGATCGCGCGGGTCTTGCCGGTGCCGGCGCCCGCGAGCACGCGCACGGGTCCGCGCAGCGCCTCGGCGACCGCCCGCTGCTCGGGGTCGAGCGCCTCGAGCAGGGCCTCGGGTGAGGGCGGGGGTGACGTCGGCGACATCGCGGGCATGCGGGAACAGGCTCCTCGGGGTTTGGTGTTGCTCCCCCAGTGGGGACGATCGTTCCCGACCCTAAGTCTTCGGAGGGACAGTTCATGGCCAGCGTCACGATGTACTCCACACCCTGGTGTGGCTACTGCCACCGCCTGAAGGGACAGCTGGAGCGCGAGGGCGTGCACTTCGAGGTGGTCGACATCGAGGAGAACCCGGCCGCGGCCGAGGTGGTCATGCGGATCAACAACGGCAACCAGACCGTCCCGACCCTCGTCTACGCCGACGGAACGGCCCACACCAACCCGCCGGCCAAGCAGGTCCTCGCCAAGCTGGCCGAGCTCGACGAGCTCAGCGCCTGAGAGCCCTATGTCAAGCGGCCTGGTGTTGGAGGTCGTTGAGGCGGCCGTGTAGGTCGGGGTTGTAGGGCTGGTGGTCGGTCCAGCAGCGCCAGAGGATCCGCGTCCAGCCCTGGGCCAGGATCCGTGCTGCGTGGGGGTGGCGTGCGCCGCGTTGGCGGGCGCGGTCGTAGGTGTCGCGGGCCCATGCGTTGGCGCGTGGGGTGTCCTGGGCCCAGTCGACGAGGGCGTCGCGGAGGTGTTTGTTGCAGCCGCGTCGGTAGCCCACGTTGCGGAAAGTCCCGGACTGCCGGGTGGAGGGTGCGACGCCGGCGGCGGCGGCCAGAGCGCCCGCGTCGGGGAAGCGAGCCCGGCAGTCGCCGATCTCGGCGAGCAGGGTGGCGGCGCGGACGGTGCCGGAGCGGGGCAGGGACTGGAAGATCGGTCCGTCGGGGTGGGCGAGCAGTGCTTCTTTGATCCGGGTCTCGAGCGCGGTCTGCTGGCGGCGCAGGGTGGTGAGCAGCTCGACCAGGGTCAGGACGATGAGCTCGCTCGCCTCAGCGGCTGCTCCATCGACGCGTCCGGTCGCGGCCTCATGGAGATGTGCCACGAGCTCGGCGGGTGTCTGGCGTCCGCAGTAGGCGTTGGCCTTGAGCCAGTGCGCCAGCCGGCTCTGCGAGAGCCAGGCGGCTTTGGCCTCGGAGGGGAAGCGGCGCAGGAACGCCAGGCTGATGGCGATGTCGAGGCCGCTGAACAGGCCGATCGCGCCGGGGAAGTTGTGCTGCAGCACGGCGAGCAGCTGGTTGTGGACCGCGATCCGGTGCCCGACCAGGTCTTGGCGGGCGCGGACCAGCATCCGAAGCGCCACCGTCTCGGGGGTATCGGGACGCACGATCGCCCAGCGTCCGGCGTCGGTGCGCAGCGCGTCGGCCAGGACGAAGGCGTCGAAGCGGTCGTCCTTGTTGCCCGCCGAGCCATAGCGGACCCGCAGGGACTTGACCTGGCGTGCGGAGATCACGACGACCTCGAACCCCTCGCGCAGGAGGTGCTCGACGACCGGTCCGTCGCCACGTTCGATTCCGACCTGCGTGATCTCGTGGCGGCGCAGCAGCGCGGTGATCTTGGCCAGGCCGGAACGCGAGTGCGGGAGCGTGGCTTCCTCGAGCCGGTGACCCTGCGCGTCGATCACGCAGACCGCGTGGTGCTGCCAGGACCAGTCGATCCCGGCAAAGGTGATTCGTGCGGGCGTAGCCTCCATGTGAGTGCTCTCCTTCCGTCTAGCCCACGGATTCAGCACTCCGGTCCGGGACGTGACGGTCGGTCGCTCACTGAGGCGCTCCAGGCCGGCAAGCCTTGGCGCAAAGCCCTATGGCCGATCTGCACGTCCCGGGCCACCGAGCCCCGCAACTCTCAGGCAGGTCGTCCCAGACGGGCGACTCGGTCAGCCTGGCAGTGACTCGGCAGACCCGGGGTGCAGACAGAAGGCCTACTCCTGTCGTGGACCAAGGTCCACCAGTGAGGGTCACCAGGACCCCGGCACGACGCCGCCGTACCACGCCTCGACCAGCGACCGGCTGATCGAGAAGCCGCCCGGCGTCACCAGCTCGCCCGACTCTCCCCCGCGGCGTACGTCGTCGCGGGTGAACCAGCGCGCGGCCTCGAGCTCGTCGTCGTCGACGTGGATGTCGGTGGTGAGCGCCCGGCCGAAGAAGCCGACCATGAGGCTCGAGGGGAACGGCCAGGGCTGGTTGCCGAAGTAGGCGACGTCGCCGACCTCGATGCCGGCCTCCTCCATCACCTCGCGCCGGACGGCGTCCTCGAGGCTCTCGCCCGGGTCGACGAAGCCTGCCAGCGTCGAGTAGCGGCCCTGCGGCCACGACGGCTGACGACCGAGCAGGGCGCGGTCGTCGTCGTCGGTGACGAGCATGATCACGGCCGGGTCGGTGCGGGGGAAGTGCTGGCGCCCGCAGGAGGGGCAGGTCAGGACGTAGCCCCCACCCGACGGGTCCAGCAGGTGGCCGCAACGTCCGCAGTGGCGGTGGGACCGGCGCCACTCGTCGAGCGCGACCCCCTGGACGACGAAGCCCTGGTCCGGCGCCGACAGCTCGGGCCCGTGGGAGCGCAGCGTACCCCAGTCGTCGGGGGCCCGGAAGCCGCGGGGCAGGGCGAGGAAGTGGACCAGCCCGTCGCGCTCCCCCAGCAGCACCCGCTCCGCGCCCGGCACCAGGTCGTCGGTCTCGCGCGGCGAGAGCCAGCGCACGGTCGTGCCTCCCGGGGCGAGGGGGAAGCGGCCGCCCGCCAGCACCAGCACCCGGGTCGCGGTGTCGGCCCACTGCTCGGCCAGCCACTCGTCATCGGTCCGGCGGTCGCCGATGCGCTCGTGGGAGCGGGTCGAGAGGGCCACGTCCACGGAGTACGGAAGGGGGAAGTCGGTCACCCCGCGAGCCTACGTAGGGTGACGCCATGAGCACGCACATCGGCGCGAAGGCCGGCGAGATCGCACCCCACGTCCTCATGCCCGGCGACCCGTTGCGAGCCAGGTGGATCGCGGAGAACTTCCTGGACGACGCGACCTGCTACTCCGAGGTGCGCGGGATGTACGGCTTCACCGGCACCTGGAAGGGGCAGCCGGTCTCGGTGCAGGGCTCCGGCATGGGCATGCCGTCGATCTCGATCTACGTCAACGAGCTGTTCACGGACTACGACGTCCGGTCGGTCACCCGCGTCGGCTCCTGCGGCGCGCTCTCCGAGGAGCTCGAGCTGCGTGACCTGGTCATCGCCAGCGGCGCCTGCACCGACTCCTCGATGAACCGGATCACCTTCGAGGGCCTCGACTACGCGCCGGTCGCCGACTTCGACCTGCTCCGCCGCGCGTGGGAGGCCTCCCAGGGCCTGCCCGTCACCGCCAAGGTCGGGCTGATCATGAGCAGCGACTCCTTCTACGCCTCGCGACCCGAGCTCACCAGCCGCATGGCGGAGTACGGCGTGCTGGCCGTCGAGATGGAGGCCGCCGCCCTCTACACGCTGGCCGCCAAGCACAAGCGCAAGGCGCTCGCGGTCTGCACGGTCTCCGACCACATCCTCACCGGGGCCGAGACCACGGCGGCCGAGCGGCAGGAGACCTTCGGCCACATGGTCGACGTCGCGCTCTCGGCGATGCTGTCCTGATCGCTCCCCCGATGCAGGCAACCCTGCTCGGGGTCGCGGCGTGTAGGGGGTCATGGACGGACAGACCGTGACCGCACGGCCACCCACCGCCCCTTCCCCCGAGGAGGGGTTCGAGGACTGGGTCCTCGCCAGCGGCGCCCGCCACAAGCGGCTGGCCTACCTGCTGACCGGGGACCTGCACGAGGCCGAGGACCTGCTCCAGACGGCGTACGCCAAGGTGCTGCCGAGGTGGAGCCGGGTCTCGGCCTACGACTCTCCCGACGCCTACGTGCGTCGGGTCATGGTCAACCTGCGCACCTCGCGCTGGCGGCGGCTGCGCGACCGCGAGTGGACGACCGAGGCGGTGCCCGAGCCGCGCTCCTCGACCCCGGACCTGTCCTCCCTGGTCGTCGAGTCCGACGCGCTGCTGCTGGCGCTGCGCCGGCTGCCCGCGCGCCAGCGGGCCGCGGTCGTGCTGCGGCACTGGTGCGACCTGTCCGAGGCGGAGACCGCCTCGGTCATGGGCTGCTCGCCCGGCACCGTCAAGAGCACCACCTCGCGCGGCCTCGCCGCCCTGCGCGGCCACCTGACCGACCCCGACCTCCGGGAGGGAGGCACCGCATGACCACCACCGACCCCCTGCACGACGCCTTCGACGACCTGGCCCGCCGGGCAGACCTGGACCCTGCCCCCGACCGGCTCGCCGGCATCGCCCGCAAGCGCCGGGCCCAGCGCGACCGCCGCCTGGGCGCGGGCGCCGGCCTCGCGGTGCTCGCGGTCGTCGCCGGCCTCGGCATGCCTCACCTGCCGAGTGGGAGCCCCGACCGCGACGCCACCGTCGCCACCACCGCCCCGAGCCCGTCCAGAGGGCCCGACCTCGGGCTGGAGGTCCAGCTGCACGTCACGCCCACGGTCGGCGACGGGTTCCGCGTGAGCCTCGACGTCACGGGGACCGCCATGCCGGTGGTCGACCGCCGCACCGGCCGGCCGGTCGAAGGGGGTGGGGTCCGCGGGACCCGGATCCTGCTCGACGGCAAGGAGGTCCGCGGCACGGACGCCGGTGACGTCGAGTGCTCGACGACGGGTGCTCCGGAGCGCTACGACCAGACGTTCGGCCCGTTCACCGTCGACATCCCGCCGGGCGACCACACGGTGCGCGCTGTGGCCGGGTGGTGCGACGCCACCGGTGAGGTCCGCCAGGCCGTGGACGAGGACGAGGCCTACTACCTCGGGGAGTCGACCGTCGTCGACCGCGCCCGCCAGGACGTCGACGGCGACGGCACGCCCGAGCAGCTGGTGCTGGTCGACGAGGGCACCGACTCCGTCCTCCGCGTCCACGGCTCCGTGGACGGCGTCGTGAGCCTCCAGGCCGCGGACCCGGTCCGGGTCTCCGGTGTCGAGGACCTGGACGGGGACGGCGACCAGGAGGTGCTGGTCGACGTGCGCTGGCGCTCGGTCACCGCACTCGTGCTGGTGACGCTCGACGGAGGACGTCCGGCGCTGGTGACCTCCCCACCGGAGGGTCCACGGCGCTACTCCGGGGTGGTGGACGGCGACTTCCACGGCACGACGCTCATCGACGGCGTGCTGACCACCTGGGAGGGCCCGGGCGACGGCCGCCGCGTCGGTCCGGTCGACGGCGGCACCTGGGTGCTCGAGGGGACGCGGCTGCGGCTGGTGCCCTTCGGTCGGCCGACCTGCGCCGGCGTGGACGTCAGGCCGGCCCCGTGCTGAGCAGCTCCTCCAGCTCCGCGCGGCCGGGGAGGTCGTCGACCTCGACGACCTGTCCGTCGCGGACGTAGCAGAACGCCGCACGGACGCGGTGCAGCGGGAGGTCGTGCAGCTCGGCCCACGCCACGCGGTAGACCGCCAGCTGGAGCGGGTCGGCGCTGTGGGACCGGCTGGTCTTCCAGTCGACCAGCAGCCACGAGCCGTCGTCCTCGGGGAACGCGGCGTCGATGCGGCCGCGGACGACCTGGCCGGCGAGCACGAGCGCGAACGGCTGCTCGAGCACGGCACCCTTGCGGTCGGCGAACGGGCCCGCGCGGAAGCGGTCGGCGAGCTCCTGCAGGTCGGCGTCGTCGGCGAAGTCGGGGTCTCCGCGGCCCGCGACGTCGTCGAGGTCGAGCAGCACCTCCTGCCGTGCACCGAGGAAGTGCTCGACCCACGCGTGGAACCGCGTGCCGGCTCGCGCCGAGGGCGCGGGCGGCGTCGGCATCGGACGCGCGAGCCTGGCGGCGAACCCCTCGGGGTCGTCGCGCAGCTCGGACAGCGCGGTGGCGGACAGGGCCTGGGGCAGCGTCAGCTCGACGGTCGCGGCGGCCCGTGCCCGTGCCTCGGCGAGCAGGCGTCCGGCCTCGGCGTCCCAGGCCGCGACGAGGTCGGCCTCCTCGGCGCTCAGCCCGGTCGCGGGGTCGGTGGTCGGGGCCGCCCACTCCGCGACGACCCGCTCGGCGAGCGCGAGACGGCGCAGGGTCTCGGTGGTGTGCTCCTCCGGCGGCCAGGGGACCCGGGTGGGCTGCTCGTCGCAGGGGTTGGGGTCGCCCTTGGCCGGCTGGTCGGGCCACACCGGGAGCGGACCGTCCACGACGCCCGCGGCGACCTGGTCCTCGAGGAACGCACGGACCGTGCGCTGGTAGTCCGACGGGCCGCGCGGCGTCTTGAGCGAGGGCGCCCAGACGTGGGAGGTCACGACCAGCAGGTGGCGGGGCCGCGTCATCGCGACGTAGCCCAGGCGCAGCTCCTCGGTCGCGGCGTGCGCCTTGAACCGCGCGGCGTGGTCGGCGAGGTCCTCGCGGCTCCACCCGACCAGCCCGGGCAGGTCGAGCCGGTCGCCGCGCAGCTCGGTCGGGAGGACCGGAGCGCTGGTGAACCACTTGGAGCCCGCGCGCCCCGAGGGGAACCGCGACTGGCACACGCCCACGAGGAAGACCGCGTCCCACTCCAGGCCCTTGGCCTTGTGGACCGTGAGCAGCTTGACCGTGTCGGCGGCGCTCGGCGTCGCGACCTCCATGCCGTCCTCGTCCTCCTCGGCGGAGAGGTAGGACAGCAGGGCGGTCAGGCTGACCTCGCCGTCGATCGCCCGGAAGTCCGCGACCGCGCGCACGAACAGGTCGAGGTTGTCGCGCCGCGCGCGCGCGGCCGGGCTCACCGACGAGGCCAGCTCGACGTCGACCCCCGTGGTGTCGACGATGCGGCGCACCAGGTCGAGCAGGGGCTCGCCGACGTGGTGACGCAGCCGCGCCAGCTCACCCGACAGCAGGGAGAACCGCTCGAGCGCCTCGGCGGAGTAGGCACCCCGCTCCGGCTCGCCCGGGTCGTCCACGGC
The DNA here is from genome assembly GCF_031458325.1 of Nocardioides marmoribigeumensis. Classification (NCBI taxonomy): domain Bacteria; kingdom Bacillati; phylum Actinomycetota; class Actinomycetes; order Propionibacteriales; family Nocardioidaceae; genus Nocardioides; species Nocardioides marmoribigeumensis. The sequence goes on from NZ_JAVDYG010000001.1 coordinate 1,239,245, forward strand.
GTCGGCGAGCGAGACCACCTCGGTCGGGTCGGCCCCGGCCACGGCGTCGGCCAGCGCCCCGGCGAGGTCGTCGACCTCGCCTGCGGGGCGTCGGCCGGCCAGCTCGAGGGCGCGGGCGCCGAGCAGCGCCAGGTCGCGGGTGCCGATCGCCCACCGGGGCCCGGTGAGCAGCGTGAGCATCGCGGCGTTGTCGGTGAGGTCCTCGAGCAGGCTGAGCGTCGCGACGACGTCGGCCACCTCGGGGAGCTCGAGCAACCCCTTGAGCCCGACGATCTCGACCGGGACCTCGTGGCGCACGAGCTCCTCGTAGACCGCGGCCGCGTGCTTGTTGTCGCGGGTGAGCACCCCGATCTCGTTCCAGGCACCGAAGCGCTCGTGGGCGGCGACGACCTGCTCGGGCAACCACGCCAGCTCCTCGGCGTAGGTCGTGAAGGCCTCCGCGCGGATCTCGCCCGGGGCGGCGTCGGGCTTGGGGCGGAGGGGCTGGACGCCCGGGGAGTCGGCGTAGAGCGGGCCGGCGAGCCGGTTGGCCAGCTCGAGCACGAGCCGGTCGGAACGACGGTTGGTGGGCAGGCTGAACCGCGCGACGTCGGTCGAGCCGCCGGCGTCGGGGAAGGCCTCGCCGAAGCGGCGGATGTTGGAGACCGAGGCCCCGCGCCAGCCGTAGATCGCCTGGTTGGGGTCGCCGACCGCCATCACGGCGTGGCCGCGACCGGTCTCGACGGTGGGTCCGGAGAACAGCCGGCCGAGCATGAGCGCCTGGGCGACCGAGGTGTCCTGGTACTCGTCGAGGAGCACCACCGTGAAGCGTGCGCGCTCGGCCTCGCCGACCTCGGGGCAGGTGTCGGCCAGCCGCGCACCCAGCGAGATCTGGTCGGAGAACTCCATCAGGCCGAGGCGACGCTTGAGGGAGCGGTAGTCGCGCACGAGGTGGAGCAGCTCGTCGCGCTGGTCGAACACGCGCAGCGCCTTGGCGAGGTCGTCCTGGTGCCCCTTGAGCGTGGAGACGGCCAGGGCCTCGGCGATGCGCAGACGCTCCCGGTCCTGCAGGGCGGTCACCTCGGCGGGGTCGACGAGGTGCTCCGACATCGCGGCGTCGAGCGCGAGGAGGTAGGAGATCACCGTGCCGGGGTGCTCGCTGAGGTGCCGGACCTCGCGGGTGTGCCGGCTGATCACACGGGCGGCGAGCTGGTGCCGGGCCGCCTCGGTGATCACCCGGGTGTCGGGCTCGTGCCCGATGCGCAGGCCGTGGTCGGTGAGCAGGCTCGCGGCGTAGGAGTTGTAGGTCGCGATCGTCGGCTCGAGCGGCTCGGTCTCGGCGTCGGGGTCGCCGCCGACGGCCGCCTGGTCGAGCCCGGCCGCGGCGAGCGCCTGACGCACGCGGGTGGCCAGCTCGGAGGCGGCCTTGGTCGTGAAGGTCAGGCCCAGGACCTCCTCGGGGCGGACGCGACCGGTGCCGACCAGCCACACCACCCGGGCGGCCATGAGGGTGGTCTTGCCGGAGCCGGCGCCGGCGATCACCACGGCCGGGGCGAGGTCGGCGGTGACCGCCTCGAACTGCTCGGGGCTCAGGGGGAACGCGGCGTGCATGAACGCCTGCAGCTCCTCGGGCGTGCGCAGCCGCGGCGTGCTCACGACAGCACCGTCCCGCGGTTCTGGGCCGGGCAGAGCCGGCGGAACTCGCAGCGCTCGCAGTGGCTGCCCGGCGTCGCCGGGAAGTCCTCGTCGCGGACCAGCCGCGCGGCCGCGGCGAGCTGTCGCTCCACGACCCGCAGGCCGTCGTCGCCGGGCGCCTGGGGGTCCTGCTGCTGCACCTTGGGCGCGTGGGCGGCGCCCTTGCCCGCACCGACGCGCAGGTGGACCAGCTCGGCCCCGCCACTGGCGCCGCGCGTGCCGAGCAGCTCGTCGAAGCCGCCGTGGTCGACGGCCAGCTGGTAGACGCCGAGCTGCGGGTTGTCCGGGATCTTGTTGTCGGGCGGGGGGTACTTCCCGGTCTTGAAGTCGATCACGACCACCCGGCCGTCCTCGTCGACCTCGAGCCGGTCGGCGGCGCCCCGCAGCCGCACCCGCTCTCCGCCGACGGTCAGCTCGACGGTGAAGCCCTGCTCGGCGGCGACCACCCGGCGGGCCGACGGCCGGCGGCTCCAGGTCAGGAAGCGCTCGAGCGCGGCCCGGGCCTCGGCCCGCTCGCGCGGTCCCGACCACGGCGTGCGGAACTGGATCTGCTGCCACACCGCGTCGACGTGCGCCATCAGGGCGTCGACGCTCACGTCGGGGTCGATCTCGCCCTTGACGTAGCGGTCGACGATGGTGTGCACGACCTTGCCGAAGCCCTGGGCCTGGGTCGTCGCGTTGCGCCCACCCGCCTCGCGCTCGAGGAACCACTGGGCCGGGCAGCGCTGGAGCCCCTCGAGCGCGCTGGCGCTCAGCGCCACGGGACGGTCCTCGGGACGGACCGGCGTGCTCGCGCGGCTGCGGCCCCGCACGCCCCACCACGAGGCCGGGTCGGCAGCCGGCGCGACCGGACGCTCCCCCACGCGCTCCTGCGCGAGCCGCGCGAGCCGGCGTACGGCGGCCTCCCGCAGCGCGGGCGACCGGCTCTCGTCGGCGGCGGTGCGGCGCAGGTCGGCGACGAGCCCGTCGAGCGAGAGCGGCCGGACGGGCCGGCCGACGACGGCGCGCGCCTCGACCCCGAGCTCGGCGGTGAAGCGGGAGGGCTGGTCGCCGTCGTCGTCCGGCGAGGCCACCGCGGTGACCAGCAGCCGCTGGCGGGCGCGCGTGCACGCGACGTAGAACAGCCGACGCTCCTCGGCGAGCAGCGCGCGGACGTCGAAGGCCGGCACGCCCGGCGCGACCGGGTCGAGGCCGACCTCCTCGACGTGGAGCAGCGTGGACCGCCGGCGCAGGTCGGGCCAGGTGCCCTCCTGGACGCCGTGGACGACGACGAGCCGCCACTCGAGCCCCTTGGAGCGGTGGGCGGTGAGCAGGCGCACGGCCTCTCCGCGGACGCCCGCGTCGGCGAGCGTGTCACCGGGGATCTGCTGCGCGGCGAGGGTCTCGAGGAAGGTCTGCGCCGTCGTGCGGTCGCGCTGGTCCTCGACCGACGAGGCCTCGTCGAAGAGCGCGCAGATCGCGTCGAGGTCGCGGTGGGCCGCCGCGGACCCGCCGCCGCCCCCGACCGCGACAGCGCGCAGCCGGCGGGGCCAGTCGGTGCCCGACCACAGGTGCCACAGGACCTGCTCGGCGCTCTCCCCCGCCGCGACCCGGGCGTGTGCGGCGGCGAGCAGGACGCCGAGCGACCGGGCCCGCTCGACCGCTGGGCCCTCGAGGCCGTCGAGCTGTCGGGGGTCGGCCAGGGCCTCGCGGACCAGCTCGTCACCCGACCGGGCCGCGACGCCGGAGGCGTGCTCGCGGTGGCGCAGCTGCTTGGCCAGGGAGCGCAGCCCGGTGACGTCGAGACCGCCGAGCGGGGACATCAGGAGCCCGGCGACCCGGCCGGCGTCGAGGTAGGAGGGCGAGGCGGGGTCGGTGACCGTGAGGTCCACCGCGGCGCGCAGCGCGTCGAGCAGGGGGCGGACCGCGGGCTCGTCGACCAGCGGGGTGTCGTCGGAGGCCACCTCGACCGGGACACCCGCGGCGAGCAGCGCCCGGCGGAGGCCCGGGATCGCGGTGCGGCCGCTGCGGACCAGGACCGCCATCTCGGACCAGCCGATGCCGTCCTCGAGGTGCGCACGGCGCAGGCGGTCGGCGGTGTGCTCCACCTCGGCCCTCGCGGTGTCGAAGTGCAGCACCTCCACCTCGCCGTCGCCGAAGGCGCCGGGGGCGGGACGCGGGGTGCGGAACGACCGGAACGCCTCCCCCGGGATGGCGCCGTGGGTGGGCAGCGCCTGGGCGACCGTGCGCGACGCCGCGAGCAGGCGGGGCCCGAAGCGCCGGGTGGTCTGCAGGGCGAGCACCGGCGCCGGGCGGCCGTCGAGGTCGCGGAAGCGGTCGGGGAAGTCGAGGATGCCGCGCACGTCGGCGCCCCGGAAGCCGTAGATCGACTGGTCGGGGTCGCCCACGACGACCAGGTTGCGGCCGTCGCCGGCGATCGAGCGGAGCAGCGCGACCTGGCTGGGGTCGGTGTCCTGGTACTCGTCGACGAAGACCCACGACCAGCGCTGCCGCAGGGCCCGGCGCACGTCGGGGCGATCGGCGAGGCCACCGGCCTGCACGATGAGGTCGGCGTAGTCGACCGCGCCCTTGGCGTCGAGGACGGTGAGGTACTGCTCGAGGAAGCGGCCAGCGGCCACCCACTCGGGGCGACCGCGCTCGGCGCCCAGCCGGGCCAGGTCGGGACCGGTCAGCCCGCGCTCGCGCGCCCGCGCCAGCAGCGACTGCACCTCGCGGGAGAACCCGCGGGTGCGCACGGCCTCCTGCAGCGACTCGGGCCAGCGGACCGCCTCGGGCGTGGGCTCGAGGAGCTCGCGGATCGTGACGTCCTGCACCGGCGCGGAGAGCAGCCGCGGCGGGGCCGCCCACGCGTCGGGGTCGGCCCACTCCTTGACCAGCGACCAGGCGAAGGAGTGGAAGGTCGAGGCCAGGTCGGAGCCGGTGGTGCGGCCCAGGCGGGCGGTCACCCGGTCGCGCAGCTGCTCGGCGGCCTTGCGGCTGAAGGTGAGGGCGAGGACCTCCGACGGGTCGACCCCACGCCGCTCGACGAGGTCGACGACCGCCTCGACCATGGTCGTGGTCTTGCCGGTGCCGGGACCGGCGAGCACCAGCAGCGGGCCGCCCGCGTGCTCCACCACCGCCTGCTGGGACGCGTCGAGCGTCGGCGCGGGCGCGGCGGTGCGCGCGGGGCGGCGCAGGAGGTAGGTCGTCATCGCGTCCTATCCCAGCACGGCGCTCCGACAGAAGCCGAGGGGCACGCGCCGGTTAGCGTCTCCGCATGGACGACACGCCGGCGAACCCCCGCGGCCCCCTCGACGGGGTGCTCGTCCTCGACCTCACGCGCGCCCTCGCCGGGCCCCACGCCGCGATGATGCTCGGCGACCTCGGGGCGCGCGTGGTCAAGGTCGAGGGGCCCGACGGCGACGACAGCCGCGGGTGGGGACCGCCGTTCGTGGGCGAGGCGCAGAGCCGCCAGTCGACGTACTTCATGTCGGCCAACCGCAACAAGGAGTCGGTCGTCCTCGACCTCAAGCAGGACGACGACCTCGCGCTGCTCGAGCGCATGGTGCGCCGGGCGGACGTGCTCCTGGAGAACTTCCGGACCGGGGTCATGGACCGGCTCGGCCTGGGCGAGCGACGTCTCCACGAGCTCAACCCGCGGCTCGTGCTGGGGTCGGTCACCGGGTTCGGCCACGACGGTCCCGAGGCGACCCGGCCCGGCTTCGACCAGATCGCCCAGGGCGAGGGCGGCCTGATGAGCATCACCGGCGACACGCCCACCCGGGTCGGCGTGCCGATCGCCGACCTGCTGGCCGGCATGAACCTCGCCTACGGCGTGACCGCCGCCCTGCTCGAGCGCGAGCGGACCGGCCGAGGGCGCACCGTCCGTACGTCGCTGCTCGCCGGCGTCGTCGGCGTGCACGCCTTCCAGGGCACGATGTGGACCGTCGGTGGCGTGGTGCCCCGCCCGACGGGCGCGCACCACGCGGCCATCGCGCCCTACGGCCTGTACGCCGCCGCCGACGCGCCGCTGCAGGTCGCGTGCGCGAACGACAAGCTGTGGCGGCTGCTCGCCGGCCTGCTCGGGCTCGACACCGCCGACCCGCGCTTCGCCACCAACGCCGACCGGGTCGCGCACCGCGAGGACCTGACCTGCGCGATCGAGGACGTCCTGGCGACCCGCACCGCCGAGGAGTGGCTCGCCGACCTCGCCGCGCTGGGCGTGCCGGCCGGCAAGGTGCGCACGATCGACGACGTCTACGCCTGGGAGCAGACCCGCTCCCAGCACCTGCTCCTGGAGGTGGAGCACCCCGCCCACGGGACCCTCACGTTGCCCGGCTCGCCCCTGCGCTGGGACGACCAGCCGTGGTCGGGCGGTCGCCGCGACCACCTGCCGCCGCCGCTGCTGGGCGAGCACACCGACGCGGTGAGGGCCGAGTTCAGCGACTGACGCGCGTGCCGGCCGTGCCGGTGACCGCGTCGGCGATGTGGCACAGCGAGGTGATCACCCCGGTGCCGCCGGTGCGCTCGGCGAAGCGGGTGACCGCCTGCACCTTGGGACGCATCGAGCCGGCGGGGAGGTCCTCGCGCGCGGCGATCTCGCGCAGCTCGGCCACGCTCACCGACCCCACCGGGCGGGGGTCGTCGGTGTCGAAGCCGGTCATCACCGCCTCGACGTCGGTGGCGATGACCAGCAGGTCGGCCTCGATGTGCTCGGCCACCAGGGCGGCGGTGAGGTCCTTGTCGATCACGGCCTCGACGCCCTCGAGCGAGCCGTCGGGACGTCGCACGGTCGGCACGCCGCCACCCCCGGAGCAGACCACGACGAACCCGGCGGCGAGCAGCGCGTCGGCGGCCGCCGCGTCGAGGGTGTCGACCGGCTCGGGCGAGGCCACCACCCGGCGCCAGCCCTTGCGGGGCACCTCGGTGAAGACCTGGCCGTGCTCCTCCAGCACCGACTTCTCGTCCTCGGTGAGGTGACGGCCGATCGGCTTGGTGGGGTGGGCGAACCCCGGGTCGCCGGCGTCCACGAGCGTGCGGGACACCAGGGTCGCCGTACGCCCCGGGTGACCGCGGCGCGCCAGCTCGGCGTCGAGCGCGTCCATCAGCAGCGTCCCGATCGTGGCCTGGGTCTGGGCGTCGCACCAGTCCAGCGGGTCGGGGGGTACGTCGGCCGCGGCCAGCTCGTTGCGCCGCAGCAGGTCGCCGACCTGGGGCCCGTTGCCGTGGGTGAGGAGCACCTCGTGGCCGGCGGTGACGACGTCGGCCAGCGGCCCGACGGCCCGGCCGACCGCCGCCCGCTGGTCGTCCGGGGAGTCCCCGCCGTCGTCCCCGACGAGCGCGTTGCCGCCCAGCGCGATGACCAGGCGCATGGGCTACTCCATCCGGTCGCGCTCCTCGGCGATCGTGGTGTCGTCGCCGTGGCCAGTGTGGACGACGGTGTGGCCCGGGAGGGCGAAAAGCCGCGTGCGGATCGACGCGACGATGACGTCGGCGTCGCTGAAGGAGCGGCCCGTGGCTCCCGGACCGCCCTGGAACAGCGTGTCGCCGGTGAACACCGCGTCGAGGTCGGGCACGTGGAAGCACACCGCGCCGGGCGCGTGGCCCGGCGTGTGCAGCACGCGCAGGACCGTGCCGGCGACCTCGATCTCCTGCCCGTCGGCGAGGTCGTGGTCCCACCGCGTGGTCGGGTGGGTCAGCTCCCACACCGGGGCGTCGTCGGGGTGCAGGTGGATCGGGGCACCCGTGCGCTCCCGCACGTCGGGGGCCACGCGGACGTGGTCGTCGTGGGCGTGCGTGCACAGGACCGCGACCAGCCGGCGCGAGCCCACCGCGTCGAGGATGGCGTCGACCGAGTGCGGGGCGTCGATGACCACGCACTCCTCGTCGTCGCCCAGCACCCACACGTTGTTGTCGACGTCGAAGGTCTCGCCGTCGAGCGAGAAGGTCCCCGACGTGACCACGTGGTCCACCCTCACAGCTCGACCACCGATCGCAGGACGTCGCCGTGGTGCATGCGCTCGAAGGCGGCCTCGACGTCGTCCAGCCCGATGCGCTCGGACACGAACGCGTCGAGGTCGAGCCGGCCCTGCTGGTAGAGGTCGACCAGCATCGGGAAGTCGCGGTCCGGCAGGCAGTCGCCGTACCACGACGACTTGAGCGCACCGCCGCGACCGAAGACGTCGATCAGCGGGAGGTCGGGGATGCGCATGTCGGGGGTGGGCACCCCCACGAGCACCACGGTGCCGGCCAGGTCCCGGGCGTAGAACGCCTGCTTCCACGTCTCGGGGCGCCCGACCGCGTCGATGACGACGTCGGCGCCGAACCCGTCGGTGAGCTCCTGGATCGCCTCGACCGCGTCGCGCTCCTTGCTGTTGACGGTGTGCGTCGCCCCGAGCCCGCGCGCCCACTCCAGCTTGCGGTCGTCGAGGTCCACCGCGATGATCCGGCTCGCGCCGGCGAGCGCGGAGCCCGCGACCGCCGCGGCGCCGACACCGCCGCAGCCGATGACCGCGACGCTCTTGCCCCGCCCCACGGCGCCGGTGTTGATCGCCGCGCCGATGCCCGCCATCACGCCGCAGCCCAGCAGGCCCACGGCCGCGGGCGAGGCGGACGGGTCGACCTTGGTGCACTGGCCGGAGTGCACCAGCGTCTTCTCCGCGAAGGCGCCGATGCCGAGCGCCGGGGTCAGCTCGGTGCCGTCCTCGAGCGTCATCCGCTGCTCGGCGTTGAAGGTCGAGAAGCAGTACCACGGCTCGCCGCGGCGGCACGCGCGGCAGTCGCCGCACACCGCGCGCCAGTTGAGGATCACGAAGTCACCGGGGGCGACGTTCGTCACGCCCTCGCCCACGGACTCCACGACGCCGGCTGCCTCGTGGCCCAGCAGGAACGGGAAGTCGTCGTTGATCCCTCCCTCGCGGTAGTGCAGGTCGGTGTGGCACACCCCGCAGGTCTGCACCTGGACGACCGCCTCGCCGGGGCCCGGATCCGGCACCAGCACGGTCTCCACCGAGACCGGCTCGCCCTTGGCGCGGGCGACGACTCCTCTGACCTTCTGCACGGGCACTCCTCCGCCGTCGGGGTAACAGGTGGCCGGGCCGACACCCGGCATCGGGCTCAACCTATGCGGGCTCGTGAAACACTCACCCGCGTGACCGGGGATCTCGACAGCACCGCCCCGCGTCGTCGTGTCCCCCGCCCCGACCTGCTCGGTCTCCTCGTGGCCGCGGCCTCAGCCGCGGTCTTCGTGAGCCACGGCTTCCTCGGGCGGCTCGACCGCGACCTCGCGATCTACACCTACGCCGGCCAGCGCGTGGCCGACGGCCTGCCGCCGTACGTCGGCATCGTCAACCGGTCCGGCCCGCTCAGCCACCTCGCCCCCGGCCTGGGGATCTGGGTCGGGCGCTGGTTCGACGCCCCCGACGTCACGTCGGCCCGGGTGCTCTTCCTCGTGCTCTCGGTCGCGGCGGTGTACGCCGCCCACCGGCTCGGCCGGGCCCTGCTCGGCTCGCCGTGGCTCGGGGCCGGAGTCGGCCTCACCCTGGTCGCGGTGCACGGCTTCGTCGACTACGCCTCCCGCGGCCCGCGCGAGAAGACGTTGATGGTCCTCCTCCTGCTGCTGGCCCTCGAGGCGGTCGTCCGCCGTCGCTGGGCGACGACCGGGGTGCTGGTCAGCCTGGCGACCCTCACCTGGCAGCCCGTGTTCTTCGCCGCGATCGCGACCGCCCTCGTCGGGCTGGCGCTCGAGCGTCGGGGTCACCGCTGGCGTGCCCTGCTCCGCCTCGGCATCGGCGGCGTGGTCCCCCTCGGCGCGTTCATGGCGTGGTACGCCGCGATCGGCCACCTGCAGGACTTCCTCGACTGCTTCGTGCTCATCCACGTGCGCTACACCCGGCAGCAGAGCGCGCTGCACGACCTGCCGCGGTGGGGGCAGGACCTGGTCGACCACTACGGGTTCTCGCTGTGGGTGATGGTCCTGGGCCTCGTCGCCTCGATGGTCGCCGCGGTCGTCGCCGCGGTCCGCCTGGTCCGCGTGGCCCGGCGCCGCACGGAGCGCACCGAGGAGCAGCGGGCCCTCGACGCGGCGCTGCTGGCGATCGGGGTGGGCACGGTCGCGTCGCTGGCCTGGACCGTCCGGGCCTACAACGGCTGGCCGGACGCCTTCTTGGTGTTCCCGTTCGCGGTGGCCGGGATCGCGGTGGTCCTCGGGGCCGTGCGGGGCCTGGCCGGGTCCCGGGCGGCGGTGGCGGTCGCGCTGGCCTGGAGCGTCGCGGCGGTCGCGCTGGGCGCCGTCTACGCGGTCGACTCACGCTCCGACGGCCTGGAGCTGCAGCGCGCCCACGCGACCGCGATCATGGCCGCGGTCGGACCGGACGCGACCATGCTGTCGATCCAGGCGCCGGCCCCGCTCGTGGTGACCGGTCACGTGGACCCGATCCGCCACCAGATGTTCAGCCTCGGTCTCCAGAACTACGTCGCCGAGATCTGGCCCGGCGGTCTCGCCGGGCTGCGCGACTACCTGCTGCGCACCCGCCCGACGGTCGTCGTCGTCGCGGCGGGGTTCCGTCCGCCCTGGGTCGAGCAGCTGCTGGAGGAGGGCTACGCCCGCGTCGGCTTCGACCGGTCGGGCGGCTACAGCTGGTTCGTGAGCAACGAGGTCCCCGAGGAGAGGCGGACCGCGGCCCAGGACGTCCTGCGCGACGCCACGGGCTGAGGGCTCGCCGGTGCCCGGGCCTCACGCCGGGTGTGCCACGATTCGCCCCATGGAGCCGCTCTACTCGTTGGTGATCCCGGTCTTCAACAGCGGCCGGATCGTCGGCGACACGATCGACCGCGTGGTCGAGGTGTTCACCGCGGCGGGACTCCGCTTCGAGCTGGTCCTGGTCAACGACGGCAGCTCCGACGACAGCTGGCAGGTCATCTCCTCGCGCGCCCGGACCACGCCCCACGTCCTCGCGATCAACCTGCTGAAGAACTACGGCCAGCACCACGCCAACCTCGCCGGCTTCCGCGCCACCACGGGCGACTGGGTGATCACCCTCGACGACGACCTGCAGAACCCGCCCGAGGAGGCGCTCAAGCTCATCCAGGCCGCGCAGGACGGCGGTCACGACGTGGTGTTCGGGCAGTTCGAGACCAAGCAGGCCGCCGGCTACCGCCGGCTCGGCAGCAAGATGATCAACCTGATCAACCGGCGCGTCTTCGGGCAGCCCACCGACCTCGCGGTGTCGAACTTCCGCATCCTGCACCGCGACGTGGTCGACCGCATCTGCAACGACAACAACGCCTACCCCTACGTCACCGGGCAGGCCCTGATCTACAGCAACGACCCCGGCAACGTGCTCGTGCGCCACGACCCCCGGCCGGTCGGGTCGAGCAACTACAGCCTGCTGCGCATCGTGCGCCTGCTGCTGACGATCCTGTTCTCCTACTCGCTGTTCCCGCTGCGGCTCGCGGCCGGCGTCGGGTTCGCCGTGTCCGCGCTCGCGTTCCTCCTGGGGGGCGGCTACCTCGTCCGCGGGTTCATCACCGACTCACGGGCTCCCGGCTGGACGTCGCTGGTCGTGCTGCTGGCGGTGTTCAACGGCTTCCTCATCGCGTTGGTCTCGATGCTCGGTGAGTACGTCCTCCGCACGCTCAACGCGGTGACGACCCAGCGCCCCTACCACGTGGTCGAGCGGGTGTCGGTCGACGAGGCGGGCGGCCGGGGCGGCCACCGGTGACGGGCGGTCACCGCCACCTGGTGGTCATCGGCGGCCAGCGCTGCGGGACGACCTACCTCGCGGACCTGCTCGAGGCGCACCCCGACGTCGCCCTGGCCTCGCCGCGCCGCCCGGAGCCCAAGGTCTTCCTCTCCGACGAGGTCCTCGCCCGCGGGCACGAGTGGTACGTCGAGACCTGGTTCGCCGACCGCGGCTCGGCCCGGGTGCTGGCCGAGAAGTCCACCAGCTACATCGACCACCCCGACGCCGCGGCGCGGATCGACCGGGTCCTCGACGAGCCGCTCGTGCTCGCCCAGGTCCGCGAGCCGGTCGCCCGCGCGGTGTCGCACTGGCGGTTCTCGGCCCACCACGGCGTCGAGCACCGCTCCCTGCACGACGCCCTCGCGGAGAGCCTGGTGCAGGAGCGGGCGTGGGACCCGGAGACCTACTCCGTCTCGCCGTTCGCCTACGTCAGCCGGGGCGACTACGCCGCCGCGCTGCGGCCGTGGGTCGAGCGCTTCGGCGAGCGCCTGCGCGTGCAGTTCATGGACGAGGTGGTCAGCGGCGAGGCGGTCGACGACCTCTTCGCGTGGATGGGCCTCCCGGCCCCGCAGCACAAGGAGCGCGAGCCCGCCAACGAGAGCCCCGGCGAGGAGCCCGAGATCGGCGCCGAGCTGTTGCAGCGGCTCCACGAGCACTTCGCACCGAGGGACCAGGCCCTGCGCGAGCTCCTCGGGCGCTCGCTCCCCTGGGACGACACCCGACACGAGGGAGCACGATGAACCAGCAGCCCGAGCAGGTCCGCTTCAACGTCCCGTCCCTCGAGGGACGCGAGCTGGAGCACGTCGAGGCCGCGATGCGCAGCGGTCACACCTCGTCGGGCGGGCCGTTCTCCCAGGCAGCGGGCGAGATCATCCGCGAGGAGACCGGCGGGGCGGGGGTCCTGCTCACCACCTCGTGCACGGCCGCGCTCGAGCTGAGCGCCATGCTCCTGGACCTCCAGCCCGGTGACACCGTCATCGTGCCGTCGTTCACGTTCGTCACCACGGCGCTGGCCTTCGCACGCCAGGGCGCCAAGGTGCTGTTCTGCGACGTCGAGCCCGAGACCCTCGCCGTCGACCCTGCCCACGTCGCCGAGCTCATGGACGACTCGGTGCGGGCGGTCGTGCTGGTCCACTACGCCGGCGTGGCCGGGGACGTCTCCGGGCTGTCCGACGTGATGGCCTCGCGGCCCGAGGTGGCCCTCGTCGAGGACGCCGCGCACGGGCTGTTCGGGGGCTGGAAGGGTCACCCGCTGGGCAGCCTCGGCCGGTTCTCGACCTTCAGCTTCCACGAGACCAAGAACATCGTCTGCGGCGAGGGCGGCGCGCTCGTGGTCAACGACCCGGCCGACCTCGACCGCGCCTGGGTGCTCTACGACAAGGGCACCAACCGCCGCGCGTTCATGGAGGGCCAGGTCGACAAGTACTCCTGGCGTGACACCGGGTCGTCCTTCGGCCTGTCCGACACCCTCGCCGGTCACCTCCTCGGCCAGCTCGAGGCCCGGGAGACCATCCAGGCCAAGCGCCGCCGCGTGCACGAGAGGTACGTCGACCTGCTGGCCGAGCCGTGCGAGGAGCTCGGGGTGCGCCTGCCCGTCGTACCCCCGGCGAGCGACCCGGCCTACCACCTGTTCCACCTGCTCCTCCCCGACGCCGCCACCCGCAACCGGGTGATGCAGGAGATGCGCGAGGAGGGCGTGCAGGCGACGTTCCACTACGTGCCGCTGCACGACTCCGAGGGCGGACGCCGCTTCGCGGCACGGCCGACCGAGTGCCCGGTGACGACCGACGTGAGCAGCCGGCTGCTGCGGCTGCCGTTCCACAACAACCTCACCGACGCCGAGGCCGAGCGGGTCACCGAGGTGCTGCTGCGCGCCTTGCGCCGCTGACCTCCTCGATCCCCAGCCAGGCAAGGGCTGCGCCCTCCACCATGACGAACAGCCACGCCACGTCGACCACCGGCGAGAGCGGGGAGACCAGCATCCACGCCAGCCCGACCACGCCGCCGAACGCCCACCCGCGCACCAGGGCGGCGCTGCGTCCCTGGGCCACGATCATCACCGCGAGCACGAGGTTGCCCATCGCGAGGACGGTGCCGGCGGCGAGCAGCGCAGCGACGCCGTCGCCGAGCACCACGTCCTTGCCGAAGACCAGCGCCACCAGCCAGGCGCCGATCCACGCGGCCAGCAGCGCGCCCGCCCCGGTGCCGACGACGACGAGCCCGGCCACGACGGCCTCCACCCGCCGCCAGGCGGACGCGGTGCCCTCCAGCCACTGGCGGGTGAGTCGCCCGGTGACCGAGGCCATCAGCGCCGTCGCCACGGTGTAGGGCGCCCGGAAGAGCGCGAGCCCGGCGAACAGCGCGGTCACGTCCTGCGCCCGTCCGCCCGACAGCGCGAGGACCACCGGCGCGCCGGTGAGCGCGACCTGCGCGAGCAGCTGTCCCAGGCCGGTCGCGCCGACGGCCCGCACCGGGCTCTCGGCCTGGTCGGAGCCGGTGTCGTGCCACGAGACGAGCGCGCGGCCGTTGGCCACGGCGACGGCGTAGCCCGCGACGAGCGCGAGCCCGAACGCCCACGGCTCGGTCCAGCCGAGCGCGGCGAGGCCGAGGGCGGCGACGCTGCGGACGGCGTTCTCCAGCACGAGGTTGAGGCCGACGGCCGAGAAGCGACCCCGCCCCGTCAGGTGTCCGCGTACGACGCCCAGCAGCCCCGCGCCGAGCGTCACCACCGCGACCAGGACGGGGAACGTCGGGCCCCCGGTGCGGAACAGCCGCTCGCCCCCGCCCCACGAGACCAGCCCCGACCCGACGGCGACCGCCGCGACCAGCACCCCCAGCCGGGGCAGGGCGTCTCGCACCGCACGCTCACCGCCCGCGGCCTCGACCGTGCGGGTGATCCAGTGCTGGAGGGGGAAGGTGATCGCCGCCGCGGTGAAGCTCCACCAGGTCCACAGCACCGAGACGGCAGCCGCGTCCTGCGGACCGAGCGCGCGCGTGGCGGTGACGAAGAAGACGTAGGCGAGGACTCCCGCACCCACCGAGCCGAGTCCGAGGGAGGCGACCGAGCGCCGTCGCGCTGACGTCACGCGGCTCACCCTAGCCGCGTCACTACTATCGGGCGGGTGAGGAATCTCCTGGTCACCGGCGGCGCCGGGTTCATCGGCGCGAACTTCGTGCGGCACGTGGTCGAGCACACCGACGACGCGGTCGTCGTCCTGGACAAGCTGACCTACGCCGCGTCCCCCGAGGCGCTGGCCGACCTGCCCGAGGACCGCGTGCGCACGGTCGTCGGCGACGTCGCGGACGCCGAGCTCGTCGGCCGGCTCGTGCAGGACGCCGACGTGGTCGTGCACTTCGCCGCCGAGTCTCACAACGACAACTCCCTGCGCGACCCGTGGCCCTTCGTGCACACCAACATCGTGGGCACGGCCGTGCTGCTCGAGGCGGTCCGCCACCACGGCGTGCGGCTGCACCACGTGTCGACCGACGAGGTCTACGGCGACCTCGAGCTCGACGAGCCCCGTCGCTTCGAGGAGGGCAGCCCCTACCGGCCGAGCAGCCCCTACTCCGCCTCCAAGGCGGCCGCCGACCACCTCGTGCGCGCCTGGGTGCGCAGCATGGGGGTCCGGGCCACCCTGTCCAACTGCTCCAACAACTACGGCCCCTGGCAGCACACCGAGAAGTTCATCCCCCGGCAGATCACCAACCTGCTCTCCGGACGCCGGGTCAAGCTCTACGGCGAGGGGCTCAACGTCCGCGACTGGATCCACGTCGACGACCACAGCTCGGCGGTCCTGGCGATCCTCGACCGCGGCGAGGTCGGCGAGACCTACCTCATCGGCGCCGAGAACGAGCGCGCCAACATCGACGTCGTGCGCGCCATCCTGCGCTCCCTCGGGCACGCGGAGGACGACTTCGACCGCGTGACCGACCGGGTGGGCCACGACCTGCGCTACGCCATCGACCCGTCCAAGCTGCGCGCCGAGCTGGGCTGGGAGCCGCGCTTCGCCGACTTCGACGCGGGCCTGGCCGACACGATCAGGTGGTACGCCGACCACCGCGACTGGTGGGAGCAGGGCAAGGACCAGGTCGAGGCGGCCTACGCGAAGGCGGGTCAGTGATGCGCGGGATCATCCTCGCCGGCGGGTCCGGCACGCGGCTCCACCCGATCACCACGGCGCTGAGCAAGCAGCTCGTGCCGGTCTACGACAAGCCGATGATCTACTACCCGCTGACCACGCTGATGCTGGCGCAGGTCCGGGAGATCCAGATCATCACGACGCCGCACGACCAGGCGGCCTTCCAGCACCTGCTGGGCGACGGCAGCCAGTTCGGGCTCGACCTGTCGTGGAAGGTGCAGGACGAGCCCAAGGGGCTGGCGCAGGCCTTCCACATCTGCGCCGACCACGTGCGCGGCCACTCCAGCGCCCTGGTGCTGGGCGACAACATCTTCTACGGCGCCGGGATGGGCCTGGCCCTCAACCGGTTCCAGACGATCGACGGGGCGATGATCTTCGGCTACCACGTGGCCGACCCCCGCAGCTACGGCGTGGTCGAGATGGGCGAGGACGGCGTGGCCCTGTCGCTGGAGGAGAAGCCGGAGAAGCCGCGGTCGCGCCTGGCCGTCCCGGGCCTGTACTTCTACGGTCCCGACGTCGTCGACAAGGCCGCCGACCTCCAGCCGAGCCCCCGCGGCGAGCTGGAGATCACCGACCTCAACCGCCGCTACCTCGAGGAGGGCCGCCTGCGGGTCGAGCTGCTCCCCCGCGGCACGGCGTGGCTGGACACCGGCACCTTCGACTCCCTCAACGACGCCAGCAACTTCGTGCGCACGATCGAGGCGCGCCAGGGCAGCAAGATCGGGTCGCCGGAGGAGGTCGCCTGGCGCATGGGCTGGCTCAGCGACGACGACCTGCGCGAGCGCGGCGAGGCGCTGGCCAAGTCCGGCTACGGCGACTATCTCCTGAGCCTGCTCGAGCTGCCCGAGGAGTTCGTCGAGGGCCCGCTGGCCGACCCGATCGGCTGAGCCGTGGCGGGCACGGGGCGGCGGGTGGCGGTGCTCGGACCGCTCGAGGTGCGCCGCGACGACGGCACCCCGGTCGACCTCGGCGCCCCGAAGCCGCGCATGCTGCTCGCCGCGCTGGCGCTGTCGCCGGGTCGGGCGGTCTCCGTCGACGCCCTCCTCGACCTGGTCTGGGGCGGCTCCCCCACCCCGGGTGCGCTGTCGACGCTGCACGCCTACGTCTCCGGCCTGCGCAAGACCCTCGAGCCCGACCGCGCGCGGCGCACCTCCTCCGCCCTCCTGGTCACCCAGGCCCCCGGCTACGCCCTGCGCGTGGCCGTCACCGACGTCGACGCCGGTCACTTCGCCGCCGAGGTCACCGCGTGGCACCGTCGCCTCGCCGGCACCCTCCTCGGCCCCGAGGACGCCGACGCCTCCACCCTCGCCGAGGGGGTCGCGGCCCTCGACGAGGCGCTCGGCCTCTGGCGCGGCGAGGCGTACGTCGAGCTGGGCGACCTGCCCGCCGCCGTCGCCGAGCGCGGCCACCTCGAGGAGCTGCGGCTCGTCGCGCTCGAGGACCGGGCCTGGGCCAGGCTGGCGCAGGGCGACCACGCCACCGTCGCCGCCGAGCTCGAGCCGCTCACCGCCCTGCACCCGCTGCGCGAGCGGCTGTGGGCCCTGCGCTCGCTGTCCCTCGTCCGGTCGGGCCGCCAGGCCGAGGCGCTCGACGTGCTCCGGTCGGTGCGCGAGGTGCTGGCCGACGAGCTCGGGCTCGACCCCGGGGTCGAGCTCCAGGACCTCCAGGAGCGGATCCTGCGCCAGGACCCGGCCCTGGCGTGGCGACCGCCCGCCTCCCCGTCGCGTCCCGCGCCGGCCCGGCCCGCCGTCGTACCCCCGGCCGAGGCGGAGGCCCCCGCCCACGGCTGGCCCCTGCTGGGGCGCGATCGCGAGGTCGAGGTGCTCGGCGCGAGCCTGGCCCGCGCGGTGCGCGGGCGCACCGAGCTGGTCGTGGTCACCGGTCCGCCGGGCATGGGCAAGTCGCGGCTGTGCAGCGACCTGCTCGAGCGGGCGCGGGAGCGCGGTGCCCGCACGGTCGTCGGCCGCTGCTCCCAGGACGACGGCGCCCCACCGCTCTACCCCTGGCGCGCGGTGCTCGCCGACCTCGGTGCGGGGCTGGGCGAGGTCGAGGGAGAGGTCCGCGAGGGCAACGAGTTCCGCACCTGGGAGCAGATCACGGGCCGGGTCCGCGCGGCTGCCGCGCAGCAGCCGCTCGTGCTCGTCCTCGACGACCTGCACTGGGCCGACACCGCCACGCTCCGGGCGCTGCGGCTGCTCGTGGAGACCTCGACCGACGACGCCCTCCTGCTCGTGCTGACCTGGCGCGACCGGCCCGAGCCCTCCGGCGCCCTCGCCGACCTCTCCGATGCGCTGGCCCGCCGCCACGCGGAGCGCCTGCACCTCGCCGGCCTCGACGCGTCCTCGGTCGCCGGGCTCGTCGGGGCCCTCACCGACCGCCGGCCCACGGAGCACGACTCCGCGGCCCTGCTGGAGCGCACCGACGGCAACCCCTTCTTCCTGGTGGAGTACGCGCGGCTGGTCGGCCGCGGCGACGACCTCACCGAGGTGCTGCGGCGGGAGCCGCCGACCGTCGTGCAGGACGTCGTCGGCCGCCGCGTCGCGCGCCTGCCCGACGACACGCAGCGGGCCGTCGGCATCGCCGCGGTGCTGGGCCGCCGCTTCGACCTCGACCTGCTCGCCACCACCTCCGAGGCGGACGAGGACGACGTGCTCGACCTGCTCGACCCGGCGCTGGCGACGGGCCTCGTGCGCGAGGACGGGGTCGACCGGTTCGCCTTCGACCACGCCCTGGTGCGCGACACCCTGCTGGCCCGGCTGCCGGTGAGCCGGCGTGCCCGGCTGCACGCCCGCGCCGCCCGGGCCCTGCAGGGCGGGGAGGGTCGCGAGACCGAGGTGGCGAGGCACTGGCTCGCCGCGGGTCCGACCCACGCCGCCGAGGCCTGGCGCGCCGCCGAGGCGGCCGCCCAGGTGAGCCTGGCGTCCTACGCCCACGACGAGGCCGTCGACCTGCTCCGGCAGGCCCTGGAGAGCCTCGAGAGCGACCCGACCGCCACCGACCGCGACCGGTGGCGGCTGCTGACCTCGCTCGCCGTGGCCCACCGGTGGGGCGGACGCTGGACCGACCTGACCGAGACCGCGGCGCGGGCGATCGAGGTGGCCACCCGGCTCGACGACCCGGTCGCGCTGGCCGGGTCCTCGACCCTGACCCTCACCGGCGCGCACTGGCAGTCCGCGCGGCACGGCGGGGAGAACACCGAGATCGTCGCCGCCCTGCGTCGCAGCCTCGACCTGCTGCCGCCCCAGGACTCAGCCCTGCGGTGTCGCTGCCTGGTGTCGCTGGCCCACGAGCTCTACTACGTCTCCGGCCCCGACGAGCGGCGCGCGCTGTGCGACGACGCCGTGGCGATGGCCCGGCGGCTGGGCGACCAGCAGGTGCTGTTCGACGCCTGCCTGGGCTCCGCGATGTCGCTGTGGTTCCCCGGCACCGAGCACGAGCGGCTGAGCCTGACCCAGGAGGCCGTCGCGCTCGCCCAGGCGCTGGACGACCTCCCCGCCGAGGTCACCGCCCGCACCCAGGTCGCCAACGTGCAGGCCGCCCTCGGCAGGCCCGAACTGATGTGGCAGGAGTACGCCCTGGCCCGCCCCGCGGCCGAGCGGCTCCGCATGGACTACGCGATCCTCGTCCTCGACTCGATGGTCGTGGCGTGGCTGGTCATGGCCGAGCGCGACGACGAGGCCGACCGGGTCATGGCGCACTGCCACCAGGCGCTCGCCCGGGTCAACCTCCACCAGGCGGCCGACGCGCTCGCCGGCCTGGTCGCCGTGGCGACCATGTGGCGCGGGGCCCCGATCACCCAGGAGATCCTCGACGTCGCCCTCGACGGACCGATGCCGACCAACTCCATGCTGGCCTGGCTCCTGGTCCGCACGGGCGACGAGGCCGCGGGGATCGAGTTCCTCCGGGAGCACCCGGCGCAGCTCAACCACCAGGACTGGTTCAGCAACCTGGCCTGGGCGCTGGCCGGCGCGATGGCGGCGTACGCCGGGGACGCGGAGCTGGGCTCGCGCGCCTACGCCCTCCTCGCGCCGTACGCCGGGATGTCGGCAGTCGCGGGCAGCGGCGTGGCCTCGGGCCCGGTCGACGCCTACCTCGCGCTCGCCGCCGTGGCCGCGGGCGAGCGCGAGACCGCGACCCGCCACGCCGACGACGCCGAGCGGCTGGGCCGGGAGTGGGGCCTGCCCCGCTACAGCCGCTGGCTCGCCGAGACCCGGGAGCGGTTCTCGATCTAGCCGGGCAGGTGCGCGAACGCCGCCCGCTGCAGGCGGCGGAAGCTGCCGCGGGACACGACCCACGCGACCCGGTGCGCGGTCCCGCCCTCGCGCCCCAAGAGCTCCTCACGGACCTCGGTCGGGACCTCGACCAGTGCCCACGGCACGAGGCGGAACAGCCGCCGCGGCGTCAGGGTCTTCTTGAAGTGCTCGTCGATCGCGTCGTACTCCGCCGCGCTGAGGAGGCGCTGGACCAGCGCGATGGTCTCGGTCTCCTCGTGGTCGAGGTGGCGACCGAGGGCCTCGCGCAGCGCCACGAGCCGCACCGTCAGCGCCGACCGGGTGTCGGCCGAGGGCGCGGCCACCATCGCCGTCAGGCCGTCCCGGCACGCCTCGAGGAGCGGGTCGACTCCGGCGTGCTCGTCCTCCATCGCCTCGACCGTCGCGCGGTCCTCGCCCTGCGCTCGATCGAGCAGTGCCGGCCACAGGTGGGCGTCCTCGCCGCTGTGGTGGTGGTGCAGCACGTCGGCGAACACCGCCCACCTCCGCTCGAGCGCCCGCCAGGCGGCACGGTCCGTCACCGGCGTGAGCGGGACGGCGCGGGCGAAGTCGCGCAGGTCGCGCCGGAAGGCGTGGTGGGCGACGTACATCATGGCCATGTCGACCGGGCCCTCCGGGGCCGCGGCCTGACCGGGCAGCCGCAGCTGCGGCACGGGCGTGGTGGTGCTCATGGGGTCCTCCTCGGGATCGGCTGGTGCGACGACGCTCCCGCGGGCTCCTTGGGACCTGCTTGGGGGCCGCTTGGGGCCTAACCTGAGCCGCGTTCGGGTCGTTGGACCGGGGACGTCCACCCCCGGAGGAAGCCATGCCGCGCCCGACCCGTCCCGTCGCCGCCTTCGCCGCGCTGGCGGCCGCCCTGGCCACCCTCGCCGCGCCGCACGCGAGCCCCGCTGCCGCCACGTCGCTGCCCGTCCCCGGCACGGTCGTCTCCTCCGCGCCCCTGCCGAAGCGGCTGTGGATCCCCCGCGCGACCAGCCGCGCCTGGAGGCTCACCTACGTCACGCGCGACTCCCACGGTCACCGGGCACTGAGCACCGGCACGGTCTTCGTCCCCTTCGGCACGCCCCCGAGGGGCGGCTGGCCGGTGGTCTCGTGGGCCCACGGCATCTCCGGTCTCGGCGACGACTGCGCGCCGTCCCGGGTCGGGCCCGTCCTGAAGCAGCGCGACTGGTCCTACCTGCGCACCTGGATGAGGCAGGGGTACGCCGTCGTGGCCACCGACTACGTCGGCCTCGGCACCCCCGGGCTCATGCCCTACCTCGACGTGAGGGCGCAGGCCCACAACGTCGTGGACATGGTGAAGGCCGGCCGCGCGTTCACCGCCGAGAAGCGGCCGCGACTGCGCCTGGCGCGCACGTGGGTCACGATCGGCCAGTCCCAGGGCGGCGGCGCCGCCATCGGCACCGCCCGCTACGCCACGAGGTACGGCGGCCGCACGCTGTCCTACCGCGGTGCGGTCGGCACGGGCACGCCGGCGTACATCGAGGACTACGTCGAGCTCCTCGGCCCCGAGGTGCCGCCGCTGACCGGCGACCTGACCGCCTACCTCACCTACATCGTCGCCAGCCTGCGCGACGTCCACCCCGAACTCGGGATCGACGGGGTCCTCACGCCCGAGGGCAGGAAGTACGTCCGGCTCGCGGAGACGGTCTGCGACGAGCAGTTCGCCGCGATGATGGAGGGGGTGCGGATGGGCTCGTTCTTCACCACTCCCCTGGCCGCGCTCCCCGGCTTCCGCGAGACGGTGGTCGACTACATGGGGATGCCCGAGTCCGGCTTCGACAAGCCGTTCTTCATGGGCCACGGCGCGCTCGACGTCGACGTGCCCTACGCCCAGACCGCGCGCTACGCCAAGGTCCTGGAGGCCAACGGCGAGCCGGTGGTCTTCACGACCTACCCGACCGACCACTCCGGGACGATGCAGGCCTCGCTGGCCGACACGCTCCCCTTCGTCCGACGGGCGTTCAGGCGTCCCTGACCCCGGGTGACTATCTCGGTCCGAATGGGGGTGGAAACTCACACTTTCGGTTTCCTGAACCGTGGTCCAGGTTACGTTGGGCGCGTGAGCAGCGCGTTGACCTCCAGCGTCGTCGGCTCGGCGTCCATCTGGACCCTCGGCCGCGTCGCTGGTCCGCGCCGCGAGGCCACCGTCGTGCAGGGCGGGTCCGACGCGATCTACCTCGACCTCGAGGGCAGCTGCATCGCCGTGCTCGCCGGCCGCGCCGTCCAGGTGCCCCTCGGCGTGCGCACGCTGCTGCCGGAGCTGCCGTCGGTGGAGACCGGCGACCCCGCGACCATCCACGACGGCGTCGTGGAGGTCGAAGGCCTCTCGGTCCTGGTCACCAACATCGTCGACACCACCGTGCCCGTGCTCTCGGCCGAGGACGCCGCCTGGGGCCGCATGCACCTGCCCAAGTTCGCCGAGCACCACGTGTCCTACCTGCGCGACGTCCTGCCGGCGCAGGCCTTCGACCAGCTCGCGGAGGGCGATGCGCAGGCCGCCCACACCCTGCTCGGCGAGGGACGCGGCGCCACGACGCCGCTCGGCGACGACGTGCTCGGCGGGTGGATCGCCACCGCGGTCGCGATCCGCCTCCCCTCGCTCCAGGCGATCCGCTCCGAGGTGGCGCTCAACGCCTTCGACCGCACCAACCTCGTCTCCGCCAGCCTGCTGGCCTGCGCGGCCCGGGGCGAGGGCGTCCCGGAGTTCCACAGCGCCATGAGCGGCGTGGCCCGGCAGAACGACGACATCCTCAGCCAGTCCCTCGACCTGATGTTCGAGCGCTGCGGCGAGTCCGGGATGGCCTTCGTCCTGGGCTCGATGCTGGCCTTCGAGGCCTTCGACCCCGACGCCTGAGCGTCCCCTCCCCACAGCTGACCGGCCGCCCGGTCACGCCTGGGAGCGTGTCCGGACGGCCGGTCCGTGGGTGCGGCGGGTCAGAGCAGCGGCGAGAACGGCTCGGTGCCGTTGACCAGTGCCAGGCCGGAGATGCCGGAGTGCTGCTGGGCGAAGGCGAGCTCCTTGGCCAGGTCGCCGACGCCGTTGGAGCCGGCGAGCGGCGCGATCGCGACGGTCGACAGGACACCGAGCGCCTTGCCGTCCTTGTCCAGGAAGGCGCTGCCGGAGTCACCCGGGATGCCCGGGGTCACGGTGTAGACGGTGTGCGACCAGCCGTTGCCGTCGTCGCCCAGGCTCGCGCCCTGCTTGGGCTTGAGCAGCTCGATGCCCGCGCGCAGGCTCGAGTTGCCGTAGGAGAAGACGTCGTCGCCCGCGGCGGTGCCGGTGGTGTTGATGCCGGTCGGGCCGCCCCAGAACGGGATCGAGGGGTTGACCGTGGAGACGTACTGCGGGTCGACCTTGACCAGCGCCAGGTCGTTGTAGGCGCAGGTGTCGGGGTCGGTGGTGCCGTCCTTCTGCATCGTCAGCCAGCTCGAGTAGACCAGCGTGCCGGTGCCGACGGTGGTGCCGGAGGAGACCAGCGACCCGTTGTCGACGAAGTCGACCTTGGTCCCCAGCGGGAGCGAGCCGGTGTCGCAGCCGTCGGTGCTCGTGGCCGCGCCGGTGCCGGCGCAGTGCGCGGCGTAGCCGACGTAGGTGTTGGCGGCGGAGTCGGTGTAGACGAAGTTGGCGGTGCACTGGGCACCGTCGGTGTACATCATCGTGCCGGGGTGGATCTTGGCGGTGGACGCGGGCGCGTAGGCGACCGTCGCGGTGCCGGCGGACTTCTTGGCGGCCTCGGCGGGCATACCTGCCACGGCCACGGCGGCGGTGGCCAGGGTGGCACTGGCCAGGGCGGCGACGACGGGACGGCGGAAAGCCATGAGCGACTCCTTCGTGGGGCGGTCTGTCGTGTGTCCAACGACTCACCCCGCCCCCCGTTACGCCGGTCGGAGCGGCCGTCCAGCCCGAAGTGACTAGTACGACGGCTGCGACGGGTCGATCTGGGTGACCCAGGCCGAGACCCCGCCGCCGACGTGCACCGCGTCGGCGAACCCGGCCCCCTTGAGCACCGCGAGCACCTCCGCCGAGCGCCCCCCGGACTTGCAGTGCAGGACGACCTGCTTGTCCGAGGGCAGCCCACCCAGGGCGCTGCCGTTGAGGAAGTCGCCCTTGGGGATGAGCACCGCACCGGGGATGTGGTTGATCTCGGCCTCGTTGGGCTCGCGCACGTCGACCAGCAGGAAGTCGCGCTCGCCCTTGTCGCGCTCGGCGAGCCAGGTCTCCAGCGTGCCGACCGAGATGGTCGAGTCGGCCGCCGCGTCGGCCGCGGCGTCACTGATCGCGCCGCAGAAGGTGTCGTAGTCGATCAGCCCGGTGACCGTGGGGTGCTCCCCGCACAGCGCGCAGCCGGGGTCCTTGCGCATCTTGAGCTTGCGGTAGTTCATCTCCAGCGCGTCGTAGACCATGAGGCTGCCGACCAGCGGCTCGCCGATGCCGGTGAGGAGCTTGATCGCCTCGTTGACCTGGATCGAGCCGATGCTCGCGCACAGCACGCCCAGCACGCCACCCTCGGCGCAGGAGGGCACCATCCCCGGCGGCGGGGGCTCGGGGTAGAGGCAGCGGTAGCAGGGGGCGTCGGCGCTCTGCCCGTCGACCTCGAGGGTCGGCCAGAACACCGAGGCCTGGCCGTCGAAGCGGTAGATCGAGCCCCAGACGTAGGGCTTCTTCAAGAAGAAGGCGGCGTCGTTGACCATGTAGCGCGTCGCGAAGTTGTCGGTGCCGTCGACGATCAGGTCGTACTGCTCGAAGATCTGCAGCACGTTGTCGTTGTCGAGGCGCTCGTCGTGCACCACGACCTCGACCAGGGGGTTGATCTCCTTGATCGAGTCGCGCGCGGACTCGGCCTTGGGCCGGCCGATGTCGCTCTGCCCGTGGATGACCTGGCGCTGCAGGTTGGACTCGTCGACCTCGTCGAACTCGACGATGCCCAGCGTGCCGACCCCGGCCGCGGCCAGGTAGAGCAGCGCGGGCGAGCCGAGGCCACCGGCGCCGATCACGAGCACCTTGGCGTTCTTCAGCCGCTTCTGCCCGGCCATGCCCACGTCGGGGATGATCAGGTGGCGGCTGTAGCGACGGACCTCGTCGACGGACAGCTCCTCGGCGGGCTCGACCAGCGGAGGCAGGGACACGGCTTCTCCAGACGGACGGTGGTGCGGGACTCTCAGCCCAACCACCGTAGTGCGCAGGTTGTTCCGCGCCGGTCGCGTCCCAGGTCCGGCCGGGCCGGACGGTCGGGCCGGACGGTCGGGTCAGACGGTCGGGCGGGGCTCGGCGAAGACCACGACGTTGGAGAGGTACTTCGTGCCGTCCCAGTCCTCGCAGGTGATGAGCACCAGGCGGCCGGGCCCGGTCTGGCTGAACACCTGCTGGGCGTCCCGGGCCAGCGTGGCCTTGCGGTAGATGGTCACCTTGCTGACGCGGTAGGGGATGACCCCCTTGGTGGTCCGCACCCGCACGACGTCGCCGCGCCGCACCTGCTCGAGGTCGTCGAGCTGGCCGCCGCCGGTGTGCACGGTGTGGCCGGTCACCAGCGCGCCGCCGCGCACCGCTCCCGGCTCCGCCCCGTCGGACCACCAGCCGAGGGTCTGCGGGTCGCCGGGCGGGATGAGGACGCCGTTCTCGACGCCGATGGGGACGACCGGGGCGTCCACCCCGAGGCTCGGGATCACCACGTGCGTCGGGGCGGCCATGGAGCGGTCGGGCCTCAGCGCCCGGATCGTCACCGGCCGCAGCGTGCCGGCCGGCGTGGGGTCCGGGTCGGGGTCGACCACGTCCCGGCCCGCCACGACCGCCGGGTCGGCCCGCGGCTCGCCGTCGCGGAGCACCGACCACCCCACGAGACCGGCGCCGCCGCCCACGAGCGCGAGCGACAGCAGGGCGCGCACGACGGTCCCGCCGCGCACCCGTCGTACCCATCCGGCCATGCCTCCACGGTACGGCGCCGCGGCACGCCCAGCGGGTCCTCGCGGGGAAGTGACCCAGGAGTAGGCTGCGCCCGAGCCGGCCCGCCCGGGGTGGCACGACCAGGAGGAACGCGTGAGCGACGCGGCGACGGACGGACAGCGTCCCCGTGGGATCCGGCTGCCCCGCAAGGCGCGCCGTGCCCAGCTCCTCGACGCCGCGCTCGAGGTCTTCGTGGCCCAGGGCTACCACGCCGCGGCGATGGACGAGATCGCCGACCGTGCCGGTGTCTCCAAGCCCGTGCTCTACCAGCACTTCCCGAGCAAGCTCGACCTCTACCTCGCCCTGGTCGAGCAGTCCTCCGACCGCATCATCGACGCCTGCCGGCACGCCCTGGAGGCCACCCACGACAACCAGCAGCGGGTGCAGGGCGCGATGGCGGCGTTCTTCGACTACGTCGCCAACGCCCAGGGCGCCTTCCGCCTGGTCTTCGAGTCCGACCTGACCAACGAGCCCGCGGTCCGCGCCCAGGTCGACCGCGTCACCGAGGTCTGCGCCCGCGACATCTCACGCGTGATCCACGAGGACACCGGGCTCCCGGACGAGGCCTCCGGCCTGCTCGCGGTCTCCCTGGTCGGCATGGCCCAGGTCAGCGCGCGCTACTGGCTCGACACCGGCAACTCCCTGCGCGAGGACACCGCGGCCCAGCTGGTCGCCGGCCTGGCCTGGCGCGGCATCAGCGGCTACCCCCTCGAGGGCCAGCCCGAGGGGGAGCTGGGCTGACCCACTAGGTTGGGGTCTCACGCGATCCGCCGGGCACCGGCGACGAGGAGGAGTCCAGCATGGAGGTCAAGATCGGGGTCCAGCAGGCACCCCGCGAGCTCACCGTCGAGGTCGACCAGGACGCCGACAGCGTCGAGGCGTCGATCAAGGCGGCACTCAGCGACGAGTCCGGCCTGCTCTCCCTCACCGACAGCAAGGGCCGCCGCGTGCTGGTCCCCACCGCCAAGCTCGCCTACGTCGAGCTCGGCTCCCCCACCGTGGGCCAGGTCGGCTTCCGCTCCTGATCCCACCCGGCCAGCCTCAGGCGTCGAGCCCGAGGCTGGTCATCCGCGCGGTGTGGTTCTCGGTCAGCCGCGCGAACAACCGGCCGATCGCGGCCAGGTCGAGCCCCGGGCGGTCGACGCCGCCGGCCAGCAGAGCCGTCAGCTCGTCCCGCTCGGCCGCGACCCGCTGGGCCTGGGTGAGCGCCTCACCCATCAGCCGCCGGCCCCACAGCGCCAGCCGGCCGGCGACCCGGTGGTCCTGCTCGATCGCGGCCCTGACCCGGGACACGACGAACGCCGCGTTGCCGGCGTCGCGCAGGCTCTCGGTGACGATGCGGCGGGTCTCGGGGTCGAGGAACGCACCGATCTCGGTGTAGAAGTCCGCGGCCAGGCCGTCGCCGACGTAGGCGGTCACCAGCCCCTCGAGCCAGTCGTTGGACCGGGTGCGCTGGTGGAAGGCGTCGAAGGCCTGCGCGAACGGTCCCATCGCCTCGATCGGGTCGGCGCCGAGCTCGGCGAGGTAGGCGGTCAGCCGCTCGTAGTGGCCGAACTCCACCGACGCCATGCGCGCCAGCTCGGCCTTGTCGGCCAGGGTCGGGCACATCCGGGCGTCGGCGGCCAGTCGCTCGAAGGCGGAGATCTCGCCGTAGGCGATCGCACCGAGGAGGTCGACGACCGCCGCGTGGTAGGCCCGGTCCTCCATCGCGGGGTTGGACTGCATGCCCGGCAGCCTACCGAGCAGCCTCGCGGCCTGCGTCCCCCTGACCGCCCGGTAGCATGAGCCGTCACACTCACGATCCAAAGGCATCACCCTGACCACCTTCAGAGAACTCGGGGTCCTCCCCTCGATCGCCGACGCCCTCGAGCGAGGCGGCATCACGACCCCCTTCCCCATCCAGGAGATGACCCTCTCGGTCGCGCTCCTCGGCACCGACCTCATCGGTCAGGCGCGCACGGGCACCGGCAAGACCCTCGCGTTCGGCATCCCGCTGCTGCAGCGCACCGCCGTGCCCGGCACCCCGGCGTACGACGAGCTGGCCGCGCCCGGCAAGCCGCAGGCCCTGGTCGTCGCCCCGACCCGCGAGCTCGCCGTCCAGGTCTCCAACGACCTGACGCTGGCCGCCGCGGACCTCGGCGCCCGCGTGCTCACCGTCTACGGCGGCGTGCCCTACGAGCCCCAGCTCGACGCCCTCAAGGCGGGCGTCGACGTCGTCGTCGGCACGCCCGGCCGCCTCATCGACCTGGTCAACCGCGGTTCGCTGGTGCTGTCCCACGTGCAGGTCCTCGTCCTCGACGAGGCCGACGAGATGCTCGACCTCGGCTTCCTGCCCGACGTCGAGCGGCTGCTGCGCGAGACCCCGGCGTCGCGCCAGACCATGCTGTTCTCCGCGACCATGCCGGGCGCGATCGTGTCGCTGGCCCGCTCACACATGCACCACCCGGTCAACATCCGGGCCGAGTCCGCCGCCGACACGCAGATGGTCCCGGCGACCGCGCAGTTCATCTTCCAGGTGCACGACCTCGACAAGACCGAGATGCTCGCCCGCATCTTCCAGGCCGAGGGCGCCGGACGCGCGATCGTGTTCACCCGCACCAAGCGGGCCGCCCAGCGCGTGGCCGACGACCTGGCCGAGCGCGGCTTCCCCGCCAGCCCCCTGCACGGCGACATGGCGCAGGTGGCGCGCGAGAAGGCGCTGCAGCGGTTCCGCGAGGGCAAGGTGCGCGTGATGGTCGCCACCGACGTCGCCGCCCGCGGCATCGACGTCCAGGACGTCACCCACGTGATCAACCACTCCTGCCCGGAGGACCACAACACCTACGTCCACCGCATCGGCCGCACCGGCCGGGCCGGCGCGACCGGTGTGGCGATCACCTTCGTCGACTGGCAGGACGTCACGCGCTGGAACGTCATCAACAAGGCGCTCGACCTGCCGCACAACGACCCCCCGGAGACCTACTCCACCTCCCCGCACTTCTTCGAGCTGCTCGGCATCCCCTCCGACGTCAAGGGCTACGTCGGCGAGCCGGTCGGTGGCCCCCGCAAGGACAAGGACGCGGGCAAGCCGCGCAACGACGAGTCCCGCCAGCGCCCGCCGCGCAAGCGCAACGACCGCACCCGCACCCGCACCCGCGGTGGGCAGAAGGTCGACGGCGCGCCCGAGGCGTCCGAGTCCTCCGAGTCCTCCGAGTCCTCGGTCTCGGCGGCCGCGTCCGACCCGTCGAGCAGCCCCGCGGCCGAGACGCAGGGCGACGGCACCGCTGCCCCGGCCCGACGCCGTCGGCGTCGTCGCAGCGGCGGTGGAGGCGGCTCCGCCCCCGCGGAGGGCTGAGCCCTCCGGCTCAGCCGGTGACGACGACCTTGGTGCCCACCGGCGCGAACGCCCAGAGCGCCTGGGCGTCGCCCGGCGCCTGACGGATGCACCCGTGGCTCAGCGGCGTGCCGAGGTCGCCCAGCCGCTGCACCGGGTGGCCGGACTCGCCCAGCGGCAGGTCGTGGAACCCGATCGCGGCGTTGTCGCCGTGGGCGAACCGCACCATCCACCGCATCGTCGTGCCGTCGATCCCGATGGCGTGCTCGGAGTGGGAGTAGACCTCGTAGGTGCCCGGGTGGAGGTTGTCGGTGACGCTCCCCGAGGCCAGGTAGGTGCGCAGGACCGTGCCGGTGCCCGTCACCAGCCAGACCCGCTGCTGACCCTGGTCGAAGACGACCCGGCGGCCCTTGCCGCTGCCGGCCGGCAGCGGGTGCTCGGTGACGTCCTCGGCCGCCGTGGAGGCGTCGTCGGGGACGTCGGGCAGGGGCTGCGAGCCCACGGGGGCGGGTTCGGGGTCGCCGGCCGCGCCCTGGTCGGGACGGCCGTGGCTGGCGGAGGCGTCGGAGCCCGCGTCGGAGCCCGCGTCCGGGCCGGTCCCGGGGTCCGTGGTGACGACGTCGGTGAGCTCGCCGGTCGAGTCGCTGAGCCGCAGCGACCCCTGCGCGCGGGGCGCGGCCTGGGCCGGGGAGGCCCCGTCGGGCAGCACGCCGACACCGCCGAGGAAGGCGACCGCGCACACCAGCGCCGAGGTGCCGAACGCCGCGATGCGGCCGTAGCGAGGACGGACCGCCTGGTCCCCCACCACGCTGCCCTGGGTCCGTGCGGACGTCGGCGGCAGCGTGGTCTGGGTCATGGGGTCCGGCCCTCCTTGCGGGCGACGAGGTGCTTGGCGACCTCGCGGTAGGCGTCGGCACCACGATGCCTGCGCGTGGTGCGCAGGATCGAGCGACCCGCCGCAGGGGCCTCGGCGAAACGGATCGACTTGGGGATCGGGGGCTCGAGCACCTCGAGGTCGTAGGTCTCCGAGATGGTGTCCAGCACCGTGCGCGCGTGGTTGGTGCGGCCGTCGTACAGCGTCGGCAGGACGCCCCACACGGTGAGGCCCCGGTTGGTGAAGCGGCGCACGTCGTGGACGGTGTCGAGCAGCTGGCCCACGCCGCGGTGCGAGAGCGTCTCGCACTGCAGCGGGATGACGACGCCGTGGGCGGCGGTGAGGGCGGCGACGGTGAGGACGCCCAGCGAGGGCGGGCAGTCCAGCAGCACCCAGTCGTACTCGTCGAGGTCCTCCAGCGAGACCTTGAGGACGTACTCGCGGCCGGTGCGCGTGAGCAGGTCGGCCTCGGCCCGGGCGAGCTCGATGGTGGCCGGCAGGACGTCGACGGCGTCCTCGGTGGTGACGATGACCTCGGTCGGGTCCAGGCCCTTGGTGAGGACGTGGTGGACGGAGAGGTCGAGGTCCTCGGGGTCGATGCCGAGGGAGAAGGTGAGGCACGCCTGCGGGTCGAGGTCGACCAGCAGCACGCGGCCGCCGAGCTCGGCGAGCGCAGCCCCCAACGAGGCGACCGACGTGGTCTTGGCGACGCCGCCCTTCTGGTTGGCGATCGCGAGGATCGTCGGGCCCGAAGTCTTCGCCGCGCTGTTCACGCCGTCATTGTGCCCCAGGGTCCGGTGCCCCTCCCCGACCGTCCGTGGAATGCTGCGCGCATGTCGCGCGTGACCCACCTGTCCACCCGCCGGGCCGCCGAGTCGGCCGCCGCGGGGGCCCACGACCCCGCCCGCCCGATCGCCCTGGTGACCGGCCCGACCGCCGGCATCGGGCTGGCGTTCGCCCACGAGCTCGCCCGTCGCGGCTTCGACCTGGTGCTGGTCGCCCGGTCCGAGGACACGCTGCAGGACCTGGCCGCGCGGCTGCGCACCGAGCACGACGTCGCCGTCGAGGTCCTCGCCGCCGACCTCGGCGACCGCGAGCAGCTGGCACGGGTCGAGGCGCGCCTGTCCGACCGGTCCCAGCCGGTCGACCTGCTGGTCAACAACGCCGGCTTCGGGCTCAAGGAGCAGTTCGCCGACAACTCGGTCGAGGAGGAGCAGGCGATGCTCGACGTCCTCGTGGTCGCGGTGATGCGCCTGAGCCACGCGGCGACCACGACGATGCTCGAACGCGGCTTCGGCGGGATCATCAACGTCTCCTCGGTCGCGGGCTACCTCCCCCGCGGGACCTACGGCGCGGCCAAGGCCTACGTCACCCGCCTGTCCCTGTGGGCCGACGGCACCTACCGCGAGCGCGGCGTGCGGACGATGGCCCTGTGCCCCGGCTTCGTGCGCACGGAGTTCCACGAGCGCATGGACGTCGGCCGCGACTCGGTGCCGTCCTGGATGTGGCTCGACGCCGACAAGCTCGTGCGCGAGGCGCTCGACGACTTCGACGACGGCAAGGCGCTCTCGGTCCCCGACCTGCGCTACAAGGCGGTCACCGCGGCCGCGCGCTACGTCCCGACCGGGCTCCTCACGCGCTTCCAGACGATGGGGCGTCGCTAGCGCGCGGACGCGCCGCCTCGAGTCGTGCGAGCTCCTCCGGCGCCGTGAGGTGGCAGCCGAGGTCGTGACCGACCTTGCCGGTGCCGTGGTGGTCGCTGGCCCCGGTCACGACCAGGCCGAGGTCGCCGGCGATGCCACGCAGCTCCGCGCGCTGCTCGGCGGTGTGGTCCTCGTGGTCGACCTCGACCCCGGTCAGACCGGCCCGCTGCAGGGCGGCCAGGTCCTCGGCCTGCATGACCCCGGCGGACTCGCGCCCCCACGGGTGCGCCACCACGGTCACGCCGCCCGCGGCCGCGACCACGCGGACCGCCTCCTCCAGCGGGGCCGCCGGCCGGTCGACGTACGCCGGACCGCCGTTGCGCAGGAAGCGTGCGAACGCCTCGTCCCGGTCGCGGACCACGCCGCGGGCGACCAGGGCGTCGGCGACGTGGGGGCGGCCGACCGAGGTCGCCCCGGCCGCCTGGGCGAGCACGTCGTCCACGGTGACCTCGTGGCCCAGGTCGCGCAGCCGCTCGACCATGCGCGGCATGCGGTCGCTGCGCCCCCGCACGACCTCGTCGAGGAGCCGGACCAGGTCGGGGTGCCGCGGGTCCGGCCAGTAGGCCAGCAGGTGCACCCCGTGGCCGCGGTGCTTGCAGCTGACCTCCATGCCGGGCACGAGGACGATGCCGACCGTGGCGGCGGCCTCGGCGGCCTCCTCCCACCCGTCGGCGTTGTCGTGGTCGGTCAGCGCCACCACGTCGAGGCCGGCCGCCGCCGCGGCGCGCACCAGGTCGCGCGGGGCGTCGGTGCCGTCGGAGCGGGTGGAGTGGGTGTGGAGGTCGATGCGCACCGCGTGCCTCAGCGCCCCTGGAAGACCGGCGCGCGGCGCTCCCGGGAGGCGCGGACGCCCTCCTGGAGGTCCTCCGTCGCCAGGGTCACCGGCTGGGCCAGCGCCTCCCACTCCAGGCAGCTGGTGAGGTCGGCGTGCCCGCCGTCGCGCAGCGCGACCTTGGTCAGGCGGCTCGCGACCGGGGCGGTCGCGGAGATGCCCGCCGCGGTCTCCAGCACGGAGTCGAGGAACTGGTCGTCGGGCGTGACGGAGGAGACCAGGCCCATGCGGAACGCCTCGTCCGCGCCGACCATGCGGCCGGTGAGCAGCAGGTCGCGGGCGTGGGCCTCGCCGACGATCGCGGGCAGGTGGTGGGTCGCCGCCATGCCCGCGTGCATCCCGAGCCGCACGAACGGGACGGACATGCGCGCCGACGCGGCGGCGTACCTCAGGTCGCAGGCGAGCGCGAGGCACAGGCCGGCGCCGACGGCCGGGCCGTTGATCGCCGCGATCGTCGGCACCTCGAGGTCGCAGACCGAGAGCCAGGCGCGGTAGAAGCCGAGCATCCGGGTGCGCAGCGCGTGCACCGGGGCGTCGGGCTCGCCGGCGATCCACCGAGGGTCGCCCCCGGAGCAGAACGCGCTGCCCTCGCCGGTCACCACGACGCAGCGGACGTCGGGGTCGGCCCGCAGGTCGGCGATCGTCCGCTGCCAGGCCTCGGTCATCAGGCCGCTCATCGCGTTGCGCTGCCCGGGGTTGTCGAGGGTCAGCAGGACGACCCCGTCGGAGGGGCGGTCGACCCGGAGCTGGGAGTCGGGCTGGGAGTCGGGCTGGGAGTCGGGCAGCGGCTGGGTCATGGGCGGAGCCTACGGCCGCCCGCGGACCCGTCAGGCGACCGCGGGAGTGATCGTCGTCATGGTGGACGGGACTGTGGAACGGGGCACACCCACGTAGGCTGGAGATGCAGGAAACTGCCGAAACTAGAACGTGTTCTACACTTCTGGCTGCCGGGCCCCAGGCCGGACCAGACGAGAGGGCGGCACCGCGTGACCACCAAGCAGGTCAAGCAGCTCGACCGGGTCATCATCCGCTTCGCCGGGGACTCCGGCGACGGCATGCAGCTGACCGGCGACCGCTTCACCCAGGAGACCGCGTCCTTCGGCAACGACCTGTCGACGCTGCCCAACTTCCCCGCCGAGATCCGCGCCCCCCAGGGCACGCTGCCCGGCGTCTCGTCCTTCCAGGTGCACTTCGCCGACCACGACATCCTCACCCCGGGTGACGCCCCCGACGTGCTGGTGGCGATGAACCCGGCCGCGCTGCGCGCCAACCTCGGCGACCTGCCCAAGGGCGCCACCGTCATCGTCGACACCGCCGACTTCACCAAGCGCAACCTCGCCAAGGCCGGCTACGACGCCGACCCGCTCGCCGAGGACTCGACCGTGCTGGCCGACTACCACGTCCACCCGGTCGACCTGACCCAGATGACCGTCGAGTCGGTCAAGGAGTTCGGGCTCTCCCGCAAGGACGCCTCGCGGGCCAAGAACATGTTCGCCCTCGGCCTGCTGTCGTGGATGTACGGCCGCCCCACCGAGGGCACGGTCGGCTTCCTCCAGCGGCGCTTCGCCAAGGTCCCCGACATCCGCGACGCCAACGTCGCGGCGTTCAAGGCCGGCTGGTTCTTCGGTGAGACCACCGAGGCGTTCGCCGTGCAGTACGAGGTCAAGCCCGCCGTGATGCCGGCCGGCACCTACCGCAACATCACCGGCAACCTCGCGCTGTCCTACGGCCTCGTCGCCGGCGGCGTGCAGTCGGGCCTGCCGATCTTCCTCGGGTCCTACCCGATCACCCCGGCCAGCGACATCCTCCACGAGCTCAGCAAGCACAAGCGCTTCGGCGTGACGACGCTGCAGGCCGAGGACGAGATCGCCGGCATCGGGGCCGCGCTCGGTGCCTCCTTCGCCGGCTCCCTCGGCGTGACCACCACCTCCGGGCCCGGTGTCGCCCTCAAGAGCGAGACCATCGGCCTGGCCGTGATGACCGAGCTGCCGCTGGTGGTCGTCGACGTGCAGCGTGGCGGGCCGTCGACCGGCCTGCCCACCAAGACCGAGCAGGCCGACCTGCTCCAGGCGATGTTCGGCCGCAACGGCGAGGCCCCGGTGCCGATCGTCGCGCCGCAGTCCCCCAGCGACTGCTTCGAGGCCGCCGTCGAGGCCGTGCGCATCGCCGTCACCTACCGCACGCCGGTGATGCTGCTCTCCGACGGCTACCTCGCCAACGGATCCGAGCCGTGGCGCATCCCCGACCTCGACGAGCTGCCGACCGTCGACCCGGCGTTCGCCACCGTCCCCGACGACGGGTCCGAGTTCCTGCCCTACTCCCGCGACGAGGAGACCCTTGCGCGACCGTGGGCGATCCCCGGCACCCCGGGCCTCGAGCACCGCATCGGCGGGCTGGAGAAGGCCGACGGGTCCGGCAACATCTCCTACGACCCGGCCAACCACGACCTCATGGTCCGCACCCGCGCGGCCAAGGTGGAGCGCATCGCCGCGAGCCTGCCGCCGCTGGAGGTCGACGACCCGTCCGGCGAGGCCAAGGTGCTCGTGCTCGGCTGGGGCTCGACCTTCGGCCCGATCGGCGCCGCGATCCGCCAGGTGCGGCGCGCGGGCCACGAGGTCGCCCAGGTCCACCTGCGCCACCTCAACCCGTTCCCCCGCGACCTCGGCGAGATCCTGCAGCGCTACGACCGGGTCCTCGTCCCCGAGATGAACCTCGGCCAGCTCGCCCTGCTGGTCCGCGCCCGCTACCTCGTCGACGCGGTCGGCTTCAACCAGGTCAACGGCATGCCGATCAAGGCCGCCGACCTCGCCGACGCGATCATGAACCTCATCGAGGAGACCACCCGATGACCGCTGAGACCTCCGACCTCCCCTTCCCCGGCCTCCGGGGCGTCCCGACGTCCGAGGAGCCCCAGAACCGCAAGGACTACACCTCCGACCAGGAGGTGCGCTGGTGCCCGGGCTGCGGCGACTACGCCGTGCTCGCCGCGGTGCAGGGCTTCCTGCCCGAGCTCGGCCTCAAGCGCGAGAACATCGTCTTCGTCTCCGGCATCGGCTGCTCGTCGCGGTTCCCCTACTACCTCGACACCTACGGCATGCACTCCATCCACGGACGTGCGCCGGCCATCGCCACCGGCGTCGCGACCGCGCGCGAGGACCTCTCGGTCTGGGTCGTCACCGGTGACGGCGACGCCCTGTCGATCGGCGGCAACCACCTCATCCACGCCCTGCGCCGCAACGTCAACCTCAAGATCCTGCTGTTCAACAACCGGATCTACGGACTGACCAAGGGGCAGTACTCCCCCACCTCCGAGGTCGGCAAGGTCACCAAGTCCACCCCCATGGGCTCGCTCGACCAGCCGTTCAACCCGGTCTCGCTGGCGCTGGGCGCCGAGGCGTCCTTCGTCGCCCGCACGGTCGACTCCGACCGCAAGCACCTCACCGAGGTGCTCCGCGCGGCCGCCGCCCACCGCGGCTCCGCGCTGGTCGAGATCTACCAGAACTGCCCGATCTTCAACGACGGCGCCTTCGACGCGCTCAAGGGCGCCAAGTCCGACCAGGGCGGCTCGGGCGCGGCCAACGCGATCATCCCGCTCGTGCACGGCGAGCCGATCCGCTTCGGCACCCCCGGCGAGGACGGCCTGCCCGGCAAGGGGGTCGTGCGCGACCCGCAGACCGGCGGCGTGCGCGTGGTCGAGGTGAGCGCCGACAACGCCGACTCGGTCCTGGTCCACGACGCCCACGCCTCCGACCCGACCACCGCGTTCGCGCTCTCGCGGCTCACCGACGCGGGCTACCTCCACCAGGCCCCGGTCGGCATCTTCCGCCAGGTCGACCGCACGACGTACGACGACGCCGCGCGCGAGCAGGTGCGCCTGGCCGCCGAGACCCTCGACGACCCGCGGACCGCGCTCGACCAGCTGCTCCACGGCAGCGACACCTGGTCGGTCGACTGAGCCGTCAGGACGGACGGGCGGGCGCCAGGCTCACGCTGCCCCGACGTGTGATCAGCCGCGCACTGTAGCTCCTGTCGAAGTTTCCTCCAGCCGCCAGAGCAGCTCGCCAGGTCCAGACCACCCCCGCCTTCGAGGGGCGGTCGACGCGGAAGCTCCACCCACCCCAGCTGCCGGCGGGTTTGGCAGCGACCGACCGCCAGGCACAGGAGGAGCACGTCCTCCTCTGCAGCGTGATGGTCCGTCCGCCCCAGCCGGGATGGATCACCCCGCCGAGGACAACCTTGCCGTCGACCTGGCGCGACCTCGCGTTGAAGTCGCGCATCGCCGGAAGCAGGGGGAACGTCGCACTCGACGTGCCCTCGACGGCGTCTCCGTTGCCCTCGTACGTCGTGCCGTAGCGAGCACTCCCGACGACGCGCTGCGGGATGTCGTAGCGTCCGTCGGCATCGGTCCTCACGCTGAGCACCCGCTCGAACACGTCGTCGCTGGGGAGCTGGCGGAACAGGTTGATCACCTCGCCCCCGATCCCCTCCCCGGTGGTGTCCGAGGTCAGCCGTCCGACCACCCGGAAGGTGTCCTCGGAGATGAAGGGGCCGGAGGTGTCGTAGAAGACTCCGTAGGTCGCCGGACGCAACGTGGTCGAGCCGGGGTACTGACGCTTGAGAGCGACGGTGATGCTGGTGGTCTCTGGCGCCTCTGCCTGCGCGCCGGTGACGGGCAGGACCGCGAGCCCGAGCGCGACGGCGAGGCTCACCACGGGAGCCAGGAGGCGGCGTCCGCGGCACGATGACATACGGGGCATGGGCTGAGACTAGCCCTTGCGGGTGTAGACCCGCTGGGTCGTGAGCTGGGCGCTGTAGCTCCTCTCGAAGTCGCCCGCCGCGGCGAGGACCGCCTGCCAGCGCCATACCGGCCCGACCTTGGCCGGGTAGGTGACCCGGAACGACCAGCCGCCGCCGCGACCCGCGGTCCTGGACGCGACCGTGCGCCACGCGCAGGTGCGGCACGTCTGGCGCTGCAGGACCACCCGCCGGCCGCCCCAGCCCGGGTTGACGTCGCCGCGGAAGTACAGCTTGCCGTCGACCCTGCGCTTGCCGGCGTTGAAGTCGCGCATCGCCCGGATCCGGCGCGCGACGTCGGAGCGGACCTCGCCGTAGGTGCCGTCGGTGTCGTCGGTGTCGCCGGCGAAGTACGTCGCGTAGGCGGCGGTCGCGACCACCCGCCGGTCGAAGACGTAGCGGCCGTTCGCGTCGGTGGTCGCCTTCTGGGTGAGCAGGCGGTAGTCGGACTCGGTGTGCGTGCGCTTCTGCAGCAGCCGGATCGTGCGCCCGGCCATCGGCCTGCCCTGGTCGTCCCTGAGGTAGCCGGTGACCCGGAACTCGTCGTCCGCGATGGCCGGCCCCTGGGTGTCCCAGAAGACCCCGGTGGACCGGCTCAGGGCGAGGGTCAGCGTCGGCGTCACCGCGGCCCCGGCCCCGCCGGCCGGGAGGACGACCACGCCGAGACCGAGGACCACGCCCAGCAGCAGCGTGAGCAGGCGACGCGGACGGCGGGCGGCGGTGCGGTTCATGGGCGGAGACTAACCCCGCCTTGCCGTGCCCACCTAGGCTGCCGTCTCGTGACGCCACGATGACCGCCCCCGACCGCAACCGAGCCAGGGACGGGTTCGTGCTGGGGTTCGCCGCCTATGCCATGTGGGGCGCCTTCCCGCTCTACTGGCCGCTGCTCGAGCCGGCCGGCGCGGTCGAGCTGCTGGCCCACCGGGTGGCCTGGTCGGCCCTCGTCATGGCGGTCCTGGCCGTGGCGCTGCGCAAGCGGGAGGGCCTGGCCCGCGTGGTGCGCGACCGCCGCGTCCTGCTCCTGCTGCTCGCCGCGGCGTGCGTCATCTCGGTCAACTGGGGCGTCTACATCTGGTCGGTGAACCACGAGCACGTCGTGGACGCCAGCCTCGGCTACTTCATCAACCCCCTGGTCACGGTGCTCATGGGCGTCCTCGTCCTGGATGAGCGCCTGCGGACCCTGCAGTGGGCCGCGCTCGCGGTCGCCGGGGGCGCCGTGGTGTGGTTGACGCTCGCCGAGGGCCGCGCGCCGTACATCGCCCTGACGCTGGCGTTCTCGTTCGGCACCTACGGCCTGCTGCGCAAGAAGGCAGACGTCGGTGCGGTCGAGGGCCTCACGGTCGAGACGTTCCTGCTGGCTCCGCTGGCCGTGGCCTACCTGGTGTGGCTGCAGGCCTCCCGCGACGGGCGGGCCTTCTCGGAGGGCCCGGGCCACTTCGGGCTCCTGGCCACGGCGGGACTGGTCACGGCCCTGCCGCTGCTCTGCTTCGGCGGTGCGGCCACGCGGGTGCCGCTCACCACGCTCGGCCTGCTGCAGTACGTCGCCCCGACGCTGCAGTTCGTGCTCGGCACCACCGTCGGCGGCGAGTCGATGTCGGTCTCGAGGTGGGTCGGCTTCGCGGTCATCTGGGCCGCTCTGGTGCTGTTCAGCCTCGACTCCGTGCGGTCCCGTCGCCAGTCGCGGCTCGTGGTCGAGGCCTCGGCGGCCTGACCCTCACGACTGGCCCGGGGGGCCGGTCGGACCGCCGGCCTGCCAGGCCTGGAAGCGCCTGATGCCGAGCGCGACGACCTGCCAGGCGAGCACCGACATCGTCCCGAAGAGCAGGCCGCCGGTGGCACCGGCGACGTAGTCGCCCGCGGAGTTGGAGAACTCCAGCGAGGTGATCAGCCCGCCCCACAGCAGCACCGCGGCGAGCCAGACCACGGCCCACGCGAGGCGCCGGGCACCCCTGCCCGCGACCCGGGCCCGCGCCAGGAGGAAGCCGGCCGGGACGACGTAGGCCGTGCCGACGACCGTCACCAACCAGGCCCCGGTCAGCGTCGGGACGGCGAGCCAGACAACACCCGAGAGCAGGTTGCTCACCAGCACGGGTCGGTCGTGGGCCATCGCAGCCTCAGGCCGTGCGGGTCGCGATCACGCCCGCGAAGTCGACCAGGGCCTGCTTCACGGGCCCCTCGGGCACCACGGTCAGCAGGTCGATCGCGCTGTTGGCCAGCTGCAGGACGTAGCGTCGCGCCTCACCCATGGCGGGGTGGGCCCGCATCAGGGCCAGCGCCTCGGCGTGCCGGGCGTCGTCGGTCAGAGGCGCGGACAGCAGCTCGCGCAGGCGCGCGTCGGCCGGGTCGGTCGACCGCAGCGCCATCAGGGTCGGCAGCGTCGGCACGCCCTCGCGGAGGTCGGTGCCGGGGGTCTTGCCGGAGACGTCGGAGTCGCTGCCCAGGTCGAGGATGTCGTCGGAGAGCTGGAAGGCGGTGCCCACGCGCTCGCCGTAGCCCGTGAGGGCCGCGACGACCTCGGGCGGGCAGCCGGAGAACATCGCGCCGTAGCGCGCGGAGGTCGCGATCAGCGACCCCGTCTTGCCCCCCACCACGCGCAGGTAGTGGTCGAGCAGGTCCTCGCCGGGCCGCGGCTCGCGGGTCTCCAGGATCTGGCCCTCGACCAGCCGGCTGAACGTCTCGGCCTGGATGCGGACCGCCTCGGCCCCGAGCCGAGCGGTGAGCTCGGAGGACTTCGAGAACAGCCAGTCCCCCGCCAGGATCGCGACGTGGTTGTCCCAGCGCACGTTGGCCGAGTCGGCCCCGCGCCGCAGGTCCGCCTCGTCCATCACGTCGTCGTGGTAGAGCGAGGCCAGGTGGGTCAGCTCGACCACCGACGCGGCGGTGAGCACGTCCTCGTTGATCCCCTCGCCCGCCTCGGCGGCGAGCAGCACCAGCATCGGGCGGAACCGCTTGCCGCCGGCGTGGAGCAGGTGGCGGCACGCCTCGGTGATGAAGTCGGCCTCGGAGCGGATCTCCGCCTCGAGCCGCTCCTCGACGGTGAGCATGCCGCGGACGAGGCGCTCACGGAGC
This sequence comes from Nocardioides marmoribigeumensis, assembly GCF_031458325.1. Lineage (NCBI taxonomy): Bacteria > Bacillati > Actinomycetota > Actinomycetes > Propionibacteriales > Nocardioidaceae > Nocardioides > Nocardioides marmoribigeumensis. The sequence continues at coordinate 1,279,580 of NZ_JAVDYG010000001.1, forward strand.
GCCGCGTCCACCACGGGGAGAGCCAGCGGCACGTCCTGGGCGGGGGTCATCGGTTGGCCGGTCTCACCGGATGAACGACCCCGCGTTGCCGGCGAGGTCGAGGATCGGACCCGGGACGATGCCGAGCAGGAGGGTGGCCGCGAAGCCGACCGCGATCACGACGGCGGTCAGCACCGACGGCATGGCGATGGTGGGCCCCTCGCCGACCGGGTCGGCGAAGTACATCTGCACGATCACGCGGAGGTAGAAGAACGCCGCCACCGCCGACAGGACCACCGCGATCACCACGAGCGGGACGGCCCCGCCCTGGGCGGCCGAGGTGAACACCGCCCACTTGCCGGTGAAGCCGCTGGTCAGCGGGATGCCCGCCATGCCCAGCAGGAAGAACGACATCACCGCCGCCACCAGCGGCGCCTCCTTGCCCAGGCCCGCCCACCGGCTGAGGTGGTTGGCCTCGCCGCCGGCGTCGCGCACCAGCGTCACGATGCCGAACGCACCGACGGTCATGAAGCCGTAGGTCACCAGGTAGAACAGGACGGCCTGCAGCGATGAGATCTGGACCGAGTCGGGGCCGCCGGAGTAGAGGCCGACGAAGCCGACCAGCACGAAGCCCGCGTGCGCGATCGAGGAGTAGGCCAGCATGCGCTTGATGTCGCTCTGGACCAGGGCGAAGAGCGAGCCGACCACCATCGTGGCGATCGCGACCGCCCAGATCATCGGGGTCCAGTCCTCGCGGGCGCCACCGAAGCCGACGTAGAACAGGCGCAGCAGGGCACCGAAGGCCGCGATCTTGGTGCACGCGGCCATGAAGCCGGTCACCGCGGTCGGGGCGCCCTGGTAGACGTCGGGGGTCCAGGAGTGGAACGGCACGGCGCCGATCTTGAACAGCAGGCCGACCGCCAGCAGCGCGATGCCGCCGAGCAGCAGCCCCTCGCCACCGACGCGGCCGGAGACCGCCTGCGAGATCGCGGCGAAGTCGGTGGCGCCGGCGTAGCCGTAGACCAGCGCGACGCCGTAGAGGAAGAAGCCCGAGCTGAAGGCGCCGAGCATGAAGTACTTCAGCGCTGCCTCCTGGCTGAGCAGCCGGCGGCGACGGGCCAGCCCGCAGAGCAGGTAGAGCGGCAGCGAGAAGACCTCGAGCGCGACGAACATCGTGACCAGGTCGTTGGACGCCGCGAAGAGCATCATGCCGCCGACCGAGAACATCAGCAGCGGGAAGACCTCGGTGTGCTCCAGGCCCTGCGAGGACGCCTGGCGCTCGGCCTCGGTGCCGGGCAGCGCGGCCGCCTGGCCGGCGAAGGCGGTGACGCCCCCGTCGAGCTGCCGCTCGGCGAAGAGCAGCGCGCTGAGCAGCGAGAGCACGAGGAGCAGGCCCCAGACGAAGACCGACGGACCGTCGACCGCGATCGCGCCCATCGCGGCGATCGCACCACGGGCGCCGTCGTACTCCTTCAGGTCCCGCGCGACGAGGACGGTCATGACCAGGGCGCCGACCGTGCCCAGCACCGTCACGGCGGTCTGCAGCAGGTAACGGCGCTCGCGCGGGGCGAAGGCCTCGACCAGGACGCCGACCAGCGCGACGCCGAAGACCACCAGGAGCGGGGAGAGCTCGAAGTACTCCAGCTTCGGGGTGTCGAACGCGTTCACTCGTGCGCCTCCTCGGCAGCAGGGACGTCACCGGGGCTCACGGCCGGCGAGGGGTCGTGGGCGCCGACCTGCGTCAGCGTGGTCTCGACCGCCGGGCTGATCACGTCGATCAGCGGCTTGGGGAAGAAGCCGAAGAAGACGATCAGGGCCAGCAGCGGCGCGAGCGCGGCCACCTCGCGACGGTCGAGGTCGCGGATCGGCGCGACGGCGGGGGTCACCGGGCCGGTCATGGTGCGTTGGTACATCAGCAGGATGTAGAGAGCGGCCAGCACGATGCCGAAGACCGCGAAGACGGCGTACCACCAGTTGTGCACGAAGGCGCCGGTCATCACCAGGAACTCCGAGACGAACGGCGAGAGGCCCGGCAGCGACAGCGACGACAGGCCGCCGACCAGGAAGATGCCGGCGAGCACCGGAGCGACCTTCTGGACCCCGCCGAAGTCCTGGATCTGCCGCGAGCCGCGGCGCGCGATGAGGTAGCCCGTCACCAGGAACAGCACACCGGTCGAGAGGCCGTGGTTGAACATGTAGAGCGTCGAGCCCACCTGGCCCTGGCTGTTCATCACGAAGATGCCCAGCACGATGAACCCGAAGTGGGACACCGAGGTGTAGGCGATCAGGCGCGGGATCGACTTCTGCGCGATCGCGACCAGGCCGCCGTACAGCACGCTGATGACGGCCAGCGTGAGGACGACCGGCGTCGCCCAGCGCGAGGCCTCGGGGAACAGCTCCAGGCAGAACCGGATCATCCCGAAGGTGCCGATCTTGTCGAGGATGCTCACCAGCAGCACCGAGGTGCCGGGCGTCGCCTCGTCGGCGGCGTCGGGCAGCCAGGTGTGCACCGGCACCATCGGCGCCTTGACCGCGAAGGCGATGAAGAAGCCGAGGAACAGCCAGCGGCCGGTCGAGGTGCTCACGTCCTGCATCAGCGGGTGCAGGTCGGAGAGCAGGTAGGTCGGGGTGCCCCCGTTGAGCTTGGCCGACTGGACGTAGAGACCCACGACCGAGGCCAGCATCACCAGGCCGCCGAGGAGGCTGAAGATCAGGAACTTGACCGCGGCATAGGTGCGGCGCGGGCCGCCGTACCCCCCGATGAGGAAGTAGATCGGGATCAGCGTCGCCTCGAAGAACACGTAGAACAAGAACACGTCGACCGAGGAGAAGACACCGATCGCCAGGCCCTCGAGCGCCAGGATCCAGGCGAAGAAGGCGTTGGTGGACCATCGGCCGACGTCGGCGTCGCGCCAGGAGGCGACGATCACGACGGGCACCAGGATCGTGGTCAGCAGCACCAGCACCAGGCCGGTGCCGTCCACGCCGAGGGCGTAGTGGGCGCCGAAGGCGCTGATCCACGCGTGGGTCTCGGTGAGCTGGTAGCCCTTCTCGCCGGTGTCGAACTGCAGCGCCACCGCGATCGAGAGCGCGAAGGTCAGCACCGAGAAGCCGAGGGCCGCCTGCCGTCCGATCGTGCCGTGCTTGGGCATGGCCATCACGACGATTGAGCCGACGATCGGCAGCAGGAGTGCTGCGGTCAGCCAGGGGAAGCTCATGTCAGGTTCACCGCCAGGAGGGCCCCGAGCACGAGCGCCGCGCCGAGGAGGAGGGACAGGGCGTAGGAGCGGACGTAGCCGGTCTGGATGCGCCGGAAGGTGCCGGACATGCCCATCGCGGAGGAGCCGGTGCCGTCGACCACTCCGTCGACGATCGTGTCGTCGAAGCGGGCCAGCCCCTCCACCATCGTGTTGCCGGGCCGCATCAGCACCGCCTCGTTGAACGCGTCGCCGTAGAGGTCGGCGCGAGCCGCGCGGGTGGCGAACGAGACCTTGGCGGGCGCCTGGCGCGGGATGTCGCGCTTCATGACCAGCAGCCACGCCACGGCGATGCCGATCGCGACCGTCACCAGGACGATGAGCGTGTAGGCGATCGCGGGCAGCGGGAGGTCGTGCTCCGGCTCCTCGCCCACCACCGGCGCGAGGAAGTCGGTGATCCACCCGCCGACGAGAAGCAGGCCGCCCAGGGCGGACAGCGCGGCCAGCACCATCAGCGGCACGGTCATCACCTTGGGCGACTCGTGCGGGTGCACGCCCTCGGACCAGCGCTTCTCGGAGACGAACGTCAGGATCATCAGCCGCGTCATGTAGAACGCGGTGATGCCGGCGCCGACCAGCGCGGCGGTGCCGGCCCACCAGCTCTGGCCGAACGCCGTCTCGATGATCTTGTCCTTGGACCAGAACCCGGAGAAGCCCGGGAAGCCGATGATCGCGAGGTAGCCCATCGCGAAGGTCAGGAACGTGATCGGCACGGCCTTGCGCAGCCCGCCGTAGTGCCGCATGTCGACGTCGTCGTCCATGGCGTGCATCACCGAGCCGGCGCCGAGGAACATGTTGGCCTTGAAGAAGCCGTGGGTCAGCAGGTGGAAGATCGCGAACGCGTAGCCCGCGACCCCGAGGCCGGCGGCCAGCATCATGTAGCCGATCTGGCTCATCGTCGACCCGGCCAGCGCCTTCTTGATGTCGTCCTTGGCGCACCCGATGATCGCGCCGAAGAGCAGCGTGACGACGCCGACGATCATCACCGCGGTGCGGCCCACCTCGGTGCGCTCGAAGATGAAGTTCGAGCGGACCACGAGGTAGACGCCGGCGGTGACCATGGTCGCGGCGTGGATCAGCGCGGAGACCGGGGTCGGACCCTCCATCGCGTCGAGCAGCCAGGACTGCAGCGGCACCTGGGCCGACTTGCCGCAGGCGGCCAGCAGGAGCAGCAGGCCCAGGACGTTCAGCGTGGTGTCCGACGCCCCGCCGGCCAGCTCGGAGACGCCGACGAACTGCACGGTGCCGAAGGTCGCGAAGAGCAGCATCGCCGCGAGTGCCATGCCGATGTCGCCGACGCGGTTGACCACGAAGGCCTTCTTGGCCGCGACCGCGGCGCTGTTGCGGTGCTGCCAGAACCCGATGAGGAGGTACGACGCGAGGCCGACCCCCTCCCAGCCGAGGAACAGGCCGAGGTAGCCGTCGGACAGGACCAGCACGAGCATCGAGGCGACGAACAGGTTGAGGTAGGCGAAGAACCGGGCCCGCCGCTCGTCGTGCTCCATGTAGCCGATGGAGTAGACGTGGATCAGGAAGCCCACGCCCGTGATCAGCAGGACGAACAACGCCGACAGCGGGTCGTAGAGGATCCCGAGGTCGACCTTGAACCTGCCCGCCTCGAACCAGGTCCACAGGTGGCTGCCGAGCTGGCGGTCACCCTCGTCGCGGCCCAGCAGGCCGACGAAGGCCAGCAGTCCGACCAGGAACGACAGGCCGACCGTGGCGGTGCCCAGCAGGTGGGCCCAGGCCGACGTACGCCGGTTGCCCAGGAGCAGGATCGCGGCGGCGCCGAGCGCCGGGAGCGCGATGACCAGCCACAGCACGTCGTACACCCCGCCACCGGAGGTGGGGTGGACGACCGGCACCGCGCCGGAGCCCTCGGACAGGAAGAGGTTCGCCATGTGTCTCAGTCGCTCCTCAGTACTTCAGCAGGCTCGCGTCGTCGACCGAGGCCGAGCGGCGGGTGCGGAAGATCGTCATGATGATCGCCAGGCCGACGACCACCTCAGCCGCGGCGACCACCATCACGAAGAAGGCGGTCACCTGCCCGTCGAGGTTGCCGTTGACCCGGGAGAACGTGACCAGGGCCAGGTTGCTGGCGTTGAGCATGAGCTCGACGCACATGAACACCACGATCGCGTTGCGTCGCGTGAGGACGCCGATGCAGCCGATCGTGAACAGGATCGCCGAGAGGGTCAGGAAGGGTGTGGCGCTCATCGGCGCGCCTCCTCGTCGTCGCCGGTGGTGAGCTCGGTGACGTCGTCGGCCAGGTCGGCAGTGGACTGCACGTTGCCGCGCGCGGCCAGGACCCGCGAGACCGAGAGCTCCGAGGCGGTGCCGTCGGGCAGCAGGGCCGGGGTGTCGACCGCGTTGTGGCGGGCGAACACGCCGGGGCTGGGCAGCGGGCCGACGTGCTTGCCGTGGTCGGCGTAGTCGCGCATGCGCTGGCGGGCCATGTCGGCCTGGCTGAGCTTGGGCGTGAGCCGCTCGCGGTGGGCCAGGACCATCGCGCCGAGCGCGGCGGTGATGAGGAGGGCCGAGGTCACCTCGAAGGCGAAGATGTACTTGCTGAACAGCAGCTGGGCCAGGCCCGGCACGTTGCCGCCCTTGTTGACCTCGTCGAGCCCGACGATCGCGCCGACCGACGTCTGCGCGACGCCGAGGGCGAGGAGCAGGCCGAAGACCAGGCCGACGACCGCCGCCATGAGGCGCTGCCCGCGGATCGTCTCCACGACCGAGTCGCCGGCATCGACGCCGACCAGCATCAGCACGAAGAGGAACAGCATGAGGATCGCGCCGGTGTAGACGATGATCTGCGTCGCGAAGAGGAAGGGGGCGTCCTGCACGAGGTAGAGGATCGCCAGCCCGACCATCACGACCGCCAGCAGCAGGGCGGCGTGCACGGCCTTGCGCACGAAGAGGATGCCGAGCGCGGCCAGGACCATGAACGGCGAGAGGATCCAGAAGGCGATCACGACTTGAACTCCCCTCGGTAGTAGTCGCCCTCGTCGTCGCCGAGGCGCATCGGGTGCGGCGGCTGCTCCATGCCCGGCAGCAGGGGGGCGAGCAGGTCCTTCTTCTCGTAGATCAGGTCCATGCGGTTGTCGTCGGCCAGCTCGTACTCGTTGGTCATCGTGAGCGCACGCGTCGGGCACGCCTCGATGCACAGGCCGCACAGGATGCAGCGCAGGTAGTTGATCTGGTAGACGCGGCCGTAGCGCTCACCGGGCGAGAAGCGCTCGTCCTCGGAGTTGGAGGCCCCCTCGACGTAGATCGCGTCGGCCGGGCACGCCCAGGCGCACAGCTCGCAGCCGATGCACTTCTCGAGGCCGTCGGGCCAGCGGTTGAGCTGGTGACGACCGTGGAACCGCGGCGCGGTCGGCTTCTTCTCCTTGGGGTACTGCTCGGTGACGACCTTGCGGAACATCGTCCGGAAGGTCACCCCGAACCCGGCGACCGGGTCCCAGAACTGCTCTTTGAGGGTCGGCATCAGCTCTCCTGGTTCGAGGTCTGGTGGCTCACGGTCCGGCCGGTCACGGAGTAGGCCGGCGCGGTCATCGGCGGGACGGGGTAGCCGCCGGCGTAGGGGTCGAAGGCGTCCGCGGTCTCCTCGTCGGCCTCCTCCTCGTAGTCGCCGCCGAAGAAGAAGGCCACCAGGGTGATCGCCGCGACCACGCCGATCGCGATCAGCAGGGTCTGCCGGTCGACGCCCCCGTCGAGGGTCATCGCGCGGATCGTCGCGACCGCCACGATCCAGCCCAGCGAGATCGGGATGAGGCGCTTCCAGCCGAACGCCATGAACTGGTCGTAGCGCAGCCGCGGCAGCGACCCGCGCAGCCAGATGAAGAAGAAGATGAAGACCAGGACCTTGCCCATGAACCACAGGAACGGCCAGTAGTCCTGGTTGGCGCCGTCCCACAAGCTGATCGGCCACGGTGCGCGCCAGCCCCCGAGGAACAGGGTCGTGGCCAGGGCCGAGACCGTCGCCATGTTGATGTACTCGGCGAGGAAGAACAGCGCGAACTTCAGCGAGGAGTACTCGGTGTGGAAGCCGCCGACCAGCTCGCCCTCGGCCTCCGGCAGGTCGAACGGCGCGCGGTTGGTCTCCCCCACCATCGCGATCACGTAGATCACGAACGACGGCACGAGGATCAGCCCGAACCAGATGTCCTTCTGGGCCTCGACGATCTGCGAGGTCGACATCGAGCCGGCGTAGATGAAGACCGCGACCAGCGCCAGGCCCATCGCGACCTCGTAGGAGATCATCTGCGCCGAGCTGCGCAGGCCGCCCAGCAGGGAGTACGTCGAGCCGGAGGACCAGCCGCCGAGCACGATGCCGTAGATGCCGACCGACGAGATCGCCAGGATGAACAGCACGGCGACCGGCATGTCGGTCAGCTGGAGCTGGGTCGTGGTGTCGGTGAACGGGATGCGCACCTCGGGGCCGAACGGGATCACCGAGAAGGCGACGAAGGCCGGCACCACCGACAGCACGGGCGCGAGGATGAAGACGATCTTGTCCGCCGCCTTGGGCGTCAGGTCCTCCTTGAGCGCCAGCTTCACCCCGTCGGCGAGGCTCTGCAGCAGGCCGAACGGGCCGTGCATGTTGGGGCCGATGCGGTGCTGCATCCGGGCCACCACGCGCCGCTCCCACCAGATGTTGAACAGCGTGAGCAGCACGAGGACCACGAAGATCATCAGCGCCTTGAGCAGCACCACCCACAGCGGGTCGTTGCCGAAGGGACCGTTGAGGTCGGCCTCCCCTGCCTTGGTGAAGATCAGGTGGGTCACCGGACTCCCTCCAGAGTGGCCTCGGCCAGGGAGAGCGTGACGCTCCCACCCGACGCGACGCCGAGGTCTCGGCGCAAGTGCACCCCGCCGGCGGCGGTGGGCGCCCACACCACGTGGTCGTCGAGGTCGGCGACCTCGGCGGGCAGGACGACCGACCCGCGCGGGCCGCCCAGCTCGACCGAACCGCCCTCGACCAGGCCGAGACGGTCGGCCGTGGCGCGGCTGACCAGCACCACCGTCGGCGGTCCGCTGGCCTTGTAGAACTCGTCGCCGTCCTGCATCGGGCCGTCGCCGATCATCGACTTCCAGGTGGCGAGGACCAGCGTGGTCTCGGCGGGCTCGGCCACCGGCTCCGGCGCCACGCTCGGGGCCTCCGCACGGCCGCCGTCCCACGCCCCCAGCTCGTCGAGCTCGGCCGCGGCACCCTCCGGGGTGCGGAAGCCGAGGTGCGCGCCGAGCTCATCGGCGATGCCGGCCAGGGCGCGGACGTCGGGGATGGCGTTGGAGGTGGTGAGGACCTTGCCGAACGGGCGGACCCGGCCCTCCCAGCTGGTGAAGCTGCCCGCCTTCTCGGCGGGCGGTGCGACCGGCAGGACCACGTCGGCCAGGGCGGTCACCGCGCTCTCGCGCAGCTCGAGGCTGACCACGAAGCCGGCGGCCTCGACCGCGGCGCGCGCGGCGGCCGGGTCGGCCAGGTCGTCGAGCTCCACGCCGGCGACGACGAGGCCGGCGAGGTCGCCGCTCGCGGCGGCGGCCAGGATCGCGTCGGTGTCGCGGCCGGGGGCGGACGGGACGGTCGTGCCCCAGACGGTGCCGACGTCGACCCGCGCCGAGGCGTCGCCGACCGGGCGGCCGCCCGGCAGCAGGGTCGGCAGGGCACCGGCGTCGAGGGCGCCGCGGTCGCCCGCGCGCCGCGGGACCCAGGCCAGCCGGGCCCCGGTCTGCGCCAGGAGCACGCTGACCGCGCTCAGAGCGCCCGGGACGCTCGCCAGGCGCTCGCCGACGAGGATCACTCCCCCGGCGTCGAGCGCGAGCTCACCGTCGTGGCCGAGCCGCTCGATCGCGGCCGGCTCCTCACCGGGCGCCGTGCGTACGACGGTCGCGGACAGCTTGGCCAGGCCGCGCGAGGTGTGCGGGGCGACCGCGAAGACGCGCGGGCCACCGGCACGGACGGCCTTGCGGAGCCGCAGGAACAGCGAGCCGGCCTCCTCCTCGGGCTCGAGGCCCAGCAGGAGCACCGCACCGGCCCGCTCGAGGTCGGCGTAGGTGACCCCGAGGCCGGTGCCGGCGACGTGGGCGCCGAGGAACTGCGTCTCCTCGGCCGACAGCGGACGGGACCGGAAGTCGACGTCGTTGGTCTCCAGCGCCACCCGGGCGAACTTGGCGTAGGCGTAGGCGTCCTCGCGGGTGAGCCGGCCGCCGGTCAGGACCCCGACGCCGCCGTTGCGGCGGGCGTGGGCGAGGCCACGGGCGGCCACGGCGAAGGCCTCGGGCCACGAGGCCGGGCGCAGCTCACCGGTCTCCTCGTCGCGCACCTGCGGGTGCGTGAGGCGGTCGGTGGCGGTGGCGTAGCCGAAGGCGAAGCGGTCCTTGTCGGAGATCCACTCCTCGTTGACCTCCGGGTCGTTGCCCGACAGCCGCCGGACGACCTTGCCGCGCCGGTGGTCCACCCGGATGGCCGACCCGCACGAGTCGTGCTCGGCGACCGACGGGGTCGAGACCAGGTCGAAGGGGCGGGCGCGGAAGCGGTACTGCGCCGAGGTGAGCGCGCCGACCGGGCAGATCTGGATCACGTTGCCCGAGAAGTTGGAGCGGTAGGGCTCCTGCTCGTAGATGCCGACCTGCTGGAGCGCGCCACGCTCGATCAGCGCGATGAACGGGTCGCCGGCGATCTGCTCGGAGAAGCGGGTGCAGCGGGCGCACAGCACGCAGCGCTCGCGGTCGAGCAGCACCTGGGCGCTGATGTTGATCGGCTTGGGGAAGGTGCGCTTGACCTCGACGAAGCGCGTCTCGCCGCGTCCGTTGGTCATCGCCTGGTTCTGCAGGGGGCACTCGCCGCCCTTGTCGCACACCGGGCAGTCGAGCGGGTGGTTGATCAGCAGCTGCTCCATGACCCCGTGCTGCGCCTTGTCGGCGATCGGGGAGCTGAGCTGGGTGTTGACGACCATCCCCTCGGAGACCGTCATCGTGCAGGAGGCCTGGGGCTTCACGCGACCGGGCGGGCCCATCATCGTGCGGGGCTCCCCGTCCGGACCGGGCAGGGCGACCTCGACGAGGCACTGGCGGCAGGCGCCGACCGGCGCGAGCAGCGGGTGGTCGCAGAAGCGCGGGATCTGGATGCCGACGGTCTCGGCCGCACGGATCACCAGGGTCCCCTTGGGGACGCTCACCTCGATGCCGTCGATGGTGAGGGTGACCAGGTCGGTCTTGTCGACGTCGCTCTTCGAGCCAGCCGTCACGGTCATGCGCGTGCTCCCGCGGTCGCGAACAGGGTGGAGGCCACCGGGTCGAAGGGGCAGCCGCCGCGCTCGAAGTGCGCGAGGTACTCCGCCCGGAAGAACTGGATCGACGAGGCGATCGGGCTGACCGCGCCGTCGGCCAGGGCGCAGAACGACCGGCCCAGGATGTTGTCGCACTGGTCGAGCAGCTGCTCGAGGTCGTCCTCGGTGCCGATGCCCTTCTCGAGCCGCGCGAGGACCTGGACCAGCCACCAGGTGCCCTCGCGGCACGGGGTGCACTTGCCGCAGGACTCGTGCTTGTAGAACTCGGTCCAGCGCAGCACCGCCCGGACGACGCACACGGTCTCGTCGAAGATCTGCAGCGCCTTGGTGCCGAGCATCGAGCCCGCGGCGCCGACGCCCTCGTAGTCCAGCGGGACGTCGAGGTGCTCGGCGGTCAGCAGCGGCGTCGAGGACCCGCCGGGGGTCCAGAACTTCAGCTCGTGACCGGCACGCACACCGCCGGCCATCTCCAGCAGCTCGCGCAGGGTGATGCCGAGCGGCGCCTCGTACTGCCCGGGGCGCTCGACGTGGCCGGAGAGGGAGTAGAGCGTCATCCCCTTGGACTTCTCGGTGCCCATCGAGGAGAACCACGCGGCGCCGTTGCTCACGATGCAGGGCACCGAGGCGATCGACTCGACGTTGTTGATCACCGTCGGCGAGGCGTAGAGCCCGGCGACGGCGGGGAACGGCGGCCGCAGCCGGGGCTGGCCGCGCCGGCCCTCGAGGGAGTCCAGCAGCGCGGTCTCCTCGCCGCAGATGTAGGCGCCGGCACCGGCGTGCACCACGATGTCGAGGTCGTAGCCCGTCCCGTGGATGTCCTTGCCGAGGTGCCCGGCGGCGTACGCCTCCGCGATGGCCGCCTGGACGCGCCGGACCACGTGGAGGACCTCGCCGCGGATGTAGATGAAGGCGGTGTTGGCCCGGATCGCGTAGGAGCTGATGATCACGCCCTCGACCAGCGTGTGGGGGCTGGCCATCATCAGCGGGATGTCCTTGCACGTGCCCGGCTCGGACTCGTCGGCGTTGACCACGAGGTACTTCGGCTTGGGGTTGTCCTGCGGGATGAAGCCCCACTTCATGCCGGTCGGGAAGCCCGCGCCACCGCGACCGCGCAGGCCGGAGTCCTTGACCAGCTGGATGAGGTCGTCGGGCTGCATGCCGAGCGCCTTGTCGAGGGCCTCGTAGCCGCCCGCGCGGGTGTAGGAGTCCAGTCGCCACGGCGTGTCATCGCGCCAGGTGGCGGACAGGACCGGGGTGAGCTGCGTCGCCTGGGTGGTCACTTGTCCTTCTCCTCCCCGCTGGTCAGGGCCTTGTCGTCGGGCGAGGGCGCGGTCCAGCCCCGCTCCCGGGCCAGGTCGAGGCCGACCATGGAGGCAGGGCCGCCGGCCGGGCCCTCGTCGGCGAGCCCGTCGTTGTAGCCGGCGAGCACGCGCTCGGCCTCGCGCCAGGTGCAGATGCGGGGACCGCGGGTGGAGCGGACCTCCTTGCCGGCGCGCAGGTCGTCGACCAGCTGTGTCGCGGACGAGGGGTCCATGTTGTCCATGAACTCCCAGTTGACCATCATCACCGGGGCGTAGTCGCACGCGGCGTTGCACTCGACGTGCTCGAGCGTGATCGCGCCGTCCTCGGTGGTCTCGTCGTTGCCGATCCCGAGGTGCTCCTGGAGCCGCTCGAAGATCGCGTCGCCGCCCATGACCGCGCACAGCGTGTTGGTGCAGACGCCGACGTGGTAGTCGCCGACCGGCCGGCGCTTGTACATCGTGTAGAAGGTCGCGACGCCGGCGACCTCGGCGGCGCTGAGGCCGAGGATCTCGGCGCAGGCCTCGATGCCGGCCGAGGTGACCCTGCCCTCCGCGCTCTGGACCAGGTGGAGCATGGGCAGCAGCCCGGAGCGGGCCTGGGGGTAGCGGGCGGCGATGTCGCGCAGCTCGGCCATCGTCGTCTCGTCGAGCGGTCCGCTGCCGGGCGTGATCGCGTCGCTGTGCGTGGACAGACCGCTCATCGGTCGACTCCTCCCATCACCGGGTCGATCGAGGCGATGGCGACGATGACGTCGGCCACCTGCCCGCCCTCGCTCATCACCGACGTGGCCTGCAGGTTCGTGAACGACGGGTCGCGGAAGTGGACCCGGTAGGGGCGCGTGCCGCCGTCGGAGACGACGTGGGCCCCGAGCTCGCCGCGCGGCGACTCCACCGGCACGTAGGCCTGGCCCGGCGGGACGCTGAAGCCCTCGGTGACCAGCTTGAAGTGGTGGATCAGCGCCTCCATCGACTCGCCCATGATGTGGCGGATGTGGTCGAGGGAGTTGCCCATGCCGTCGGTGCCGACCGCGAGCTGGGCGGGCCAGCCGATCTTCTTGTCCTCGATCATGACCGGCGCGCCCTGGAGCTTCTCCAGGCGGGCCGCGCACTGCTCGACGATGCGCAGCGACTGCCACATCTCCTCGAGGCGGATGCGGAAGCGGCCGTAGGAGTCGCTGGTGTCCCAGGTGACCACGTCGAACTCGTAGTCCTCGTAGCCGGAGTAGGGCTGGGTGCGGCGCAGGTCCCAGGCGTAGCCCGTCGAGCGGAGCACCGGCCCGGTGATGCCGAGCGCGAGGCAGCCGGCGAGGTCGAGGTGCCCGACGTCCTCGAGGCGGCCCTTGAAGATCGGGTTGGCGTTGCACAGCGCGGCGTACTCCGGGAGCCGCTTCTTCATCAGCTTGACGAAGTCCTTGATCTGGCCGAGCGCACCCGGTGGGAGCCGCTGCGCGACGCCGCCGGGACGGATGAACGCGTGGTTCATGCGCAGTCCGGTGATCAGCTCGAACAGGTCGAGGACCAGCTCGCGCTCGCGGAAGCCGATCGTCATCACGGTCAGCGCGCCGATCTCCATGCCGCCGGTGGCGATGCAGACCAGGTGGGAGGAGATGCGGTTGAGCTCGGAGAGCAGCACCCGCAGGACCTGGGCCTTCTCGGGGATCTCGTCCTCGATGCCGAGGAGGCGCTCGACGCCGAGGCAGTAGGTGAGCTCGTTGTGGAACGGCGCGAGGTAGTCCATCCGGGTGCAGAACGTCACGCCCTGCGTCCAGGTGCGGAACTCCATGTTCTTCTCGATGCCGGTGTGGAGGTAGCCGATGCCGCACCGGGCCTCGGTCACCGTCTCGCCCTCGAGCTCGAGGATCAGGCGCAGCACGCCGTGGGTGGAGGGGTGCTGCGGGCCCATGTTGACGACGACGCGGTCCTCGCCCTCGTCGGCGACGCCGCTGACGACGGAGTCCCAGTCCTGGCCCGTGACGGTGAAGACCCGGCCCTCGGTGGTCGCGGACTCGGCGGCGGCGTAGGGGTCGGCGCCCTGGGTGCCCTGGGTGCCCTGGGTGGTGGTCATGAGTAGGACCTCCGTGTGTCCGGCGGCGGGATCGTCGCGCCCTTGTACTCGACGGGGATGCCGCCGAGGGGGTAGTCCTTGCGCTGCGGGTGGCCCGGCCAGTCGTCGGGCATCTCGATGCGCGTCAGTGCCGGGTGGCCGTCGAAGACCAGCCCGAAGAAGTCGTAGGTCTCGCGCTCGTGCCAGTCGTTGGTCGGGTAGACCGAGACGACCGAGGGGACGTGCGGGTCGGCGTCGGGTGCGGTCACCTCGAGCCGGATGCGCCGGTTGTGGGTCATCGAGAGCAGGTGGTAGACCGCGTGCAGCTCGCGGCCCTCCTCCCCGGGGTAGTGCACGCCGCTGACGCCCAGGCACACCTCGAAGCGCAGCTCGGGGTCGTCGCGCAGCAGCTGCGCGGTCTCGAGCAGCCGGGCGCGGCGGACGAAGAAGGTGACCTCGCCCCGGTCCACCACGACCTTCTCGATCGCGTCGTCGAGGCCGATCCCGGCCAGCGCGCCGCGGAGCGCGCCGTCGACCTCGTCGAACCACCCGCCGTACGGCGCCTGGCTGGCGCCCGGCATCGCGACCGTGCGGCGCAGGCCGCCGTAGCCCGAGGTGTCGCCGGACCCGTGGACGTTGAACGAGCCCTGGCGGGTGCCGATCACGTTGACGCCGTGGTCGGCGGGGTCGACCGGCAGGCCCGAGGTCGAGCCCGCGGCGATGGTGTCGTCGTTGCGGTCCTGGTCGTCGGGAGGGGTCATCGCAGCAGGCCTCGCTGGTCGGCGGTGGGCAGCGCGTTGAGCGCAGCGGTCTCCAGCTCGAGCTTCTCGGTCGCGCGGTGGGCGCCGAGCTTGGTGTGCTGGACCTGGTCGTGCAGCTTGAGGATGGCGTCGATCAGCATCTCCGGGCGCGGGGGGCAGCCGGGGAGGTACATGTCGACGGGGACGACGTGGTCCACGCCCTGCACGATGGCGTAGTTGTTGAACATGCCGCCGGACGACGCACAGACGCCCATCGCGAGCACCCACTTGGGCTCGGCCATCTGGTCGTAGATCTGACGCAGCACGGGAGCCATCTTCTGGCTCACCCGGCCCGCGACGATCATCAGGTCGGCCTGGCGCGGCGAGGCCCGGAAGACCTCCATGCCGTAGCGGGCGAGGTCGTAGCGCGGACCGCCGGTGGTCATCATCTCGATCGCGCAGCAGGCCAGGCCGAACGTGGCCGGCCAGAACGACGCCTTGCGGAAGTAGCCGGCGACGCCCTCGACGGTCGTCAGCAGGACCCCGCTGGGGAGCTTCTCCTCGATACCCATGTCAGTTCCTGTCTTCCGTCAGTCCCACTCGAGCCCGCCGCGTCGCCAGACGTAGGCATAGGCGACGAACACCGTGGCGATGAACACGACCATCTCGACGAGGCCGAACAGCTTCATCTCGTCGAAGTAGACCGCCCAGGGGTAGAGGAAGACGATCTCGATGTCGAAGACGATGAACAGCATCGCGGTGATGTAGTACTTCACCGGGAAGCGACCGCCGCCCATCGGCTGGGGGGTCGGCTCGATGCCGCACTCGTAGGAGTCGGACTTGGCGCGGTTGTAGCGCTTGGGCCCGGTCAGCCCGCTGACCACGACCGAGAAGATCGCGAATCCGGCGGCCAGCGCCATCAGGGCGATGACCGGGGTGTAGAGCTCCAACGCTTCAGTCCCTTCTCTTGCTGCCGTCGGCCGAGTCGGTCACGCGTCGGGAGCCATCTTGCTCAACGCGTTGATGATGCGGTCGGAGGCGTCGCCGCCCCGCGGGTCGGTCAGGTTGGCCATGAGCTTCAGCAGGAAGCGCATGAGGGCCGTCCGTGGGAGACCGTACTTGGTCGCCTGCTTCATGAACGTCGGGTTGCCGATCATCTTGGCGAACACGCGACCGAGCGTGAAGTAGCCGCCGTACGCCGCGTCGAGGGCCTCGGGGTAGGCGTGGAGCACCCGCTCGCGCTGCGGGCCCTCGGGCAGGGCGAGCGCCTGGAGGATCAGGTCGGCCGCCATGTGGCCGGACTCGAGGGCGTAGTCGATGCCCTCGCCGTTGAACGGGTTGACCATGCCGCCGGAGTCGCCGACCAGGAGCATGCCGCGGGTGTAGTGCGGCTTGCGGTTGAAGCCCATCGGCAGCGCGGCCGAGGCGATGCGGCCCTCCTGGTTGGCCTCGTCGCGGAAGCCCCACTCCTCGGGGGTGTGGGAGAGCCAGGTCGCCAGGACCGCCTTGAGGTCGACGTTCTGGAAGGCCGCGGAGGTGTTGAGCAGGCCGAGGCCGACGTTGGCGGTGCCGTCGCCGACACCGAAGATCCAGCCGTAGCCGGGGAGGAGGTTGGACTCCTGCGGCTTGCCGTCCCACAGCTCCAGCCACGACTCCATCCACGGGTCGTCGTGGCGCGGGGTGCGGTAGTAGGTGCGCGCGGCGACCGCCATCGGGCGGTTCTCGCGGCGGGTGATGCCCATCGAGGTGGCGAGCCGGCTCGAGACGCCGTCGCAGGCGACCACGAGCGGCGCGCGGTAGGTCAGCTCGTCGCCGGTCTTGCGGCCGCGCTCGTCGACCGCGCGGGCGGTGACGCCGACGACCCGGCCGGTGCGCTCGTCGAGCAGCGGCCCGGTGACGGCGGTGCGCTCGAGCAGCCGGGCACCGGCCTTCTGGGCGTGGCGCGCCAGGGTCTCGTCGAGGTCGGTGCGGGTGCGGACGGCGCCGAACGGCGGGAAGGTGGTGAGCTCGGGCCAGGGCAGCTCGAGGCGGTGACCGGCGCCGACGATGCGCAGGCCCTTGTTCTTCTGCCAGCCCGGGGCGTCGAGGTCGAAGCCCATGCCGATGAGCTGCTTGACCGCGCGGGGCGTGAGGCCGTCGCCGCAGATCTTGTCGCGCGGGAACGAGGACTTCTCGAGCAGGAGCACGTCGGCGCCTGCCTGGGCCAGGTGGAAGGCGGTGGCCGCTCCGGCGGGACCGGCGCCGACGACGACGACGTCGGCCTGGCGCTCGTCGAGGGGGGTGCTCGTCACCACGCAAGCCTCCTTGTCCGCCCGACGTGAGATGGAACCAGCGGTCGTGAGTTTGTGAACGGATTCACGAACTCTCCGCCGGACAGTCTAGGAGTCCCCGGTCACATCGGGAAACCGGGCCCGCCGCCTCCGCGGCGGTCTCAGGAGGGCTTGGTCGCCCGGTGCAGCGCCACGATGCCGCCGGAGAGGTTGCGCCACTCGCACTCCCCCCAGCCGGCCCGCTGCAGGCGCGCGGCGAGGCCGGCCTGGTCGGGCCAGGCGCGGATCGACTCGGCGAGGTAGACGTAGGCGTCGGGGTTGGTGGCGACCGCCCGCGCGATCGCCGGCAGCGCCTTCATCAGGTACTCGAGGTAGACGGTCCGGAACGGCGCCCAGGTCGGGGAGCTGAACTCGCACACGACCACGCGGCCACCCGGCCGCGTGACGCGCAGCAGCTCGCGCAGGCCGGCGTCGGGGTCGACGATGTTGCGCAGGCCGAAGGAGATCGTGACCGCGTCGAAGGAGTCGTCGGCGAACGGCAGCCGGGTGCCGTCCCCCGCGACGAACGGCAGGGCCGGGCGGGCCCGCTTGCCGACCTGGAGCATGCCGAGGCTGAAGTCGCACGGGACGACGTAGGCCCCCGCGTCGCGGAACGGCTGGCTCGAGGTGCCGGTGCCGGCGGCGAGGTCCAGCACCCGCTCGTCCGGCCGCGGGTCCACCGCGTCCAGGACGGCGGTCCGCCAGCGGCGGTCCTGCCCCATCGACAGCACGTCGTTGGTCAGGTCGTAGCGCTCGGCCACGCCGTCGAACATCGCCTGCACCTCGGCGGGCTTCTTCTCCAGGTCTGCGCGGCTCACGCCGTCACTCTAGGAGGCTCGGGAAGGCGCCCTTCGGTGTGGTCGTAGGCTGACGGATCGTGACCACCAGCCCGGCCTCCGGCGCCGTCGACGCCCCCGCGCTCGTCGTACGCACCGTCCGCGTGCCGGTCCCCCACGACCTGGTCGCCCTCCTCCCCGGGGACGGCGAGCAGATCGCCTGGCTCCACCGGCGCGAGGGCTTCGCCGGGTGGGGCGTGGCCGCGCAGATCCACACCCGCGGCGCGGACCGCTTCGCCGAGGCGCAGGAGTGGTGGCAGCAGGTCACCCACGCGGCCGTCGTCCGCGACGAGGTGGGGCTGCCCGGCACCGGCCTGGTCTGCTTCGGCTCCTTCGCCTTCGCCGACGAGCCCGGCGACAGCGTCCTCACCGTGCCGCAGGTGCTCGTCGGCCGGCGCGGCCGCGAGGCCTGGGTGACCACCATCCACGCGATCGCCGAGGGGTCCGAGGGCTCCGGAGCCGTCGACCAGCACCTCCTGCCGACGGACCCGCCCGCCCGCCCGCAGCCGGTCCGCTTCTCCGACGGCGCCCGCTCGGGCACCGAGTGGCAGGGCGCGGTCGCCGAGGCCATCCGGCGCATCGCCGCCGGCGACCTGGAGAAGGTCGTGCTCGCCCGCGACCTGCTCGCCGACTGCGGCGACCCCCTCGACGTCCGCTGGCCCCTGGCCCGGCTCGCCGAGGACTACCCCTCCTGCTGGACCTTCCACGTCGACAGCCTCTTCGGCGCGACGCCCGAGATGCTCGTGCGCCGGGAGCGTGGCCTGGTCACCTCGCGCGTGCTGGCCGGGACGATCCGCCGCACGGGCGACGAGGACCACGACCTCCGGCTGGCCGCCTCGCTGGCCCGCTCCTCCAAGGACCTCGAGGAGCACGAGTACGCCGTCCGGTCGGTCGCCGAGGCCCTCGAGCCCTACTCCTCCTCGATGTCGTTCCCCGAGGCGCCGTTCGTGCTGCACCTGCCCAACGTGATGCACCTGGCCACCGACGTGGCAGCGGTGATGGACGACGACACCCCGTCGCTGGCCCTGGCCGCCGCGCTCCACCCCTCGGCGGCGGTGGGTGGCACCCCGACGGTCGACGCGGTCGCGCTCATCGCCGAGCTGGAGGGCATGGACCGCGGCCGCTACGCCGGCCCGGTCGGCTGGATGGACGCCGCGGGCGACGGCGAGTGGGCGATCGCGCTGCGCTCGGCGCAGCTGGGCGAGGACCGCCGCACGGTCCGGCTGTTCGCCGGCTGCGGCATCGTCGCCGACTCCGACCCGGCCGCCGAGCTGGCCGAGTCACAGGCCAAGCTCGTGCCGGTCCGCAACGCGCTGGGGTGACCTGACCCGGGTGGCGACCGCGACCCCCAGGGTCGCGACGACCAGGCCGACCAGCTCACGCAGGTCCAGGGTGTCGCCGAACCACACGTAGGCCATCACCGCGGTCACCGGTGGCGAGAGGAACAGCACGCTCGAGGACGCCCCGGCGCCGCCCTCGCGCACCAGCGCCTGGATGAGCAGCAGCCCGGCCACGCTGTTGACCACCGCGAGCCACACCACCGACCAGGCGAACGTGCCGGTGTCCTGCACCGGCCACACGCCCTCGGTCAGCATCCCGACCACGAGCAGCGGGGGCACCGACGCGGCCAGCTGGACGGTCGCGGACCAGGCCGGCGGGAGCGCGGTGCTCAGGCCCCGCTGGCCGAGCCAGCCCAGCGACAGGCACAGCGCGGCGAGGGCACCGAGGACCAGGCCCACGGGCCCGCCCGCCGCCTCGACCTCCGGGCCCAGGACCAGGAGCACGCCGGCCACTCCGAGCACGAACCCCGCGACCTGGACGGGGCGGACCCGCTCGCGCAGCAGGAAGCCCGCGAGGAGCACGGTCATCACCGGCGAGAGGGAGTGCAGCAGCGCGCCGAGGGTCGGCTCGAGGCCCGCCCCGAACGCGAGGTACATCAGCCCGAACTGCAGCCCGTTGAGGGTCAGCCCGACACCGGCGTGACGGCCGGCGCCGCGCCACGAGGAGGGCCATCCGTGACGTGCGTAGGCCACCGCGGCCGCCAGGAGGGCGGCCAGCCCGAAGCGGTAGGTCAGCACCGACAGGGGCGCGAACGCCTCGACCGCGACGGGTCCGGCGATGTAGCCGGTCGACCAGACGACCACGAAGGCCAGGGCCAGGAGCGGGGGGACGCGCTGGTGGTCGTGGTGGTGGTGCACCCCGGCTCAGAGGTCCTGTCCGTCGGCCGGTCGCGCGTAGGTGCCGTCGCGCTGGGCCATCCAGGCCCGGAACCGGTCGTCGGCCATCGCGAGGCCGACGTCGCTGTAGACCCGGTCGTGGATGCCGAGCGTGCGCGGCGCGCCGATCTCGCGCGCCACGTCGAGCAGCTCCGACATCTTGGCCCAGGGGGCGCACACCGGCGCGCAGTGGACGTCCACGGCGCGGCCCGGCAGCTCGAAGGAGTCGCCCGGGTGGAACAGCGAGGTGCCGCCCACCTCGAGGACGAACCCGGAGTTGTCGAAGTGCGGCAGCTCGGGGTGGATCACCGCGTGCTTGCGGCCCACCACCTCGACCGAGAAGCCCGCGACCTCGAGGTGCTCCCCGGGCTCGACGACCGTGACCCGCTCGCGCACCGCCGGGTCGGCCGCCTCGATCTGGTCGGCGACCGCACGGATGGTGTGGATCGGGGCGTCGGTCGAGCGCAGGTGGTCGAGGTCCCAGTGGTCGGGGTGCTCGTGGGTCAGGAGCACCGCGGCCACGCCGTCCATCGCCTCGCGCTGCGACCAGACGCCCGGGTCGAGCACGACGTCGCGGCCGTCGTACGACAGGCGGACGCAGGAGTGGCCGAACTTGGTGACGCGCATCAGCCGGTCACCTCGTCGACGAAGCACCAGCGCCAGGCCTCGCCGGGCTCGGCGGAGGCCATGACGGGGTGGCCGGTCTCGCGATGGTGGGCGCTCGCGTGCCGGCGCGGCGAGGAGTCGCAGCACGCCGCGTGGCCGCACTCCAGGCACCGGCGCAGGTGGACCCAGCGCGTGCCCTCGCGCACGCAGTCCTCGCACTCGGTGGCGGGCTCCTGGGGCGGGTCGGGTGCCTCCGCGAGGTGCTTGCACGGCGCCTCGTGCCGGGTCGAGGTCAGGCGCTCGGCCAGGACCTCCTGGCGGCGGATGCGGCGGTCGATCATGGACTCCTCCACGTCGAGGGCGGCCAGGACCTCCTGGACCACCTCGTGGGGCACGTGGCCCTCGCTGCGGACCTGGAGCACCCGGGCACGTTCGGCCTCGAGCATAGACAGGCGGATGCGCGAGTAGGTCTCGCTCGGGGTCTCGCCGCCCTCGTCGGAGTCGGACCCCAGCCGCTCCCACGCGGCGAGGTCGCGCTGCTCGAGCCGGCCCTTGAGCATCATCACCACGCCGTGGTCCTGCTCGTCGTCGAGGTCGAGGTCCTGCTTGAGCTCCGTGAGACGGTCCAGCCCCGCGCGGGAGGCCTGCGTGATGAGCTCCGCGCGGGCCAGGGCGTCCTCCCGCGCGTCGGGGCCGGGCACGTCGAGCAGACGGGCCAGCCACGGCAGCGTCAGCCCGTTGATGAGGAGCGTGCCGGCGGTGACCACCAGCGCGACCAGCAGCAGCACCTCGCGGTGCTTGGTCTCCGGCGGGATGGCGAAGGCGGCGGCGAGGGTGACCACCCCGCGCATGCCCGCCCAGCCGACGAGCGCGACGTAGCGCGGTGGGACCGGCCGCTCCCGCCGCTCCAGCCGGTCGAGCACCCGGCGCGCGGGGAAGACCCACGCGAAGCGCAGCACGATGACCGCGACCAGCACGGCGAGGCAGACCGCGGCGATGCGCGTCATCGACAGGTCGCTGTCGGCGACGTCCCCCAGGATGCGGCTCGCCTGCAGGCCGATGAGGAGGAAGACCGCGTTCTCCAGCAGGAAGCCGACGGTGCGCCACGTGAGCTGCTCCGCGATGCGCGAGGACGCGGTCTGGATCACCGGCGCCCGGTGGCCGAGCAGCAGCCCCGCGACGACCACCGCCAGCACGCCGGAGGCGTGGACCTCCTCGGCCAGGACGTAGGCGACGAACGGGGTCACGATCGAGATCGAGGTGTCGATCACCGGGTCGGTGACGAGCTTGCGAGCCTTGCCGACCACCAGGTAGACCACGACGCCGACCAGCGTCCCCCCGACCGCGGCGACGACGAAGTCCACGCCGACCTGGACGACCGACACCGTGCTCGTCACGGCCACGACCGCCGCGCGCAGCGCGACGAGGGCGGTCGCGTCGTTGAGCAGCGACTCCCCCTCGAGCAGGGTGACGACCTGGCGCGGCAGGCCGATGCGCTTGGCCACTGCGGTCGCGGCGACCGCGTCGGGCGGCGCGACGACGGCGCCGATCGCGAAGGCCGCCGGCCACCGCAGGTCGGGGATCATCACGTGGGCCACCACGGCCACGCCCACGGTCGTGAAGACGACCAGCCCGATCGACAGCGACAGGATCGCCCACCGCTGGGCGTGGAAGTGGATCAGCGAGGTCCCGAGCGCGGCGTTGTAGAGCAGCGGCGGGAGCAGCCCGATGAGGACGATGTCGGCGTTGAGCTCGATGTCGGGCAGCGGCAGGAACGAGCCCGCGACGCCCACCACCACCAGCACGATCGGGGCGGAGAGGTCGTAGCGCCGGCAGAAGCCGGTCACCACCACGACGACCGCGACGAGGGAGACCAGGGTCAGGGCGACGTGCACCGGACCATTGTGGCGGGCGGCGCCAGACGTCCCCTACGGCGTCAGCACGACCTTGCCCGTGCTGCGCCGCGCCTCGATGTGGGCGTGGGCCTCACCCGCACGGTCGAAGGGGTACGACGAGTCGACGTGCGGCCGCACCCAGCCCTCCCCCACCCCGTCGACGACCTGCTGCATCCAGCCCCGGATCCGGTCGACCTCGCCCCACATGTGACCGAGGTTGACCCCGAAGACGCCGACGTTGTCGTTCATCAGCGGGACCGGGTGGAACCACGGCATCAGGGCCGCGGTCTTCGCCAGCTGGAGCTTGCCCCGCAGCCCCTGGTTGCTCGAGGCGGCGGAGACGCCGTACATCCCCAGCCGGCCGGTGGGCCGGAGGACCTGGCGGGACTTGCGGAAGCTCTCGCCGCCGAGGGGGTCGACGACCAGCTCGACGCCGTGCCCGCCGGTCAGGTCGCGGACCTCGCGGACCCAGTCGCCGGTGCGGTAGTCGACGGCGTGGTCGAGCCCGCGCGCCCGCAGGAAGTCGTGCTTGCCGGCACTGGCGGTGCCGATCGTGCGGGCACCCACGTGCCGCGCGACGTCGAGCGCGGCGAGCCCGACGCCGGACCCGGCGTTCTGGACGAGCACCGTGTCCCCCTCCCGCAGCCCGCCCTGGACGACGAGGAGCTGCCAGGCCGTGGCGTAGGCGACCGGGAGGGAGGCGGCCTCGGCGTGGGTCAGGCCGGCCGGCTTGGTGAAGACCTGGGTGCGCGGCACGTTGAGCGCGCTGCTGTAGCCGCCGAAGCGGGTCAGCCCCAGCACCTCCTGGCCGACCAGGCCCGCGTCGTCCCCGTCACCGGCGACGACCGTGCCGGAGAACTCGTAGCCCACGACGCACGGCAGGGGCGGGGCGTCGGGGTAGAGCCCTTGCCTGGCGAGGATGTCGGCGAAGTTGATGCCGGCCGCGGCGACCTCGACCTGCACCTCCCCGGGCCCGGGGGCGGGGAGCGCGCTCCGCCGGACCGCCAGCCGGTCGGGCCCGCCTGCGCCGGTGATGACGACCTGGGTGATCTCCATGGGTTCCTCCGTGTCTGCCGTGGCGAGGGCTCAGACGAGCGCGCGGATCGCGGCGTCGAGCGCCCGCCGGTCGTCGCGTCGTACGACGGCCTCGACGACCTCGAGGCCACCTGCGGGGGTGGCCAGTGCGTCACGGAGCCCGGCCGGGTCCCGGACCTGCCGGTGGTGGACGCCGAGGCCGGCGCAGAGGGCGCCGAGGTCGGCCCCGTGGGGGGTGGCGAAGAGGCGCTCGAACGAGGCGGCGTGCGTCTCGGCCCCCTGCTCGAGCAGCGCGAAGATGCTGCCACCGTCGTCGTTGACCACGACCACGGTGAGGTCCGGACGGGCCTCGACCGGCCCGATCGCGAGGCCCGTGAGGTCGTGCAGGAACGTCACGTCGCCCAGCAGGGCGAGGGCCCTGGTGCTCCTCGGCCTCCCGAGCGCGCACCCGATCGCGCTCGAGAGGGTGCCGTCGATGCCGGCCAGCCCGCGGTTGGCCACGACCATGCGCCGCGCCCCGACGTCGTACCTCGGGACCATGAGGTCGAGGTCGCGGACCGGGTTGGAGGAGCCGACGAACAGCAGCCCGCCCGGCGGCAGGGCGGTCGCGACCTCGCGGGCGACCTGGTGCGGGACGAGGTCGGCGTCCCACCCGTCGACCAGCTCGTCGAGCCGTCGTGACACCTCGGCGTCGCGGCCCTTCCAGTCAGCCAGCCATTTCTTGTCACACCGACCATCCACGGTGGCGGCACCGATCACGCGGGAGACCACGTGCCCCGGATCGGTCCAGCGGCCGTGCCGGTCGGCGAGGGCGACGACCTCGACGTCGGTGCGCGAGACGAGGCGGGTCACGGGGCGGCTGAGCGTGGGGTGCCCGGCGACGACGACGCGGTCGATCCCGCCCGCGAGCGCGGGGTCGGCGAGCAGCAGCCGGCCGGTGCGGATCGCGTGGTCACCGGTGCGCGAGCCGCTCGACGGCTCGGCGAGGAGCGGCCACCCGGCCTGCTCGGCCAGCACGCGCGCCGGCGGACCCGCGTCGTCCCCGGCCACCACGACCGTGCGGACCGTGGCGTCGAGCGGCTCGGGCGAGGGACGCGGCTCGTCGTCGGTCGCGGGCGGGTCGGCGGCGTCGATCCCGGTCGACCACCCGTCGCCGGCGTCGGGGGTCAGCGGACCGTCGAGCTGCAGGTTGAGGTGCACCGGACCGTGGCCGGTCGTCGCCACCTCGACCAGCCGGAAGAGGTGGGCCCGCCAGGCGCGGACCTGCTCGTCCTCGCGGTCCCCGGGGCTGCCCGGCACCACGTCGGCCTCGTCGAGCACGGCGCGGCCGAACATGCCCGGCTGCCAGGTGGTCTGGTTGGCCCCGGTGCCCCGCAGGTGGGCCGGGCGGTCGGCGGTCAGGAGCACCAGCGGCAGGCCGGAGTGCGAGGCCTCGAGGACGGCGGGGTGGAGGTTGGCGACCGCGGTGCCCGAGGTCGTCACGACCCCGACCGGGCGCCGGGAGGTCCGGGCCAGCCCGAGGGCGAGGAACCCGGCGGTGCGCTCGTCCAGCCGCGTGTGGAGCTCGACGCGCCCCGCCGCGGCCGCGTCGTACGCCGCGAAGGCGAGGGGCGCCGACCGGGAGCCCGGGCTGAGGACCAGGTGCCGCGCCCCGCACCGGACGAGCTCGTCGACGACCGTGCGGGCGGCGGCGGTCGCGGCGTTGGGCGGAGGGGTCACGACGACCGATCCTGCCGCACCGAGGCCAGCCGCGCCTCCCAGTGGGCCCACCGGTCCGGGGCGGCCCGCACGGCCTCGAGCGACGCGGCGGTGACGGCCGGACGCCGCACCGCCAGCGCGCCCTCGACCGGCAGCAACGGGTCCGCCACGGTGTCGGCCTCGAACAGCTGCACCGTCGCCAGCCCGCAGGCGTAGGGCAGCTCGGGCAGCGCCGCCGCCAGCGCCAGGCCGGCCGCGATGCCGACGCTCGACTCCAGCGCACTGCTCACCACCACGGGGAGCCCGATGTCCTCGGCGATGCGCAGGCACGCGCGCACCCCGCCCAGCGGCTGCACCTTGAGCACCGCCACGTCGGCGGCCTCCAGGTCCCGCACGCGGTAGGGGTCCTCCGCGCGCCGGATCGACTCGTCCGCCGCCACGGGCACCTCGACGCGACGGCGCACGAGCGCGAGGTCCTCGACCGACGCGCACGGCTGCTCGGCGTACTCCAGGCCGCCCGCGGCACGGTCGAGCCTCCGCACGGCGGTGACCGCCTCGTCGACCGACCAGCCCCCGTTGGCGTCCACACGCACGGCGCCCCTCGGCCCGAGCGCGTCCCGCACGGCCTCCAGCCGGGCCACGTCGTCGTCGAGGGACTGCCCCGGCTCGGCCACCTTGACCTTGGCCGTCGCGCACCCGCCCTCGCGCACGATGCGGTGGGCGGTCGCCGGGTCGACGGCCGGCACGGTGACGTTGACCGGCACCCGGTCGCGGACCGGGTCGGGCCAGCCCTCCTCGGCGGCCTCGAGGGCCGCGCGGAGCCACGGGCGCGCGACCACGTCGTCGTACTCCAGGAACGGGCTGAACTCCCCCCATCCCGCGTCGCCGCGCAGCAGCACCCCCTCGCGGACGGTGATCCCGCGGAACCGCTGGCGCAGCCCGACCGACCAGACGTGCACGCCGCTCACCCCCCCGCCAGCCGTCGTACGGCGGCCAGGTCGACCTTGCCGCGCTCGTTGCGGGGCAGCGCGTCGACGAGCACCAGGTCGCGCGGCGCCCACGACCGGGGCTCGACGAGGTCCCTCAGCTCCTCCAGGGAGACCGTGCCGGCCGCCACGACCACGGCCACCACGACCTCGCCCCACTCGGGGTCGGGGCGGCCGACCACGGCGAGGTCGGCCACCGCCGGGTGGCCGGCGAGCATCCGCTCCACCGCGGGACCCGGCACGTTGACCCCGCCGCTGAGCACCACCTGGTCGCGACGGGAGACGATGCGCAGCCGGCCGTCGTCGTCGATCGTGCCGAGGTCGTCGGTGCGCAGCCACCCGTCGCGCAGGACCCGCGCGGTCCGGGCCTCGTCGACCCGGCCGTCCTCGAGCACGTAGCCGTCGAACAGCACCGGGCCGCTCAGCAGCACCTCGCCGTCGGCCGCGACCCGCACCCCGACGCCGGGCAGCGGGTGGCCGTCGTACACGCAGCCGCCGCAGGTCTCCGACATGCCGTAGGTCTGCACGACCGGGACCCCGGCGTGCTCTGCCCGCGCGCGCACCGCGGGGTCCAGCGGCCCGCCTCCGACCAGCACGGCGTCGAAGGTGGTCAGCGCGTGCAGGTCGGGTCCGTGCTCGTCGAGCAGCCGGACCAGCTGGGTGGGCACGAGCGAGACGTAGCGTCGCTCCCCCGTCATCGCCCGGGCGGTCTCGGCGACGGTCCCGGAGAGCAGGGCCGGCGTCGTGCCTGCCCGCACGCTGCGGAACAGCACCTGCACGCCCGCGACGAAGGTCGGTGGCAGGTTGAGCACCCACTGCCCCGGCCCGCCGAGCACGTCGTGGGTGGCGTCCGCGGAGGCCCGCAGCGCGGCCCGCGAGAGCCGCACGCGCTTGGGCTCCCCCGTCGAGCCAGAGGTGACGATGACCAGCGGCCCGGGGTCCGCGGCGGCGTCCCACGCCCGCAGGAGGTCGGCGATCTCGGCGGCCGTTCCGGCGACGGGGTCGAGGCTGGGCACCCGGCCAACCTAGCGAGCCCCCTGGCAGGATCGACCCCCGTGACCACGACTGACCAGTGGGTGGCCGGCGCCCGCCCCCGCACCCTGCCCGCCGCCGTCGCCCCCGTCCTCGCCGGCACCGGCGTCGCGGCGTACGACGACGCCGCCGTCTGGTGGAAGGCGCTGCTCGCGCTGGTGGTCTCGTTGGCGCTGCAGGTCGGGGTGAACTACGCCAACGACTACTCCGACGGCGTGCGCGGCACGGACGACGAGCGCGTCGGCCCGATGCGCCTGGTCGGCTCCGGTGCCGCGACCCCGGGGGCGGTCAAGCGGGCGGCGTTCCTGTCCTTCGGCGTCGCCGCGCTGGTCGGGCTCGTGCTGGCGGCGACGACCGCGTGGTGGCTGGTCGCCGTCGGCCTGGTCTGCATCGTCGCCGCGTGGTTCTACACCGGCGGGTCCACCCCCTACGGCTACCTCGGGCTCGGCGAGGTGATGGTCTTCGTCTTCTTCGGCCTGGTGGCGGTGATGGGCACCGTCTACGTGCAGACCGAGTCGTTCCCCGCGCCCGGCTGGTACGCCGCGTGCGGCGTCGGCGCGCTCGCCTGCGCGATCCTGGTGGCCAACAACCTGCGCGACATCCCCACCGACCGGGAGGTCGGCAAGCGCACGCTCGCCGTGCGGCTCGGCGACGACCGCACCCGCGGGCTCTACGTGCTGCTGGTCGGCGCCGCCCTGGTCGCCCTGGTCGGCGTGGCGGTGACCACCACGTGGTGGGCCCTGCTCGGGCTGGTCTTCCTGGTGCCGGGGGGCCGCGCCGTGCGCACCGTGACCGGCGGTGCCACCGGGCCGGGGCTCGTCCCGGTCCTCCAGCTGACCGGGGTGGCGGAGCTCCTGCTGTCCGCCGGGCTGGCCCTGGGACTCGTCCTCGGCGTGTAGGAATACCCCAGTGGGGTATCTGGTTCGCATGACCATGGATCACTCACACCACGGCTCCGGCTGGTCCGCAGCCGTCTCGGCCACCTTGCACTGCCTGACCGGCTGCGCCATCGGCGAGGTCCTGGGCATGGTCATCGGCACCGCGCTGGGCTGGCACAACGGCGCGACCGTCGTGCTGAGCATCGCGCTGGCGTTCCTCTTCGGCTACGCGCTGACCGCGAGCACCGTCCTGCGGGCCGGCGACACCCTCGCCCGCGCCGCCAAGGTCGCGCTGGCGGTCGACACCTTGTCGATCATCACGATGGAGGTCGTCGACAACGGCGTGATCCTCGCGATCCCCGGCGCGAT
Organism: Nocardioides marmoribigeumensis; assembly: GCF_031458325.1. NCBI lineage: Bacteria > Bacillati > Actinomycetota > Actinomycetes > Propionibacteriales > Nocardioidaceae > Nocardioides > Nocardioides marmoribigeumensis. The sequence continues at coordinate 1,308,053 of NZ_JAVDYG010000001.1, forward strand.
GGACGCCGGCCTCGGGTCACTGCTGTTCTGGGGCTCGCTGGCCCTCAGCCTCGCGATCGCCTTCGTGCTGACGGTCCCGGTCAACCGCTGGCTGCTGGCCCGCGGCAAGGGCCACACCGCGATGCACGCCTACCACTGACCGCTCACCGGCTCACTGGTCGGCGGAGCGGCGGGCCTCGTCCTCGGCGTCCTCGCGGGCCTTGTGCTCCTCGAAGCGCCCGGCCATGCGCGAGGCCCGCTCGTGCACCCCGGCGGAGACCTTCTCGCGCAGCCCGCGCAGGGCGTACGTCGACACGATGGTCGAGGTGACCGCCGCGGTGACCACGGGCCACAGGATCCACACGCCCTCGCGGCCGTTGGCCAGCCAGAACACGAGCATCGCGACGCCCAGCAGGACGGCGAAGATGCCGAAGCGGGCCAGGGTGTAGAGGGCGAAGTCCTTCACGAGCACAACCCTACGAGCCCCCGCCCCACGCCCCTGCCATCGAGCGTCGTCGTGGACCCGGCCGCCTGCTGAGCGCCCGCGCAGCACGGAGCCCGGTTCTCGGCGGGCTCTCAGCGAGCGCACGTAGGCTGGTGCCGTGCTCAAGCTGCTCCTGGTCGCCGGCGTGGTCGCCGGGGTGGTCTATGCGGTCTTCTGGGCCCTCGAGCGCCGCCAGGCAGCCGGCCGCGCCCAGCGCCAGCACCCCTCCGCCCGACGGCCCCGCCCCCGGCCCTCGCGGATGGTCGCGCCCGACGACGACGAGGACTTCCTGCGCGACCTGGACCGCCGTCGCCGGGAGAAGGACGAGCCCGGCTGACCGGGCCCGTCCCCCAGGTGATCAGCCGACCGTCTTGACCTTGAAGTCGTCGAAGGTCGCCGAGGCCCCCTGACCGAAGAGCCGCTGGCTCATCGGGATCGACACGTCGAGCGCCGGGGCGTCGGGGTGGCGGAACGGGAAGGCGTCCAGCAGGCTGAAGAGCCCGTGGCCGATGGCGAGACTGTCGATCTGACCGCCCAGCTCCTCACCGGCCCCCAAGGACGGGTAGGTGCCCGTCCACGGGACGCCCTGCACGTCCAGCGGCACGCCGACGTGGTCGACGGTCGCGACCTTGGCACGGTCGAAGAAGTACTCCGCCTTCCCCACGCCGTTGCTCCGGCTGAACCGGACCGACACCGCGTGGGTGCCCCTGGACGCCGGGATCTCCTTGATGATCTGGGTGTAGGCCTTGTCCAGGCCCACGTCCCCGTTGCCCGTCACGTTGGACGGGAGGCGCTCGACCAGGGCGAACGCCGTGTGGCCCGCGACGAACCAGTCGAAGAGCTGGCCGGTCTGGAAGTCCACGACGTTCATCACCGCGCCGGCCTGCTGGCCCTCCAGCGTCGGCTCGGCGTAGGGCGCACCGGTCGCGGTGTAGGTGCCGTGGACGACCCGGCCGGGCTGGGTGCCGGGCGTGGCGGCCCTGATGGTCGACGAGATCTCCACCGAGCCGTCCTCCGGCACCGGGAAGGTCTTGTTGCTGATCGCGATGTACTTCAGGTGGTCGTAGACGCTGAAGTCCGCGCCGACCGTGAACGGCACGGCCGAGACCGAGAAGGCACCCTTCGCGAAAGATCGGGTGTCGTCGTTGGCCACCTCGAGAGGGCCGTAGATGGTGCTCCACTTGGCGTTGTAGTCCGCCAACGAGTAGCCGGGCCCGGAGAAGTCGTCGTAGACCTCGACGGTCGTCCTCTTCCCGGCAGCCGTGGCGGGTCCCGAGAGAGTGGCCGCGGCGAGCAGCGCGCAGAGCGCGCCGGCCGCAGCGGTCGTCGTACGAGTGGGATGCATGGGTCCTCCTCGGTGAAGTGGGTTGTCCTCCTCACCAAGGCCCTGCCGGGGTGCCTCCGGCCAGGGTCCTCGGCCCCTGTCCGGGCGCTGGAGATCCCCGGTCACCAGATCGCGCCACATGTGGCGCTGTCTCGCCCCATGTCACCCGAAAGGGTGACAGCGCCGGCGCTCAGCCGGCGTAGGAGTGCATGCTCCCGCCGCCGAAGAAGAAGTTGATCCCGACGAAGTTGAACAGCAGCGAGGCGAACCCGATCAGCGCGAGCATCGCCGCGGCCTTGCCCTTCCAGCCCGCGGTCGCCCGCGCGTGGAGGTAGGCGGCGTAGCAGACCCAGGTGATGAACGCCCAGACCTCCTTGGGGTCCCAGTTCCAGTAGGAGCCCCAGGCGTACTCCGCCCAGATCGGGCCGGCGATGAGCACCGCGAAGGTCCACAGCGGGAACCCGACCGCGTGCACGCGGTAGGCGAAGCGGTCGAGCGCGTCGCCGGCGGGGAACAGCCGCGAGATCCGCGCCAGCCGGGACCCCGGCCGCTCCTCGCCGCGGGCCTTGAGCAGGAACACCAGGGAGGCCAGCGCCCCCAGGGCGAACGCGCCGGAGGACACCATCGCGGCGCCCACGTGGATCACCAGCCAGTAGGAGTGCAGGGCCGGCACCAGCGGCCCGGCGGAGGTGATCAGCAGCAGGTTGGCGGCCATGAGCGTGACCACGACGAACGCGGTGAGGAACAGCCCCAGCCAGCGCAGGTCGAGGCGCCGCAGGAGGGCGAGGTAGCCGATGACGACGACGAGCGTCCCGGTGACGGTGAACTCGTACATGTTGCCCCAGGGCACCCGCACCGGGTCGGTGGCGAACGAGCGCGCGACCACGCCGACCAGGTGGAGCAGGGCGCCGACGACGGTCAGCGCGACCCCGATGCGCGCCGACGACTCGATCTTGAGCTCCCAGCGCTCCAGCGCCTCGGCCGACGGCGCGGCCTCCGCGGGGCCGGGGGCGCCGACGGCCACGCGCTCCCGGCGTACGGCGGCGGGGCGGCTCATCGACCGCGCCCACTCCGCGACGTGGGCGAGCAGGGCGCCCGCGTAGACGAACGAGGCGAACATGATCGCCCGGTCGCTCAGCTGGGCGAAGTCCTCGATGCTCACGCTTCCACCGCCTTCGCTCCGCTCGGCGGCGGAGCCAGGCGTGAGTTGTCGGTTCGCTCGCTTCGCTCGTTCACGCTGTCTCCTCCGGGGGTGCGTCGGTGCGGTCAGTATCACCGGCCGTCTCGGGGACGACCAGGCCGAGCAGGGTGTGGACCTCGTCGTCCAGGGTCTGGCTGACCGTCGAGCGGTCGAGCCCGGCCACCTCGACGCGGGTGCCCTCGGGGGTGTCGAGGACCCGCACCCACGCGCGGCGGCGACGGATGAACAGCGAGCCCATCAGCCCGAGGAGCCCGATCGTGATCGAGACCAGGGTCGGGGTCTTGGCCGGGGCGTCGCTGACCTGGAGCTTGACCCAGCGCTGCCAGCCGTCGAAGCGCACCGTGCCGAGCCCGTCGGGCAGCTTCACCGCGCGCCCCGGCGAGAGCACGATCTGCAGCGGCGTGCCGTCCTTGCCGAGCACGGGCTTCATCCGGCGGGTGTCGAGGTCGTAGACGGACTGCGGCAGGCCGTCGTCCAGGCCGAGGTTGCCGGCGTAGGCGCGCAGCGACAGGCCCGGGTTGAGGGCGTCGGGGAACGCCGAGAACACCCCGCGCTGCTTGGTCGCGGCGAAGGTCGGGAGGAAGAAGCCGTCGAGGCCGATCTGCTTCGGCTGGGCCTCGGGTGCCTTGACCACGCCGTACGACGCGAAGCTGGCGTCCTGCGGGAGGAAGACCGTCGGACCGGAGTAGACCTCCTTGCCGCGCCCGTCGGTGACGGTGACCACCGGGGCGTAGCCGTGGCCCACGAGGAAGACGCTCACGCCGTCGAGGACCAGCGGGTGGTTGACCTCGATCCGCTGGGTGCGCTCGGGCTCCCCCGGCGCCTCGGTGTAGGTGAGGTGCGCCGCGAACGACTCGGGCTGGCCGCGGTGGGTCCCGGAGGGGATGAACTTCACGGTGAAGTCGTCGACGGTGAAGTGCAGCGGCGGCAGCTGCTCGGGGTCCATCAGCGTGCCGGAGTCGAAGGTGTCGTACTGCGAGACCAGGTTGGTGAAGCCGCGGCCCACCGGGACGATCACGCCGCCCTTGAACCCCCACAGCTGGCCGGCGGCGAAGCACACCAGCACCGCGATCACGGAGACGTGGAAGAGCAGGTTGCCGGCCTCGCGGAGGTAGCCGCGCTCGGCCGACACGGCGTCGCCGGAGGCCACGACGCGGTAGCGCCTCCTGCGCAGCACCTCACCGGCCCGCTCCAGCACCTCGGCGCCGCTGCGGGAGGTCAGGGCGGTGGCGTGGGCGGGGAGCCGGTCCAGACGGCGGGGCGCGGCCGGCGGTCGCGCCCGGACCGCCCGGGCGTAGACGCCGAGCCGCGGCACGATGCAGCCGACGAGCGAGAGCATCAGCAGCAGGTAGATCGCGGAGAACCAGACCGAGTCGTAGACCGAGAAGAGGCCGAGCTTCTCGTAGAGCGGCGTCAGGCCCGGGTGGTCGGCCTTCCAACGGAGCACCCGGGAGGCGTCGATGTTCTGCTGCGGGACGACCGAGCCGGGCACGGAGCCGAGGGCGAGCAGCAGCAGGAGCAGGAGCGCCGTGCGCATCGAGGTGAGCTGGCGCCACCCCCAGCGGGCCAGCTCGCGCGGCGCGAGCGGCGGCGGGGCGCCGGTCGCCTCCCTCTCGGTGGTCGAGCTCGTCGAGACCATCACACGTCCACCCCGTAGCCCGAGCTCCACCCGCGCAGGTCGGCGACCAGGACGTCCCACCAGCCGGTGAGCAGCAGCAGGCCCACCACGACGAGCATCGCGCCGCCGAGGCGGGTCACCCAGACCTGGTGGCGGCGTACCCAGCGCACGGCGCCGAGGGTGCGGCGGTAGGCCAGTCCCAGCAGGACGAACGGCAGCCCGAGCCCGAGCGAGTAGGCGACGCTGAGCAGCACGCCGCGACCGACCGTGCCCTCGCTGAGGGCCATCGACTGGACGGTGACGATCGTGGGACCGAGGCAGGGCGTCCACCCGATCGCGAACAGCAGCCCGAGCAGGGGCGCCGCGCCCAGCCCGACCGCGGGCAGCCGGTGGACGCGCACGTCGCGCTGCAGCAGCGGCAGGCCCATGAACACCAGCCCGACGGCGACCGTGACGCCGCCGAGGACCCGGGAGATCACGTCCTGGTAGTCGTAGAGCCACGCCCCCAGGGCGCCGGTGGTCATGCCGACCACGACGAACCAGGCGGTGAAGCCGAGCACGAACAGCGTCGTGCCGAGGAGCATGCGACCGCGGTGAGCGTCCTCCTCGAGGTCGGCGCCGCTGAGCCCGGTGGCGTAGGAGACGTAGCCCGGCAGCAGCGGCACCACGCAGGGCGAGAGGAAGGAGACGGTCCCGGCGGCGCCGGCGACGGCCAGCGCCACGGGCATGGTCCCCGAGGAGACCTGGTCGACGAACCAGTCCGCAGCGCTCACGCGTCCGCCCTCGGCACGGCCAGCTTCTTGCCGGTGACGTCCTCGACCACGCCGTAGACCGTCGACAGGTCGGCGGGGCCGAGGATGCGCGCGGCGACCCGGCCCTGCCGGTCGATGACCACGATCGACGGGATGCCCAGGGGCGGCAGCGTGCCGCGGAAGGCCAGCAGCGTGCGGCCGTCCTCGTCGTAGATCGAGTCGTAGGAGATGTCGAACCGGTCGAGGAAGCTGCGCACGTCGACCTTGTTGCGGTCGCGGGTGTTGATGCCCAGGAAGGTCACCCCGTCGTCAGCGAGGTCGCGCGCGGCCCGCGCCAGCCCGGGCGCCTCCTTGCGGCAGGGCCCGCACCAGGAGCCCCAGACCGGCATCACCACGACGCGGCCACGCAGGCCGGCCAGGGAGACCTGCTTGCCGTCCACGGTCTGCCCCGCGACCTCGGCCGCGGGCGGCTCGCGCTCGGTGGTGTCGAGCACCTTGACCGAGAGGTCGGGGGTGACGAACCCGTCGTTGCCGCTGCGCAGCTCCTCCTTGCAGCCGGTCAGCAGCAGGAGCGCGGCCACGAGGGGCGCGACGGCTCGGAGGACCCTCACGCCGGCGTGTTCTCCTCGGGGGCGCCGCCGGTCGAGAACGGCGACCTGCGGTCCTTGAGCGGGATGAGGTCGCCGGCCGGCTCGCTGTAGGTCAGGCGCACGAGGTCCTGCCCCTCGAACTCCAGCGAGGTCAGGCTGCACAGCGTGCACTGCCGGCGGCGGGGGTCGTGCAGGAACGAGCGGTTCTCCACGTGCAGGCGCGTGATCCAGATCGGCAGCTGGTGGGAGACGATGAGGGCCTCGTGGCCCTCGGCGTCGCGGCGGGCGTCGTGCACCGCGGCCATCATCCGGTCGACGACCTGGCGGTAGGGCTCGCCCCACGACGGCTTGAACGGGTTCCAGAGGTACTTCCAGTAGCGCGGCTTGCGCAGGATGCGGTCGCCCTGCCCGAACGGCTGGCCCTCGAAGACGTTGGAGGACTCGATCACCCGCTCGTCGGTCTCGATCTCCAGCCCCAGGGCCCGGGCCGTGGGGTCGGCGGTCTCCCGGGTGCGCTCGAGCGGCGAGGTGCGGATCAGGGTGACGTCGCGCGTCCCGAGCGTCTCCGCGACGCGCTCGGCCATCTCGACGCCGCGCGGGGTCAGGTGGTAGCCGTCGCTGCGACCGTAGAGGATGCCCTGCGGGTTGTTGACCTCACCGTGGCGCAGCAGGTGGACGACGGTCTTCATCTGGCTCCTTCGCGTCAGGACGGGTCGGGTACGGCGGCCGCCGCGCGGGCCGCGGCGGGCAGGGCGGTGAGGACCCGGTCGACGGCGGCGTCGTCGTGGGCCGCCGAGAGGAACCACACCTCGAACGCGCTCGGCGGGAGGTGCACACCCTGCTCGAGCATCGAGTGGAAGAACGCGGCGAACCGGTCGGTCCGCTGGGCGGACGCGCCGGCGAAGTCGCGCACCGCGTCGACCCCGTCAGCCTCGGTGAAGAACACGCTGAACATGGTGCCGTCGGTCTGGACCAGGTGGGGCACCCCGGCAGCCGACAGCGCCTCGCCCACCCCGGCACGGATCGCCTCGCCGGCGCGGTGGAGGTGGGCGTAGACCTCGTCGGTGGCGAGCCGCAGCGTGGTGAGGCCGGCGGTGGCCGCGACCGGGTTCCCCGACAGGGTGCCGGCCTGGTAGACCGAGCCGGTCGGCGCCAGCGCCGCCATGACGTCGGCCCTCCCGCCGAACGCGGCCGCCGGGAAGCCACCGCCCATCACCTTGCCGAAGGTGAGCAGGTCGGGTCGCCAGCCCTCGAGCTCGCCGTCCAGGCCCCACCGGCCGTGGGCGTGGGTGCGGAAGCCGGTCATCACCTCGTCGGAGACGAACAGCGCCCCGTGGGCGGCACAGGTCTCGGAGAGGAACCGGTTGAACCCGGGCTCGGGAGCGACCATCCCCATGTTGCCGGGGGCGGCCTCGGTGATCAGGCACGCGATGCGGTCGCCGTGCTCGGCGAACGCCGCGGCGACGGCGTCGCGGTCGTTGTAGGGCAGCACGAGCGTGTGGGCGGTGAAGTCGGCCGGGACACCGGGGGTCCCGGGGACGGCGAAGGTGGCCAGCCCCGACCCGGCCGAGGCCAGGAGGGAGTCGACGTGGCCGTGGTAGCAGCCGGCGAACTTCACCACGAGGTCGCGACCGGTGAACCCGCGCGCGAGCCGGATCGCCGACATCGTCGCCTCGGTGCCCGAGGACACCAGCCGCACCTGCTCGACCGGGGCCCGCTCGACCAGCGCGGTGGCGAGGTCCACCTCGGCCGGCGTCGGGGTGCCGTACGACGTGCCGCGGGCGACCGCCCCGCTGACCGCCGCGACCACCTCGGGGTGGGCGTGGCCCAGGATCATCGGCCCCCACGAGCAGATCAGGTCGACGTACTCCTGCCCGTCCACGTCGTAGAGGTAGGGGCCCGAGGCGCGGGTGATGAAGCGGGGCGTGCCCCCGACGGCGTTGAAGGCGCGCACGGGTGAGTTGACCCCGCCCGGAGTCACCTGGCGGGCGCGCTCGAACAGCGCGGCGGAAGCGGGGGTGGGGACGGGCACCGGGCCATTGTCCCCGACCGGACCCAGGCCCGAGGAGGGCGGCCGGGCGAGGTGTGACGCACCTGTCACCAGGGCACTCTCAAGGTGTGAACGGCACCACAGCGGACTAGCCCGCTCGGCCGTAGGTTTGGGACCTTGGTCGGCCGTCCATGATAAATCACACACCGAAGGTCCTAGGACCCTAGGCTTGGTTGCGGAGAGCTGTGCCCTCCGACTCAGGGGGCCTCTCACAGGGGATGAAAAACAGGCTCGCGCCGTAACCGAGAGGCGCTCGGATCGTTGAGAGGCTGTTCGAGGGAGAGAGACACCGGCTGCGGCAACCGCACCCGGCGACAAGGGAGTTAGGCACACATGAACCACCGCATGACCAGATGGCAGAAGGCGACTGCCCTTGTCCCCCTGGCCCTGCTGTCCGGCGCATGGACCGCGAGCCTCGCGGTGTCCAGCGCGACCGCCGACGACGGCGAGGCCTCGGCCAAGCTGCCCGATGGCAGCACCGTCCCGAGCAAGGCGATCGAGGACCCCGCCAGCGTGTCGGCCCCCGGCCAGATCGCGCCGGGCATCCCCACCGGCGGCGCCGACAAGGTCCTGTCCAGCGCCTCAGCGAACGGCATTCCCGCGGCCGCGCTCGCGGCCTACCAGCGCGCCGCGCAGGTGATCGACAGCGCCGACCCGTCCTGCCACATCGAGTGGCCCCTCATCGGCGCCATCGGCCGGGTGGAGTCCAACCACGGCACCTACGGCGGCAACACGCTCAGCGACCAGGGCGTGTCCACCCCCGGCATCATCGGCATCGCGCTCAACGGCTCCAACGGCACGCAGCGCGTCGCGGACACCGACGCCGGCGAGTTCGACCGGGACAAGACCTTCGACCGCGCGGTCGGCCCGATGCAGTTCATCCCCTCGACCTGGCGGGTCGTCGGCGTGGACGGCGACGGCGACGGCAAGCGCAACCCGCAGGACATCGACGACGCCGCCCTGGCGACCGCGGTCTACCTCTGCTCCGGCGACGAGAACCTCGGCAAGCGGGCCGGGCAGGAGTCGGCGGTCTACCGCTACAACCACAGCCAGGACTACGTGAACCTCGTCCTGTCCATCGCCGACGCCTACGCCTCCGGCGACTACAGCGCCACCCCCAACGGCTCCACGTCGAGCACCACCTTCACCCCGTCCTACGGCGACTCGGTCTTCGGCGGCGCCAGGAGCGGCACCCGCGGCTACAAGGGCGCGCGTGCGCCCAAGGCGCAGCAGGCCCAGACCCAGCAGCCGACGACCGGCACCGGCTCGGGCTCCACCACCACCGGAGGCGGCACCACCACCACCAGCGGCGGCGGCAGCAACCCCGTCACCGGTGGCGGCGGCACCAGCAGCACCACCAGCGACCCGGGCAAGGTCGTGCAGGACACCACCAAGTCGGTGACCGGCACGGTCACCAACACCGTGACCCCGCTGCAGAAGGCCACCGAGTGGTGCCAGTCCAACTACAGCGCGGCCAAGCTCGACGCGATGGGCGGCGTCACCAAGTGCGCCAACGCCTACCTCGACGGCGGGGCCGCAGCGGTCAACAACCTGCTCACGAGCCTCACCGACACCGTCGGTGGCGCGACCGGCGGCCTCCTCGGCAACTGACCCGGCGTCCACGCAGCACCACCGAAGAAGCCCCGGACCACCCGGTCCGGGGCTTCTTCGCGGTGCCGGGGGCGTGGGGTCAGAACCCCTCGCGCAGCCACGGGGCGGCCTCGGCCGCCCAGTAGGTCAGGACGACGTCGGCGCCCGCGCGCCGGATGCTGGTGAGCGTCTCCAGGATGGCTGCCCGGCGGTCGATCCAGCCGTTGGCCGCGGCCGCCTCGACCATCGCGAGCTCGCCGGAGATGTTGTACGCCGCCACGGGCACGTCCACCGCGTCGCGCACCTCGCGCAGCACGTCGAGGTAGGCCAGCGCCGGCTTCACCATGACCAGGTCGGCGCCCTCGGCGATGTCGAGCAGCGCCTCGCGGACGCCCTCGACCCGGTTGCGCGGGTCCTGCTGGTAGGTCCGCCGGTCGCCCTGCAGGCTCGAGTCGACGGCCTCGCGGAAGGGCCCGAAGAAGGCCGAGGCGTACTTCGCCGAGTAGGCCAGCACCGCCACGTCCTGGTGCCCGGCACCGTCGAGGGCCTGCCGGACCACGGCGACCTGGCCGTCCATCATGCCGCTGGGGCCGACCACCTGCACGCCAGCCTCGGCCTGCGCGACGGCCATGTCGGCGTACACCTCGAGCGTGGCGTCGTTGTCGACCGACCCGTCGGCGGCGAGCACACCGCAGTGGCCGTGGTCGGTGAACTCGTCGAGGCACAGGTCGGCCATCGCCGGCAGGGCGTCACCGACCTCGGCGACGACGTCGCGGATCGCGACGTTGAGGATGCCGTCGGGGTCGAGCGCACCCGACCCGACCGCGTCCTTGTCCTCCGGCACCCCGAAGAGCATGATCCCGCCGAGCCCCAGCTCGGCCGCCTCCGCGGCCGCGGCCCGCAGCGAGTCGCGGGAGTGCTGGACGACCCCCGGCATCGAGGTGATCGGCCGCGGCTCGTCGAGCCCTTCGCGCACGAACACCGGCAGCACGAGCTGGCGCGGCGCGAGCGTGGTCTCCGCGACCAGCTCGCGCAGCGCCGACGTCCGCCGCAGCCTGCGCGGGCGTACGACGGGCCGCTCGAGGCCCCCGGGCATGCTCACGTCGCTCACCCCTCGACCCTACGGCCCGGTCGGTTTCCCTCGGCCCGGACTCACTTCTTGCGGGCCGAGGTCCTGCGGTCCGACGGCTTGGTGACCGGGAGGCCCGCCTCGAGCTGCTCGGCGCGGCGGGCGTAGCCCAGCGCGGCGAGGGCGTCGGCGAGGTGCTCCGCGGACGGCTCGGTGGCCATCGCGTCGACCCGCAGGCCGTGCTCCTCGGCGGTCTTGGCCGTCTGGGGACCGATCACCGCGATCACCGTCGACGGGTGGGGCTTGCCGGCGATGCCGACCAGGTTGCGCACCGTCGAGGACGAGGTGAACACGACCGCGTCGAACTTGCCGGACTTGATCGCCTCGCGCACCGGCGCCGGCGGCGGGGCGGCCCGGACCGTGCGGTAGGCCGTCACGTCGTCGACCTCCCAGCCGAGCTCGACCAGGCCGGCGGCGAGGGTCTCGGTGGCGATGTCGGCGCGGGGCAGGAAGACCCGGTCGATCATGTCGAGCTGCTCGTCGTAGGCCGGCCAGTCCTCGAGCATGCCGCGGGCGGACTGCTCGCCGGTGGGCACGAGGTCGGCGCGCAGGCCCCAGTCGGCCAGGGTGGCGGCGGTCTTGTCGCCGACCGCGGCGACCGAGAGCCCGGAGAAGGCCCGGGCGTCGAGGCCGTACTCGTCGAACTTCTCGCGGACCGCGCGCACGGCGTTGGCCGAGGTGAACGCGACCCACTTGTAGCGGCCCTCGACGAGGCCGCGGATCGCCTTGTCCATCTGCTGCGGGTTGCGCGGCGGCTCGACGGAGATCGTCGGGACCTCCTCGGGCGTCGCGCCGTAGGAGCGCAGGCGCTCCGAGAGCGACCCTGCCTGCTCCTTGGTGCGCGGCACCAGGACGCGCCAGCCGAACAGGGGCTTGGTCTCGAACCACGACAGCGCCTCGCGCATGGCCACCACCTCACCGACGACGGTGATCGCAGGCTCGCACAGCTGCGCGGCCTCCGCCTCCGCGGCGATCTCGCCGAGCGTCGAGACCAGGGTGGTCTGCTCGGTGGAGGTGCCGGTGCAGGTGATCGCGACCGGGGTGTCCGCGGAGCGGCCGGCCTCGACCAGGCAGGTGGCGATCTTGTCGATGCCCTCCAGGGCGTGCAGCAGGACGAGCGTCTTGTCGTCGGCGTACCACTCCCAGTCGATCTTGGACGAGGCGCACGAGACGACCGCGAGCTCCTGGGCGGAGCGCGTGGTCAGCGGGATGCCGGCGTACGTCGGGACGGCGAGCGCGGCGGAGACGCCCGGCACGATCTCGAAGGAGAGGCCGGCCTTGACGCAGCCCTGGGCCTCCTCGGGACCGGCGGCGTAGACGAACGGGTCGCCCTCGAGCAGCCGGACCACGCGGCGACCGGTCTTGGCGTGGCGGACCACGACCTTGGTCCGGGCCGAGGGCGGCAGCGAGTGGCCGTCCGGGCCGAAGCCGACCTCGACGACCTCGGGGGCGCCGGGGGCCGGCACCTCGTTGTCGCTGCCGTCCGCGGCCGGGACGGTCAGCGACGGGAGCCCGAGGACCGCGCGGACGAGCTCGCGCTGGCGGGGCGTCTCGGCCACGACGATGTCCGCCTGGCGGATGAGCGAGGCGGCGCGGACGGTCAGCAGGTCGGGGTCGCCGGGTCCCGTGCCGACGAACGCCACGTGGCCGGCCGGGAGGGCGGGCAGGGCGGAAGCGGTCTCACGGGTCTGCTTGGCGGTGTTGCTCACGGTGTGTGCCTTCTGGTGCCTGGTGTGTGTGCGTTCGTGCGGGGGCGGGACTGGGGTCAGGGTTCGTGCTCCGGTGTCGCCGAGGGCGGCGGCATCAGCTCCGCGGCCCCGTCCTCGAGCATCTGCCGGGCCAGGTCGTGGCCCAGCTGCGCGGCGGCGGAGACCGGGCCGCTGGCGGACTGCCGGACGGTGAGCGCCCCGTCGAGCGAGAGCACCACGGCCCGCAGCCACAGCTCCTCGCCGTCCTCGCCCTCGACCACCTCGGCCAGGGCTCCGACGGGGGCGCTGCAGCCCGCCTCGAGGGTGGACAGCAGGCTCCGCTCGGCGGTCACGGCCGCGCGGGTGGCGGGGTCGTCCAGCGCGGCGCCGACCGCGGCGCACGTCTCGGGGTCGGCGGTGCGGCACTCGACGGCCAGCGCGCCCTGGCCGGGGGCGGGGAGCATCTGGAGCGGGTCGAGGCTCTCGGTGACCGCCTCGAGGCGGCCGATGCGCGCCAGTCCGGCCCGGGCCAGGACGACGGCGTCGAGGTGGCCGTCGGTGACCTTGCGCAGGCGGGTGTCGACGTTGCCCCGGATCGCCCGGACGTCGAGGCCGAGCCCGAGCGCGTGCAGCTGCGCGGCACGGCGGGGCGACCCGGTGCCGATGCTGCTGCCGACGGGCAGCTCGCCCAGGGTGAGCCCGTCCCGGGCCGACACGGCGTCGCGCGGGTCCTCACGGGGGGGTACGGCGACCAGGGAGATCCCCTCGGCCGGCGCCGTCGGCAGGTCCTTGAGCGAGTGGACGGCGACGTCCACCCGGCCCTCGAGCAGCGCCTGGCGCAGCGCGCCGACGAAGACGCCGACCCCGCCGAACGAGGCGAGCGGGGCGCGGTTGACGTCGCCCTCGGTGGTCACGTCGACGAGCTCGACCTCACGGCCGAGCCGTTCGCGGAGGAGGTCGGCGACCTGCCCGGACTGGGTCCGGGCGAGCAGGGAGGCGCGGGTGCCCACGCGCAGTGCGGTCATGACAGGCCCCCCTCGGGATCGGTCTCGGCGGCTCGGGCCGCCTCGGCGGACGTGACGGCCTCCACGGCCTGGGGGTCGAGCGCGAACAGCTCGGCCAGGGCCTCGGCGTAGGACACGACCCCGGCGCGGCTGGCCAGCTCCTTGACCCGCACGGTCGGCTGGTGCAGCAGCTTCTGGGCGACCCGGCGCAGGGCCTGCTCGACCTCGGTGCGCACGACCGGGTCCAGACCCGAGAGCCGGCCGTCGAGACGGGTCAGCTCGGCGTCGACCACGTCGGTGGCCATCGAGCGCAGGGCGACCACGGTCGGGGTCACCGACGCCACGCGACGGGCGTCGAGGAAGGCCCGGATCTCCTCGGAGACGATGCGGCGCACGCCGATCACGTCGACCATCCCGGCCCCCGCCTCGGTGTCGTCACCGAGCTCCTCGGCCAGCCGGCGCAGCCCGATCAGCCGCACCCCGGGCAGGTCGCCCACCGCGGGGTCGACGTCGTGGGGCAGCGCGAGGTCGACCACTGCCCGGCGTACGCCGTCGGAGGCTCGCCAGGCCTGCTCGAGCACGGAGGCGTCGATGACGGTGCCGACGGCTCCGGTGCAGGACAGCAGGAGGTCGGCCTGCGCGACCTCGGCCGCGAGCGCCGAGACCGGCGCCGAACGCGCGCCGTGGGCAGCGGCGAGCCGGGCGCCCTTGTCCTCGGTGCGGTTGAGCACGACGACGTCACGCACGCCGGCGCGAATGAGGGTCGCGACGGCCAGGCCGGCCATCGAGCCTGCCCCCACGACGACGGCGCGGCGGCCCTCGAGGCCGCCCAGCCACTCCCCTGCGCGGTCCAGCGAGACCGAGACCAGGGACGGGGCCGCGTGGTCGATGTCGGTCTCGGTGTGGGTGCGCTTGGCCACGCGCAGCGCCTGCTGGAACGCCGCGTTGAGCGCCGGGCCGACGGTGCCGAGCTCCTGGCCGAGCCGGAGGGACTCGCGCGCCTGGGAGAGGATCTGGCCCTCGCCCACGACCATGGAGTCCAGCCCGGCCGCGACGTGGAACAGGTGCGAGACCGCACCGTCGTCGTAGTGCACGTAGAGGTGCGGCACGACCTCGTCGGTGGCCTCGCCGGACAGGTCGCACAGCGCCTGGCAGATCGCCTCCACGCTGCCGTGGAAGCGGTCGACCTCGGTGTAGATCTCGACCCGGTTGCAGGTCGCCAGCACGGTGCTCTCGCGCACGTGGTCGACGGTCTGCACGGCCTGGACGAGCTTCTCGACCTGGTCACCGTCGAGCGCGAGCCGCTCCAGCAGCTCGACCGGCGCGGAGTGGTGGGACACACCCACGACGAGGATGCTCATGCCGCCCCCCTCATGCCCCGACCGCCTTGCGCTGCTCGTGGTAGGCGAGGATCTGCAGCTCGATGGACAGGTCGACCTTGCGGACGTCGACGCCGTCGGGCACCGAGAGCACGACCGGGGCGAAGTTGAGGATGCTGGTGACGCCGGCCGCCACGAGCCGGTCGCAGACCGGCTGTGCGGCCGAGGCGGGCGTGGCGATGACGCCGATCGCCACCGACTCGGCGGCGACGACCTCCTCCAGCCGGTCGAGGGGGACGACGGCCAGGTCGCCCACGCTCTCCGACCACCGGTCGGGGTCGCTGTCGAGCAGGGCCACGATGCGGAAGCCGCGCGAGGTGAATCCGGCGTAGTTGGCCAGCGCGTGACCCAGGTTGCCGATGCCCACGATGACGACGGCGAGGTCCTGGGTGACCCCGATCTCACGGGCGATCTGGTAGCGGAGGTACTCCACGTCGTAGCCGACCCCGCGGGTGCCGTAGGAACCGAGGTAGGACAGGTCCTTGCGGAGCTTGGCGCTGTTGACGCCCGCCGCGCCGGCGAGCTCCTCGCTCGAGCAGGTCGCGATGCCGCGCTCGGCGAGGGCGACCAGGGCGCGCAGGTAGACCGGGAGCCGGGCGACCGTGGCCTCGGGGATGCCGCGCGCCGGGTGGGCCGGACGACCGGGGGCGACGGCACGCGCTGCGTGCTCGACCCCGGTGCTGCGGTCGCGGGTGGCGCTCACGGTCCTCCTGCAGCGACGTCCGGTGCGCAGCCCGAACGACGGCTCGCTGACAGCTCGCTGGTGACTGGGTGGGGCCGGGGACGGGCGCCCGGTGCTGGGGCGCGGGATCGGCCGACAGCCACTGTAGGAGTTTGTGAACGTGAGAACAAAACGAGCATCGGCCCGGGTGACCGGGGTCACACGGGGCGGCCGGGTTCGCGGGGCTCAGCGCGTCAGGGCGCGCCGCAGGCGGTCCTCGGAGACCCAGTGGACCTCGAGCTGCTCGCCGTCGACGAACGTCACCGGGATCTCGATCTGGAAGCGGCGCAGCAGGTCGTCGGAGGTGGTGATGTCGACCTCCTCGTAGGACTCGCCGAGGTCGGCGCACACGCGCTCGACGACCACCCGGGCGTCGTCGCACAGGTGGCAACCGGGACGGGAGTAGAGCGTGACCCGCGCGCTCCGGTCGCTCACTCGATCAGCCCGAGCCGCTCGCGGCGGAGGGTCGCGCGCAGGCGCCCCTTGGCGACCTTGCCGGTGACGGTGCGCGGCAGCGCCTCCACGACCTCGACCCGGGTCGGCTGCTTGAAGCGGGCCAGGCGCCGGGCGCACGCCTCCTCGACGGCGGCCCGCACCTGGTCGGGGTCGGCGGCCGGGTCGACGGGCCGGACGTAGGCGACGACGGCCTCGCCGGTGCGCTCGTCGGGCACCCCGACGACGGCGACCTCACGGACGCCCTCGACCTCCTCGATCACGTCCTCGACCTCGCTGGGGTAGACGTTGAACCCCGAGACGATGACCAGCTCCTTGAGCCGGTCGACCAGGAAGAGGTCGCCGTCACCGTCGAGGAAGCCGACGTCGCCGGTCGCGAGCCAGCCCTCCACGGGCGCCTCGGCACGGTCGGGCCAGTAGCCGCTGAACAGGTTGTCGCCCGACACCCAGATCTCGCCGGGGTCCTCCCCCTCGGGCGCGCGGCCGGTCTCGTCGACCAGCCGCAGCGAGACCCCGGGGATCGCGACGCCGACGGACCCGCGCTTGACCCGGGGGCTCCCGATCGTCGAGGTCACGACCGGAGCGGCCTCGGTCAGGCCGTAGCCCTGGTGCACCGCGACGCCCGTGCGGTCGACGAACTCCTCGACCAGCTCGGGCGCGAGCGGGGCGGAGCCGGAGAGCAGCATCCGGACACCGGAGAGGCGTGCGCGCAGGTCCTCCACGGTGCGCCAGTAGGCCAGCACCGCGGGCGCGATCGGCACGATCGTCACGCCGTGCCGCTGCACCTGCTCGAGCGAGCGCTCGGCGTCGAAGCCGTCGACCACGACGAGCCGGGCCGCCTGGCGCACGACCGCGCCGAGGACCGCGTTGAGGCCGTAGACGTGGAACAGCGGCAGGACGCCGTAGAGCACGTCGTCGGGGCCCACCATGGCCGGCTCGATCCGCGCGACCTGCTCGACGTTGGCCAGCAGCGCGCGGTGGGTCAGCATCGCCGCGCGGGGCCGGCCCGAGGCCCCGGAGGTGTAGAGCAGCACGGCCAGCGCCTCGGGGTCGACCGACTCGGGCAGGACGGTCGGCTCGCCGGACTCCAGGTCGGCGTAGGCCGCCTCGCCCTCGCGCACCGGCACGTCGAGGACGAGCAGGCGGGGCGCGGCCCGCAGGGTGCTGGTCGGGGGTCGCTCGGGCGAGGCCGCGAGGGCCTCCTGCACGCCGGAGACCACCGAGCGGCCGGACTCGGCGGTGGAGGCGTCGACGACCAGCAGCCGGGCGCCGCTGTCCGAGACCACCCGGAGCAGCTCACCGGTGGCCGAGCGCGGGTTGACGGGTACGGCGACCAGGCGCGCGCGCAGCACCGCGAAGTAGAGCGCCACGAACTCGACCCGGTTGGCCGTGGCGAGGGCGACCCGGTTGCCGGCGACCAGCCCGAGACGCTCGAGCCCCGAGGCCAGCCGGGAGGCCAGGTCGTCGAGCTCGCGCCAGGTGAGCGAGACCTCGCGGTCAGGACCCTCCACGCCGACCAGGGCGACCGTGTCCGGGCTCGTCGCGCTCGCACGCGAGAGCAGGTCGGCCAGGTTGGCGGTCACGTCGGCGAGTCTTGCACACCGCCTCGGGCCGGCTTCACCCCTCCGCAGCGGCTCGGGGCCACCACTAGTCTGGGCGCGTGAGCGCGGAGAACGGCAGCGGACCCCCGGCCCAGGGCCGGCCGTCGCTGACCTCGGGGACGCCTCGCCGGGCCCGCACCACGCCCCGCCGCGACCTCAAGGTGCGCTCCAAGCTCGCCGGCGAGGCCTCGAGCGCCGCCCGCGAGGTCGAGTCCTCCCTCGAGGCGCCCGCCGACCCGACCGCGGCGGCGTTCTTCGACGTCGACAACACGATCATCCAGGGCGCCTCGATCTTCCACCTGGCGCGCGGGCTCCACCGGCGCCAGTTCTTCACCACCCGCGACATCCTGGGTGCGGCCTGGAAGCAGGCCTACTTCCGCGTCGTGGGCGTCGAGGACCCCGAGCACGTCGCCGAGGCCCGCAGCTCGGCCCTGGCCTTCATCAAGGGCCACCGGGTCGAGGAGCTGGTCGCGATCGGCGAGGAGATCTTCGACGAGACCATGGCCGAGCGGATCTGGCCCGGCACGCGCGCCCTGGCCCAGATGCACCTCGACCAGGGCCAGCGGGTGTGGCTGGTGACCGCCGCTCCGGTCGAGATCGCCACGACCATCGCCGGGCGGCTGGGGCTCACCGGCGCCCTGGGCACCGTGGCCGAGCACGTCGACGGGGTCTACACCGGCGCCCTGGTGGGCGACCTCCTCCACGGGCCCGCCAAGGCCGAGGCCGTGCTGGGGCTCGCGGAGGCCGAGGGGCTCGACCTGGACCGCTGTGCGGCGTACTCCGACTCCTACAACGACGTCCCGATGCTGAGCCTGGTCGGCGACCCGTGCGTGATCAACCCCGACGCCAAGCTGCGCGACCACGCGCGCGAGCAGGGCTGGCGCATCCGGGACTACCGGACCGGCCGCAAGGCCGCCCGCGTCGGCCTGTTCGGCGCGGCGGTGACCGGCGCGGTGACCGGCACCGTGGCCGCCGGACTGGCGCTGCGGCGCCGCCAGAGCGGCCTCGGCCCCTTCTGAGCGGTCCCGACGGACGGGGCGGTCGGGCCCGTAACTTTGCCGAGACCGGGTGTCCACGTGGTCAATTCGGTCTATCATTCCGGGACAGGTCGGGCACGGGGGCTGCGACTTCCACGCACTCCGCCCCTCGACCGGGAGATGGCTGGCTGGGGAGCCGGCAGGGGAGAGTCATGGAGAAGCGTCGCTACGACCTCGCTGAGGGCATGGACGCGCTGCGCCGTGCCGTCGCCGAGGTGCTGCGCGCCGACCTCGCCGGCCTGGCCCCCCGTCTCGCCCCCGCAGGCGCGCCCCCGCTCGCCGCGCTCCCGGCCTCGCGCCGCTCGCCGTGGCTGCTGGCCGAGGCCGCCGCCCTGCACGAGGTCGCCCCCGACCCCGCCGGCGGGCCCGGCGACAGCCAGCACGCCGTGTCCTCGGTCGAGGACGAGGCCGAGGCCAGCCGGCTGATCGCCCTGGTCGAACTGGCCCGCGGAGGCGACACCGAGGCGTTCGGGCTGCTCTACGACCACTACCACCCGCAGGTCTACCGCTTCCTCTACTACCGCGTGGGCTCGCAGGCGCTGGCCGAGGACCTGACCTCCGACACCTTCTTCCGCGCGCTGCGGAGCATGAGCTCGTTCCGGTGGCAGGGCAAGGACTTCGGCGCGTGGCTGATGACGATCGCCCGCAACCTGACCACCGACCACTACAAGTCGGGCCGCAACCGCCTCGAGATGACCACCGAGGACATGAGCCCGCACGACTCGGTGACCGACGGCCCGGAGACCGCGGTGCTGGCGTCGCTGACCAACGAGGCCCTGATGGAGGCGCTGCGGCAGCTGCCCAGCGAGCAGCAGGAGTGCCTGGTGATGCGGTTCCTCCAGGGCATGTCGATCGCCGAGACGGCCCAGGTGATGGGTCGCTCCGACGGCGCGATCAAGCAGCTGCAGCTCCGCGCGGTGCGCAACCTGGCCAAGCTGATGCCGGAGGGCCTGCGATGACGATCCTCGGTCGAGACGTGAGCATGATTCGGATTCATGGGACTGAGGTCCTGATCTCGCACGGTTCCGTGGCGGACGGCGTAACCCCGGGGCCCACCGGCTCGTTGCAGCCAGTGACGCACCCACCACGACAGACAGGATCCCTGCGATGACCTCCCTGATCGGCGCCCGCAGGCGCGCTGAGGAGTTCGACGCGGCCCTTCGTTCCCCCGCGACCGACACCGCCGCCGAGCTGCAGCCCCTGCTCTCGGTCGTCGCGGCCCTGCGGTCGCACGAGGCCCCCGCCCCCCGGGCCGACTTCGCAGCGAGCCTGCGCGAGCAGCTCATGGCCGAGGCGGCCGAGGTCCTCGCGCCGTCCACGCCCCTGGCACTGCCCCCGCGCCGCCGCGGAGCCCGCGAGCGCCGCCTCACGATCGCCGCCTCGGCCTTCGTCCTCATCGGCGGCACGGCCGGCATGGCCGCCGCCGCCCAGAGCTCCGCCCCCGGCGACGCCCTCTACCCGCTCAAGCGCGGCCTGGAGAACGTCGACCGCACCCTCCAGCGCGACGACGCCGCCAAGGGACACGCGTTCCTGTCCCAGGCCGACGCCCGCCTGGACGAGGCCGCCGTCCTCGCGGGCCGCGACGCCACCACGCAGGAGATCGGCACCAGCCTGCGCTCGTTCAGCACCCAGGCGACGGCCGGCTCCGACCTGCTGCTCGGCTCGTTCCAGGAGAAGCAGGACCCCGCGCTCGTCCGCGACGTCCGCAGTTTCACCGCCGACTCCCTCGACGCCCTCGC
Organism: Nocardioides marmoribigeumensis; assembly: GCF_031458325.1. Taxonomy (NCBI): domain Bacteria; kingdom Bacillati; phylum Actinomycetota; class Actinomycetes; order Propionibacteriales; family Nocardioidaceae; genus Nocardioides; species Nocardioides marmoribigeumensis. Next base: position 1,328,392 of record NZ_JAVDYG010000001.1, read on the forward strand.
CGCCCTCGGCGCCGTCGCGCCGGCCGACCTGTCCGACGAGATCGCCCAGGTCGGGTTCGTCCTCCAGGGCATCGACGCGGCCGCGGCCCAGGCGTGCGGCAGCTGCTCCGACCTCCCGGCGCTCCAGGTCCCCGAGGACATGCAACTGACCGCCGAGGTCCAGCGCGCCACCAAGCAGGTGCAGATCCGCAAGCCCGACAACAGCCACCCGGCCCCGGCCGTGCGGCTGCCGCTCTCGGAGCCCTCGACCGGCACCTCGACCGACGGGTCCGGCGGTGCGACCGGCGGCGACCAGACCACGGCCGGGGGCGGCCTGCCCACCTCCCCGCTGGACAGCCAGAAGGAGGACGTCGGGACCGCGCTGCCCAAGGACCCGCAGGACCTCCTCGGCGCCGTCGACGACGCCACCGGCGGCCTCGTGGGCTCGGTCGGCGACAAGGTCGGCGAGACCACCGACAAGCTCCTCCCCAAGACCGACCCCAGCACGTCCCCCGACGACCTGTTGAAGTGATCTGCGGGCATCCCGGCCACGGTCGGGATCCGCAACGCCCTGCCCAGGTGACCCTCGGCTGAGCCGGCGCAGGGAGCCCGCGCGGCGAGCCGACAACTCAGTGGAAGACGGACTTCCTCCGCATGAGGAGCGCGTAGAGGGTCTGCTGGATGGTCTCGCGCACCTGGTCGGTGACGTTGAAGACCAGCATCGGGTCGTCGGCGGCACCGGGGTCGTAGGAGTCGGTGCGGACGGGCTCGCCGAACTCGATGATCCACTTCGAGGGCAGCGGCACCAGTCCGAGCGGGCCCAGCAGCGGGAAGAACGGCGTGATCGGGATGTAGGGCACGCCGAGCAGCCGGGCCAGGGAGGGGATGTTGCCCACGAGGGGGTAGATCTCCTCGGCGCCGACGATCGAGCAGGGCACGATCGGCACGCCGGTGCGGATCGCGGCCGAGACGAAGCCGCCGCGGCCGAAGCGCTGCAGCTTGTAGCGCTCGGAGTAGGGCTTGCCGATGCCCTTGAACCCCTCGGGCCACACCGCCGCAAGCTCGCCGTTGCTGAGCATGCGGTGGGCGTCCTCGTTGCAGGCGAGGGTGGCCCCGGCCTTGCGGGCGACCTCGCTGACGAACGGCAGCCGGAACACCAGGTCGGCCCCGAGCGGACGCAGGTGGCGCCCGGTCGTCTCGTGGACGGCGAACATGGTCATGATCCCGTCGACGGGGACCGTGCCGGAGTGGTTGGCCACGACCAGCGCACCGCTGTCGCGGGGGATGTTCTCGGCGCCGCGGACCTCGATGCGGAACCACTTGGTGGCCAGCGGGCGCAGGGCCTCCATCACGAACCGGTCGACGAACTCGCTGTCGAGGCCGTACTCGTCGACGGTGTAGTCACCGGTCACCCGGCGACGCAGGAAGGCCAGCATCTCGGCCAGGCGCCGGTCGGCGTCCTCGCCGAAGACGCGCTCGGCGGCGCCGCGGAGCACCGGCAGCAGCTCGCCCAGCCCGAGCGGACCGACCTTGGTGCCCGGCCGGTCGTTGCCCAGGACGACGCCCGGCACCACGCCGGCGTCGGCCCGGCCCCCGAGGGGCTGGAGGGTGTGGATCGCGGCGTCGCCGGCCTCGCCGGTGACCGGCTCGCCGACGCGGGGCTCGCGGAGCAGCCCGGGCGCCTCGGCGGTCTCCGGCTCGGTCGGCTCGGTCGGCTCGGTCGGCTCGGGCTCCGTCGCCTCGGCCTGCTCGACCGGCTCCGTGGGCCGGGTCTCCTCGACCGGGTCGGTCCCCTCGCCGTCCTGGCGCGGGGGGTCGGTGTCCTTGCGCGGCGACCACAGGTCGCGCGAGGACGAGGACGGCTTGTCCCGGCCGGTGCCTCGGCCCGGACGGCCGCGGGTGCCGAGGGGGATGATCTCTGCGTCAGGCATGGGTGCCTCCCAGGAGACCCGTGACGGTGTTCTCCACGGTCACGACGGGGTGGGTGCGGAGGAGGGCCGGCGGGTGGGCCCGCGCGAACTCGCCGAGGGTCTCCTCGGTGGTGCGGGTGGCCTCGAAGCCCAGGACGTTGCGCATGCGGGAGGTGTCGAGCCCGCGACCGTAGGTGAGGTAGGCCAGCTGGTCGGGCGAGAAGCTGCCCATGCCGAGCCGCGCGCGGCGTACGGCGGACCCGAAGCCGCTGAGCGCGAAGCCGGGCACCGGCAGCACGAGCCGCTCGAGGCGGCGGACGGCCTGCGACATCGGCAGGACGCCCTCGCCGGCGACGTTGAACGTGCCCGCGACGCCGGCGAGGGTCGCGTGGTGCAGGGCGCCGACGAGGTCGTCGTAGTGCAGCATCTGGATGCGCGCGTCGAACCCCATCACCTTGGGGATGGGGTTGAGGGTGAGGTAGTCGCTGAGCGCGGTCGGCGTGGTCGGCGAGAGCAGCGGGGCGTTGCGCAGGACCGTGACGGTCACCTCGGGCCGCCGCCGGGCGAAGCCGCGGACGTAGCCCTCGATCTCGAGGACGTCCTTGCCGTAGCCGGTGCGGGGCACCCGGCGGGGTCCCATGTCCTCGGTGAACATCGCCGGGTCGCGGTTGGAGGAGCCGTAGACCTCGGCGCTGGACTTGACCACGAGCCGCTCGAGCCCCGGCGCGCGCTGGCACGCGGCGAGCAGCTGCATGGTGCCGATGATGTTGTGCTCCTTCATCGACACCCGCCCGCCGAGCACGTCGGGGCTGCTCGCCACGCTGGTGTGGACGACGGTGTCGACGTCGTCCTGGGTGATCACCTTGGCGATGACAGGGTTGCGGATGTCGGCGCGCACGAAGCGGACCGAGCCGAGGTCACCGCGCGGCGGGACGACGTCGACGCCGATCACGCGAGCGACCCCGGGGTCGTCGCTGAGACGGCGCGCCAGCCGTCCGCCGAGGACGCCGGAGACACCGGTGACCAGGACGATGCGCCCGGTCGGGCTCGACGCGCCCGAAGTGCCGGTCATGGACTCCCCTGCAAGTCACGGTCACGGCCTGCTCGGCCGTGTCCCCCCTGTGGTCTGTGCGGGTGCGGGCGGCCGGCGTCGTTGCACGACCGGCCCGCGGGCCTCACTTGCCGAGACGGCGACGCTGGACGCGGGTCTTCTTGAGCAGCTTGCGGTGCTTCTTCTTGGCCATGCGCTTGCGGCGCTTCTTGATGACGGAACCCACGGACAGACCCTTCTGGCAGGCGGCACCGAGCCGGACCGGCTCGATGGTGCTGGAAGGACCAAGCCTAACCGGAGGCCGGACGACCGCCCAACCGAGCCGACCGGCGGGACGGCTCCCGCAGGCGGTCCAGACCTCTCCCTGCGTGATTTCTCGAAAGTCCCGGGCACTTCGGGACCATGGTCCTATAGTGAAAGGACCAACAACCGGAGCGATTCGGGACCAGTTGGAGTTCGGGACACCCGGTGTGGGAGCGCCGGCCCGGACGACACCAGGCTAGGGAGGGCCAGGGACATGACCATCGCCGCGACCACTCGTCGGATCCTCATCGCGATCATCGCCGTCCTCGCATCGGGCTTCGCCGTGCTCGGGGGCACCACCGCCAGCGCGGACGCCGCCTCCTTGAGCTACATCCGCTCGATCGCCCCCAACACCTACGAGGCACGGGTGATCACCTGGATCAACCGCGAGCGGACCGCCCGCGGCCTGGTGCCGGTCAAGGGCCAGACGTGCACGGACTACTACGCCGAGCGCTGGAGCCGCTACCTCGGTCGCAGCCTGACGTTCTTCCACCAGGACCTCGACCCGTTCTTCGACAGGTGCCACGCCCGCTACGCCGGCGAGACCCTCGCCCGCGGCGCGGTCAGCCCCAAGGAGATCGTCAACCTGTGGATGCACAGCGACGGCCACCGGGCGATCCTGCTGAGCAAGAGCCCCCGCCGCATCGGCGTCGGCGCCTTCCTCGACTCGCGCGGCGACTGGCTGGTCGCGGCCGACTTCACCCGCTTCTGAGCCTTCGGGCTCCTGCAACACCGCACCCACGAAGACGAAGGGATGTGGACCCTCGGGTCCACATCCCTTCGTCGCGTTCTCGGTCGTGCGCTCGGGGTCGAGTCGCAGCCCCCTCAGCCGGTCTGGAAGTAGCTCCGCTGGAGGTACTCGTTCACCTGGTCCTCGGGCACCCGGAAGGAGCGGCCCACCCTGACGGCGGGGAGCTCTCCTGAGTGGACGAGGCGGTAGACCGTCATCTTGGACACCCTCATGACGGTGGCCACCTCGGCCACGGTCAGGAACTTCACTCCGGAGACGTCCCCGGGGCTGTTATCGGCCATGTAGCACCGCTCTTTCTCAGCCGCACGCCTCCGGCTTCCCCACCGGAGGTCCGACATTGCGCCTATGACTCACGAGCCTAGTGTGACTCGTGGGGTGTGCGGAGCGGGTTGAGGCAAAAGTTTGCGTTCGACCGCGTGTCGACTGGACACGTGGGCCAGCCCGCTCACAGGACGGGGTCGAGCCCGTGCAGCGGGAACACCGACGTGCGGGTGGCCTGGATGGCGCGGTCGAGCCACGAGGCGGGGTCGTAGCCCTGCTCCCAGTCGCGGTAGACCGGGGTGCGCCCGTCGGTCATCAGCAGCGGCCCCGGCCGGCCCAGCCGGCCCCGGACCTCCTCGCGCCACGCCTGCGGCACGTCGGTGGCCGGGTCCAGCGGGGTGCCCGCCACGATCGCGAGCAGGTGGGTCCACGCGCGGGGGACGACGTCCACCACGGCGTACCCCCCGCCGCCGGTGGCCAGCCAGCGGCCGCCGGCCACCTCGTGGGCGAGGTCGTGCAGGGCGGCGTAGGACGCGCGCTGGCCGTCGACGCTGAGCATCAGGTGCGCGAGCGGGTCCTCGGTGTGGGAGTCGCAGCCGTGCTGGGTGACCAGGACGTCGGGGCGGAACTCCCGCAGCAGAGGGGGTACGACGGCGTGGAAGGCCCGCAGCCAGCCGGCGTCGGAGGTGCCGGGCGGCAGCGCCACGTTGACCGCGCTGCCCTCGGCCCCGGGCCCACCCACGTCGTGCGGGAAGCCGGTGCCCGGGAAGAGCATCTGCCCGGTCTCGTGCAGGGAGATGGTGAGGACCCGGGGGTCGTCCCAGAAGACCTTCTCCACGCCGTCCCCGTGGTGCACGTCGACGTCGACGTAGGCGACCCGCTGCGCCCCCTGCGCCAGGAGCCACCGGATCGCCACCGCCACGTCGTTGTAGACGCAGAAGCCGCTGGCCCGGTCGGGCATCGCGTGGTGGAGGCCGCCGGTGACGTTGGCGGCGTGCTGCACCTCGCCGGACCACATCCGCCGGGCGGCCTCGACGGTCGCGCCGACCACGTGGGCCGAGGCGTGGTGCATGCCGGCGAAGGTCGGGTTGTCGTCGGTGCCGAGCCCGCGCACCAGGTCGGTGCGTGTGGGGTCCTCGCCGATCCGGCGGACGCTCTCGATCAGCGCCCGGTCGTGCACGGTCGCGACCAGGTCGTCGTCGGCCACGGGAGCGGGGACGACCCGCAGGTCGGTCCCGCCGACCACGCCCAGCGCCTCGGCCAGCCGCATGGTGAGGTCCACCCGGACCGGGTTCATCGGGTGGCTCGCCCCGAAGTCGTACTCGACCAGGCTCGGCTCGAAGACGGTGCAGGCCGTGCATCCCGTGCTCACTGCTGGTCGCCCGACAGCGAGCGGGAGCGGTCGCGCGCGGCCTCCATCGCGGTGAGGAACGCGGCCCGGACCTTGTGGTCCTCCAGCTCGCGGATCGCGGCGGCGGTCGTGCCGCCCGGTGAGGTCACCTGCTCGCGCAGGACGGTCGGGTGCTCGCCGGTCTCGCGCAGCAGCTTGGCCGAGCCGACCACGGTCTGGACGACCAGCTCGGTGGCGGTCGTGCGCGGGAGGCCCAGGTGGACGCCGGCCTCGATCATCGCCTCCACGACGAAGAACAGGTAGGCCGGGCCGGAGCCGCTGATCGCGGTGACCGCGTCCTGCTGCTTCTCGGGCACGCGGACCACCCGGCCGGTCGCGGCCAGCAGCGACTCGGCGACGGCGAGGTGCTCCTCGTCGCAGTGGGAGCCGCGGGAGATCGCGGCCATGCCCTCGTCGACCAGCGCCGGGGTGTTGGGCATGACGCGGACGACGGCGACCCCGTCGGGCAGGTGGGACTCGATGAACGCCGTGGTGATGCCGGCGGCCAGCGAGACCACCAGCTGCCCGGCGCGCAGGTCGGGGGCGATCTCGGCGAGCAGCTCGCCCATGTCCTGGGGCTTGACGACGACGACGACGGTGTCCGCCCGCGCCGCGGCCTCACGGTTGTCCACGACGGTCACGCCGTAGCGCTCGCGCAGCTCCTCGGCCCGCTCCGCGCGCTTCTCGCCGACCAGGAGGCCGGCCGTCGGCCGGCCGGCGCGCAGCAGACCGGACAGCAGCGTCTCGCCCATCACGCCGACCCCGAGGATCGCGACCACGCCGTCGCCTCCCGCCCGTGGCCCAGTCGTGGCAGTCGTGGCAGTCATGACGCGCTCCTCACTTCTTCGACGCCAGCGCCCGGAGGAAGAACCCCAGGTTGGCCGGTCGCTCGGCCAGCCGCCGCATCAGGTAGCCGTACCACTCCTGACCGTAGGGGACGTAGACCCGCACGCGGTGCCCCTCCCCGGTCAGCCGGTGCTGCTCGTCGGGCCGGATGCCGTAGAGCATCTGGAACTCGTAGGAGTCCGCCGGCCTCGCCGTACGACGGACCAGCGCCTCGGCGATCGCGACCAGGCGGGGGTCGTGGGTGGCCACCATCGGGTAGCCGTCGCCCTCCATCAGCACCCGCAGGCAGCGGACGTAGGACCGGTCCACCTCGAGGCGGCCCTGGAACGCCACGCGCTCGGGCTCGTCGTACGCCCCTTTGCAGAGGCGGACGCGGGAGCCCTCGACCGCCAGGGCGCGGCAGTCGGCCTCGGTGCGGCGCAGGTAGGCCTGCAGCACGGCGCCGGTCTCGGGGAAGTCCTTGCGCAGCTCGCGGAGCACCCGCAGCGTCGAGTCGGTGGTGGTGTGGTCCTCCATGTCGAGGGTCACCGTGGTGCCGGCGTTGCGGGCCGCGCGGCAGATCCTGCGGGCGTGGTCGCGCGCGATGCGCTCCCCGTCGGGCAGCGCCTGGCCGATCGCGGAGAGCTTGACCGACACCTCCGCGCTGGTCGACAGGCCGCGGGCGGCGAGCTGCTCGAGGAGGTCGACGTACGCCGCGACCGCGCGCTCGGCGAGCGCCTCGTCGGTGGTGTCCTCCCCCAGCACGTCGAGGCTGACCAGGCGGCCACCGGCGACCAGCCCGGCGACCACGTCGACCGCCTCCCGGGTCGACTCCCCCGGCACGAACCTCGCGACGACCGCGCGGGTCGGGGGCAGCGTGGTCAGGGCGTCCTTGAACCGCGCGTCGCGCGCGAGTCCCAGCAGCGTGCGCCTCAGCACGTCCACGGCACGGCCACCTCCTCGTCCGGGTCGTTCGTCAGTCAAGCCCAACGGTGGAGGCGAAGTTCAACCGGGTGAAGGCCAGCGCCTCCATCAGGTCGGCCTCGCGGGCGGCGCGGTTGCCCGAGCGCCGGGTGTTGACCTCGAGGACGAGGTGCCCCCGGAAGTCACGCTCGGCGAGGTGCTCGAGCAGGGCGGCGACCGGCTGGTTGCCGCGCCCGGGGATGAGGTGCTCGTCCTTGGCGCTGCCCGAGCCGTCGGTCAGGTGGAGGTGGCGCAGCCGGTCGCCGAGCCGCTGGGCCAGCTCGAGGGAGTCGACCTGGGCGGTCGAGGCGTGGGACACGTCGAGGGTGGTGTGGGCGTAGTCGTAGCCCGCGGGGTCCCAGTGCGGGGCGTAGACCTGCATGTGCCGGTTGGACGAGGCACGCCAGGGATACATGTTCTCGACCGCGAAGGCGAGGTCGGTCTTCTCCTCCAGCAGGGCGATGCCCTCGACGAACCCGCGGGCGTAGTCGCGCTGCCACCGGAACGGCGGGTGCACGACGACGACGTCGGCCCCGACCTGCTGGGCCATCTCGGCGCTGCGGCGCAGCTTGCCCCACGGCTCGGTGCCCCAGACCCGCTGCGTGATCAGCAGGCACGGCGCGTGCACCGCGCAGACCGGGATGTCGTGGTAGTCGGACAGGTGCGCGACCTGGGCGGCGTCCTGGCTGGTCTCGTCCATCCCGACCATCACCTCGACGGCGTCGAAGTCCAGCCGCTTGGCCATCTCGAAGGCGGTCGCGGTGGTCTCGGGGTAGACCGACGCCGTCGACAGGGCGACGAGCGCCTGGCGCTCCGGAGGGACGGACGACATGGGCCGGCCTCAGCGACCCAGGACGCTGAGGGCGTCGAGTCGTTCGAGGATCACGCCCTCGCGCAGCGCCCACGGGCAGATCTCCAGCTGGTCCAGCTCGAACAGGTCGAGCACGGCGTCGGCCACCATCGCACCGGCCAGCAGCTGGTGGGAGCGGCCGGAGGAGACCCCGGGCAGCTCGCGCCGCTGCTCGTCGTCCATCTCGGCCAGGGCGGGCAGCTTCTCGCGCAGGACGTCGGCCGGGAGCACCCGGCGCACGAGCGGACCGTCGCCGGACGGCGCCGCCCCGCAGATGCGGGCCAGGGAGCGGAAGGTCTTGGACGTGGCGACCGCGTGGTCGGGGCGGCCGCCTCGCAGCACCGCGCCGGCCTCGCGACCGATCTCGGCCCGCACGTGGGCGCGCAGCCTGCGGACCGTCTTGGCCGACGGCGGGTCCTCGGACAGCCACTGCCGCGTGAGCCGTCCGGCGCCGAGCGGCACGGACGTCGCGACCTCGGGCGCCTCGTCGGCGCCCGCCGCGATCTCCAGCGAGCCGCCGCCGATGTCGAACAGCGCGAGCCGGCCCGAGGACCAGCCGAACCACCGGCGCACCGCGAGGAAGGTCAGCCGCGCCTCGTCGTCGCCCGGCAGCACCTGGAGCTCGACGTCGGAGGCCTTGTGCACGCTCTTCAGCACGTCGTCGGAGTTGGTCGCGTCGCGCACCGCCGAGGTCGCGAAGCCGAGCATCTCCTCACAGCCCTTGTCCTCGGCGACCTGCAGCGCGTTGGCCACGAACTCGGTGAGGGCGTCGATCCCCTCGTCGGTGATGGCGCCGTCGTCGTCGAGGTGCTCGGCCAGGCGCAGCGGCTCCTTGAAGGAGTACGCCGGCAGCGGGGCGGCACCACCCGACGCGTCCACCACCAGCAGGTGACCGGTGTTGGATCCGATGTCGAGGACTCCGAGTCGCACAGGACCAACGTACCCGCGGGGACCGGCCGCCCGGCGGCGATCGCCCGTCGCGGTCGCCGGGCTTGTCGGGATCACTAGGGTGTGCGGGTGCCCGAGGTCGACCTGATGTTCCCCAGAGCGTTCGTGGAGTTCGCCGACCCGGCCGACGCCGACCAGGTGTTCCGCTGCGACCTGACCTGGCTGACCTCCCGCTGGACCTGCATCTTCGGCCGCGGCTGCCAGGGCATCTACGCCGACCGCCCCGACGACGGCTGCTGCACCCTCGGCGCCCACTTTTCCGACGAGGACGACGAGAAGCGGGTGGCCGCGCACGTCGAGGACCTCACCGACGAGGAGTGGCAGCGCCGCCGGTCCGGGCTCCGCAAGGGCTGGGTGGAGACCGACGAGGAGGGCGCCCGCAAGACCCGTGTGGTCAAGGGGGCCTGCATCTTCCTCAACGACCCCGACTTCCCCGGCGGTGGCGGCTGCGCCCTGCACGGGCTGGCGATCCGCAAGGGCATCCACTTCGTGGAGACCAAGCCCGACGTGTGCTGGCAGCTGCCGCTCCGACGTACCTATCGCACCGTCGAGCGGCCGGACGACACCTCCTACCTCGAGGTCAGCATCGGGGAGTACGACCGCCGCGGCTGGGGCCCGGGCGGCCACGACCTGGACTGGTACTGCTCGGGCAACACCGAGGCGCACATCGCCACCGAGCCGGTCTTCCGCTCCAGCGAGGCCGAGCTGGTCGCGCTCATGGGCCGCTCGGCGTACGACGTCCTGGTCGACCACTGCGAGGCGTTCCTCGCCGGCGGCCGTGCCGGGGCGCCGCACCCGGCGGACCCCGACTGAGGCCCCGCGTCAGTCCTGGGTCTTGAACTTCCTCGCGAGGTTGTCGGGCATCGGCTGGTAGCGCGCGAAGGTGCGGGTGAACGAGCCCGTGCCGTGGGTGCTGGACCGCAGGTCGACGGCGTAGCGGGTGATCTCGAGCTGGGGCACCTCGGCGTGCACGACGCTGCGCTCCTCGCCGACGGACTCCGAGCCGAGCACGTGGCCGCGGCGGCTGGAGAGATCGCTCATCACCGTGCCGACCAGCTCGTCGGGGACCGTGATCTCGACCTGGTCGACCGGCTCGAGCAGCGTGATGCTCGTGGCGGCCGCGGCCTCGCGCAGGGCCAACGACCCGGCGGTCTGGAAGGCCATGTCGGAGGAGTCCACGCTGTGCGCCTTGCCGTCGGTGAGGGTCACCCGGACGTCGACGACGGGGAACCCGGCCGCCACGCCCCTCTCCATCTGCGCGAGCACGCCCTTCTCGACCGAGGGGATGAACTGGCGGGGCACCGCGCCGCCCACCACCTTGTCGACGAACTCGAACCCGCTGCCCTCCGGGAGCGGCTCCACGGTCACGTCGCACACGGCGTACTGCCCGTGGCCCCCGGACTGCTTCACGTGACGCCCGTGGCCCTCGGCCCGGCCGCCGAAGGTCTCGCGCAGCGCGACCTTGAGCTCGACCTGGTCGACGGCCGCACCGTGGCGGGTGGCCAGCCGGTCGACGACGACGTCGGCGTGCGCCTCGCCCAGGCACCAGAGCACGATCTGGTGGGTCTCGGGGTTGTGCTCGATGCGCAGCGTCGGGTCCTCCGCGGCCAGGCGCTGCAGGCCCTGCCCGAGCTTGTCCTCGTCGGCCTTGGCGTGCGCCTCGATCGCCAGCGGCAGCAGCGGCTCGGGCATCGACCAGGGGCGCAGCACCAGCGGGCAGTCCTTGTCGGACAGGGTGTCGCCGGTCTCGGCCCGGGTGAGCTTGGCGATCGCGCAGATGTCGCCGGCGACGACCTGGTCCGCCGGCCGCTGGGTCGCACCGAGCGGCACCGACAGGGCCCCGACGCGCTCGTCCTCGTCGTGGTCCTCGTGGCCGCGCTCCTCCCCGAAGAAGGACGAGAAGTGCCCCGAGACGTGCACCGTCTGGTCGGGGCGCAGCGTGCCGGAGAAGACGCGCACCAGCGAGACCCGGCCGACGTAGGGGTCGGTCGTGGTCTTGACGATCTCCGCGACCAGCGGCCCGTCCGGGTCGCACGACATCACGGGTCCCTTGCCCCCGGCCGGCGTGAACACCTCGGGCAGCGGGTGCTCCAGCGGCGACGGGAAGCCCGCGACGACGAGGTCCAGCAGCTCGGTGGTGCCGACGCCGGACAGGGCGTCGACGGGTACGACGGGGTGGAACGAGCCGCGGGCCACCGCGCGCTCGAGGTCGGTGACCAGCGAGTCGCGGTCGACCTCCTCACCGGCGAGGTAGCGGTCCATCAGCCCCTCGTCCTCGGACTCCTCGATGACCGCCTCGATCAGGGCGCCGCGCTGGGCGTCGTGCTCGTGGTCGTCGGAGAGGAGACCGACCAGGCGCCCGCCCTCGAGCAGGTAGGCGGGGACGACCTTCTCGCCGAAGGCCTCGCGGGCCTGCTCCACCACCCCGGCGTAGTCGGCCCGGGCGTGGTCGAGCTTGGTGACGACCACGGCCCGCGGCATGCCGACCTCGGCGCACTCGCGCCACAGGGAGCGGGTCGGCTCGTCGACGCCCTCGTTGGCGGCGACGACGAACATCGCGGCGTCGGCGGCGCGGAGCCCGGCCCGCAGCTCGCCCACGAAGTCGGCGTAGCCCGGGGCGTCGAGCAGGTTGACCTTCACCCCGTCGTGCTCGAGCGGCGCGAGGGCCAGCCCGACCGACCGCTGCTGCCGCTTCTCGGCCTCGTCGAAGTCCGAGACCGTCGTGCCGTCGACGGTCGTGCCTGCCCTGGACAGCACACCGGCCGAGACCAGGAGGGCCTCGACCAGTGTCGTCTTGCCGGATCCGGCGGGTCCGACCAGGACCACGTTGCGGATCGCCTGCGGGTCCCGGGCGACGGGGGCGGTGTCCGCCCCGGAGGCTCCTGGCCGCGCCTGGCTGCCTCTGCTGCCGGATGATCTGACCGACATGGTCGCCTCCTCGCGCGGTCACACCGTGGGGCCGAGTCGCTGCTGCACCCCTGCCGGCCACTCAACTCCTCATTCCCCTGCTGCACAAGGGACCTGGAGGTCCTCCGGGTCACGTCCGCGGCTCCCCCGGACCCCCCGTCCGGACCCCAGTGTCGGGCCGCCCACGGCGTCGGTTCACAATGCCTGCATGCGTCTGGACCACCTCTCCTACGCCGCCGGCCCTGACGGCATGCGGGCCACCGCCGCACGCCTGTCGGACCTGCTCGGCGAGCCCTTCGTGGACGGTGGCATCCATCCGAGGTTCGGCACCCGCAACATGGTGCTGCCGCTGTGCCAGGGGACCTACCTCGAGATCGTCGAGGCCCTGGACCACCCCGCCTCCGACAAGGCCCCGTTCGGCCAGGCCGTCAAGGCCCGCTCCGAGCTCGGCGGCGGGTGGCTGGGCTGGGTGGTGGCCGTCGACGACCTGGCACCCGTCGAGACCCGGCTGGGTCGCGAGTCGGTGCCCGGCAACCGGTTCCGCCCCGACGGGCACGAGCTCAAGTGGCGCCAGATCGGGGTCAAGGGCCTGCAGGCCGACCCCCAGCTGCCGTTCTTCGTGCAGTGGCTGGGCGACGGGTCCGACCACCCCAGCCAGGGCGCGAGCTGCGAGGTGCACCTCACCGCCCTCGAGATCGCCGGCGACCCCAACCGCGTCAGCGAGTGGCTGGGCCGCCCGGTCGAGGGCCCGCTGGAGGACGTCAAGGTCGACTGGGTCGGCCCCAACGGCCACCCGGGCCTGGTCGCCGCCCAGTTCTCCACGCCCGCCGGTGACGTCCGCATCTGACAGACCCACAGAGACCCAGAGAGACCCAGAGAGACCCTGAGCGGCCGCACTCCCCCGCGTCCCGGCCACCTGCCGGGCACGATCCCCTCGCCGAACATCTGGGACCACACGGCGACCTACGAGCTGGAGAACCACGCCTTCGACCCCGACGGCCAGGTGTGGGCCGCGATGGAGTCCGTGGCCGGGTGGTCCGGGCGGACCGTCCTCGACGTCGGGTGCGGCACCGGCTTCCACCTGCCCCGGTTCGCGCGCTCGGCCGCCCGGGTGGTCGGCGTCGAGCCCCATCCCGACCTCGCCGCACTGGCGCGCCGTCGCGTCGCGGCCGTCGTACGCCGGGAGCCGGGGCTGGCGCCGGTCGACGTGCGCGTCGGGACGGCTCAGGACCTCCCGCTGCCGGACGCCTCGGTCGACGTCGCGCACGCCCGGTGGGCCTACTTCTTCGGACCGGGGTGCGAGCCGGGGCTGCGGGAGCTCGACCGGGTCGTGCGACGCGGCGGCACGGCGTACGTCCTCGACAACGACGGCACGCGCTCGACGTGGGGCGCCTGGTTCCGGCGCGGCTACCCGACGGTCGACCCCGACGCGGTGGAGCGGTTCTGGACGAGCCGGGGCTGGTCGCGGGTCCCGGTCCTGACCCGGTGGACGTTCGCCGACCGCGCCGAGCTGGAGGCGGTGGTGCGCATCGAGCTCGACCGGGAGACCGCGGAGGCCGTGCTCGCCGAGCACCACGGGTGCGAGGTCGACTACGCGGTCAACCTCTGGTGGCGCGACTTCTGACCGGTCGGGTCAGGCCGGGTCGGGTGGGGTCAGGTCGTGCCCCGCACGACCAGCTCCGGGGACAGGATCACGTGGGGCTCGTCGCTGGTGCGCAGCTCGAGCCGGTCCTTGAGCAGCCGGACGACCTCGACGCCGATCTGCTCCAGCGGCTGGCGCAGCGACGTCAGCCCCGGCGTCACCAGCTGGGCGGCCAGCGAGTCGTCGAACCCGACGACGCCGACCCCTCCGGGTCCCGGGTGGATCCCCCGCTCGGCCAGGGCGTGCAGCGCCCCCATGGCGACGGTGTCGCTCACGCACAGCAGGGCGGTGGGGGCCTCGGCCCGGTCGAGGAGGTCGTGGGCCGCGCGGCGGCCGTAGTCGACGGTGTCCTCGCCGCGCAGCTCCCACCCCTCGGTCGGGAGCCCGCGCTCGGTCATGCGGGCCAGCCAGCCACCGCGGCGGTCCTCGCCGATGAAGGAGGTGTCCTGCCAGCCGACCCAGGCGATGCGGCGGTGGCCACGGTCGACGAGGTGGTCCACGGCGGCGGCGACGCCGGCGTGCCCGTCGACGTCGACCCACGGGTGGGTGGCCGTCGGCTCGCCCCACGGGCGGCCGAACGCCACGAACGGCACCTGGTGCTGGTCGAGCCACGAGGCCGCCGGGTTGCCGCGGTAGGTGTCGGTGACCACGAAGGCGTCGACGGCCGCGGACTGCAGCAGGCCGTCGTAGCCGTCGAGCGGGTCGTTGACGTCCTCGGCGGTGAACAGCAGGACGTGCAGGTCGGCGGTGCGGCAGGTCTCGACCAGCGAGTGCAGGAAACGGTCCATCAGGCCGCTCGCGGTGCCCTCGAGGGCGGGCTCGACGCGCAGGCCCACCAGGTGGGAGGCGCGGGTGCGCAGGTTGCGGGCCGCGCGGTTGGGCCGGTAGCCGAGGGTCTCGATCGCCTCCTGCACGCGGGCCAGGGTGTCGGGGCGCAGCAGCTCGGGGCTGTTGAGCGCGTTGGAGACGGTCTGGCGTGAGACGCCGGCCGCCTCGGCGACGGTGGCGAGCGTCGCCACGGGACGCTGGCCGGCCATGGCACCCTCCTCCACCCCTCGGCCGGGCCCCGTCGACGCAGGATCGAGCCGCCCGTTGATCGTTCCAATCGACTCCATCGTCCTGTCTCGACGCGGCAGCCGTCAACCGCCCTGGGGGTGGGGGTGCGCGCCCCGCCGCGGTTTGTCGGAGCGCCGACCTAGGGTGCGGGTCATGGCGAAGGCGAGCAGGTCGGGTGAGCGGGCGGCCTACGTCTGCGCGGAGTGCGGCTGGGAAGCCGCCAAGTGGGTCGGCCGCTGCGGCGAGTGCCAGGCCTGGGGCAGCCTGACCGAGCGCGGGCCCGCGGGGCTCACCCCTGCCCGCCCGGTCTCGGCGCCCGCGATCCCCATCGGCCAGGTGCCGCGTGACGAGGCCCGGGCCCGCACCACCGGCGTGCCCGAGCTCGACCGCGTGCTCGGCGGCGGACTGGTCCCCGGCGTCGTCGTGCTGCTCGCCGGCGAGCCCGGGGTGGGCAAGTCCACCCTGCTCCTCGAGGTCGCCGCCCAGGTCGCCCGCGTGGGTGCGACCACCCTCTACGTCAGCGGCGAGGAGTCGGCCGCGCAGGTCCGGCTCCGCGCCGACCGCTGCGGCGGCATCCACGACCGGCTCTTCCTGGCCGCCGAGACCCAGCTGGGCGCCCTCCTCGGCCACGTCCAGGAGGTCCGGCCCGACCTGCTGGTCGTCGACTCGGTCCAGACGATCTCGGCCGAGGACGTCGACGGCGTGCCGGGCGGCGTCACCCAGGTCAAGGAGGTCACCGCCGCCCTGGTCCGTCAGGCCAAGGCCCGTGGCATCTCGACGCTGGTGGTGGGGCACGTGACCAAGGACGGCTCCATCGCCGGCCCGCGGGTGCTCGAGCACCTGGTCGACGTGGTCCTCCAGTTCGAGGGCGAGCGGTCCAGCAGCCTGCGCATGGTCCGGGCCACCAAGAACCGCTTCGGCCCGGTCGACGAGGTCGGTTGCTTCGCCCTGACCGCCGACGGCATCACCGCGGTGAGCGACCCGTCGGGGCTGTTCGTCTCCCGCCACCACCACCCCGTCCCGGGGTCCTGCATCACGGTGGCGCTCGAGGGCCGGCGCCCGCTGCCGATCGAGATCCAGGCGCTGGTGACCAGCGCCGCCGACCGGCCGCGGCGGGCCCAGACCGGGGTCGACCCCGGCCGCGCGGCGATGGTGCTCGCCGTGCTCGAGGCGCGGGCGCGCGTGCGCAGCAGCGACAGCGACGTGTTCGTCGCCACCGTCGGCGGGGCCCGGCTGCACGAGCCGGCCGGCGACCTGGCGATGGCCCTGGCCGTCGCCTCGGCCACGCGCGGCACGATCGTCCCGCCGCAGGTCGTGGCGCTCGGCGAGATCGGCCTGGCCGGCGAGCTGCGCCGGGTGCCCGATCTGCGTCCGCGGCTGATGGAGGCCGCGCGGCTCGGGTTCACCGTCGCGGTCGTCCCGCACCACAACGACGGCGGTCCCGGCACCTCCGGCCCGTTGGAGATCCCGGGCCTGCACGTCCACGGCGCCCCCGACCTGGCCGCGGCGCTGCAGGTGGTCGAGCAGGCCGGCACCTCCCGCGCTCCACGCGCCCCACGCACCGAGCTGCCCGACTTCTGAGTCCGGGGGCTGCCGCAGACCCGCATGGAGCCGTCCGTCTCCTAGAGTTGGCCCACCGAACCTCGAGCCCAGGAGACCGTGTGGCCCCCGCCGACCGCCCCGCCGACACCGAGCGGCTGCGCGCGACCCTGGCCAGCGTCGCGCCCGGCACCTCCCTGCGCGACGGGCTCGAGCGCATCCTGCGCGGACGCACCGGCGCGCTCATCGTGCTCGGCACCGACCGCACGGTCGACTCGATCTCGTCGGGCGGCTTCACCCTCGACGTGCCGTTCTCCTCCACCGGCCTGCGCGAGCTGGCCAAGATGGACGGCGCGATCATCGTCGACCGCGACATCACCCGCATCATGCGGGCCGCGGTGCACCTGATGCCCGACCAGTCGATCCACTCGGTCGAGACCGGCACCCGGCACCAGACCGCCGACCGCGTGGCCAAGATGACCGGGCTCCCCGTGGTCTCGGTGTCGCA
Source organism: Nocardioides marmoribigeumensis (assembly GCF_031458325.1). Classification (NCBI taxonomy): domain Bacteria; kingdom Bacillati; phylum Actinomycetota; class Actinomycetes; order Propionibacteriales; family Nocardioidaceae; genus Nocardioides; species Nocardioides marmoribigeumensis. The sequence continues at coordinate 1,345,275 of NZ_JAVDYG010000001.1, forward strand.
GTCGATGCACATCATCGCGCTCTACGTCGGCGAGATCCGCTACGTCCTGGAGGACACCGGGTCGATCCTGTCCCGCGCCAACCAGGCCTTGGCCACCCTCGAGCGCTACAAGATGCGGCTCGACGAGGTGTCCACCACGCTCTCGGCCCTCGAGATCGAGGACCTGGTGACGGTGCGCGACGTCGCCGCCGTGGCCCAGCGCCTGGAGATGGTGACCCGGATCGCCAGCGAGATCGAGGACTACGTCCTCGAGCTCGGCACCGACGGCCGGCTGCTCTCCCTGCAGCTCGACGAGCTGGTCACCGGCGTCGACGCCGACCGGCAGCTCGTGGTGCGCGACTACCTCCCCACCGGCAAGCGGGCCCCCACCACCGACGACGCCCTGGCCGCGCTCGAGGCGCTCAGCCCCGCCGAGCTGGTGGACATCAACGCCGTCGCCCGCTCCCTCGGCTTGGGCACCAACGAGCTGCTCGACAACCCGGTGTCACCTCGGGGCTACCGCCTCCTGGCCCGGGTCCCCCGTCTCCCCGGCACGGTCGTCGAGCGCCTGGTCGACCACTTCGGTGGGCTGCAGAAGCTCCTCGCGGCCAGCATCGACGACCTCCAGACCGTCGAAGGGGTCGGCGAGCTCCGGGCGCGCAGCGTGCGCGAGGGCCTGTCCCGGCTGGCCGAGTCGAGCATCCTCGAGCGCTACGTCTGAGCCGCCGCGCCCGGCCGGTCAGCGTGAGGTGGGGCTCGCGCTCGTCGACGGGCTCGCCGTCGGCGTCGGCGTGCGGGTGACGGTGGGCCGCACCGCCATGCCCAGCACGAACTCCGACGACGTGGCGCGGGAGCTGCCCACCGCGATCGCCTGGGCGGTGTAGTCGCCGGGGAACACCCAGTCGGTCAGGTCGGAGCACCGGTCGTCGGAGGTGCGGCCGTTCCAGAACACCTGGACCCGGCCGGGCTTGCCCGGACGGGCGACCACGGTGCGCTCGGGCACCGCGGCGGTGCAGTCCTGGGTGGTCCACAGCGGCTCGCTGCGCCGCGGGGTGAGGAGGCGGACGATCACCGACGCCGGCGAGACCTCGAAGGTGCAGGCCGGGCTCTCGATGCTCGTCACCTCGAGCACGATGCGCACCGGCTGGGCCACGTGGGCCTCCTTGACCACCGGGGTCACCAGGACGTCGGACGGGTCGCAGGAGCCCTGCGGAGCCACGTTGCCCTTGGGCCCCGTCGGCAGCACGGTCGGGGAGAGCGGTGCGGTCGGAGCCGTGGTCAGGCTCGGCGTCACGCTCGTGCCGCTGCCCGCGGTCACGGCGGCGCCGCCCCCGTCACCGCCGCCCATGCTGAGCAACCGGGTGATCCCGAGGACCAGGAGCGCCGCGACCCCGAGGACGAGGGCCCGGCGGACCCAGTAGACGCGTCGCGGCAGCGGTCCGCGGCGCCGGGAGGGGGAGCTCGCGCTGCGGGCACGCGGGGAAGGGCGGTTCCGCTGGCTCATGGTGCTCGAGGCTAACCGGGGCGACCGGGCGTCCCGCGCAGGCGCACCGGACCCGCCCGCACCTGGCCCGCCCACGTAGGGTGACCTCGCTCATGGACCTCTCCACCGCCCCTGCCGAGGACCCCCGTCCCGACCCGACCGACCTGCACCTGCGGGTCCTCGCCTGGTACGCCGACCACGCGCGCGACCTGCCCTGGCGGCGGTCCGACGCCACGCCCTGGGGCGTGCTGGTCTCCGAGATCATGCTGCAGCAGACCCCCGTGGCCCGGGTGGCACCGGTGTGGGAGGAGTGGCTGCGCACGTGGCCCCGCCCCGCCGACCTCGCCGCCGAGCCGGCCGGGGAGGCCGTCCGGGCGTGGGGCAGGCTGGGCTACCCCCGCCGCGCCCTGCGGCTGCACGCCGCGGCCCAGGCCATCGTCGAGCAGCACGGCGGCGAGGTGCCCTCGACCTACGACGAGCTCCTGGCGCTGCCGGGGATCGGCGACTACACCGCCGCCGCGGTTGCCTCCTTCGCCTACGGGCAGCGTCACGTCGTGCTCGACACCAACGTCCGCCGGGTCCTGACCCGCGTGCTCCGCGGGGCCGAGCTGCCCTCCCCCGCCGTCACCCGCGCCGAGCGCGACCTGGCCACCGAGCACCTGCCCGACGACGACCGGACCGCCGCGGCGTGGGCGGTCGGGGTGATGGAGCTCGGGGCGCTGGTGTGCACGGCGAGCCGCCCCTCGTGCGGCCGCTGCCCCCTGGCGGACACCTGCGCCTGGCGAGCCGCCGGCCACCCGTCGTACGACGGCCCGGTGCGGAGGGCGCAGACGTGGGCCGGCACCGACCGGCAGTGCCGGGGGCGGTTGCTCGACGTGCTGCGCGCGACCGACGGCCCGGTGCCGGCGCAGGCGCTCGTGGGTGCCTGGGACGATGCCGACCAGCGCGAGCGCTGCGTCGCCTCGTTGCTCGACGACGGGCTCCTGGTCCGGCTCGAGGGGGACCGGGTCGGGCTGCCGTGACCCGGGGCCGGGCAACTGACAGCGCCTATAGTCAGTTGCATCCCGGACCGACGGAGGCCGCATGCACCAGCCGACCCTGCTCGACACAGTCCCGCACCCCTCGGTCGTGAGCGACCCGTCCACGGTCCTGGGGCGCCACTTCAGCGACCTGGTCGACGAGGCCACGCTGCGACCCGACCCGCGGCAGGTCGAGGAGTTCCGCAGCCACGCCCACTGCGCCGACCCGCTCGCCGACGACGTGGTCGAGGCGATGGCCACCGACGGCCCGACCGTCCGCGCTGCCGTCGAGGCGGCCCTCGCCCGGGGCTGCACCCCGTCCGACGACGACCCCGACCCGGTCCGCGAGCTCTTCGCCCGGACCGCGGCCACGCCGTACTGGGTGGACCTGCGCCAGGTCGAGGCCGGCCAGCGGGCCCTGGCCCGCGCCGGGATCCTGGGGCTGATGAGCCTGGGGTCGCTGGCCCTCATGGGCGGCTACCTCTCGCGCCGCAGCATCAAGCCGCTGGTGCGCACCGGCGAGCTCGACGCGATGGCGCCGCGACGCCTCACCGAGACCGCGGCGTGGTGGCTCGAGGTCACCACGCCCGGCTCGCTGCGCCCGGGCGGCAAGGGCGTCGAGTCCGTCCTGCGGGTCCGCCTGACCCACGCCCACGTGCGCCGCTGGATGCACCGGCGGCCCGACTGGGACTACGAGTCGTGGGACGCCCCGGTCAACCAGATCCAGATGGCCGGCACGCACCTGCTGTTCTCGATCGCGTGCCTCGGGGGCCTCCAGCGCCTCGGGGTGAGGTACGACGCGCGCGAGCGTGCCGCGGTCATGCACCTGTGGCGCTACGTCGGGTGGCTGATGGGGATCGAGGACGCGCTGCTGCCGGCGACCGAGGCCGACGGGTGGCGGCTGTTCTGGCTGATGGCCGCCACCGAGCTCGACCCCGACGAGGACTCCCGCGCCCTGGCCGACGCGCTGACCCGCTCCTCGGGCCTGGCCGCCGCCGACGCCCCCGACCTGGTCGTGCAGGCCGGGCTGGCCTTCAACGCCGGGATGAGCCGCTACCTGCTGGGCGACTGGGCCTGCGACGTGCTCGGGCTGCAGCGCAGCCGGGGCGGGGCCCTGGCGGTCCGGGCGTTCACCCGCGGGGTGGCCGCAGCCGAGCTCGGCCGCCGCGTCGTGCCCGGGGGCACCCGGGTCGCGGGCCTGGTGGGTGGGGCCACCCGCCGCCGGTTCATCGAGCGTGCCGCGTCGGCCCTGGACGCGGACCGCAGCTACGGCCGCGACCACCTGACCACGGCCTGACCACGGCCTGACCACCGCCTGGTCCGGGCTGACCCACCGGACGCACGAGGGGCCCGCACCGGATCGGTGCGGGCCCCTCGCGTGTGGACCGTGAGGTCGGTCAGTCGGTGGTCTCCACCGGCTCGACGTCCTCCACGCCCTCGATGACCTCCATCGGGGGCATGTCCTCGATCTGGGTGAGGTCGGTGCGCGGCCTGCCCTGGAAGGTGAAGGTCGCGGTCGGACCCTCGCCCTCCACGTCGACCAGCACGACCTGACCGGGGCCGACCTCGCCGAAGAGCATCTTCTCGGCCAGGCTGTCCTCGATCTCGCGCTGCACGGTGCGGCGCAGCGGCCGGGCACCGAGGACCGGGTCGAAGCCCCGGACCGCGAGGAGGTTCTTGGCCGCCTCGGTCAGCTCGAGCTTCATGTCGCGGTCGGCCAGTCGCTTGTCGACACCGGCCAGCATCATGTCGACCATGTGGACGATCTGCTCCTGGCTCAGCGGCGGGAAGACGATGATCTCGTCGACGCGGTTGAGGAACTCGGGCCGGAAGTGCTGCTTGAGCTCCTCGGAGACCTTGCCCTTCATCCGCTCGTAGGAGCCCGCCGCGTCACCGGCCTGCTGGAACCCGAGGTTGACCGTCTTGGCGATGTCGCGGGTGCCGAGGTTGGTGGTCATGATGATGACGGTGTTCTTGAAGTCGACCACCCGGCCCTGGGAGTCGGTCAGACGACCCTCCTCCAGGATCTGCAGCAGCGAGTTGAAGATGTCGGGGTGGGCCTTCTCGACCTCGTCGAAGAGCACCACCGAGAACGGCTTGCGGCGGACCTTCTCGGTCAGCTGGCCGCCCTCCTCGTAGCCGACGTAGCCAGGAGGCGAGCCGAACAGCCGCGAGACGGTGTGCTTCTCGGAGAACTCCGACATGTCGAGCTGGATGAGCGCGTCCTCGTCGCCGAAGAGGAACTCCGCCAGCGTCTTGGACAGCCACGTCTTGCCGACGCCCGAGGGGCCGGCGAAGATGAACGACCCGCCGGGACGCTTGGGGTCCTTGAGGCCCGCACGGGTGCGTCGGATGGCCCGGCTGAGCGCCTTGACGGCCTCCTCCTGGCCGATGACGCGCTTGTGCAGCTCGTCCTCCATGTTGAGCAGCCGCGTGGACTCCTCCTCCGACAGCTTGACGATCGGGATGCCGGTCGCGATCGCGAGGACCTCGGCGATGAGCTCCTCGTCGACCTCGGCGACGACGTCCATGTCGCCGGCCTTCCACTGCTTCTCCCGCTCGCCCTTGGCGGCGATGAGCTTCTTCTCCTCGTCGCGCAGCGACGCGGCCAGCTCGAAGTCCTGGCTGTCGATCGCCGACTCCTTGCGGCGGCGCACGTCGGCGATCTTCTCGTCGAACTCGCGCAGGTCCGGCGGGGCGGTCATGCGGCGGATGCGCAGCCGCGAGCCGGCCTCGTCGATCAGGTCGATCGCCTTGTCGGGCAGGAACCGGTCGGAGACGTAGCGGTCGGCCAGCGTCGCGGCCGAGACCAGCGCCTCGTCGGTGATGGTGACCCGGTGGTGCGCCTCGTAGCGGTCCCGCAGGCCCTTGAGGATCTCGATCGTGTGGGCGATCGAGGGCTCCTGGACCTGGATCGGCTGGAAGCGGCGCTCGAGCGCGGCGTCCTTCTCGAGGTACTTGCGGTACTCGTCGAGGGTGGTCGCGCCGATCGTCTGCAGCTCGCCGCGGGCCAGCATCGGCTTGAGGATGCTGGCGGCGTCGATCGCGCCCTCGGCGGCACCGGCCCCGACCAGCGTGTGCAGCTCGTCGATGAACAAGATGATGTCGCCGCGGGTCTTGATCTCCTTGAGCACCTTCTTGAGGCGCTCCTCGAAGTCACCGCGGTAGCGCGACCCGGCGACCAGCGCGCCGAGGTCGAGGCTGTAGATCTGCTTGTCCTTGAGCGTCTCGGGCACGTCGCCGCGCACGATCGCCTGGGCAAGACCCTCGACGCAGGCGGTCTTGCCCACGCCCGGCTCCCCGATGAGCACCGGATTGTTCTTGGTGCGTCTGGAGAGGACCTGCATGACCCGCTCGATCTCCTTCTCGCGCCCGATGACCGGGTCGAGCTTGGCCTCGCGAGCGGCCTGCGTGTAGTTGCGGCCGAACTGGTCGAGCACCAGCGAGCTCGACGGCGTGCCCTCCGGCGCGGTGCCCGCGGTCTGGGTCTCCTTGCCCTGGAAGCCCGACAGCAGCTGGATCACCTGCTGGCGCACGCGGTTGAGGTCCGCGCCGAGCTTGACCAGGACCTGGGCGGCGACGCCCTCGCCCTCGCGGATGAGCCCGAGCAGGATGTGCTCGGTGCCGATGTAGTTGTGGCCCAGCTGGAGCGCCTCCCGCAGCGACAGCTCGAGCACCTTCTTGGCGCGCGGCGTGAACGGGATGTGGCCGCTGGGTGCCTGCTGCCCCTGGCCGATGATCTCCTCGACCTGCGCACGCACGGCCTCGAGCGAGATGCCGAGGCTCTCCAGGGCCTTGGCGGCCACGCCCTCACCCTCGTGGATCAGGCCCAGAAGGATGTGCTCGGTGCCGATGTAGTTGTGGCTGAGCATCCGCGCTTCTTCCTGCGCGAGCACGACCACGCGGCGGGCCCTGTCGGTGAACCGCTCGAACATGTCTCACTCCCCTGCCTCGGAGGCTCGCGCCGTACAGGCGCGATGCCGTCCTTGCACTCTAGTAGCCCCCCGGTGGCACCGAGGGCCTTCGATGGTCCCAACGTGCAGGGTGACCAGCGGTGTTCCAGAACATGTGTTCGCGGCGAGCGAACGGGCCGCCCCGTGCAGGGACGGCCCGTCGGCGTACGGCGGCCGGAGGCGTCGGTGGGGACGCCCCGGGAGGCCTCAGTGGGCGGCGGCGTAGGCCGACCGCACCTCGGCGGAGACCCGGCCCCGCTCGGAGACCTCGAAGCCGTTCTCGCGCGCCCAGGCCCGGATGTCGGCGGCGTTCCCCGAGGCCGCGGACGATCGGGACGAGGAGGCGGACGAGCCACGGGAGGAGCCACCCCGGCGGCCACCGGTGCGGCGGGCGTGCCCGAGGTAGGGCGCGAGGGCGTTGCGCAGGCCCTCGGCGTTGGCCTCGGAGAGGTCGATCTCGTAGCTGACGCCGTCGAGGGCGAAGGACACCGTCTCGGCGGCGGGACTCTCGTCCAGGTCGTCGATCAGCTCGACATTGACGCGTTGCGCCATGGGGATTTCACCTGACCATTTCTTGAAGGGGGAACACCCGTTGGGTGGACGGGCATCGGCGATCCTAACCGCCCCCCGGATGATATTCCCACGCCGGTCGAAATCATTTCCCGCGGCCATTCCGGACGTTCGCCGGAAACAGCGTCGGAAATGATCGGGAAATAGGTCTCCCGACCCGAGAACCCCGCGTCGTCAGGCGATCAGGGCTGCTCGGGACGCAGCAGCGGGAAAAGAATCGTCTCCCGGATCCCGGCCCCGGTGAGCAGCATCACCAGCCGGTCGACACCGAGACCGAGACCGCCGGCGGGCGGCATTCCGTATTCCATCGCTTTGAGGAAGACCTCGTCGAGGTCCATCGCCTCGGGATCGCCCTTGGCGGCGAGAAGGGACTGCTCGGTGAGCCGCTCGCGCTGGATCACCGGGTCGTTGAGCTCGGTGTAGGCCGGCGCCAGCTCAACCCCGTTGATGATCAGGTCGAAGGCCTCGACCAGGCCGGGCTTGGACCGGTGCCTCTTGGCCAGGGGACGCACCGACTCGGGGTAGTCCTCGACGAAGGTCGGCTGCACCAGGGTGTGCTCGACGAGCTGCTCGTAGAGCTCGAGGAGGATCTCGCCGGCGTTCCAGTGGGGCTGCAGGTCGATCTCGCGCTCGTCGGCGATCTCGCGCAGCCGCTCCGCCGGCGTCTCGACGTCGACCTCGAGGCCGAGGGCGTCGGAGACCAGGTCGATCAGCCCGGCCGAGCGCCACGGCTTCTCCAGGTCGATGTCCTCGCCGTTGCGCCCGCTCACGACCGTGCGGCCGACGGCGCGGGCGGCGTCCAGCACGATCGCGCGGGTGAGGTCCTTCATCGACTCGATGTCGCCGTAGGCCTGGTAGGCCTCCAGCATCGCGAACTCGGCGGCGTGGGTGGAGTCCAGACCCTCGTTGCGGAACGTGCGGCCGATCTCGTAGACGCGGTCGACCCCGCCGATCATCGCCTTCTTGAGGTCGAGCTCGATCGCGATGCGCAGCAGCATCGGCTGGTCGAAGGCGTTGAGGTGGGTGCGGAAGGGACGCGCGGCGGCCCCGCCGTTGGTGAGCTGGAGGATCGGGGTCTCCACCTCGATGAACCCGCGGTCGTCGAGGGTGCGGCGGATGGAGCGCAGGACGGTGGCCTTGGTGCGCACCATCTGGCGGCTCTCGGGGTTGACGATCATGTCGACGTAGCGCAGCCGGACCCGTGCCTCGTCGGAGAGCGGGCGGTGCTCGTTGGGCAGCGGCCGCAGGGCCTTGCTCACCATCGACCAGCCGGTCGCCTGCACCGAGAGCTCGCCGCGGCGGCTGGTCACGACCTCGCCGGTCACCCCGACGAAGTCGCCGATGTCGACCAGGTGCTTCCACTCCTCGAGCGCCTGCTCCCCGACCTCGGCGAGCGACAGCATCGCCTGGATCTCGGCGCCCGCGCCCTCGCGCAGCCGCGCGAAGCAGAGCTTGCCGGTGTTGCGGACGTGGATCACGCGGGCCACGACCGAGACCACGTCACCGGTGCGGGTGTCGGGCTCGAGGTCCTGGCCGTCGTAGGTCTCGCGCAGCTCGGCGATCGTGTGCGTGCGCTCCACGGTGTTGGGGTAGGCCGACCCACCGGCCTCCAGGATCCGCGCGCGCTTGGCCTTGCGCACCGCGACCTGCTCGGGGTCGTCGTGGTGCGCGGGCGCGCCGGAGCCGTTGGAGCCAGGGGAGGTCATGGGCGCAATCCTAGGAGTTGCGGGCGAAGGCGATCTCCAGGCCCAGCAGCGTGAGCCACGGCTCGTGGACGGTCACGCTCGCGCACTCGTCGACCACCCCCGGAGCCAGGCCGCCGGTGGCGATCACCGTGACGTCGTCGGCCTGCAGGCCGAGCTCGGCGGTCATGCGGGCGACCATCCCGTCGACCTGGGAGGCGAAGCCGTAGAGCGCCCCGCTCTGCAGGGCCTCGACGGTGTTCTTGGCGATCACCGACCGCGGCCGCTGCAGCTCGACCTTGCGCAGCTGGGCCCCGCGCCGGCCGAGGGCCTCGAGGCTGATCGCGATGCCGGGCGAGATCGCGCCGCCGACGTACTCCCCCTTGGCCGAGACCACGTCGAAGGTCGTGGCGGTGCCGAAGTCGACCACGATCGCCGGCCCGGGGTGGAGCTCGGCGGCCGCGATCGCGTTGACGATCCGGTCCGAGCCGACCTCGCGGGGGTTGTCCATGCGGACCGGCAGGCCCGTGCGGACGCCGGTCTCGACGACCACGTGCGGGACGGCGGGGAAGTGCCCGACCAGCATCTGGCGCCACTCCTGCAGCACGGCCGGCACCGAGGAGCACACCGCGACCCCCCGCAGCACGACGTCGCTGGGCAGGAGCGCGTGCAGCAGCACACCCCACTCGTCGGAGGTGCGGCGCTCCTCGGTCGCCACGCGCCAGTGCGCCGTCACCTCCCCGTCGGCCACGAGACCCACGGTCGTGTGGCTGTTGCCGATGTCGGCGCAGAGCAGCGGCTCGGCCGCAGCCGCTCCAGGACCCGGGGCGCTCACGGCCGGAGGTCCATCGCGACGTCGAGGACCGGCGCGGAGTGGGTGAGCGCGCCGATCGCGAGGTAGTCGACGCCGGTCGCCGCCACCTCGCGCGCGCGGTCGAGGGTGAGCCCGCCGGACGCCTCCAGCCGCGCCCGACCGGCCGTGACGCGGACCGCCTCGGCCATCGTCGCGGTGTCCATGTTGTCGAGCAGGATCTCGTCGGCACCGACGGCGAGCAGCTCGCGCAGCTGGTCGAGGGTGGTCACCTCGACCTGCACGGGCAGGCCCGGGTAGGTCGCGGAGACCGCGTGGAAGGCGGCCACCACCCCGCCGGCGGCGAGGACGTGGTTGTCCTTGACCAGCGCCTGGTCCGACAGCGAGGTGCGGTGGTTGGTGCCGCCGCCGCAGCGGACGGCGTACTTCTCCAGCAGGCGGAAGCCGGGCGTGGTCTTGCGGGTGTCGCGGATCCTGGCACGCGTGCCGCCGACCGCGCCGACCCACCGGGCCGTCGCCGTGGCCACCCCGGACAGGTGGCACAGGTAGTTGAGCGCGGTGCGCTCGGCGGTGAGGAGCAGTCGGGTCGGGCCCGTCGCCGTGAGCAGCACGTCGCCCCTGGCGACCCGGTCGCCGTCGGCGCGGTGGCGCTCGACGCGGACCGCGTCGCCCACGACGAGCCGGAACACGACCTCGGCGACCGCGAGGCCGGCGACGACCCCGTCGGCGCGGGCGACCAGGTCGGCCGTGGCGACCGCGTCGGCGGGGATCGTCGCCACGCTGGTGACGTCCTCCGACGGGCAGTCCTCGGCCAGCGCGCGGGACACGTGCGCCAGCACCTCGCGCGCGTCGAGGCCCTCCTCGGTCAGCTCGGCGACCAGGGCGCGGGGCAGCTGGGTCATGCAGGCACCTCCTGCGGCGTCGGGTGCGGCGTGGGGTGGAAGACGAGGGCCGGCCGCCCGGCCTCCAGGCGTACGTCGACGTGCCCCGACCAGCGCGCGTCGTCGCGCTCGGGATGGTCCTCGCGCCAGTGGGAGCCCCGGGTCTCGCACCGCAGCTGGGCGGCTCCGGCGAGCGCGAGGCCGAGGCTCGCGAGGTTGGTCGTCTCCCACGCCCCGACACCGGCACCTCCGGCGGGGGCGGCGAGCACCGCGCCGAGGGCGTCCTCGGCGAGGTCGAGACCCTCGTCGTTGCGCAGGACGCCGGCGCGCTCGGTCATCACGTGCTGGACGGTCGGCCTGGCCGCGGCGTCGACCAGGCCCTGCGCCCGTGGGTCGACCGCGGGGTCGCGGCGCGGCGGCAGCCCCTCGGCGGCGAGGTGGGCGGCGATGCGGCGGGAGAGCACCAGCCCCTCGAGCAGCGAGTTGGAGGCGAGGCGGTTGGCGCCGTGGACGCCGGAGCAGGCGACCTCGCCGGTGGCGAAGAGCCCGGGGACGTCGGTCCGGCCGAGCAGGTCGGTGGCCACGCCGCCGCTGGCGTAGTGGCAGGCGGGGGCGACCGGCACCAGCTCGGTCATCGGGTCGATCCCGTGGGAGCGGCAGGACGCCAGGACCGTCGGGAAGTGGTGGGCCCAGGCCTCCGGGGAGAAGTGCCGGGCGTCGAGCCACACGTGCTCCGCGCCGGTCTCGCGCACGCGCCGCATGATCGCCTTGGCCACGACGTCGCGAGGGGCGAGGTCGGCCAGGTCGTGGACACCCTGCATGAACCGCGCACCGGTGTCGTCGACGAGGAAGGCGCCCTCCCCGCGCAGGGCCTCCGAGACCAGCGGCTGCTGCCCTCGTGCCTGGTCCCCGAGCCACAGCACGGTCGGGTGGAACTGCACGAACTCCAGGTCGCGCAGGGTCGCTCCGGCGCGCAGCGCCAGCGCCATCCCGTCACCGGTGGAGACGGCCGGGTTGGTGGTCGCGGAGTAGAGCTGGCCGAGGCCGCCGCTGGCCAGGACGACGGCGCGGCACAGCACGGCCCCGACCCCGTCGCGCTGCCCCTCCCCCATCACGTGCAGCGTCAGGCCGGCCAGCCCGCCGCCCTCGCCGGGGACCAGGTCGAGCGCGAGCGCGTGGGGCTGCACGACGATGTCCGGCGCCGCCTCGACCGCGGCCACGAGGGCGCGCTGGATCTCCGCACCCGTGGCGTCGGCGGCGTGGGCGATGCGGTTGCGGTGGTGGCCGCCCTCGCGGGTCAGGGACAGCTCGCCGGCGGGCGTGTGGTCGAACTGGGTGCCGAGGGCGATCAGCTCGCGCACCGCGTCCGGCCCCTCGGTCACCAGGGCGCGGACCGCCTCCACGTCGCACAGCCCGGCACCCGCGACGAGGGTGTCGGCGAGGTGCTGCTCGGGGGTGTCGCCCGGTCCGAGCGCCGCGGCGATCCCGCCCTGCGCCCAGCGGGTCGAGCCGGCCGAGAGGTCGTCCTTGGTCACCACCATGACGCTGCCGAGCCCGGCCTCGCGGATGCGCAGCGCGGCGGTCAGCCCGGCGATGCCGGACCCGACGACCACGACGTCGGCGTACGTCGTCCAGCCCGGCGCGGGCGCCGCCAGTCGTGCGGGGATCACGCTGGGACGGTATCGCCGCGCAGCAGGCCCGAGCCGGCGGGGACGTCCGCGGGGTCGGTGCCCAGCGTGACGACCTTGTTGTCCTCGTCGACGAAGACGACGTGCGGCTGGAGCTCGCGCGCCTCGTCGGTGGTCACCTGCGCGTAGGCGATGAGGATGACGACGTCGCCGGGGTGCACCAGGTGGGCGGCGGCGCCGTTGATGCCGATGACGCCCGAGCCGCGCGGCCCGGCGATCGTGTAGGTCTCCAGCCGGGCCCCGTTGGTCACGTCGACGATGTGCACGAGCTCGCCGGGCAGGAGGTCGGCGGCGTCGAGCAGGTCCTCGTCGACGGTGACCGAGCCGACGTAGTGCAGGTCGGCCTGCGTGACCGTGGCGCGGTGGATCTTGCTCTTCATCATCGTGCGCAGCATCAGCGTGCTCCTAGGACGATCGGGGTGTTGTCGATCAGGCGGGTCGTGCCCACGCGCGCGGCGACGAGCAGGCGGGCGGGTCCCGAGGGAGGTGGTGCGTGGAGGTCGGGCGCGGTGAGGGCGAGGTAGTCGACGGCCACCTCCGGTCGGGCCTCGAGCACCGCCCGCGCGGCGGCGAGCACGGCCTCGGCGCCGTGCGCCTCCTGCTGCGCGCCGGCGCGCAGCGCGGCGGAGAGGGCGAGCGCGGTCTGCCGGTCGTCGCCGGAGAGGTAGCGGTTGCGGCTCGACAGCGCGAGGCCGTCGGCCTCACGGACGGTCGTGGCGCCGTGCACCTGCACGCCGAGGCACAGGTCGGCAGCCATGCGGCGGATCAGGACGAGCTGCTGGTAGTCCTTCTCGCCGAAGACCCCGACGTCGGGCCGGACCAGGCCGAACAGCTTGGCGACCACGGTCAGCACGCCCCGGAAGTGGGTCGGCCGGACCGCACCCTCGAGCACCGAGCCGAGCGGTCCCGGGTCGAGCGTCACCTCGGGCTCGCCGCCGGGGTAGACCTCCTCGGCCGTCGGGGCGAACACCACGTCGGCCCCCTCGGCCCGGCACACCTCGAGGTCGGCCTCGAAGGTGCGGGGGTAGCGGTCGAGGTCCTCCCCCGCCCCGAACTGCAGCGGGTTGACGAAGATCGAGACCACCACGGCCCCGCCCGGCCGGAGGGCGGCCCGGGCGTCGCGCACCAGGCTCGCGTGGCCGTCGTGCAGGGCGCCCATCGTCGGCACGAGCACGACGTGTCCGCCGGCGGCGCGCACGGGTGCGAGCGCGTCGTCGAGCTCCTCGCGGGTCCGGACGACCCGGGGGGTGGTCTCGACAGGCTCGACCACCGGAGGGGTCACGCAGTCACCTTCTCGAGGGCGTCGTTGAGGACGCCCACGAGCTTGGCCGCGCGGATCGGCAGCAGGCGGCCGTCCAGGACGGCGGAGTTGGCGGTCGCGCGCGCCAACGCGACGTAGGACGGGATGGTGTCGGGCGCGGTGCGGGCCATCACCTCGAGGTGGGCGCGCACGGTCTCGACGTCGCCGCGGACGATCGGGCCGGTCAGGGCCGCGTCGCCCATCGTCAGCGCGTTGTCCAGCGCCGCGGTGAGCAGCGGGCGGAGGGTGGCGGCCGGGTCCTCGGCCCCCGACTCCCGCAGCAGGCCCATCGCCTGGGTCACCAGCGTGACCAGGTGGTTGGCGCCGTGGGCCAGGCCCGCGTGGTAGAGCGACCGCTTCTCCTCGGGCACGGCGACCAGCCGTCCGGCGAGCGCGTCGACCAGGGACTGCGCCAGACGGGCCGTGTCGTCGGCGTCGGTGGTGACGCCGAACGCGCACCCGGGCAGCCGGTCGAGGTCGAGGGGCGTGCCGGTGAAGGTCATCGCGGGGTGCAGCGCGAGCGGGCGGGCCCCGACCCGGCGTACGGCGGCGAGGACCGCGAGCCCGTGGCGGCCGGAGGTGTGGGCGACGTACTGGCCGGCCCGCAGGGCGCCGGAGGCGGCGAGCTGGACCGCGACGTTCTCGAGCATGTCGTCGGGGACGGTCAGCAGGAGCAGGTCGCAGGAGCGCGCGACCGAGGTGGGCTTGGCCGTGGCCACCCCGGGGAGCAGCACCTCGGCGCGGGCGCGCGAGGCGTCGGACTCGGCGGCCACGGCGGTGACGTGGGCACCGGCGGCCCGCAGCGCGGCGCCCAGCACCGCGCCCACTCGGCCGGCGCCGACGACGCCCACGCGCAGCGAGGGGACAGCAGGGGTGACCAGGTCGGTCATGTGTCATCACCTTTCGTTCCAGTCCCGCGAGGGGTACCGGACTACTTGCCTGACCCGAAAAGCGTAGGTGCGGACCACCGGCCGCGTCAGCGGTATACCCGCGTGGGCTGCCTCACACCCACCCTCACACCCACCCTCACACCCACCCTCACACCCACCGGGAGGCGATCGCCGGACGGGCGGCGCGTTCGCGGGACACCGGCCGCGGATTCGTCTAGACCAGAGCCGGGTGACCGCCCCCCGAAGGAAAAAGTCCGGCTCCCCCGCCGGAGATGGTCATCTGGGACTACTCCCTCACCCAGGATGAGTAGTACGTTCGGGTCACTCGGGACGTTGGTCCCGCGTCGCTGTGACTCAAGACCCAGGAACTTGGGCCCTTTCGCTGACGAACGTCCCGAACCCCGCCTATCGTGACGGAACCGCCTCCTCCGGCTCGCCGGGGAACGGAGCCGTGGGAGTGGGTCCCGGAGGCACAGCGCACGTGTCCCCTCGACGTGCGTCACCCGATGCTTGGGAGGGCATCAGCCATGAAGAAGCTTCTGTGCACCGTCGCCGCGAGCCTCGTCGCCGGCCTCGTCGTCGTCGCCCCCTCGACCCCCGCCGAGGCCCGGGGCTCGATGAACATCCGGGTCGGGACCTTCAACGTGCTGACCGTCAGCATGGACACCACCGACGGCAACCGTCGTCCGTGGCGTGACCGCCGCGGCACCATCATCCGGCAGGTCCTCGACGAGCGCCTCGACGTCCTCGGCGCGCAGGAGATCAACCAGGGCAAGTACTTCCGCGCCCGCCTGGTCGACGGGATCACGCAGATGACCGACCTGCGCAACGGCCTCAACAAGGCCGGCGGCACCTACGCCCTGACCAACACCGCCGGATTCAACTGCGTGGACCCCAGCACGAACTACAAGTGCACCTACCGGTACCGCGCCGCCTCCGGCGACAACCGGATCCTCTACAACACCAGCAAGCTCAGGCTGGTCAGGCAGGGCACGTACAAGTACCGCAACCAGGGCTCCACGTTCACGTCCTACCTGCCCTGGGCGACCTTCCGCACCCGCGCCACGGGCTACGAGTTCACCTTCGCCAGCACCCACCTGACCACCACCAGCGACAGCCTCCGCCGCGCCCAGTGGAGCGAGCTGATCAAGAAGATGACCTACCTGCGCGACCACTACGCCCGGCCGGTCATGGTGGTGGGGGACTTCAACGCCCAGAAGTTCAGCAAGATCGCCGAGATCTACCTGCCGGCGATGCGTCGGGCGGGCTTCGGCGACGTCACCGGGCAGCAGGCCTACGAGAGCCGGATCACCCGTCCCCGGGCCCAGCGCCGGATCAACGGGTTCATCAACTCGTGGAACCGCATGGACCGCAACGTGAAGAACTACAGCTACTACGACGACCGCACCCGCATGGGGAACACGATCGACTACATCTTCGCCTCCAACGCGCTGGCGGTCCCGGAGTACAAGCTCTGCCTCAACTACGGCAGCGACCTGCAGGTCAACGGCGTCATGCCCTCCGACCACAACATGCTCAGGGCCACCATCACCCTGGGCTGACGCGCCGCCCTCACCCGTCCGTCCCACCGGTCGCCTCGCGGGTAGGATGATCGCCGCCCCGCCCCCGAGCCCGGAGTGTCGATGTCCGATCAAGCAGTGCCCGACCGCGAGCCCGGCCGGCAGGCTCTCGTGCTCGTCTCGGGCTCGGGACGCAGCGGCACCAGCACGGTGGCCGGGACGCTGAAGAAGCTCGGCCTGGCCGTCCCGCAGCCGGAGATCGCCCCCGACGAGACCAACCCGCGCGGCTACTTCGAGCCGGCCTGGGTGGTCGACTTCCAGAAGCGCACTCTCGCCGACGCCGAGGTCAAGACCAACGACGCGCGACCCGACGCCGCGTCGCTGGTGCACCCGGCGCTGGTCGAGCGCCGCGACGAGCTCGAGCGCTGGCTCCGGGGCCAGCTGGACTCCGACCTGGCGGGTCGCGACGTCGTGGTCAAGGACCCCCGGTCGTTCTGGCTCATGCCGCTGTGGCGCGAGGTCGTCGACTCGGTGGGGCTCCGGCTGAGCTCGCTGACCATGCTCCGCCACCCTGCGGAGGTGGCCGGCTCCCGCGAGCTGCACTACCTCAAGGGCGCCGACGAGGAGCTCCGCCGGGCGCGCGAGGTCGGCAACGTCGCCGGGTGGCTCAACGCGGTGCTGATCCAGGAGGACCTGACCCGCGACATGTCCCGCACCTTCGTGCCCTACGCCGACCTGATCAGCGACTGGCGCGCGGCGGCCTCGCGCATCGCGACCCAGCTCCAGCTGCCCTACGACGTGCCGGCCCCCTCCCAGCACCACGAGGTCGACGACTTCATCGACGCCAACCTGCGCCGCTCGCAGCGCCAGTGGTCCGACCTCGACGTGCCCGTCGCGCTCGTCGACCTGGCCGAGACGACGTGGCAGGCCATGAACGCCCTCGTCTCCGACCCCGCCGACGCAGCAGCGCTGCGCGACATCGACGCCGCGCGCGAGGGCTACGCCGAGCTGCACCGCCAGGCCGCCGCGATCGTGCAGGACGACACCGCCGCCCGGGTGCGGCAGGCGCGCCGCGAGACCAGGCGCAAGCTCAACCAGAAGCACCGCGCCCAGCTCGCCGAGCTCGGGCGGGGGCCCGGCGACACCGCCCACACCGCGCGCCGGGCGGTCCGCAAGGCGCTGGGCCGGTTGCGCGGGCCGGGCGGCTGACCGTGCCCCGTGACCTCATCGGTGCGGTGCGCCGCCGCGCCGCGCTGCGCACCCGCCTCCGCGAGCAGCAGGAGCGGTGGCACACCACCCGCAAGTCCTCCCGCTACGCCAGGCGCCGCCAGCGGCCGGTCGAGACCGGCACGGTCTTCTACGAGTCGTTCTTCGGCAACGGCATGCTGGACAACCCGGAGGCGATCTTCCGCCACCTCCTGACCCGCACCGACCTGCCTCGCCTCCGGCACGTGTGGGCCCTGGACGACCTCTCCCGCCACCAGGAGGTCCAGGCCGAGTTCGCCGGGCGCGACGACGTCAGCTTCGTGCGCGTCGACTCGCTGGCCTACTGGGAGACGCTCGCCAAGGCGCAGTACGTCATCACCAACCAGACGCTGCCGCAGCTCTACGCCAAGCGCGACGGGCAGGTCTACCTCAACACCTGGCACGGCGTCCCGATCAAGCACATGGGTCGCGACATGGCCGGGGTCGGCCGCTCGCACTCCCGCAACGTGGTGCGCAACTTCCTCAACGCCGACTACCTCGTGTCCACCTCGCCCTACATGACCGACACGATGTACCGCCACGCCTATCGCCTGCAGGGCATCTACCGCGGCACGGTGCTCGAGATGGGCCAGCCGCGGATGGACCTGCTCACCGCAGCCGTCTCCGACCCGGCGGGGACGCGAGCGACCCTGGAGGCCGCGGGCCTGCGGATCGGTGACCGCAAGGTCGTGCTCTTCGCGCCCACGTGGCGCGGCAAGGACTTCGGGCACCCCGAGGACGACTCCGCGGACCTCCTGGCCACGGTGGCCAGGCTGCAGGAGGCGGCCGACGACCTCGGCCACGTCGTGCTGCTCAAGGTCCACCAGGCGGCCTACGAGCTCGTGCGCGGGTCGCTGCCGCCGGGGTCGGAGCACGTCCTGGTGCCCAACGACCTGGCCACCAACACCGTGCTGGGCGCGACCGACCTCCTGGTCAGCGACTACTCCAGCATCGTCATCGACTTCCTGGTGACCGGTCGTCCGGTCGTGCACTACGTCCCCGACCTCGAGGACTACTCCGACCAGCGGGGCCTCTACCTCACCCAGGACGAGCTCCCGGGCCCGGTGGTCGCCGACCACGACGGGCTCGTCGCCGCGGTGACCGAGGCCATCGCGGCCGGCCCGACCTCACCGCGGTCCCAGCAGGCCGCGGCCCGCTTCAGCGGTCCGGCGGACGGCAGGGTGAGCGCACGCATCGTGGACGTGGTCTTCGGCGGGGCGTCCGCCGACGCCGGCGCCGACTACGTCCTCAAGCGGGACTTCGTCGACCCTGCCAAGGAGAGGCTGCTGATCCACTGCGGCAGCATGAAGTCGATGGGCATCACGACCTCGGCCCTCAACCTGCTGCGCAACCTCGACTACGACAAGTACGACGTCACCGTCTTCTGGCCGCACATCCCCGGACGCGACCGCGCCAAGAACATCGCCGTGGTCGACGACCGGGCCCGCCCGCTGCCGAGGGCCCTGACCTACATCGGCACCCGGCGACAGGTGCGGCAGGAGACCGACGTCGCCATGCAGCGCGGCGCCGCCAACCGGCTCAACCCCGGGCACGACCAGTTCTGGCGGACCGAGTGGCAGCGGGTCTTCGGCGACGCCCGCTTCGACCACCTCATCGACTTCAGCGGCTACGGCTGCTACTCCCCCTTCGTCTTCTCGGCGACCGAGGCCACGCACCGCTCGATCTGGCTGCACAGCGAGATGGTGGCCGACCTCGACCGCGTGATCGAGAAGCACGAGGTCGACCGGCTGAGCCCGGTCTTCACGACCTACCGCTTCTTCGACCACCTGGTCTCGGTCTCGCCCCAGCTGCGCGACATCAACCGGCTCGCGCTGGCGGCGTACGCCCCTCCGGAGAAGTTCCACTACGCGCTCAACACCATCGACGGCGACCACATCCTGGAGCTCTCCACCCATGCGTTCTGGGGCGACGCGGTCTTCGGCCCGCCCGGGAGCTCCACCAGCGGCTCGGCGGTCGACGACGACGAGGCAGCAGCCGCTGCCGAGGAGGCGGAGCAGCGCGAGGAGGAGCAGGACGACCCCGAGATGGGCGAGACGCCCACCACGGTGCAGGAGCTGGAGTCCGCGGAGAACCGCGAGGGCGGCGTGCCCTCACCCGAGGACCAGCCCGGCCTGCCGGGGGCGGGCGACCGGCCGCACCGCCTGCGTCCGGTCCGTGAGCCCGGCACCACCCTGTTCATCACCGTGGGCCGGCTGTCGCTGGAGAAGAACCACGTCCGGCTCGTCGACGCCTTCGCGCGTGTGCACGCCGACCACCCCGACACCCGGCTGTGGATCGTCGGAGGCGGCAAGCTGGAGGGCACGGTGCGCGAGCGCATCACCCACCACGGCCTCGACCGCGTCGTCCACATGACCGGCCAGGTGGCCAACCCCTACAAGTTCATGGCCAAGGCCGACTGCTTCGTGCTGTCCAGCGACTACGAGGGCCAGCCCGTCGTGATCCTCGAGGCGCGGGTGCTGGGGCTGCCGGTCATCAGCACGGCGTTCGCCTCCGTCGGCGACTCCATCCCCGACGGAGCCGGGCTGGTGGTCCCGCAGTCCGTCGACGGCGTCGCCGACGGCATGGAGCGCTTCCTCGCCGGCGAGGTGCACGCCAAGGTGCTCGACCACCACGACTACAACCGCCGCGCGATCGAGCAGTTCGAGCGTGCCATCCACGGCCGGCACGGCCACGACGACGACGAGGACTGACGAGGACTGACGCGAGCCGTCCGACGGCCGCTCAGGCCAGCTGCGCGAGCACCCAGTCCGCCGCGCGACCGGCGGCACGGCCGTCGTCCCACGGGCAGAACTCCTCACGGAACGCCGCCCGGGCCGCCGCCCCGGTGTCCTCGGCCCGGAGCAGGTCGACCACGTCGGAGGTCGTGCGCACCAGCTCGCCGGGGGCGTGCGACTCCAGGTCGACGTAGAACCCGCGCTCGACGTCGCGGTAGTGCTCCAGGTCGGGGGTCAGCAGGACGATCGGGCGGTCGAGCAGCGCGAAGTCGAACATCACCGAGGAGTAGTCGGTGACCAGGACGTCGGCCGCGCAGAACAGCGGCGCGACGTCGGGGAAGCGGGTCACGTCGACCACGCGCTGCGCGCCGGCGAACGCGTCCGCCGACCCGCCGGCGTTGTAGTGCCCGCGCACCAGCACGACCGCGTCGGGCAGCGCGGCGGTCACGCCCGGCGCGTCGAGGAAGAGCGGCTTGGCGTCCCGCACCCCGGCGTGCTCCCGCCACGTGGGGGCGTAGAGCACGACGCGCTGGTCCACGGAGAGGCCGAGCGCCCGGCGCACGCGCGCGCCGGTGGCGGCCCGTCGCTCCGGGTCCACCAGCAGGTCGTTGCGGGGGTAGCCCGACTCGAGCATCGGGCCGTCGTAACGGAACGCCGTGCGGAAGGCGCGGGAGGACAGCGGGTTGGCCGAGACCAGCGCGTCCCAGCCCGCTGCCTGCGCGGCGACGTCGCGGCGGTGCCGCCACACGGCCAGGTCCCCCGGGCCCCGGTCCTCGCCGATCCGCTTCAACGGCGTGCCGTGCCAGGTCTGCAGGTGGACCATCCCCGGCGGCTTGGTCCACCACGACGGCGCCGCCGCGTTGCCGACGTACGCCGCGGCGCCGCGGAGCAGCTCGTGCCACTCCGCCGACCGGCGTACGACGGCCCGCACGCCGGGCGGGGGCGTCACCCGCGGGTCGTCGACCACCAGGGCGAGGTCGAGGTCGGGGGCGCGGTCGTGCAGCGCCCGCGCCACCGGACCGACGTTGTCGTCGGCGGAGCGGCCGTGGAAGGCCTCGAGCAGGACCGTGCGCGGACGGCGGACGGGCGGTCGCTCGCGCAGGACCCGCTGCCCCCGGGCGCTGCGCTCGGTCGTGGTGAGGGCGGTGCCGACGTGGACCTGGAGCCGGCCGGCCGGGCCGACGCCGAGCGCGACGCCCGTGGCGCCCTCGTGCAGGTCGGACGGCTCCGCGAGCAGTCGCGGGTGGGCCCCGACGTCCGGGCCGTCGAGGCGGTAGCGACCTGAGGGGAGCGGGCCGTCGGCACCGAGGCTGGTGGCGGTCAGCGGCAGCGTGAGGACGCGGCCCTCGAGCGAGCCGGCGTGGGCGCGGCCGCGTGGACCGACCAGGGTGCCCGGCCGGTCGACGGGCGCGTCGAGGGTCACCCGCAGCGTCGCGTCACCGACCTCCGCCGCCACGACGCGCGGCGCGCCTCGGGGTGGGTCGGGGATCCAGTCGGGCTCGATCACGTGGTGGCGCCCCGAGGTGCCGACCCGGACGTAGGACAGCTCGGTGCCGGTCGCCGCGACCACCCGGAACCCGGCCGCGACGTGGTGCTCGTGCGCC
Organism: Nocardioides marmoribigeumensis; assembly: GCF_031458325.1. Classification (NCBI taxonomy): domain Bacteria; kingdom Bacillati; phylum Actinomycetota; class Actinomycetes; order Propionibacteriales; family Nocardioidaceae; genus Nocardioides; species Nocardioides marmoribigeumensis. Next base: position 1,366,635 of record NZ_JAVDYG010000001.1, read on the forward strand.
CGGCCGACCGCGACGGCGACCTGGCCGTCCTCCCAGGGGCGGACGTAGGTGTCCAGCCACACCCCGCCCATGCCGAGCTGGACGTCGGGCTCGAGGCCGGGGCGGTAGTCGGTCCACGCGACGCCGAGCAGGTGGGTCTCGTCGCCCTCCCGCCAGGCGTGGAGCAGCGCGGCGTGGCTGACCCGGTCGACGTCCTCGATGCGGCGCCACTCCTCGGGCATGGTGGAGACCGCCGCGCTCAGCCCGTCGGGGAGATCGACCAGCCCGGAGGGGGCGTCGTAGGGCAGGCCGGTCGGGTGGTCGCCGTCGTGGTCGAGCAGCAGCGCGAGGTCCTCCCAGGTGCCGTGCGCCGCGGCGTACGCCGCCCGGCGGGCCGAGACCGGGACGTGCGCGACCCGGTGGCCCTCCACGAGGTCGCGAACGAGGGGCCGCAGCGCCTCGAGGTGGGCCGGGCCGCCGCCGATCGCGTCGACGTAGGCCCGCGGCAGGTGGCGGGCGAGCAGGTCCTCCTCCAGGTCGAGCGCCGCGAGCGACGGGGGCAGGTCGCGCAGGAGCTCGAGGAGGCCGCGGGTCCGCTCCTCGGCGAGGTCCACCCGGAAGCGCCGCTGCTCCGCGAGGGGCAGGTGCGAGTCCCCGGCGCCCGGGGTCCACCAGGCACCGGCCACCCCCGGCGTGGCGTCGCCCAGGGTCGCCGCCACGTCCACCGCTCGGGCGGTCAGCGGCGAGGCGTCCGTGGAGGTCCAGCGCGCCGCGGGCGCGACCACGTTGCGCGGGTCTGCCGGCCCGCCCCGGCCGGCCGGGCACACCACGGGCAGCCCCCGCTCGCGCGCGAGGTCGACCGCTCCGCGGAGCACCGCCGGGTCGAGGACCGCGTCGGGCTCGAGCCGCAGCAGCAGGTCGGTCCCGTCGCAGCCGGCCACCGGGTCGTCGTCGCCTCGGGCCACGAGGAGCACGGCCGTCGGCGAGACCTCGCGCAGGGCCTCGGCCAGCGCGTCGAGGTGGGCCTGCGTGGTCCAGGGCTCGGGCCGCACCAGGCCGACGAGCCGGGTCCGGCAGCCCAGGCGCTCACGCGCTCCCCTGAGCCGGTGGCGAGCGGCGCGCGCGAGTCGTCCCCAGCTGCTCATCCCACGAGCCTAGGGGAGGGCCCGCGCCGGCCTCACGCCCGGCGGCGCTGCTCCACGACCCGCCCCGCGGTGGCGCGCTCCTCCCACGTCAGGAGCTCGACGACGGTGTCCTGGTCGAGGCCGGGGACGACCTCCCAGGCGGCCAGCTCGTCGATCAGGTCGGGGCGGCGGTCGGCCAGCTCGGCCTCGAGCTCGGCCTCGAGCTCGACGACGCGGACCTGCGCCGTCCGTGCGCGGACCGCGGCCTGACGCGCACGGGCCTCGGCCTCGTCGGCGCGGACCTCGGCCAGCCGCAGGATCCCGCGCAGCTCGGCTGCCAGGCGCTCGGCGTGCAGCACGCGGTCACGCATGCGGGAGGCGAACAGCGTGTGCTCGGCCTTGCGCTCGAGGACCAGCGAGCGGTAGGCGCGGGCCTGGTCGACCCGGTCCTCGGCGTGGCCGCGCCGCTCGTCGAGCACCTGGTCGTGGGCCAGCCGGGCAGCCACCCAGGACAGCACGACCGCGGCGACGACGGCGGCCACGAGGGCCCCCACCGTGCCGACCAGCAGGGCGACCACGGCGGCCGCGGTGGACAGGGAGAGGAGGGCGAGCGCGGCCACCAGGCGGCGCGGACGCTCACGACGGCGAGGGGAGGTGACACGCGTCATGCGCCGAGGCTAGACCAACAGGACCGCGGAATCGTGGAGGCGAGCGTCGACCGGGGCGGCTCCCGGCTAGGACGCGTCGTCGTCCTTGCGGACCCGGCAGGCGCGCTCGAGCAGCAGGGACGCGACCACGATGAGGGCTCCGGCCACGCCCGCGACGGCGCTGTGGACGATGCGTTCGCCGCCGAGCTCGGCAGACGTGCCCACCCAGGTCAGGGCGTAGCCGACGTAGCCGCCACCCACCAGCGCCCCGACCAGGGCGCACGACTTGGCCAGCACCAGGCGGTTGACCGCCTGGTGGGGCAGCAGCCGTGGGACCGGACGGCCCATCTGGGAGGGTCGCTGGAAGACCCGGTGGGTCACCCACGCGGCATAGCCCAGGATCCCCGCGACCAGCAGGAGCGCCAGGGGCGGGAGCCAGCTGACCCGGGGGGCCGGGTCGCCGAGCGCGACGGAGACCGGCCGCACGGCCCAGCCCCCGACCAGCCCGACGAGCCCGAGGACCACCAGGGGGCCGGCGGAGGTCGGACCCAGGCGACCGGGGTCGGGAGAGGCGGGGTCGGGGGGCTCTGGCGCCTCGGGGCGGGGCGCCGGCTCGCGGCTCACGGGTCGGTCAGCGCCCGCGGTCAGACGTGCAGCTCGAGGTCCTCGCGGCGCTCGACGCCGCCGTGTCCGGTCTTCTCCAGGAGATCGGCGATCGGGCCCTGGCCCGGGATCTCGGCGTCGGGCTCGACCTCGTGCCACGGCACCAGGACGAAGGCGCGCTCGTGGGCGCGCGGGTGCGGGAGCGTCAGGTCCTCCTCGTGGGCCTTGCGCTTGCCGACCACGATGAGGTCGACGTCCAGCGGACGGGGGGCGTTGCGCTCGCCGTTGCGCTCGCGGCCGAAGGCGGACTCGATCGCCAGCGCCCGGTCGAGCAGGAGGTGGGCCGGGAGGGTCGAGTCCAGGAGGACCACGGCATTGAAGAACGACTCGGACCCCGCCGGGGCGTCGACCGGCTCGGTCTCGTAGACCGAGGACACCGCGGTCACGAAGACCCCGGGGGTGTCGGCCAGCGCGGCGACGGCACCCTGGAGCTTCTGCAGGCGCTCGCCCATGTTGCTGCCCAGGGCGACCACGCACCGGCGGATCGGCCGCATCTCGCCGGTGATCGTGTCGGCATCGACGATGTGCGGGTTGGGAGTCTCAGTCATCCACGTCTCCGAGTGATGGTCAGGGCGACGTCGGAGAACGTCGCCTCGATGGGGGCGTCGGGCTTGTGCACGGTCACGTGCGCCCACGCGACCCGCTCGTCCTCCAGGCAGAGGTCGGCGATGCGCTGGGCCAGGGTCTCGATGAGGTCGACGGGATCGTGCTCGATCGCCTCCTTCACTCGCGTGCTGAGCGTCCCGTAGTCGACGGTGTCGCGCAACAGGTCGCTGCGGGCGGCAGGCCGGGTGTCGACCCCGAGGGTCAGGTCCACCTTGAACACCTGACCGTCGCGACGCTCGTGCTCGAGGACCCCGTGATGACCCCACGCCTCGAGCCCGAGCACGCTCAGCCGGTCGCTGATCGGGTCGGGCGCGGTGGGGGTCGCGGTGGGGTGGTCCATGAGGTCACGACACTACCTGCGGCCCCGGGCCGTCACCCATCCGGACCAGGACCCGGCGGACGTGACCCACCCCACGGGGTGATCCCTGTCTCGGCGGGGCAGGATCAGCCCTCGGCCCAGCGGGCCGCGACCCGGACCGCGTCGGCGGTGGCCCGCACGGCGTGGACGCGGACGCACCAGGCGCCAGCAACCGCGGCGAGCGTGGCCGTCGCGGTGGTCGCGTCGTCGCGGTCCACGGGCGCGCGCAGCGTCTCCCCGTCGCGCAGCAGCTCGCCCAGGAACCGCTTGCGGCTCGTGGCCACCAGGACCGGGAGCCCGAGCTGGTGGATCGCGGCGAGGCCGTGCAGCACGGCCCAGTTGTGCGCCGCGGTCTTGGCGAACCCGATGCCGGGGTCCAGGCACACCCGGTCGGGGTCGACCCCGGCCTCGGCCGCCGCGTCGACGCGCGACTCCAGCTCCCGGCGTACGTCGGCGACCACGTCGTCGTAGTCGGCGTGCTCCTGCATCGTCGTGGAGTGGCCGCGCCAGTGCATGAGGACGTAGGGGACCTCGAGCCGGGCGACGGTGGCGAACATCTCGGGGTCGGCCAGGCCCCCGGACACGTCGTTGACCAGCACCGCCCCCGCGTCGACCGCCTCCGCGGCGAGGCCCGCGCGCATGGTGTCGACCGAGACGCGCACGCCGGCCGCGCTCAGCGCCGCGACGACGGGCAGCACCCGGGCCCGCTCCTCGTCGGGGTCGACCCGGGCCGCACCCGGCCGGGTCGACTCGCCGCCGACGTCGACGAGGTCGGCGCCCTCGGCGGCCAGGCGCAGGCCGTGGGCGACGGCGGCCTCGGGGTCGAGGTAGCGCCCGCCGTCGGAGAACGAGTCGGGGGTGGTGTTGAGCACCCCCATGACCAGGCAGCGGTCGAGACCGGCGAGGTCGGGGGGCAGGCCGGACGGCGTGCGCCGTGCGACGCCCTCGGGCATGGTCAACGGGTCCCGTGCATGATCAGGCTCATCGCCTCGGCGCGGGTGGCCGGGTTGTGCATCGTGCCGCGGATGGCGGAGGTGATCGTCTTGGCGCCGGGCTTGCGCACCCCGCGCATGGTCATGCACAGGTGCTCGGCCTCGATCACCACGATGACGCCCTGCGCGCCGAGGATCCGCAGCAGCGCGTCGGCGATCTGGGTGGTCAGGCGCTCCTGCACCTGCGGGCGCCGTGAGAACACGTCGACCAGGCGGGCCAGCTTGGACAGCCCGGTGATCCGGCCGTCGTCGCCGGGGATGTAGCCGATGTGGGCCACGCCGGTGAACGGCACGAGGTGGTGCTCGCACATCGACCACAGCTCGATGTCGCGCACGAGGACGAGCTCCTCGTGGCCGGCGTCGAAGGTGGTGGTGAGCACCTCCTCCGGCGAGGCACGCATTCCGGCCAGCAGCTCGGCGTAGGCGCGCGCCACGCGGGCCGGGGTGTCCTGCAGGCCCTCGCGGTCGGGGTCCTCCCCCACCGCGAGCAGCAGCTCGCGCACGGCGGCCTCGGCCCGGTCGTGGTCGTAGGCCGGCAGGTCGTCGTAGGACGGCGGGGTGATCGGCGAGACGCGCGACTCGGCGGTCGCGCCACGGTCATCGGTCATGCTCTGTCCTGCACTGTCCGGCACTGTCCTGCTCAGGCCTCGGTGGACGGGTTGGTGCCCGGGACCGGGGGCGTGCCGTGCAGGTCGCCACCGGCGCCGGGGGGCGTGATGACCGCGGCTCCCTCGGGCTCCTCCGGGGCGACGTCCTCCAGCGCGCTGCGCGGGACCTCGACCGGCGGCTTGTCCGACGGCTCGCGGGTCGGGGACCCGGTCCACGCGGGGCGCACCGGACGCCGCCGCAGCGGCACGAAGACCTCGGCGACCTGCTCCTTGTCGAGGGTCTCCTTCTCCAGGAGCGCCAGGACGAGCGAGTCGAGCACGTCGCGGTTCTCCTCGAGGATGTCGAAGGCCTCCTGGTGCGCGGTGGCGAGGAGCTTCTTGGTCTCCTCGTCGACGATCGCGGCGACGTCCTCGGAGTAGTTGCGCGTGTGCCCGAAGTCGCGGCCCAGGAACGGCTCGCCGTTGGACTCGCCCAGCTTGATCGCGCCCAGCCGCTCGGTCATGCCGAACTGGGTGACCATCGCGCGGGCCAGGGACGTGGCCTTCTCGATGTCGTTGCCGGCGCCCGTGGTCGGGTCGTGGAAGACCATCTCCTCGGCCGCCCGACCACCGAGCATGTAGGCGAGCTTGTCGAGCATCTCGGAGCGGGTCTGGGAGTACTTGTCCTCGTCGGGCAGCACCATCGTGTAGCCCAGCGCCCGGCCCCTCGGCAGGATCGTGACCTTGTGCACCGGGTCGGTGCCCGGCAGCGCCGCGGCCACCAGGGCGTGGCCGCCCTCGTGGTAGGCCGTGATGAGCTTCTCCTTCTCGCTCATCAGGCGGGTGCGCTTCTGCGGGCCGGCGATGACACGGTCGATCGCCTCGTCGAGCGCCTCGGCGTCGATCAGCTTGGCGTTCTGGCGCGCGGTGAGCAGCGCGGCCTCGTTGAGCACGTTGGCCAGGTCGGCACCGGTGAAGCCCGGCGTGCGCCGCGCCACCGACAGCAGGTCGATGCCCGGGGCCATCGGCTTGCCGCGGGCGTGGACCTGCAGGATCTGGTGGCGCCCGGCCAGGTCGGGGGCCTCGACGGCGATCTGACGGTCGAAGCGGCCGGGCCGCAGCAGCGCCGGGTCGAGGATGTCGGGGCGGTTGGTGGCCGCGATGAGGATGACCCCGCCACGCACGTCGAAGCCGTCCATCTCGACCAGCAGCTGGTTGAGGGTCTGCTCGCGCTCGTCGTGGCCGCCGCCCATGCCGGCGCCGCGGTGGCGGCCGACGGCGTCGATCTCGTCGATGAAGACGATCGCGGGGGCGTTCTCCTTGGCCTGCTCGAACAGGTCGCGCACACGGGAGGCGCCGACACCGACGAACATCTCGACGAAGTCGGAGCCGGAGATGGAGTAGAACGGCACGCCCGCCTCACCCGCGACGGCGCGGGCCAGCAGCGTCTTGCCGGTGCCGGGCGGCCCGTAGAGCAGCACGCCCTTGGGGATCTTGGCGCCGACGGCCTGGAACTTGGCCGGCTCCTGGAGGAACTCCTTGATCTCGCCGAGCTCCTCGATCGCCTCGACGCAGCCCGCGACGTCGGAGAACGTCGTCTTGGGCATGTCCTTGCTGATCAGCTTGGCCTTGGACTTGGCGAACTGCATGACGCGGCCGCCGCCACCCTGGACCTGGTTCATCATGAAGACGAACAGCAGGATGATCAGCACGAACGGCAGGAACGTCGCGAGGATCTGGCCGATCAGGCTCGGCTGGGGGTTCTCGGAGTTGTACTTCTCGATGTTGCCCTCGTCGACCTGGCGTGCGGCCGCCTGGATGAGGTCGTTCTGCTGACCGTCGACCCAGTGCGTGAGCACCTTCTTGTCGTTGTCCAGGGTCGCGCGGATCTCCTGGTCCTGGTCGATGAAGGTGATGTCCTTGATCTTGCCGTCGGCGATGTACTTCGCCATCGTGGAGGTCTGGACCTCGTCGTAGCCGCCGTTGGGCACGAGGTACTGCAGTGCCACCAGGACGCCGACCACCGCCAGGACGATCCAGAGCCATGGGCCTCGGAAGATGCGCTTCACGTCCATGCACCGGGGCGGACCCCGACCTCCTGATGTGTCGACGACAGGACCCGCTCCAGCCCGAAGGGGTCGACTGAACCGTACACGGCAGTCCCACGGGCGTGCCCGGGGTCACGTGTGCTCAGGAGTACACCGCGGGCGCGAGGGTGCCGATGCAGCGCAGGTTGCGGTAGCGCTCGGCGTAGTCGAGGCCGTAGCCGACGACGAAGGCGTTGGGGATGTCGTAGCCGACGTACTTGACGTCGACGCTCATCTGCAGGGCGTCGGGCTTGCGCAGCAGGGTGCAGATCTCCACCGACGCCGGGCCGCGCGAGGACAGGTTGCGCACCAGCCAGGACAGCGTGAGGCCGGTGTCGATGATGTCCTCGACGATCAGCACGTGCCGGCCGGTGATGTCGGTGTCGAGGTCCTTGAGGATGCGCACCACGCCGCTGGACTTGGTGCCGGAGCCGTAGGACGAGACCGCCATCCAGTCCATCTCGACGTGGCGGCTGAAGGAGCGGGCGAGGTCGGCCATCACCATGACCGCGCCGCGCAGGACGCCGACGATCAGCAGGTCCTTGCCCTCGTAGTCGCGCTCGACGTCCGCGGCCAGCTCGGAGAGCCGGCGGTGGATGTCCTCCTCGGTGAAGAGCACGTCGATCAGGTCGTCGGCGATGTGAGCGGCATCCACGGGCGTCAGCCTGCCACAGGACCGGGCAGGTCCGGCCGGGAGTCGACCAGGCGGAGGACGTCGCCCCGTCGCTCGGCCCTCACGTGGCCCGGGAGGTCGAGGTCGCGGGGCTCCCCCCGCGGGTCCTCGACCATCGCGTCGAGCGCCTGGACGTGACCGTAGGTGAGGTCCCTCGCGGGTGCCCCGGCCGCGAGCGCGGCCAGGCGCAGCACCCGGGTGCGCACGGCCCGGGTGAGCCCACGCAGGTCCTCGACCGCCACCCCCACCCCGAGGTCGTGCCGCTGCTGCTGTGCCTGCGCCTCGTCGTCGAGCGCCTCCACGTCCTCGCGCAGCAGGTGACCGGTGCGGGCGAGGGCGCGGGCGACCCCGGGTCCGAGCTCGGCCTCGAGCAGCGGCATCACGACGTGGCGCACGCGCGCGCGCAGGAACCGCTGGTCGAGGTTGTGCGGGTCCTCCCAGGGCTCGATCGCCTCGGCCCGGCAGGCGGCCTCGGTCTGGGGCCGGGTGACCTCGCGCAGGAACGGCCGCACGAACAGCGGGCCGTCGGCGCCGTCGCGGAACCCGTCCCGCATGCCCGCCAGGCTGCGGGGGCCACTGCCCTGGGTCAGCCCCAGGAGCACGCTCTCGGCCTGGTCGTCGACCGTGTGACCGAGGAGGACGGTGCCCGCTGCGAAGTGGCGGGCGAGCCGGTCGAGCGCGGCGTACCTCGCCTCGCGGGCCCCCGCCTCGATGCCGCCCGGCCCCGGGTCGACGGTGACCCTGATCGACGCGGTCTCGTCGGCGCCCAGGTCGGCCATCTGCCGGACGACGCGGGCGGTGTGCTCGGCGGAGCCGTCCTGCAGGCCGTGGTCCACGACCGCGCCGACGACACGGGTCGCGGTGCGTCGGGTCTCGAACACCGTGGCGGCCAGGAGGGCGAGCGAGTCGGCCCCGCCCGAGCACGCGACGAGGACCGTGCCCGCGTCGCCCACCACCCGGCGTACGGCGAGGCGGACCGCGGCGACCGCCGGGTCGGGTCCGGTCACCCGTGCACGCGGCGGACCCAGGCGGCGGGGTCGCCGATCTCGGCCTTGGAGGGCAGGTTGTCGGGCTCCACCCACACCTTGTTGAAGCCGTCCATGCCGACCTCGTCGACGACGGCGCGGACGAATTTGGCACCGTCGCGGTACTGCGCCATCTTGGCGTCGAGGCCGAGCAGCCGGCGGACCAGGCGGTCCAGCGAGCTCGCGCCCTTGCGGCGGCGGTTGAACCTCTCGCGGATGCGGTCGACGCTGGGGATGACCTCGGGCCCCACCCCGTCCATCACCACGTCGGCGTGGCCCTCGAGCAGCGACATCATGCCGGTGACCCGGTCGATGATCTCGCGCTGCGCGGGAGTGGCGAACAGGTCGAGCAGGCTGCCGTCGCCCTTGCCGGACAGCACGTCGCCGGCCCGCCTCGCCGCGTCACCGAGGGCCGACACCATCGCGCCGGGTTCGAGGTCGAGACCCCCGACCAGGCCCTCGACCTGCTGCTCGAGGTGGTCGCGCATCCAGGGGACCGCGGTGAACTGCACCCGGTGGGTCTCCTCGTGCAGGCACACCCACAGGCGGAAGTCGTGGGGATCGACCTCCAGCTCGCGCTCCACCGAGACGATGTTGGGGGCCACCAGGAGCAGCCGGCCGACCTCGGCCGAGCCCGGCTCGCCGTGGAAGGGGTCGAACTGCCCGAGCACCTTGCCGGCCAGGAAGCCGAGCAGCCCGCCGACCTCGAGACCGGTGACCTTGCTGCCGATCGCGTCGGCGATGCCCTCCCCGGGGACCTTGCCGCGCTTCTCCAGCAGCTTGTCGACCACGGGGCTGAGCAGCCGGTCGAAGCCGTCGGCGTTGGCCTGCACCCAGCCGCGGCGGTCGACCACCAGCACGGGCGCGGACGCCTCCTGCGCGACCAGCCCGGTGAAGTCACGCACCAGCGGCGTCGAGCGATGGGCGTCGTCCCGCAGCTCGGCGACCACCTCGTCGGCCTCGGCCCGGCTCACCTGCGGTCCGGGGCCGGCCAGCTTGGTCGCGGCGTTGACCGCGAGGTTCCAGTCGACCATCTTCCCGCCCTGCCCGCTCATGCCCGCGAGCCTACGTGCCGGGGCTCAGGCCAGGCAGGCGCACGCCGCGAGCGCGGAGGCGATGCGGTCGAGCTGGGCGCGGGTGAACAGGACGTTGGGCTCCTTGACCCGGTCGGTCAGCGCGGCGAACAGCATGACCGCGCCGTCGCGGCCGACCGCGACCCCCGCGAGGCCGTGCACCCCACGAAGGGTGCCGGTCTTGGCCCGCACCCGGCCCAGCCCCGCGTCGGCCCGGTCGTCGAAGCGCATGAGCAGCGAGCCGCTGAACCCCGCCACGGGCAGCCCGGAGGCCACCCCCTCGAGCTCGGGGTGGTCGGGGTCGACCGCGTGCGCGAGCACGTCGACCAGCGTCACCGGGTTGATCCGGTCGTCGCGCGAGAGCCCGCTGCCGTCGTACGTCGTGAGGCGGTTGAGCCGGACCCCGAGGCCACCGAGCACCGCGCGGACCGCGGCGGCTCCCCCGGCGAACGAGGCGTCGCCGCCCTGGGCGAGCGCGACGTGCCGGGCCAGCACCTCCGCGCCCTCGTTGTCGCTGGCCTCGAGGACGTGCTGGACGATCTCGACCAGCGGCGCGCTCTCCACCCTCGCGACCTCCCCGGCACCCTGCGGCGCCGTGCCCGACCGGGCGGGACCGACCCGCAGGCCCGCCCGCCGGAGCTCGTCGCGGAAGACGCGGCCCGCCTCGGCCGGCGGGTCCGCCACGCGGGCGCCGTACCCCCCGGTGTCACGGCCCTCGTCGACCCACAGGGCGCTGATCGGGCTCACCACGTTGGTGGGGACGTAGTCCGGCTCCCAGTGCGGGTTGACCGCGGGTCCGGTGAACAGCGAGGCGTCGTAGGTCAGCCGCAGCCGTCCGGCCGGCGCCGTGCTGCGCAGCGCCCGGGCGGTGCGACGGGCCAGCGTGCGCAGGTCGGCACGGTCGGGGTAGAGGCCCGGCTCGGGCGCCCGCTCCAGCAGCGGGTCTCCCCCACCGACGAGGGTCAGCGTGCGCCCGCTGCGCACGACCGTGGTGGCGAAGCGGTGCTGGGGCCCGACCACCTCGAGCGCGGCCAGCGAGGTGAGCAGCTTGAGGGTCGAGGCGGGCATCATCACCGCCGGCCCCGAGCGGTAGACCGGCACGCCATCGGTGCCCGCGACCACGACCGCGACGTCGCGGCCGAGCTTCTTGTTGGCCGCCAGCCGCGACACGGCCCGGCCGATGGCGTCCCGGTCCAGCTCTGCCCCGCGCAGCGCCGCGGCGACCGGCCTCGCTGCCGGGGCCTCGGGGAGCTCGAGGCCCGGGGGCGGCGCCACGGCCTGCGGCTCGAGCGCGGGGTCGGGGGCGGCCAGGCCCGTGCGGTCGCCGAGGTCGAGCACGTGGACCAGCGCCGTCGCGACGAGCACGAGCACGACGCCCGCCTCCGTCGTACGCCGGAGCAGGCGGCCGCGGTCCCGCGGCGGCTCGGCGGGCGTGGCCGGCGTTGTGGCCGGCTCGACCGGCTCCTCGTGGGGCTCGTCCCCTCCCGGTGCCTCTGCGGGCGCCTCTGCCGGTGCCTCTGCCGGTGCCTCTGCCGGTGCCTGTGCGGGCGCCTCGCCCGGTGCCGTCTCGGGGGCTTCCTCCACCACGCTCTCGGCGTGGGGTCGGTCACCTTCGGGCATGGACTGTCCCCTCGAGATGCATGGGCAGCGGGTTCTGCGGGAGACTAGCCGACGACCCCGCCCGTTCTGGTGGCAGCAACCGGCGACAGGCCGACGACTGGAGGAAGTCAGTGGAGTTCGACGTCTTGGTGGAGATCCCCAAGGGACAGCGCAACAAGTACGAGGTCGACCACGAGAGCGGGCGCATGCGGCTCGACCGCACGCTGTTCACCTCCACGCAGTACCCCGCCGACTACGGCTTCATCGAGAACACCCTGGGTCTCGACGGCGACCCGCTCGACGCGATGGTGCTCCTCATGGAGCCGACCTTCCCCGGCTGCCTGATCAAGTGCCGCGCGATCGGCATGTTCCGCATGACCGACGAGGCCGGCGGCGACGACAAGGTCCTCTGCGTCCCGACGACCGACCCGCGCATGGAGCACCTGCGCGACATCGACCACGTCTCCAAGTTCGACCGGCTGGAGATCCAGCACTTCTTCGAGGTCTACAAGGACCTCGAGCCCGGCAAGTCCGTCGAGGGCGCCAACTGGGTCGGCCGCATCGAGGCCGAGGCCGAGGTCTCCGCGTCGTTCAAGCGCGCCACGGACGCCGGCTACACCACCCACTGAGGGCCGGTTCGGTTTCACTAGGTACCTAGTGACGTTCGCACTCCCCGAGCGAAGTTTCGCTCGGGGAGTGTCAGTTTCACTAGGTACCTAGTGAAACTGAGAGGGGCTCAGAAGAGCTCGGTGCGGAGCAGCTCGGGGGGTACGCCGAAGGCGTCGACCAGGTCCTCGGCGTGGGGGCGCAGCTGGCGGCACAGCTCCTCGACGGCGGCCTGGACCGCCTTGGAGCGGTCGCCCGAGAGACGGCCGTGCTCCATGAACCACGCGCGGTCGCCCTCGATCAGCGAGAGGGCGTAGAGGTCGCACAGCGCCCCGAGCGCCCTCTTGTTGGTGCCCTCGGGGGTGTTCTGCACCTTGGTCAGGAACGCCTCGTAGAACAGCCGCTCGCCGTGGGAACGGGCGGCGGCGATGATGTGCGGCTGGACCCGTGAGAAGACCTCCTCCGGGGCGGTGCCACCGTCCATGCCGGACTTGAGCCGCCGCGCGGCGCCCGAGGTCAGATGGTCCTCGCGCCAGCGCAGCATCGACAGGTGCCAGTCGGGATCGAGCAGGCCGGCGTCCTCGTCGGAGAGGCCGCCACGGCCGGGTACGGCGTCGCGCAGCCGCTCGAGCAGCGAGCGCATCTGGGTGCGCTCGACCACGGTCTCGACGGCCAGCCCGGCGACGTAGCCCACCATGTCGACCTGGTTGAGCGAGTTGAACTCGGCGGCGAGGTCGGTGAGCCGGCCCTTGGCGACCAGCTGCAGCAGGACGGTGTTGTCGCCCTCGAAGGTGGTGAAGACGTCCACGTCGTCGTACAGCGCGGAGAACCGGTTGACCGAGAGGTAGCCCGCACCGCCGCAGGCCTCCCGGGACCGCTGGATGGTGTCGAGCGCGGCCCACGTGCCGAGCGACTTGGTGGCGGCGGCCCGCGACTCCAGCGCCTTGCGCCGGCGCTCGGAGGCGCCGTCGACGTCGCTGAAGATGCGGTGCAGGTCGGCGGAGACGCGCTCCTGGGCGAAGTGCAGCGCGTAGGTGCGGGCGATCAGCGGGATCAGCCGCCGCTGGTGCATGCCGTAGTCGAGCAGCACGATCTCGGTCTCGGAGTCCTTGGGCCCGAACTGGCGGCGCCGGTTGCCGTAGGTGACCGCGATCTTGAGGGCGACCTTGCTGGCGTTGATCGCGCCGCCGCCGACGCACACCCGGCCCTGCACGAGGGTGCCGAGCATGGTGAAGAAGCGCCGGTCGGGGTTGTCGATCGGCGAGTGGTAGGTGCCGTCCTCGTCGACGTCGGCGTACTTGTTGAGCAGGTTCTCCCGCGGCACCCGCAGGCCCTCGAACCAGATCCGGCCGTTGTCGACGCCGTTGAGGCCGTGCTTGTGCCCGCAGTCCTCGATGCGGACCCCGTCGACGACCTTGCCCTTGTCGTCGCGCAGCGGCGCGAGGAGCGCGTGGACGCCATGGTTCTCGCCGTCGACGACGAGCTGGGCGAAGACGGCGGCCATCGTGCCGTGACGGGCGGCGTTGCCGATGTAGTCCTTGCGGGCGGAATCGTCCTGGGTCTGGAGGACGAACTCCTGCGTCTCCTTGTCGTACGTCGCGTAGGTCCCGAGCGCCTGGACGTTGGAGCCGTGGCCGGTCTCGGTCATCGCGAAGCAGCCGAGCAGGGCGCCGCTGGTGATGTCGGCCATGTACTTCTTGTGGTGGCGCTCGGTGCCGAGCTGGAGCACGGCCCCGCCGAAGAGGCCGAACTGCACCCCGAGCTTGACCAGGACCGACAGGTCGCCGAAGGCCGAGGTCTCGAAGGCCGCCACGGACGCCCCGATGTCACCCCCGCCGCCGTACTCCTTGGGCAGGCCGTAGCCGGTCTGCCCGGTGCCGGCGAGCTCGACGACGACGTCGCGGACCCGGTCGCGGTAGTCGTCGGTCGACAGCGTCTCGGCCTCGTCGAGGATCGAGGCGTGCTCGACCAGGTTGTCCCTGACCCGGTTGCGGACGTCGCGGTAGCGGCCGTCGAGCAGGTCGCGCAGCGCGGGGACGTCGATGTGCTGGTCCTGGAGGGGGTCGGAGGCCATGGGCACATCGTGGCAGCAACGTCACGGACCGTCAGGGGGTGGCACAAAAACCGGTGGGCCCCGCCCGATTGGGAGGTTCGGGCGGGGCCAGAGACTGTCCCATTGGGAGGCTAGGACAGCCGGTGTGAGCCGGCGGCTCCAGGGAGAGGGACTGGGATACGAAACTCCCCCCCACTGGCGTCCTCCACTGCGCGAGTGGGGTGTCGTGCCGCTCTGCTCTTGCGGGTCCCCCCCGGGACTCCGCATGCTGCGAGCATACATGACATCCCCACAACGTAAAGAGATTCGTCCGCGTGGAATCGGGACAAGGTGGACGCCGTCCCCCGTCCGGAGGAGGCGTTCCTGGCCCTTCCGTGCGTCAGGACGGGGTCGCGGGTTGGTCCGAGAGGACCAGGGTGGACCTCAGGTGGTCTGGCCCACCTGGGCCGGGGACCCCGGCCCCCGACCCTCCTCCTCCTCCTCCTCCTCCTCGTCGACCGGCACGTCGGCGGTGGAGGTCGTGGGATGGGACGCGCGGCCGTAGCGGTCGAACTTCTGCCCGCTGGCGATGCCGCCGAGGTAGACCGACAGCAGGGCGATCACGGCGCCGCCGATGTCGTCGGCGATGTAGTGCCAGCCGAAGTACATCGTGGAGATCAGCGTGAGGAAGCAGTAGACCCAGCCCAGGGTCCGCAGGGCGCGGTGCCGCACGGTGTAGTGGGCGACCAGCGCGATGGTGAGGGTCAGGCCCACGTGCAGCGAGGCGAAGCCCGCCACGGACTGGATCGAGTCGGAGAACGGGTTGAGCGGGAACCGCACGTCCTGCCGGGAGTTCCACAGCCCGTCCTGGAGCTTGGTCACCCCGGTGACGTCGAGGCCGCGGTAGAGCCAGGGGTACCAGAACGCCGGGCCCATCGTGGGGATCGCGTAGTAGGAGATCGTCCCGAAGGTCCAGGTGAGGCAGTTGGCGGTGGCGTACCAGTAGCCGTAGGACACGTTGCGCGACCACACCAGCCACACCACGAGGCTGATCGGCGCCAGGGGGAGGTAGAGCAGGTAGATGAACGCGAAGACGTGGGCCGCCCAGGTCTCGCCGAAGACCGCGTGCAGCAGGGTCGCCGGCTCGTGGCCGAACATCAGCCAGCGGTCGAGGCTGTGCAGCATCGGGTCCTGCATGTCGGGGAACAGCCGCGGCAGGTAGTTCTTGAGGTTGCGGTAGCTGACGTAGGTGACGTAGAAGCTGGTCAGCCCGATGACCACCAGCATGATCCGCTCGCGGGTCCAGTGCTCGCGCACCAGCCCGTTGGCCTCACGCAGGACGTTGCGCCAGCTGCGCCGCGAGCGCCACAGGGAGCGCGGGACCACGTCGAGGAGGAAGGCGCCCAGCACCATCGCGGGCAGCCGGACCCACGCGGGGCCCAGGAAGCCGTCGGGGTCGCGCAGGCGCACCCCCACCGCATGGGAGACGACGAGCGCCACGACGCCCATCAGCACCGCGACGCCCACCACGAGTCCGTAGGCGGGGCGCTTCATCCCCGTGATTCTAGGGAGTCGGTCCACATGGTTCGGACCCCCTACGCGCCCGTCGCGGAGTTCGCGACGTGAGAGTCCTCACCCTGCGGGCACGGCCGCCGTGCGGGACGGGTCGAGCCCGAGCGTGACCTCGTCGCCGACCCGCACGGCCTGCGCCCAGGAGGCCACCGCGTCGAGCTCTCCGACCGCGGCGACCTCCACCCGCAGGCGCACCTGCTCCGACGCCGAGCGCAGCGCGGTGACGGTGGCCCGGACCGGTCCCCCGTCGCTTACCCGCAGCGCCGAGCGGCGCAGGGCGAGCGCCTCCCCTCCCGGCGCCAGGGGTACGCCGGCCAGCCCGGCCAGCGCGCGGGCGCGGTCGGGCGCCAGGACGGTGGCGTAGCCGAGGAACCCCGCCGTCGTCGCGTCGACCGGGGCACGCCACACCTCGTCGAGCCCGCCGGCCTGCACCAGGCGGCCGCCGCGCAGGACGGCCATCCGGTCGGCCACCGCGAACGCCTCCTCCGCGTCGTGGGTGACCATCAGGGCCGTCGTCCCGGCCTCGCGCAGGATCGTGGCGAGGTCGTCGGCCAGCCGCTCGGTGAGGTGCCGGTCGAGCGAGGCCAGGGGCTCGTCGAGGAGCAGGAGGCGGGGGCTCGCCGCGAGGGACCGGGCCAGCGCGACCCGCTGCAGCTCGCCCCCGGACAGCTCGGCCGGCAGGCGGGCGTCGTACCCCGTGAGGCCGACGAGGTCGAGCAGCTCCGCGACCCGGGCGACGCGCTCGGCTCGCGGGCGCCGGCGTACGCGGAGGGCGTAGGCGACGTTCTCGGCCACCGTCAGGTGGGGGAACAGCTGGCCGTCCTGGAACATCAGCGCGAACCCGCGCCGGTGGGGCGGCACGCCGCGCAGGTCGTGGCCGTCGTACGCCACGCGACCGCAGGTCAACGGCTCGAGCCCGGCCACCGCGCGCAGGAGGGTGGACTTGCCGGAGCCGGAGGGGCCGAGGACCGCGCACACCTGTCCGCTCGTGACGTCGAGGGAGACGTCGTCGACCGCGGTGACGTCGCCGAAGCGGACGGTCACGTGGTCGACCTGCAGCGCGCTCACCTCAGAACGCTCCCACGCCCGGGGGCCGGAGCCGCTCGACGGCCACGACGACCACGCTCGTCACGAGGCCGAGCACGACGGCGGCGGCGAGGCCGGCGCCGAAGCTCTCCGCGCCCGGCCGGGAGACCAGCTGGTAGACGAGCACCGGCAGGGTCGGGTCGTCCGGCCGGGCGAGGAAGCTGGTCGCCCCGAACTCCCCCAGCGACACCGCGAAGGCGAAGCCGGTGGCCGACAGGACGGGCCGCCACACCAGCGGGAGGTCGACCGTGCCGAGCACGCGGGACGGCCGCGCGCCGAGGGACGCCGCGGCCTCGCGGAGGCGCGGATCGACGGAGCGGAGCGCCGGCGCCACCAGGCGTACGACGAGCGGGAGCGCGACGAGCGCCTGGGCCACGGGCACGAGCCACGGGCTGCCGCGCAGGTCGAGCGGGGGCGTGTCGAGGGCGACGAGCAGGCCGAAGCCGACCGTGACCGCGGAGACGCCGAGCGGCAGCATGAAGACCCCGTCGAGGGCGGACCGGAGCCGCCGCCAGCGCCGGGAGCCCCCTCGAGCGGTGAGCCCGGCGACGACCAGCCCCAGCACCATGGCGAGCAGGGTGGCGTCGACGGCGACCCGCAGCGACGTCTCGAGCGCCTGGCTCAGCGGGACGCGCAGGGTGCCGTCCTCGGGCGGGCGCTCGAGGGCGGCGAACCGGGCGGTGGACCAGGCGCCGTCGACGCGCAGGCTGCGCACCAGCACGGCGGCGAGCGGGGCGACCACGAAGGCCAGCACCACGGCGGTGACGGCGAGGACCGGGGCGTCGCTGCGCCGCGGGCGTCGCAGCACCGGGGCCGTCCGGTCGCTCTGCTCCCCCGGGCGCGCCCGACCGGTCAGGGCCAGCAGTCCGACGACCACGGCGAGCTGGAGGACCGACAGCGCGGCCGCCGCCGGCAGGTCGAGCAGCTGGGTGGTGAGGTAGTAGATCTCGGTCTCGACGGTGGAGTAGCGCCCGCCGCCCATCGTGAGCACGACGCCGAACGCCGTGGCGCAGAACAGGAAGACGACCATCGCGGAGGACACCGCGGCCGGGCGCAGCGCCGGCAGCGTGACCGTGCGCAGCACCTGCCACGGGGTCGCGCCGAGCGCAGCGGCCGCCTCACCCCGCCGCGGGTCGAGACCGGCCCACGACGGGCCCACCGTGCGGACCACGACCGAGAGGTTGAAGAACACCAGCGCCGCGATGATCGCCACCGGGGTCCCGTCGAGCCCCAGCCCGCCCAGCGGCCCGCTGGGGGCCAGCAGCCCGCGGAACGCGACCCCCACCACGACGGTGGGCAGCACGAACGGGGCCGTCACGACCCCGCGCAGCAGGGCGGACCCCGGGAGCCGCAGGCGGTGCAGGGCGTACGCCGTCGGCACGCCGAGCGCGACCGTCACCACGGTCGCGGCCGCGGCCGCCCAGACCGTGAACCACAGCACCCGGACCACCCGCGGGCGGGTCAGCGTGCCCACCACGCCACCGAGGTCGAGCCGCCCGTGGGGGGCGAGGCCGAGCCGCAGCATCTCCCCCACGGGCAGGACGAAGAAGACGCCCAGGACCGCGAGGGGGAGCGCTGCCAGGAGGACCGGGGTCAGCCGGACGTGATGTCGGTCCACTCACGGATCCAGGTGTCGCGGTCGGCGGCCACCGTGCCGGGGTCGACCGAGTAGGGCTTCGGCGCGGGCTCGGCGTACTTCGCCCAGGCGGCCGGGAGCGTGGCGTCCGCGTCGACCGGGAAGACGTACATGTTGTCCGGCAGCGCCTCCTGCACCGCGCGGCTCTGCAGCCAGGCCACGACCTCGTGGGCGCCGTCGGGGTTCTTCGCGCCGTCGAGCACGCCGGCGTACTCCACCTGGCGGAAGCACGTGTCGAGCAGCGCGCTCGTGGTCGGCTTGGTCCCGCCCTTGGGGATCGTGAACGGCGGCGAGGAGTTGTAGGACAGCACGATCGGCCGGTCGCCCTCGCCGGAGGCGGTGAAGTCGCCCTCGTAGGCGTCGGTCCACGAGCCGGCGACGCGAGCGCCGTTGGCCATGAGCTTCTTCCAGTAGCCCTGCCAGCCCCCCTCGCCGGTGTCACCGTCGCCGTACGCCGCGACCGTCGTGAGCAGGAACGCGAAGCCGGGCGAGGACGTCGCCGCGCTCGGGGTCGAGAAGAGCCCCTTGTAGGCCGGCTCGGTCAGGTCGTCGAGCGTGCGCGGCTCGGGCCGGCCGTCCTTGCGGAACCACGCGTCGTCGACGTTGACGCACACGTCGCCCCAGTCGACCGGGGCGAGGGCGTGGCGGGAGTCGCCGGGCAGGTCGTAGGCGTCGGCCGAGGACGGCTGGTCGGTCGCGGCGTCGGGCGCCAGGATGCCGGCGTCGAGCGCGCGGGAGGCGAAGGTGTTGTCCATGCCGTAGACCGCGTCGGCGATCGGCGCGTCCTTGGTGAGCACCAGCTTGTTGGTGAGCTGGCCCGCGTCGCCGTTGGGGACGACCACGAGGTCGAGGCCGGTGTCCTTCTCGAACTGGCGGACCAGCGGCTTGGGCATGGCCCAGGAGTCGTGGGTGGCCAGGACGACCTTCGTGGGCGCCTTGCCGCTGTCCTTCCGCGGCGCCTCGTCGTCGGCCGTCGAGACCGAGCATGCCGCGAGCGCCGCGGTGGAGGTGAGGACCGCCGCGACGACGCGGACGGATCGGGTGGTGCGCACTGCATGCTCCTCCGGTGAGGAGGGTCCCGCGTGAGCGGGAAGAGCTCGACTCCCTTCGCCGGTGCTAGCCGGAGCAGGTTCGAGGGTCTGCGGCCGATTCCGCACTCTCAGCGCCCGAGCGGCGCTCCCCTGTCGTGTGGCCCCAGGCTAGCGCGGGCGGTAGACGGCGGTGCCGTCGACCTCGTCACGGACCAGCCGGCCGCGGGAGGCGAGCAGGTCGAGGTGGACCATCGTCTCCATCGTGGCCATGGCGCCGTTGAACGCGTCGAGCTCGCTGAACAGGCGCTCGTGGCGGGTCCAGGTCAGCTCGGTGGCGACGTCGTGGGCGGTGCTGCCGTCGGGGCCCACCTTGGCCAGGCACTGCTCGAGCCGGTCGTCGTGGTGGGCCAGCAGCTCGTCGACCCGGGCGTGCGAGCTCGGGGCGACCGGTCCGTGGGCCGGCAGCA
This sequence comes from Nocardioides marmoribigeumensis, assembly GCF_031458325.1. Lineage (NCBI taxonomy): Bacteria > Bacillati > Actinomycetota > Actinomycetes > Propionibacteriales > Nocardioidaceae > Nocardioides > Nocardioides marmoribigeumensis. Next base: position 1,386,478 of record NZ_JAVDYG010000001.1, read on the forward strand.
GCACCAGGTCGGGCATCTCGCGCACCTTGCGCAGCGAGCCGAGGAACGCTGCGAGCGGGTTGTCGGCGAAGACCAGCTCGAACCCGACCGACGGGGTGATGGTCGGGAGGACGTGGTCACCGGCGAAGAGCACACCGCGCTCGTGGTCGGCGAAGACGAAGTGACCGGCGGTGTGGCCCGGCGTCGGGACCGCGTGGAGCACGCGGTCGCCCAGCTCGATCTGCTGCTCCTCCTCGAGCCAGCGGTCCGGCAGCTCCCACATCGAGATGTCGGGGTCGGCCCCGCGGAACATGTCCTCCCAGCCCGCCGCGACGTCGAACGCCCCGCCCATCCTCAGCCGGGCCACGGTCGGGTCGGCCTCGAGGTCACCGCTGTTGAACAGGTCCAGGGTCGGCTTGTCGCCGACGCCCAGGTCGATGGTCGCGTTGCCGAACTCGCGCCGCACCGTCACGGCCTGCGTGTAGTGGTCGCGGTGCGCGTGGGTGACGAGGAAGCGCGTCACGTCGCGGACGTCGTGGCCGATGCGGCGCAGCCCCTCGCCGAGCAGCTCGCGTCCCACCTCGATCGCCCAGCCGGCGTCGATGCAGGTGAGCCCGCCGGGGGTCTCGAGGACGTAGACGTTGATCGCCCGCAGACCGTCCATCGGCAGCGGCAGCGGGACCCGGTGGACGCCCGGCGCGACCTGCTCGGTGGTCGGCTCGGTCCACTGCCCGCGACCCGCGAAGGGCCTGCCCTCGAGGTCGGTCATCGCGTCGGCGTCGGTGGGGTCGGTCATCCCGCCATCCTGCCCGGTCCGGTCCATCCGGCGCGGGGGTGGTGGCGGATACTCCCCGCATGGCCATGGACCAGCCTCTCCCCGTCGACGACGTGACCCGCGTGCGCCGGGAGCCGCACCGCCAGGTCACCGACCGCGCTGCGCTCCACGCGATCCTGGACGAGGCGCTGATGGCGCACGTGGCCGTCGTACGGGACGGGCTGCCGCTGGTGCTGCCGTTCGCGGTGGCCCGCGACGGCGACACGCTCCTGCTGCACGGGTCGTCGGGGGCCGGTGGTCTGCGTCTGGGGGCGGGCGGCCCGGTGTGCGTGAGCGTCACGCACGTCGACGGCCTGGTGTTCGCGCGGACGACCTTCGAGTCCTCGATGCGCTACCGCTCGGCCGTGGTCCACGGCATCGCCGAGGTCGTGCCCGACGACGACAAGGAGCACGCGCTCGAGGTGCTGTCGGACCACCTCTTCGCCGGGCGTACGGCGGAGGTGCGGCGCCCCTCGCGCAAGGAGCTCGCCGCCACGCTCGTGCTGCGGCTGCCCCTGGACTCGGCCTCGGTGAAGGTGGCCGCCGGGCCGCTCGAGGTCGACCCCGAGGACGTGGAGCCGCGCGAGGTGTGGGCGGGGATCGTGCCCATGGCGCTCACCGCGGGCGAGCCGGTCGCCGGGCCCGACGTGCCGGACGACGTCGCGGTGCCGGGGTCGGTGGTGCGGACCCGGCAGCGGTTCAGCGGCTGACGAGGCCGCGCCCCGTCACCAGGGGCAGGTCGAGGGCGGTCACGAGACCGGGCGGCGCGTCGACCACGGCACCGACGGCGTTGACCAGCCGCATCGCGGTGACGATCATCCCCGAGACGTTGTGGTCGCCGTCCTCCCCGTGGTGGGAGAAGTCGAGGGTCATCATCGGCTCGCCGGTGATCTCGACGCGGTAGCAGCCGTCGCCCGTGGCCGGCTGCGGCCAGTCGGGCCGCTGCTCGGGGTGGGTCCGGGTGACGTGCTCGAGCGCCACCCGCGGGACGCCGTCGACCTTGCCGACCACCTGGAACCGCACCGCGCACCGGGTGCCGGCGGGGACCTCACCGCTGACGGTGGAGTAGTCGCGCTCGGCCTCGGCGAACTCCACCTGCTCCTCGAGCGGCTCGTCGAGGGTCAGGTCGAGCCCCGCCGCGATGATCCGCACGACCGAGCCCCACGCCATCGTGAGGATGCCGCCGGAGAACAGCGGGGGCACCTCGTCCATCGGCTTGCCGAAGCCGTAGAGGGTCTGGTTGACGAACGGCTGGTAGTAGGTCGAGTAGTCGGCGATCTCGTAGCACCGCACCTGGTCGATGCGCTGCGACAGCGAGGTCATCACCAGGGGCAGCACGTCGTTGGCGAAGCCCGGGTCGATGCCGTTGACGTGCAGCGAGGCGCCGCCGCGCTCCCCGGCGTCCTGGAGGCCCTGGACCATCTCGTCGGGGATGACGCCGTGCGGCCACTGCAGGAAGACCGGTCCGCTGGAGACCACGTCGATGCCGGCCGCGAGCAGCTCCTCGAACAGCGTGAGCGCGGCGAACGGGTCGGCGTCGGTCATCGCGGTGTGCACCACGACGTCGGGCCGCAGCGCGACCAGCTCGTCCTTGTGCATGGTGGCGGTCAGCCCGATCGGCTCGCCGCCGCACAGCTCGCCCACGTCCTTGCCGTGCTTCTCCTCGCTGGAGACCCAGACGCCCACCAGCTCGAGGTCGGGGTGGGCGAGGATGCCCGCGATCGCGTGCTTGCCGACGGTGCCGGTCGACCACTCGACCACGCGCAGGGTCATGACTGCTCCTTGACGGTGAGGTCGGGCAGGCCCAGGTCGAGGTTGGGCCGGTCGAGGCCGCCGTCGACCTCGATCACCTTGCCGGTGACGTAGCCGCCGGCGCGGCTGGCCAGCCAGAGGGCGGTGGCCGCGATGTCCTCCACCTCGCCGATGCGGCGCAGCGGGGTGACCTCCTCCATCGCGTGGCGGGTCTCCTCGTGGCCGGCGACGAACTCCAGCGCGGACGTCATCACCGAGCCGACCGCGATCGCGTTGACCGTGATGTGCGGGTCGAGGTCGCGCGCCGCCAGGCGGGTCCAGTGGCTCAGCGCCGCCTTGGCGGTGCCGTAGGCGAGGTAGCCGCGACCGGCCACGCGGCCCATCACCGAGGAGATGTTGACGATGCTGCCCGCGCGGGCCGGGCCGTCGCCCTGGTCGTCGGCGGACGCGAGCATCAGCGGCACCGCCGCGCGGCTCAGCGCGTGGGCGGTCGACACGTTGAACCGGAACGCCTCCTCGAGGTAGTCCGGCGTCGTGTCGAGGAAGGCGTTGGGGATCGTGCCGCCCACGTTGTTGACCACGACGTCGAGGCGACCGAGGTCGTCGTACGCCCGCTGGGCGAGGGCGGCGACCTGGTCGAGGTCGCTCAGGTCGGCGGGTACGAGGACCGCGCGCCGGCCGAGCGCCTCGACCTGCGCGGCGACGTCGGCGAGCTGGGCCTCGGTGCGCGAGGACAGGACGACGTCGGCCCCCGCCTCGGCCAGGGCGAGGGCGCAGCCGGCGCCGATGCCGCGCCCGGCGCCGGTGACCACCGCGACCTTGCCGTCGAGGCGGAAGCGGTCGAGGACGGTCATGAGGCTGCTCCTTGGCGGGTGATCTGGAGGGGTTCGGGGTCGTCGAGCAGGCAGCGCGTGCCGGAGTAGATGCTCGGCATGCAGCGGTTGCAGTGGATGCAGGTCGAGCGGCGGGCCTCGCCGGACTCGAAGCGCCGGGGCAGGTCGGGGTCGCGCACGAGCGAGCGGCCGAGCGCCACGAACTCGAAGCCCGCCTCGCGGGCCCGGGTCATCGCGTCGGCCGTGTCGAGCCCACCGAGGGCGACCAGCGGCAGCTCGAGGCGCTCGCGGAAGCGGATCGCGGTGTCGAGCAGGAAGGCGGGCTTGTAGGGGTACTCCTTGAGGAACCGGCCGCCCCACCGCGCCATCCCCCAGCTCAGCGGCTTGGGCATCGCGGCCGCGAACTCCTGGAGCGGCACCGGGCCGTGGAAGAGGTACATCGGGTTGAGCAGGCTCGACCCGGCCGAGAGCTCCATCGCGTCGAGGCAGCCGTCGGCCTCCAGCCAGCTCGCGACGTCGAGCGCCTCCTCGACCTGGAGCCCACCGCGCACGCCGTCGGTCATGCCGAGCTTGGCGTAGACGGCGACCTCGTCGCCCACCTCCTCCTTGACCGCGCGCACCACCCGCCGGGGGTAGGCCGCGCGGTTGCCCAGGCTGCCGCCGTACGCGTCACGACGGCGGTTGCTGAGGGGGCTGAGGAAGGAGGAGAGGAGGTAGCCGTGGCCGAGGTGGAGCTCGAGGGCGTCGAAGCCTGCCCGCACGGCCAGGCGGGCGCCCTGGACGTAGTCACGCAGGACGCGGTCGAGGTCGGCGGAGCTCGCCCGGCGCACCATCTGCATGCTCATCGGGTTGGGCATGGCGGTCGGGGCGATCGCGTGCCTGCCGTTGGAGCGGCCGTTGGCGACCGGCCCGGCGTGCCCGACCTGCGCGGCGACGTGGGCGCCCTCGGCGTGGACGGCGTCGGTGAGCCGGACCAGGCCGGGCAGGGCCTCCTCGCGGAGGTGCACCTGCTCGCGGTGCGTGCGGCCCTCGGGGGCCACCGCGACGTAGGCCATGGTCGTCATCGCGATGCCGCCGGCGGCGATGCGCCGGTGGAACTCGACGAGCTCGTCGGTGACCAGGGCGTCGGGGGTCCGGCCCTCGAAGGTGGCCGCCTTGAGCAGGCGGTTGCGCAGCGTGAGCGGCCCGAACGGTGCGGGCTCGAAGACGGTCGGCGGCGTCGCTGGCACCGCGAAACTGTAACAGGTTCTAGTTCTGGGCGGCAGGGTGGTGCAGCCCACCCCTAAGGGCGGTTCGGGGGCGTCCTCCACGGGGGATACCTCTCCGGACGACACGGGCACCGCCGCACCCGCGCGGCACGAGATCGAGGGAGACCCCCATGACCGACCACCAGGGCCTGAGCGCCGAGGAGCTCGCCGCCGAGAGCGTGTCCGCGCTGCCGGACAAGGAGGTCGTCTCGATCCTCGACCTCGACCTCGACGTGGACCTCGCCATCGACGCGGCCGCCCCGATCGACCTCGCCGTGGCGGCCAACGCCAACATCGCCGCCCCGATCGACGCGGCCGTCAGCGGCAACATCCTGTCCGAGGGCTCGACCGCCCAGGCGCTGTCCGACCAGGGCGTGATCATCGACCAGGGCCTCGACGCCGACGCGACGGCCACCTCCGACCAGACGTCCGGCATCGACCAGGGCAACGACGTCGTCGACGCCGGCACGACCGACCCCGCCACCGCGACGGACCCGGCCGCAGCGACGGACCCGGATGCGGCGACGCTGGCCGCGGACGGCACCGGTGGGCTCGTGGACGGCGCCGTGGACGGTGCGACCGGCGCTGTGGGCAGCGCCGTGGACGGCACGGACGGCACGCTCGACGGGACCGTGGGCGGCGTGACCGACGGCGTGACCGGCACCACCGACGGCGTCGGCGGCGTCGTGGACGGCGTCGGTGGCGCGGTGGACGGTGCGGCCGGCTCGATCAACACGACCGACGCCCTCAACGGCAACCTGCTCGACCTCAACGTCAACGTCGACGCGGACGCCGACCTGTCGGCCCCGATCGCCGGCGGCGTGGCGGCCAACGCCAACGTCGCGGCGCCGATCGACGCCGCCGTCGCGGCCAACGTCGGCTCGGTCGACTCCGACGCGGTCGCGGTCTCCCAGCAGGACGCGATCATCAACCAGGACCTGACCGGCACGGCAGACGCCAACGCCGCGCAGGACTCCGACATCACCCAGTAAGTGACGGTCGACGCCCAGGCGCTGCAGCGCGCCGAGGGCCTGACGCTCATCGGCGAGATGGAGGGGTCCGGCTACCGGACCCCTCCCGCTCTCGTCCGGCGCGCCGACGGCCAGACGCTGCAGGTGACGCCGCTGCTCTACGTCCTGCTCGAGGCGGTCGACGGCCGGCGTACGCCCGAGGAGGTCGCCCGGGTCGTCGCCGAGCGCACCGGCAAGCCGGTGTCGGCGGCCAACGTGGAGACGCTGGTCGAGGACCAGCTGCGCCCCCTCGGCCTCCTCACCCGCGCCGACGGCAGCGAGCCCGAGCTCAAGCGGTCCAACCCGCTGCTCGGGCTCCGCGGCAAGGTGGCCGTCACCGACCCCGACCGGACCCGCGCGCTCACCGACCCGTTCCGGGTGCTGTTCTCCCCGCTGGTGTGGGTGCCGCTGGTGGCCGGCTTCCTCCTGCTGACCTGGTGGCTGTTCTTCGACAAGGGCCTGGCGAAGTCGGCCAAGGACGCCTTCGACCGGCCCCTGCTGCTGCTCCTGGTGTTCGTGGTGACGGTCCTCTCGGCCGGGTTCCACGAGTTCGGCCACGCGGCCGCGGCCCGCAAGGGCGGGGCCCAGCCCGGGGTCATGGGCGCCGGCATCTACCTGATGTGGCCGGCGTTCTACACCGACGTCACCGACAGCTACCGGCTCGGCCGGCTCGGCCGGCTGCGCACCGACCTCGGCGGTCTCTACTTCAACGCCATCGTGGCCGTCGCCATCACCGGCGCCTGGTGGGCGACGGGTTGGGACGCCCTGCTGCTGGTCGTGGTCACCCAGATTCTCCAGATGATGCGCCAGGTGATGCCGCTGGTGCGGTTCGACGGCTACCACGTGCTGGCCGACCTCACCGGCGTGCCCGACCTCTACTCGAGGATCGGCCCGATCCTCACCTCGCTGTGGCCCCCGCGCTGGAGCAAGGACGCGCGGGTCACGCAGCTCAAGACCTGGACCCGCGTCGTGGTCACCGCGTGGGTCCTGGTCACGGTCCCGGTGCTGCTCATCGGTCTCACGGCGATGGCTCTGAGCCTGCCCCGCGTGGCCGCGACCGCCTGGGCCTCGCTCGGGCGGGAGGCCGACGCCGTCCAGCAGGCCGCCTCGCAGATGGAGGTCGTCGACCTCCTCGCCGGCCTGCTCTCGCTGGTGGCCATCGCGTTCCCGGTCCTGGCCAGCGCCATGATCCTGGTCCGCCTCGTGCGCCGGCTGCTCACCACCGGCTGGCGGCGTACGGCGGGCAGCAGGGTCAAGCGCGCGCTGTTCCTCCTGCTGGTGGGCGCCGTCGTGGCCGGCCTGGCGTTCGCCTGGTGGCCGCGCACGGGCAGCTACCGGCCGATCCGGGAGGGCGAGCGGGGCACCCTGACCGACCTGGTCTCCGCCACCGGCGCCGCCCGCGTGGCACCGGTGTCCGCCTCCGGGCGCGCGCAGACCCACCCCCGTGGTCGCGCCGTCACGGTGCTGCCCCAGGGCAAGGCGCTCCCGACGGAGGCCGAGCCCATGCAGGCGCTCGTGCTGGTGCCGACCGGGACCACCGGCGACGGGACCACGGGCACCACCAGCGCGAGCGAGGCGCCGACGTGGGTCTTCCCCTTCGACCAGCCGCTGCCGCCCGGCGAGGGCGACACCCAGGCGATGGCGGTCAACACCACCGACGGGTCGGTCCAGTACGACGTCGCGATGGCGATGGTGTGGGTCGAGGACGGCGCCGAGCAGGAGGTCGACAACACCAACGAGGCCTACGCCTTCGCCTCCTGCAAGGACTGCGTCACCGTCGCGGTCTCCTTCCAGGTCGTGGTGGTCGTCGGTCAGGCCGACGTCGTGGTGCCCAAGAACGTCTCGGCCGCGGTCAACTACGACTGCTTCGAGTGCCTCACGGCGGCGGTCGCCAAGCAGCTCGTCGTGACCGTCGACGCGCTGCCCGGCAAGGAGCAGCTCGTCGCGCTGAGCGACATCTGGGCCGACCTGGCCGAGTTCGCGCAGACGATCCCGACGCTGTCGCTGCAGGAGCTGATGGACCAGCTCGAGGACTTCGAGGAGCAGATCAAGCAGGTGCTCACCGGCGCCGTGGAGCAGGCCCCGCCCGTCGCCTTCCCCACTGCCGGGCCCACCGCCGGCCCCACGGCCGGCGACGACCCCTCGGCGAGCCCGACGGCGACGCCGACGGATGCGGAGTCCAGCGCGCCGTCACCCTCGGGCTCGGCGACCTCCTCGCCGACTCCGACCGGGAGCGCGAGCCCGACCGGGACGCCCTCGGCGGCGGAGACGACGCCGGTCGCCGAGGAGAGCCCGACCTCCTAGCCCGTGGCCCCGGTCGTCCGCAGCACGACGTCGGCGACCATCGCCGGGTCGTCGAGCATCGGCACGTGCCCGAGCCCGGGGAGGATCACGAAGCGAGCGCCCGGGACGGTCCGGCGGGCGGCCGGCAGGCCGTCGCGCATCGGGAGGATGCGGTCCCGCTCCGACCACGCGATGGTGACCGGGCACGGCAGCGGGTCGAACGGGTCGACCGCCTCGTCGGTGTCGAGGATGTCGTCGAGGACCAGGCAGCCCGCGAGGTCACGGGCCGCCTGGACCGAGGTCGTCGCGCTCACCAGGTGACCGCGAGCCGACACCCCACCCAGCGCGGTCCGTCGTACGACGCCCAGCCGGTGCGGCAGCGGGCCGAGGGGACGGCTCAGCCTCTCCAGGAGCGCGATCCTGCGCAACGCCCTGACCGGTGCCCCGCGACCACGCCCGTCCTCGCCCCAGAACCCGCCGGGCGACAGGGCGGTCGCGGAGAGGGCCCGTCCCCGACGGGCGAGCTCGATGGCCATCCAGCCGCCGAGCGAGTTGCCCGCCACGTGGACCCGGTCGAGACCGTCGGCGTCGAGGCGTCGCTCGAGGTCGTCGACGAGGTGGGTGACGCGCACCGGGCGCTCGGCGACGGGCTCGCCGCCGCGGTGGCCGAGGGCCGTCGGGGTCCGGACGTCGTGATGACCCGCGACCAGGGGGATCACCGGGCGCCAGACGCGCCCGGACATGGTCACGCCGTGCAGCAGGACGAGAGGAGCGCGATCGGTCACCGGTGCATCATGACGGACCGAGACCGAACGTCCTGCCGTGGTGGCTAAACGTCCCGAACCGAATAGCCCGTTGTGGTCTGGACCGAACACCCAAAGGTCCCAGGATCTAGGTCCCGAGTCGGTCATCTGGTGCTTCACTCTCTTTCATCGTTCGCCACCTGATATTGGGAGAGATCCGGTGCTACGTCCCCCCACCTCTGCTGTCCTCGCCGCTGCCGTCGCCGGCTCGGTCCTCGTCTCGGGACTGCTCAGCCCCGCCGAGGCCGCCGGCAAGAAGGGCCCGACCGACAGGTCGGCCCCCACCGTCTCGATCACCGCGCCGAGCTCGTCGAGCTCGGTCGGGGGCACCGTGTCCGTCAAGGGCTCCGGCAGCGACAACGTCGCGCTGTCCTCGGTCTCGGTCTCCGTGGACGGCGGCGCCTGGAGCACCGCCTCCGGCACGTCGTCCTGGAGCTGGTCCTGGAACACCGCGTCGCTGTCCGACGGCAGCCACACCGTCGCCGCCCGCGCGGTCGACACCAGCGGCAACGCCTCGACCTCGAGCGTGACGGTGAACGTGAGCAACACCAGCGTCGCCTCCGCCGACACCACCGCCCCGACCGTGGCCTTCTCGGCCCCCGCCGCCGGCTCCACCGTCTCCGGCTCGGTCGCCGTGAAGGGCGGCGCCGCGGACGACTCGATGCTCGCCAAGGTCGAGGTCAGGGTCGACAGCGGCACCTGGCAGGTCGCCTCCGGCACGTCCAGCTGGTCCTGGACCTGGCCGACCGGGTCGTACGCCGACGGCGGGCACACGCTCTTCGTCCGCGCCACCGACGGCGCCGGCAACGTGAGCTCCACCGGCACCCGCTCGGTGACGGTGTCCAACACCTCTGCCGACACCACCGGGCCGGCGCTGGCGATCACGACCCCGTCCAACGGCTCGACCATCACCGGGACGGTCAGCGTCCAGGGGACGGTGTCCGACCCGAGCGGCGTCTCCAAGCTCGAGGTGTCGGTCGACGGACGGGCCTGGCAGAACGTGATCGTGCGCTCGTCCTGGTCCTGGGCGTGGGTGACCGGCCGGCTGTCCAACGGCGCGCACACGCTGAGGGCCAGGGCCATCGACGCCACGGGCAACGCGAGCATCACCTCGCTCCAGGTGAACGTCGACAACCCCTGCCTCAGCGGCGGCCCCGTGCTGTCGCAGTCGGTGACCGCCGAGGGTGTCGTGATCCGCATCTGCACCACGACCGGAGGCTGGACGACGTCGGCGATCGAGAGCCTGCTGCGGGACAACGCGCGCGACCTCGTCGCCGTCGGACCGGACCTCGTGCTCGAGATCCAGACCGCCATCCCGACCAGCGAGGCCACCGGCGTGGGGTCCGAGGGTCCCAACTCGGTGGTCTACCTCAACTCGGGCTCGTCCTCGAGCTTCCAGAGCCTCCCGCAGGCCCTGATGGCCCACGAGTACGGGCACGCCTGGACGAACCACTGGTTCTACGCCAACCCCGCCGACGGTCGTTCCTGGGACGGCTATCTCGCGGCTCGGGGTCTGACCGGGGACCCCCGGATCGACAGCTCCTACAACTGGACCACCGGCGAGATGGCGGCCGACGACTACCGCCGGCTCTTCGGGAGCCCGCTGGCTCAGTCGCAGATGAAGTACCTCAACTCCGACGTCCCTGACTCGCAGGCCGTCGCAGGGCTGGCCGACTTCTTCACCAACCAGTTCGCGATGCCCTGATCGACGACCACGAGGAACGACGGCGGGGCCGGTGCAGGTGCACCGGCCCCGTCGCCACGTCCTGGGTCTGGCCCCAGCTACAGGACGTTGTTGTTGTACTTGTCCAACGTGGTGGCCAAGGCGTTCATCGCCGTCTTGTCCGCCGCGCTGATCGTGGCGTGGGTGTTCCCGTTGAAGTTGTACTTCCCGAGGAGCTTCACGGCCTGGTTGATCTGCGTCGTGACCGTCGTCGCGGCACCCGCCTTGTAGTTCAGCTGGGCCGCCACGAGCTGGGCTGCCATGTTGAACGCCGGGTCACTGGCCATCTTCTTGCCGGTGAAGGTCGACTTGTTGAGCAGCGCCACAGCCTTGGCACAGTCGACGGCCTTGTTGGGGTCCGACCCTGCGTAGAGCTTCAGGTCGTCCGGCGTGCTCGGGTCGAACAGCGGCCAGCCACCGTTGTCGGCGGCGACCACCATGCCGGCGGTCCCGTAGAGGAAGAGCGCCTGGTCGAGGCTGTTCTTCTTCTTCAGGGCCGACTTGGTGCACGAGGACCAGTTCTTCCAGTAGCCGATGGTCAGCGCCGAGCCGCCCGGCGGACGCCGGTTGTTGACGTTGAACACCGTCGGGTCGGGGCCTGGCTGCGCGACGAAGTCGACGCAGTAGGTGTCGTTGACGACGCCGGGGTTGAGGGTCGTGCCGTCCGCGAGGAACTGCTCGGGCACGAACTGGGTGGCGCCCAGCTCGACCTCCCAGCCGACCGCCGGCAGCGTCTCGCACAGCTGGTAGTGGCTGCCCGGGGTCAGCGAGGCCGCGAAGCTGATCACTCCGCCGTTGGCCGCGTTGGCCGTGCCGGACTCCACCAGGCTGCAGGGGTGGCCGATGATCTTCGTGGCCCCGGTGCACAGCTTGAAGGCGAAGGAGTCCGAGCCACTGGGAGCAGCCTTGCCGCTGCCGTCGCTGGCCGAGACCGTCTTGACCACCTTGGCCTTGCCCTTGCGGGTGTTGGTCACCGTCGACGCGGCGGTGCTGCCGGTGGCGCCGGGAGCCACGTTGACGCTGGAGGGGCTGATGGTCTTGATCCACTCGATGCCCGGGTCCTGCTCGGTCACCGTGTAGGTGCCCGGCTTGATGTCCGTCCAGAGGACGTCACCGCCGCCGATGCCGACCGACTTGCAGTTCGGGGTCGCGTAGCTCGGACCCGCGATGCAGATGTTGAACGACGTGCCGACCAGCGTGCCGCCCGCGTCGTTGACGTTGACGGTCTTGTGGACCTTCAGGGCGCCACGCTGCGTGTTGGTGATCTGGCAGGAGTCGAACACCTGGTCTGCGTCCTCCGGGTAGTTCACCGTGAACGAGCAGCCCGTGCTGCCCGTCTGGTCCCAGCCGGACTTCGCCGTCTCCGTGATGGTGTAGGTGCCCTCCTGGAGCGGCGTGGTGAACGTGGCCACGCCATTGGCGTCCGTCGTCGCGGCCTCGCCCGTGGCGCCCGTGCCCGGCCCGGACAGGGTGAAGACCCATCCCGCCGCCAGGCCGTCCGTGTCGGGCACGGTCAGCTTGGTCGCCTTGGCGGTGGCGGGTCCGTAGCGGTTGTTGAAGGTCAGCTCACCGGAGCAGCCGTTGGGCAGGAACCCGTCGAGCGTCGCCGACTGGTCGGTCTGCGCGACGTACGGCGGGTTGGTGACCTCCGAGACGGTGTACTGGTCGGGCGCCAGGCCGGTGATCGCCGGGAGCAGCTTGTTGAACTCGCCGGCGGTGAAGGTCACCGACGGCGTGGCCACGGTCTCCAGCGCCGAGTTCTTGACCACGAAGTCGAACGTCTGCGTCTCGCTGCCGGTCAGGTCGTTGGGGATCGTCTTGCGGATCCCCAGCGCCACCGTGGTGTCGACGTCGACGTCGATGTTCTGCTGGTCGCTGTTGACCGGCGTCCCACCTGTCGGCGACGCCGTGGCGACGTCGGAGAGCACAGCGCTGGCGATGTTGCCCTGGGTGGAGGTGATCGTCTTGGTGAACGTCACCGAGCCGCCGCCGTCCACCGAGCCCGAGGACCAGCCGACGTGGGTGGCGCCCGAGACCGGTGTGCCGGCCACGTAGCCGCCGGTGAACGAACCCGTCGACGGCGCGGCCACGGAGAAGCTGACGCCGGTGGCCGAGGTGCTCCACCACTCGTCGTCGGTGATGACGGCGGTGTCCCCTGAGCCGCTGGACCCCTGGACGACGGTCGCGGTCTTGAACGCGGTCGTGTTGCCGGGCACCGCGACGCCGGTGGCCTCGTCGGTGTAGGTCGCGGTCGCGCGGTCACTGACCACACCGCCCGTCACGTCATCCGGGTCGAGGGTGAACGATGCTGTGACGATGGGCAGGGACGTGTTGGCGGGGACCGTGGCGGAGCCGCTGAGCGTCTGGAGGACCGTCCCCGTGCCGGTGTCGTTGCCGTAGACGAGGTCGGTCACGCTGACGTCGATCGGGCGGGACGCCGGGTTGACCGCCGTGACCGTGGTGGTCACGTTGATCATGCCGCCGACTCCCTCGTTCTTGGTCCAGGTGACCGTGATCTCGGCCGTGCCCGTGCCGCTGTCGGGCGCACAGGTGTCACCGAGGTCGACGCGGGCCGGGCCCCTCTTGCTGACGCCCCAGGTGTAGTCCGTGCCCTGGGAGGCGTTCATCGACTTGGTCAGGTCCTGGGGAAGGATCTCGTTGACCGGGATCGACACCTCCTTGGAACCGATGCCGGCCGTGGTGAGCCCGTCGTTGGTGAGGTTGAAGTGGAGCGAGCTGCCGGAGTACAGGTGCGAACCCAGCGCGAGCCGCGCGTAGGCGTCGTACACGCACCTGGAGTTCTTGGCCTGGCCCGTGACCGACACGGTGCGGTAGAGGCTGTCGTCCGTGCCGCCGAGGCCCGGGAGCTTGTGCAGCTGGCCGGAGACGCTTGCCGTGCCGCACGTGCCGGAGCTGAGAGCGGCGTTGAGGACCGGCTCGGAGAGGACGTCGTAGCCCGGCTTGCCCGCGTCCTTGTAGTCGACCACCAGGGCGAACGTCAGGTTCTGCGTGCTCGGCGCCGAGTTGCCGGCCGCAACCGTGACGCGGGCAGGCACGAGGTCGAGCTCGTTCCAGCCCTTGCCCAGGTTGCCGGTGGTGTAGGCCGACGTGGGGCAGATGAACTTCCCCGCGATCGGCAGCGTGATGTCGCCGTTGTTGCGACAACCCTCGAGCGTGTAGCTGACGCCGTCGCCCGTGGTGGCGGCGGTGGCAGCAGGTGCGGTGACGACCATCGCAAGGCCGCTCACCGTGACGGCCGTCACCGCGGTCGCGGCGATCGGTCGACGAAGTGACCGCAGGGCGGTCCGGAGCTTGTTCATGTGTCTGTGCCCCCAAGCAGCAGATGGATGGCCGATCCCAGACTCGGCCGTTTGGCCTCATCGTCTGCCCTGTCGGCCGATGCGCCCTACAGCGAATGGGCACGCCAAACCCACCGAAGGTCACGAGATTTCGAGGACTTGAGGTCCCTGTCCGGACAAAGGGCCCGATGCGTAGCCCATCCCGTGCCGACTCGTTGGACAGCAGAGGGCCGGACGAGGAGGGACCATGCGAGCGACCACACGGCGTACGACCGCACTGCTGGGTGCGGCCCTGGTGGCCGGCGTGGTCTCGAGCTCACCGGTCGCGACCGCGAGCGAGGCGAACCCGCGCGACGGGCTGCGCGACGTGATGTTCGTGGGCAACAACTGGTCGGGCAACGCCTCGATCGTCGACGCGCACTCGCTCACGATGCTCAAGACCGGCATCGACCTCGTGCCGGACAAGAGCCAGGAGCTCGCCGACATCCAGAAGACCCCCGACCGGCTGGCCTACTTCATGCTCATCCAGCAGGGTCCCGGCGAGGGGCACAACCAGTACGTCGACGACATGTTCACCACCCGCAACGGGAAGTACCTCGCGGTGTCCCGCCCGAGCTTCGGTGACGTCGTCTGGATCGACATCGCCAAGGCGACCGCCGGGCGGCGCGACAGCATCGTGCGGGAGCAGTCGATGGACGGCTACCGCACCGACCACATGGGGCTCTCCCCCGACGGCCGGCGGCTGCTGGTCTCCGACTCGACCGAGCGTCAGGTGATCGAGTTCTCGATGGTCGACGAGACCATCGGCGGCAGGCGGATCAGGATGGGCGACCGGCTGCGGACCTTCCCGACCGGGGAGACGCCCCACGAGAGCAACTACACCGACGACGGCAGCCGGATCTTCCACGCCTCGATCGGCAAGGTCTACACCCCCGGCGACGACGCCCACTCGGGGCCGGTCAAGCTCACGCCCGCGCAGGACGCGATCAAGGGCGACCGGTGGTTCCAGGTCGTGCGCAACAAGGACTTCAAGATCCTGCAGCGCTGGGACATGGGCAAGGAGCTCGCCGAGTCCGGGCACCCCGACATGAGCTCGGCCGTGCGCCCGATGGCGATCTCTCCCGACGAGCGGTTCATCTACTACCAGGTCTCCTACTTCCACGGGTTCGTCGAGTTCGACACCCAAGCGCCGGACCGGAACGGCAAGGTCGACTACGAGACCGAGGGCATCCCGGAGCCGCGGCGCGGCGCGGTCAAGCGGGTCGTCGAGCTGCCCAACCGGGTGCCCGACATGCCGCTCACGCAGTACGTCAACGACTCCGCCCACCACGGCCTGTCGATGAACTCCGCCGGCACCAAGCTGTGCGTCGCCGGGACGATGGACGACTACGCCGCGATCGTCGACCGCACGTCGCTGAAATATCGTCTCTATGACACGAAGTCGACCGGCCACTACTACGGCAAGCCCTACTGGACGACCGAGGGCCTGGACAACCGCTGCTGGATCTCGCTGAGCGACGCCGACGCGGTCGCCGTGCTCGACTTCCGCACCGGCCGCGAGCTGGCTTATCTCAAGGTGGGCGACCACCCGCAGCGGGTGCGCCACGGCTACGTGTCGAACGCGCTGGTGCGCTCGTGGCGCGGCAACAAGTCGGTCGAGGAGAAGCCCGGCACCGACGACCCCGCCGCGGCGCTGCTCGAGGCCGAGTCGTCGGTCGGCTCGGTCCCGCAGGACGCGAGCAAGGGCGAGGTCGACCCCGGCACGCTGGCCGAGGCCGGGGCTGCCCTCGAGCGCACCCGGGCGTCGCGGTCGCACCGGGCTCCCGGGCAGGACGTCTCCCTGGTGAGCGACGTGGCCCAGGACCCGCGCACCCCCTGGCTCGTCGTCGCGTTCCTCGGCGGGGTCGGGCTGCTGGCAGCCCGTCGGCGTCGCCGCGTCTCCTGAGCTACTCCGAGCGGAGGCGCTCCAGGTAGAGCCGCAGGGCGACCACGCGGGTCGCGGCCTCGGTCAGCCGCTCGCGTGGGAGGCGGCCGGACTCCAGCGCCCGGCGTACGGCGCGGAAGGCCTGGCCGGGCATCGGCGAGTTGAGCACGAGGTCCTCGCCGGCGAGCAGCGAGCGGACCGCCCCCTCGCCCGAGCCGAACGGCTCGTAGATCGGCGCCATCCCCTGGCTGTCGGTGACCGCGACGCCCTGGAACCCGAGCTCGTCGCGCAGCAGGCCCTGCACCACGTCGGGGTCGACGGACGAGGCGAGGTGGTCGTTGATCTCGTCGACGGCGATGTGGGAGGTCATCACGACCGGCGCACCCGACCGGATCGCGCGACGGAAGGAGACCAGGTCGCGGCTCTCCAGCTCGTCGAGCCCTGCGGTCTGGTGCAGCAGCGCCCCGTGGCTGTCGCCGGAGACCGTGCCGATGCCCGGGAAGTGCTTGACCACCGGGATCACGCCGGCCTCGAGGTAGCCCTTCATCGACGCCACGACCATGCGCGCGTTGAGACGCAGGTCGCGGCTGTAGGTGCGGCTGCCCATCGCGGAGTAGCCGGTCGGGTCGTAGTCGGCCACGGGCGCGAAGACCAGCGTGACGCCGAGCTCGCGGAGCGCCTGCCCGTTGTCGCGCGCGACCTGCCGGGCGTGGTCGAGGTCGCCGGTCGCGCCGACCTCCTGCGCCGAGGGGACCGGGTCGACGCCGTGCTGCAGGCGCTGGACCGCGCCGCCCTCCTGGTCGATCCCGACCAGCAGCGGCAGCCCGTCGGGCCGGTCGCCGGCCTGGTGGAGCACGACGTCGAGCGCGCGGACCTGGTCGGCGTCCTGGATCACCTCGGGCCGCAGGAAGACCCCGCCGAGCTGCCGCTTGCCGAGCGCCTCCTCGGCCGAGTCGACGCCGTGCATCTGGCGGTTGGCCTCGGCCTCGGACTCGCTGGGCGAGCGGCCGTCGTACCCCCAGAAGCCGGGCATGAGGACCGCCGCGGCCAGCGCCGCGTCGTCGTACGTCGAGACGAGCTGGGCCGCCTGGGTGAGCTCGCCGACGGTCGGGCCCCAGCCGGACGGGGTGTCGGGGTCGCTGGTCGGGCCGATGGTCGACGGCGCGAGGGACGGGGGCACCGGCTGGACGGGAGGGGCGGGCGACGGGCTCGTGCGGGTGTCGGCCCCCGACACCTCGTCGACCACGTCCCCGACCGCGGCGCAGCCCACGACCGGGAGGACGGCGAGCAGCACCGCGGGGAGCGTGGCTCGCCGGAGCGGTCGGGTGCGGGTCATCCCGTGCATCCTCTCAGGACGATGTCGGTGGATGTCGGTGGACGTCGGTGGATGTCGGTGGTCCCGACTAGGTTCGGCCTGTGCCCGCGAAGCCCCGCCCCGAACCATCCGCCCCCGTCCGGGCGGCGATCCGGCTGCCGGCCGAGCTGGTCCACGCCGACGAGCTGGCCCGGCTGGCGGCCGCCGACGACGCCGACCGGCCCGAGGGCTGGCGGCTGTCCCCGCGCGCGGTCCGCTCCTTCGTGGTGGGCGACCCGTCGCTGGAGGTCTCGCGCAAGTTCTACGGCGACGACGCGCTGGTCGAGCGCTGCATCGTCACGCTGATGAGCAACCGCGGCCTGCTGCTGGTCGGCGAGCCGGGCACCGCCAAGTCGATGCTCTCCGAGCTCCTCGCCGCCGCGGTGAGCGGCGACTCGACCTGCACCGTCCAGGGCACGTCCGGCACGACCGACGACCAGATCACCTACTCCTGGAACTACGCGCTCCTGCTCGCCGAGGGACCCACGCCCCGCGCGCTGGTGCGCGGGCCGGTGCACCGCGCGCTCGGCGAGGGCCTGGTGTGCCGGTTCGAGGAGGTCACCCGGGTCCAGCCCGAGATCCAGGACACGCTGATCGGGGTGATGAGCGACAAGATGCTCCACGTCCCCGAGCTCGACGGGGACGACGCCCTGGTGCTGGCGACGCCGGGCTTCAACGTCCTGGCGACGGCCAACCTGCGCGACCGCGGCGTGCACGAGATGTCGAGCGCGCTCAAGCGGCGGTTCAACTTCGAGACCGTGCGCCCGGTCTCCGACCGCCGGCTCGAGGCCACCTTGATCAAGGAGCAGACCGCCGAGCTGCTCGCCCGGTCCGGCGTCGACAGCGCGCTCCCCGACGACGTGGTCGAGCTGCTGGTCAGCACCTTCGCCGACCTGCGCACCGGGGTCAGCGAGGAGGGCACCGCGATCGAGCGGCCCAGCGCGGTCCTGTCCACCGCCGAGGCCGTCGCGGTGGGTCACGCCGCCGCGCTCGACGCCCACTTCTTCGAGGGCGGCCCGGCGACGGGGGCCCACGTGGCGCGGCAGCTGATCGGCACCGTCCTCAAGGACAACCCCGAGGACGGCGCCAAGCTGCGCCACTACTTCGACGTCGTGGTCAAGAAGCGCGCCAAGCGCGGCAACCAGTGGCACAAGCTGCTCGAGGCACGTCGGGAGCTGGACCGCTGAGCGCACTCGACGACCTGCTGACCGCCGAGGGGGTCCGGGACCTCGCCGCGCGGATGGTGACCGACGACCTCGTCGTCCTGCCGGTGCGTCACCACAGCCCGGCCTGCGCCTGGCACGTCGGTGAGCAGGTCCGGCTGCGGCGCCCGAGCGTGGTGCTGGTCGAGGGCCCGCGGTCCTTCGACGCGCTCGTGCCGCTCCTCGTGCACCCCGAGGCCGGGATGCCGCTGGCGGTCTACACCTGGTTCGTCCGCAAGGCTCCCGGGGCCCGGCCCGGCGACCCGGTCGAGCGTGGCGGCGCCTTCTACCCGTTCTGCGACTACTCCCCCGAGCTGGTCGCCCTGCGCACCGCCGCCGAGCTCGGGATCGAGTCCAGGTTCGTCGACCTCGAGCTGGCCGAGCTCGCCGTGGTCTCGACAGGCTCGACCACCGACGGGGTGCAGAGCCTGCTCGACGAGCACGTGTTCTGGCGCAGCCGCACGCTCCGGGCGCTGGCCGACCGGCTCGGATGCCGCGACGACGAGGACCTGTGGGAGCTGCTGTTCGAGGCCGCCCCGGTCGCGTTCGAGGAGCACCAGGCCGCGATGACGGCGTACTGCCTGCTGGCACGGCGCGACGAGAGCGAGGCCTCCCTCGAGGCCGAGGGCACGCTCGCGCGCGAGGCCGAGATGGCCTGGCACGTGCGCCGGGCGCTGCGCGCGCGGCAGCCCGGCGACGGTCCGGTGCTGGTCGTGCTCGGCGGGCTGCACGCCGTGGTGATGCCCGACCTGGTCCGCGGCCGCAAGGCGCCGGCTCGACCGCGGGTGAGGACGGCCCGCACCACGACCGAGTCGGCGCTGGTGCGCTCGACCTTCGACCAGCTCGAGCGGCTCAACGGCTACGCCGCCGGGATGACCTCCCCGGGCTGGCACCAGCGCTGGTGGACCCACCTCCGCGCCGGGGCGGAGCGGCCGCGCGTGGACGCGACGCGCGAGGCGCTGCAGGCGGTGGCGCACGAGCTGCGGCGTCGACACCGCGTGCACGTCCCGACCCCCGACGTCGTGGCCTCCGTCGGCCAGGCCATCCGGCTCGCCGAGCTGCGGCGGCGGCCCGCGCCCCTGCGCAGCGACCTGCTCGACGCCGTGACCAGCACCCTGGTCAAGGGCGAGGGCGACGCCGAGGGTGCGCGCGTGCAGCGTGCCGTCCGGCGGGTGCTGACCGGCGACACGGTCGGGGTCCTCCCGCCGGGGGCCGGGTCCCCGCCCCTGGTCGCCGACGCCCGGGCACGCCTCAAGCGGGCGCGGCTCAAGCCCGACGCGACCGACCCGCAGGTCGCCCGGCTCGACCTCTACCGCCGGCCCGCCCACCGCGAGACCAGCCGGCTGCTGCACGGCCTGCGCTACCTCGACGTCGCGTTCGCGCGGGTCGACCGTGGCCCCGACTTCGTCCGGGGGCGCCGCACCGAGCTGATGCAGGAGCAGTGGACCTACCGCTGGACCCCTGACACCGAGGCGGGGCTGGTCGAGGCCTCGCTGCTCGGCGGCACCCTCGACGAGGCCGTCCGGGAGAAGTTCGCCCGCGAGGTCGGCCGGGTCGCCTCGCCCGACGCTCCCCACGACGCCGAGGGCGCGGTCGGGCTGCTCGCGCTGGCCTGCGTGCTCGGCCTGCACGACCGTGCCGAGCAGGCGACCGCGGTCGTGCGCGCCGGGCTCGCCGCCGACGAGTCCTTCCCCCGCGTGGCCGGCGCGACCGCCCAGCTCGGCCTCATCTGGGAGGCCCGCGAGCCGCTCGAGGCCCACCGGCTCGGCGACCTGGCCTCGGTGCTGCAGGACGCGTTCGCCCGAGCGCTCTACCTCGGCCGCGACCCCGAGGGCTCGGCGAGCGACCCCCAGCAGACCGTCCAGGGGCTCGTGGCGCTGCGCGACCTCCTGGCCGCCGAGTCCGGCGCCGCCCTCGATGCCGACCTGTTCTGGAGCGTCGTGTCCGCCCACCTGACCCACCCGACCTCGGCACTGCTGCGGGGGGCGGCGACCGGCCTGCTGTGGTCGGCCGGCCGCGCCGACGACCACGCGCTGGCCGCCGCGGCGGGCGGGCACCTGGGCGGCGCCGTACCTCCCCCCGAGGCGGTCGGCTTCGTCACCGGGCTCGTGACCACCGCCCGCGAGGCGGCCTGGCAGAGCCCGGCGCTGGTGACCGCCCTCGACGACACGGTCCGGGCCTGGGACGACGACACCTTCGTCGAGCACCTGCCCCACCTGCGCCTGGCGTTCGCCTCGATGACCCCGCGCGAGACCGACCGCCTCGCCGGCCAGGTCGCGGTGCTCCACGGCCTCACGCCCGGGGCCGGCCTCGAGCTCACCGCCGAGCTGCCGACCGCCGCGGACGACGACCTGCGCCGCTTCGCCGACGCGTCCGCGCTGGTCGCGGACCTGCTGCGGCGCGACGGCCTGGCGCGGTGGGTGTGATGGACGACCTCGACCGCTGGCGCCTGGTCCTCGGCCGCTACGCCCACGAGCAGCTCGGCGAGTCCGCCGGCGAGGAGGAGCGGCGGCGCGAGGAGGCGCTCGACTTCCTCTACCAGCGGGAGTACGCCGGCCGCGACGTCCGCGGGCCCGACGACACCAGCTCCGACGACGGGCCCGGGCTGCCCGAGCTGGTGGCCTGGCTCGACGGGGTGCGCGAGCTGTTCCCCGGCTCGACCGCCGAGGTGGTCGAGCGCCACGCGCTGGAGCGCTACGGCCTGGTCGAGCTGATCGGCGACCCCGACGTGCTGGCGCGGCTCGAGCCGAGCCCGGCCCTGCTGGCCACCGTCCTCGCCCTGCGGGAGCACCTCGCCCCCGAGGTGCTCGACGTGGTGCGCGAGCTGGTGCGCAAGGTCGTCGAGGAGCTCACCGGCCGGCTCCAGCTCGACGTCCGCCGCGCGCTGACCGGCCGCCGCAGCCAGCACCGCCACTCGCCGATGAAGGTCGCGGCCAACTTCGACCCGCGCGGCACGATCCGCCGCAACCTGCGCCACGTCGACCCGCGCACGCGCCAGATGGTGCTGGCCGACGTGCGGTTCTTCGAGCGCAACGCGCGCCACCTGCCGTGGGACGTCGTGCTGTGCGTCGACCAGAGCGGGTCGATGTACTCCTCGGTCGTGCACAGCGCGGTGATGGCCTCGATCCTCTCGGCGCTGCCGGCCTTCCGGGTGCGGCTGGTCGTGTTCAGCACCGAGGTGGTCGACCTGACCCCGGTCGTCGACGACCCGGTGGAGACGCTGATGTCGGTCAGCCTCGGCGGGGGCACCGACATCGCGCGGGCGGTCGGCTACTGCGCCGGGCTGGTGGAGAACCCCGCCCGCACCGTGCTCGTGCTGGTCACCGACTTCCAGGAGGGCGGGTCACGGCGCGACCTCGTGCGGCAGGTCAAGCGCCTGGCCGAGTCCCGGGTCCGGCTGCTCGGGCTGGCCGCCCTCGACAAGGACGCCAAGCCGTCCTACGACCGGGAGATGGCGGCCCGCCTCGCGGCCTGCGGCATGGAGATCGCGGCCCTCACCCCCGACAGGCTCGCGGCCTGGCTGACCGAGGTGACGTCGTGAGGCCGGTTCGGAAACCGACCCCCGAGGTGACCTCGTGAGCGCGGTGTCGGCGGCGCGTGAGGTCGAGCGGGCCGAGGCGCGGGAGCGGGTCCGCGCGGCGACCCGCACGCTGCTGCACGACCTCGTCAGGGTGGGGGTCGCGCACCTGTCCCCCGACGCCCGGCAGCGCGTCGAGACGACCGCGCTCTGGGCCCAGTCGGCCGACTACTGGCGGCTGGCCGACCTGCTGCGCCGCGTCGAGGACCAGGCCGAGCTGCTGCTGACCCGGTCCTCCCGCGGCGACGAGCGGACCCTGCTCGACCTGGTCGCCCTGGCGGCTGCGCTCGTCGACGCGCTCGACGCCTCCCCCGACGAGCCCCGGCTGGTCGGCAGCGCCCGGCAGCGCTACGAGCCGGTGTCGGGCATCGACCTGGTCGGGCTCGGCGGCATGGCGTGGGCGCGCACCGGCTACGTCGGGCTCACGTGCCTCTTCTGGCAGCCCGACGAGCTGCGCTTCCTGTCCTGGACCGACGCCCGTCCCGACTCGATGTGGGGCTTCGACGCCCGCAAGAGGTATGACGCCTACGGCCCGTGGACGGGTCTGGGCAGCCCCCGCCGGGCCACGGGCCGCGGGGTGTTCCTCGAGGACGCCCGGATCAGCGAGCAGGGCCGCATCTCGGGGGTCGAGGCCACCCAGGCCCGGATGGGGCCGGGCCGCGGCCGGCTCCGCACCCTCGACGTCGTGTCGCGGTGGGCCGAGCTCGGCCGCCGCGAGCACCGGTCGCTGCTCGACCCCGGCAACCCCCTGCTGGAGTGGGCCGTCCTCCGGCCCGACGAGGTCGGTCCGGCCCGCTTCGACCCCGTGCGCCAGGTGGTGCGCCGCGAGCTGGTCGACGAGGCCGGCGACGTGCTGCCGCTCGAGCTGCGATGGACCCCGGCGACCGCGCACGCCGTGGCCCGGGTGGAGGGGCTCGACCTCCCCGAGGGCGCGTGGCTGGTCTGCCGGGTCCCCCGCACCTCGGCCGGGTTCGTGGCCGAGCCGCTGTCCGTCGTACTCCCCGACGAGGGGCGGGTCGACTGCCTGCACTTCGACGACGCACCAGGCGCCGAGCAGGTGCGCGAGCGCCGCAGCCAGGTCGGCCCGGACCCGGACGACGAGCCGGAGACCGAGGTCGAGGCGCGTGACCGGCTGCGTTCGGGGCTGCCCCGGCCCGCCCAGGTGCTCGACGCCTGGCTGGTGCGCCAGCTCGAGCGGGGCACGGGCGCGACCGCGGCCGGCCTGCTCCGGGCGACGCTCGACGCCCACCACCGGGAGTGCCGCGCGGTCGGCCTGTCGGTCTACCCGGTCGTGGGCGCGGACGCCGACCCCGCGCAGGCGCTGCTGCGCTCGCTGCACGTGACCCGCCAGCTGGCCCAGGTCCTGGCCTGAGCGCACCGGACCTGATCGGTCCGTGGCGGAAAAGGTGACCCCGGGCCCTTGACGCGGTGTGGTCCGCACCACAGACTCAGTGCATCGTCACCGGGCAGATGAATATTTATCACTCATCGCCCCCGCCAGTGCCAGGAGGACCCATGCCGGAGTACAACGTCGAGCCCTTCACCATCCACATCCCCGACGAGGACCTCGCCGACCTGCGGGAGCGCCTGGAGCGGACCCGCTTCCCCGACGACTTCGCCAACGACGACTGGTCCTACGGCTACAACACCGACTACCACCGCGAGATGGTGCGCTACTGGCTCGAGGAGTACGACTGGCGTGACGTCGAGCGCCGGATGAACGAGCTCCCCCACTTCAAGGTCGACCTGATGGGGGTCCCGCTGCACTTCATCCACGTCAAGGGCAAGGGCGACAACCCGATGCCGCTGCTGCTGCACCACGGCTGGCCCTGGACCTTCTGGGACGTCCGCAAGATCATCGGCCCCCTGACCGACCCCGAGGCCCACGGCCTCGACGGGGCCGACTCCTTCGACGTCGTGCTCATCTCGCTGCCCGGCTACGGCTTCTCCTCGCCGCTGCGCGAGACCGGCTGGAACTGGTGGCGCACCGCCGACCTCGAGAACACCCTGATGAAGGACGTCCTCGGCTACGAGAAGTACGCCACCGCCGGCGGCGACTGGGGCGCGCTGGTCGCCCAGCAGCACGGCCACAAGTACGAGGACGACGTCATCGGCGTCTACACCCACTTCCCCGCGCAGATGAGCCACTACCTGCCGACCCACCCCGACCAGCCGCCGGGCGTCGAGTTCGACCCGCACCTCGGTCTCCCTGCCGAGAGCGAGTACGGCGAGGGCGAGGAGGGCTGGTTCGAGCGCGGCAAGCTCTTCGTGGAGAACGAGAGCGGCTACGGCGAGATCCAGCTGACCAAGCCGCAGACCCTCGCGGCCCTGGTCGCGGACTCCCCCGCCGGCCAGCTGGCCTGGATCACCGAGAAGCGCTACTTCTGGGGCCTCGCCGAGCGGGGCACCGGCACCGAGGCCTTCGAGAAGGTCTGGCCCAAGGAGGACCTGGTCACCACGGCGGCGGTCTACTTCCTCACCGGCACCGGCGGCACGTCCTCGCGCTACTACTACGAGTGCCGCAACAACCCCTGGAAGCCCTCGCACGACCGGTTCCCGGTGGTGGGCGTGCCCACGGCCATCGGCATCTACCCCGGCGAGATCTACAAGCCGCCGATGAGCTGGACCGAGAAGTACTTCAACCTCCACCAGTACCGCGTGCACGACGACGGCGGTCACTTCGCCCCGCTCGAGGTGCCGAAGACCTACGTCGACGACGTCTCGACGTTCTTCCGCCAGTTCCGCTGACCGCCCCCACAAGGAGCACCCCCGTGCCTGCCTCCTCCCCCGCGGTCGAGTCCGTCGACGTCGGGACCCTGCTCGCCGAGGTCGACCCCGACGGCACCACCGCGCCGTGCCGCCTGCGCAGCCTGCTGCTCGGCGACGTCGTCGACGAGGTCGTCGCCACCGTCGGCGAGCTGCTCGGCGGGGTCACGTCCGGGGCCCGGGTCGTGCTGCTCGTCGACGCGGTCCCCATCCTGCGCGACGGGACGGACCTCAAGGAGGCCGTCGCCGCGCGGTTGGGGCAGGACCACGACGTGGTCGTCAGGGTCCTCGACGACGGCTCCCCGGAGCTGCACGTCGTGGACGAGGTCCTCGATCGCGCGACGTCGGCGGTCACCGGCGCCGATGCCGTGGTCGCCCTCGGGGGCGGCACGATCAGCGACATCGGCAAGGTGGCGGTCGCCCGCGCTCGCGGCGAGGGCGCGCGCCCGGTGCTGCTGACCCTGCAGACCGCCGCCTCGGTCGACGGCTACACCGACGACGTCTCGGTGGTCCTCCGGGGCGGGGTCAAGCGCACCGTCCCGTCGTGCTGGCCGGACGCCGTCCTCGCCGACTCGGTGACCATCGCCGGGGCGCCCGCGCGCATGAACAGCGCCGGGTTCGGCGAGATGACCTCGATGCTCGTCGCCCCCGCCGACTGGCGCCTGGCGGCCCTGGTCGGGGTCGACCCGACCTTCCAGGAGGGACCCGTCCGGCTCCTGGGCCGCCTCGGCGCCGACCTCGGGTCCTTCAGCCACGGCGTGGCCGCGGCCGACCCCGACGCCGTCGCGCAGCTCACCCGCGCCCTCGCGCTGCGGGGCATCGCCACCGGGATCGCCGGCACCACCGCCGTGCTGTCCGGCATGGAGCACCTGGTCAGCCACATGCTCGACCAGCACCACAGCCAGCACCACCTGCCGATGGGGCTGCACGGCGCCCAGGTGGGGGTCGCCTCCGTCGTCGCCGCCGCGGCCTGGGAGATGCTCGTCGAGCGGCTCGACGCGGGCCGACCGGCCGACGTGCGGGTCGACCACCTGCAGCCCGACGCCGCTCGCGCTCGGGTCGAGAGCGCCTTCGGCCACCTCGACGAGGAGGGCCGGGTCGCCGCGGAGTGCCTGGCCGACTACGGCAAGAAGGCCACCACGATCACCGCGCACCTGGACGACGTACGCCGGCTGCTGGCCGCCTGGTCCGACCACCGCGCCGACCTGACCCGGCTGCTCACGCCGTCCTCCGAGATCGCCGCCGGGCTCCGCGCCGCGGGCACCGCGGTGACGTTCGAGGAGCTCGACCCCCGGGTCGGGCCGGAGCTCGCACGCTGGGCGGTGGAGAGCTGCGCCCTGATGCGCAACCGCTTCACGGTCGTCGACCTGCTCGACCTCCTCGGCTGGTGGGAGTCCGCCGACGTCGACGAGGTGATGGACCGTGCGGAGCGCGCCGTCGCGGCCGCCGACGCCATGGACAGGGTGGAGGCCTGAGATGAGCTACGACTACGTCATCGGCATCGACTGCTCGACGACCGCCGCCAAGGCCGTGGTGTGGAACGCCTGGGGCGAGGCGCTGTCTGAGGCCCGCGTCACCTTCGAGCTGATGCAGCCGCGACCCGGCTGGGGGGAGCAGAACGCCGAGGACTGGTGGGCCGCCACCGCCGGCGCCGTGCGCCGTGCGGTGCAGACCGTGGACGCCTCGCGCATCGGCGCGCTGTGCATCACCCACCAGCGCGAGTCCTTCGTGTGCGTCGACGACTCCGGGCACCCGCTGCGCCCGGCCATGCTGTGGCTGGACACCCGCGCGACGGCCGAGGTGGAGAAGCACGGCACCTCGGAGGTCCACCGGATCACCGGCAAGCCGCCGAACCCCACGCCGGCCTGGTACAAGCTGCTCTGGCTGCTCGAGCACGAGCCCGACCTGTTCGACCGCCTCGACAAGGTCGTCGACGTGGCGGGCTTCCTGGCCCACCGCATGACGGGTCGGTGGGCCACGTCGTGGGCCAGCGCCGACCCGCTCGGCCTGGTCGACATGGCCACCTTCGACTACGACGACGGGTTGCTGGAGGCAGCGGGGCTGTCCCGCAGCCAGGTGCCCGAGCTGTGCGCCCCGGGCAGCGTCCTGGGCGAGCTCCGGCCCGAGGTGACCGCCCAGCTCGGGCTGCCCGCCGGCCTCCCGGTGGTCGCCGGCGTCGGTGACGGGCAGTCCGCGCAGCTCGGCACCGGCATCACCGAGCCCGGCCGCGCCTACCTCAACCTGGGCACCGGCATCGTGTCGGGCACGTTCAGCGAGACCTACTGCTACGGGAGGGAGTACCGCACCCTGGCGGCCGCCGTGCCCGGGGCCTACACGCTCGAGACGTTCATCGGCGGTGGGACGCACAACCTCAACTGGTTCGTCCAGAAGTTCAGCGGCGTGGACACACGTGCGCTCGGCCTCGACCTCACCCCCGAGCAGGTCCTCGAGACGGCGGCGGCCCAGCTCCCACCGGGCTCGGAGGGGCTGCTGGCGCTGCCCTACTGGACCGGCGCCCTCACGCCGTACTGGGACCACAACGCGCGCGGCGTGCTGCTGGGCCTGACCGGTGCGCACGGCAAGTCCCACGTCTACCGGGCGCTGCTGGAGGGCATCGCCTTCGAGCAGCGGTTCCTCACCTCGGGCGCCGAGGAGGCGCTGGGGGCGCCGGTCACCGACGTGATCGCGCTGGGTGGCGGGACCCGCAGCAGGGTGTGGTGCAAGATCATCGCCGACGTCATGCAACGCCGCGTCACCGTCGTCAAGGAGCCGGAGAGCACCTGCCTGGGATCGGGGATGCTCGCGGCGGCCGCCGTGGGCATCCACGAGTCGATCCCGGCCGCGGCGGCCGCGATGAGCGGCACGGCGAAGTCCTACGAGCCGGACCCGGTCAGGGCGCGCACCTACGACCGCCTCTACGAGGTCTACCGCGACATCTACCCCTCGACCCGCGACCTGTTCGCCCGTCTCGCCGAGGCGACCTCATGACCGCGACCCCGGTGCGCCCCGGCGTACGACGGCGTGCCGAGCGGCTCTACGACGGCTACCTGTTCGACCTCGACGGCACGATCTACCTCGGCGACACGCTCCTGCCGGGCGCCTTCGAGCTGGTCACGCGGCTGCGCGAGGCGGGCCGGGAGACGCTCTTCCTCAGCAACAACCCCACGCGCGACCCGCAGATGTACGCCGACAAGCTCGGCCGACTGGGCCTGCCCACCCCCGTGGATCGCATCGTCAACCCGGTCGTCACCATGGCGGCCTGGATCTCGCAGGAGATGCCCGGGGCGACGGTGTTCGTCATCGGCGAGGAGCCGCTGACCCGCGCGATCCGGGCGACCGGCTGCCGGATCTCGGAGGACCCTGCGGAGATCGACCTGGTCGTGGCCAGTTATGACCGCGGGTTCGACTACCGCAAGCTCCAGATCGCCTTCGACGCGCTCTGGCAGCACGGCCGGGCGCGCCTGGTCGCGACCAACCCGGACGCCTACTGCCCGTTCCCAGGAGGCCGGGGAGAGCCGGACGCGGCGGCGATCATCGCGGCCGTCGAGGCGTGCACCGGCAGACGGTGCGAGATCAACGTCGGCAAGCCCGACCCCCTCATGCTGCACACCGCGCTGGGCGCCATCGGGCTGCCCGGCGAGTCGTGCGTCATGGTCGGCGACCGCCTCTACACCGACATCGCCATGGCCGTCGACGCCGGCATCCCGTCGGCCCTGGTCCTGACCGGGGAGAGCACGCCCGAGATGGTCGAGCAGCTCCCCGAGGACCGCCGTCCCACGCTTGTGCTGGATCGCATCGACCACCTGCTCCCACCCGTCTGAGCCCTCCCCCGAGCACCCGGCCGTCCCGCGAGGACCGCCGGGTGCTCGGCGTGCTCCGAGGCCGGGTCCCCGAGGCCCGGGACCCAGGTCACCACTTCGATTCAGGTCTTGAATAAATCCGCACGTGACCCTTGACACATCGGATGACGCGGGCGAACACTAGGTGACATCCCGATTCGGCATCTGAATATTGATGCAAAGGCTCCTCAGGAGCCCGACCCCCAGGAGTCCTCATGTCCCTCACCAAGAGCCGCCGGCGCACGCTGGCCGCCGCGGTCGCGGCGAGCACGGTGCTCGCCCTGACCAGCGCCTGCTCCACCACCTCGAGCGGGGGTGCGGCCGGCAAGCCCATCGACAAGAAGGACCTCGTGATCGTCGCCTCGGTGATCAACACGACGAACCCCTACTTCGCCTCCAACATCGAGGGCGCCAAGCTGCTCGGCAAGAAGCTCGACATCCCGGTCAAGATCGTCGACTCCGAGGGCTCCTCGCAGAAGGAGATCTCGAAGATCCAGGCCATCCTGGCGCAGGGCAAGAAGGCCATCGTCTTCGTCAACACCGTCGCCAGCTCCGACGTCCCGCCGATCATCAACTCCTGCAAGCAGGCCGGCGCCTACTGCACGATCTGGTGGAACAAGCCCGACGACTACGAGCCCTGGGACCAGGGCAACAACTTCGTCGCCTTCCAGAAGCACGGCGGCGTCGACAGCGGCCGCTGCACCGCCAGCACGCTGGCCGAGGCCATCGGCACCGGCGGCATCCTCGCCCTGGGCGGCGTCCAGGACAGCACCACCAGCCAGACCCGCGTCGCCGGGCTCAAGGACGAGCTCAAGAAGTACCCGAACGTCGACCTGCTCGAGGTGCGCCCGGCCAACTGGGACCCGCAGCTGGCCTTCCAGGAGACCCAGAGCGCGATCGCGAAGTACGGCGACAAGATCAAGGGCATCTGGGCCGCCGACGACGGCATGATCATCGGCGCCAAGGAGGCCGTCGACAAGTCCGAGCTCAAGGGCAAGGTCAAGTTCTCCTCCGACGGCCTCTACCCGCCGGTCATCGACGTCATGAAGCAGAAGGACAACCCGATCGTCGGCGAGACCTTCCACCGCGGCTACATGGCCTCCTCCATCGGTCTCTACACCGCCTACCTCGCCGCCACCGGCAAGATCGACCCCTCGAAGCTGCCGCACGAGAAGCGGGACAGCCTCTTCAAGATCAGCTGTGTCACCCCGGAGAACCTGGCCGACTACACGAAGTACGACACCCAGGCCTACAAGGACCAGTTCATCGACGGCCTGATCAAGAACGGCCCCTGGGACGCCCAGCCCGTCCCGCTCGTGGGCGGCGGCCCCGAGAAGCTGCCCAACAGCTGACCACACGTCGGCTGGTCGCACGTCCCCCTCGACGTGCGGCCAGCCGGCCCCTCCCCCTCCACTCGCCACCAAGGGAAAGCCATGACCGACACCAACACCAGGCTCGCGCCGCCGCCGCGGCAGGAGACGAGCCACACCACTGCCCAGCCACGCAGGAGGTTCGACCTCCGTCAGGGCGGCGAGGTCTTCGCCCTGGTCCTGCTCGTCGTGGTCTTCACCCTGATCAACCCCGACTCGTTCCTCACCGTCGTCAACGTGCAGACGATGCTGGACCAGGCCTCGACCCCGCTGATCATCGGCGTGGGAGCGACCCTGGTGATCCTGCTCGGCTGCATCGACCTGTCGGTCGAGGGCCTGATGAGCGCCTGCGGCCTCGCCTTCGTCCTCCTGTCGGCCAACAGCCGTGACACCGCCGACCTCGGCGCCTGGGCCATCCTCATCGGCGTCCTCCTCGGCGCGGCCCTCGGCCTGGCCAACGGTCTCGTGCACACCGTGCTCAAGATCCCCTCGTTCATCGTCACGCTCGGCATGGGCTTCGTCGGCTTCGGCATCGCGACCCTGCTCTTCGGCGACTCCCAGCTGCCCTTCCTCAAGAGCAACGGCCTCAAGGACTGGCCCACCGACAAGCTGCTCGGCCTGACCCACTCCTTCTGGCTCGCCGCCCTCGTCGTGGCGGTCGGCCTGGTCGTCACCCGCTTCACCAAGCTGGGCCGCTACACCTACGCGATCGGCAACAGCGAGCCGATCGCCCGCGACAACGGTGTCGCCGTGGCGCGCTACAAGGTGGCGGTGTTCACCATCGCGGGCGCCTGCAGCGGCCTGGCCGGCGTGCTCACCACCATGCAGCTCGGATCGGCACCCGCCCGCATCGGCATCGGGATGCTCTTCCTCACCATCGCCGCCGTCGTGATCGGTGGCACCTCCCTCGGAGGCGGCAAGGGCGGCATCTTCCGCACCACCATCGGCGTCCTGATGCTCACCGTCATCAACAACGGGCTCATCCAGTCCGACGTCAGCCCCAACGTCCAGACCGCCGTGTCCGGCGGGGTCCTCGTGCTCGCGATCGTCGCGGCGTCGTGGCCCCACCGCAGTCGCCTGAGGATCATGAAATGACCACGCAGCTCTTCGCCCACGGGACCCGCCCCGACCAGGACGCCCCGGCCCTCCGTCTCACCGGCGTCTCCAAGTCCTTCAGCCGCGTGACCGCGGTCCAGGACATCACCCTGGAGATCAAGCGCAACCAGGTCGTCGGCCTGATCGGCGAGAACGGCGCCGGCAAGTCCAGCCTCCTCAAGATCCTGACCGGCATCTACCAGCCCGACTCCGGCACCATCGAGGTCCTGGGCAAGGCCGTGAAGTTCCGCCGCCCGCAGGACTCGGTCGCCGCCGGCATCGGCGTGGTGCACCAGGAGCAGTCGCTGCTGACCAACCTGTCGGTCGCCGAGAACATCGCGATGAACGCGGTGGCGAGCAAGGACGCCGCGGTCAAGCTCGGCTGGTACCGCTGGAAGCGCCTCAACCAGGAGGCGGCCGAGGTCCTGTCCAAGGTCGGCTCGACCGTCGACCCCCGCACCGTCGTGGGCGACCTGCCGTTCGTCGACCGCCAGATGGTCGAGATCGCCCGGGCCCTGCGGGTCGACGAGCACACCCACGCCTCCCCCCTCGTCATCCTCGACGAGCCCACCGCGGTGCTCGAGCGCGACGAGACCGCGATCCTCGAGCGGGAGATCCGGGCGCTCCGCGAGCTGGGCTCGGTGATCTTCGTGTCCCACCGCCTCGACGAGGTCATGCGTGTCTGCGACCGCATCCTGGTGATGCGCCAGGGCCGGCTCGTCGCCGACCGGGCCACCTCCGACGTCACCCAGGAGGAGCTGTTCCAGCTCATGGTCGGCCACGCGCAGCGGTCGCCCCAGCGGTCCGCTCCGCAGCACGAGTCCGAGACCCCCGCCCTCGAGATCGAGGGGCTCGGCCTGACCGGCACCTTCCGCGACGTGTCGCTGACCGTCCACCCCGGCCAGTGCGTCGCCCTCGTGGGGACGATCGGGTCGGGCCGCGAGGAGGTGTGCCGCGCCGTGTTCGGTGCCGGCGACTACGACACCGGCACGGTCCGGGTCGACGGCAAGGAGATCCGCCACTGGCGGATGGGCAAGGCCGTCCGCAGCGGTGTCGCCTACGTGCCGGCCGAGCGCAAGACCGAGGGCATGGTCGGCGGCCTGTCCGGCGCCGAGAACCTGACCCTCGCCAAGCCGGGAGCCGCGGTCTCCGGACCGCTGCTCCGGCCGCGTGCGCGCAAGCGGCTCGCGGAGGAGTGGTTCGAGACCCTCGACGTCCGCCCGCGCGACCCCGATCTGCACCTCGAGCGCTTCTCCGGCGGCAACCAGCAGAAGGTCGTCATGGCCAAGTGGCTGATGGACGAGGACCTCAAGGTCCTGGTCCTCGACCACCCGCTGCGCGGCCTCGACGCCGGCGCCGCGGAGACCGTGAACGAGCAGATCCAGGCAGCCTGCGCCCGCGGCACCGCCGTCCTCCTGATCGCCGACACGATCGAGGACGCGCTGGAGTCGGCCCACGTCGTCGTCGTCATGCGCGACGGCGAGGTGACCGCCACCTACGACCTCTCCGTCGAGTCCGCCACCTCGCTCGACCTCCTCGAAAGGATGGTGTGACCTCCATGAGCACCGACACCAAGCAGCCCGGCACCACCGACACCGGTCAGTCCGGCGCGACCGCGCCCTCCGCGGCCGGCCGTTCCGGGCGGACCGCCCAGGTCTGGCGCACGGCCGGCCCGGTGGCCGTCACCGCGCTGATGATCGTCGTGGTCCTGGTCAGCAACCCGCGGTTCTTCAGCGGTGGTGGCCCCGGCATCCTCGCGATCCAGGCGACCTTCATCCTGCTGGCCGCGCTCGGCCAGTCCTGCGTGCTCAACATCGGCAGCATCGACCTGTCCAACGCCGCGCTCGCGGTGCTCGCGGCCATGATCCTGGCGATGACGCTGGGCAGCATGGGTCCCCTGGCCCTCGTGGTCGCCATCGGGCTGTCCACGGTCATCGGCATGGTCAACGGCTTCGTCATCGCCTATGCCCAGGTGCCGTCCTTCGCCCTCACCCTCGGCACCCTCGGCATCCTGCAGGCGGCCTCGCTGGTGATCAGCAAGGCCACGACGGTCTACGTCAAGGGCAGCTCCGACGTCCTGACGCCGCTGTTCGGCTCGGCCATGGCCGGCCTGCCGACCGCGTTCTGGCTCTCCGTGGTCCTCGCGGTCGCTCTGTGGTTCGTCACCAAGCGCACCCGCTTCGGGCAGTCGATGACCGCGGTCGGGATCAACGAGACCGGGGCGATCTTCTCCGGCCTCTCCAACCGTCGGGTCAAGATCCTCGCCTTCGGCATCTCCGGCTTCTTCTCCGGGGTCGCCGGCGTCATGATCATCGCCCAGGGCGGCGCGGCGTCGTCCTTCGGTCTCGGCAGCGACCTGCTGCTCCCCGGCATCGCCGCGGCCATCGTGGGAGGCACCGCCATCACCGGCGGCGTCACCAACCCGCTGCTGGTCGTGTTCGGCGCCCTCACGATCGCACTGATCCCCATCGCCGCTGCGGTGCTCGGGGTGCCCGCGTCCGCCCAGAGCCTGGTCTACGGCCTGGTGATCATCGTCGCCGCCGCGCTGACCATGCAGCGCAGGTCCAGCCGCACCGTCAAGTAGCGCTCCCCGCTCCACCCACACCTCCTCACACCCGAACGAAGGAAGAAACCGTCATGTCCGTCCTGGAGAACCTGGAGCCCCGCGAGGTGCTGCAGTACTTCGAGATCCTGTCCGACATCCCCCGCGGCTCGTGCAACGAGAAGCAGGCCGCCGAGTGGGTGGTCGACTTCGCCACCAAGCGTGGGCTCGAGGCCGTCAAGGACGACCTGCACTGCGTGCTGGTCCGCAAGCCCGGCCAGGGCGGCCTGGAGGACGCGGAGCCGCTGATCCTCCACGGCCACCTCGACATGGTGTGCGAGAAGTCCGAGGGCGTCGAGATCGACTTCGAGACCGAGCCGATCACGCTCGTCGTCGACGGCGACTTCATCAAGGCCGACGGCACCTCGCTGGGTGCCGACAACGGCATCGGCGTCTCCTACATCCTCGCCCTGCTGGCCTCGGAGGACATCCCCCACCCGCCGCTCGAGGCCGTCCTCACCGCGATGGAGGAGAAGGGCAAGGTCGGCGCGGCCAACTTCGACACCACGCAGCTCAAGGGCCGCCGGATGATCGACTTCAACTGGATCACCGACAAGGAGATCCTGGCCGGCTGCAGCGGCGACGTCACCTTCACCGTCGACGTGCCCGCCGAGTGGGAGGACGTCCCGGCGACCCATTCCGAGACCCGTCTGCTCAAGGTGCGCGGCCTGTCCGGCGGGCACTGCGAGTTCGACATCCAGCTCGAGCGGGCCAACGCGGTCCAGGTGCTCGCCCGTGTGCTCAACGCCGTCGCCGCGCGCGCCGACGTACGCATCAGCGAGCCGCACGGGGGCGCGCAGAACAACGCGATCCCGGCCGACGCCCAGGTGGTGCTCGCGATCCGGCCCGAGGACGTCTCCACCGTCGAGGACGTCGTCAAGCAGCTCGACCAGGACCTGAGCACGGAGTACGCCATCGCCGACCCCGACGTCCGGCTCGAGCTCGACGCCGCCGAGGCGCCCACCCGCGTGTTCTCCGCCGAGGCGGGCGCCCGCCTGTCCCGGCTCACCGCCCTCGTGCCCAACGGCGTGATCAGCTGGAGCCTCTCGGTGCCCGGCATCGTCGAGAGCTCCAACAACCTCGGCACGGTGCGCACCACCGACGAGGGCGCCCGCCTGATGTCGACCATCACCGCGGCGGTCACCTCGCGCAAGCACGAGATCCTCGACCGCGTCCGGGCGCTCGCCGCGCTCGCCGGTGGTGGCGTGACGGTGGAGGAGTACGGCCTCGACGCCCCGGAGTTCCCCTTCCGGCCGGACTCGCCGCTCCTGGCGGTGGCCGCCCAGGCCTACCGCGACGTGATCGGCGAGGAGCCGGAGACGCACGTCTCGCAGTGCAGCCTCGAGCTCGGCATGTTCAGCCGCCGCGTCCCGGTCGAGGACATCATCTCGATCGGCACGGAGCTGCACGCCCTGCACTCCCCCGCCGAGAAGGTGAACCACACGTCCGTGGCGAAGGTCTGGCCCCTCGTCCGGGAGGTCGTCAGCCGCCTGGGCTGACGGGACCTCATGACCACGACGACCTCGGCGACCTCGACGGCCTCGACGGCCTCGTCGGAGAGGCTGCGCCTCATGGCCGTGGTGGCGCGCCTCTACTACGTGCACCGCCTGCGTCAGCGCGACATCGCCGAGCGCCTGGGGCTCTCCCAGGCACGGGTGTCCCGCGTCCTGCAGCAGGCCGTCGAGCACGGCTTCGTCCGCACCGACGTGGCCGTCCCGGTCGGGCTGCTGCCCGAGCTCGAGGAGGAGATGGAGCGGCGCTACGGCCTGCAGGAGGTGCACGTCGTCGAGGTCCCGCCCGGGACCACGGACCTGGCGCCCGTCCTGGGGAGGGCGGCCGCCGGCTACCTGGTCGAGGCCGGCATCTCCGGCCGCACCGTCGGCTTCACCTCGTGGAGCACGACCCTGCAGGCCATGGCGTCCGCGCTCCCCGACCTGCCTCGCTCCGGGACGAGCCACGTGGTGGAGATGCTGGGCGACCTCGGGTCGCCGGCGCTCCAGCACGCGGCGGCGCGCTCGACGCAGCGGCTGGCCCGTGTGCTGGGCGCCGAGCCCGTCTTCCTCCGCACCCCGGGGGTCGCCGCGACCCCCGACCTGCGCCGGCGGGCGCTCGAGGACCCCTACGTCCGTCGCGCGGTCGAGCTGCTGGACGACCTCGACGTCGCGTTCGTGGGCGTGGGACCGGTGGCGGTGCACAGCATGCTGACGCCGGACGACAACTACTTCAGCGACGCCCAGCTCGTGCGCGCCCGGGTCGCCGGCGCGGTCGGGCAGCTCGACCAGCGCCTGCTCGACGCGGCCGGTGAGCCGGTCGTCACCGAGCTGGACGACCTCGTGGTCGGCGCGACCCTCGACCAGGTGCGTCGGGCCGGCCGCCGCGTCGTCGTGGCCGGCGGCGCCAGCAAGCTCGAGGCGATCGCCGCCGCGCTCGCCGGGGGCTGGGTGGACGTGCTGGTCGTCGACCTCGGCACGGCCCAGGCCCTGGCGACCAGGACCACTGACCCCTTGCCGACGGTGGCGCCGGCCGTTTAGCATGGTCATGCGCACTTTGAATAAATACTCGCTACGAACCGAACGAGGACCCATGACTCCCTCCCACGACACGCTGCTCGAGATGCAGCGCCGCATGCTGCGGATCCGTCGCTTCGACGAGCGCGCCTCCAAGATGGTCAAGCGCGGCCACATCCCCGGCACCGTCCACACCTCCATCGGCCAGGAGGCCCAGGTCGTCGGCGCCGCGATGGCGCTGGCCGACGGTGACTACACCGCGGGCAACCACCGCAGCCACGGCCACCCGATCGGCAAGGGGTCCCCCCTCGGCCCCCTGATGGCCGAGCTGGTCGGCAAGGCCACCGGCGTCTGCCAGGGCAAGGGCGGCTCGCTGCACCTCGCCGACTTCGCGGTCGGCAGCCTCGGCGAGTCCGGCATCGTCGGCTCCTCGATCCCGATCGCCACCGGCGCCGCCCTGTCGAGCAAGGTGCTCGGCAACGGCAAGGTCTCGCTGGCCTTCTTCGGTGACGGCGCCGCCAACCAGGGCTGCCTCTACGAGGCGATGAACATCGCCGGCGTCTGGAACCTGCCGATCGTCTTCCTCTGCGAGAACAACCAGTACGCCCTCTCCACCCCGGCGCACACCGTCACCTCCGGCGTCATCGCCGACCGGGCGGCCGGCTTCGGGATGCCCGGCGTGCGCGTCGAGGAGGGCCAGGACGTGCTCGCCGTCTTCGACGCCGTCACCGAGGCCGTCGACCGCGCCCGCCGCGGCGACGGACCGACCCTCGTCGAGGTCGTCACCTACCGCTTCAACGAGCACTCCGAGGGCCTGCGCCTCGGCGTCGACTACCGCAACGCCGACGAGAAGGCCCTGTGGCTCGAGAAGGACCCGATCGTCCTCTTCCGCCGGCACCTCGTCGCCGAGGGCATCGCCACCGAGGAGGAGATGGACGCCCTCGAGGCCGAGGTCCTCGCCGAGGTCGACGAGGCCGTGCGCTTCACCGACGAGAGCCCCTTCCCCGACCCGAGCGTCGCGTTCGCCGACCTCTACACCGACCCCACCCCCGGCCCCAGCGTCGACAACCTGATCGGAGCCACGGCATGACCGTCATGAGCTACCTCGGCGCGATCGGCGCCGCCCAGCGCGAGGCCATGGAGGCCGACGAGCGCGTCGTCATCATCGGCGAGGACGTGGAGGCCAACGTCTACGGCACCACCGGCGGCGCCGGCAAGTCCCGCGCCGACAAGGGCGACTTCCTCCAGATGTTCGGCGCCAACCGCATCCGCAACACCCCGATCTCGGAGGAGGTCATCGTCGGCTCCGCGATCGGCGCCGCGATGACCGGCCTGCGCCCGATCGTCGACCTGTCCTACTCGTCCTTCCTCTACATGGCGATGGACCAGTTCGTGAACCAGGCGGCCAAGAACCGCTACATGTTCGGCGGCCAGGCCTCCCTGCCCGTGGTGTTCCGGTCCGCGATGTTCTACGGCCTCAACACCGGCGCCCACCACTCCGACCGGCCCTACCCGATGTTCATGAACGTCCCGGGCCTCAAGATCGTGGTGCCCGCCTCGCCGTACGACGCCAAGGGGCTGCTGCGCGCCGCCGTCGACAGCGACGACCCGGTCCTCATCTTCGAGGCCTGCATGCTCTGGGGCACGAAGGGCGAGGTCCCCGAGGAGGAGTACACGATTCCCTTCGGCAAGGCCCGCACCGTCCGCGAGGGCACCGACGTCACCGTCGTCGCGATCTCCAGCGCGGTCCCGGAGGCAGCGGCGGCCGCCGAGCAGCTGGCCGAGGAGGGCATCTCGGTCGAGGTGATCGACCCGCGCACGCTCGTGCCGCTCGACCGCCAGGCGATCCTCGACTCGGTCGGTCGCACCGGCCGCCTGGTCGTGGCCGACCCCGCCCACCGCACGTGCTCCGCGGCCTCCGAGATCTCCTCGATCGTCGCGGAGGAGGCGTTCGACGCGCTCCGTGCGCCGATCAAGCGGGTCACCACCCCCGACACCCAGATCCCCTTCAGCCCGTCGCTGGAGAAGCAGCTCTACCCGGCCCGTGCCGGCATCGCCGACGCCGTCCGCTCGGTCGTCGGAGAGCGTCAGCTGGCCCGGTCCTGAGCACCCCACCCCCGACGTACGACACAACCAAGGAGAAATAGTCATGGCGACAATCGAGGTCCTGCTTCCGCAGTGGGGCATGGGCATGAGTGAGGGCACCATCACCAGCTGGCTCAAGGGAGTCGGCGACACGGTGGAGGAGGACGAGGCCCTGGCCGAGGTGGAGGCCGAGAAGGTGGAGGAGACCCTCGAGTCCCCCGCCGCCGGCACCATCACCGAGATCGTGGTCCCCGAGGGTGAGACGGTCGAGGTGCGCACCATCGTGGCGCGCATCGAGACCGCCTGACCCCGAGACCGGACAGGAGCCAGTCATGGGCCAGGTCGACCCGCGGGGACTCGTCTCCGCCGCCAGCGACGGCGGCTACGCCGTCGGCGCGTTCAACATGCACAACCCGGAGACCACCGAGGCGCTCGTGCTCGCAGCGGAGGAGGCCGCCTCGCCGGTGTTCCTCCAGGTGGGCCGCGCGATCGTCCCCCACATGGGGATCCGCAAGGCCTACGAGATGACCAAGCGGATCGCCGAGGAGTCGGAGGCCGACTACGTCATCCACCTCGACCACGGTCCGTGGGACGAGGTCTTCGAGGCGATCAAGCTCGGCTTCACCTCGATCATGTACGACGGCGCGCACCTGCCGTTCGAGGAGAACATCCGCACCACGCGCAAGGTGGTGGAGGTGGCCCACTCCTTCGGCATCCCGGTGGAGGCCGAGCTGGGCAAGATCCCCGACGCCGACGAGCAGGTCGACTGGCAGTCCTACTACACCTCCGTCGACGAGGCCGAGCGCTTCGTCGCCGAGACCGGTGTGGACTGGCTGGCGATCTCGGTGGGCATCGTGCACGGCGTGCCGCTGGCCACCCCGCAGCCGCTGGACATCCAGCGGATCAAGGAGATCAAGGCCGTCACCGGCATCCCGCTGGTGCTGCACGGCGCCTCGGGCGTGCCCGAGGACGAGATCCGGGCGGCGACGGCGGCCGGCGTGCACAAGTTCAACGCCGACACCGACCTGCGCCACGCGTTCCGCTCCGGCATCGAGTCGGTGTGGAGCCAGGGCGACCGCCAGCTCGAGGAGGCCATGGCCGAGGGCCGTCGCCGGATGGTCGAGGCCACGGTCGACAAGATGAAGCTCTACGGCTGCGCGGGCAAGGCCGACGGGCTGGTCCTGGCATGACCGCCACCGCGACCGAGGCCGGCTCGACCACGACGCCGCTCAAGGGCATCCGGCGCACGGCCGCCCGCCGCATGGTCGCGGCTTGGGAGGCCCCGGTCTTCCACCTCAACGTCGAGGTGGACATGACTCGGGCCCTCGCGGTCAAGGAGCGCCAGCCCGGCGCGACCGTGACCGACGAGCTGCTCAAGGCGTGCGCCACCGCGCTCGCCGCGCACCCGGCGCTCAACGCCCACTACGGCGAGGAGTCGGTCACCACCTTCGAGCAGGTCAACCTCGGCCTGGCCGTCGCCACCGACGCGGGGCTGATGGTCCCCGTCATCCACGACGCGGGGTCGAAGGACCTCGCCGAGCTGGCCGACGCGCGTCGCGACGTCACCGGCCGGGCCCGCGAGGGCAAGCTGGCGATGGCCGACGTCACGGGCGGCACGTTCACGGTGTCCAACCTCGGGATGATGGGCATCGACCGCTTCGACGCCATCCTCAACGTGCCGCAGGTGGCGATCCTCGCCGTCGGCAGCACCCG
Organism: Nocardioides marmoribigeumensis; assembly: GCF_031458325.1. NCBI lineage: Bacteria > Bacillati > Actinomycetota > Actinomycetes > Propionibacteriales > Nocardioidaceae > Nocardioides > Nocardioides marmoribigeumensis. Next base: position 1,426,255 of record NZ_JAVDYG010000001.1, read on the forward strand.
TCAGCGACAGGTCTGGAACGACGGCGACCCCGTCTGGCGACCGGTCGCGGAGCTCACCCTCACCTGTGACCACCGTGCGATCGACGGTGCCACCGGCGCGGGCTTCCTGTCGTCCCTGCGCACCTCCCTCGAGCAGGGCTGACCCATGGTCCCGGCGCCGGGTCCAGCCCGACCCGCCCCTGATGTCCCCCCAGGCGAGTGGAGCGTGGACGAGGAGGTGGGTGGCTGGCCCGGCGCCGCGGGAGTCGCCGTCGTGGGGCCCTCGGGGGTCCTGGCCGCGACCGGTGCCGACGAGCCCTACCCGTGGGCCTCGGTGACCAAGATCCTGTCGGCGCTGACGATCCTGCTCGCCTGCGCCGACGGGGTCCTCGACCTCGACGACCCGGCGGGCCCCCCGGGCGCCACCCTGCGCCACCTCCTCGGCCACACCTCCGGGCTGGCGTTCGACGCCGACCGCACCCTCGCCCCGCCCGGCAAGCGGCGTATCTACTCCAACCGCGGCATCGAGGTGGCCGCCGAGGTGCTCGAGAAGCACACCGGCCGACCCTTCGCGGACCTCGTGACCCAGCACGTGCTGGTCCCGCTCGGCATGACCCGCAGCCGGCTCGACGGCTCCCCCGCCCGCGACGGCTCCGGACCCGTGTCCGACCTCGCCCTCCTGGCCCACGAGCTGCTCGTGCCCCGCGTGCTCGACCCGGCGCTGGTCGCCCTGGCCGGCACGACGTCGTACGCCGGGACCGCGGGGGTGCTGCCCGGCTTCGGGCGCCAGGACCCCAACGACTGGGGGCTCGGGCTCGAGGTCCGCGGTCACAAGTCCCCGCACTGGACCTCGCCCCTCAACAGCCCGTCCACCTTCGGCCACTTCGGCCAGAGCGGCTCGTTCCTCTGGGTCGACCCGGTCGCGCGGCTGGCCTGCGTGAGCGCGGGCGACACCCCCTACGACACCTGGGCGGCCGAGGCCTGGCCCCGGCTCTCGACCCGCGTCCTCGAGACCCACAGGAGCACGTCATGAGCGGACGTCTCGGTCCCGACGAGCACGCCGCGGCCTGGGACCGCCTGGCCGGCGGTCACGTCGAGGTCCTCGTCATCGGTGGCGGCGTCACCGGTGCGGGGGCGGCGCTGGACGCGACGACCCGTGGCCTGTCGACCGCCCTCGTCGAGGCGCGCGACTTCGCCTCCGGCACGTCGTCGCGCAGCAGCAAGCTCTTCCACGGCGGCCTGCGCTACCTCGAGCAGCTCGACCTGCCCCTGGTCCGCGAGGCCCTGCGCGAGCGCGAGCTGATGCTCACCTCGCTCGCCCCGCACCTGGTCACGCCGGTCTCGTTCCTCTACCCCCTGACCCACCGCGCGTGGGAGCGGGCGTACGTCGGCGCCGGCCTCGCGCTCTACGACCGCCTCGGCGGCAGGAGCTCGCTCCCCCGGGCCCAGCACCTGACCCGCACCAGGGCCCGCGCGCTCGCGCCGGCCCTGCGGCCCGACGCCCTGGTCGGCGCGGTCCGCTACTACGACGCCCAGTGCGACGACGCCCGCCACACGATGACGCTGGTGCGCACCGCCGCGGCGCACGGGGCCGTCGTACGCTCGTCGACCGAGGTGGTCGGCCTGCTGCGCGACGGCGACCGCGTCGTCGGCGCCGTGCTGCGTGACGTCGAGACCGACCGGCAGTGCGAGGTCCGCGCCGACGTGGTCCTCAACTGCACGGGCGTGTGGACCGACGACGTGCAGCACCTGTCGGGTGACCGGGGACGCTTCCGCGTGCGGGCCTCCAAGGGGATCCACCTGCTCGTGCCGCGCGACCGGATCAATGCCGACACCGGGATGATCCTGCGCACCGAGAAGTCGGTGCTGTTCGTGATCCCGTGGGGCAGCCGCTGGATCATCGGCACCACCGACACCGACTGGGAGCTCGACAAGCAGAGCCCCGCCGCGAGCCGTGCGGACATCGAGTACCTCCTCGAGCACGTCAACGCCGTGCTCACCACGCCGCTCACGCGCGACGACGTCGTCGGGGTGTACGCCGGCCTGCGACCCCTGCTGTCCGGCGAGTCCGAGGAGACCAGCCAGCTCTCCCGCGAGCACGCGGTGGCGCGCTCCGCGCCGGGGCTGGTGTCGGTCGCCGGCGGCAAGTACACGACGTACCGCGTGATGGCGCGCGACGCCGTCGACGCGGCCGTCGAGGACCTCGACCGTCCGGTGCCGGAGTCGGTCACCGAGCGGGTGCCGCTGCTGGGCGCCGAGGGCTTCCACGCCCTGGAGAACCGGCACGCGGTGGTCGCCGCCGAGCTCGGGATCCCCATGTGGCGCCTGCGCCGGCTGCTCGGGCGCTACGGCTCGCTGGTCCACGAGGTCCTCGCGCCCGCCGCCTCGGACCCCTCGCTGCTCGAGCCGCTCGTGGGGGCGCCGGAGTACCTCACCGCCGAGGTCGTCCACGCCGTCACCCACGAGGGGGCGATCCACCTCGACGACGTCCTCGGCCGTCGCACCCGCGTCGCGATCGAGACCGCCCACCGTGGCACCGACTCGGCCTGGGAGGTCGCCCGCCTCATGGGACCGCTGCTCGGGTGGGACGAGGAGACCGCGCGGCTCGAGGTCACGACGTACCTCGGGCGCGTGGAGGCCGAGCGCGCCAGCCAGGAGGAGTGGGAGGACGTCGCCGCCTCCGCCGCCCGGGTCAGGGCCCGTGGCTCCCGCGGGCCGCGGGTCGTCGAGCCCACCCTCGGCTGAGGCGGTCGCGCTCGTCGGGGTCGCGTCGAGTCGACGGGATACGCCTTCGATTCGTGCAGGCGTCAGGCCGACCAGCGGACCCGAGCGCCGCCGCGTGGCGGGTGCTCCGGACAGTTCGGCGGATCGGGTCCGAGTTCGGCGGACGCCGACGGCATTCCGGGCGTGATGGGTGTCCGGAGCCGCCGAACAGTCGGCCGTCTGACGAGCCCACCGACGCAGCCGGCGAGGCTCACCCAGAAGCAGGTCAACACGGCTCTGCTCGGAGTGCCGGACATGACGTCGGCGACCTTCTTCTCCGGCGGCCTCACCGGCGCCAGTGGAAGCGAGCTGGAGAAGCTGGCCCGAAAGGGCATGGAGCGACTGGAGCCCGTTACCTCCTGAGGGCGCACGGCCCGATCGCGCACGAGCTCAGGCCGACCAGCGGACCGCATCGTCGAGGTGGTCGGCGAACGCGTGGACGCCGAGGAGCTCGGCCTGGCTGGTGCTGCCCGGGTTGTCCGGCATGGTGTCCTCCCGCGATGAGAGGCGTCCGGGCCCGATGGCCGGATCGCCTTGCAGGACTGACGATGCAGCGTCCAGGTCGCGCGCAGGTGGTGACCGTGTGACCGGCAGGTCAACTCTTGCGCACGAGTGCGGGGCTCAGCGGATGTTGTAGAGCGCCCGGGCCTCGTCGTGGGTGGCGATCGGGCGGCCGACGTCCTTGGCGATCTCCATCGCCTGCTGGAGCAGCTCGAGGTTGGTCGGGTTGCGGGCGGGGTCGTAGAACAGCTCGAGCCCGGTCTTGATGTGGCCGCCGAGCTCGATCGCGCGGCGCAGGACGGTGGTGTCGTCGAGGGCGCCCTGGCCCCAGATCGAGATGTACCAGGGGAGCTTGACCTGGGCCTCTTCGATCATGTGGAGGTAGTAGTACAGGCTCTCCAGCGACGGCTTCATGCCGTTGGTGCCGATCGGCTCGAGCGCGGTGAGGCCGTAGTCGCCGATCAGGTAGAAGTCCCACATCGAGCCCTGGGTGACCAGGCCGCGGTTGACGTAGTGCATCGCGTGCCGCAGGTGGCCGGGCTCGTAGACGCCGAAGACCATCGCCAGGTCGCGCTCGCGGAACATCCGCACCTGGCTGGCCACGCGGGCGTAGTTGAAGCCGAACTCGGGGCCGGAGAGGTAGCCCTCCTCGTCGGTGTCCATGGCGAAGAGCGTGAGGCCGGTGTCGACGCAGCCGATGCGGACGTTGGCGCCGTCGTACAGGTAGGGGACGTGCTCGAGGCCGTTCTCGTGCGGCAGGAGGCGCAGGTTGTTGCAGGTGGTGGGGTACCACGTGATGTCGGGGTGCTTGGCGAGCACGTTGTCCCACGTGCGCATGTAGTCCTTGTAGGCGTTCTCGCCGAGCAGGTCGAAGCTCGTGTTGTGCGCGTGGATGGCGCCGGCGCCCGCCTCCCAGCAGCGGATCGCGTCCTCGGCGATCTCCTCGTAGCCGACCGGGGTGTGGGGGTTCATCTCCTTGGTGCGCACACCGTTGATGTGCGACTCGATGACGACCGGGTGGTCCCACGACGGCTTGGCGTCGGCGTACTTGTCGAGAGCAGTGGACATGACGGGCTCCTTCTCCATCGGTTCGACTATCTATTCATGAGTCGAATCCAAATGCAAGGGTCAGTCCTGAATCAGGAACTCCGCCGTCGCGGTGTCGGTGACCATCACGTCGACCCAGCCACCGGTCAGCGCGGCCCGGATCGCCTCGTGCTTGCGCGCCCCTCCGGCCACCGCCCAGCGCCGGCGCGCCGAGCGCAGCTGGTCGCGGGTGACGCCGACGACGAGGTCGTCGAGGTCGCCGGGCACCGGCTGCCCCTCGGCGTCGATGAAGTGCAGGCACACCTCGCCGACCGCGCCCTTAGCGCGCATCGTGGCGAACTGCTCGTCGGTGAAGAAGTTGTCGCCCGACCGCAGCGCCGGGTCGACCTCGCAGGCGCCGATGCCGACCAGGGCGAGGTCGAGGTCGTCGAGCATCTCGAGGGCCCGCTTGGTGTAGGCGTCGCGGCCGACGAGGAAGTCCTTGATGTCGGTGCTGGGCACGACCCCCGGCACGCGGAGGTAGACCGGCTGCCCCCCCGTCAGGCTGGCGAGCCGTTGGGTGGAGCGCGCCGCGTCGTGCTGGAGCTCCGGCGGACCGAGGTCGCCGAGCAGCTCGACGACGTGCTCGGTGCGGGTGCGCAGCGGCTGCAGCGCCTCGACCATCATCCGCAGCGTCTGGCTCCACGAGGTGAACCCCAGCGTCGGGGCGTCGAAGGAGGAGTCCTGGAGCAGCGTCGCCATCGCGTGGGCGAGGTCGCGGTTGAGCTCGGCGGGGTCCTCGCTCACCACGTCGACGACGTGGACCTCGCCGACGGCGTACTTCTCCTCCACCGCCTCCTCGAGCTCGGCGTGGATGTTGGGCGGCACGGCGACGACGGTGCGGACGATGTCGGCGTCCTCGGCCTGGCTCAGCAGCCGGGAGACCCGGGACTGGGAGATCTTGAGCCGCTCGGCGATGTCGGTCTGGCGCATCCCATGGGTGTGGTAGAGCCGCGCCACCTTGATCATGAGTCGCTGCTGGTCCAGGTCTGGCACGCGACTCAGTGTAGGAGCCGGCGGGCTCCCCGGGCTTGAGGCGGGTGGGCCCTTGACACCGACGATGTGACGGCGAACACTAGGAGCATCACAATGCGTTAGTTGAATAGATATGCTTCGCGCAGAGGGAGTCCGGATGAGCGACCTGACCATCCCCTACGACGTCATCGTCGTCGGGGCCGGCATCAACGGCCTCGGCGTCGCGCGTGACGCGGCCTCACGCGGCCTGCGGACCCTCCTGCTGGAGCAGGACGACCTCTGCAGTGGAGTCTCCGCCTGGTCGGGCCGTCTCGTCCACGGCGGGCTGCGCTACCTCGAGCACCGGGACTTCGCGCTGGTGCGCGAGTCGCTGCGCGAGCGCGAGCGGCTCTTCCGCCTCGCCCCGCACCTGGTCAGGCCCAAGCGGCTGATCATGCCGTTCTACTCCCACAACCGGCGCCCCGCGTGGCTGATCCGGCTCGGGATGATCACCTACGACGCGCTGAGCTTCGACAAGAAGACCAAGGGCCGCGAGATCCTCAAGAAGGACGCGATCATCGCGCGCTTCCCCGGCATCGACACCGAGGGTCTTGCCGGCGCCGCGGTGTTCACCGACGGCCAGGTGGAGTACGCCGAGCGGCTGTGCGTCGAGGTGGCGCTGGCCGCGGTCGGCTCGGGGGCCGAGGTCCGCACCAAGTCGCGGGTCGAGGAACCGGTGATGGAGGGCGGCAAGGTGGTCGGCGTCCGCTACCGCGACACCACCACCGGCGAGCTGCACGAGGCCCGCGCCCACGTGGTCCTCAACGTCGCCGGCCCCTGGATCGACCGGGTCTTCCGCCGCAACGCCCCCGAGCAGCCGCGCCTCAACGGCGGCACCAAGGGCAGCCACCTCATCGTCGACCCGTTCCCCGGAGCGCCGGCCGACGTCGTCTACTACGAGTCCAAGACCGACGGCCGGCTCGTCCTGGTGATCCCGTGGATGGGCCGCTACCTCATCGGCACCACCGACCTGCGCTTCGACGACGACCCCGACGAGGCGCGCTGCGACAGCAACGAGATGGCCTACCTGCTCGAGGAGGTCAACACCCTCATCCCGCAGGCCCGGCTCACCGTCGACGACGTGATCTTCACCTACTCCGGCGTGCGGCCGCTGCCCTACGCCCCCGACGTGGAGGAGTGGGAGATCCCCCGCAGCCACGTCCTGCACGACCACGCCCCCGACCTGCCCAACCTGGTGACGGTCGTGGGCGGCAAGCTCACCACCTACCGCCAGCTCGCCGAGGACGCGGTCGACGACGTGTTCGCCCGGCTGGGTCGCAAGGCGCCGAAGTGCGTGACCGCGCAGCTGCCGCTGCCCGGTGCCGCCGGCGACCTGGAGGAGACCCGCCGCTTCCTCCTGCAGCAGGGGCTCTCCCGGCTCAGCGCCGACCGGCTGGTCGCGCTCTACGGCAGTCGCGCCGCCGACGTCCTGGCGATCACCGCCGACGCCCCCGGGCTGCGCGAGGTGCTCCACGCGGCGACCGGCGCGATCCGCGCCGAGCTGCTCTTCGCCGTACGCCACGAACTGGCGCGGACCCTCGCCGACGTGATGGCCCGCCGGGTCCTCCTCGCCTTCGAGCCCGGCCACGGCCTGGAGGTGCTCGACGAGGCCGTCGCCGTCCTCGGCGACGAGCTCGGCTGGGACCAGGACCGGCGCAAGGCCGAGGTCGAGGAGTACGTCGGGTGGCTGAGCCACCTGGCCGTGCCCGGTCGCGACCTGCCCGGGGTGCACCGATGACCCGCTACGTGATGGCCCTCGACGAGGGCACCACCAGCGCTCGCGCCGTGCTCGTCGACGAGGAGCACCGCATCGTCGCCGAGGCCCGTCAGGCCGTCGTGGCCGACTTCCCGCGCCCGAGCTGGGTGACCGTCGACCCCCACCACCTGTGGGACGCCCAGCGCACCGCGATGGCGGAGGTGCTCGCCAAGGCCGGCGCAACGATGGACGACGTCGCCGCGGTCGGCATCACCACCCACCGCGAGACCTGCCTGCTGTGGGACCGCGGGACCAGCGCGCCCGTCTACCCCTTCATCAGCTGGATGTCCAAGCAGAGCGACGCGATCGTCAAGCGGTGGCGGTCCGAGGGCCTCGACTCCGAGTTCCGCTCGCGGACGGGCCTGTTCAACGACTCGTTCTTCAGCGCCCCCAAGCTGGCGTGGCTGCTCGAGGAGGTGCCGGGCGTCCGCGAGCGTGCCGAGCGCGGCGAGCTCGCGTTCGGCACCGTCGACACCTGGCTGCTGTGGAACCTCACCTCCGGCCGCAGCCACCTCACCGACACCTCCGAGGCCTCGCGCACGGCGCTGATGTCGCTGGAGACGCTGTCGTGGGACGACAAGCTCTGCGCCGCGGTCGGCGTGCCCGACGGACTGCTGCCGCCCGTGGTCGCCTCCGACGCGCACTTCGGCGAGATCGACCCGGCCGCGATCGGGCTGCCGGGCACCCGCCGGGTGCCGGTCACCGCGGTGATGGCCGACCAGCAGGCCGGCATGTTCGGGCAGGCCTGCTTCGCCCCCGGCTCGACGAAGAACACGTTCGGCACCGCCGGCGTGCTCACCGCCAACTCGGGCGACCGCACCGACCCGATCGAGGGCCTGACCGCCAGCGTGGGCTGGACGATCGGCGACACCACCGACTACGAGGCCGAGGGCGTGGTCTTCCACTCCGGCCAGACCCTGCAGTGGCTGCGCGACAAGCTCGGCCTCCTCGCTCCCGAGGAGCGCAGCGAGGCCGTCGCGATGACCGTGCCCGACAGCTGCGGCGTCTACGTCGTGCCCGCGTTCGTCGGCATCTGCGCACCGCGCTGGATCCGCGAGGCGCGGGCCGGCATCGTCGGCCTCACCCTCGAGGTCGACCGGGCCCACGTCATCCGCGCCGGCCTCGAGGCGATGGCCTACCAGACCCGCGACTGCGTCGACGCCCTCGTCGCCGGCGGTGTCCCCGTCCCCGAGCTCAGGGTCGACGGCGGTGCCGCGGCGAGCGACCTGCTGTGCCAGTTCCAGGCCGACATCCTCGGCGTCCCGGTGCTGCGGCCCGAGGAGCTGGAGCGCACCGCGCTCGGCGTGGCGCACCTCGCCGGGATGGGGGTGGACCGCTGGCAGAAGCAGGACCTCGCCGACCGCTGGGAGGTCGAGCGCGTCTTCGAGCCGCAGATCTCCGAGGCGCGGCGCGAGGAGCTCTACGCCGGGTGGTGCACCGCGGTCGACTCGGTGTGCGGGAGCCAGGCATGACGGTCTCGACAGGCTCGACCACCGTGGAGCCGGGCGGGCGCCGGCTGCTGCGGTTGGAGGTCCGCAACGCGGCGACGCCGATCGAGAAGAAGCCGGAGTGGATCAAGACCCGCGCCCGGATGGGCCCGGAGTACACCGCGCTGCAGCAGCTGGTGAAGTCCGAGGGACTGCACACCGTGTGCCAGGAAGCCGGCTGCCCCAACATCTACGAGTGCTGGGAGGACCGCGAGGCCACCTTCCTCATCGGCGGCGACCAGTGCACCCGGCGCTGCGACTTCTGCCAGATCGACACCGGCAAGCCCCAGCCGCTGGACCGAGACGAGCCCCGCCGCGTCGCGGAGTCGGTGCAGACGATGCAGCTCAAGTACGCCACCATCACCGGCGTCGCCCGCGACGACCTGCCCGACGGCGGCGCCTGGCTCTACGCCGAGACCGTCCGCGCGATCCACGACCTCAACCCCGAGACCGGGGTGGAGAACCTGATCCCCGACTTCAACGGCCGCCCCGAGCTGCTGGCCGAGGTCTTCGAGTCCCGCCCCGAGGTCCTGGCCCACAACGTCGAGACCGTCCCGCGGATCTTCAAGCGCATCCGCCCCGCGTTCGGCTACGACCGGTCCCTGGACGTGCTGACCCAGGCCCGCGCGTTCGGCCTGGTCACCAAGTCCAACCTCATCCTCGGCATGGGCGAGACCCGCGAGGAGGTCTCCCAGGCACTGCGCGACCTGCACGACGCCGGCTGCGAGCTGGTCACGATCACCCAGTACCTCCGCCCCTCCCCCCGCCACCACCCCGTCGAGCGGTGGGTCCGGCCCGAGGAGTTCGTCGAGCTCGCCACCGAGGCCGAGGAGATCGGCTTCGCCGGCGTCCTGTCCGGCCCGCTCGTGCGCTCGTCGTACCGCGCGGGACGGCTCTACCGACAAGCCCTGGAGCGCCGATGACCCTCACCGTCCTGCGACGACCCGCCCCCGTGGCCGGGTCCGCCGACCTCGAGGGTGTGCTCGCGACCGCGAGCCTGCTGCGCCAGGAGTCGACCGAGCAGCCGGTGCTGCTGCTCTCCCGCACGCGACCGACCGCGGCGTTCAGCCGCCGTGACCTGCTGCTGCCCGGCTACCCCGCGGCAGCGGAGGCCGCACAGGCGCTGGGCTTCGAGCCCGTCGTGCGTCCGGTCGGCGGCCACCTCGCGGCGTACGACGAGGGCTCGCTGGTCGTGCACCTCTGGTCGCCCGACCCCGACCCACGGACCGGGCTCAAGGACCGCTTCCGCGTCGTCGCCGACGCGCTCACCCGCGCGATGACCGACCTCGGCGTCCCGGACGTCCGGGTGGGCGCCGTGCCGGGCGAGTACTGCGACGGCGAGTGGAGCGTCAACACCGGGGGCACCGCCAAGCTCGCGGGCACCGGGCAGCGGCTGTTCCGCCGCGGCTGGCTCTTCTGCGTGGTCCTCACCGTGACCGGGGCCGACCGGCTGGTCGACGTGCTCACCCCGACCTACGCCACGCTCGGCCTGCCCTTCGACCCCGCGAGCGTGGGCAGCGTCGACCGCTGGGTGCCGGGCGTGACCGTCGAGCAGGTGCGCGAGGTGGTCGGCGCACGCCTGGTCGAGGCGACTCGACCCGTGCCGGCTCAGGTGTCGGGCTCGTCCTCGGCGGCCAGCCTCGGCTCGGTGCGGTTCTCCGGCCTGATGCCCCTCTTGTCGGAGTAGAACGCGCGGACCTCGTCCATGTCCTTCCGCACGTCGCCGGACGGCACGAGGGTCGGCCCGATGCCGAGCGTCTTGGTCGGGCCGTCGACGAACCCGAGCCCGATCGGCAGCCCGGTCTGGCCGGAGATCCGGTAGAACCCGGGTTTCCAGTGGTCCTGCTTGCCGCGCGTCCCCTCGGGGGCGATGACGAGCAGGAACGGCTTGTCGGTCGCGGCCTCCGCGAGCAGCTCCCGGATCGTGGCGCCCGGGTTGCCGCGGTCGAGCGGGATGCCGCCGGTGCGACGCAGGATCCACCCCCGCACGCCACCGAAGTAGGTGTGGCTGATCAGGACCTGCGGACGCGCGCCGTTGGCCCACGCGATCGCGAGCATCACCAGCCAGTCCCAGGCAGACGTGTGCGGGGCGCCGATGAGGATGCCTGTGCGCGGCACCTCCCCCGACAGGCGCCACCCGAAGGCTCGGATCAGCGTGCGGGCGAGGGTCCGGCGGACCGGCATGGGGCGACTCACCCCCTGACGCTAGTGCCCCCGGTCCGCTCGGCACAGCACCAGGACCTCCTGGTGACCGGTCTGCGGAAACATGTCGAACACCCGCGCCCTCACCGGCACCAGCGACGGCATCGCGGCGAGGTCGCGGCCCAGCGTGGCCGGGTTGCACGAGCTGTAGAGCAGGTACGACGGCCGCGCGGCCTCGAGCGCCGCCGTCAGGTCCGCGCCGAGCCCGCGCCGCGGCGGGTTGACCACGACGAGGTCGGCCACCTCCCGGCCCTCGATCCAGGCGGTGGCGTCGCCGGCCTCGAAGGTCGCCGCGACCCCGGCCTCGGCTGCGCTCGTGCGGGCGGCCTCGACGGCCTGGGGGGAGACCTCGACCCCGTGCACCGAGCGGCCGGGCCGGGCGAGGTGCAGCGCGAACCCGCCGACCCCGCAGTAGAGGTCCCACACCGTCCGGACCTCCAGCGACGAGGTCCACGCCACGGCCTCGCGGTAGAGCGCCGCGGCGATCCCGGTGTTGGTCTGGAAGAAGCTCCGCGGACCGAGGTGCAGGGTCACCCCGTCGGCGCCGTCGAGCCCGATCGGCAGCGACTCCCCCAGCAGCAGGTCCTCCCGCTCGCCCTCGAGCACGGCCGCGTGCGCGGGCTGGAGGTTGACCGAGAGCACGCGTAGGTCGGGGAGCTCGGCGCGCAGCCAGGGCAGGTGCTTCTCGATCCGCGCCACCGACTCGGTCGACCGCAGCACCAGGCGGACCATGAGCCCGCCGTCGGGCGCGACCGTGACGATGACGTGCTTGAGCTCGCCGCTGCGCTCGGGCACGGAGTACGGCGTGAGCGCGGCCCGGGTGACGAGGGCCGCGAGCACGGGCAGTGCCGCCTGCAGCCGCGGGTCGTGCAGCCCGCACGCGCGCAGGTCGGTGCCTCGTCCGTCGGCGGCCAGGATGCCCAGCGTCGGGGCCTCGACCGTGCCGGCGACGACCATCTTGGCCTTGGTGCGGAAGCCCTCCTCGGGGCCGGTGACCGGTGGCAGCCACTCGACGGCCCACTCCCCCAGGGCGGCGGCGGCGGCACGTTGCTTGGCGGCGACCTGGTCGGCGTACGGCGTCTCGAGCCAGGTGCACGAGCGGCACAGGCCCGCGTCCCAGTAGCCGCACTGCATGCGCCCATTGTCCCGGACGGCGCTGCAAGCGACGGACAAGAGGGGTGCAAGCGGCCGGGGCCACGGTGGGACCACCACCGAGACAGGAGCCTTCGATGACCGAGACCCGCACCGCCCCGCTGACCGACACCAGCGTCATGCCGGTGATCCACACGCTGTTCCGCCGCGAGCTGCGCCTGGCCGCCGGGCTGCTGCGCGGCGTCCCCGAGGGCGACACCGCGCGGGCGGCCGTGGTCGCCGACCACCTCGGGCTGGTCGGCGAGGTCCTGCACCACCACCACACCGCCGAGGACGAGCTGCTCTGGCCCAAGCTGCTCGAGCGCGTGCCGGACGACCTCGCCCCGATCGTGCACCTGATGGAGTCGCAGCACGGCCGGGTCGAGGCGCTGCTCGACGAGATCGGTCCCCTGATGGCCGGCTGGCGGCGGACGGCCGGCGGGGCCGAGCGCGACCGCATGGCGCAGCTGTACGACGAGCTCTACCTCGCGCTCGCCGAGCACCTCGACGCCGAGGAGACCCGGCTGCTCCCGATCGCGGCGCGTGCGGTGACCCAGGAGGAGTGGGAGCACATGGGCCAGGTCGCACGGGCCGGGACGCCGAAGGGCGCCGAGCTGCTCGTGCTCGGCGGCCTCCTCTACGACAGCGGTCCGGAGGGCGCGGCGAAGCTGATGCACGGCGCTCCCCCGCCGGTGCGGTGGCTGGTCCCGCGGCTCGGGGCCCGGGCCTACCGGCGGCACGCGCAGAAGGTCTACGGCACCCCGACGCCCTAGCCGAGCCGCGCGAGCAGCGCGTCGGTCCGCGCCACCCACAGGCCGAGGCCGAGCCGCTCGTGCACCTCGCGGGCCCGCGCCAGGTGGTCGGCGGCCGCGTCCCGGTCGCCGGCCACCAGCGCCAGCTCGCCGAGGGTCTGGTGCACCGACCCCTGGAAGGTGACCGCGATCGTCCCGCCCAGCCACCCGGCGTACGGCGCGAGCTGCGTCCGCAGGTCGGCGACGGCCCCGGGGTCCCCCAGCGCGGCCCAGACCCGGGCCCGCACGACGGTCAGCCCCACCCACAGGTAGTCCTCGTGGATCGGCGGCTGCTCGTCGTAGGCCCCGAGGCGCCGGCGCAGCTCGTCGAGCCGGCCCGTCGCCACCATGGACAGGCCGTGCAGCTCGCGGAAGGCGGGGTGGAAGGGCGCGACCTCGCGCAGCGCCGGCTCGACCTCGGCCATCCGGCCCTGCAGGTCGCGCAGGGTGGCGAGCTGGGCGAGCTCGATCCCCTGGCCGGCCATCGCCATCGTGGCCTGCAGCGACTCGAGCTCGGCGATCGCCTGCTCGGCCTCCTCGAAGCGCTCGTCGACCTGGAGCAGCATCGCCCGGACCCAGCCGACGACGAGCCGGGTCTGCGAGTGGTGGTGGCGCACGGCCAGCTCGTGGGAGCGGTCGGCGTCCGAGCGGGCCTCGTCGAGCTGCCCGAGCGCGGCGCGGTCGGAGGCACGGTGCGACAGCACGGCGGCCAGCGCGGCGTGGTCGCCCCGCGCGGTCGCGAGCTCGACCGCCTCGTCGAGCAGGGCGGCCCGCCGCACCAGGGTCTCCGGACGCATCAGCGCCGAGGTCGCGAGCTGCAGGACGGCCAGCCGGTGGCGCTTGTCCGCGGTGGACCGGCGTACCTCCTCCAGGGCCTCCTCCGCCAGCCGGGTGGACTGCTCGGCCCTCCCGGGCACGAGGAAGTGCTCGAAGGCCAGGGCGGCGGTCAGGTGCGCGTGGGTGACGGGGTCCGCGACCCGCTCGCGCACGGCCTGCCAGAGCAGGAGGGCGTCCTCGTCCCAGTCGGGATAGCCGCGCCAGCCCCACACGAGGTTCTCGGTGACGACCAGGAGCGCGGCGGCCGCCGCGTCGGCGTCGCCGCGACCCAGGGCGGACGTGGCGGCCTCCGCGGCCGGGGCCCAGGCCTCGACCGGTCGCGAGAGCCAGACCAGCGCGCGCGCCCGGGCGAGCGCCACCCGCTCGCGCTCCACGGCCCCGGCCTCGGGATCGCCGGCCTGGAGCTCGGCGGCGGTCACGGACAGCCGCAGCGCCTCGTCGTGGGCGGACCGCGCCGCCGCGTCCTCGGCCCCGGCGACCGCGAAGAGCCAGGCCGAGCGGGCGTGGGCCGGGCCGGCCAGGCGGTAGTGCTCGGCCAGCTCCGCGCTGTGCTCGTGCACCCGCCCCAGGTGGTGGGCCTCGATGGCGGCCGCGACGGCCGCGTGGGTGCGGGCGCGCACCGCCGGGGACAGCGACTCGTGCACCGCGTCGCGCACGAGGGCGTGGCTGAACCGGGCACGTCCGGGACCCACCTCGTCGAGCAGGCCCATCATCAGCAACGGCTCGAGGTGCTCGAGGACCTCGTCCAGCCCGAGGCCGGCGGCCGTGGCGACGACGGCCACGTCGAACTCGCGCCCCGCGACCGCCGCGGTCCCGGCCACCGCTGCCGCCGGCGGGTCGACCTGCGCGAGGCGGTGGCGTACGACGTCGCGCACGCCGGTCGGCACGGAGTCCCACGACCTCGCGGACGGGTCGTTGAGCACGCCCTCGGCCACGAGCAGGCGCACGAGCTCGGTGACGAAGAACGGGTTGCCGCCGGTGCGCTCGATGATCCGGTCCGCGACCGCCTCGCTCACCGCCAGGCCGTGGTGGAAGGAGACCCAGTCGCGCACGTCGCGGGCCTCGAGCCCGGCCAGGTCGACGCGGTGCGCCCCGAGCCTCGCCAGCTGCGCCAGCGTCTCGGCGAGCACCGGACCGACCTCCGCGGGAGCGTCCCGGGTGGCCGGCACCAGGAGCAGGGGCACGTCGGCGATCCCGGTCGCGACCCGCCGCAGCAGCCGCAGGCTCTCGGCGTCCGCCCAGTGCAGGTCGTCGAGGACCACCACCGACGGCGGGCCGGTCCGGAGCGCGCCGAGCAGCGCGTCGGCCTGGCGGAAGCTGGCCGACGAGGCGTCGGTCTGCTCCCCCTCGAGGATCGAGGCGTCACCGAGGAGCTGGCGCAGCGCCCGGGTCCAGCCCCACAGCGGCGGACCACCCTCCGGCTCCCAGCCGCCGCGGCCGACCCGGAAGCCTGCGGCCGCGGCAGTCCCCACCACGGCCTCGGCGAAGCGGGTCTTGCCCAGACCGGGCTGCCCGCTGACCAGCAGCACCCGTCCGCGTCCGGCCGCGACGTCGTCGACCAGGCGGGACGCCTCGGCGAGCGCGGGCCCGCGCCCGAACACCGCGGGGAGGCCGGGGAGGTCGGGCTGGTCGGTCCCCGCCAGGACGACCGGCGGCGCCACGGCCGACCCCCCGGCCGGCCCCACGGCTGGGTCCAGGGACCGGTCCAGGGACGGGTCCTGGCGCAGGACGGCGGTCTCGAGCGCGCGGAGGTCGGGACCGGGGTCCACACCGAGCTCGTCGGCGAGGTGGTCGCGCGCCCGGCGCAGGGCCGCCAGGGCGTCACCCTGGCGCGCCGAGCGGTAGAGGGCGAGCGCCAGCAGCCCCCACAGCTGCTCGCGCAGCGGGTGCTCGCGCACGAGCTGCTCGAGCTCGGCCACCGCCTCGGTGTGCTCGCCACGGTCGAGCCGCAGCCGCCACAGGCGCTCGACCGCGCCCATGCGGAGCTCCTCGAGGCGCGTCGCCTCGGCGTCGAGGGACGGGCAGCCGAGCCCGAGGTAGGCCGTGCCGCGCCACGGCGCCAGCGCCTCGGTCAGCAGTCCCAGCTGGTCGGCGGCGCCGTCGCGAGCCTCGCCCAGCAGGCGCGTGAACTCCCGGGCGTCGACCGCTCGGTCGTCGACGTGGAGGGAGTAGCCCCCCGCATGGGTCCGGAGCACCTGGGCCGGGGACCGCGCGTCGCGGCCCGGCTCGAGCACCCGGCGCAACCGGGCGACGTAGGACTGCAGCGAGGCCTCGACGCGAGCGGGTGGCGCATCGCCCCAGATCTGGTCGACGAGGTGCTCGAACGGCACGGGCCGCCCGCCGGCCGCGAGCATCAGCCCGACCAGGGCCCGCGGCTTGGGGCCACCGAGGTCGAGCACCTCGGTGCCGACCTCGACCTCGAGCTCCCCCAGGACGCGCGCCCGCATGACGCCCACTCCCGACCGGCGACCTGTCGCGACGACCGCTGTCAGCGCGCGGCCCGGATGCGGGCCCGCTGGGAGTAGGAGAGCGCGAAGCCCTTGGAGGCGGCGGCGCGGGCGACGAAGAGGTGCGAGCCCGTGCGCGGGGAGCTGAGCCGGACGCGGTAGCGCCCCCGGGCGTCGGTGAGCGGAGCCGCGAAGCGGACCCACCTGCAGGCCTTGCAGGTCTTGCGCAGCACGACCACCCGCTGGTGGCCGTAGCGCGGAGCCACCGACCCGACCAGGTCGATGCGGGAGGGCTTGGGCTGCGCGAGGCGGATCGGCATCCGGCGGTGCACCCGGACCCTGACCGGGTCGGCCGTCCCGTCGTCGGAGAGGGACCCGGCGATCGCGTCGGAGTCGGCGTTGCCGGAGTAGCGCACCCGGTAGCTCGCCGTGCGGTCGGCCACGCGGTTGAAGACGTACATGACGTGCTTCTCGCCGTTGGGCAGCGTGGTCTCCATGGTCGTCGTCTGGCCGACCGTCGTCCAGGGGTCGGTCGACGTGGTGCGTCGCTCCAGCGTCACGACCTGGTTGGGCAGCGGCGCCGGGGTGTCACCGAAGAGCAGGAAGACCTGTCCGACGATCTTGAAGCGCTGCCCCGCCAGCGGGTCGGGATTGCTGGTGTAGCTGGTCGTCGCCGAGGCGAACAGCGGCTCGGCCGCCGCGGGCTGGGCCATCGCCGGCAGGAGGGACGCGACGAGGGCGAGGACGACGACGCTCGCGCGACGGAGGACCGGCGCGGACAAGCGAGGGCGGCTGCTCATGCGCCGCAGTCTAAGCGCACAAATCGTGCTATTGCGGAACTGCGGGACCTCTGCTCAGGAAGGGGGACGTTGGACCCGCTGGTCCTGCAGCGCACAGTCGTTCCGACGCAGGACGGGCGCCGCGGAGCCGTCGAGGACGAGCCCGAAACGCGCCCCGGAGCAGGTGTTGCCGGACGCCGCTCCCCGCGAGCTCCCCATGAAGACCAGCCCGGCAGACCCGTTGTCCCTGAGCACGTTGTCCTCGACGCGCGGCGTCGCCCGCCTCGTCACGTCGAGCAGGACCCCCGCCTGGCGGTGCCCCGTGATCGTGTTGGCCACGATCACCGGCGATCCCGAGGAGTAGACCGCGACGCCGATGTTCCCGTTGTCGGTGATGACGTTGCGACGCAGGACCGGGTGGGCTGTGCCCTCGATCACCAGCCCCGCCTGCTTGTTGCGAAGGATCCGGTTGTCCGCGAGGACCGGGGCGCTGCGGTCCCCCAGCAGCAGACCGGAGCCGTTGCGCGTCATCACGTTGCGGGTCAGCCGACCCGCTGACCTGCCGAGGAAGCAGACGCCGCACGCGGTGTTGTCGTGGAAGGTGGCGGCGCGCACGGTCGGCACGCCGGTCGCCACGAGGAGTCCCCCGACCGCGTTGTCCGACAGGGTCGAGCGGCTCAGGGCGATCCGTTGACCGCCCGCGAGGACGATGCCGCTGCCACCGGTGAGCATGGCGCGGGAACCCGCGCCGGCCGAGCCCTCGCGGGTGGCTCCGGTGATGCGGACACGGTCGAGCGTGGCCCTTCCTGCCCGCAGGACGATCACGGAGGCCGTGCCTCCGCCGCGGTGCCGGAGACCAACCCCCGCGATGCGCAGCGAGACCTGTGAGGCGAGCAGCACCGCGGCACCCGGAGCGGTGGAGGTGATCGTGGTCCGTCCGGGTCCGGCGCCTCGGACCGTCAGGTCCTGGACGACGGCCACGGGACGGTCCAGTGCGAACGTGCCGGGAGGGAGCACCAGGGTCGCCCCGGACGGGAGGCGCGACAGGGCCGCGGCGAGGTCCTGCCCCTTCGCGAGCCGGTGGAGCACCGGCCTCGTCGTCCCGCTGACCACGTCGAGCACGTTGGCGGCCAGGGCCGTGCGGACGGCCTCCGCGAGCGGGCCGGATGCCTCGGCGTCGTCACGCCACGCCACGACGGCCCGCCGCGCCTGGGAGGCGCGGCAGTCACCCTGGTCGAGCGCCTCGGCGAACGACCCCGCCTCGGTCCGCAGCTGACGCATCGACGGCATCGGAGGGACCTGGCGTGCGTCCATGCCGCTCAGCCCGTCGAACTGCCGGGTGAAGGCGCCGAGCGCGCTGACCAGCCGCTCCACGAGGCGCGTGCACCCGACCGCAGGCGCGTCGTCGGCCGCCGTGGCGTGCTCGTCCTGGCGGTTGAGCGCGCTGCTCACCAGGAACGCTCCCGGCACCATCATCAGGAGCAGGACGAAGCCGGCGACGTACTTGATCCCCCGCGGTGACCACACCGGGTCAGGCTATCTGGCGCAGCACCAGGACCAGGTCGTAGTTGGTCGGGTCGGTCGACGGCACCCAGAGCATCTCGTAGGTCATGCCGCTGAAGTAGGTGTAGGAGAAGGAGAGCTTTCCCGTCGTCGAGCGCGGCGCGATCGAGATCGTCCCCAGCGTGGTGAGCTGGTCGTCGAGGTCGGCGGTCTGCACCAGGATGCGGTAGGTCTCGGCACGCTTGGCCGACAGGTTGACCGTGAGGTTCGCCGACTTGGTGCCGCGGGCCACGGTCGCCGACTCCACCGGCGAGGTGGTGGTGCTGCTGAAGGTCGTGTTCATCGACGTGCCCGTGCTGTTGTAGACCGTGGTGCCGGCCGTCGCGAGCGTGTCGTCGAAGGTGCCGCCGTTGCCCGGCTGCGGGTCGCCCGGCGCGCCGTGCTGGTCGCCCCACTCGGCGTCGGCCGAGCTGGTCGCCGCGATCTCGCCGTAGGGCTCGCCGTTGCGCGTGCCGAGCGGCGCCCGGGTCTGGTCGGCACCGTCGGCCTTGGACAGGTCGTAGAGGAACTGCCGCACCGCCGGGGACGACGCGCGCCAGACCGTGGAGGCGCCGAACGGGTTGAACGGCACGAGGTAGGAGTTGAACTCGCCGATCCAGTCGATCAGCCGGTCGCTCTTGGTGTTGGCGATCAGCACGTCGCGTCCCGCGCCACCGAAGGCGTAGTCGGCGTTGCTGTCGGAGTCCGGCTTGCCGTTGGACCCGTTGCTCGTCGTCTTGTCGTCGTCGACGTCGAGCAGGTCGTTGCCCCAGCCACCGAAGAGGTGGTCGACCCCGGTGCCACCCGACATCCAGTCCGAGCCGCCGTCACCGAAGAGCGCGTCGTTGCCGTCGTTGCCCGTGGCGTCGGCCGTGGTGAGGAAGGACTGGCACCCCCCAGCGGTGGAGGTGGACCTCGGGCACGCCTTGACCAGGCGCATCGGGTCGTTCTCGTCGTAGTAGCGGAACTCCTCGGGGTCGGAGTAGCCGAACTGCAGCGGGTTGTCGTCGACGTAGTAGAGCGCCAGGGTCGCCAGCGGGTCGGAGGTGTAGTAGACCGCGAGCGCCTCGCCGCCGGAGATCGCGTCGTCGCCCTCGCCGCCGTGCACGAAGTCGTTGCCCAGGCCGCCGTACATCACGTCGTTGTAGCCGACGTAGAACGGCTCGAGGTCGGCCGCCTTGGTGAGCGCCCCGGTCACGTTGACGGTGACGACGTGGTGCGGGCCGTTGCTGGTGATGACCTGCTGGACCGTCGCGGTGTCGACGTAGTTGAGCGGCTCGGTGCTGCCGTTCCTGCTGGTCAGCAGCAGCCCGTCGTCGCCGATGAGACCGTCGGTGCCGGTGCCGCCGGAGAGCCAGTCGTTGCCGGCCTGGCCGTAGAGGTCGTCGTCGCCGGCCTCGCCCCAGAGCGCGTCGTCGCCGCTCAAGCCGTGGATGACGTCGTTGCCGCCCTCGCCGTGCAGGAAGTCGGCCGCGCCGATGTTGGTGCCGGTGCCCTGGACCAGGACCGGGTGGGCCTTGTCGGTGGTGGTCTGCCAGTACGTGCCGGCCTCGCCGGTGGGGCTGTAGTCGAGGTGCTTGACGACCCGCGGGATGACCAGCGCCGTGTGGGTGAAGGAGAGGAACTGACCGCCCGAGCCGATGATCTTGTAGATGTTGCCGTTGTCGCCGACGATCACGTCCGCGTCGTTGGAGGCGGAGGTGTCGGCGCTGGTGTTGCGCGTGATGTCGTTGCCGGTGCCACCGTAGATCGTGTCCGACCCGTCAGGGCGCCGGGCCGGGGTGGTCAGGCCGAACAGCTCCGAGCTGCCGCCGATCAAGTCGTCCTGCCCGAGACCACCGTAGATCGTGTCGTTGCCTCCGTTGCCCTCGACGTAGTCCGCGCCGTCGCCGCCGTTGAGGATGTCGTTGCCGAGCTGACCGAAGACCAGGTCGTTGCCGGCGCCCGAGTCGACGACGTCGGCACCGAACAGACCGGCAGCCGTGTCGCGGGCGTGGTCGAGGATCGTGATCGCGCGGACCTCGGTGCCGGTCGGGTCGAGCTGCGAGGCCGCCGTGACGCTGGAGCCGGTGTAGTAGGTCTGCGTGGTCGGGTCGAGCAGGTAGAGCCGGCCCCCGACGAGCACCCGGACCAGGGTGCTGAGGGTCGAGCCCGTGCGGAGCACCTCGCCGTTGTCGCCGACCACCACGTCATTGCCCGTGCCGCCGCCGATGAAGTCGCCGGTGTCGAGACCGCCGGCCACGTTGTGGCCGCCGATGATGTCGTCGTCGCCGTCACCGCCGCGGATCGTGTCCGCACCCTGCTGGCCCAGGAGGATGTCGCCTCCCGCGTCGCCGTAGAGGCTGTCGTTGCCGCCGTTGGCGTCCCTGCTGTCGACCGAGACGAAGGCGAACGGGTGGACGGCCATCGACAGGGGCAGCTGCGCGGTGTTGACGTAGGACGTGGCGCTCAGCGCACCCACCCAGCCGAAGTCGCCGAAGACCAGGTCGTTGCCCGCGTCGCCGTGGATGGTGTCTCCGACGGCGGTGGCGCTGCGGCCACCCAGCAGGATGTCGTTGCCCGCGCGTCCGGAGAGGGTGTCGTCGCCCCCGACGGACGTCCCGGCAGTGCGGAGGACGTCGACGGTGGTGAAGGCCGCGTCGCCCGGGACCGCGGTGCCCGTGCGCGGGTTGAGCAGGTGCGCCGGCACCGGGGCCCCGCCGAGGACGACCTGGTAGGCGCCCACGACGCCGACGGGCACGAGGTAGTAGACGCGGCCGGTGTCACCGAAGACCAGGTCGTCACCGGCACCGCCACCGAGCGTGTCGTTGCCGGCACCGCCGAACAGCACCAAGGGCTGCGTCGCCGTCGTGGCGGCCATGATCGTGTCGTCGCCGCCCTGGCCGTGGACGACCAGCTTGGCCGCGCCGCTCCCCGGGAGGTTGGCGTTGATCGTCACCGAGTCGTTGCCCTCGCCGGCGTAGAGCGTGGTGGTCGTGGCGCCGAACGGCGAGGTGCTGAGCGCACCCCCGCGGACCGAGTCGATCCGACCCGTGTTGCCGCCGGAGCCGAGGAAGACCGAGATGCCGCGCCCGAAGAGGCCGGAGTCGGCCGACGTCGTCCAGACGCCCTGACCGGCCAGGTCGCCACCGGTGCTGGTGTAGCCGATCACGCCGGCCGAGAGGCCGCTGATCGAGCTGTTGGTGATGACGAACGAGGGGTCCTTGTCGGCGTCCCCGCGGTCGCTGACGGCCAGGGTGTTGCTGCCCGCGCCGGTGTCGATGGCGAGGGCGCCCTGGATCTGGTCGAGCGAGCCGGTGTAGGTGCGGTCGTCGTTGGTGACGGTGCCGTGCAGCAGAGCAGTGAACAGCGTCTCGACGTCGCGGTCGGCGTGGGCGGCCAGCCAGTCGGCGAGCCCGCTGAGGTCGACGGCGTCAAGCACGTCGGCCCGGTTGCCGAGGTTGGCCGCGTCGGACACGAAGACCAGGTCGTCTCCCGCACCGGTGTCGATGCTGGTGGAGGCGCTCGTCCCGCGGACGTTGACGCCGTCGTTGCCGCTGCCGAGATCGACGTGGAGGTTCTCCAGGCCGAAGTAGCTGATGCCGTCCAGGCGAGCCAGGTCGGTCTGCGACGAGGTCAGGGCCGGGGCGCCGGCACCGGCGACCTCACCGGTGAAGCCGATGAAGAACGTCGAGCCCTGCTTCCAGACGTAGACGCTCTGCGCGCAGCGACTGTCCTGGTCGGGCGTGCTCGCGTCGGGGTCACCCGCGGGCTTGCCGCACGAGGTCGCGTCGGGGAACAGCAGGTTCTGCAGCGCCGCCTGGACGGTGGCCGCGCTCGCACCTGCCGAGAGGGCGGCCGTGGTGCCGTAGCCGGCGAGGGTGATCGTGAAGGTCGCGGAGCTCCAGACGTTGACGGAGTACATCCGGTCGATGCCGTCGCGCGCCACCATGTCGAGCCCGGTGAGGCTGTCCCGCGTGAGCGTGGCCAGCTGGTCCTGGGTCTCTGCGCTGTCGTCGACGTGCACGGTGTCGGTGCCGTCGCCGCCGTCGATGAGCAGCAGGGCGTTGACCAGGTCGACCAGGCCGGCACCACCGACGGTGAAGGAGTCGTTGCCGAGCCCGCCGTCGATCCGGGTGTGACCGGCCGTGCTCCTGACCGTCACCTGGTCCGCACCGGCACCGGTGGTGATCTCGGTGCGCCCGTGGTGGGTCGACCCGACGGTGAACGTGTCCACCCCGCTGCCGAGCTGCACCTGGAGCGCCTCGAGTCCGGTGTAGGTGATGCCGGCGTTGAAGGTCCGACCACCGATCGTGCGCGGTCCACCCATGCCGAGCCCGGACAGCTGGGTCGCGGTCAGGGTGCCGCTCTCGGCCGCCACGCTGTTGTGGTTGTCGACGACGAGGGTGTCGACCTGGTCCGCCTCGACCACGTCGAAGGCCGGGTTGGGCGTCGTCACCGGGGCGTCGGTGAACTCACCGGGCAGCATGACCGGGTCGGGGAAGCTGCGGTCGCCCTCGGGGTCGTCGCCGCCGAAGACGTAGAGCGGACCCTGGATCTGGTGCGTGCGGCCGAAGGAGCCGCCGGTCGAGGCGAAGGCCTGGTAGTCGCTGCCGTCGATGTAGGTGTCGTCGACCGCCTTGACCAGCACGGTGCGGACGTCGTCCCAGTTGGTCGAGTCGAAGGTCACCGACGTCGAGTAGTGCCAGGTCGCGCCGTTGTCGACGCTGACCATGACCTGCTTGTCGTCGTGCTCGACGGCGCCGTCGAGGGTCTTGGTGTCCTTGGCGTCGATGTGGACCGTGACGGTGTTGCCCGCGCCCGGGTCGGAGGTGAGGACGATGCCGTAGGAGTCTGTGGCGAACGGGCCCGACGAGCCCTCCGCCAGCACGGTGTCGCCGCCGCTCTCGATGATCCGGACCGTCGGGGTGTCGTTGTCAGCGACCAGGACCGAGACCGGCTCGATCTGGGTCGAGGTCGGGTAGGCGGCGCCGTCACCGGTCGTGACGGTGTGCGTGATCTCGGAGAACTCGTAGCCCTCGACCCTGGTGTCGTCGACCGCGCGGACGTAGACGGTGACCGGGGTGCTCCAGTTGGCCGTGGTGAAGGTGACCGTGAGGCTGTCGGACCAGTCCGTGCCGTTGAGGCTCACCTGGAGGTCACCGCCCGGGTTGACCGCGACCTTCACGGTGCCGGCCGGCGCCTTGTCGAGCTCGAGGGTGTACGACGCCGGGGTGCTGTCGCCCTCGGTGACCTTCTCGGGCTTGTCCGCGACGACGGTCACGCCGGCCTCGTCGTTGTCGACCAGGCGGACGACGGCGTTGAGCACCGGAAGGCCGTTGTAGGCGCCACCCGGCTGCTGCACCAGGTGCTGCAGGACGACGAAGCGCTCGCCCTCGGCCGCGAGGTCGTCGATCGCGCGGACGTAGACGGTGCGGGTCAGGTGCGTGGCGTCGAAGGACAGCGTCGCCGACTTGGCCCAGTGGATGCCGTCGTAGGAGACCTCGACGTTGCGCGAGCGGGAGGCGAGGTCGTCGGGGGTGAGGTTCGGAGCCACGACCGTGACCAGCACGGTGCTGGTGGGCACCTTGTTGAGGGTCACGGTGTAGGTGGCCGTCCCACCGCTCTCACGGACGAGAAGACCGCCGAGCGGGCTCAGGATGACCGACGGCTCGTCGTTGTCGCCGATCTCGGCGACCACGCCGTCCACCGCGATGCCGGCCCAGTTGCCGAGGTTGGACTCCACGCTGTGCTCGATGATGCCGCTGTGTCCGCGCAGGTCGTCGGCCACCACGATCGGCGCGGCGCTGCCCACCAGGATCGTGTCGCTGCCGAGGCCGCCGAAGACTCGCGTGAGCACGTCGGGGCTGGTGGAGACGACCACGAAGATGTCGTCGCCCTCGGCGCCGTCGACGTCGACCCGCTCGATCCCGACGAAGGAGATGAAGCGACCGGCGCCCCAGATGCCGTCCTTGCTGATCACGAAGACGTCGTCGGCCTCGGTGCCGACCAGGACCAGGGTGTCGAAGCCGGTGCCACCGTCGATCGAGACGGGCGCGTTGACGACGTACTGGACGACGTTGGTGCCACCGCCGGAGTTGATGCCGGTGCTGGCGTCGCTGGTGTCGTCGCCCTCCTTGAGGAAGGTGCGCACGATGAAGGCGTCGTCGCCGCTCTCGCCGTTGAGCTGGAGCACCGCCACGTTGCGGAGGATCTGGAAGGTGTCGCCGCCGCTGCCACCGTTGATGGTGGTGGAGTAGCTGACGCCGTTGCTCAGCATGCCGCGGGTGGTGTCGGTGAGGGTCGGGGTGAAGGCCGAGTCGAACGAGATGTGACCGTCGCCCTCGCCGTAGAGCTGCCCGACGTTGAACTTGTCGTCGCCGGCGCCACCGTTGAGCGTGGTGACCGTGGAGTTGTCGTCCACCGCGAAGAGGTCGTTGCCCTCGAGGCCGTTGACCACGAGCCCGGCGTTCATGTCCGCGCCGTAGGTGACCATCTCGGCGTACAGGAAGGACTGCTGCTCGCCGTGGGCAAGCGGGTCGGGGGTGTTGAGGGCCGCGACGAGGCCGCTGCGCAGCAGGAACGTGTCGGCTCCGGTGCTGCCGTTGATCGTCAGGGTGTTGCTGCCACCGTCAGAGGCGCCGACGCCGTCGACCACGTCGATGCGCGAGCTGCCGTTGGAGAAGAGCTGGATGGTGTAGTCGTCGGACCCGCCACCGCCGGTGAGGGTGAGCCTGCCACCGATGCCGTTGGTGGCGTTCGGGAGGCCCGGGAGGGCGTTGACGCTGATGCTGTCGTTGCCGGCCTGGCCGTAGACCGCGGTCGGGCCGGAGATCGTCTCGACGGTGAGGACGTCGTCGCCGCCACCGGCGTTGAGCGTGGTGGTCGAGCCGGTCGGCGTGGAGTCCACGTCGAACAGGTCGTGACCGCCGCCGAGGCCGAGGGTCAGGGTCTCGAAGCCGAGGTGCTCGATGTAGCCGGAGCTCATCTGCTGGATCGACACGCTGCCGCCGGTGCTGGTCAGGGTGCTGTCGGCGTTGACGCTGATGGCTGGGGGCGCGCCGGTGAAGGCACCGATCCAGCGGATGAGGTACGTCGTGCCGAGGCCGCGGGTGAGCGGGGAGCGGCTGACCGACACCGTGCCGGCGCCCAGGATCGCGTTGATGGCGTCCTCGACCACCTTGGGGCTGGCGTCGAACGCGATGGCAGCGGTCGTCACTCCCCTGACGGTGAGGGTGAAGGCACCGTCGGCACCGCCGAGCACGGTGACGGCCCAGGCGGGCTTGGCCGCCGTGTGCCCCGCGTCGACGGTCATGCCGAGACCCGCGATGCGGCCGGCCGTGAGGTAGCCGATGTCGCCGGTGGAGTCGCCGGTGTCGTCGACCTGCAGGCTGTCGGTGCCGGCGCCGCCGTCGAGCTTGACGTAGGCGGCGATCTGGTCGAGCACGCCGCCGAGCGTCGGCGCGATGCTGCCGACCAGGAAGGTGTCGTTCTCGGTGCCGCCCTCGACCACGAGCGGGGCCGACACGGACTGGATGCGCACGATGTCGGCACCGGCGTCGCCGTAGACGAAGGTCGGGCCGGAGACCGACACGATCGTGATCGTGTCGTTGCCCGCCCCGGCACGCAGGGTCGTGGTCGTGGACGAGGAGGTGGAGGTGACCGTGAAGGTGTCGCCACCGCTGCCGAGCCGGATGTCGAGGAGCTCGACGGAGGTGTAGCCCAGGCCCTCGCCGTGCAGGCCGAGACCCTTGAGCTCGTTGTTCGTCAGGGTGCCGGTGTTGGCCGCGGTGTCACCACTGTCGTCGGCGTCCACGGTGTCGCTGCCGGAGCCGCCCGCGATGTCGAGCGGGGCCGCGACGCCGTTGAGCGTGCCGTTGGTGTGGGCGCCCGAGGCGTTGCTGCCGACCTTGACGACGTCGTTCCCTCCGCCGAGGTCGAACAGGCTCGCGATCTGCAGGCTGGTCAGCTTGAGCAGGTCGTCTCCGCCGAGCATGTTGACGTCGAGCTGGTCGCGCTCGCCGGTGGCGAGGCTCGAGCCGCTGAGCTTGATGGTGTAGCCGCCGGCCCACGACATCACCGTCGTGGCCACCGGGGTCGGGGTGTCGGTCGGGTCGTCCTCGAGGACCAGGCCTCCGGAGCCGCGCGACAGGACCGCCAGCGGTGTTGCCATGCTCCCGCTCACCGTCAGGATGTCGCCGGTGTCGAGCAGGTTGACGGTGACCGTGTCCGAGCCACCCAGGACCGTGACCTGGTCGGTGCACGCGGTCTGGTTGGGGTCCGCCGCCCGCATGGCGTCGGTGCACACGGTCGCCTCGTTGGGAGCCTGGTAGGTCATCCCGAAGCCGATGTTGACGTTCTGGATCCCGACGGTGCTCAGGTTGCCGCTCATGGTGAGCGAGTCGCCGCCCTGGGTGCGGAGCGTGAGGTTCTCGAACGCCGTGAGGTCGAGGTTCTGCCCGCTGTAGCCGATGCGGACCGCGGTCCCGTTGGTGCCGACCGAGATGGTGTCCGCACCGGGGGTGCCGACGAGCTCGAGGCTGTCGGTGCCCGCACCGGCCGAGATGGTCTCGCCCATCACGTCGGTGATGTAGCCGTAGAACGTGTCGTCGTTGTCACCGCCGATGAGGGTGTCCACCCCGGCGCCGCCGTCGAGGTAGTCGTTGCCCGTGCCACCGTCGAGGTAGTCGCTGCAGCTGCCGCCACGCAGGTCGTCGTTGCCGGCGTCGCCGTACAGCGTCGCCTGGAAGCCGGAGGCGGGGCAGCTCGCGGTCGTGCTGGAGAAGGCGAGGAAGTCGTTGCCGATGCCGCCGTGGAGCAGGACCGGCACGTTGAGCTCGTTGAACGCGGTGAACGAGTCGTTGCCGGACCCGAAGTCGCCCTCGATCCGGGTGACCCCGCTGAAGCGCTCCTCGTAGCCGAACGCCGAGACCACGATGTCGCTGCCGTCGCGGCGGACGACGTACTCCTCCACCGTCTCGGTCTGGTTGACCCCGCGCTCGTCGCCGTCGGCGCCCACGTTGAGGTGCAGCACGCCACCGCTCCCGAGCGTGGCGAGCTTGGGCGGCGGGGAGTCGCTGTTGACCAGGGAGACCGGGAGGTAGAAGTCGGCGATCGTGATCGTGACGGACTTCTTGACGAACAGGATCTTGACGGTGAACTTCGCCTTGACCGTGATCCGACCGCCGAGGGTGCCCTCGCCGTAGAAGGCGATGTCAGCACCGGCCAGCGTGATGCCGAAGAGCTTGACGTCGACGCCGCCGGTCAGGGTGATCCGGAACGTGCGCGTGTTGCCGTTGGCCCCGAAGTCCGCGCTGGTCGGGTCCTTCTCGTCGGTGCAGGTGTTGTTGTCCGAGGTCAGGTCACCTGCGTGGTGGCAGAACGAGGCGTGGGCGTTGAGGTAGCCCTTGATGCCCGTGCCGGCGATGGTGAGGTCGATGTTGCCACCGAGGTCGAAGCTGAACGTCCCGGTGGACAGGATGAAGCCTTCGGCGTGCATCGACAGGGGACCGAACGACGCCCCGAGGCTTGCCTGGACCGCCCACTTCTTGTCGGAGACGGCGATGTCGAGGCTGCCGCTCAACGAGATCAGCCTGAGCACCTTGACGCTGCCGTTGAGGTTCAGGTGGAAGTAGGCGTCCTTGGTGTCGGTGGCGGTGTCGTTGCCGTGGGTGGTGTCGATGACCAGCAGCCCGTTGACGTCGAGGTCGAAGATCGAGAGCAGGTTGGCCTTGACGCTGACGTTGACGCTGAGGAACACGCCGTCGCTGTAGAGGCCGAGGATGCCCTCGGCGTTGACGTTGATCGAGGTGTTCTGGCTGGCACCGAGCTGGAACCTGAGCGAGACGACCATCTCGAAGGCGCCGCTGCGCAGGGACACCGCGACGAGGCCGTAGGCGTCGGCGAACCCGGCGATGGTCAGCCTGCCGGTGAGGACCACCGCCAGGTAGGCGCCCGGGGTCGAGGACAACGTGATCGTGCCGCCGTTGCCGAGGAGGCCGTTGATGGTGCCCTCGTCCACGTTGGATCCCGCGATGAGGCGCGGTCCGTTGCCGGAGATGACGTAGCAGCGGTCGTCGTCGGGGTTGCTGTCGGGAGCGCCGCAGTCCTTGAGCCGGCCGAGGAACTCACCGGTCATCGAGCCCGGGCCGTCGAGGAGGGCGGCGCTCACCGTGCCACCGGTCGGGCTCTTGCCCGCCTGGAGGTCCTGGAAGAAGCCCCACAGCGTGTCCGGGATCTCCAGGCTCATGTCGACACCAGCGGTGTTGAGCAGCAGCCGCGCCTCGGCGGAGAGCTCGAGCCCGATGCTCGAGTTGCCGATGGTCATCTCGACATCGAGGTCGGCGGCGATGCCGTCCCCGTTGATGATGACCACGCCGATGGCGCCGATGTCGAACAGCGGGTCGCCGGCCGTGATGTCCGGCCCGATGCGGAGGTCGGCGAGGACCAGCAGGTTGAGGCCCTGGTCGCTGATGTCGAGGAAGAAGACACCGTTGGCGACCATGTACTGACCCAGGGTCAGCACGCCGGCGACCTGCACGCTGACGAAGGTCTTCTCGAAGTCGATGATGTGCGGGTTGGCCGGGTTCCCGGTCGGCACCGCCAAGCCGGCGACGTCGTCACAGTCCGGGTCCTGGCCGGCCCAGTCCGGATTGGTCGGGGTGCACCCGTCCACGGGGTCGCCCTGCTCGCCGTCCGGGTCGTAGTGGAAGCTCTTCTTGAAGTCGATGGCCGACAGCGAGGACGAGGCACCGACCACGAGGCCGAGGTTGAGCGCGATCGCGAGGGTGCCGCCGAGGGTGAAGCCGTCGGGCAGTCCGACCAGGCCGAAGGCGTCGACGTGGACGTCGGCCGCGACGTAGACCGCCGGGTTGGTCGGGTCGGCCTTGACCCCGACGAAGATGCCGAAGTCGAGGTCCTCGATCGCGATGCCGATGGCGTCGGGGTTGCGCTTGGCCTTGCAGTCCACGGTCGCGCTGGGGGTGCAGGGCGTGACGCCGTCGTCCTGGACCCAGATCACGTCGCCGTCGGAGTCGGTCTGCCAGGAGGGACCGTCGATGCCGACGAAGCCCAGCAGGTTGGCACCGCCGATGGTCATCGTCGTCACGCCGAGGACCTTGGTGCCGTCGGCCAGCGTCACGTCGGCCGTGCGTCCGAGCTCGAAGGCGATGCTGCCGCGCAGGGCCAGCACGCCGAAGACGTCGAGGTTGATGTCCGCGGCGGCCGCACGGATGAGCGGGGTGTCGTAGGTGAACGGCACGACGATCGGGGCGCCCCCGAACTCCGCCGGCGCGCCGACCTTGACCGAGAACGGGTCGTCGGCGCCGTTGGCGTCGTCGTAGGCACCGAAGTCGACCACGGGAAGGACGGGCAGCCCGTAGAGGAGGGGCGTCGAGATGTTGAGCTCGACCTCGATGTTCTTGGCCTCGACGGTCAGGCCGTCGATGCCGACCAGGGCGACGTAGGCCGCGCTCGCCTTGAGGGCGATGTAGCGGATCGGGTCGATCCGGTTGGTCGGGGTCATCATCGCCAGTGCGAAGTCGACGTCCTCGAGCACCAGGCCGACGGCGTCCGGGTTGGTGTCGGTCTCGTCGTCGTCGATCACGCCGTTGTCGTTGGCGTCGACCCAGTAGGGGCCGTTGAGGCCGACGAACGCGTGGACGTTCTGCGCACCGATCGTGAAGAACTGGAGCTCCTTCTCGGACTCGCCGAGGAAGTCGCCGAGGCCGGGGATCCCGCTGTTGTCGATGACGGTCTGCAGGAGGTCGGTGCTGACGATGCCGTCGGTGAGCGGCATGGTCTTCACCGCGCCGTACTCGAAGTAGAAGCTGCCCGAGAGGTAGATGAACTCGGAGATCTGGAGCGTGAACTGGTTGGCGCCACCACCGATGATGAAGCCCTCGGCGTCGAGGTAGACCGACGGGTTGTCGCCACCGGTGGGGATCTCCAGACCCACGGGGGTGTCAGCGTCGCCGGGCAGACTGGTGGCCCAGTTGATGGCGGGTGGTGACGTCGCGCCCGTGCCGCCGCTCCACTTCTTGGTGGAGGAGTTGACGTTGACCTCGGCGCCCTTGGCGAACAGGTCGATGCCGGGCACGCCGACCAGGCCGAGCTCGTCCACGTGGGCCTTGATCGTGTAGAACGACGGCGCGTTGCCCTCGCCGAGGCCCTGGGCGAACGGACCGCGCACCAGTGTCGCGAAGACGAAGCCCAGGTTGATGCCACCACCGAGGAAGCCGATCGCGCCGGGCGACAGCTCGGCCTTCTGGAGGATGCCGTCGGCGCCGGTGTCGAAGACCGGGCAATTCGCCGAGCCCTCGGGACACACCGGGTTGGGGTTGTAGCCCACGAAGAGACTGGCGTTGTAGACGCCGACCTTGATCGTCTCGACGGTCACGCCGGTGAGCTTGGTGCAGTCGCCGCTCAGGGCGACGTCCTCGCCCTGGGCGGCGGCGCTGGTCGCGGCGGTCCCGAGCAGCGCGCACGCGCCGGCGTCCGGGCCGAGCAGCACGAGGCCGGTGTTGATGTCGACCGTCTCCTGGCCGCCCTTCTCGAAGGCGAACCCACCGGAGATGTGCACGAAGTTGTAGATCGAGATGACCACGCGTCCGGCGGAGATCCCGAAGATGGGGTCCTCGAAGGCGATCCAGATCGGCGGGTTGTCCTGCCCGGTGGGCACCGCGATCCCGGCCTGGAGCGGCCCGCTGCCGTCGGGGTCGGGAAGGCTGTGCGCCCAGTCGATCCAGGCGTTGCCGGTCCCGTTGACCGGGCCGCCCTTGTTGAGGGTCAGCGCGACGTCCTCGAACCGGAACACCAGCTCGGAGGGGAGTCCGACCGGCGTGAGCAGGCCGATGTTGGCCTGGACGGCGTAGAACGACGGCAGCTGGTCGTCCCAGCTCGCGCCCGCGATCGGCTCGACCTTGGCGAGCACGATGCCGATGTTGATGTTGTTGGCCAGCAGGCCGATGGCGTCATCGGAGAGCTCGTCCTCGTCGAGGATCGAGTCGTCCCCGGTGTTGAACGAGGTGCCCTCGGTCCCCGGCTCGTTGGGGTTGTAGCCCACGAAGATCGAGGCACCCGAGACCCCGATGAGGGTGGTGACCACCGGGACGTTCCAGATCGTCGAGCCGTTGGTGGTGGCCTTGGTGCTGCCGTTCGTCGGGTCGGTCGCCGAGCCGACGGGGCCGCCGTTGACCTGCGCGGCGAAGGTCGAGCCGCCCAGGCCCAGGCCCGAGGTGCGGATGTCGGCGTCGACCCGACCGCCCTTCTCGAAGGCGAAGCCGCCGGAGATGAAGACGAAGTCGGAGATCGCGATGGTCACCCGTGTCGCGGAGATCCCGAGGATCGGGTCCTTGAAGTCGACGTAGACGGGGGCGTTGCCGGTGCCGGTGGGCACGGCCAGGCCCGCCGGCACTGCCGGGTCGGCCTCGGTGTCCTCGGGGAAGCTGGACTCCCAGTTGACCCAGACCTCCCCACCAGGGGCGCCGGTCACGGCTCCGCCCTTGTTGATGGTGAGCATCACGCCGACGAACTCGAGCTTGAACTCCGAGGGGAGGCCGATCGGCTTGAGCAGCCCGACGCTCGCCTTGAGCGCCCAGAACGAGTCGGGGAGCTGGTTCATCCAGGCCTTGGTCGGGTCCTTCTCGACCGAGGCGAAGACCAGCCCGACGTTGATGTGGTTGGCCAGGAAGCCGATGGCACCGGGGCCGAGGTCGGCCTCGTCGAGGATCGTGTCCGAGCCGGTGTTGAACGAGGTGCCGCTGGTGCCCTGCAGGTTGGGGTTGTAGCCGACGAAGATCGAGCCGTCGGCAATCCCGAAGGTCGTGGTCGAGATCGGGACGTTCCAGATCGTCGTGGCGTTGGCCGTCGCGCCGGTCGACCCGTCCTCCGGGTCGGTCGCCTGCGCACCGCCGAGGCCGTTGATCGCGTTCGCGAGCTGACCGCCCGGCGAGGTGAGACCGCTGCCGAGGCTGCCGGTGTCGAGGTCGACGTCGTGACGCGCGCCCTGCTCGAACGCGAAGCCACCGGAGAGGTAGATGAAGTCGGAGATCGCCAGCACCACGCGGGTCGCGGAGATGCCGATGATCGGGTCCTCGAAGTCGAGGTAGATCGCCTCGTCGGGCGCCGTGGCGACGCGCAGGCCCGGCGGGACGACCGTGTCGGCGCCGGCGTCACCTGGGAACGTCTTGGTCCAGTTGATCCAGGCCGCGGACTTCGGCGCGCCGGTGATCGGGCCGCCGCGGTTGACGGTCAGCTCGACGCCCTCGAAGCGCAGCACGAACTCGCTCGGCAGGCCCACCGGGACGAGCACGCCGATGCTGGCCTTGAGGGCCCAGAAGCGGCGGGGCAGCTGGTTCGCCCAGGCTCGGCCCGGGTCGGGGATCACGCTGGCGAAGACCATCGCGATGTCGATGTTGTTCGCCAGGAAGCCGATCGCTCCGTCGCCGAGGTCGGCCTCGTCCAGGATCGTGTCGGAGCCGGTGTTGAACGACGTGCCGTCCGTGCCCTGCAGGTTGGGGTTGTAGCCGATGAAGACCGAGCCGTGGGAGATGCCGAACATCGTCGTGCGGACCGGCAGGTTCCAGATGGTGCTGGCGTCCTCGGTGGCCCCCACGGAGCCGTCGGCCGGGTCGTCGGCCTGGGCTGCGCCGCCGCCGTTGATCAGACCAGCGAGGGTGCCCGAGGTGGCGGCCGGGATGCCGGCGGTGTCGATGTCGGCGTCGATCTCGGTGCCGAGCTCGAGGGCGAACCCGCCGGAGAGGTAGATGAAGTCGGAGATCGCCAGCACGACCCTGGTGGCGGAGATGCGCAGCAGGGGTGCGGAGAAGTTGATCCGGACCGAGGTGCCGGAGGAGTCGTCGCTGCGACCCGCCGGGATCAGCAGGCCAGGGGTCCCGCCGGGGAACGAGGCAGCCCAGTCGACCGTCGCGTTGGACGTCGGGGAGCCGGTGACCGCCCCGCCACGGTTGAGCTCGAGCCGGATCCCCGTGAAGGAGAGGACGAACTCGCTCGGCAGGCCGATCGGCGTCAAGGACGCGAGGTCGGCACGCAGCGCGGTGAAGGTGGGCAGCAGGTTGGCGCCGGTGAACGCCGTGCGGATCGGGGTGGCGACGACGAGACCGAGCGTGAGGCCGCTGGCCAGGAGGCCCACGGCGTCCGCGTCGAGGTCCGCCGCGGTGAGCGGGAGGTCGGTGTCCGGGTCGAGCCCGCCGGGGTTGTAGCCCACGAAGACGCTGGCGTCGGAGAGGCCGACCAGGAGCGTCTTGACCGGGAGGTTCCAGATCTTGCTGGTGTCGCTGTTGCGACCGGTGGTGATGCCGCCGGGGTCCGTGGCCGACACGGCGGAGAGTGCGCTCTCGAGCTGGGTCTTGGCCGGGGCGGAGAGGTGGTCGAGGTTGACGTCGACGTACTCGGTCTTGCCCTGCTGGAGGGAGAAGCGCGCGCCGATGTGGACGAAGCCTGCGATGGTGAGGACCGCGCGGGTGGCGGAGACACCGAAGGCCGAGCTGGTGGAGTCGAAGATGATGACCGGTGGGCTGGGTCCACCGATGAAGGGGTGCCATCCGGCGGGGGTCGGATCGGTCGCGTAGGGGTCCGCGGGGTCGTCCGAGGTGTCCGCGTCCGGGAAGGACGCGACCCAGTCGACGACCGCCATGCCCGCGCCGGTGACCAGGGTGGGCCCCCGGTTGACGTCGAACTCGAGCTGGTCGACGTCGAGGGTGAGCACGTCGTCGAGACCGACCAGGCCGATGCTGCCGACCGTGCCCTTGACGGACAGGAAGCGCTGCGAGAGCGGCATGCCGCCGAGGGGGGTCAGCAGGACCATGATCAGGTTGATCCCGCCGGCGAAGATGCCGACCGCGTCGGAGCCGACCTCGGCCTTGGACAGGACGCCGTCGGCGTCGGTGGTGGAGTTCCAGCCGAAGCCGTTGCCGATGAAGGCGTTGGCGCCGGTGAAGGCGAACTGCAGCGAGGAGACCTTGAGGTTCCACAGCGTGGCGTAGTCGTCGGAGCGGCCGATGCTGCCGTCGGTCGGGTCCTCGGTGACCACCGGCACCTTGGTGGCGTCCTTCAGGCCGGCAGGGATGAGTGAGGGGTCGGTGCTGCCGAGACCGGTGCTGATGTCGACCGACGTGGGGCCGCCCTTGGTCAGGGTCACGTTGCCGTTGACGAAGAGGAAGCCGCCGAGGTCGAGCAGCACCGGGACGGTGGCCGAGACGAGCTTGCTGTTGAAGGCCAGGGCGACCGCGCTGTGGGTGCTGGTGACCGGGTTGGCCGACAGGTCGAGCCAGGAGTCGTTCTTGGAGGAGCTGTTGACCGAGACCGAGAGCGTCTTGAGGTGCATGTCGAGGTCGAGCCCGGCGACCCCACCGATGGTCGGGGTGGTCACGGTGCCGGTGAACGCGTGCCAGGCCTGGTCGCTGGCGGTGATGACGGCGAGCGTGAAGCTGCTCAGCACGCCGGAGATGCCGATGGAGGATCCGAGGACCTCGACGCCGACGAAGCCGTTGCCGGTGGTGCCGCCGAGCGTGAGCAGGTTGGCGGTGACGGTGCTGCTCGAACCGCTGACGGTCGCGTCATAGGCGTCGTCACGCTCGAAGCCGTAGTCGCCGACCACGCGCACGAACCCGGCGACGGTGACGGTGAGCTGACCGGCTCCGTCGTCGACGGCACCGGTGAGCCCGGCCTGGTCGTCGAAGCGGAACTCGTCGGCGGCCGTGGTCGCACCGGTCAGGCTCTCGACGTGGGTGAAGGCGACCTTGGCGCCACCTGCCAGCTCGAGGGTGCCGGCGTTGATGCCGGTGATCTTCCAGACGCTGGCCACGTCGGGGCCGACGAGGAGGTCGGTCCCGTCGAGCCCGTCGAGGGTGAAGGTGTCGCTGCCGGACACGGTGCCGACCTCGGCGCCGCGGACCCGGATGCTGTAGGTGCCGGGGCCGGTCTCGACGACGGTGATCACGTCGTCACCCGCCGTGCCGGTCGGCGTCGACAGGACCCCGAGGCCGGCCGTCGTGAGGGGGGCGGCGAGCGAGCCCGTCGAGAGGGTCGGCAGGGCGACCCCCTCGGTCGACAGACCACTGTCGGTCGTGCCGCCGACGGGCTCCGGCATCGTCATCGGCTCGGTGGTGCCAGGGTCGGTGGTCGACCCGGACGTCGAGCCGCCGGTGGAGCTCGTGTCCGCGGTGGCACCGGAGTCGGTCGAGCCGGTGGTCCCGGTCGAGGAGCCGGCCGAGTCGGTGGTCCCGGTCGAGGAGCCGGTCGAGCCGGAGTCGGTCGACGAGTCGGTCGAGCCGGTGGCCCCGGTCGAGGAGTCGGTCGAGCTCGAGGTGGTCGAGGTGTCCGTCGAGGAGGTGGTGCTGTCGGTCGACGCCGGGTCCGGAGCGGCTTCGGCAGGCTGCTCGACCACCGGGGCGGGCTCGGCGTAGTCCGAGCTGACACCGAAGGACGCGCCCGGAGCCAGCTCGGCGCCCATCAGGCCGCTGCTGTGGCCCAGGCCGAGCACGTGGCCGATCTCGTGGCGGACGACGGTGGTCAGGTCCATCGCCTGCCAGCCCCAGCCGGCAGCGTCGACGTCGATCGTCACGCTGTCGCCGGCCTGGTCGCCGAGCGTGAGGCCGGGCAGGTCGGCGATGGAGACCGCGACGGACGACAGGTCGGCGGACGGCCGCACGGCGAGCCAGTCGGACTTGGCCTGGGCCACCGCGCCGGCCAGCTGACCGTCGGTCAGCGC
The DNA here is from genome assembly GCF_031458325.1 of Nocardioides marmoribigeumensis. Lineage (NCBI taxonomy): Bacteria > Bacillati > Actinomycetota > Actinomycetes > Propionibacteriales > Nocardioidaceae > Nocardioides > Nocardioides marmoribigeumensis. The sequence goes on from NZ_JAVDYG010000001.1 coordinate 1,462,280, forward strand.
GGCATCCGCACCGACCGGGTCGGTGGGGGCGGAGGTCGCGACCAGGTGCTCCGACAGGGATCCGGCTCCGCCGCTGAGGGCGAGCGCGAGGTTGCCCCCGGACCATGCCAGCGAGAGGAGCAGGAGGAGGACGACGCCTGCGGCGTCACGCACGGCATCGCCTGTCCGGGTCGATGACCCGGACCCAGACGTCCCGGTAGCACGTGACACGTGACTTCCCCTCCAGGGCGGAACTGTCTCCCAGTCCCGCAGCGTCGCCGCACAGAGCGGAACGACAAGACCTGATCATTCGGGACGCGGGCCCGATGGCGATAGGGACGATCGGCCCTCATCTCGCGGAAGGGTCCCGCACTGGTCTAGTCGGGGATGACTACGGGGAAATGACCGGACGGGCGATTGAGGCCCGATCGCCAGTCGACACAAAGGTGCTGAGCCGGCCGGCCTGCCTCGGAGGGCTCACAGCCGGATCATCGCGAGCTGGGTGGACTGCCCCACCAGCCGGCCCTTCGTGTCCCACACGAAGCAGGCCTCGTCGAGCCGGTCGTCCCGGACCAGACGGGCCTTCTGCTGCACGCGCAGGGGACCCGGGGCGGGGAGGCCGCGGACATAGGTGGTGAGCTCGAGGGTCGGCACCCAGCCCGACATCTGCACGTCGAAGGTCGCCGGCGGGAAGGCGTCGAGGGCGAAGTGCAGCGAGACCGGGTCGAAGTCCTCGCCGCCCGACAGCGCGAGCCAGCCCCTCAGCTCACCGCGGTCGCTCGGCTCCCCGCGCATGAACCCGGCGGTGTCGGGGTCGATGCGCAGGTCGACCTGGTCCATCATCGCCACGCGGAAGTCGGTGGGCTGCAGCCGCACGCTGTCGTCGTACGACGTGGTGCCCGGCTCGGGCACGCCCCCGGCCCAGCGGTCCTCGGCGGACGGGTCGATCGGACCGATCGTCATCAGCGCCTCGACGAAGACCCGGTCCTCGCGGCGCAGCCGGACGCGGCTCTGCCCGGTGGAGCGGCCCTCGCGCAGCGGCTCGACGTCGATCTCGACCGGCCCGGGGTCGGGCGAGGCCAGGAAGTGGCTGCTTGCGGCGAGGACGTGGTCGTGGGTGCTGACCTCCGCGGCAGCACGGGCCATGAGGGCCACGAGGTAACCGCCGTTGGGCTTGCCCAGCACCGACCACTCGGGGTCGACCTCGGCGGCGAAGCGGTGGTCGTCGGTGCGGGTGACGGCGGAGACCTCGGAGAACGCGCGCGGGGTGGTCACGATCAGAGCCTAGGAGTTCGACCCCTTGGGGTGAGGTTGGGACCCCCAGACTGCGGTTACCTGGAACCCAGCCCGTCACTCACGCCCCGTCCCTCACGCAGCGGCGGGGCGTGAGTCGGGTTCCGGTCCCGGCCCCGCGGGTAGCGTCCCGACGTGGTTGCTCCCCTCCGTGTCGGTGTCCTCGGCGCCGCCAAGATCGCCCCCAAGGCCCTCCTCGCCCCCGCGCTGCTGCACCCGGACGTCGAGGTCACCGCCGTCGCGGCCCGCGACGAGGCGACGGCCCGGGCCTATGCCGAGCGGCACGGCATCCCGCGGGTGCTGCCCGACTACGAGGCCCTCGTGGGCGACCCCGACCTCGACGTGGTCTACAACCCGCTCCCGATGGCGCTGCACGGCCGCTGGACCAAGGCGGCGCTCGGGGCCGGCAAGCACGTGCTCTGCGAGAAGCCGTTCACGGCCAACGGCGACGAGGCCGCCGAGGTCGTCGCCGTCGCCGAACGCACGGGCCTGGTGGTGATGGAGGCGTTCCACCACCGCTACCACCCGCTCGTGGAGCGGCTCGTCGAGCTGCTGGAGCGCCGGGAGATCGGTGAGCTGCGGTCGGTCGACGCGTGGTTCCGCGCGCGCATCAACCGGCCCGACGACATCCGGTGGAAGCTCGAGCTCGCCGGAGGCTCGCTGATGGACATCGGCACCTACCCCCTGCACCTCATGCGCACGGTCGCCGGCGAGCCGGAGGTCGTCAGCGCCGAGGCGATCGAGCGCACGCCGGCGGTCGACCGCACGATGCTGGCGCACCTGCGCTTCACCGACGGACCGTTCCACCGCGGGACCGTCGAGGGCCGCATGGCCTCGGCGATGCTCTCGCGGCGCGGTCGCGGGTCCGGGGCGCTGGTCGTCGGCACGCAGGGCTCGATCCGCGTCGAGGGGTTCGTCCAGCCGACCGTGCACAACCGGATCGAGGTCGTCTCCCCCCGCGGCCGCCGCGCGAAGAGCTTCCCCCGCACCCCCACGACGTACGACGGCCAGCTGGCCGCGTTCGTCCGCGCTGTCCGCGAGGGGGCGCCGGTGCCGACCGACGGGGCGGACGCGGTGGCCCAGATGCGGGCGATCGACGCGATCTACACCGCGGCGGGCCTGCCGCTGCGACAGCCCGCGTGACGCCGGGGACCGACGTGGCGCTGCTCACCGGACGCCCCATCGGCCACCGCGATCTGCCACGCTCGAGGAGCACCCGTCCCCGGAGGAGGAACAGATGAGGATCCACGCCGACCACACCGTCTGCGAGGGCATCGGCATGTGCGAGGCCACCGCCGACGACTACTTCGAGGTGGGCGACGACGGCTTCGTCAAGGTCCTCGACGACTCCCCCGAGGAGTCCGAGCGCACCTACGTCAAGGCAGCCGTCGAGGCGTGCCCCGTCTCCGCCCTGCGCCTGGAGGGCTGATCCCCTCCGCGCTGCTCCCCCCACCACCGGGCGGGCCCACGGCGGCCTGGCTCGACGAGGAGGGCGCGCGCCTGCTCGGGTCCGCGCGGGACTCGCGCGTGCCCGCGGGCTTCGGCTGGCTCGGCCCGTCCGGGCGGCCCGACCCGGCCCGGGTGGAGCTGTGGGTGACCTGCCGGATGACCCACGTCCTGGCCCTGGCCACGCTGCGTGGCTCCGGCGACGAGTCCCTGGTGGACCACGGGGTCGCGTCGCTGTGGGGTCCCCTGCGCGACGCCACCCACGGCGGCTGGTTCAGCTCCGTCGAGCCCGCCTCGCGCACCAAGGAGGCCTACGGTCACGCGTTCGTGGTCCTCGCCGCCGCCTCCGCCACGGCCACCGGCCGCCCCGGGGCCCGCGCGCTGCTCGACGAGGCGCTGGACGTGCTCGACCGCTTCTGGGACCCGGCTGCGCAGATGCTGGTCGACGAGTGGGACGAGGCGTTCACGACCATCGACCCCTACCGCGGGCTCAACTCCAACATGCACGGCGTCGAGGCGCTGCTCGCCGCCCACGACGTCACCGGCGACACCGCGCTGCTCGACCGCGCCCGGGCGATCACCGAGCGGGCGCTGGGGTTCGCCTCCGCCCACGGGTGGCGGCTGCCCGAGCACTTCACCGAGGGCTGGGAGCCCTTGCTCGACTACAACCGGGACGACCCCGCCCACCCCTTCCGTCCCTACGGCGGCACGGTCGGGCACTGGTTCGAGTGGGCGCGGCTCGCCCTCCAGCTCGGCGCGACGGCCGGGCTCGACCTGGTGGCGCCGGCCGCCGCGCTGTTCGGGTCCGGGGTCCGGGACGGGTGGCACGCCGACGGGGCACCCGGCTTCGTCTACACCGTCGACTGGAGCGGGCGGCCCGTCGTACGCCAGCGGATGCACTGGGTCGCGGCCGAAGCGGTCGCGTCGGCCGCCGCGCTGTGGCGGGTGACCGGCCGGGAGGACTACGCCGCGCACCACGCGGACTGGTGGGCCCACGTCCGCTCGTCGTTCGTCGACCTCGAGGGCGGGTCGTGGTGGCACGAGCTGTCGCCGTCGCTGGAGCCCGCCGCCGGGACGTGGGACGGCAAGCCCGACGTCTACCACGCGTTCCAGGCGACGCTGCTGCCCCGCCTCGACCTCGCTCCCTCGCTGGCGACCGCGCTGCAGCCCGGACGGCCGCCGGACTCGGCGTCCGCGGTCGTCCCGGCCGACGCGGACGACACCATGACCGCCCTGCTCGACCCGGACGCCCTGGTCGAGTGGCTGCCCCCGGACGGGATGACCGGGCGGTTCGAGTCCTACGACGCGCGGCCGGGCGGGTCCTACCGCCTGGTGCTCACCCACCCTGCCGGCGGCGGCAAGACCACCGACGACACCGACGTCGTCGACGTGCGGTTCGGGTCGGTGGACCCGGACCGCGTCGTGCAGGAGGTCGACTTCGAGTCCGGCGACCCGGCGTACGCCGGCACGATGCGGATGACCTGGTCGGTCCTGCCCGCGGTCGGCGGCTCACGGGTCGAGGCGACCGCGACCGGCGTCCCGCCCGGCATCGACCACCTCGTGCACGAGGCCGCCCTCCGCGCGACCCTGGGCAACCTGGCCGCCCGGCTCGCTCGCTGACCGGCACCCGGGCGGGTGCCCGACGTCACCACGTGCGGAGTCTCGTTCGGGACCTTCGGCACGTATGATTGACGTGTCAACCAATCCACGCGCACGGGAGGGACCCCGCATGACCGACACCCTGAGCAGCCGTCTGGCAGCGCTGCACGACGACTACGTCCACGCCGTCAACGTCGCGGTCGCCGACGAGGACACCCCGCGCGTCGAGCGGCTGGTCGCCGCCTACGACCGCGAGGCGCTCCAGCTGATGAGCTCGGTCGCCTGAGTCCGGCACGTCACAGCCAGCGCACCTGGCGCTGCTTGGCCTCGGCGTACGACGTGTGGCCGGCCAGCGAGCCCGGCACGCCGGTCTCCCACCAGGCCCCCGACTCGGTCCACGAGGACTCCGCGACCTTGCAGCTGACGACTGCGGGACGCCGCTGGGCGCGAGCGGCCTCGCGGGCGCGGAGGTAGGCCGCCCGGAAGTCCTCGGCGGACGAGCCGAACGGCACGTCCTCGACGTGGGCGCCCAGCGAGGCCGCGTGGGCGGCGAAGTCCACGCGGACACCGCCCTCGCCGGCCCCGGGGCCCCGCGAGTCCGAGAGCAGGTTGTTGAACCCGGCGGCACCCTGGCCGGTCTGCAGCCGGTGGATGACCGCGAAGCCCCCGTTGTCGCACACGACCGCGACATAGGGGTGCCCGGAGAACGCGGCGCTGTAGAGCTCGGAGTTGAGCATCAGGTAGGAGCCGTCGCCGAAGATCGAGGTGACCAGGCCGTCGGGGTGGGTGCGCTCGCGCGCCATGGCCGCACCCCAGGGCGCGACGACCTCATAGCCCATGCACGAGAAGCCGTACTCCAGGTCCATCGTCGCGCCGGAGGTGGAGGAGGTGCCGTGCTTCACCTCGCCGGTGCGCCAGCCGCCGTGGAGCTCGCCGGGCATGCCGCCCGACGCGGTGAGCACGTAGTCGTCGGGGGTCGACTCGTCGTTGACCACCCCGGTGACCGTCGCGTAGGTGAGCACCCCGGCGGGTCCGACGCCGGCTCGCAGGCGGTCGATCTCCGCGTCCCACCGGCCCTTGACCTCCGAGGTGCGCGCGACCCAGGCCGCTGAGGAGCGGGCGTCGCCGGCCGCCTCGGAGAGCTCGACCAGCGTCTCGCGCGCGTCGCCGGTCACCGCGAGCGCGTTGTGCTTCACCGCGTCGAAGCGCGCGGCGTTGACCGTCACGAGCCGCACGTCGGGGGCGAAGCCCGTCCACGACGAGGTGGTGAAGTCCTGCAGGCGCGTGCCCACGGCGAGGACGACGTCGGCCTCCAGGGCCAGGGTGTTGGCCGAGGCGGAGCCGACGATGCCCAGCGCGCCGCCGTAGAGCGGGTGGTCGTGCGGGACGAGCGTGCGGCCGGCGACGGTCTCGACGACGGGCACCTGGTGCTTCTCGGCGAACGCGATCGCCTCGGCGCCCGCACCGGAGTAGCGGGCACCGCCGCCGAGCACGAGCAGCGGACGCTCCGCGTGCGCGAGCACCTCTGCGGCCTCGGCCAGCGCGCGGGTGTCGGGCCGGGGGCGGGGCGTGCGGTGCACGCGCACCTCGAACATCGCGGCCGGGAAGTCGAGCTCCTCGGCCTGCACGTCCTGCGGCAGGGCCAGGGTCACCGGGCCGCAGTCGGCGGGGTCGGTGAGCACGCGCGCCACCTGGGGCAGCGTGGCGATCAGCTGCTCCGGCTTGGTGATCCGGTCGAAATAGCGCGAGACCGGGCGGAACGCGTCGTTGACGGTGGTCGTGGGGTCACCGAAGTGCTCGACCTGCTGGAGCACCGGGTCGGGTGCGCGGCCGACGAAGGTGTCGCCGGGCAGCAGCAGCACGGGCAGCCGGTTGGCGTGCGCGAGGCCCGCGGCGGTGACCATGTTGAGCGCGCCGGGGCCGATCGAGGAGGTCGCGGCCATCACCTGGCGGCGGTCGGTCGCGCGGGCGTAGGCGACCGCGGCCAGCGCCATGCCCTGCTCGTTCTGCCCCCTCCAGGTGGGCAGCTCGTCGGCGACCTCGTGCAGCGCGGTGCCCAGCCCGAGCACGTTGCCGTGACCGAAGATGCCGAAGACGCCGGCGAACAGCGGCACGACCGTGCCGTCGAGCAGCTCGGAGCGCTGGGCGGTCATCCACCTCACGAGCGCCTGGGCGGTGGTCAGGCGGATGGTGCTGCTCACTGGACTCTCCCGTCGGCCGAGGTGACGGGGCACCGGGGGTCGGTCTCCATGCCGTCCCAGGTGCCCCTGACCCAACCGTGCGTCGGGTCGTCGCAGAACGCCAGCTCCCGCTCGTCGGCGGGGCCGGCCATGACGTTGAGGTAGTACATCGGGTAGCCAGGCGCCGCGACGCACGGACCGTGGTAGCCGTGGGGCACGAGCACCACGTCGTGGTCGCGCACCTGCGCGATCTCGTCGATCGCGAACAGCCCCGCCCTCTCGTGCTCGGGCCCGGTGAAGGTGTGGTGGTAGCCGAAGCCGTCGCGCGACGGCGTCACCTGGTCGCTGCCGGCGATCCGGTAGTAGTAGATCTCCTCGTTGACCACCGGGCACGGCTCGCTCGCGTCGTGCTTGTGCGGGGGGTACGACGACCAGTTGCCCGGCGGGGTGACCAGCTCGCAGCAGATCAGCTTGTCGGCGTGGTCCCACACGCCCGGCACGCCGAAGTTGGTGACCTGACGGGTCGCGTTGCCCGCCCCGCGCACCTCGACCGGCACGTCCTCGGCGGAGCCGAAGGCCGAGGGCAGCTTGCGCCCGCAGACCGAGGACGGCAGCGCCACCTCGGCCCCGGCCGCGCTGGTGAGGACGGCCACGGAGTCGCGGCCGACGTAGGCGAAGTCGGTGACGCGGGTGAAGACGGACTCCCTGCCCTGCAGGACGAACCGGTCCTCGCCCTCGACGTCGACGGTGAGCCCGCCGGCGAGCGGCAGCACGAAGATCTCGCTGTCGCCGGTCTCGACCGTGGTCGGCTCACCGGGCAGCAGCCGGAGCACCCGGAGGCCGGTCCACGCCCAGCCGGCGTCCTCGGGCGTGATCGAGACGACCATGGGGCCGCCGTCGTCGGCGTAGGCGCGGTGGAGGGTCATCAGCGCTCCCGGGCCGCGACCAGGACGGACGCGGCGGAGGCGACCGCGCGGGCGACGTCGCCGTCGGGCGGGTAGAGCAGGGCGCGGCCGACGACCAGGCCGCGGACGGTGGGCTGCACCAGCGCGCGACCCCACGAGTCCAGGTCGGCGGCCGGGTCCGGGCCCGGCACCCCGCCGAGCACCACGCACGGCAGGGTCGTCGAGGCGAACACGGCCTCCGGGTCGTCGCAGGACGGCATCTTGAGCCAGGTGTAGGCGCTGGTGGTGCCGAGACCGGAGGCGACCGTGACCGCCCGGGCGAGCGAACGGGTGTCCTTGAGGAGGGTGAGGCTGCCGTCGTCCTCGCGGTGGTAGGGCAGCGGCTCGACCATCGCCATCAGGCGGTGGCTCGCGAGCTCGGCGACCGCACGGGCACAGCCCTCGATCGTGCTGGCCGTGCCGGGGTCCTTGTCGTCGAGGCGCAGCAGCATCTTGCCGCCGTCGAGCCCGAACGCCGCGATGCTGGCCGCGTCGTAGCCGGTGAACCGGTCGTCCATCGTCCAGTCGGCGCCGTCGAGACCGCCGCGGTTCATCGAGCCGATGACGACCTTGCCCTCGAGCGCTCCGAGCAGCAGCAGCTCCTCGACCACGTCGGGGGTGCCGAGCACGCCGTCGACCTCGGGGTCCTGCAGCGCCACGACCAGCCGCGCGAGCAGCGAGCGCCGGTCGGCCATCGCCATCGGGTCTCCCCCGGTGCCGAGGGCGCCGCGGGCCGGGTGGTCGGCGGCGACGAGGAACAAGGTGTCCTTCGCCGACAGCAGCCGGTCCGCGCGCCGGCGGGCGGCGTAGGCCTCGGCGACCGCGCCCGGGTCGGTGGCGCGCACGCGCAGCAGCTCGGACCACTGCTCGTCGGTCAGCCGGGGCCCCGCGACCGGCCCTGCCGTCGTGATGGTGCTCATGCCGAGGCTCCTTGCGTGGCCAGGAGCTCCTCGAGCTCCTGCAGGGTGGGCATCGCGTCGGCGCAGGCCAGCCGCGAGGCGACGACGGCGCCGGCCACGTTGGCCAGCTCGGCGATGCGGGCCGGCTCCCAGCCGGCCAGGAGGCCATGGACCAGTGAGCCGCCGAAGGCGTCGCCCGCGCCGAGGCCGCAGACGACCTCGACCGGGTGGGGCGGCACGACGGTGCGGCCGTCGGCGGTCGCGACCAGGACGCCCTCGCCGCCCTTCTTGACCAGCGCCAGCTCGACACCGGCCTCGAGCAGCCGGTCGGCGGCCCGGTCGGCGTCGCGGGTGCCGACGGCGACCTCGACCTCGTCGCGGTTGCCTACGACGACGGTGACGTCCCTCAGCATCGCGGTGTACTCCTCGCGCGCCTCCCGCGGGGACGGCCAGAACATCGCGCGCCAGTCGAGGTCGAGCACGGTGTGCCTGCCCGAGCCGGCCGCGGGACGACCGCGGTGCTCCAGCATGCGCAGCTGCGTCGAGCGTGCCGGCTCGACGGAGACCCCGGTCCCGGTCACCCAGAGGATCGGCACGTCCCGCACGACGTCCCACGGCACGTCGGCGTCGACCAGGGTCAGGTCGGGCGCGACGGGGTCGCGGTAGAACAGCAGCGGGGGGTCCTCCGGCGGGTCGAGCTCGCAGAAGACGACGGGGGTCTTGAGCGAGTCGCTCGTGCCGACGTACGCCGGGTCGACGCCGAAGCCCCGCAGGGCCTCGCGCACGTAGTCACCGAAGCCGTCGGGGCCCACCTTGGTGAGCACCGCCGTACGCCGGCCCAGCCGGGAGGCGGCGACCGCGACGTTGGTGGCGGTGCCGCCGAGGAACTTCTGGAACGTCGAGACGTCCTTGAGCGGCCCCGTCTGGAGGGGGTAGAGGTCGACCCCCACCCGTCCGACGGTGAGGAGCTCGAGGCCCGCCGGCTGCTGGTCGTTCATGGCAGACGCGTCACTTCGCCGTCGGGAAGTGGAAGCTGGCGTCGCTGGCGTGGTCCACGTGGGGCCAGCGGGCGGTGACCACCTTGGCGCGGGTGTAGAAGCTGACGCCCTCGGGACCGTGCACGTGCTTGTCGCCGAACAGCGAGGCCTTCCACCCGCCGAAGGAGTAGAACGCCATCGGCACCGGGACGGGCACGTTGATGCCGATCATGCCGACGTGCACCCCGCGCTGGAAGCGACGAGCGGCCTCGCCGCTGTTGGTGAAGATCGCCGTGCCGTTGCCGTAGGGGTTGGCGTTGATCAGGGCGATCGCCTCGTCGACGGTGTCGGCGCGGACGACCGACAGCACGGGGCCGAAGATCTCCTCGTTGTAGACGTCCATCTCGGTGCTGACCTGGTCGATGACCGTGGGGCCGACGAAGAAGCCGTCCTCGTAGCCCTCGACCGAGCAGTCGCGGCCGTCGACCGCGATGGTGGCGCCCTGCTGCTCGCCGGTGCCGATCAGGCCGAGGATCCGCTCCTGCGCCTGCTTGGTCACGACCGGCCCCATCTCGCTGCCGTCGGCGCGCCCGGCGCCGACCTTGACCGCGCGGGCCCGGTCGGAGACGGCGGCGACGATCGCGTCGGCGGCGGAGCCGACCGCGACCGCGGCGGAGAGCGCCATGCAGCGCTCGCCGGCCGAGCCGAAGGCCGCGGCGGCGAGGTGGTCCGCGGCGAAGTCGATGTCGGCGTCCGGGAGGATGATCGCGTGGTTCTTGGCGCCGCCGAGGGCCTGCACGCGCTTGCCGTTGGCGCTGGCGCGCTCGTGGATGTACTTCGCGATCGGGGTCGAGCCGACGAACGAGATCGCGGCGACGTCCTCGTGGTCGAGCAGCGTGTCGACGGCGAGCTTGTCGCCGTGCACCACGTTGAAGACGCCGTCGGGGAGCCCGGCCTCCTGCCACAGCTCGGCGATGCGGATGCTGGCGGAGGGGTCGCGCTCGCTCGGCTTGAGCACGAAGGTGTTGCCGCACGCGATGGCGACGGGGAACATCCACATCGGCACCATGGCCGGGAAGTTGAACGGCGTGATGCCGGCGACGACGCCCAGCGGCTCGCGGAACGAGAAGGTGTCCACGTCGCTGGAGACGTTGTCGGAGTAGTCGCCCTTGAGCAGGCTCGGGATGCCGCAGGCGAACTCGACGACCTCGAGGCCGCGCTGCACCTCACCGAGCGCGTCGGAGAGCACCTTGCCGTGCTCGTCGGTGATCAGCTCGGCGACCTCGGCGGCGTGCTGGTTGAGCAGCTCGCGGAAGGCGAAGAGAACCTTGGTGCGCTTGCTGATGGAGGTCTGCGACCACGCCGGGAAGGCGTCCTTGGCGGCCGCGACCGCCGCGTCCACGTCGACGGCGTCGGCCAGCAGCACCTCCTTGGTCTGCTGCCCGGTGGCCGGGTCGAAGACCGGGGCGGTGCGGTCGGAGCGACCGGTGGTCGGCTTGCCTGCGATCCAGTGCTGCACGAGGGCCACGGCGGGCTCCCTTCACGTCGGTGTCGTTCGGGTTCGATACTATGTCCTAACAAACTAACTAATCAACCCTGCGGGGCCTGCCTGTCTCGACCATCACCGGCGGCCGATCCCGGTCCACATGACAGAAAGTCCTGACATGATGAGGGCCATGCCCGCGTCCTCCGGCACCGTCCCCGTGCCCCCGTTCACGCTCGACCGGAGCAGCCCGGTGCCGCTCTACTTCCAGGTCGCCCAGCACCTGGAGCACGCGATCATCGACGGGACGATCCCGCCGGGCACCCTGTTCCACAACGAGATCCAGCTCGCCGACGAGCTCGGGCTGTCGCGCCCGACGATGCGTCGGGCGATGCAGCACCTGGTCGACAAGGGCCTCATCGTCCGGCGGCGCGGGATCGGCACGCGGGTCGTGCAGCCCAAGGTGCGTCGCCAGCTCGAGCTCACCTCGCTCTACGAGGACCTCAGCGCCTCCGGCCAGAAGCCGACCACCGAGCTGCTGTCGTTCGGGACGGCCGAGGCCGACGAGGACGTCGCCGCCCGGCTGGGCGTCACGGTCGGCTCCCTCGTGGCACGGCTCGACCGGCTCCGGTCGGCCAACGAGCGACCGATCGCGCGGATGACCAACTACCTGCCCGAGCGCTTCGCCGACCTCGACCCCGACGTGCTCGCCGACCAGGGCCTCTACCAGGTGCTGCGCACGCGCGGGGTCGTCCTGCACAGCGCCACCCAGACCATCGGCGCGCGCACGGCCACGGCGGCAGAGTCCCGCCAGCTCGGCGAGCCGAGGGGCGCCGCCCTGCTCACGATGCAGCGCACGGCGTACGACGACCACGGTGCGGCGGTGGAGTACGGCACCCATGTCTACGCAGCCTCCCGCTACAGCTTCGAGATCGACCTGCTCACGCCCTGAGCCGGGGTACGTCGACCCAGCCGGCCCCGGCGGCCGAGCGCACCATGGCGTCCAGCGCCTGGGCGGAGGCGACCGCGTCGACGAGCTGCGGTCCCTCGGCCTTGCCCGAGAGCACCGAGCGGACGAACCCCGCGAGCTCGATCACCTTGGTGTCGTCGTAGCTCATCGCGTTGCCCGCGCCCGGCTGGAAGCGACCGAGGTCGCCGGACTCCGTGCCGACGAGCACGCGCTGCGTCGGCTGGTCCACGAAGCGGTCGCCCGCGGAGAGCAGGAGCTCCCCCTGGGTGCGGAAGTCCCACGACACCAGCCCGTGCGTGCCGTGGACCTCGACCGCGTAGTGGTTCTGCTCGCCCACCGCGACCCGGCTGCACTCCAGGCTCACCAGGACCCCCGACCGGGTGCGGGCCAGGGCGCTGACGAAGTCCTCGTTCTCCACGGTGCCGGTCGGGTCGCCGTCGCCACCCAGCGCGTGGCCGTAGGTCGCGGCACCCTCGGGCACGCGCGGCCGCTCGGAGACGAACACGGCGGTCTCGGCCACCAGGCGCTCGAGGTCGCCCAGCACGAAGCGGGTCAGGTCCACCGCGTGCGACGCGAGGTCGCCGAGGACCCCGTGACCGCCGGAGGCCAGCGTGTAGCGCCAGGTCAGCAGGGCGAGGGGGTGGGCGGCGTAGTCGCTGAGCAGCACCACGCGCGCGTGGGTCGGCGTGCCGATCGCCCCTCCGGCGACCAGGTCGCGGAGACGGGCCACCGCGGGGACGGCGCGGTAGTTGAAGCCCACCGTGCCCTGCACCCCCGCCGCGCCGACGGCGTCCGCCACGGCCTCCGCGTCGGCCGGCGAGAGGCCGACCGGCTTCTCGATCCACAGGTGCTTGCCGGCCTCGGCCACCGCCACGCCGATCTCGCGGTGCAGCGCGTTGGGCGCGGTTACCGACACCACGTCGACCCGAGGGTCGGCGAGCAGGTCGCGCCAGTCGGCGTACGCCGTCGCGAAGCCGTGCTTGCGCTGCGCACCGGCCAGCGCGGTCGGGACGCTGTCGGCGACCGCGACGAAGCGCGCGGTGACCGGAAGGTCCGGGTAGTGGTGGCGCAGGCGCGCCCAGGCGCGGACGTGCACGTCGCCCAGCCAGCCGGCACCGATGACGCCGACACCGATCTCGCGGTCGTCCTCGGACATGGGTCCTCCTCGTGAGCCGGCCTCAGGAGCCGGCGTAGATCTCCGGGCGCTCCCCGCGGCCGACCTCCACCCGGCCGGCCCCGCCGAGGGAGTCGACGGCCGCGAAGGCGACCTGGTTGGCCAGGTAGCCGTCCCAGGCCGAGGGCCCGGTGGGCGCCCCGCCGCGGACCGACTCCACCCAGGAGTGGAGCTCGACGCGGTAGGCGTCGGCGAAGCGCGCCACGAAGTCGTCGCCGACCGCGACGCCGTCCATCCGGTCGCGGCGGAACGCGACGCCGTACGGCGGGGTGAGCGAGACGGTGCCCTCGGTGCCGACGACCTCGGTGCGGACGTCGTAGCCGTAGCGGGCGTTGACCGAGACCTCGACGGTCACCACTCGACCCGCCTGGGTCTCGAGCACGGCGACCTGGACGTCCTGCAACGCGCCGTCGGGGACGCGCGGCGCGTGCACGGTCACGGCGTGGACGGGGTCGTCGAGCAGCCAGGGCACGCTGTCGAACTCGTGGATCATCGAGTTGACCAGCACGCCCGCGGAGGTCGCCGACGGGTGCGCGGCGGCGTTGCGGTGGACGCAGTGGGCCGCGCGGACCTCGCCCACGGCACCGGACAGGACGGCCTCGCGCAGCTGCAGGAAGGCGGCGTCGTAGCGGCGCATGAACCCCAGCTGGAGGAGCCGGCGCCCCGAGGCGACCTCGGCGTCGACGACCCGTCTCGCGCCGTCCATCGTCGTGGCGAGCGGCTTCTCCAGCAGGGCGGGGCGTCCGGCGGCGAGGCACGCCAGGGCGAGCTCCTCGTGGAGCGGGTCGGGGGCGGCGACGACGACCGCGTCGACGTGCCGGTGCTCGACCAGCTCCTCGGCCGACCCGAGGGTGAGGGCGCGGACCTCGCCGGCGACCTGCCGGGCGCGCTCGAGGTCGGCGTCGAAGACGGCGGTGACCTCCGCGCCGGGCACCCACCGCGCCAGCGTCTGCACGTGGAAGGTGCCCATCGCGCCGGTGCCGACGACCCCGATGCGCACGGGCCGATGAGTCTCAGGCACTGCCGCCCGCCCCCCGCGCGTCGGGGTGGTCGGTGTGCAGCGTGCCCGCGACCTCGTCCTGCAGCGAGCGCGCGACGTCGGAGTCGGGCATCTCGCGCGCCAGCTCGTGACCGAGCGCCTCGAGCTCGGCACCGCCGGCCATCATCTGGACCAGCTCGTCGAGCGGCAGCTCGGCCTTGGGGAAGTTGCCGATGCTGCGACCGCGGCGCAGCAGCATGAACCGGTCGCCCACGGGATAGGCGTGGTGCGGGTTGTGGGTGATGAAGATGACGCCGAGGCCGCGGTCGCGCGCCTTGGCGATGTACTTCAGCACGACCCCGGACTGGCGCACGCCGAGCGCGGCGGTGGGCTCGTCGAGGATGAGCACGCGCGCGCCGAAGTACACCGCGCGGGCGATGGCGACGCACTGGCGCTCACCGCCGGAGAGCGTGCCGATCGGCTGGTCCACGTCGCGCAGGTCGATGCCCATCGCGGCCAGCTCGGCCTTGGTGATGCGCTTCATCTCCTCGACGTCGAGCCGCTTGAGGGGACCGAACCCCTTGGTGATCTCGGAGCCGAGGAAGAAGTTGCGCCACACCGGCATGAGCGGGACGACCGCGAGGTCCTGGTAGACGGTCGCGATGCCCAGGGCGAGGGCGTCGCGCGGCGAGGCGAACTTGCGGTCCTCCCCGTCGACGACCAGGTGACCGTCGCTGTGCGCGTGGGCGCCCGCGAGGATCTTGATGAAGGTCGACTTGCCCGCGCCGTTGTCGCCCAGGACGCACGTCACCTCCCCCGCGTTGACGGTCGTGCTCACCTCGCGCAGCGCGATGACCGAGCCGTAGCGCTTGCCGATGTCGCGGACCTCGATGAGGGTCGAGCCCTTGGCGGGTGACTCGATCACGCGGCCCGCGGCCTCGACGGCGTCGGCGTTCTCGTTGGTGGTGCTCATCGGATCGACTCCGCTCGTGCCTTGACCCAGTTGTTGACGAGGACGGCGCCGAGCAGCATCACGCCGAGGAAGGCGTAGAGCCAGTCGCTGTCCCAGCCGCTGTAGACGATGCCCTGGCCGACCATGCCGTAGATCAGCGCGCCCAGGGCGGCGCCGATCGCGGAGCCGTAGCCGCCGGTGAGGAGGCACCCGCCGACGACGGCGCAGATGATGTAGACGAACTCCTGGCCGACACCGGTGGTCGACTGGGCGGTCGTGGTCTTGAACAGGCTGAGCATCCCGACCAGCCAGCCGGCGAACGCCGTGGTCATGAAGAGCCCGATCTTGGTCTTGAAGACCGGTACGCCGACCTGGCGCGAGCTGACCTGGGCTCCGCCGACGGCGAAGATCCAGTTGCCGGGGCGCGTGCGCTGCAGGACCCAGGTGGCGACGATGACCACGACGATCGCCCAGAACGTCGCGGAGTAGAGCGTGAGGTAGGGCGACTGGTCGTTGGGCACCCAGGGCAGCCAGCCGAGGTCGATCTGCAGCTTGGCGCCGAAGATCTGGGCGCCCGCGTCGTAGCCGTCGGCGGCCTGGAAGTTGACCACCGAGACCTGGTTGATGATCAGCTTGGTGACCGCCAGGTCGACACCGCGGAGGACGAAGAAGGTGCCGAGGGTGACGATGAAGCTCGGCAGGCCGGTCTTCATCACCAGGACGCCGTTGACGAACCCGAGAGCGAGGGCAAGGACGAGGGCGGTCAGGATCGACAGCCAGACGTTGAGGCCCCAGTGGGTCATCATGATGCCGGTGACCAGGCCGGTGAAGCCGGTCATCGCGCCGGCGGAGAGGTCGAACTCGCCGCCGATCATCAGCAGGGCGACGGCCACGGCCATGATCGCGAACGACGAGGACGTGAAGATCCACGTGCTCGCGCCGGCCGGCACGGCGAACGCGCTGGTCGAGAACGCGAAGTAGCAGAAGATGATGACGGCCGCGACGGCGGCGCCGACGGCCGGGCGCCGCAGGACCGCGGCCAGACGGGCGTGGCTGCCGACCCGCTCGTCCGAGGGCGCGGCCGGGGCGTCGGGTCCCGTGCCCGGTGAGGCCGGGGTGGTCGTGGTGCTCATGGGTGGCTCCTCCTCAAGGTGCCGGGCCGGGGCCCGCTCCGAGACGGAGCGGGCCCCGGTCGGGGTCAGCGAGTGCCGTTCTGGGCGAACTTCAAGACGTCGTCCGCGTTGTCCTTGGTGATGAACGCAGGACCGGAGTAGACCGGCTGCCCACCGCCGATGTCGTTGCCGTTGAGCGCCTTGAGGTAGATCCCGGTGACACCCAGGTAGCCCTGGACGTAGGGCTGCTGGTCGACGGCGAAGAGGATCTTGCCGGACTTGACGTTGGACACCACGTCGGCGTTGACGTCGAAGGTGCCGATGGTGATCTTCTTGCCGACCGCGTCGACGGCCTTGACCGCCTGGCCGGACATGTCGCCGCCGAGGGCCAGGATGCCGTCGATCGAGCCGTCGGCCTGCAGCTTGGACTCGATGGTGGCCTCCGACCCGGCGAGGTCGGTGTTGTCGGTCTGCAGGTTGGTCATCGTGCCGGAGAACTTCGACTTGGCACCGGCGCAGCGCTGCTCGAGGCCGGTGTTGCCCGCCTCCTGGATCACGCAGAGCACGTTCTTGAGCCCGGCCGAGCTGAGCTTCTCGCCCGCCGCCTCACCGGCCAGGGTCTCGCTCTGGCCGACGTGGGTGATCGCGCCGAAGTCCTTCCACTGGTCGATGCCGGAGTTGATCGTGATGACCGGGATGCCGGACTTGATCGCCGACTCGATGCTCGCCTTGAGGCCGTCGGGGTTGGCCATGGAGACCACCAGACCGTCGGTGCCGGCGGCGACCGCGTTGTCGATCAGGGTGGCCTGCTTCCCGACGTCGGGGTCGCTCTGGTATTTCAGGTCGACGCCCTCGTCCTTGCCCGCCTGCACCGCTCCGGCCTTGACGACGTCCCAGAAGGAGTCGCCGGGCGCGCCGTGGGTGATCACGTCGATGCGGATGTCCTTGGACGAGCCCGTGTTGGAGCTGGTGTCCTTGGTCTTGTTGCTGTCCGCGTTGTCGTCGTTCGCCGTGGTGCAGCCGGTGAGCACGAGCGCTCCGGCAGCCAGTCCGAAGGCGAGTGCCCGTCGGATGTTCATGCGTTTCCTCCTTGGTCGACCGCGCTGGGCGCGGGCTGCCGGCAAGAGTGCCGGGAATCGGGAGCCACCGGTCGGCGGCGTGTGGTCACCATCACAGGGCAGGCACCGAGTCCGCGACGGGTGCCACGCCGAGCAGGTAGTCGATGCTGCGGCGGACGTCGGAGCCGGGGCCCTCGCCCTCGGGGGCGCCGTGGAGCTTCACGTCCTGCTCGAGGACGTACCAGCCCTGGTAGCCGTGGGCCTCCAGCGTGCGGACCATCGCCGCGACGTCCACGTCGCCGTGACCCAGGGGCCGGAACATGCCGGCGTCGACGGCCTCACCGAAGGTGAGCTCGCCGGCGATGACCTGCTCGGCCTTCGCCCGGTCGACGTCCTTGAGGTGGACGTGCACCACCCGCTCCGGGTGGGCAGCGGTGATCGCGACCGGGTCGCCGCCCCCGACGAGGAGGTGGCCGGTGTCGACGCAGAGGCCGATGGCGGAGGAGCCGAGGACGCGTTCGGTCTCCTGGCCGGTCTCGACCATCGTGCCGACGTGCGGGTGCAGGCAGGCGATGACCCCCCGGCTCGCGGCGTGCTCGCCGATCCGGTCGAGGTTGCCGAGCAGCGTGGCCCAGCCCTCGTCGTCGAGGGCCGGCCGCTCGTCGTAGCCGTCGGCGCCGGTGGCCGCGGCCAGGACCACCACGCCCGCCCCGGTGGCCAGGCAGGTGTCGATGAAGGCGTCGACCTCGGGGATCGGGTCGTGCTCCGGGTCGTGCAGGACGACGGGCAGGAAGCCGCCGACGGCCTGCAGGTCGAACCGCTCGAGCCTCGCCGCGGTCGCCGACGGCTCGTCACCGAGGAAGCCGGCCGGGCCGAACTCGGTGGCGGCGAGGCCGAGGTCACGCATCTCGCCCAGCACGCGCTCGGGGTCGAGCTGCAGG